>NZ_CP017157.1:6000000-7200000 GCF_001729485.1 Streptomyces lydicus
GCGCTGGCCGCGCTGCGCGCCGAGGCGATGCGCAGCCCGGCCGTCCAGGACGTCGGCGACCGGCTGGCGGCGCGGGGCCTGATGCGTCACCCGCGGCTCGGCCGGGGCTGGCTCCTGTGGGCGCGGGCGCACCAGGCGGCGTGCGGGGTGCTCTTCGTCGTCGGCATGGTGCTCTCGGTGCCCGGCGACGACGGGAACGACGGGCAGACGGTCGTGATGATCCTGCCGGCGCTGATCGGTGGGCTGGTGGTGGGGTCGCTGTGCCGGAAGGCGTTCCGGCGCCGGATCACCAGGGCGGGTTCCGCGGCGCTGCGCTCCGCGCGGGCGGCCCACCCCCAGGGGGACGTGGGCGGCGCGTGGCAGGCCGCCGGGCTGGTGGTGGCGCTCGGCGGCACCGCGCTGCTCGCGGACGAGCTGCTGCGGCAGCAGTTCGAGGAGGCGCACCGGGCGAGCGCGCTGGCCGCCTCGGGCGCCGGGTCCTCGTCGTCCGGCGGCTCGTCGTCCGGCTTCGACTCCGGTGGGGGGTCGGGGGACGGGGGTTCCTGGTGCGGCTCGTCGGACGGTGGGTCCGGATCGAGTTGCGGCGGTTCGTCCTGCGGCGCCGGTTCGTCGTGCGGGGGCGGTTCGTCATGTGGCGGTGGCTCGTCGTGCGGCGGCGGATCGAGTTGCGGGGGCGGTTCGGGCTGCGGCGGCGGCTGAGCCCGGATGCCGCCGGCGACCGCGGCGGGCGCGGCGGGCGGACCCGGTCCGGCTGGAGGCGACCGTCACCGCCGGGCGGGCCCGGCGACAGTCGACGGGCGGCGCCCCGACGACTTCGTCCACGCCCGCGCCCGCATGTTGAGAAACGAATGGCGATTGTCATGTCTCATCCCGTAAAAATCTGCCATGTGGCTCCTCTTCCTCCTCGTCGCCTGCGTGGCGGCGGCGCTGAGCTGTGCGCAGCTCTGCCGTGCTGCCGTGGCCGTCGCCCGCGCCACCGGCCCGGCCCCGCGGCCGGCACCCGCCCCCGTCCCGGACACGGCCGCCCCGGACGGCTCCGCGGCGGGTCTGACGCTGTATGAGATGGCGTATCTCTCCGGCGGCCCGCACCGGCTGGCCGATGTGGTGCTGGTGCTCATGGCGCAGCAGCGGCGCCTGTTGCTCGCCCACACCGGCTGGGCCACCGTCGTCGATCCGGTCGGCCAGGACCCCGTCGAGCGGGCCACCCTCAGCGCCATAGGCCCGGACGGGCAGCGCCGGATACCGGCGATACGGGAGGCCCTGGTGGCCGACGAGGCGGTGCGGGCGGTCGGCGACCGACTGGTGGCCGCCGGGCTCGCACTGCCCGCCGCGGCCCGTGGTCTGCGCAACGCCGTCCGCCAGGTGCAGGGCGCGACGGTGCTGGCGCTGCTCTGCGCCGCGGCGGCGTACGCGACGGCGCCGGCCGGCGAGGACCGGGGACAGCTGCTGATCTGGTTCACGCTCCCGCTGATCCTCACCCTGGGGACGCTGGCGGTGGCGCGCTTCGAGCTCCATCCGTACAGCGACTGGGCGACCGACGCGGGCGAGGAACGGCTGCCCGGCAGACCCGGATTTACCACGTTCACCCCCAGCTCCCCCGCCCCTGTCGCCCCTCTCGCCTCCCTGATGACCCTTGCCCTCCACGGACCCAGGGCCCTCACCGATCCCGCCCTGCGCGCGGCGCTCCACTCTTCCGGGGCATAGCGTCCGACACCGGCATCCGGTGCTTTACATCGCCAACCACCGACCCAAATATCCCTTTTGTATGTACAACACGAAGGGACGGCCAGTGAGAGCACTTGCGTTGTACGGCACCATCGGGTCGCTGATCGTGACCGCCCTCGCCACCGCCCCGGCGGGCGGTGCCACGGAGGCGCCCGATGCGCCCCCGGCGCCCGTGGCGCACCGGATCGGCTTCGGCCGGTGCGCTCCGGTGGAGCAGCTGCCGGCGTCCGTCGAGTGCGGCAAGCTGGCCGTTCCCCTGGACTACGCGCGGCCCGACGGCAAGAAGATCGAGCTCACCGTGAGCCGGATCCGCGCCACCGTGCCCGGTGAACGGCAGGGCTCCCTGGTCTTCAACCCCGGCGGGCCCGGCGCGTCCAGCCTTGAGTTCCCGCTCTACGGCGGCCTGCCAAAGTGGAGCAAGGTGGCCCGCGCGTACGACTTCGTCGGCTACGCGCCGCGCGGCGTCGGCCGCTCGGCTCCGCTGTCGTGCCAGGACCCCAAGGAGTTCGCCAAGGTCCCGACCGACAGCCGGATGCACCCGGACGCGGCCTTCAAGCGCGCGAAGGTGGCCCAGGCGAGGGCGTACGCCCGGGGTTGCGCCCGCCGGGCCGGGGCGGACCTGCCGTTCTACAACTCGGTCAACAACGCCCGCGACCTGGACATGCTGCGGGCCGCGCTGGGCGAGAAGAAGCTGACGTACATGGGCGCCTCGTACGGGACGTACTTCGGGGCGGTCTACGCGACGCTCTTCCCCGGCCACGTCCGGCGGATGATCTTCGACAGTGTGGTGAACCCCGAGCCGCGGCAGATCTGGTACCGCAACAACCTCGACCAGAACATCGCCTTCGAGCGGCGCTGGGGCGACTGGCTGCGCTGGGTCGCCAAGCACGACGACCACTACCACCTCGGCGCGACCCGGCAGGCGGTGCAGCGGGCCTACGACCAGGCCGCCGCCAAGCTGCGCCGCGACCCGCTCGACGGCAAGATCGGCCCCGGTCAGCTGCAGTCGGCCTTCCTGAAGACCGGCTACAACGACGCCTTCTGGCCGATGCGCGCCGAGGCGCTCTCCGGTTACCTGCACGGCGACCCCAAGGCGCTGATCGCCCAGGCCCTGCCGCAGTCGTCCGGCGCCAGGGACGAGGAGAACGCCAACGCGGTCTACACGGCCGTGGAGTGCAACGACGGGCCCTGGCCGCGTTCGTGGCAGACCTGGGACCGGGACAACACCGAGGTCGCCCGCATCGCCCCGTTCGAGACCTGGGACAACGCCTGGATGAATCTGCCGTGCGCGTTCTGGCCCGACCGGTCGGAGTCGGCCGAGGCCGGTGTCGAGCAGGCGGCCCGCCGGGCGGAACACGGCAACGGGCAGGAGCTGGCGGACGCCACCGGCCACGCCGCGCGGACCGCCATGGACGGGGCCCTGCACGGCCCGCGCGGCCCCCTCGACGTGCACACCGAGCCCGGCGCGCTGCCGCCGGTGCTGCTGCTGGCGGCCGAGCGGGACGCGGCGACACCGTACAAGGGCGCGGTGGAGCTCCAGCACCGGCTGCCCGGCTCCTCGCTGGTCACCGAGAACGGTGCGGGCACCCACGGCGTCGCCTTCAACGACAACGCCTGTGCGACCAGGTACGCCGAGGCGTACCTGCTCCAGGGGAAGATCCCGTCGCACCGGGTGTACTGCGCGCCGCGTGCCGAGCCGGTGCCGGGGCAGAAGGCGGTCCGGGCGCAGCTCGCCCGGCCGGGGAAGTAGACCGCGGAGCGACGGACCGCGGGCTCGACCGGCCCGCACGACCCGAAACGGGCCGCCCCTGGGGGCGGCCCGTTTTCCGTGCCGACAGGTCAGGCCAGACCGGCCACCAGCTCCGCCACCGGCTTGCGCCGGCCGGTGTAGAACGGGATCTCCTCACGGACGTGCATCCGCGCCTCGGAGCCGCGCAGGTGACGCATGAGGTCGACGATGCGGTACAGCTCGTCGGCCTCGAAGGCGAGCACCCACTCGTAGTCGCCGAGCGAGAACGACGGCACGGTGTTGGCGCGCACGTCCGGGAAGCCGCGGGCCATCTTGCCGTGGTCGGCGAGCATCCGGCGGCGGTCCTCGTCGGGGAGGAGGTACCACTCGTAGGAGCGCACGAAGGGGTAGACGCTCACGTAGTTGCGCGGCTGCTCATCGGCCAGGAAGGCCGGGATGTGCGACTTGTTGAACTCCGCGGGGCGGTGCAGCGCCATGTTGGACCACACCGGCGCGAGCGCGCGGCCGAGCCGGGTGCGGCGGAAGAGGTTGTACGCCTCCTGGAGGGCGTCCGAGCTCTCCGAGTGCCACCAGATCATGAGGTCGGCGTCGGCACGCAGACCGGACACGTCGTACGTGCCGCGGACCACCACGTCCTTGGCGGCGAGCTGCGCGAACAGCTCCTCGACCTCGTCGGCGTAGCCGCTGCGGTCCTCGGGGAGGACGTCGCGCAGCTTGAACACCGACCACAGGGTGTAGCGGATGACCTCGTTGAGGTCCTTGGCCTTCTTGCCGGCGTTCGGAGCCTTCTCGGGCGCCGCGGGGGCCTGCGGCGCGGAAGCGGGAGTGGAAGCGTCTGTCATGTCGTCCATTCTCACTCGCCGGGGACGGTGGCCGGGCGCAGGGTGCCGAGGATGTCGTCGGCGGCCCCGCGGGCGGAGGCGATGCAGGCCGGGATGCCGACGCCCTCGTACAGCGCGCCGCACACCCGCAGGCCCGGCAGCCCGGCGACGGCGGCCCGGATGCGGGCCACCCGCTCCAGATGTCCTACGGGGTACTGGGGCAGCCCGCCGTCCCAGCGGGTGACCCGGGAGGCGACCGGCGCGGCGGTCAGCCCGACCGCCTCGCGCAGGTCGGCCAGGGAGAGGGCGACCAGCTCGGAGTCGTCCCGGGCCAGGTCCCGTTCCTCGCCGTGCCGCCCGACGGAGGTGCGCAGGACGAAGAGGTCCGGGTCGGCGTCGCCGAGCCAGCCCCACTTGTTGGCGGAGAAGGTGGACGCCTTGATCGTGCGGCCGTCGACGGGCGGGACGAGGAAGCCGCTGCCGGTCAGCTGCCGGTCGAGGTCGGCGCGCCGGAAGGCCATGGTGATCAGGGCCATCGAGGCGTACTCGACGGTGGCCAGCTCGCCGGCGGCGGGCGCGCTGACGTCGGCGAGGAGGCGGGCGGCGGCGGGCGCGGGGGTGGCGAGCACGACCGCGTCGGCGGTGAGCCGGCCGCCGGCGACGTCGAGGTGCCAGCCGTCGGGGGTGCGCCGGAGCGCGGTGACGGGCGTGCCGGTGCGGATCTCGCCGCCCTTGGCCCGCACCGCGTCGGCGACCGCGCCGGGCAGCGTCCCGATGCCGCCGTCGATGCCCATGAAGACCGGGCCGGTCGCGGCGGCTCCGGTCACCGGGGCCGCGGTGGCGGCGCGCGCCTGGATGCTGCGTACGCCGTCGAGCAGTGAGCGGTGCGTCCGGGCGGCCTCGAACAGCTGGGGCACGGCGGCGCGCAGCGAGATCTTGTAGGCGTCGCCGGCGTACACGCCGCCCAGCAGGGGTTCGACGAGCCGGTCGACGACCTCGCGGCCCAGCCGCCGGGCGACGTACTCGCCGACGGCGACGTCCTCGCCGATCTCGGTGCGCGGCAGCCGGACGTCCTCCTCGATGCGGGCGAGGCCCTCCGGGGAGAGCACGCCGGCGGCGGCGAGCGGGCCGGGGTCCCCGGGCACGCCCATGACGTGGCCCTTGGGCATCGGGCGCAGCGCCCCGCGGGTCCACAGCGAGGCGGTGGCGGTGGTGGGCGGCTGCAGGCGGTCGCCCAGGCCGACCGCGCGCGCGAGCTCCACCGCCTCGGGCCGCCGGGCCAGCATCGATTCGGCCCCGAGGTCGACCGGCACGCCCGCGATCTCGCCGGAGCGCAGCTTGCCGCCGGGCCGGTCCGCGGCCTCCAGGACGGTCACCCGGGCGCCGCCGTCGAGCAGGCGGTGCGCCGCCGCCAGCCCGGAGATGCCCGCGCCGATGACGACGACGTGACCGGTGGGGGCGGGTCCGGGGTGGGCCGCGCTCATGCCGGTACCTCGCTGCGCCCGGCCCCGCACGCGCGGGGCGCGCACCTCTCGACGACTCGCTCGCGGCACTCGCTCATGCCCCCACTCTCTCAGAGCGGCCCGGCCGGGCCGTGGCCGGATCATGCTCGGCGCGGGGCGGCCCGAGGCCCGCGGCGAGGGCGCCGACAGCAGCGTCGCGGCGGACGGGGATGACCGGCGACCCCGTTGACAGCGGAGTCCGGCGGGCAAAGACTCGGTTCGACGGGTGGCGATCTTCGTACCGCCCGCCGACCGCCGAGCCGGGACAGCGAGGACAGTGCCTGATGACCGACCCACGTCTGCGGGATGTGTACATCGTCGATGCGGTACGGACACCCGTCGGCAAGTACGGCGGCGCCCTGGCCGGGGTCCGTCCCGACGATCTCGCCGCCCATGTGCTGAGGGCCCTGGTGGACCGCACCCCGGACCTGGACCCGGCGCGGATCGACGACGTCTGCTTCGGCGACGCGAACGGCGCCGGTGAGGACAACCGGAACGTGGCGCGGATGGCGGTGCTGCTGGCGGGGCTGCCGGTGACCGTCCCCGGGGTGACCGTGAACCGGCTGTGCGGCTCCGGCCTGGAGGCGGTCATCCAGGCGGCCCGCGCCATCGCGCACGGCGACGCGCACATCGCGGTCGCGGGCGGCGTGGAGTCGATGAGCCGCGCGCCGTACGTGCTGCGCAAGCCCGAACGGGCCTATCCCGCCGGCCATCAGGAGATGTTCTCCTCGACGCTGGGCTGGCGGATGGTCAATCCGCGGATGCGCCCGGAGTGGACGGTGGCGCTCGGCGAGGGCGCCGAGCTGATCGCCGATCAGCACGGCATCACCCGGGAGCAGCAGGACGTCTTCGCGCTGGCCAGCCACCAGAAGGCGGTGCGGGCCTGGCAGGAGGGCCACTACGACGCCGAGGTGGTGCCGGTCCCCGGTGTCGATCTCGGCCGGGACGAGACGATCCGTGAGGGCTCCTCGCTGGAGTCGCTGTCCAAGCTGAAGCCGGTCTTCCGCACGGCCGGCGGCACGGTCACCGCCGGCAACTCCTCGCCGCTCAACGACGGTGCCGCGGCCCTGCTGCTGGTCGACGAGGAGGGCCTGCGGGCCACCGGGCGGGAGCCGCTGGCCCGGATCCGCGCGAGCGCGGTGACCGGCGTCGAGCCGCAGCTGTTCGGCCTGGGCCCGGTGGAGGCGGTCCGGCGCGCGCTGGAACGGGCCGGCCGCGGCTTCACCGACATCGCGACGTTCGAGCTGAACGAGGCGTTCGCGGCCCAGGCGCTGGGCTGCATCGGCCAGTGGCCGGAACTCGACCCGTGGGTGGTGAATCCGCGCGGCGGCGCCCTCGCCATCGGCCACCCCCTGGGCGCGTCCGGGGCCCGCCTCGCCGGGGCGGTCGCCCACCAGCTCGCCGCCCTCGGCGCGGGCACCGGGCTCGCCGCGCTCTGCATCGGCGTCGGGCAGGGGCTGGCGCTCGTACTGGAGCGCTGAACCGCCGCGCCGGCGCCGGGGGCCGGTTCCGGCGGACCCGCGGCGGGGCGGGCGGCGCCACGCCGACGGCGCGCGGCCGGCGGGCGGGAGGCCGACGGACGGAATGCCGGCGGGCGGAATACCGGCCCTCTACACTTGTTCACCCATCAACTTTCTGTCCGAGTTCGGAGGTTGGCGCCATGGCCCTGCTCGATCCGACGAACTGGCGCTCCCTGCGCGGTGGTGCGGCCGAGGCGGTCGAGCCCGCGACGGGCGAGGTGCTGGCCGGCTTCACGCTCGCCGCGACGGCGGACGTCGAGCGGGCCACCGTCGCCGCCGCCGGCGCACAACGCGCCTGGGCCCGGGCGCCGTACGCGGAGCGGGCCGCGGTGCTCCGCCGGGCCGGCGACCTGATCCGGGAGCACGAACCGGAGATCGGCGAGTGGATCATCCGGGAGGGCGGCAGCATCCGGGGCAAGGCCGACTTCGAGACCCGCACGGCGGCCGAGGAGTGCTACGAGGCCGCCGCGCTCGCCCACCGCCCGCTCGGCCAGGTGCTCCCCTCCGCGGCGCCGCGGCTGTCGTACACGACCCGGGTGCCGGCCGGCGTCGTCGGCGTCATCTCCCCCTTCAACGCGCCGCTCGTCCTCGCCGTCCGCTCGGTCGCCCCCGCGCTGGCGCTGGGCAACGCCGTCGTCCTCAAACCCGATCCGCGCACCGCGGTCTGCGGCGGCCACGCCCTCGCCGCGGTCCTCGCCGAGGCCGGGCTCCCCGAGGGGCTGCTGCACGTCCTGCCCGGCGGCGCGGACGTCGGGCGGGCGCTGGTCGAGGACCCGCGGGTCCGGGTGGTGTCCTTCACCGGCTCGACCGCCGCCGGCCGCGGCGTCGGCGAGCTGGCCGCCCGCCATCTCAAGCGCACCCACCTGGAGTTGGGCGGCAACAGCGCCTTCCTCGTCCTGGAGGACGCGGATCTGGACGCCGCGATGTCCACCGCCGCCTGGGCGTCCTTCTTCCACCAGGGCCAGGTGTGCATGACCGCCGGCCGGCACCTCGTGCACGCCTCGCTCTACGACGAGTACGTGGAGCGGCTGGCCGCCAAGGCCGACTCGCTCGCCGTCGGCGACCCCTACCGCGAGCAGGTGCACCTGGGCCCGGTCATCGACCGCGGCCAGCTCGAAAGGATCGACGCGCTGGTGCGCAGCAGCGCGGCGGCCGGCGTGCGCATCGCGGCCGGCGGCCGGCACCGCGACCTCTTCTACCGCCCGACGGTGCTGGCCGACGCGGGGGCCGGCTACGGCGCGGACTCGGTGGGCGAAAGCGCCGCCTACGGCCAGGAGGTCTTCGGCCCGGTGGCGCCGGTGCGCGCGTTCCACACCCTGGACGAGGCGGTCGCCCTCGCCGGCGACTCCGACTACGGCCTGGCGCTGGGCATCGTCACCCGGGACACCGCCCGCGCCCTCGACCTCGCCGACCGCATCCCCACCGGCCTCCTGCACATCAACGACCAGACCGTCAACGACGAACCGATCGCGCCCTTCGGCGGCCTCGCCGACTCCGGCACCGGTTCCCGCTTCGGCGGCGACGCCAACCTCGACGCCTTCACCGAAACCCGCTGGACCACGGTGCGCGCCACCCCGGCCGCCTACCCGTTCTGAGGCGTCACGACCGTCCGCGGGCAGAATCCCGAGAGGGGAACAGCACGGCTCGCACGGCACGGCATCCGGGCCGGCATCCCGACCGGGCACGCGGCAGGGCATCTCGACAGACATCTCGGACATCGCGAAGGGGCGTACGGCATGACGGCGGAACGGCTGGTGGTCGTCGGAGGCGACGCGGCGGGAATGGCGGCCGCCTCGCAGGCGCGGCGGCTGAGGAAACCCGACGAGCTCACGATCACCGCGTTCGAGCGCAGCCACTTCACCTCGTACTCGGCATGCGGGATCCCGTACTGGGTGGGCGGCGTGGTCGACGGGCCGGACGCGCTGATCGCGCGTACGGCCGAGGAACACCGCAGCCGGGACATCGACCTGCGGATGCGCACCGAGGTCACCGAACTCGACCTGGACCGCGGCCGGGTGCGGGCCCGGGCGCTGGACGACGGCGGCCGGGAGTACTGGACCGGCTTCGACAAGCTGGTGCTGGCCACCGGCGCCCGGCCGCGCCGGCCCGACCTGCCGGGGATCGACGCGCCCGGGGTGCACGGCGTGCAGAACCTCGACGACGGTCAGGCGCTGCTGGACACCCTGGAGAAGTCCGCGGGCCGCCGGGCGGTGGTGGTCGGCGCCGGGTACATCGGCGTGGAGATGGCCGAGGCGCTGATCCGCCGCGGCTACGGGGTCACCGTCCTGGAGCAGAGCCCGCAGCCGATGACCACCCTGGACCCGGACATGGGCGCGCTGGTCCACGAGGCGATGTGCGGCATGGGCATCGAGACGGTGCGCGGGGCCACCGTCACCGGCGTGCTGACCGACGGCGGGGGACGGGCCCGCGCGGTGACCACGGAGGACGCCGAGTACCCCGCGGACGTGGTCGTGCTGGGCATGGGCGTGCGCCCGGAGACGACGCTGGCCGCCGCGGCCGGGCTGCCCCTGGGCGACGCCGGCGGGCTGCTCACCGACCTCGCGATGCGGGTCCGCGGCCACGACCACATCTGGGCGGGCGGCGACTGCGTCGAGGTCCTCGACCTGGTCTCCGGCCGCACCCGGCACATCGCGCTGGGCACCCACGCCAACAAGCACGGCCAGGTCATCGGCGCCAACGTGGGCGGCGGCTACGCGACCTTCCCCGGCGTGGTCGGAACGGCCGTCAGCAAGGTGTGCGACCTGGAGATCGCCCGGACCGGGCTGCTGGAACGTGAGGCGCACGCCGCGGGGCTGCGCTTCGTCACCGCGACCATCGAGGCCACCGGCCGGGCCGGCTACTACCCCGGCGCCCGTCCCCTGCACGTCAAGATGCTCGCCGAGCGCCGCACGGGCCGGCTGCTCGGGGTGCAGATCGTCGGCCACGAGGGCGCCGGCAAGCGGGTGGACATCGCGGCGGTCGCGCTGACGGCCGGCATGACGGTGGAGCAGATGACCGCCCTCGACCTGGGCTACGCCCCGCCGTTCTCCCCCGTCTGGGACCCCGTCCTGGTCGCCGCCCGCAAGGCGTCGGGCGCGGTACGGGCCGCCGGCGGCTGACCCCGGGTCAGCGGTCGGCCCGGCGCGGGCCGAACTGCTGCTCGCGGGCCACGCGCACCCGCAGCAGCGCCTCCCGGGCCAGCCCCGCCACGAACACCGGGCACAGCCAGTTCTCCAGCGGCAGCCCGGCGCCGGACCGGCCGCCGTGCTCCGCGAGGAGCTGCCGGGCGTGCGGGCTCCTCAGGCACATCCCGGCCGTCAGGACGTCCTCCGGGACGGTGGGCAGCACGGGGTGCCCCGCCGCGCCGTGCCCGCAGTCCGGCCGGCCGCGCGGCACCGGCACGGACGCCAGTCCCGCGGTCAGGTCGTCCAGCGGTCCCGGATACGCGAGCGTGCAGGTGGCGGCGTACCAGGACAGGGCGGTGACGATGACCACCAGCCCGGCGCGTTCGGCGTCCCCGGTGGCGCCGGCGAGGGCCTTGCCGTAGTGGGACAGCGTCCAGGTGACGCTGACCCCGGGAGCCGGGTAGCCGTGCAGGACGGAGGCCAGGTCCTGGACCTCTTCCTGCTCGGCGGTGGACAGCCGGGCCGGTATGCCGTCGGTGGTCCCCGGCGCGAGGATGTCGATGGCGACCCGGGCGTACCCGGCGACGTTGCGCGGACAGCGCCACACCTCCGGCGGGTCCCAGAGGTCCCGCTCCGGGTTCGCGGCGGCCGCGGCGGCGTCGTCCAGCATCGGGAGGTACCCGGCGAGCCCGTCCAGCTGGAACTCCAGCTCCTCCTCGTACGGGTGCGCGGCATGCCCGCAGGGGCCCGCCCGGAGCGCGCGGTCGGTGGCGCGCAGGGCGTCGAGGACCGCGGCCGCGGTGCCGTCGGAGGCGGTTTGCAGGCTGACGTAGTCGGCCGTCATCAGCAGGCCGAGGGTCCACAGCCAGGCGCGCTCGCCACCGGGGTCGGCGGCGAGCGCGCGGGCGGCCGCCAGGACGAGGTCCGTGTCGTGGTCCGCGTAGTACTCGGTGCGGATCTCTTCCCAGGCGGCGGCGAGCTCCGCTATCGGGGCGTCGGGGGTGGCGTTCACGCTGACCACGACGCCCCGGAGCCGGGCGCAGTTCCGCTCAGCGCGCAGTCTGCGTGTGGACGTACTCCACGAGGCGGGTGAGCGCCTCCGGGTCGGTGCTGGGCAGGACGCCGTGACCGAGGTTGAAGATGTGGCCCTCCAGGCCGGCGGCCGCGTCGAGCACCTCGCGGGCCTTGGTCTCCACGGCCTCGCGGGGCGCGAAGAGGACCGCCGGGTCGATGTTGCCCTGCAGTGCCTTGCCGGGGCCGACGCGGCGGGCGGCCTCGTCCATCGGGACCCGCCAGTCGACGCCGACCACGTCCGCGCCGGCCTCGCCCATCAGGCCGAGCAGCTCGCCGGTGCCGACGCCGAAGTGGATGCGCGGTACGCCGCGGCCCTCGACGGCCCGGAAGACCTTCGCGGAGGCCGGCATCACCGAGCGGCGGTAGTCGGCGGGCGAGAGCGCGCCGACCCAGGAGTCGAAGAGCTGGACGGCGCTCGCGCCGGCGTCGATCTGGACCTTCAGGAAGGCCGCGGTGATGTCGGCGAGGCGGTCCAGGAGGTCGGCCCACAGCTGCGGGTCGCCGTACATGAGGGCCTTGGTGCGCTCGTGGTTGCGGGACGGGCCGCCCTCGACGAGGTAGCTGGCGAGCGTGAAGGGCGCGCCGGCGAAGCCGATCAGCGGGGTGTCGCCCAGTTCGCGGACGAGCAGGCCGATGGCCTCGGTGACGTAGGGGACGTCGGCCGGGTCCAGGGCGCGCAGCCGGTCGAGGTCGGCGCGGGTGCGGATCGGGTTCTCGACGACCGGGCCGATGCCGGGCTTGATGTCGAGGTCGATGCCGATGGCCTTGAGCGGCACCACGATGTCGCTGAAGTAGATCGCGGCGTCGACGCCGTGGCGGCGCACCGGCTGGAGGGTGATCTCGGTGACGAGCTCGGGCCGCATGCAGGAGTCCAGCATCGCGATGCCCTCGCGGACCTTGCGGTACTCGGGCAGCGAGCGCCCGGCCTGGCGCATGAACCACACGGGGGTGTGCGGCACCGGCTCGCGCCGGCAGGCCCGCAGGAAGGCCGAGTCGTACGTACCGGTCTGCTGCCGGCCCGCGATCGGGGTCTCCCCTGCTCGATCGGAGTTGACAGCTTGGGGGATGTCGTTGGCGCTCACGGCCCAAATCTTCGCATGCGTCCCCGGGCACCTCCGAATGGGCGACGCGCGCACCGGGTGTCCTCCCCGTATGCGGGGCGTCTTCCGCCTAATCTTCCGGGCATGGCTGCGGCTCATGAACACCTCACGGACAGCGCGGACGAGGCGCCGATCCCCTTCCGTCAGGCGGTCGAGGCACTCCGCACGGCACGACTGCGGCCGGAGATCGAGATCGACCCGACGCCCGCCCCGAAGCGGCTCGCCCCGTACGCGTACGCGCTGGAGGCGGCGGTCGTCGAGCACGGCGCGGGGCCGGACGGCGAGGACAAGGACCTGGCGGACGGGCGGCTGGTGCTGCTGCACAACCCGGCCGGGGACGACGCCTGGCACGGCACGTTCCGGGTGGTGACGCTGGCGCGGGCGGAGTTGGAGCCCGAGATGGGCGCCGATCCGCTGCTGCCGGAGGTGTCCTGGTCGTGGCTGACGGGTGCGCTGGACGCCCGCGGGGTGCGCTACGCCGCGCCGAGCGGCACGGTGACCCGGGCCGGGTCGTACTACTTCGGCGGGCTGGCGGCGCGTGAACCGGCGACCCAGATCGAGATCCGGGCGTCGTGGACACCGGCCGAGGGTCCCGGCGGGGTGCCGGATCTGGCCGCGCACCTGTCGGCGTGGTGCGATCTGCTGTGCCAGGTCGCGGGGCTGCCGCCGGCCACGGTCGACACGGCGCCGCGCGGCGGGGTGGTGCCGCTGCCGCAGCGGCGCGGGGCGCAGCCGCGCTGAGCGGAGCGGCGCGCCGTCGGACCGCGCCCACCTTGATCACCTTCACGTACGGCTCTGATCACCTCGGTATGCACTCCGTGCCCAGACGTGATCGATCACCCATCCGATTTGCCCGAATTGCCCCTAACTAAATCGTGATCAAAGTCTAAAGTCCCGCCGTATTGCTGCCGAAGAGGTCAGTGACCCTTCAAACACGGATCATTCCGGCTCCCCCAAGCCGGTTTCCGTCCCCCCGCCACTCCCCCCAGGAGGCCCGGTGTCTGTTCTCCTCGAGCAACCTTCGAGCCTGGTCGCCTACCGCCCGAACAAGCCGACGGCCATGGTCGTCGTGGCCGACCCTCGCGTCCGCTCCACCGTCACCCGCCACCTGTGGGCGCTCGGAGTGCGGGACGTGATCGAGGCGTCGTCCATCGCGGAGGCCCGTCCCCGCGTCGGCAACCCGCGCGACATCTGCGTGGCCGACGTCCACCTTCCCGACGGCTCCGGCCTCACCCTGCTCTCCGAGACACGGGCGGCCGGCTGGCCCAACGGCCTGGCACTCTCCGCGGCCGACGACATCGGCGCGGTACGCAACGCCCTGGCCGGCGGCGTCAAGGGCTATGTCGTCACCGGTACCCGTACGAACCTGGGCATCCCGGGCCGCCCGGGCACGTCCCCGATCGGCGCCAACGCGGCCCGCATGCAGCGCCGTCCGCCGGGCGCCCCCGGGCACCCGGGCGGTTACCGCGAACTGTCGGGACGCGAGGTCGAGGTGTTGCGGCTGGTGGCGGAGGGCCAGTCCAACAAGGCCATCGGCGTCTCGATGGGGCTGTCCGCGCTGACCGTGAAGAGCCATCTCGCCCGGATCGCCCGCAAGCTGGGCACCGGCGACCGGGCCGGAATGGTCGCGGTCGCCCTGCGTACCGGCATCATCCACTGACCCTTTGCACGACCCGCTCGCCCGTCGAGGGAACGTTCCCTCGACGGGCGACGTGCATACACAGATACCCTTGACTGGTGACCGACGCCCAAAAGACCGCAGCAGACACGACACTGCGAGCAGCCGGAGATTCGCCTCCGGATCCCCGACCGGCGCCGGTCCCTCTCCTGGAGCCCCGCGAGGGCATCCCCCCGGTGACCGCCACGGAAGAGGCGCTCGCCGAGGTCGTGGCCGCGTTCGCGGCCGGTACGGGCCCGGTGGCCGTCGACGCCGAGCGCGCCTCGGGCTACCGCTACGGGCAGCGCGCCTACCTCGTCCAGCTGCGCCGGGAAGGCGCCGGCAGCGCCCTGATCGACCCGGTCGGCTGCCCCGACCTGTCGGCGCTGGGCGAGGCGATCGGCGACGCCGAGTGGGTGCTGCACGCCGCCACCCAGGACCTGCCGTGTCTGCGTGACATAGGGATGGTCCCCAGCCGGCTCTTCGACACCGAGCTGGCCGGCCGGCTGGCCGGCTTCGCCCGGGTGGGCCTCGGCGCGATGGTCGAGAACGTCCTCGGCTTCGCCCTGGAGAAGGGCCACTCCGCCGTCGACTGGTCCACCCGCCCGCTGCCCGAGCCCTGGCTGCGCTATGCCGCGCTCGACGTCGAGCTGCTGGTGGACCTCCGCGACGCGCTGGAGGAGGAGCTGGAACAGCAGGGGAAGCTGGAGTGGGCCCGGCAGGAGTTCGCGGCGATCGCCGCCGCTCCCCCGGCGCCGCCCCGGAAGGACCCCTGGCGCCGTACGTCCGGCATGCACAAGGTCCGCCGGCGCCGCCAGATGGCCGTCGTACGGGAGTTGTGGACGGCCCGCGACCAGGTGGCCCAGCGGCGCGACGTCTCGCCCGGCAAGGTGCTCAGCGACTCCGCGATCGTGGAGGCGGCGCTGCACCTGCCGCCGAACAGCCACGCCCTCGCCGGACTGCCCGGCTTCGGCCATCGCATGGGCCGTCGCCAGCTGGAGCAGTGGCAGGCCGCCGTCGACCGCGCCCGCGAGCTGTCCGAGAGCGAGCTGCCGCAGCCCGGTCAGCCGCTCAACGGCCCGCCGCCGCCCCGCTCCTGGGCCGACAAGGACCCGGCCGCCGCGGCCCGGCTGTCGGCCGCCCGCGCGTCGGTCACCGCGCTCGCCGAGCGGCTGAACCTCCCGCAGGAGAACTTGATCACCCCGGACACCGTGCGCCGGCTGTGCTGGGAGCCGCCGGCCGCGCCGACCGAGGAGTCGGTCGCCGCGATCCTGGCCGGCCACGGCGCCCGCCGCTGGCAGATCGAGCAGGTCGCCCCGCTCCTCACCGAGGCCCTGCGCGCGGACCCGGACGCCGACTGACGAAGCCGGCCCGGCCCGTACGGTGCGCGCCCCGGCCAGGACTGCGGAGTGCCGTCAGTCCTGGTCGACATGCATCCGCAGCACCTTGCGGTTGGTCGCGTCGATCTCGTAGGACGTCTTGTTCCAGTCGTCGGTGGTGACGACGTCCACGGACCAGGCCACCGCGTCGCTGCCGTTGTCGGCGTTGCCCAGCTCGATGGAGCTGACCGTGCCCTTGGTCTTGTCGGTGGCGGTCTGGGCCGCCTCCTGGGCCGTGACGGTGGCCTTGGTCAGGCGGTCGGCCAGCTGCTGCTTGTCCTCGGCGTCGTCCGACGAGAGGTGCGGCTGGGCCGCCTTGCCGGAGACCGCGTCGACGCGTACCTCGCTCACCGTGCCGTCCGCGGTGGCCACCGCGGTCTGCCAGTAGGGCTTGGCGGGCGTGCCCCTGAGTTCGGCGGCGATCGGCTCGGAGGCCGGCACGGCCGCCACCGCCGCGCGCAGGGCCTTGGCGTAGTCCACCTTCGCCGCCGGGATCAGCGCCTTCCGCTTCGCCTGGTCGGCGGTGAGCGAGGCGCTCGGGTGGGGGCGGCCGGAGGCGGGCACCGCCCGTGGGGGCGCCGCGCTGCCGCGGCTGCCGGTCTCGTCGGCGCGCTCGCTTCCGCAGCCGGTCAGCAGCGCGCCCGCGGCGGTGACGGTGCAGAGCAGGCCGATCGCGCGGGCCGCCGCCGACCGCCCGGGGAACGCCGCCTCGCGACTCCTCTTCGTATTCATACGGGCACTTTAAGTTGCCGATAGTGCTGATTACGCCAAGACCCGACGGCATTCGGCCCTTTTCGATCGACCGGGCCCGCCGTGGACGCCGTCCCCCCGAGGCCGTCCGGGCCTCCGTCCGGTGTGACCTTCACCGCTCCGGCCGGTGGGGGTGTGCAGCTTGGTTACCCGTAAGTAGCATGTCGGTGTGAAGCGTCCCTGGGGGCGCCACGCAGCAGTGCCATCCCGCACCTGGAGGAGAGCCAACGTGCCTCGTACCGCTAGGGACGTCGTCTTCGTCGACGGCGTCCGCACCCCGTTCGGCAAGGCGGGCCCGAAGGGCATCTACCACGAGACCCGCGCCGACGATCTCGTCGTGAAGGCCATCCGGGAGCTGCTGCGCCGCAACCCGGACCTGGACCCCGCGAAGATCGACGAGGTCGCCATCGCCGCCACCACGCAGATCGGTGACCAGGGCCTGACCATCGGCCGCACCGCCGGCATCCTGGCGGGTCTGCCGCAGTCCGTGCCCGGCTACTCCATCGACCGCATGTGCGCCGGCGCGCTGACCGCCGTGACGACCACCGCGGGCTCCATCGCCTTCGGCGCGTACGACGCCGTCATCGCGGGCGGTGTCGAGCACATGGGCCGTCACCCCATGGGCGAGGGCGTCGACCCCAACCCGCGATTCGTCTCCGAGAAGCTCGTCGACGAGTCGGCCCTGTTCATGGGCATGACCGCGGAGAACCTCCACGACCGCTACCCGCACATCACCAAGCAGCGCGCCGACGAGTACGCCGTGCGCTCGCAGGAGAAGGCGGCCAAGGCGTACGCGAACGGGAAGATCCAGCAGGACCTGGTCCCGATCTCGGTGCGCAACACCAACGCCGAGGTCGGCGAGACCGGTTGGGGTCTGGTGACCGCCGACGAGCCGATGCGTCCGGGGACCACCCTGGAGAACCTCGCCGGGCTGAAGACCCCGTTCCGCACGCACGGCCGGGTCACGGCCGGTAACGCCGCGGGGCTCAACGACGGCGCCACCGCCTCGATCATCGCCTCCGAGGACTTCGCCCGGGAGAACGGCCTTCCCGTCAAGATGCGCCTCGTGTCGTACGCCTTCGCCGGCGTCGAGCCGGAGGTCATGGGCTACGGCCCGATCCCGGCGACCGAGAAGGCGCTCGCCAAGGCGGGCCTGGGCATCGGCGACATCGGCCTGTTCGAGGTCAACGAGGCGTTCGCCGTGCAGGTGCTCGCCTTCCTCGACCACTACGGCATCGCCGACGACGACGAGCGCGTCAACCAGTACGGCGGCGCCATCGCCTTCGGGCACCCGCTGGCCTCCTCCGGCGTCCGGCTGATGACCCAGCTGGCCCGCCAGTTCGAGGAGCAGCCGGAGGTCCGCTACGGCCTGACCACCATGTGCGTCGGCTTCGGCATGGGCGCCACGGTCATCTGGGAGAACCCGAACCACAAGGACGCCGGAGGCGACAAGTGAGCACCACCACCACCGCCGAGCTCCTCAAGGGCGCGGCCGAGCTGTTCCCGGACGAGGTCGTCACGTCGGCCCACGTCCGCCACCTCGACCTGCCGTACGGCGCGGGCAAGTTCGCCCTGATCACGCTGGACAACGGCTTCGACCACACCAAGCCGACCACCTTCGGCCCCGGCTCGCTCGCGAACCTCAACACCGCGCTCGACCAGGTCGAGAAGGAGGCCGCGGACGGCGACATCGTCGGCGTCGGCATCACCGGCAAGCCCTTCATCTTCGCGGTCGGCGCCGACCTCAAGGGCGTCGAGCTGCTGAAGCGGCACGAGGACGCGCTGGCGATCGGCAAGGGCGGCCACGAGGTCTTCAAGCGCCTCTCGGGCCTGGCCGTGCCGACGTTCGCGTACTACAACGGCGCCGCCATGGGCGGTGGCGTCGAGGTCGGTCTGCACTGCTCGTACCGCACGGTCTCCAAGGCGCTGCCGGCCTTCTCGCTGCCCGAGGTGTTCCTCGGTCTGGTTCCGGGCTGGGGCGGCTGTGCGCTGCTGCCGAACCTCATCGGCGCGGACAAGGCCGTCTCGGTCATCATCGAGAACTCGCTCAACCAGAACAAGCAGCTCAAGGGCCAGCAGGTCTTCGACCTCGGCATCGCGGACGCGCTCTTCGAGGGCGCGGACTTCCTGGAGCAGTCGCTGATCTGGACCGCGAACGTCCTCAAGGGCGACGTGACCGTCGAGCGCCCCGAGATCGACCGTGGTGAGTCCTGGGACCAGGCGGTCGCCAAGGGCCGCTTCATCGCCGACGGCAAGGTGCACGGCGCCGCCCCGGCCGCGTACCGCGCGCTGGACATCATCGCCGCCGCCAAGAACGGTGACCTCCAGGCCGGGTTCGACGCCGAGGACCAGGCGCTCGCCGACCTGATCATGGGCGGCGAACTCCGCGCCGGCATCTACGCGTTCAACCTGGTGCAGAAGCGCGCCAAGCGGCCGGCCGGCGCGCCGGACAAGAGCCTGGCGCGCCCGGTCACCAAGGTGGGCGTCGTCGGCGCCGGCCTGATGGCCTCTCAGCTCGCCCTGCTGTTCCTGCGCCGCCTGGAGGTGCCGGTCGTGCTGACCGACATCGACCAGGCGCGTGTCGACAAGGGCGTGGGCTACGTCCACGCCGAGATCGACAAGCTGCTCGGCAAGGGCCGCATCAACCAGGACAAGGCCAACCGCCTCAAGGCCCTGGTGAGCGGTGTGCTGGACAAGGCCGAGGGCTTCTCCGACGCGGACTTCATCATCGAGGCCGTCTTCGAGGAGATCGGCGTCAAGCAGCAGGTGTTCGCCGAGGTCGAGGCCGTGGCGCCGGCGCACGCGATCCTCGCCACCAACACCTCCTCGCTGTCGGTCAGCGAGATGGCGTCGAAGCTCAAGCACCCCGAGCGGGTCGTGGGCTTCCACTTCTTCAACCCGGTCGCGATCCTGCCGCTGCTGGAGATCGTGCGCGGCGAGAAGACCGACGACGCCTCGCTGGCCACCGCCTTCGGTGTCGCCAAGAAGCTGAAGAAGACCGCGGTGCTGGTCAAGGACGCCCCGGCGTTCGTCGTCAACCGCATCCTGACCCGCTTCATGGGCGAGATCCAGAACGTCATCGACGAGGGCACCCCGGTCGAGACCGCCGAGAAGGCCATCGAGCCGCTCGGTCTGCCGATGTCGCCGCTGGTGCTGCTGGAGCTGGTCGGTCCGGCGATCGGCCTGCACGTCTCCGAGACGCTGAACGGTGCCTTCCCGGACCGCTTCAAGGTCTCCCCGAACCTCAAGGCCGTCGTCGAGGCCGGCAAGCGCGGCTTCTACGTCTACGACAGCGGGAAGCCGGAGCTCGACCCGGAGGTCGCCGCGCTCCTCAAGCAGGGCGATGTCGTCCTGTCCGAGGCGCAGGTGCGCGACCGGGTGCTCGACGCGGTCGCCCAGGAGATCGGGCTGATGCTCGACGAGGGCGTGGTGGCCGAGGCGCAGGACATCGACCTGTGCCTGATCACCGGCGCGGGCTGGCCCTTCCACCTGGGCGGCATCACGCCGTACCTGGACCGTGAGGGCGTGTCGGAGCGGGTGACCGGCAAGAAGTTCCTGGCCCCCGGCGTGGCGAGCGTGCCCGCGTAACGCGGCGCCACCGCGGACAGCAGGCGCGGGCCGGCTCCTTCGAGCCGGCCCGCGCTTTTCGTGTGCGCGGGCGTGGCAGGGTGGGGCCATGGACTCCTTGGTCATCGTCGATGCCGCCAACGTCGTCGGCTCGGTTCCCGACGGCTGGTGGCGGGACCGGCACGGCGCCGCGGAGCGCCTCCGCGACGCGCTGCCCGGCTTCGTCACGGAGGGGCTTCCCGGGCTGGTGGAACCGCCCCTGGAGATGGTGCTCGTGGTGGAGGGCGCGGCGCGCCGGGTGCAGTCCGTCGAAGGCGTACGGGTGGTCCCGGCGACCGGCAGCGGGGACGACCGGATCGTGGAGCTGGTGGCGGAGGACTGCCGCGACCGGGACTGCCTCGTGGTCACCGCGGACCGCGAGCTGCGCGAGCGGGTGCAGGCGCTGGGCGCGCGGGTGACCGGGCCGCGGGCGGTGTGGGGGCGCGGGGGCGGCGGGCGCGAGGAGCGCGGCCGGCAGCGGGACGACACGGCGTAGGGCGGCGCCCCTCCCCCGTGCGTACCGCCGCCGTGCGCGCCGGCCCCGCACACCGCCGGAGGGGCGGGCGTACGGGGCCGGTCGGGGGCGGAGCGGAGCGGGCGTACGGGCTCAGTCCTCGCCCGCCTGCCGGTTGCGGAGGCCGAGCCGGCTGTGCGACCGCCCGTACACGAAATAGACGCCGAAGCCGGCCACCATCCAGATCCCGAACCGCACCCAGGTCTCCGCGGGCAGATTGAGCATCAGCCACAGCGACGCGAGCACCGACAGCAGCGGCACCACCGGCACCCACGGGGTGCGGAAGGAGCGCGGCAGATCGGGCCGGGAGCGGCGGAGCAGGATGACGCCGACGGCGACCACGACGAACGCGAACAGCGTGCCGATGTTGACCAGTTCGGCCAGTACGTCGATCGAGGTGAAGCCGGACACCACGGCGACGACGACGCCCAGCACGATGGTCGACCGGTAGGGCGTGCCGTACGTGGGGTGGGCGCGCGAGAAGACCCGCGGCAGCAGCCCGTCCCGGCTCATCGCGAAGAACACCCGGCTCTGGCCGAGCAGCAGGATCATGCAGACCGAGGTCAGTCCGACGGCGGCGCCGAAGCTGATGACGTCCGCGAAGAAGGGATGCCCGAGGTCCTTGAAGGCGTCGGCGAGTGGTGCGTCGGTGGAGAGCCTGTCGTACTTCTCCATGCCGGTCACGACGATGGACACGGCGACGTAGAGGATCGTGCAGATGGCCAGCGAGCCGAGGATGCCGCGCGGCACGTCGCGCTGCGGGTTGCGGGTCTCCTCGGCGGCGGTGGCCACGATGTCGAAGCCGATGAACGCGAAGAACACCACGGCGGCCGCGGTGAAGATGCCCATGGTGCCGAAGGTGGAGGGGGTGAAGCCGAAGATCAGCTCGGAGAGCGGGGCGGCCAGCCCGACGTTGGCCGCGCTGGGCTTGCTGGGCGGCACGAACGGCTCGTAGTTGGCACCGCTGATCAGGAAGGCGCCGGCGATGATGACCAGCAGCACGACGGTGACCTTGACCCCGACGACCACCGCGGTCACCCGGGAGGACAGCTTCATCCCGAGCACGAGGATGCCGGTCAGCACCAGTACGAGGATGCAGGCGAGCAGGTCGAAGCCGAAGTGCCCCTCGTGGGTGCCGGCCAGGGCCCCCGGCAGGTGCCAGCCGGCGGTGTCCAGCAGGGAGCGGATGTAACCGGACCAGCCGACGGCGACCACCGCGCAGCCCAGCGCGAGTTCCAGGATGAGGTCCCAGCCGATGATCCAGGCCGGCAGTTCGCCCAGCGAGGCGTACGAGAAGGTGTAGGCCGATCCGGCGACCGGCACGGTCGAGGCGAACTCCGCGTAGCACAGCGCCGCCAGCGCGCAGACCACGCCGGCGACGACGAAGGCCAGCGCGACGGCGGGTCCGGCCTGCTCCTTGGCGATCTTCCCGGTGAGGACGAAGATGCCGGTGCCGATGACGACCCCGACCCCGAAGACGGTCAGATCGAGCGCCGTCAGGGACTTCTTGAGTGTGTGCTCCGGTTCCTCGGTGTCCAGGATCGACTGTTCCACCGTCTTCATCCGGAACAGACCGCGATCGCGGTGTGAATGCTGTGGTGTGCCGTGCTGTGTGCTCATGGGCGAACCTCCGCCTGGACGACCCTCGCAACTCTCCTGAACTGACCGAGTCTCCGCAATGTCAGGAAACAGTCAGCTTCGGCGGGCCTCCAAGCAGGGGCGATTCACCCGATGGAGTGCGGTCACCGATATGCCGATGGGCCGGGCGGAACATCCGTACGGATGACCACCCGGCCCATCGCCGGCGTGCGCTGATCAGTCGCGGGCGACCTCGGCCGGCTCCGCCGCGCCCTTGGCGCCGGCGGCCCCGGAGGCGTCCGCGGAGTCGTCGTACCTGCCGTCGATCTTGGCGACCAGGCCGGTCACCTGTCGGGCGATGTCCGGGGCGGTCAGTCCGATCTCCGCCATGACCTCCGCGCGCGAGGCGTGGTCGAGGAACCGCTCGGGGATGCCGAAGTCACGCAGCGGCAGATCCACGCCGGCGTCCCGCAGGGACTGCGCGACGGCCGAACCGACGCCGCCCGCACGGGAGTTGTCCTCGACGGTGATCACCACGCGGTGCCGGGCGGCCAGGCCCGGCAGCGCCTCGTCGACCGGCTTGACCCAGCGCGGGTCCACGACGGTCGTCGAGATGCCCTGCTTGTCGAGGAGGTCGGCGATCTCCAGGCACATCGGGGCGAGCGCGCCGACGGAGACCAGCAGCACGTCCGGCCGCTTGACGCTCTCCGCGGGCTCGCGCAGCACGTCCATGCCGCCGACCCGGCGCACCGCCTCGACGGCCGGCCCGACCTTGCCCTTGGAGTAGCGGACGACGGTCGGCGCGTCCTTGACGTCGACGGCCTCGCGCAGCTGGGCGCGCACCTGGTCGGCGTCGCGCGGTGCGGCGATCCGCAGCCCCGGGACGACCTGCAGGAGCGACATGTCCCACATGCCGTTGTGCGAGGCGCCGTCGTCACCGGTCACGCCGGCCCGGTCCAGGACGAAGGTGACCCCGCACTTGTGCAGCGCGACGTCCATCAGGACCTGGTCGAAGGCGCGGTTGAGGAAGGTGGCGTAGACCGCGAAGACCGGGTGCAGACCGCCTGTGGCCAGGCCCGCGGCGGAGGTCGCGGCGTGCTGCTCGGCGATGCCGACGTCGTAGACCCGGTCCGGGAACGCCTTGGCGAACTTGCCCAGGCCCACCGGCTGCAGCATCGCGGCGGTGATCGCCACGATGTCCTCGCGCTCCTGGCCCAGCTTGACCATCTCGTCGCCGAAGACGGAGGTCCAGCTCGCGCCGCCGGCGGACACCGGCAGCCCGGTGTCCGGGTGGATGACCCCGATGCCGTGGAAGCGGTCCGCCTCGTCCTGCTCGGCCGGCTTGTAGCCGCGGCCCTTCTCGGTGAGGCAGTGCACGATGACCGGGCCGCCGAAGCGCTTGGCGCGCTGGAGCGCGGACTCCAGGGCCACCAGGTCGTGGCCGTCGATCGGGCCGACGTACTTCAGGCCCAGGTCCTCGAACATGCCCTGCGGGGCGATGAAGTCCTTGAGGCCCTTCTTGGCGCCGTGCAGCGTCTCGTAGAGGGGTTTGCCGACGACCGGGGTGCGCTCCAGGATGTCCTTGCCGCGGGCGAGGAAGCGCTCGTAGCCGTCGGTGGTGCGCAGGGTGGCGAGGTGGTTGGCCAGGCCGCCGATGGTCGGCGCGTAGGAGCGCTCGTTGTCGTTGACGACGATGACGAGCGGACGGTCCTTGGCGACCGCGATGTTGTTCAGCGCCTCCCAGGCCATTCCGCCGGTCAGCGCGCCGTCACCGATGACGGCGACGACATGGTCGTCCTTGCCGCGCACCTGGTTCGCCTTCGCCAGGCCGTCGGCCCAGCCCAGCACCGTCGAGGCATGGCTGTTCTCGATGACGTCGTGCGCCGACTCCGCCCGCGAGGGGTAACCCGACAGCCCGCCCTTGGCCCGCAGCCTGGAGAAGTCCTGACGGCCGGTGAGCAGCTTGTGCACGTACGACTGGTGGCCGGTGTCGAAGAGGACCCGGTCGTGGGGCGAGTCGAAGACGCGGTGCAGGGCGATGGTCAGCTCGACCACGCCCAGGTTCGGCCCGAGGTGTCCGCCGGTCTTCGAGACCGCGTCGACAAGGAAGGTACGGATCTCCCCCGCCAGCTGCTCGAGCTGCTCCGGGCCCAGACGGTCCAGATCGCGCGGTCCCCTGATACGGGAAAGCAACGCCACCCCTGCCTCCTTGCTGCTGTTCGTCGAGCTTGCTGCTGTGATCGAGCCTGCCGATCAGATGAGTCTAATGTTGCGTCCGCTGCGGCGACGCCCGGGCCTTGCGATGTATGTCACTCGGGTGACAGCGGCTTTCGGCCGCCCGACACACGGACGGCCCCCACCGGATCGAGCCGGTGGGGGCCGGTGCCGTCGGACGGGCTACGGGCGCGGGTCAGGCGCGCCGCGTGGCACCGCCGCGGCCGGACGGCGTCCTGCGGTCGGGTGCGCCGGAGGCGCTGCCGCAGTCGGACGACAACCTGCTGTCACGTGCGCCGAAGGCGCTGCCGCAGTCGGACGACAACCTGCTGTCAGGTGCGCCGAAGGCGCTGCCGCAGTCGGACGACAACCTGCTGTCACGTGCGCCGAAGGCGCTGCCGCAGTCGGACGACAACCTGCTGTCACGTGCGCCGGAGGCGCTGCCGCAGTCGGACGACAACCTGCTGTCACGTGCGCCGAAGGCGCTGCCGCAGGCGAAAGACAACCTGCTGTCACGTGCGCCGAAGGCGCTGCCGCAGGCGAAAGACAGCCTGCTGTCACGTGCGCCCAGCGGTCTTCTGGGTGCGCCGCGACACCGAGTCGATCACGACGGCGGCGAGCAGCACCGCGCCCGTGATCATGTACTGGATCTCGCTGGCCATGCCGAGCAGGTTGAGGCCCTGCTGGATGGACTGGATGACCAGCATGCCCAGCAGCGCGGACCAGATCTTGCCGCGGCCGCCGAAGAGGCTGGTACCGCCGATGACGGCCGCCGCGATGACGTTCATCAGGGTGTTGCCGGAACCGAGGTTCTTGGTGGCGCCACCGGAGAGGCTGGCGATGAACAGTCCGCCGAAGGCGGCGAGCATGCCGGAGATCGCGAACACGCTGATCCGGATCTTGTTCACGTTGATGCCGGCCCGGCGGGCCGCCTCGGCGTTGCCGCCGACCGCGAAGATCTGCCGGCCGTAGGCGGTACGGCGGACCACGAAATCGGCGATGACCAGCACCGCGAGGAACAGGACCAGCGCCAGCGGCAGGCCGCGGGCACCTTCCGGCTCGTTCAGGACGTAGGCGACCGCGAAGGAGAGCACCGCGACCACACCGGTGCGCAGCAGGATCTCGCTGAGCGGCCGGGAGGGCAGCGCGGCGGTCTTGCGGCGCTTGCTGTCGAGCAGCTGGGAGGCGGCGTACGCGAGCACCGCGACCAGCGCGAGACCGTAGCCCGCGGCCTTGTCCTCGAAGTAGTAGCCGGTGAGGCTCTCCACCACGCTGCCGCTCGGCGTGTTGATGGAGCCCTCGTTGCCCATCATCCAGATCTGCAGACCGCTCCAGCCGAGGAAACCGGCCAGGGTGACGACGAAGGCCGGCACGCCGATCTTGGCGAAAAAGAATCCGTGCAGGGTGCCGATGATCACACCCGCCACGACGGCGAGCAGGACCGCGAGCCAGTCGTTGACGCCGTGTGTGACGCTGAGCACGGCCCAGACGGCCGCGCCGACCCCCGCGACGGAACCGACGGACAGGTCGATCTCGCCGAGCAGCAGCACGAACACGATGCCGACGGCCATGATGCCGAGGCCCGAGGTGTAGACACCGATGTTCGCGAGGCTGTCCGCGGACAGGAAGCTGCTGTTCTTCACCTGGAAGACGATCGCGATGACGATCAGGCCGATGACGACCGGCAGCGAGCCGAGCTCACCGCCGCGCACCCGGCGCTTGAAGTCGTTGAGGTAGCCGGCGAAGCCCTGCTCCCGGACGAGCAGCCGGGGGTCGACGGCGGCCGGCTGGGTGGCGTCGGCAGCGGGCTGAGGGGCCTCCGCGACGGGCTCGCCGGCCGCCGCGGTCTCCTCGTCGGCGGGCTGCTTGGTGAGGTCACTCACGCGCCGACCTCCTTCTTCACCTGGTCCGTGCGCGCCTTGCGGCGGGTCACGGCGTTGTCCGAGGCGCCGGTGATGGCGGCGATGATCTCTTCGTGGGAGGTGCCCTCGACGTCGAAGACACCGTTGTTGCGGCCCAGCCGCAGCACCGCGACCCGGTCCGCGACGGCCTGCACATCGGCCATGTTGTGGCTGATGAGGATGACGCCCAGACCGCGCTCCCGCAGCCGCTCGACCAGGTCGAGGACCTGCGCGGTCTGCTCGACACCGAGGGCGGCGGTGGGCTCGTCGAGGATGACGACCTTCGGGTCGCCGATCAGCGCACGGGCGATGGCCACGACCTGGCGCTGGCCTCCGGAGAGCGCGGCGACCGGGATGCGCACGCTGGGGATGCGGATGGACAGCGTGTCCAGCAGCTCCTTGGCGCGCTTCTCCATGGCGATCTCGTCGAGGACACCGGCGGTGCGGGTCTCGTTGCCGAGGAAGAGGTTGGCGACGACATCGAGGTTGTCGCACAGCGCGAGGTCCTGGTAGACGGTGGCGACGCCGAGTTCCTGGGCGTCGTGCGGCTTGTTGATGTGGACCGCCTCGCCCTCCCATTCGAGGGTGCCGTCGTCGACCGGGTGGACGCCCGAGATGGTCTTGACCAGGGTGGACTTGCCGGCGCCGTTGTCGCCCACGAGGGCGACCACCTCACCGGGGTGGATCTCCAGGGTGACGTCCGTGAGTGCTTGGACGGCGCCGAACCGCTTGGAGACTCCGCGCAACGCCAGCACAGGCGTAGCGGACACGTGAATCATCTCCTTCGCCGCCGTCACAACGGCGGGGATGGTGGTGCGAAGAGCGGGGGCTCTGCGAAGTGGGGTGGCCGGACGGCCCGCGCCCGGGACGGGGCGGCGCGGGCCGCGGCCGGAAGGGGCCGGGGGGCCGGGGGGCCGGGGGCCGACGGCGGGGAGCCGGCGGCCGTGGCCTTACTTGATGCCGGCCGCCTCGCACGCCTTCTTGACGTCGCCGGTGCAGATCTGGCTCGCCTTGTAGACCTTGTCCTTGATGATCGTGGAGGCGATGTTGTCCTTGGTCACGATCTGCGCGTCGTAGAGCTTCGCGGGGATGCCCTTGACCTCGCCGCTGAGGCTGTCGACCTTGGTGGACGTCAGGGAGTCGATCTTCCCGCCCTTGAGCAGCTTGACCGCGATCTCGGCGGTGGAGTCGGCCTGCGGCTTGATCTGCTTGTAGATCGTGAACGCCTGCTCGCCCTTGAGGATGCGCTGCAGGCCCGCCAGCTCGGCGTCCTGGCCGCCGACCGGGACCTTGACGCCCTTCTGCTTGAGGGCGGTGATGATGCCGCCGGCCATGCCGTCGTTGCCGGAGTAGACGCCCTGGAAGCCGTCCTTGCCGAGCGAGTCGAGGGCCGCGCCCATCTTCCGGTTGGCCTCGTCCGACGACCAGTCCGGGATGTCCTGCTCGTACGCGATCTTCTTGACCTGCTTGTCGAGGACGCTGTGGGCGCCCTTCTTGAAGAACGGCATGTTCGGGTCGGTCGGCGAACCGTTGATCATGACGACATTGCTGTCCTTGGCCTTGTCGCCGAGCGCCTTGACCAGCGCCTGGCCCTGCAGGCGGCCGATCTTCTCGTTGTCGTAGGAGACATAGGCCGAAATATTGCCCTCTGCCAGCCGGTCGTAGGCGATGACCTTGACGCCCTTCTTGGCGGCCTGGTTCACCCACGACTTGGTGGCCTTGAAGTCGACCGCGTCCAGAATGATCACCTTCACGCCCTGGGTGATCAGCGCGTCGAACTGCTTCTTCTGGGTCTCGGTCTCCTGCGCCGCGTTGTTGTACTTGACCGTGCAGTCGCTGCACAGCTGCTTGATCTTCGCCTCCATCAGCGGACGGTCGAAGGTCTCGTAACGCGTGGTCTTGTTCTCCGGCAGGAGCAGGCCGATGGTCTTGTTGTCGCCACCGCCGCCCTTCGCTCCGTCGCCGGCCTTGCCGCAGGCGGCGACGGAGAGCGCCATCGAGACGGCGGCGGTGCCTATGACGACGCGACGCGTCCAAACGTTCATTGGGGTTGCCTCCCTGACGAGGCCGCGTCGTTGCGGCCGAGGTGGCTGGAAGTCAACTCGGCCGCCAGCCGACCGTCAAGGAGTAAATCCTTAACGAGATGACAACGGTGCCATGCGTTAGCTGCGTGAACGCAGAGCGCTCATGCCGGGGCGGGCGCGTCCACGCCCTGTACGCCGCTGAGCAGGGTCGAATCACCCATTTCGCTCAGCACGAGCGCCAGCGCGCCCAGCACCTCGGCCCGGCCGCCGAGCGTGCCGGTGACGATGCCCAACTGCCGTGCCGCGCTGGGGATCGCGTACCGCGACACCGACTCCCGGATCGGCGCGAGCACCAGCTCCCCGGCCTCGGCGAGGTCCCCGCCGAGCACCACTCGGCTGGGATTGAGCAGATTGCACAGATTCGCCACACCACTGCCGATATGGCGCCCTACGTCCGCGATCACTCGCCGGCACCCCGGGTCCCCCTCACGGGCCAGCTGGACCACCCGCGCCATGGTCAGGTCCTGGCCGTGGCTCGGCTGCAGCAGCGGCAGGACGTACCGGGCCGCGGTGAAGGTCTCCAGGCAGCCGCGGTTCCCGCAGCGGCACACAGGGCCGGACTCGTCCAGCGTGATGTGCCCGATCTCGCCCGCGGTGCCGCCCGGCCCGCGGTAGATCTGCCCGCTGATCACCAGGCCGGCGCCGACACCGCTGGCGACCTTGATGTACGCCAGGTCGGCGGCCCCGCGGCCGCCGCCCCACACCAGCTCGCCGAGCGCGCCGAGGTTGGCGTCGTTGTCCACGTGGACCGGCACCCCGAGGCGCCCGGACAGCTCCTCGCCGGGGTTCGTCCCCGACCAGCCCGGCAGGATCGCGGTCGAGCCCAGCGTCCCGGACTCCACGTCGATGGGTCCCGGTACGCCCAGGCCGACGCCGATGACCTTGCCCGGGCCGATGCCGGTCGCCTCGATCAGCCGGTTGACCAGCACTTCCGCCCGGTCGAAGCCCTCGGCGGCGGAGGCGTCCACATCGATCGGCTCGGCCTCCTCGGCGAGCACCTGGTGGGCGAGGTTGCCGACCGCCACCCGCAGGTGGGAGTGGCCGAAATCGACGCCCACGACGATCCCCGCGTCACCGGAGAGCGACACGCTGCGCGCCCGCCGGCCGCCGGCCGAGGTCGGGGTGACCTCGACGGTCCCGCCGTCCTTCAGTTCACGAACGATGTTGGAGACGGTGGCCGCCGACAGCCCCGTGCTCCGGGCGATCTCCGCCTGTGTGAGTGAGCCCGCCATACGCACCGCGCGCACGACCCGCTCCAGATTGGCCCGGTGCAGCGAGGACTGCGAGCCCGGAGTCTCCATCGACTCATCCACTCCCGTCTGGGCCGGGGGTACCTCCCAGCAGCGGCTGGGGAGGTGCCACGACCGCCCACCGGCCGCACCCACGCCTTCGGGGGGCGGCCCTCGATTCAACATGTGAACTCTAAGCAGAACGCCAGCCGGGAAGTCTCGTCAAGGCGTTGAGCCCTCATGATCGGATCGGACCGGTGGGGAAGCCGGGGCGGGGCGGCTCCGTCAGCACGGAGCCGCCCCGGGGGACGCGCCGGAACGCGCCCGGAGGCAGGAGCCGGGCGGCGCGGAAGGACCCGCGCCGGGTGCCGGCGGTCCCGGCCCTACTTGATCGCGCCGGCCGTCAGTCCCGCCTGCACCTGCCGCTGGAAGATGAAGTACACGATCAGCACCGGCAGCATCGCGATCATCATGCCGGCCATCAGCCCGCCCCAGTCACCCTCGTAGCCCTGCTGGAGCGCGATGTTGGCCAGGCCCTGGGTCAACACGTACTTGTCCTCGTCCTGGTTGAGGACCATCGGGAGCAGGTACTGATTCCACTGCCCCAGGAAGTTGAAGATGCCGACGCTGATCAGGCCGGGCTTGGCCATCGGCAGCATCACCTGGAAGAACGTCCTGGCGTGCGAGGCACCGTCGATCATCGCCGCCTCCGCCACCGAGGTCGGCAGGGTGCGGAAGAAGGAGGTCATGAAGAAGACGGTGAACGGCAGCGAATAGGCGATGTAGACCGCGATCAGGCCCTGGTACGTGGCGAGCAGCGGAATGCCGGGGAAGTCCCGCATCACGAAGAACAGCGGGATGACCAGCATGAACACCGGGAAGGACATACCGGCGACGAACAGGTAGTAGATGAAGCGGTTGCCGGGGAAGGTGAACCGCGCCAGGACGTAGCCCGCCATGGAGCCGAGCACCATCGTGCCGGTGACCGAACCGCCCACCACGATCAGGGTGTTGAGGAACATCTTGCCGATGTTCGCCTTGTCCCAGGCATTGACCCAGTTCTCGAAGTGCAGCTTGTCCGGCAGCGACCAGGGCGTGGTGAGGATGTCGCCGCTGTTCTTGAACGAGCTCCACAGCACCCACAGCAGCGGCATGCCCACCATCAGCGCCCACACGACCAGCATGCCGTGCGAGAACACGTTGAGTACGCCGCCCTCGGCGCGCCCGCGGGACGTCCCGGCGTTCTTCCGACCGGCGGAGGGCCGTCCGCCGGCCGCCGGCAGCTTCTCCACCGGGTTGGTTTGTGTCGTCATGCGCCCCTGCCCCTAGAACTCGATCCGCTCACGGCGCGCGAAGCGCATCGTGAGAACGGCGAACAACAGCGTGACGACGAGCATGGCGACACCCATCGCCGCCGCATAGCCGAACTGGCTGTCGCGGAAAGCGGTTTGGTACAGCCGGAGCGGTACGACGTCGGTGGCGCCGTCCGGGCCGCCCATGTTGACCGACATGATCTGCACCAGGGCGAAGGCGTCCATCGCGATGATGCCCATGTAGACCCAGCCCGTCTGCACGGTGTCCCACAGCAGCGGAAGGGTGATCCGGAAGAAGGTGTGCAGGCGGTTCGCGCCGTCCAGCAGGGACGCCTCGTAGATCTCCCGGGGAATGGAGGCCATGGCGGCGGAGAAAAGCACGACGTAGAAGCCGACGTTCGCCCAGACCATCACCACCATGATGCAGGCGAGGGCGATGCCGCGCTCACCGAGCCAGGAGCTCTGCAGCGAATCCAGACCGAGGGCGCCGAGCAGCGAGTTGAGCATGCCGTCGTGCGGGTCCGGATTGTAGATGTTGAACCAGATCACCGAGATGATGGTGATCGAGATGACCTGCGGGAAGAAGTAGACGAATTTGTAGAACGACGCCCCGCGGACGCCGGTGATGACCGCGCCGCGGCGGGCCCGTCCGCCGACGTTCAGCATGAAGGCGAAGAACAGCCCCAGCGCCAGTGTGGCGATCGGGACCAGCACCAGCATGATGACGTTGTGCTTGAGGGCGTTCCAGAACTCGTCGCTGTGGAGCAGCTTTCCGTAGTTGTCCAGACCGATGCTCTTGGCGGTGCCGCGCAGACCACTCCATTCCGTGGTCGAGATCTGGAATGCCTGGACGAACGGTGAGATCACGAAGATCGCGTAGATCAGCAAAGGCAGGGCCAGGAACCCCACGATGAATCGGTACTTGCCGTGTCGCATGGTGCTCCCCGGCCCTCCCTCGTCGAGCGGTGGCGTGCTCGGTCAGCCCTCGCGGTGGAACTTGGTCACGGAGTCGTCCTTGGCGAATTCGTCCGCGTACTGCTGGGCCTTCTTGATCCATTCCGCGGCCTTCAGGTCCCCGGTCAGCAGCTGACTGGTGAGTCCGCCCAGCTTCTCGTCCGTCAGCTTCGGGTACCACTCCTGCAACTGGATCATGAGCAGGTTCTGGCCACCCTCCTTGACGACCTTGGCGGCCGAGGAGAGCCCGGGCGAGAGCTGCATTCCGTCGGTCGCGCCCTGCACCGAAGTGAGCGACTTGACCTTCGTCGCGAAATTCTGCGCGTGCTTCTTGGACAGCAGAATGCGCAGCATCTCCATTCCGCCGACCGGGTTCTTGCCGCCCTTGGCCACGATGAACGGCTCGCTGGGCTCGGCGCGTACGGTGCCGTGCGGCATCTTGTCGCCGCTGCCGCCGTCGAACAGCGGACCGACGGCCATGTCGAAGTCCTTGGGCGTGGTCGGCGCGGCCTCGTTCTCCACCCAGGAGCCGTTGGGGATGAAGACGGCCTTGCCGCGGGTCCAGGCGGTCTGCGACTGAATGTGCGTCAGGCCCTGGCTGCCCTGGAGGAAGTAGCCCTTGGCGGCCAGTTCCTCATAGTGCTCGACGACCTGCTTGACCGCGTCGTTCGAGGTCCACGCCTTGGGCTCCAGATTGTCGATGGCGATCCACTTGTCGAGCCCGCCGATCTTGGCGATCTGCGAGAACAAATTGAAGTGGACGTAGTAGGGGTACTTGCCCGGGTAGGTCCAGGGCGCCACGCCCGCCTTCTTGATCTCGGCGCAGAGCTTGACCATGTCGTCCAGCGAGGTCGGGTACTCCCAGCCCTTGTCCTTCAGCAGCTTGTTGGAATACCAGGAGCCGTAGACGGTGAACGCGTAGTAGAGGACGTCGAACGTGTCCTTGTGCTTGCCCTTTTCCAGGGTGCTGGGGTAGAGCGTGTCCCGGACCTTCTTCTTCGGGTCGTCCAGCGACGGCGCGTCGAGGAGCGGTGTCAGGTCCTGCAACTGGCTCTGTGCGGACAGCTTGTTCATGTCCAGGTGATCGGCCCCGGAGTTGTCGATGAGGTCCGGGGGATTGCCGCCGGCGAATCGCGGCTGAAGCTTCGGGCCGACCTGCTGGGTACCGGTGTGCTTGACCGTGACGCCATAGGTCTTGTTGTAGTCGGCCTCGGCGTCCTTCGCGTACTGGTCGCCCAGTCCGCCCTTGAAGATGAACGCCTCCATCGCGACGCCCTTTTTCACGCCGAGCGGGTTCTTCGCCGAGGTCGCGCCCTTGTTCTTGGTGCCGTTGTCCGCGTCCCCGCCGCCGCCTCCGGTGGCACACGCCGAGAGCGTCCCCATTGCCGGTACGGCGATGATGCCCAGGGCCGCGGCTCGCTTGACCAGATCACGACGGTTGAATTCTGAGGTGGATCCCATGCTCAAGTCCTCGCCTTCTTCAGGACTCAGGCGGTGTACCGGAGCCACCCCGGCACCGCGGGTCAGATGAAGCTGAGTTGTACGGGATGTGCACCGGGCGCGCTGGAGAAATGCGGCGGATTCATGCGTTCCGCATCTTCCCCCCGGATCCCCGCGACCTGGGTCGTACGGCCGCTCGGACGCCGACAGGTATAGTCCACTTTCCGTAGCAGGGGCAAGATCGAATGCAGGGTTGGACGGCAGTCTTTCCCTAGTTGAGACCTCCCCGACATGCGTCGGATCCACCCGCCGTCACCCCGCCGGATCACCCGGGGACACGGCCGGCCCATCGATCGCAGCGACACCCTTGACACCAAAGTCCCCACCCCCCTTACTTATCTCTGTTTGTCGTGGCGTCATTCAACTGACAACGATGTCAATCTGGTTGAGAGGGACCGCGTGCGGCTCAGACACCGGCACAGTCCACTGCGGGGGATCACCCGCCCGGCCGCCCTCGTGGCGGCCGCTCTGCTCGTCCTCACCGCCCCCGGCCCGGCCCGGGCCGCTCCGCCCCAGAAGCCCGGCGGCGCGCCGGAGTTCAGTTCCTCCTTCGAGTCCGGCGACCCCCGACCGGACTGGACCGACACCGTCGAAACCGGTCCGGACGGCAGACCGAAGACCTCCGGCGTCACCCCGGAGACCACCCCCGCGGCGCCGGGCATGACCACCCGGCCCGACACCGGCCCCGCCGACTCCCCCACCGCCAAGGCGCACGCGGGCTTCACCGGCGGCCATGCGCTGCGCTACGCCGGCACCCACACCGCCGGCGGCCGGGGCTACTCGTACAACAAGGTCTTCGACGTCAACACGCCGGTCACCGCGGCGACTTCGCTCTCGTACAAGCTCTTCCCGGAGATGGCCGAAACCGACCTGGCCTACCCCGCGACGCACGTCGCCGTCGACCTCGCCTTCACCGACGGCAGCTACCTCAGCGAGCTGCCGGCCGTGGACCAGCACGGCGCCCCGCTCACCCCGCAGGGCCAGGCCGCGTCCAAGACGCTGTACGTCAACCAGTGGAACAACCGCGAGTCACGGATCGGCGCGGTCGCGGCCGGCAAGACGATCGACCGGATCCTGCTCGCCTACGACGCGCCCAAGGCTCCCGCGACCGCACCGGCCTTCCGCGGCTGGCTCGATGACGTCACCATCGGTCCCAAGCCCCTGGAGAAGCCGCTCGCGCACCTCTCCGACTATGCCGTCACCACCCGCGGCACCCTCTCCAGCGGCAGTTTCTCGCGCGGCAACACCTTCCCCGCCACCGCCGTCCCCAACGGTTTCAACTTCTGGACCCCGGTGACCAACGCGGGCTCCGCCGACTGGCTCTACGAGTACGCGCGGAAGAACAACGCCGACAACCTCCCCACCCTCCAGGCGTTCAGCGCCAGCCATGAGCCCAGCCCGTGGATGGGCGACCGGCAGACGTTCCAGGTCATGCCGTCCGTCGCGGACGGCACCCCGGACACCTCGCGCACCGGCCGGGCACTGCCGTTCCACCACGCGAACGAGATCGCGAAGCCGCACTACTACGGCGTGACCTTCGACAACGGGCTCAAGACGGAGATCACTCCGACCGACCACGCCGCGCTGATGCGCTTCACCTTCCCCGGCGACCGGGCGAGCCTGATCTTCGACAACGTCAACGCCAAGGGCGGCCTGAGCCTGGACACCGGGCGCGGCGTGGTGACCGGCTTCTCGGACGTCCGGAGCGGGCTGTCCGTCGGCGCCACCCGGCTCTTCGTCTACGGCGTGTTCGACGCGCCGGTCACCGGCGGTGGCGGTGGGGACAGGGATGGGGTCACCGGGTACTTTCGTTTCAAGCCGGGTGCCGACCGCACGGTGACCATGCGGATCGCCACCTCGCTGATCAGCGTCGACCAGGCGAAGGCGAATCTCGCCCGGGAGATCCCGGCCGGTGCGACCTTCGCCGGCGTCGAGAAGCGGGCGCAGGCGCAGTGGGACGACCTGCTGGGGCGGATCGAGGTGGAGGGCGCGAGCCGCGACCAGCTCACCAGCCTCTACTCCAACCTCTACCGGCTCTACCTGTACCCCAACTCCGGTTTCGAGAAGGTCGGTTCGCGCAGCCGGTACGCCAGCCCGTTCTCGCCGCAGACCGGCGAGGACACCCCGACGCGGACCGGATCGAAGATCGTCGACGGGGAGATCTACGTCAACAACGGCTTCTGGGACACCTACCGGACGACGTGGCCCGCCTATTCGCTGCTCACCCCGAAGCGGGCCGGGAGGATGGTCGACGGGTTCGTCCAGCAGTACAAGGACGGCGGCTGGATCTCCCGTTGGTCGTCGCCCGGCTACGCGGACCTGATGACCGGTACGAGTTCCGACGTGGCGTTTGCCGACGCCTATGTCAAGGGCGTGCGCTTCGACGCGGAGGCGGCTTATGACGCGGCCGTCAAGAACGCCACCGTCGCCCCGCCGAACTCCGGTGTCGGCCGTAAGGGCATGGCCACCTCCCCCTTCCTCGGCTATACGAGCACCGACACCCGTGAGGGCATGTCGTGGGCGCTGGAGGGTTATCTCAACGACTTCGGCATCGCCCGCATGGGCCAGGCGCTGTACGAGAAGACCAAGAAGCCCCGTTACAAGGAGGAGTCCGCGTATTTCCTGGGCCGCGCCCAGAACTACGTCAAGCTCTTCGACGACAAGGTCGGCTTCTTCCAGGGCAAGGACGCCCGGGGCAACTGGCGCCTTTCCCCGGACCGGTTCGACCCGCGCGTCTGGGGCAACGACTACACCGAGACCAACGCCTGGACCTTCGCCTTCACCGCACCGCAGGACACCCGTGGGCTGGCCAACCTCTACGGCGGCCGCGCCGGTCTGGCCAAGAAGCTGGACGGCTACTTCTCCACGCCGGAGACGGCCGCCAAGGAATTCGCCGGCTCCTACGGCGGGGTGATCCATGAAATGACCGAGGCGCGGGACACCCGTATGGGCATGTACGGGCACAGCAATCAGCCCTCGCACCACATCGCCTACACCTACGACGCGGCGGGGCAGCCCTGGAAGACCCAGGAGAAGGTCCGTGAGGCGCTCTCCCGGCTCTACCTCGGCAGCGAGATCGGCCAGGGCTATCCGGGCGACGAGGACAACGGCGAGATGTCCGCGTGGTACGTCTTCAGCTCGCTCGGCTTCTATCCGCTGGTGATGGGGCAGGGTGAATACGCGGTCGGCTCACCGCTGTTCACGAAGGCCACCGTCCACCTGGAGAACGGCCGCGACCTCATCATCGAGGCGCCCCGCAACAGCGCGCGGAACATCTACGTCCAGGGGCTCCGGTTCAACGGCAAGCCGTGGAATTCCACCGCGCTGCCGCACCGGCTCCTGGCCGGCGGCGGCACCCTGGAATTCACCATGGGCCCCGAGCCGTCCGCCTGGGGCAGCGGCCCGGGTGCCGCCCCGGCCTCGCTCACCAAGGACGACAAGGTGCCCACACCGCCGGCCGATGTGTCCGACCCGGCAGCCGGGCCGCTCTTCGACAACACCTCGGACACCGCTGCCGCGTTCACCACCGCCACGGCCGACCTCGCCGGGCCCGCCGGGGTCGCCTCGTACACCCTGACCTCGGCCGACCGCACCGCGGCCCCCGCCGCCTGGCGGCTGGAGGGCTCCGCCGACGGCCGGCACTGGCAGGAACTGGACCGCCGCTCCGGCGAGAGGTTCACCTGGGACCGGCAGACCCGGGTGTTCGGGGTCCCGCACCCCGGCCGGTACCAGCACTACCGCCTGGTGAGCGACGGCCCGTCGGCCACCCTGGCGGAGATCGAGCTGCTCGGAACGCCGTAAACCGATTGACTGGTGGAGTTCCTGTGGAACTATTCAGCTGATCACGTGACGCGTCCCTTATGGGGGCGCGTCACGTCTCTTGTCTGAATACTGGGAGACATCAGGTGATACTTCCCTTCGGCCGTCGGCGCGGACGCGTCCTTGCCCGCCTCACGGCCGTCGCGCTCGCCACGACCCTGGCGGGCTCCGCCGCGGCCACCGCGCTGGCCGACAGCCCCACGCCGTCCGACGCCTCCCGCCTCGCGGCGGTGGCGACCCCCGACCGGGGCGCGGCAGCGTCCGGAACGGCGTACAACACCCCGTTCTTCTTCGTCCTGGACGGCGTGGAGCGGGACGGCAGCCTCTTCATGTACGCGCCGGACCGCACGGGGAACTTCGGCCCCCGCGACAAGATCTTCGACGGCGACGACATCGGGGACTTCAAGTACCTCAAGGCCGCCGCCCAGGTCGACAACGACAAGGACGGCTACGGCGACGCCACCTACTACTGGATGAACGACGGCAAGCTGTCGTTCACCTACTCCGATGCCGACGACCGGGTGAAGACCCGCCCGATCGGCGGCGGTTGGCAGATCTACTCCAAGGTCCTCTCCCCCGGCAACGTCGCCGGCGCCAAGGAGTCGGACATCCTCGCCGTCGACAAGGCGGGGGTGCTCTGGGTCTACCTGGCCCGTCCCGACGGCACGGTGACCCCGCGGGTGCGCGTCGGCGCCGGATGGGGCGGCTACACCCAGCTCGCCGGCCAGGGCGACCTCACCGGTGACGGCCGTGCCGACCTCGTGGCCAGGGACAAGGCAGGGGTGCTCTGGCTCTACAAGGGCACCGGCAACGCCACGACGCCGTTCGCCGCCCGCAAGAGGATCGGCGCCGGCTGGAACGGCTACAACTACCTGCACTCCAGCGGCGATGTGAACCGTGACGGCATCGCCGATCTGCTGGCCCGCGCCGGCGACGGCACCCTGTACATCTACCGCGGCACCGGCAACGAGTCCGCTCCGTACGCCAAGCCCGTCAAGGCGCACGGCTCGTTCGGCAGCTACCGCCTGATGTTCTGACGGCCGGGCCGTCCGGCCACCGGTACGCGGACGGGCCGCACCCCCTCGGTCGAGGGAGTGCGGCCCGTCCGGCGTCGCGGGGACGACTTACTTGCGGATGAGGCTGCGCAGCACGTACTGCATGATGCCGCCGTTGCGGTAGTAGTCCGCCTCACCGGGGGTGTCGATGCGGACGACCGCGTCGAACTCGACGCCGGTGTCGGTGGTGACCTTGACCGTGCGCGGCGTGGTGCCGTTGTTCAGCTCCTCGACACCGGTGAAGGAGAAGGTCTCCTCGCCGGTCAGGCCGAGGGCCTCGGCGCTGGCGCCCTCCGGGAACTGGAGCGGGAGCACGCCCATGCCGATGAGGTTCGAGCGGTGGATGCGCTCGTAGGACTCGGCGATGACGGCCTTGACGCCCAGGAGCGCGGTGCCCTTGGCGGCCCAGTCGCGGGACGAGCCGGAGCCGTACTCCTTGCCGGCCAGGACGACCAGCGGGATGCCCTGGTCGATGTAGTTGCGCGAGGCGTCGTAGATGAACGAGACCGGCGCATCGGCCTGCGTGAAGTCGCGGGTGTAGCCGCCCTCGGTGCCCGGCGCGATCTGGTTGCGCAGGCGGATGTTGGCGAACGTACCGCGGATCATGACCTCGTGGTTGCCTCGGCGCGAGCCGTAGGAGTTGAAGTCACGACGCTCCACACCGTGCTCGGTGAGGTACTTGCCGGCCGGGGTGTCGGCCTTGATGGCACCGGCGGGCGAGATGTGGTCGGTGGTGACCGAGTCACCCAGCTTGGCGAGGACGCGGGCACCGGAGATGTCGGAGACCGGGGCCGGCTCGTGCTGCATGCCCTCGAAGTACGGGGGCTTGCGGACGTAGGTCGACTCGGCGTCCCACTCGAAGGTGTTGCCGGTCGGGATCGGCAGGGCCTGCCACTGGGCGTCGCCCGCGAAGACGTCCTGGTAGGACTTGTTGAACATGTCCTCGCCGATGGCGTTCGCCACGACGTCGTTGACCTCGGCCTCGGTCGGCCAGATGTCCTCGAGGTGGACCGGCTTGCCGTCCTGGTCGACGCCGAGGGCGTCCTTGGTGATGTCGACCTTCATCGAACCGGCGAGGGCGTACGCGACGACCAGCGGCGGGGACGCCAGGTAGTTCATCTTGACGTCGGGGTTGATGCGGCCCTCGAAGTTCCGGTTGCCGGAGAGGACCGACGTGACCGCGAGGTCGTGGTCGTTGACGGCCTTGGAGACCTCCTCCGGCAGCGGGCCGGAGTTGCCGATGCAGGTGGTGCAGCCGTAGCCGACGAGGTTGAAGCCGACCTTGTCCAGGTACGGCGTCAGACCGGCCTTGTCGAAGTAGTCGGTGACGACCTTCGAGCCCGGGGCGAGCGTGGTCTTGACCCACGGCTTGCGGGTCAGGCCCTTCTCGACGGCCTTCTTCGCGACGAGCGCGGCGGCGACCATCACGTACGGGTTCGACGTGTTGGTGCAGGAGGTGATCGCGGCGACGGTGACGGCGCCGTGGTCGATCTCGTACGTCGAGCCGTCGGGGGCGGTCACGGTGACCGGGTTGGACGGGGCGCCGTTCGGGGCGACGGCCGGGGCGTCGGAGGCCGGGAAGGACTCCTGGCCCGCCTCGTCGACCGAGTCCACGTAGTTGCGGACGTCGATCTTGAACTGCTCGGCGGCGTTGGCCAGGACGATGCGGTCCTGCGGACGCTTCGGGCCGGCGATCGACGGGACGACCGTCGACAGGTCCAGCTCCAGCTTCTCGGAGAAGTCGGGCTCGGCGGCCGGGTCGAGCCAGAGGCCCTGCTCCTTGGCGTACGCCTCGACCAGCGCGACCTGCTGCTCGCTGCGGCCGGTCAGCTTCAGGTAGTTGAGCGTCTCGCCGTCGATCGGGAAGATCGCGGCGGTCGAGCCGAACTCCGGCGACATGTTGCCGATGGTGGCGCGGTTCGCGAGCGAGGTGGCGGCGACGCCCTCACCGTAGAACTCGACGAACTTGCCGACGACGCCGTGCTTGCGCAGCATCTCGGTGATGGTGAGCACGAGGTCGGTGGCGGTGGTGCCCGGCTTGAGCTCACCGGTCAGCTTGAAGCCGACGACGCGCGGGATGAGCATGGAGACCGGCTGGCCGAGCATCGCGGCCTCGGCCTCGATGCCGCCGACGCCCCAGCCCAGCACGCCCAGGCCGTTGACCATGGTGGTGTGCGAGTCGGTGCCGACGAGGGTGTCGGGGTACGCCTGGCCGTTGCGGACCATGACCGTACGGGCCAGGTGCTCGATGTTCACCTGGTGGACGATGCCGGTGCCCGGGGGGACGACCTTGAACTCGTCGAAGGCGGTCTGGCCCCAGCGCAGGAACTGGTAGCGCTCCTTGTTGCGGCCGTACTCCAGCTCGACGTTCTGGCCGAAGGCGTCCTTCGTGCCGAACTTGTCGGCGATCACGGAGTGGTCGATGACCAGCTCGGCCGGCGCCAGCGGGTTGATCTTCGCCGGGTCGCCGCCCAGCTCCTTCACGGCCTCACGCATGGTCGCGAGGTCCACGACGCACGGCACACCGGTGAAGTCCTGCATGATCACGCGGGCCGGCGTGAACTGGATCTCCTGGCTGGGCTGGGCCTGCGAGTCCCAGCTACCGAGCGCCCGGATGTGGTCGGCGGTGATGTTCGCGCCGTCCTCGGTGCGGAGCAGGTTCTCCAGAAGAACCTTGAGGCTGTAGGGAAGGCGAGCAGAGCCCTCGACCTTGTCCAGCCTGAAGATCTCGTACGACTCGTCGCCCACGCGCAGCGTGCTGCGGGCGTCGAAGCTGTTCGCCGACACGACAGTCTCCTTCATATATGTGCGCGTTCCACCACATCCTGCCGCCACGACGGGTCACCGATCCGCTAAGGTAAGGCTAAGTTAGGTAACCCTTACCGTTGGACCGACGATGCAGCGCGGCTGCGGTGCGCCTCGGTAGATATCTCGATGTCGAGATAACTCTAGTACATCGTTGCGGCCGGGTCATGCCCTGACTTCCCCGGTCCGGTCACACCCGGATTCCCGCGCCGCCCGCCCCGGGCCGTCGCCCGGCCGCCAGCGGCCGTCGGGCGACGGCGGCGGCGCCTTGCGTTCGGCTTGTGCCCGGATCTCGTGGTGGGACTCGTGCGCGGTCGCCCGGAACGCCTCGTCGTAGGCGACCGGCACCGCGGCGAGGCCGCCGGCGAGGAGCAGCAGCGGTAGGAAAGCGGGGCCCCGAGCCCGGGCCGCGGACCGGCCGGGTGGCCGAGCGGAGGGTCACCCGTACAGCACGGCGAGGCCCAGCCGCCGGAGGCGGGCGGGGTCGGCGATCACCCGGTCAGCGGCTGGGGCGGCGGACGTGTCACATCCGGGCGCCGCCGGCCGTCAACACCGTGACGGGCCTCGACGGGGAGCAGGAGAGAGATGAACGACCACGAGTGGCTGGCGGAGCGGTTCGAGGAGAACCGGAGCCATCTGCGGGCGGTGGCCTACCGGATGCTGGGCTCGCTCAGCGAGGCCGAGGACGCCGTGCAGGAAGCCTGGCTGCGGCTGAACCGCTCCGGCGCCGACGAGGTGGAGAACCTGGGCGGCTGGCTGACCACGGTCGTCGGCCGGGTGTGCCTGGACCAGCTGCGGATGCGCAGGGCCCGGCGCGAGGACCCGCTCGACGTGCGGGTTCCCGAGCCGGTGGTGCTCCGTGCGGACCCCGCCGACCCGGAGCACCAGGCGCTGCTGGCCGACTCGGTCGGGCTGGCGCTGCTCGTCGTCCTGGAGACGCTGTCCCCGGTCGAACGGCTCGCGTTCGTCCTGCACGACATGTTCGCGATGCCCTTCGACGAGATCGCGCCGATCGTCGAGCGCACGCCGGCCGCCGCCCGGCAGCTCGCCAGCCGGGCCCGCCGCCGCGTCCAGGGGACCGCCCCGGCCCCGGACCCCGATCCGGCCCGCCGGCAGGAGGTGGTCGACGCCTTCCTCGCCGCCTCGCGCGGCGGGGACTTCGAGGCCCTGCTCGCGGTCCTCGACCCGGACGTGCTGCTGCGCGCCGACGCCGGCGCCGCGTCCGGTGGGCTGACCAAGCTGGTGCGCGGGGCGCGGGCGGTGGCCGAACAGGCGCTGACCTTCTCCCGGTTCGCCCTGGCGGGGCGGCCCGCGCTGGTCAACGGCGGCCCGGGGCTGGTCACCACGCGGGACGGGCAGCCGTTCTCCGTGATGGGCTTCACCGTCGCGCACGGCAGGATCGTCGAGATCAACATCCTGGCCGACCCGGCGCGGCTGCGGCGGGTGGACCTCACGCTCCTCGACGAGTGAGGCGCCGCGGGCGGGCACGGGGCGGCCGACGGGCGAGCGGCCGGCCGGCGTCCGTCAGCAGCTCGGGACCCGGCCGCCCCCGGCCAGCGCGCGCAGGGCGTGGACCGCGTCCCGGAGGGTGGTGACGGGCACCAGTCGCAGTCCGTCCGGGGCGGGCTGCAGCTGCGCGCACTCCGCCTTCGGTACGAGGAAGACGCTCGCCCCGTCCCGCTCGGCCGCCCGGGTCTTCAGCGCCGCTCCGCCGACCGGGCCGACCGTCCCGTCGGCGTCGATCGTCCCCGTCCCGGCGATGGTGCGGCCGCCGGTGAGATCGCCGCCGCTGCCGTCGCCGGCCAGCTTGTCGACGATGCCGAGCGAGAACATCAGGCCGGCGCTGGGGCCGCCCACGTCGTCGAGCGTCAGCCTCACCCTCACCCGCCGCGGGTCCTGCTTCAGCAGCCGGAGCGCGGCCGAAGTGGCGGCGCGCTGCGAGGACTTCATCTCCGTGGTGTTGTGCCGCGCGACCGCCTCGTCGGACTTGCCGGACGGGAACACCGCTTCCCTGGGCATCACGGCCCGGTCGGTACGGAACCAGCCGTCGGCCAACTCGCTTAGGCTCGCGCCGACATGCGGCCCGGTGGCCCGGATCGCCGCCATCCGCAGCTGACCGCTCGTCCTGCGCACCGGAGCACCGCTGACGGAGATGACCTCGGTGCCGCGGTACACCCCGAGCACGTCGGTGGTCTGCCCGGGCCGCGCGACGGAGTACGGCAGCGGCGCGAACGCCGCGACGGCCAGCAGCGCGACGGCGGGCACGGCGCCGAGCGCGAGGGCGCGGGGGCGGGCGAGGAGACGGGGCCGGGGGGAAGGGTCGGGGGAAGGGCGCGTGGTCACCCGGTCAATCTAGGGCAACGCTCCGCGACGGCCGGCGCCCGGTCACGCCGGTCTGGCCGGTGGACCCGCCGGCTTCTACGCTGCCGCCGTGACGGCCTTACCGGAACCCGCGCCCGAGTCCCCACCTCCACTCCCGTCCCCCTCCCCGCCCTCGACGTCTCCCCCGCCGTCCGCCGCCCCGCCCGGTCTCTGGCGCGAACGCCGGTTCGTGCTGCTCGTCGCCGCCCGCACGCTCTCCGTGCTCGGGAACGGCTTCGCCCGGGTCGCGTTGTCCTTCGCGGTGCTGGCGCTGCCGGGAGCCGGGCCGGGGCAGCTGTCGCTGGTACTGGCGTGCCAGGCGGTGCCGCAGCTGGCGTTCGTCCTGGTCGGCGGGGTGATCGCGGACCGGATGTCCCGTTCCCGGGTGATGGTGCTCGCCGATCTCGTCGGCGCCGCCGCCTACGCGGGGCTCGCCGCGATGGTGCTGACGGGGCACGCACCGCTGTGGGCGCTCTGTCTGCTGGCGGTGCTCGCGGGCACCGCCACCGCGCTGTTCTCCCCCGCGATGGACGGCGTCATTCCGCTCCTCGTGCCCGCCGGGCGGCTCCAGCAGGCGAACGGGCTGCTGCGGGTCGGGATGAACGGCGCCATGCTGCTGGGGCTGGCGCTCTCCGGGGTGACCGTCGCCCTCGTCGGCGCCGGCTGGGCACTGGCCCTCAACGCCGCGTCGTTCCTGGTGAGCGCGGCCCTCATCCGAGGTCTCCGGCTGCCCGCGCGGCCCCGTACGGGGACGTCGGGGTGGGCCGAACTCCGGGACGGCTGGCGGGAGTTCAGCGGACGCCAGTGGCTGTGGGCGGTGGTGGCGCAGTACGCGGTGGTGGTCGCCGCGCTCAACGCCAACGCGGGGGTGCTCGGTCCGCTGGCGGCCGAACGCGATCTGGGCGGGGCGCGCGCCTGGTCCCTGATCGTCGCCGCGCAGGCGCTGGGCACCGTGGCCGGCGCCGGGCTGGCCGCCCGCATCCGGGTCCGCCGGCCGCTGCTCGTCGCCGTGGTCGCCACGTTCCCGCTCGCCGTGCCGCTCGCGCTGCTCGCGGTGCGTGCGCCGGTGCCGCTGATCGCACTGGCCATGTGCGGTGCGGGCGTCGCGTCCGACATCTTCGGCGTGCTGTGGGCGACCACCCTCCAGCGGGAGGTCCCGGAGGCGGCGCTCTCCCGCGTCAGCTCGTACGACTGGTTCGGCTCACTGGCCTTCGCGCCGCTGGGACTGCTGGTCGCCGGGCCGGTCGCGGCGCGGATCGGCGTCGGCCACGCGCTGGCCGGCTGCGCGGCGCTGGTCGTGCTGGCCTCGGCCGCCGCCCTGCTCTCGCCCCAGGTACACGGTCTGCGCGCGCCGGACTGACACGGACGGTACGGGCGCACGGCGCCACCGGTCAGCGCCCGGCCAGTCCCAGCCGCACGACCGTCACGATCTCCTCGTCGGACAGCCCCAGGTGGCGGGCCTCCGCGATCAGCCGCTCGGCCGTCTCGCCCAGGCGGGCGCGGGCCGGGGAGGCCGCGCCGGTGACCACCGCGCCGCGCCCGCGGCGGAGCTCGATCAGCCCTTCCTCCTTGAGGCGCTGGTAGCCGCGGAGCACGGTGTGCACGTTCACGCCGAGGGACGCGGCGAGTTCACGGGCGGCCGGCAGCCGCTCCCCGGTGTGCACCGTGCCGTCGGCGATGGCCCCGCGGACCGAGGCCGCGATCTGGTCGCCGAGCGGGACGGACGAACCCGGATCGACCCGGAAGAGCACGTCAGCCTCCTTGCCGCGAACGCGCGCGGTCCGCATACGTGTTGAGCAGTGCGGCGGCGGTCGCCGCGTCGTCGACCGTCACCATGAGGCGGCGGCCGCCGGTGAGCCGCAGCACCAGGCCGTCGCCGGAGCGCAGCACGAGCCCGCTGTGGTCCGGCCGGACGCGGTAGCCCCAGCCGCCGAACTCCGCGAAGACGTCGATCCGGCGGCTGGTGGCCTCGGCCACCCGGTCCGGTGCGATGCGCCGGAAGCGGATCCGGGCGGCGGACAGCAGCGTAGGCGCCAGGGTCAGTCCCCGGCGGTCGACGGTCACCCGTACGGAGCTGACGGCGACGGCCACCACCCCGGTGACCAGGAGCGCGATCCCGATGAACGCCTCGCCGCCGAGGATGCCGACGAGCCCGCCGGCACAGACCAGGACGCCGAGCGCGACCAGCGGCGGTGAGCTGATGGTGCGTGACCAGCCGGCGGTCGTCGCACCCGGAAGATCGAGCCGGGGCGCCTCGCCCTCGGTCGGCCCGGCGGGGCGGGGCGCGGGCCCGGCCAGCAACCGCCCCAGCGCGCCGGCCGCCACGGCGAGCCCGAGCGCCACGGCCATCTGCCACATCGGCAGCCGGACGGCCGCGCCGTCCGGGGCACCGGCGTTGCCGAGCAGGGTCAGGCAGATGGGGTAGCCGAGCAGGGCGGCCGTGGCGAAGCCGCCGGAGATCAGCCAGGGCGTGCCCGCCGAGGACTTTCCCAGCCGGACCAGCAGCCCGAGGCCGGTCCCGAGCACGAGGAGCACGGCGAGGCTGCCCGTCAGAAAGCCCTGCGGGGAGGTGAACCCGTCGGCTCGCCCATCCGCGCCGAAATGCGTGGCGAGCGGATCGGGCAAACGGGCGGAAACAGAGACATAGACCACGACCGTCGCCGCAAGCACAGCGGAGAACGGGGCGGCGGCAATCAGCGGCCAGGGGCGGCCGGTTGGCCGTGGAGCGGGGCGCGGAGAACTCTTCATGAGCTTGGTGACCACCTCTCAGTTGTTCGCATAGTAGGAGAACAACCCGGTTGCCGGCAATTGCACACCCATCTCATATCTGAGATACGGTCGCCGCATGGCAGACGACTACCTCGTACGCATCGGCCGACTCATCCGCGACGCGCGCCAGCACCGTGGCTGGACGCAATCCCAACTCGCGGAGGCGCTGGGCACGAGCCAGAGCGCCGTCAACCGCATCGAGCGCGGGAATCAAAACATCAGCCTTGAGATGATCGCCCGAATCGGTGAGGCACTCGACAGCGAAATCGTGTCGCTCGGCTATGCCGGGCCGATGCATCTGCGGGTCGTCGGCGGCCGGCGGCTGTCGGGCAGCATCGACGTCAAGACGAGCAAGAACGCCTGCGTCGCGCTGCTGTGCGCCACGCTGCTGAACGCGGGGCGCACCACGCTGCGCCGGGTGGCCCGCATCGAGGAGGTCTACCGCATCCTCGAAGTGCTGGGCAGCATCGGCGTCCGCACCCGCTGGATCAACGACGGCAACGACCTGGAAATCGTCCCGCCCGCGGAGCTCGACCTCGACTCGATGGACACCGAGGCCGCCCGCCGCACCCGCAGCGTCATCATGTTCCTCGGCCCGCTGCTGCACCGGATGGACCACTTCAAGCTGCCGTACGCGGGCGGCTGCGACCTCGGCACCCGGACCGTGACCCCCCACATGACGGCGCTGCGCCACTTCGGGCTGGAGATCACCGCGACCGACGGCACCTACCTCGCCGAGGTCGACCGCGATGTCGCCCCCAAGCGCGCGATCGTACTGACCGAACGCGGCGACACCGTCACCGAGAACGCGCTGCTGGCCGCCGCCCGGCACGACGGCGTCACCGTCATCCGCAACGCCTCCTCCAACTACATGGTCCAGGACCTGTGCTTCTTCCTGGAGGAGCTGGGCGTACGCGTCGACGGCATCGGCACCACCACCCTCACCGTCCACGGCGCCGCGCACATCGAACGCGATGTGGACTTCGCGCCCTCCGAGGACCCGGTCGAGGCGATGAGCCTGCTGGCGGCGGCAGTCGTCACCGAGTCGGAACTGACGATCCGCCGCGTACCCGTGGAGTTCCTGGAGATCGAGCTCGCCGTCCTGGAGGAGATGGGCCTGGACCACGAGCGCAGCACCGAGTACGCCGCCGACAACGGCCGCACCCGGCTGATCGACCTGACCGTCCGCCCCTCCAAACTCCAGGCCCCGCTCGACAAGATCCACCCCATGCCCTTCCCGGGCCTCAACATCGACAACGTCCCCTTCTTCGCGGCCATCGCGGGCAGCGCGCAGGGCCAGACCCTCATCCACGACTGGGTCTACGACAACCGCGCCATCTACCTCACGGACCTCAACCGCCTCGGCGCCCAGGTCAAACTCCTCGACCCGCACCGCGTCCTGGTCGACGGCCCCACCCGCTGGCGCTCCTCGGAAATGATGTGCCCCCCGGCCCTGCGCCCCGCGGTGGTCGTCCTCCTCGCCATGATGGCCGCCGAGGGCACCTCCGTCCTGCGCAACGTCTACGTCATCAACCGCGGCTACGAGGACCTGGCGGAACGCCTGAACTCGATCGGGGCGCAGATCGAGATCTTCCGGGACATCTGACCGACGAACCCCGACGGCCCCCTTCCGACCCGCCCCGACGCGGGACCGGAAGGGGGCCGTCGGCGTTTCCTCGACTTTCGAGCCGGCCAGGGCAAAGTCCCGAGCGTGGAACAAAACTGACCATCCGATGACCTCCCCTTTGATCCGCGGCGCTACGTTGCAACGACGGGGCTGACGCGATCTCATTCAGGGGGACTCCATGGCACTGGAATTACCCGACGCCGTGGTGTCGTTCCTCGACTTCATCGGGGTCCACTGGCCGAACGTCAACGAGGACAAGGTCCGCGAATTCGCAGGTCACGTAAGGGATTTCGGGAACAACGTCCAGCAGAGCCACCAGGACGCCACCTCGTCCGTGGAGCAGCTGTCCGAGATCTACCAAGGGGCTTCCTACGACGCCCTGATGGCCAAGTGGGGCCAGATGTCGTCCGGGCACATGAACGAACTCGTGGCCGCGTGCCACACGGTGGCGACCGCCCTGGACGCCGCGGCCGGTGTCATCGTCGGCATGAAGGCGGCCGCCATCGGTGAACTCGTCGCGCTGGCCGTGACGTTCATCGCGGACCAGGCCGCCGCGGCCTTCACCTTCGGGCTCGCCGAGGTCGCGGAGGCCGGCATCATCGCGGCGGCCCGCAAGGCGACGAGCTATCTGGAACAGCAGCTGGAGCAGTACGTCATCGGCCAGGTGATCGAGGCCGCCATCACCCCGCTCGTCGAGGTGGTGGGCAAGGCGGTGAGCGGGCTCGTCTTCGAGAGCACCGCCAAGGCCCTGGGCGTGCCCGCCGGTGGCGCGGGTGAGCACTTCTCCGTCCACCCCGAGGAGTTGCACGCCCGCTCGCAGGCGCTGAGCAAGCACGCCGAGACGGTGGCGGCGCATGCCGAGGACTTCAAGAGCAAGCTGAGCGGGGTGAGTTTCGCGTGACGAACCGTATCGTCAAGGCGCTGGAGGACGGCGCCGTGCGGCTCGGCAGAACGCTCGGCGAGGATGCCGGAAAGGCCGTCAAGAACCTCTATCACGACACCGGTGACCGCCTGCGGCAGGTGGCGAAGAACCACGCCGAGACCGACGCCAAGCACGCGTCGCACATGGACGACATCCTCAAGGGCCGGCACGGCGACACGCCCAAGGCGCCCCACACCTCCCCCGCCTCGTCACCGCACCCCTCGTCCGGGCCGGAGGGCGGCGGGCCCAAGGGCCCCTTGAAGGGCCCGGGTTCGGGGCGACCGGGTGAGGGCGATCCCTCGCTGCGGGACGGGGTGAACCGGGACGGGGTGGGTTCGTCCAAGCCGGCGGGCGGCCGCTGCAAGGGCGGCGACCCCATCGACCTGGTGTCGGGCGAGATGATCCTCACCGAGACCGACGTGCGGCTGCCCGGCCTGCTCGACCTCGTCGTCGAGCGCACCCACCTGTCGTCCTACCGGTGCGGCCAGTGGTTCGGCGGCTCCTGGGCCTCCACCCTGGACCAGCGCCTGGAGGCCGACGAGCGGGGCCTCGTCCTCGCCACCGCCGACGGCATGCTGCTCTCCTACGACGTGCCGGCCCCGGACGCCGCCGTCCTCCCCCACCACGGCCCCCGCCGGGAGCTGCGCTGGGACGGGACACCGGCCGGTGAGATCCTGGTCACCGACCGCGCCACCGGGCACACCCTGCACTTCATGCCGGCCTCGGTGACCAGGGCGGACGCCGCGGCCGGCCGGATCACCCTCCCGCTGCAGGCGTTATCCGACCGCAACGGCCACCGGGTCGACATCTGGCGCGACGACGACGGCACGCCGTTCGAGATCCGGCACAGCGGCGGTTACCGCATCGCCGTCGACACCGAGGGCGGCCGCGTGGTGGCCCTCCGCCTCCTCGGCACCGAGGACGGCGAGGCCGGCACGGTGCTGCGGCGCTACGGCTACGACGACGGCGACCTCACCGGGGTCACCGACGCGCTCGGCCACACCACGCGCTTCGTGTACGACGCGTCGGGGCGCATCGTCGAGCGGGTCGACCGCAACGGCGGCTGGTACCGCTGGGAGTACGACGGCGCGGACCGCTGCGTGCGGGGCACCGGCTCGGACGGCTACCTCTCCTGCACGCTCTCCTACGACCGCCTCAACCGCGCCAACAGCTACACCAACTCCCTCGGCCGCACCACCGTCTACCACTACGACGAGCAGCGGCGCCTCACCGGCTGGACCGACGCCGCGGGCCACCGCACGCACCGCACCTGGACCGGCCCGGACCTGCTCGCCTCGGTCACCGACGAGCTCGGGCACACCAGCAGCTACACCTATGACGACGAGGGCAATCTCGCCACCGTCACCCGCCCGGACGGCCGCACGACCCGCGCCACCTACGACGCGCTGGGCCTGCCCGTCGAGATCGTCGAGGTGGACGGCGCGACCTGGCGGCACGAGTACGACGACCGCGGCAACCAGGTCCGCACCACGGACCCGGCCGGCGCCGTCACCACCTTCGCCTACGACTGCGGAAGGCTGTCCGCGGTCACCGACGCCCTGGGCCACACCCGCAGGGTCGCGAGCGATCCGGCCGGCCTGCCGGTGGCGGTCACCGATCCGCTGGGCCACACCACCGTCGTCGAGCGCGACGCGTTCGGCCGGGTCAGTGTCTTCACCGACGCCGGCGGACGCACCGAACGCTTCGGCTGGACCGGGGAGGGCAAGCCGGCGTGGCGGGAGTACGCCGACGGCGCGACCGAGACCTGGGAGTGGGACGGCGAGGGCAACCTGGTGGCCCACACCGACCGCCTCGGCCAGGTGTCCCGGTACACGTACACCCACTTCGGCACCCCCGTCACCCGCACCACCCCCGACGGGACCACCCACGCCTTCGCGCACGACACCGAGTTGCGGCTCACCACTGTCACCGACCCGCGCGGCCACACCTGGGACTACGAGTACGACGCGGTCGGCCGCCTCGTCGGGGAGCGCGACTTCCAGGGCCGGTCCGTCGCGTACCGGCCCGATCCCACCGGTGAACTCGCCACCCGCACCGGCGCCGCGGGCCTGACCACGGTGTTCGTCCGCGACGAACTGGGCCGCACCGTCGAGGAGCACTCGGCCGACGGCGTCGCCACCTTCGCGTACGACCCGGCCGGCTGCCTGCTGCGGTCCGCCAACGCCACCACCACCGTCACCCAGACCTACGACGTCCTCGGCCGCAAGGTCACCGAGGACATCGACGGCCGCACCACGACGTGGACGTACGACGCGCTGGGGCGGCGCACCAGCCGGCGCACCCCGAGCGGGGTGCTCTCCACGTGGTCGTACGACACCGCTGGCCGGCCGGCCGCCCTGGACGTCGGTGGCGACCGGGTGGACTTCACCTTCGACGACGCCGACCGGGAGGTGCGGCGGCTCATCGGGCCCGGTCTCGTCCTGGCGCAGGAGTGGGACGCCGCGGGGCGGCTCAGCTCCCAGTCCGTCACCCGCGACGCCGACACCCTCCAGCACCGCGCCTACGCCTACCGCTCCGACGGCCACCTCCGCGGCATCACGGACTCGGCGGGCGGCACCCGCAGCTTCGAGCTCGACCCGGACGGCCGGGTCACCGCCGTGCGCGCCCAGGGCTGGAGCGAGACCTACGCCTACGACAGCGCCGGCAACCTCACCCACGCCGACACCCCGGGCGACGGGGCGGCCGACACCGAGCGGGCGTTCACCGGCAACCGTCTGGAGCGGTGCGGACGCCACTCCTACACGTACGACGAGGACGGCCGGCTGGTGCGCCGCACCACCCGCCTCCTCAACGGCCAGACCCGCACGGCCAGTTTCACCTGGAACACGGCGAACCAGCTCACGGACGCCGTGCTGGCCGACGGCACGCACTGGACGTACGAGTACGACACCGCGGGGCGGCGCACCGCCAAGCGGCGCCTCGACGGGGCGGGGCAGCCGGCCGAGGAGATTCGTTTCGTCTGGGACGGCACCCGGCTCGCGGAGCAGGTGACGTCGGACGGCACCGCCACCGCGTGGGACTACCACTCCGGCACCCACCGCCCGCTCACCCAGACCGTCGTGCACGCCGGGGGCCGCCGCGCCTTCCACACCGTGGTCACCGATGTCTCGGGCGCCCCCACCGAACTCGTCACGCCCGACGGGGAGATCACCTGGCGGCTGCGCACCACCGCCTGGGGCGTACCGGTCGGCGAGGGCAGCGGGGACGCCTGCCCGCTGCGCTTCCCCGGCCAGTACGCCGACGCCGAGACCGGGTGGAACTACAACTACTTCCGCCACTACGACCCCGAGACCGCCCGCTACCTCACCCCCGACCCGCTGGGGCTGGTGGCGGCCCCCAACCACTACGCCTACGTCGACAACCCGTTCACCGTCTCCGACCCCCTGGGGCTGACCCCGCAGCGCGGGCCGAACGGCCGCTTCCTGCCGAACCCGAACGGTCCGGCCACCCACAACCGCGACACCGAATACCCCAGCAGCTACCGGCAGTCGACGCACGACGCGATGACGGCCAAGTGGACGGTCGAGGGCCAGGCGCAGGGCGGCGCGCCCCGTTTCCCGGCCGGCCATCCGCAGGCCGGCGACCGGATCCCGCGGGACCAGCTCACCTGGTTCAATTCCAAGGGCGAACCGGTGCCGGGCGGCAAGGACCAGCTCACCTACGAGCATCTGCACCCGGTCGTCGACCACTGGAACAAGACGGGCCACGACTCCGACCGTGCCACCCGCAACGACTTCTACAACGACGCCAATAACATGGAGCCCATGTCCCGCAAGGACAACTCCAGCGGCGGAGGCAAGATGACCGCTACGTACAGCCAGAACACCGGCCCGAACTACTCCTGCACCTGAGCAGGGGCCCGAACCAGAGGAGCCCCACCATGGACCTGACGTCGAAGCTGGCCGGCCAGCCCGGCGCCGAGCCCGTAGCCGGCGTGCCGGACGCCTGGCACTGGTCACGCATGATCTTCTCGTTCGACGCCGTGGTCGCGGGGGGCCGCGTCCTGGAGATGCGCGTCATGGGCGAGTACGACCCGGCGCTGGCCCGCGCCGTGCTGGAACTGGCCCGCGACGGGGCGGACCGGCTGCTGGACGGCGAGCGTCCGCTCGTGGTGCTGGACGGGCTCGCCTGCCCCGGATGGGACTTCGACGTGGTCGCGGCCGTCGGGCCCGACGTGCACGAGTACCACGGGCAGGAGGACGCCGACCTCCACAAGGCGACGGTGGCCCTCTTCCCCGGCTGGCGCCAGGAGTTCTCCGGGTCCGAGACGCTCGCGGAGGCACGCCACCAGTTCGACCGGGGCCTGCAGCCGACGAAGCTGCGCCGCGACCCGGTGCCCTTCCTGCGGATGCGCTACCGCAACGAACGCACCGGGAGCCACAGCGAGGGCCCGGACCGCGGCCTGGCGACGCTGGACGTGCTGCGGCACGAACTGTCCCTGCTGCCCGGGTCCCCCGGCAGCCTCGTCGAGTGGGAGAACCGCCTCGGTGCCGTGTTCCGGGCCGAGTGCGGGGCCGAGCTGACGGTGCACGGGCCGGACGGTTCCCGGCCGACGACCGGTGACGACCTCGCCGCGCTGGCCGAGCGGTCGGTGCTGCGCCCCGAGGATGCCTCGTGACCGCCACCCGCGCCCTCACCGCCGACGGCACCGTGCACGACAGCCCCGACGCGGAGCAGCTGTACGACCTGCTCAGCGAGCTGAATCTGACGTTCCCGTTCCTCGTCGTGGAGCGTGCGGACGGCCGCGATCCGGAGCAGCACTACATCCAGGTCCACCTCGCGGAGGACGGGAGCTGCCTGGTGGAGCACCGGGACGGCGGACCCGACCAGCACTTCCGCGCCGTCGTCGGGCCGCCCTACGCCATGAAGGGGCACGACGAGGTCGCCGCCCTCGTGACGAGCTGGGCGCGCGACGACGGCGAGTGGCGGCAGCGGGGCCAGTGGCAGCGCGTGCGGGTGTGAGGGGCGGGGTGGGGGCGACGCTGCCCGGCCTCCGTCCGGCCCGCTGACGTCCCGTGGCGCTAACGGCCGTGCGGGGAGCGGCCGTTGCTGTTGTCGCCTGTTTCGAGGCGGACCAGGAGGTCTCCGCGGCCGCCGCCGCGCAGGTGCATCGTGCCGTGTCCGGCGAGGCGCAGGGTCAGGCCCGAGCGCGTCTCGGCGGGGACGCGGACGGACTTGGGGCCCTCGAGGGTCGGTACCTGGATCGTGCAACCGCGGCGCGCCTGTGCGCGGGTGAGGCGCCGGGTCACGTGCAGGTCGTCGCCGCGGCGCACCAGCTCCGGGTGCACGAGTTCGACGACCTCCAGGTACAGGTCACCGGGCGGGCCGCCGCCCGGGCCGACCTCGCCCTCGCCGGCGAGCTGGATCCGGGTGCCGTGGTCGACGCCCCCGGGAACCTTGACGGTGATGGACCGTCGGACGCGCACCCGTCCCGCGCCGCCGCACTCCTGGCACGGTGACGGGATGCGCACGGCGTCCCCGTCGCAGGCGGAGCACGGAAGGGGGCCGCCCTCGGGCGACGTCCCGATGGCTTCCCCGGTGCCGGCGCACGGGTCGCACGGGTACACCGGGGTGCCGGCGGCCGCGCCTTCGCCCCGGCAGGTGTCGCAGACCTTGGCGGTCTCGAGATCAATGTCCTTGAGGGTGCCCAGGGCCGTTTCGATCAGCGGGAACTCCACCCTGAGCACGTAGTCCTGGCCGCGGCGGGGGCGCCGGGAGCGCGGCGGAGCGGCGGGGGGCCCGCTCTCCACGCCGTTGAACGCGTCCTTGAGCCGCCCGAACAGTCCCGGGGTCGGCGGCGGTGGGCCCTCGACCGGGGCGCCCGGTGGGGGTGCGGGGGCGGCGGACGCCTCTCCGGCGGTGGTCCCTGCCGCGGCGAAGGCCGCCTCCGCCGGCGTGCTCCGGGCGTTGGCGGTCCTGGCGAGGGTGACCCGGTATTCCAGGTCGGCCCACATCTGGGGGCGCTGCCGCGCGCCGGTGTGGTGCAGATACTCGAAGGCGTACTCGTACAGCTCGGTGACCGTGATCCGGCCGTCCTGGTCGGCGTCCGCGTCGCCGCTGCGCAGGCCCTCGATCAGGGCGCCGGTGAAGCGGGAGGGCTGCGGCGCGGCGGTCTCCAAGTGGTCGCCCTCCCAGGCGTACTCGGTGCGGTTGGTCGCGGTGAGGATGGCGCGGCCGTGGCCGGCCAGCTCCTCGCGGACCTGGACGTAGTCGTCGCCCTTCGCGCCGGGCAGGAACGCCCCGCTGTAGCAGCAGTCCAGCAGCACCACGATGGTGCGGGCCCGGCAGCGCGCCATCTGGTCGTGCAGGAAGGCGGCCGGTACGGCCGTGGAGGCCGGCAGGTCCTTGTCGGTGTCCCGGGCGGCGAAGGACAGATGGCCCTCGTCGTCCTTGATGCCGTGGCAGGAGAGGTGGAGCAGCAGCAGGTCGTCCCGGCCGCGGTTGCGGAAGAACTGCTCCAGCGCGCGCTTGACCTCGTACGAGGCGCCGTCCACCAGTTGCTGGACGGCGAAGCCGCCGATGGCCGGGTCACGAAGGACGGCGGCCAGGCCCTCGCAGTCCTGGCGGGGCGAGCGCAGTGGTTTCAGCGCGGGGCTCTCGTACCTGCCCGTGGCGATCAGCAGTGCGTCCCTGCGGCCGGTCGGGAAACCGGACACCTTTCACTCCCCGGACGGGGAAGTTCCGGCCTGCTGGGTCCTCGCCTCCACGAACGCGTCGATCAGGCGGCGCTGGTCCTCGGCGGAGGCGTGGCCCAACTCGATGACCGCGCCGTCGAGTTCGACCTTGACGCTGCGCAGCGGGCGGTTGCGCAGCCAGGTGTCGACGAGCTGGAGCACCTGGCGGACCAGCAGCGGGGCGGTGGTGACGACGAGCGCTCCGACCGCGAGGGCCTCGCCCGGCTTGGCGCCCTCGGGAGCCGCCGTGCCCGGCCGGGCCAACCGCACGTCCTCGACGTCGAGTTCCAGCAGGGCGCGGCGCAACTGCTCGCCGAGCGCCTGGAGTTCGTCCGCATCGGTGTCCGACGCGCCTGCCAGATCGAGGGTCAGCCTGCTGACACCGGTGTTCATCCCGCCCCCTGTTCAGCCTCGGAGCAGTCAGTGTAAGCGGGGGGTGCGACACACGGGTCGGAAGCGGGCAGGACCGGTCGGCGGCCGACGTCTCACAGGCGGTGCCGTCAGAGCGCGCCCTGTGGGGTGAGGACGACGAACTCCGCGCCGGACGGGTCGTTGCAGACCGCCAGCCGGCCGACGCCCTCGGCGGTCTCCGGGCCCATCGACAGCGTGCCGCCGTTGCCCGTCACCAGGCCGACGGTGGCATCGCAGTCGTGGGAGCCGAACACCGGGTGCCAGTACGGCTTCCCCGCGGGGCCGAGCAGATCGGTGGGGACGCCCATGAGGCCGCCGTGCATCCGCTCGTCGCTGCAGTTCGCGGGGCGCAGGAGGGTGTAGGTGCCGCCGCCTCCCGGGAGGGGCATGTCCTGGGTGCCCCAGTCGAAGACGGTCCGGTAGAAGGTCTGCGCGGCGGCCGCGTCCGTGGTGTAGAGCTCGGTCCAGCCCAGGCTGCCCGCGCCGTCCGCGGTTTCGAAGCCCGGATACCGCCCGGGCTGCCAGACGGCGAACTCCGCACCCTGCGGGTCCGCGAGCCGGGCGAACCGGCCGTCGCCCGCGCCGACGTCGACCGGCGGGGAGAGGACCGCGCCGCCCGCCTGCTCCACCGTCTTGACCGTCTCGTCCGCGTCGGGGGTGTGGAAGTAGAGCGTCCAGGCGGAGCGGGCCCGGTCCGCGGGGAGCGGGCCGACCCCGGCGGACACCTTCCCGTCGAGCCGGAACAGGGTGTATCCGCCGGCGCCCTGGTCACCGTACGGTTCGGCCCGCCAGCCGAACACGGCTCGGTAGAAGGCCGCCGCGACCTCGACGTCGGGGGCGCCGAGATCCAGCCAGCACGGGGAGCCCGGTACGAAGTCAGTAGTGATCATGACGATTCCCTTCGCGGCGGTCCTGCGTGATTTCAGCCTGACATCCGCCACTGACACTCGCCCGTCGGTCGTCCGCGGGCCGGGATTTCGGCTCCCGTGCCGCTGCTTGCTAGCCTGACGCGCGCTCGTCAAGAGCAGGCGTTTTCGGCCACCACGCGGGGGCCGTTTCACTCGGGGGAAGAGATCGTCATGAAGATTCGCCATGTCCGCGCTGTCACCGTCTGCGCACTGGTGGTCGTCGCGCTGACCGGTGCCCGGCATTCGCACGGCGGCGGCTGCGGCAGCAGCCACAGCTCCAGCTCCAGCTCCAGCGGCGGGTACAGCGGCTCCTCCGGCGGCTACGGCAGCTCCGGCACCACCACCAGCAGCGGCAGCACCGTCGGTTCGCCGACCGCCGGCTCCACCACGTCGCCCGAGGCGGACATCCGCATCACCGACTGCCAGGTGGACAACGCGGCGGGCACCCTCAGCGCCCGGCTGAGCGTGACCAACGGCAACACGCGGGGCATGGCGACGTACAACGGCACCGTCCAGTTCACCGACGGGTCCGGCGGCTACGTGGGCACCGCGGAGATCTCCTCGGTCCAGGTGGCGGCCGGCCAGACCCGGCCCGCCATGGTCAGCGGCACGTTCATCAAGAACCCCAACGGCGGTCCCACCTCCGGCCGGTGCAAGCTGGGCCAGGTCTGGAAGGTCAACAGCTGAGCGCCGCGCCCGGCCCCGCGCGCGGGGTGTCCGGCCCGCGGCTCAGCGCCGGTACAGCTCCTTGGCGATGATCGAGCGCTGCACCTCCGTGGCGCCCTCGTAGATCCGCGGCGCGCGGACCTCCCGGTAGAGGTGTTCCAGGAGGTGTCCGCGGCGCAGCGCCCGCGCGCCGTGGATCTGGACCGCGGCATCGACCACGTACTGGGCGGTCTCGGTCGCCAGCAGTTTGGCCATGGCCGCACTGCGGGCGATGCCGGGTGCCCCGGTGTCGTACGCGGAGGCCGCCGCATAGACGAGGAGGCGGGCGGCCTCGACCCGGGTGGCCATCTCGGCGAGCTGGTGCCCCACGGACTGCAGGTCCTTCAGCGGGCCGCCGAACGCGGTGCGGGTGCCCGCGTGGGCCAGCGCCGCGTCCAGCGCGGCCTGCGCCATGCCGACCGCGAAGGCGCCCACGCTGGGCCGGAAGAGGTTGAGGGTGGCCATCGCGACGGCGAACCCGCCGTCGACCTCGCCCAGCACGTCCGCCCTGGTCACCGGCGTGCCGTCGAAGACCAGCGTGCCGATGGGGTGCGGGCTGAGCATGTCCAGGCGCTCGCCGGTCAGGCCCGGACGGCCGGCGGGAACGAGGAAGGCCGTGACGCCGCGGGCGCCCGCCGCGCCGCCGGTGCGGGCGAAGACGGTGGCGAAGTCCGCGTCCGGGGCGTTGGAGATCCAGCACTTCTCGCCGGTCAGCCGCCAGCCGTCCGGGCCGTCCGGCTCGGCGGCCAGGGACAGCGCGGCGGCGTCCGAGCCCGCGCCCGGCTCGCTCAGCGCGAAGGCCGCGACCGCGCGCCCGGCGGCGACCTCGGGCAGCCAACGGGCGCGCTGCGCCTCGGTCCCGGACTGCACCAGCGGGTAGGCCCCCAGGCCCTGGAGCGCCAGCGCGGTCTCCGCCTCCGTGCACTCCCGCGCGAGGGATTCCCGCAGCAGGCACAGGTCCAGGGCGCGCAGCGGCCCCTCGGCAGGGAACAGGCGGCGCAGCAGGCCCAGTTCGCCGAGGGCGGCGACCAGCGGGCGGTTGATCCGGCCCGGTTCGCCCTTCTCCGCGAGCGGGCTCAGCCGTTCGGCCGTCATGGCGCGCAGCTCGGCGCACCATTCCCGTTCCGTCGGTCCCAGCGCGAATACAGTCACGAGGCGGCTCCCTGGTAGCGGTCCTCTATCGCGGTCTGTTGACTGCCGTCACGAACACGTTACGCTGACGACGGATCCGAACGGCAGTCCTCGAACCTCGTCGACCGGTCCCGCCGGCCCTACGAGCAGCCCACCGAGCCGGCCACCCGGCCTCCCCAGCTAGGGGGCACATCCGCCATGGAGCTACGGTCCTCGGCCCACACCGACACCTTCGCGCGCGACCGGCTGCCGCCCCCCGAGCAGTGGCCGCACCTCACCGATCTGGGCTATCCGGACCGTCTGAACTGCGGCGCCGAGCTGCTGGACGGCACCATCGGACGGCTCGGTGCCGACCGGCCCGCGCTGCGCGACGCGAGCGGCCCGGTATGGACGTACGGGCAGCTGCGCGACCGGGTGGACGCGATCGCGCATGCGCTCACCGACCGGCTCGGGGTGCTGCCGGGCAACCGCGTACTGCTGCGCGGCCCCACCACGCCCTGGCTCGCCGCCTGCTGGCTCGCCGTGATGAAGGCCGGGGCGGTCGCGGTGACCGTGCTGGCCGCGCAGCGGCCCGAGGAACTCACCACGATCTGCGAGATCGCCCAGGTCCGGTACGCGCTGTGCGACGTCCGCGCGGTCGACGACCTGGCCCGGGCCGCGGTGCCGGGGCTGCGCCTCACCACGTACGGCGGGGACGGCCCGGACGATCTGCGGCAGCTCGCCCGGCCCGGCGGCGCTCCGTACACCGCGGTGCCGACCGCGGCCGACGACGTCGCGCTGATCGCCTTCACCTCGGGGACCACCGGCCGCCCCAAGGGCTGTCTGCACTTCCACCGCGATGTGCTCGCCATCGCGGACACCTTCTCGGCGCAGGTGCTCCGGCCGACCCCCGACGACGTGTTCGCCGGCAGCCCGCCGCTGGGCTTCACCTTCGGCCTCGGCGGTCTGGTCGTCTTCCCCCTGCGGGCCGGCGCCTCGGCCCTGCTCACCGACTGGGGCGGCCCGCAGAAGCTGCTCGGCGACATCGCGGCGCACCGGATCTCCGTCCTGTTCACCGCGCCGACCGCCTACCGGGCGATGCTGCCCCGGCTCGCCGGGCACGACATCTCCTCCCTGCGGCGGTGCGTGTCGGCCGGTGAGAACCTGCCCGCCGCGACCTGGCGGGCCTGGCACGAAGCGACCGGACTGCGGATCATCAACGGCATCGGCGCCACCGAGTTGCTGCACATCTTCATCTCGGCCGCGGACGAGGCGATCCGCCCGGGCACGACGGGCCTGCCGGTGCCGGGCTTCGAGGCCCGGGTGGTGGGGGCGGACGGCACACCGCTGCCGGACGGCGAACCGGGGCTGCTGGCCGTGCGCGGGCCGACGGGCTGCCGCTACCTCGCGGACGCCCGGCAGACGCAGTACGTCCGGGACGGCTGGAACCTCACCGGCGACACCTATGTGCGGGACCCCGACGGCTACTTCCGCTATGTCGCCCGCGCCGACGACATGATCATCTCGGCCGGCTACAACATCGCCGGGCCCGAGGTGGAGGACGCCCTGCTGCGGCACCCGGACGTGACCGAGGCCGCGGTGGTCGGACGGGCCGACGAGGAGCGCGGGCAGGTCGTCGTCGCGCACGTCGTGCTGCGGGACGGCGTCCCGCGCGGGGAGGACACCGTCGCCGCGCTGCGGGCCTTCACCAAGGCCCGTATCGCGCCCTACAAATGCACGCGCGACATCGTCTTCCACGCCGCCCTGCCGCGCACCCCCACCGGCAAGCTCCAGCGCTTCCGGCTGCGCGCACCCGATCTAGAGTGAAGCGGTGACCGACCAGCAGACGCAGCGCACCCCACGGTCCCTCATCGTCACGTTCTACGGCGCCTACGGGCGCGGCGGGCCCGGCACCGCGGGGCCCGCGACCGGGGCGGTGCCGGTCGCCGCGCTGATCCGGCTGCTCGGCGTGCTGGGGGTGGACCCGCCGTCGGTGCGCTCCGCGGTCTCCCGGCTCAAGCGGCGCGGCCTCCTCGTCCCCGGGCGCACCGACGCCGGGGCGGCCGCCTACGGGCTGTCGGAGCCGGCCCGCCAGCTGCTGGAGGACGGCGACCGGCGGATCTTCGGCCGACCGGCCGCCCGGCTGTCCGACGGCTGGGTGCTGGCCGTCTTCTCCGTCCCCGAGGAGGAGCGGCACAAGCGTCACCTGCTGCGCTCGCGCCTGGCCCGCCTCGGCTTCGGCACCGCGGCACCGGGTGTGTGGATCGCCCCCGCCCAGCTCTACGAGGAGACCCGGCACACCCTGGAGCGGCTCCAACTGAGCCCGTACGTCGACCTCTTCACCGGTACGCACGCCGGTTTCGCCCCGACGGCGGACGCGGTGGCGCGCTGGTGGGACCTGGACGCCGTCGCCGCGCAGCACCGCGCCTTCCTGGCGGAGCAGGAGCCGGTGCTGCGCCGCTGGTCCCGACGGCGCACGGTGCCGCCGGAAGCGGCCTACCACGACTACCTGCTGGCGCTGGACGCCTGGCGCCGTCTCCCGTACGCGGATCCCGGGCTGCCCTCTCCCCTCCTGCCGGAGGACTGGCCGGGCGGCCGCGCCGCGGAGGTGTTCGGCCGGTTGCACGGCACGCTCCAGGACGCGGGGGCCCGCTACGTGCGCGAGGTGACGACCGGGCCGTGAGGGCGCCGCCCTCAGCGGCGTCGCGCCGGACCCCCCATGGCGACGGCCGGACGGTGCGGCATGCCGGCCGCCGCCCGCGGTCGGGCGGCGGCGATCACCGACACCACGTCCTTGAACGAGCTGCACATCCGGGTGCCGGCGACCGCGGCGAGCTCGCCGAACGTACCGACGCCGTAGGTCACCGCCACCGGCTCCATGCGCGCGGTGACCGCCATCCTCATGTCCCCCACCGTGTCCCCGACATAGGCGCTCTGCCAGGGTGCGACGCCCAGGCGGCCGGCGGCTCGCAGCACCATCTCCGGATGCGGCTTGCCGCGCCGGACCATGTCCTGGCCGATGACCGGCCCGACCAGGTCGCGGATGCCCATGACGTCCAGCAGCGCCTCGGCGCTGCGGGTGGTCTTGGACGTGGCGACGGCCAGCTCGACGCCGTGGGCGCGCAGCGCGGAGAGCCCCGCGGTCACGCCGGGGAAGAGCAGCTGCGGGCCCTGGCACAGGACTTCGTAGGCGAACAGCTCGCGGTAGCGGGAAATGGCGGCCTGCACCCGTTCGTCGTCCTCGGGCCGGCCCAGCAGCCGGCCGAAGGCGGGGCCGGGGGGCTTGCCGATGGCGGTGGCCGCCTGCCGGGCAGTCACCGAACTACCCTGTTCAGAGGCCACCTTGACCAGTAGTTTGCTGATCGCCGGGAGGGTGTTGGCAAGCGTCCCGTCCAGGTCGAAGACGGCGGCCCTGATCGTCTCACCACCGGCGGCACCCCGTGCACCTCTCGCGGGACGTTCGCCGACTTCCGTTGCTACGCGCATGGCTGGAGACCTTTCCGGATTCCGATGAGGGGTGCGGTGTTCGGTGACGGGTGCTGGCTCGGCTGGTGGGGCGGCCTGCGGTCGGTGACAGGTGAAGGCAGAGGCGGTCTTGCCATGGCGCACCGCTGTCCTGGGACGGCACGCGACCGTCGCGGCGGCGGCAACGGAAGGGATCGTCCCGTTTACCGCCTTCCGAGATTTAAAAACCGCCTGCGCTGTTTGTCAATGTGCCTTTGTCACATCCTGACGGGTCGACAACACTCCCGTGGGGCGCCAGACTGAGGAAACACCGTCCCGCGGGTCCCCGTAAGGGCCGCCGGAGCGGGCGGACATCGGGTTCGCGTCAGGGTGTGCCGATTCCGGCCATTCACCTGAAGAATATCGAACCGCATGGTTGGTTTTCTATGTAGACTGCAATCAGCTCGCAGCCGTACTAGAGACGGGACGGAACCGTGCCCACCCAGCATCGCGCCATCCAGAGCCGCCAGGCACTCATCCGCTCGGCCGCAGAGACCTTCCTGGAGAAGGGGGTTCCCGCCGCGGGCATGGTCGAGATCAGCCGGCGGGCCCGCCTGAGCAAGGGAGCCCTGTACTTCCACTTCACGTCCAAGGACGACCTCACCCTCGCGGTGCGCGACGCCGCGCTCGCCACCCTGCAGGAGATCGAGGACGCCTTCACCCGTTCCCCGCAGCCGCTGACCACCGCGGTGCAGGACTTCGCCGTCGAGCTGTTCGAGCGGGTGGAGTCCGACGCGGTACTGCGCGCCGGACTGCGGCTGCGGCCGGAGACCGCACCGGGCCTCGGGATCTACGCCCTGGAGCAGCGCTGGTACGCGCTCTTCCTCGACAAGGCGGTGACCTGCGGCACCGGCGGGCTCGGCAGGCCGGCGGCGCACGCGCCGGACGCCGAACCGCGCCGCACCGCCCAGCTGTTGACGTCGATCGTGGTGGGTCTGCTGCACCTGGGCAGCGAGGACGGCACATGGTGGGACAAGGAGGCCGTGGTCGGCCTCTGGTCCCTGCTGCCGGCCGCGCCGGGACGGATCACGGCCGCCGGAATCCCGGCACCGGACCGGCTGCCGGCGGCCGGCTGACCGGGCCCGCCGCTCGGCGCCGTACGTCCGCCGCCGCGCGTACGCCGGTCACAACTCCACCAGTACGGCGCCGATGTGGTGCCCCTGGGTGAGCTCGCACAGCGCGCGCGGCGCCTGCTCGATCCCCTTCAGCAAGGCGTGCGGGAAGACCAGGGAGCCGTCCCGCAGGCCCTGGCCGAACTCCTTCGTCCACTCCTGCGGCAGATCCGGGTGGGCGTGCAGCCCGAAGCCCCGCAGCACCACCCGCCGGGTGATGATCAGCCCCGCGTCCAGCTCCACCGGCGCGACGGCGCCCCCGTCACCGCCCAGTTGGGTCGCGAGCGCGCCGACCAGCGCGAACCGCGCGTCGGGGCGGGCCGCCGCGAGCGCGGCGGTGAGCTGCTCGCCGCCCACGGTGTCCAGCAGTACGTCGATGCCGTCCGGGGCCGCCCGGCGCAGCTGCCGGTCGATCGGTCCGGCCCCGCGCACGATCGTGTCGTCGTACCCCAGCTCGGCGCGCAGCCGGGCGGCCTTGCGCTCCGATCCGGTGCTGCCCACGACCCGGCCGGCCCCCAGCCGCCGGGCGAGCTGCCCGGCCAGGCTGCCCACCCCGCCCGCCGCGCCGGTGACGAACACGGTGTCACCGGGGCGGACCTCCACCGCGCGGGTCAGCGCACCCCAGGCGGTCGCCCCCTGTGACAGGTGCGCGGCGGGGGTGGGCAGCGCGTCCGGGGCCAGCCGGCGCAGCCGCCCCTCGTCGACCACCGCGAACTCCCGCCAGCCGTAGGGGTGGTGGACGAGCTCACCGGGCGCGAAGCCGCCGCCGGGGGCCGCCACGACCTCACCGACCGCGGAGCCCCACAGCGCCTGGCCGGGCACGAAGGAGGGCATCGGCAGCGGGGCGCCGGTCATCTGGGTCCGCATCGCCGCGGTCACCGCCATCACCCGCGTCCGCACCAGGACCTGACCGGGGCCCGGCTGCGGCACCGGCACCTCGGCGAGCGTGAAGTGCCGCGTGGTCAGCTGCCCTTCGGCGCGGGCGGCGAGCCGCACCTCCCGCTGAACGGCGGGTACGTCGGGAACGGCGGTGGGGGTCATCGGGGGCGGCTCCTCACATTCGTGGCCGCGGACGGCGCGGCGCGGCACGCTGCAGCTTCAATACCGCATGGTTGGCTTCTTTATGATGCGCAAATAGACTGCGCGGCCACGGCGGCGGGTCGCACTCGGGCGCAACAACTCCAAGAGAGCATACGGAGGATGATCGGTGGTCAAGCAGGAACGCGCAGTGCGCACCCGGCGCGCCGTCCTCGAAGCCGCGGCTCATGTCATCGGCACCCGCGGCTACCAGGCCGCCACGATGGCCGAGATCATCCAGCGCGCCGGCGTCACCAAGGGAGCGGTGTACTTTCACTTCACGTCGAAGGACGCACTGGCCCGCGCGGTGATCACCGAGCAGACCGATCCCTTCCTGCCGCAGGTCAGCGAGTCCCGGCTGCAGGACGCCATCGACTTCACCCACCAGGTGGCGCTGGCGCTGCGCAGCGACCCGTTGTTGCAGGCCGGCACCCGTATCGCGGTCGAGACGACCTTCAGCGACGAGCCCCTGGTGCCGTACCAGGCGTGGACCGACATCATCACCACGATGTTCAGCGAGGCCCGGGACAACGGGGAATTACTGCCGGGGGTGGCGCCCGACCGGGCGGCCGAGTTCTTCGTCGCCGCTTATATGGGCGTGCAGTTGTTCTCGCGGGCGGCGACCAACCGCGCGGATCTTCCCGAGCGGGTCACCGCGCTGTGGAAACACACCCTGCCGGGCCTTGCCTCGCCCGGCGCGATGAGTCATCTCGATCCGCACGGCCGCGCCGTGCAGGTCTCCGTCTGACGGCAGCGCCCCCTTTCGGGGCGGAGGAACCGGTTCATTGGCACTAGAAAACAAACCACATGGTCCGTATCTTGGTGCGGCAGGGCCGCGGCAGTGAGTCTCAGACCCTCAGGACGCTGAGCGCCGCACTTCAGAAGGGGATACCTATGGCCAGCGCCACCCTCATGCCGTCCTGGCGCGATCAGCGCCATGACGACAGAGGCCGGTTCGCCGACGGAAACCGACCGTCCGCTTTGACCACGACCGTGCCGCGGGAGTACGTCCACCGCACCGCCGTGTCCGAGGTGTTCCTGACGAACTGGCGGCGCGGCACCGCTGACAGCTGGGTCGTGAGCGCCCAGTGGCCGCGCGCCCACAGCTTCTACGGCCCGGTGGGCGGCCTGCACGATCCGCTGTTACTGATCGAGACGATGCGGCAGGCCGGGATATTACTGAGCCATGTCGCGCACCGCGTGCCGCTCGACCACCCCATCATCTGGCAGCGGGTCCGCTACGACCTCACCCCGCAGGCCCTGCGCGCCGCCGACGAACCGGCCGAGGTGGAGCTGCACATCACCGACCATGACGTGCTCCGCCGCGGCAAGCGGCTGATCAGCGCCCGTCAGCACTTCCGCATCCGGTGTGACGGCGCGGACCTGGCCACCGCGTCGCTCGACTACTCCTGCCACAGTCCCGCCGTCTACCGCCGGCTGCGCGGCAAGTACAGCGACCTGACGCTGGCCAACGCCCAGCGGCTGCCGCTGCCCGAGCCGGTGACCCCGCGGCTGGTGGGCCGGGACCGGGAGCGCGACGTGGTGCTCTCCCCCACGAACCGGCCCGACCGCTGGCAGCTGCGGGTGGACACCTCCCACCCGGTGCTCTTCGACCATCCCGTCGACCACGCCCCCGGCATGCTGATGATCGAGGCCGTCCGGCAGGCCGCGCAGGCCGCGGCGCCGGGGCTGACCCTGCCGACGGCGATGGAGTGCGACTTCGAGCGGTACGCCGAACTGGACGCCCCCTGCTGGGTGCAGGCGCGCGCCGCGGACGGGCCCCGGCCGGCGGCCGCTGACGGCGGCCGGCAGATCGAGGTGTCCGTGGAACAGCACGGCAAACCGGTGACGGCGGCGCGGATCACCAGCGTGCCCACCTCCTGACACCGCCCTGAGGAGCCGCCGCCGGATCGGCGCCCCGAAACGGCCCCGCCCCGCTGCCCGTGCCTCCCCGTCACCGCAGCGTAAGGCGGGGCTTCGGCGCGTCGGTACGCCCGGTGGGCGGGGTGCGGCTGCCCGCCTGGTAGGGCAGCGGCCAGGGGGCGCCCTGTCCCGCGTACCCCTGTTCCGCGGCGGCGTGCAGCGTCCAGTGCGGGTCGTACAGGTGCGGCCTGGCCAGCGCGCACAGGTCCGCCCGGCCGGCCAGGACCAGGGAGTTGACGTCGTCCCAGGAGGAGATCGCGCCGACCGCGATGACCGGTACGCCGAGGCTGTTGCGGATCCGGTCGGCGAACGGCGTCTGGTACGACCGTCCGAAGTCGGGACGCTCGTCGGCGACGACCTGCCCGGTGGAGACGTCGATGGCGTCGGCGCCGTGCTCGGCGAAGGCCGCCGCGACGGTGACCGCGTCCTCGGCGGTGGTGCCGCCGTCGGCCCAGTCGGTGGCGGAGATGCGGACCGTCATCGGCTTGTCGGCCGGCCACAGCGCACGGACGGTGTCGAAGACCTCCAGGGGGAAGCGGAGCCGGCGGGAGAGGGAACCTCCGTAGGCGTCGGTGCGTTGATTGGTCAGCGGGGAGAGGAATCCGGACAGCAGATAGCCGTGGGCGCAGTGCAGTTCGAGCAGGTCGAAGCCGCAGTCGACGGCGCGGCGCGCGGCGGCGGCGAACTGCTCCCGGATGCCGTCGAGTTCGTCCGGCGTCAGCTCCTGGGGGCGCTGGCTGCCGGGCTTGTAGGGAAGGGGGGAGGGGGCGACGAGGGGCCAGTTGCCGTCGTCGAGCGGTTCGTCGATGCCGTCCCACATCAGCTTCGTGGAGCCCTTGCGGCCGGCGTGGCCGAGCTGGAGTCCGATCGCGGCACCGGGCGCCTGCGCGTGCACGAAGTCCGTGACCCGGCGCCAGGCCGCGGCCTGCTCAGGGGTGTAGAGCCCGGCGCAGCCCGGGGTGATGCGGCCCCGTTCGCTGACGCAGACCATCTCGGTCATGACCAGCCCCGCGCCGCCCAGGGCCCGGGCGCCGAGGTGGACGAGGTGGAAGTCGCCGGGGACGCCGTCCTGCGCCGAGTACATGTCCATGGGCGAGACCACGACGCGGTTGCGCAGGGTCAGGCCGCGCAGCCGGAACGGCGTGAACATCGGCGGGGTCCCGGCCGGGACGGCCGCCTCGTCCTCGACCGCCGCGACGAATCCGGGGTCGCGCAGCCGCAGGTTGTCGTGGGTGACGCGGCGGCTGCGGGTGAGGAGGTTGAAGGCGAACTGGCGGGGCGGCTGGTCGACGTAGGTGGCCAGCTCCTCGAACCACGCGAGGCTGGCGCGGGCGGCCCGCTGGGTGGAGGCGACGACGGGGCGGCGCTCCGCCTCGTACGCGGCCAGTGCGGCGGCGGTGTCGGGCTGCTCCTGGAGGCAGGCGGCCAGCGCCAGGGCGTCCTCGACGGCGAGCTTGGTGCCGGAGCCGATGGAGAAGTGCGCGGTGTGCGCGGCATCGCCGAGCAGCACCGTGTTGCCGTGCGACCAGCGCTCGTTGACGACCGTGCGGAAGGCGATCCAGCTGGAGTTGTTGGAGCGCAGCGGCCGGCCGCTCAGGGCATCGGCGAAGACCTTGGCGCACCACTCCGCGGATTCGCGCTCGTCGGCGCGGTCGAGCCCGGCGGCCCGCCACACCTCCTCGCGCATCTCGACGATGACGGTGCTGGCGCCGCCCGGATGCCGCGGCCCGGCGGGCGCCGCCCCGGGGCGCGAGTCGGGTGCCGGGCGGGAGTAGGGGTAGGCGTGCAGCTGGACGACGCCGTGCGCGGTCTCGGCGATCTCGAAGCGGAAGGCGTCGAGGGCGAAGTCGGCGGCGAGCCAGATGTAGCGGCAGCGGTGGGTGGTCAGCCGGGGGCCGAAGGCGTCGGCGTGTGCGGTGCGGGTGGCGCTGTGCACCCCGTCCGCGGCGATCACCAGGTCGTGGGTGCGGGCCAGTTCGGCGGCGGGCGGCGCCTCGGTCCGGAAGCGCAGCTCGATGCCGAGGTCGCGGCAGCGCCGGTGCAGGATGCCCAGCAGCCGGCGCCGGCCGAGCGCCGCGAAGCCGTGTCCGCCGGAGGTCAGGGTGTGGCCCCGGTGCACGATGTCGATGTCGTCCCAGCGGACGAACTCCCGCTGGAGCGCGCGGTAGACCTCCGGGTCGGCGTGCTCGATGCCGCCGAGGGTCTCGTCGGAGAGCACCACGCCGAAGCCGAAGGTGTCGTCGGGCGCGTTGCGCTCCCAAACGGTGATCTCGCGGGTGGGGTCGAGGCGCTTGAGGAGGACGGCGGCGTAGAGCCCGCCGGGGCCTCCGCCGATGACGGCGACCCGCATGGCTATTTCCCCTGCCACTTGGGCGTCCGCTTCTCGGTGAAGGCGGCGTGGAACTCCGCGTAGTCGGCGCTGTTCATCAGCAGCGCCTGGGTGGCGGCGTCCATCTCGACGGCGGCGGCGAGCGGCATGTCGAGTTCGGCGGTGAGCAGCGCCTTGGTCTGGGCGTGCGCGAGCGCGGGCCCCTCGGCGAGCCGCCGGGCGAGGGCGGCGGCCGCCTCGTCGGCCCGGCCCTCCTCGGCCAACTCGCTGATCAGTCCCAGCCGTTCGGCCTCCGGGGCGCGGACGGTGTCGCCGAGCATCAGCAGCCGGGTGGCGTGGCCGAGACCGATCACGCGGGGCAGCAGGTAGGCCGCGCCCATGTCACCGCCGGACAGTCCGACGCGGGTGAAGAGGAAGGCGAAGCGGGCGGAGGGGTCGGCGACGCGGAAGTCCGCGGCCAGGGCCAGTACCGCGCCGGCGCCGGCCGCGACGCCGTGCACCGCCGCGATCACCGGGAACGGGCACTCCCGCAGCGCCCGTACGACCTGGCCGGTCATCCGGTTGAAGTCCAGCAGCTGGCCGGTGTCCATACCAAGGGTGGCGCCGATGATCTCCTCGACATCGCCGCCGGAGCAGAATCCGCGCCCCTCCCCCGCGAGCACCAGGGCGCGTACCGAGCGTTCCCTGGACAGCTCGGCGAGCAGATCGCGGAGGTCGGCGTACGCCTCGAAGGTGAGCGCGTTGAGCTTCTCGGGGCGTGCCAGGGTGACGGTGGCGACCCCGTCCTGCCTGGTCACGCGGATGTGCTGCCAGGGGTCTGTGCGGTGGGCGGATCCTGCGAACGGGCTCATCGGGCTGCCTGCCCCCTTTGGCGGGTCGGCCGGTGGATGTTCTCCGGATGCCCTTCGAAGTTATCACCGCTTCGTGACTGCCGTCACGAGGGCGCGATACGCGCGCCGGACGGCTGGGCCGAAGGTCCCGTCACCCGTAAGACGTATGGCACCCCGAAGCCGGCCGCTCGGCTCTGCAGCCGGGCCGCCCGCGCTCCCTACCGTGAAGGGCATGCAGGACCTGCCGGCCCCCACGACCTGGCACATCGCGCTGCCGCACGGCGCCACCGCGGTGCCAGTGGCGCGCGCCATGGTCAGAACCGCGCTGCAGGACCTGCGGGCCACCGCCGACCGGACCACCGCTCAGCTGCTGACCGCCGAGCTGGTCGCCAACGCGCTCAAGCACGCCCGCGAGGGCGCCCCGATCGAGCTGGTGGTGGTGCGCGGGCCGGCGGACTGCCGGGTGGAGGTGCACGACGGCGATCCGGTGCTCGTCGAGGGGCTCGGCGAACCGCCCGACCTGTCCTCTTACGGGATCCACGTCGCCGTGCCGGCTGCGGCCGGCGGCCGCGGTCTGCTGCTGATCCGCTCCCTCAGCTCGGCGTCCGGCTGCCGGGCGACGGCGGGCGGCAAGGCGGTCTGGTTCACCCTTCCCGAGCAGCAGCGGATGCTCCAGCACTGACGGCGGCCCGGGCCGGCCCGGCCGGCGACTGCCGCTCCTGGCGCGCCGCCTGCTGCCCGAGCCGAGAGTGGCGCCGCCCGTAGAGCGCGTAGACCAGCGCACCGGCCAGCAGGAAGCCGGCGAACTGCAGCCAGGTCGCGAGGCCGGTCCCGTAGATCAGGTAGGCGCAGAAGCCGATGCCGAGGACCGGGCCGGCCGGGAAGAGCGGGACGCGGAAGCGGCGCGGCAGGTCGGGGCGGGTGCGCCGGAGCACCAGCACGCTGAGGTTGACCACCGCCATGACCGCCAGCGTCCCGATGGTGGTCAGGTTCATCACCACGTCCAACGGAACGACCGCGGCCGGCACGGCGAACACCGCCGCGACGATCCAGGTGTTGGCGACCGGGGTGGACGTCCGGGGCGAGACCCGCTCGAAGATCCGCGGGACCAGCCCGTCCCGCGCCATCGACATCAGGATGCGGGTCTGGCCGTACATGACCGCGAGCACGACGGAGGCGATGGCGACGACGGCGCCGAAGGCGATCACCCCGCCGCCGAGCGTCGAGTGGGTGACGCGGTTGACGATCAGCGACAGCGCGGCGGGCCGGTCGGCGACCTGGTCGGCGGAGAGCGCACCGACGGCGGCGAGTGCGACCAGGCAGTACAGGACGGTGACCACACCGATGCAGACCATGATCGCGACGGGGATGTTGCGCCGGGGGTTGCGCACCTCTTCGCCGGCCGTGGTGATCGCGTCGAAGCCGATGTACGAGAAGAACGCGACCGACGCGCCCGAGGTGATCCCGGCGATGCTCTGCGGTGCGAGCGGCGAGAGGTGGCCGGCCCGGAAGGCGCTGAAGCCGATCACGCAGAACAGCACCAGGACCGCGAGCTTGAGGACCGCCATCGCGGCGGTGGCACGGGCGCTCTCGCGGATGCCGCGCACCAGCAGCAGGGCGGCGAGCAGCATCACGACCACGGCCGGCACATTGACGACGCCGCCCGCCCCCGGCGGATTGGAGAGCGCGGCCGGCAGCTGCCGGCCGATCACGCTGCCGAGCAGTTCGTTGAGGTACTGGCCCCAGCCGACGGCGACCGCCGAGACCGAGATGCCGTATTCGAGCAGCAGGCACCAGCCGACGAGGAAGGCGGTGCGCTCGCCGAGGGTGGCGTACGCATAGGAATACGAGCTGCCGGAGACCGGGACGGCGCCGCCCAGCTCGGCGAAGGAGAAGGCGGTGAAGACGCAGGTGACGGCCGCCAGCACGAAGGACACGAGGACGGCCGGGCCGGCCTGGGCGACGGTGTCGGACAGGCCGACGAAGATGCCGGTGCCGACGATGGCGCCGATACCGAAGCACACGAGCTGGAACAGGCCCATGCTGCGCCGGAGGCCGTTGCCTTCGAGGTCCGCGCCCGATTCGGCGATGAGGACGTCGGCGGACTTGATGCGCAGGCGGGACGGAGCCGAGGGGCTCATGGGGGTGGTTCTCTTTCCGGTGGTGCGGTGCGCGCGGCGGGGGTGGGCCACGCAGAGCGGGGTCCGGGCCGGTGGGCCCGAACCCCGCGAGTACTTCGAGGGTAACCGCACACACTGCATGACCGCGCATCATTCCGCATGATTATGCGGTGTGACCTTGCCTACGGCGCCGCCCCCGGGACGACCGCGCACGCCCTCCTGACGGGTGCGCCGCAAGGGGCCGCGCGCATCTGCCCTAACGGGCCAGCGTCGCGACCAGCACCGCCTTGATCGTGTGCATCCGGTTCTCCGCCTCGTCGAAGACGACGGAGTGCGCGGACTCGAAGACCTCGTCGGTGACCTCCAGCGACGACAGCCCGTGCCGGGCGTGGATCTCCCGGCCGACCGCCGTACCCAGGTCGTGGTAAGCGGGCAGGCAGTGCAGGAACTTCACCTCCGGCTTTCCGGTGGCGCGCAGCACGTCCATCGTGACCGCGTACGGGGCGAGCAGGGCGATCCGCTCGTCCCACACCTCCTTGGGCTCGCCCATGGAGACCCATACGTCGGTGGCGACGAAGTCCGCGCCGCGCACGCCCTCGGTGACGTCCTCGGTGAGGGTGATCCGGGCCCCGCTGGCGTCGGCGAGCTTCCGGGCCGCGGCGACGACCGCGTCCTCGGGCCACAGCTGCTCGGGCGCCACGATCCGTACGTCCATGCCGAGCAGGGCGCCGGTGACGAGGTAGGAGTTGCCCATGTTGTTGCGGGCGTCGCCGAGGTAGGCGAAGGCGATCTCCTCCAGGGGGCGGCCCGGGGCGTGCTCGACCATGGTGAGCACGTCGGCGAGCATCTGGGTCGGGTGCCAGTCGTCGGTCAGCCCGTTGAAGACCGGCACACCGGCGTACGCGGCCAGGTCCTCGACGTCCGACTGCCGGCTGCCGCGGAACTCGATGCCGTCGAACATCCGGCCGAGCACCCGGGCGGTGTCCTTGACCGACTCCTTGTGCCCGATCTGCGAACCGGACGGGTCGAGGTAGGTGGTCGAGGCGCCCTGGTCGGCGGCCGCGACCTCGAAGGAGCAGCGGGTCCTGGTCGACGTCTTCTCGAAGATCAGGGCGATGTTCCGGCCCTGCAGGCGAGGGACCTCCGTACCGGCGCGCTTGGCCGCTTTGAGCTCTGCGGCGAGGTCGATCAGTCGGCGGAATTCCTCGGCGCTGAAGTCCAGCTCCTTGAGGAAGTGGCGGCCCCTGAGGTCTATCGCCATGGGTGAGCTCCTGGTTCGCGGCGGTCGGGACGGAGTGCGTGAGGGCGCGGTGTGTCCGGACGCGCACGAAGGCGCACGGACATCCGCCATGAAAGTGTATACGAGCAGCTGTATCTCTATACGCTCACTGCCGCACGCCCGCGGTGACCTCCATGACAGCGCCCCTCGGCGGCCTCACGCCTCAGGCTGCCCCGGACACCGCGTCCCGCGCCACCGGACAGCTCATGCAGCGCGGCCCGCCCCGGCCCCGCCCCAGCTCACTGCCCGGAATCGTGATCACCTCGATGCCGCGCTTGCGCAGGAAGGTGTTCGTGGTGACGTTCCGCTCGTACGCCACCACCACCCCCGGCTCGACCGCGAGCACGTTGCAGCCGTCGTCCCACTGCTCGCGCTCCGCGGAGTGCACGTCCTGGGTCGGGGTCAGCACCCGGATGTCGGACAGCCCCAGCGAGGCCGCTATGGCGCGGTGCATGTGCTCCGGCGGGTGGTCGGTGACCTTGAGGTCCTGATCGCCGGAGCCGGGCTCGATGGTGTACGAGCGCAGCATGCCGAGCCCGGCGTACTGGGTGAAGGTGTCTCCGTCGATCATGGTCATGACGGTGTCCAGGTGCATGAACGCCCGCCGCTTGGGCATGTCCAGCGCCACGATCGTGCGCGCCGAGCCGGCCGCGAACAGTCCCCGCGCCAGCAGTTCGACGGCCTGCGGCGTGGTCCGCTCGCTCATCCCGATCAGCACCGCGCCGCTGCCCAGCACCAGGACGTCGCCGCCCTCGATCGTCGACGGGAAGTCCGCCTGCCCCTCCGACCAGACGTGGAAGTCCTCACCGCTGAAGAGCGGGTGGTGACGGTAGATCGCCTCGTAGTGGACGGTCTCGCGCTGCCGGGCCGGCCAGCGCATCGAGTTGATCGAGACCCCGTCGTAGATCCAGGCGGAGGTGTCGCGGGTGAAGAGGTGGTTGGGCAGCGGACCCAGCAGGAAGTCGTCCAGGTCCATCACATGGAAGCGGACCGAGGTCGGCTCGGGATGCCGCTCCAGGAACTCGCGTTTGGTCATGCCGCCGACCAGGGCCTCGACGAGTTCCGGCACCGGCAGCTCGTCGAAGGCGGCCCGCAGATGGTCGGTGGCCAGCGGCCCGTACTCCTTCTCGTCGAAGACCCGGTCCAGGACCAGCTCCCGCGCGGCGGGGCTCTGCAGGCTGTCGGCCAGCAGGTCCCCGAAGAGGTGTACGTCCACGCCCCGGTCCCGGAGCACGTCCGCGAAACCGTCGTGCTCGGCCCTCGCCCGGCGCACCCACAGCACGTCGTCGAAGAGCAAGGCGTCCTTGTTGGAGGGCGTGAGCCGCTTCAGCTCCAGATCGGGGCGATGCAGGATGACCCGGCGCAGCCGCCCGGCCTCTGAGTCGACATGGAATCCCATCTCCCCATCTTGGCCGCTTCCGGGGCCCGGCGGAGGGAGTCGACGGATCTCGGAACCCACGGGTCGCCGAAGGGGCCGGACAACGGGTGGTCCTGGGCGGGCGTGCCCGCGGTCGCCGGCACCCCGGCGGGTGGGGCGGCGTACGCCCCAGCCCACCCGCCGAGCCTCGTCCCCGGTCCCCTCGGGCGGAGGTCCGCCGGGCTCCGTCCCGGCCCCGGGCGCTTGCCGCGCGGGGCCCGCCGGGCCCGACTCCCGCCGCTACAGCCGGGGATCCACCGGCTCCGACTCCAGGGCCAGCACCCCGAAGACGGCCTCGTGCACCCGCCACAGCGGCTCGCCGTCGGCCAGCCGGTCGAGCGCCTCCAGCCCCAGCGCGTACTCGCGCAGGGCCAGCGAACGCTTGTGGCCCAGATGCCGCACCCGAAGCCGGCGGAGGTTCTCCGGCCGGGTGTACTCCGGGCCGTAGATGATCCGCAGGTACTCGCGGCCACGGCACTTGACGCCCGGCTGTACGAGCCGCCCGTCGTCCCGACGCACCAGTGCCTGCAGCGGTTTGACCACCATGCCCTCGCCGCCGGCCCCGGTCAGGTCCAGCCACCACCGGATGCCGGCCGCCACCGACGCCTCGTCCTCGGTGTCGACGACGATCCGCCGGGTCGTGGCAAGCAGCCCGGGCCTGTCCGCGCCGCCGCCGGCCGGACCGCCGTCCCGGGACGCCACCGTGCCCTCCGCCGCGATGACGCGGTCGATCAGCGCCAGCTGCTCGGTGTGCGGCAGTGCGGCGAGGCTGCGCCCCTGCACGGCGAGGATCTGGAACGGCGCGAGCCGTATGCCGTCCAGCTCCCCCGCCCCGGAGCCCGCCGCCGCGTCCGCTCCCGCGCCGACCCGCCAGCAGTAGCGCCGGTACGCCGCCGTGAACGCATCGGCGTCCGCGGCCCGGTCGCGCTGCCGGCCGAGCAGCGGTGCCACCTCGACACCCCGGGCGGCCGCGGCCTCCAGCGCCCCCAGCACGCCGGGGAACGCCGCCCCGGACGCCGCGCCGACCGCCGCGTACTGCTTGCGCAGCAAGCCCGTCGCCTTCAGGGACCACGGCATCAACTCCGCGTCCAGCAGCAACCAGTCCGTCTCCAGCTCGGCCCAGAGTCCGGCCTCCTCGACGCACGCCCGCACCCGCCGCAGTATCCGCTCGGTCGTCTCCGGGTCGTCGAAGAACGGCCGGCCGGTGCGGGTGTACAGGGCGCCCGACACCCCCTTCGGCACGCCGAAGCGCTCGGCGGCCGCCGTCTCGTCCCGGCACACCAGGACCACCGCGCGCGAGCCCATGTGCTTCTCCTCGCACACCACTTCGCGCACGCCGTCCGCCCGGTACCCGGCGAACGCCTCCACCGGATGCTCCAGATAGCCGCCCTCGCCACCCTCGTCGCCGACCTCCTCCGTCGAGGTCGCACTCGGCGCCATCGTCGGCGGGAGGTACGGCAGCAGCCGCGGGTCGATCGCGAAGCGGCTCATCACCTCCAGCGCCGCCGCGGCGTTCTCCTCCCGGACCGCGAGCCGACCCATGTGGCGGGTCTCCACGATCCGGCGCCCCGCCACGTCGTTCAGGTCCAGCGGACGGCCGTCGGCCCCACCGGGTGCCTCGGTGGCCAGCGGTTTCGCGGGCTCGTACCAGACCCGCTCCGCCGGTACGTCCACCAGCTCGCGCTCCGGCCAGCGCAGCGCGGTCATCGCACCGCCGAAGACACACCCGGTGTCGAGGCAGATGGTGTTGTTGAGCCAGCCGGCGCGCGGGGTGGGCGTGTGGCCGTAGACGACGGCGGCGCGGCCGCGGTAGTCCTCCGCCCACGGGTAGCGCACCGGCAGCCCGAACTCATCGGTCTCCCCGGTCGTGTCGCCGTACAGCGCGAAGGAGCGCACCCGGCCGGACGTCCGCCCGTGGTACTTCTCCGGCAGCCCGGCATGGCACACCACCAGCCCGCCGCCGTCCAGGACGTAGTGGCTGACCAGGCCCTGGATGAACGCCCCGACCTCGGCCCGGAACGCCTCGTCCTGCTTGTCCAGCTGCTCGATGGTCTCGGCGAGCCCGTGGGTGGGCTGGACCTTGCGCCCCTTGAGGTAACGGCCGAGCTTGTTCTCGTGGTTCCCCGGCACGCACAGTGCGTGCCCGGCCCCGACCATGCCCATCACCAGCCGCAGCACACCGGGGCTGTCCGGCCCGCGGTCGACGAGGTCACCGACGAAGACCGCGGTACGGCCCTCCGGGTGCACCGCGTCCACGGACCTGCCGAGCGCGTCGCGCACCAGCCCGTAGCCCAGCCGGCCGAGCAGGGTCTCCAGCTCGGAACGGCAGCCGTGGATGTCGCCGATGATGTCGAACGGGCCGGTCAGGTGACGCAGGTCGTTGAACCGCCGCTCCGTGACGACCCGCGCCGCCGCCACCTCTTCCTGGCCGCGCAGCAGATGCACCTTGCGGAACCCCTCGCGCTCCAAGTGTCGCAGCGAGCGCCGCAGTTCACGCTGGTGGCGCTGGATGACCCGGCGCGGCAGCCCGGCCCGGTCGGCCCGCGCCGCGTTGCGCTCCGCGCAGACCTGCTCGGGCACGTCCAGCACGATCGCCACCGGGAGCACGTCGTGCTCCCGGGCGAGCCGCACCAGCTGGGCGCGCGCCTCGGACTGCACGTTGGTGGCGTCGACGACCGTCAGCCGGCCGGCCGCCAGTCGCTTGCCCGCGATGAAGTGCAGCACGTCGAAGGCGTCGCCGCTCGCGCTCTGGTCGTTCTCGTCATCGCTGACCAGCCCCCGGCAGAAGTCGGAGGAGAGCACCTCGGTCGGCTTGAAATGCCGTGCGGCGAAGGTGGACTTGCCGGAGCCGGTGGCCCCGACCAGCACCACGAGCGAGAGGTCCGGCACGGGCAGCGTACGCGGCGCCGCCTCCCGCGCGCTCCCGCGCTGCTGCCGGGCCCCGTCCCCCTGCTCGGTTCCGCTCTCCTGCTGGGGCCCCTGCACCCGCGGGGTCCCGTCCGCCTGCTCACTGCGGTCGACGTCCGTCATGCCGCGACCTCCTTCCCCGTTACCGGACCACCACGGCCCGCGTTCACGCGGTCCGCGCCCTGGTTGTTCTCACCCTGCACAGCGCCGCTGTCCTCACCCCGCACCCGGAAGTGCGCGAGCTGGGTGGGCGGACCGACTTCCGGGTCGTCCGGCCCCACCGGGCCGAAGGTCACCCCGTAGCCGTGCCGCTCCGCCACCTTGCGCGCCCACTGCCGGAACTCCGCACGCGTCCACTCGAAGCGATGGTCGGCATGCCGCACATGACCGGCCGGCAGCGACTCCCAGCGCACGTTGTACTCGACGTTCGGGGTGGTCACCACGACCGTCCGCGGCCTGGCCGCGCCGAACACCGCGTACTCCAGCGCCGGCAGCCGCGCCGGGTCGACATGCTCGACGACCTCGCTCAGCACCGCCGCGTCGTACCCCTGCAGCCGGCTGTCGGTGTACGCCAGCGACCCCTGCACCAGCCGTACGCGCTCCGACTGCCGCTCGGACATCCGGTCCAGCCGCAGCCGGCGCCGCGCCTCGTGCAGCGCCCGCATCGACACGTCCACCCCGACGATCTCGGTGAACTGCCCTTCCTTGAGCAGCGCCCCGACCAACTGGCCCTGGCCGCAGCCCAGGTCGAGCACCCGCGCCGCCCGCTCGGCGCGCAGCACCGCGAGGATCGCCTCCCGGCGCTGCACGGCGAGCGGCACCGGCTTGTCCTCGGTGTCCGCCTCCTCGTCCACCGCGTTGTCGAGTTCCTCCGCCGCGACATCGTCCGACTCGGCCAGCCGCTCCAGCTCCAGCCGCTCCATGGCCCGACGCGTCAGCGCCCACCTCCGCGCGAGGTAGCGTCCGACGATCAGCCGCTGCTCGGGGTGGTTCTCCAGCCACCCCTCACCGGCCCGCAGCAGCTTGTCCACCTCGTCGGGCGCCACCCAGTAGTGCTTGGCGTCGTCCAGCACGGGCAGCAGCACGTACAGGTGCCGCAGTGCCTCGGCGAGCGTGCGCTCCCCCTCCAGGACGAGCCGTACGTAGCGGGAGTCACCCCACTCCGGAAATGTCTCGTCCAGCGGCACCGGCTCGGCCAGCACGGCCCACCCCAGTGGCTCGAACAGCGCACGCACCAGCTCCGCGCCGCCCCGGGCGGGCAGCACCGGCACCTCGATACGCAGCGGGATCGCCCGCCCCACCAGCTCGGGCCGCGCCGCGCACTGCCCCTTCATCGCGCTCGCCAGGACGCTCCGCAGCGCCACGGCGAGCAGCGAGGAGGCCGCATAGGGCCGGTCGTTCACATACTGGCCGAGCGCCGAATCCGGAGCGCCACCGCGGCCCTTGCCCCGGCCCCGGCGAACCAGGGCGATGGGGTCGACCTCCAACAGCAGCGCCGCCGTGCAGCGTTCCGCGTCCGCCTCCGGGTAGAAGACGTGCGCGGTGCCGTGCGCCGTCGAGAACTGCTGCGACTTGTCAGGATGCTTGTGCAGCAGAAATCCGAGGTCGGTCGCCGGACGGTCGGTGCTGCCGGTGGTGGTTATCGTCAGGAACACCCGCCCGAGTATTGCCGCACCGCGCCCGGGTCCCCACCGATTTTTCCGCAGACCCGACCACCCGAGACGTCCCCTCGACCGGTACGCCTACCGCCCGACCACCGCCCTCAGCCGCCTCAGGCCCGCTCAGGTCCCCTCGTACCGACTCGGCTCAGTTCAGCTGCGACTGCACCTGCGTCGAGATCAGATCGAGGTGGTCCAGATCGTCGAGGTCCAGCATCTGCAGATAGACCCGAGAGGCGCCGATGGCCGCGTACCGCCCGATCTTGTCGACGACCTCAGCGGGCGAGCCCGCCAGGCCGTTGGCCTTCAGTTCGTCCACCTCCCGTCCGATGGCCGCGGCCCGCCGCGCCACCTCCGCATCGTTCTTGCCCACGCAGGCCACGAGGGCGTTGGAGTACACCAGGTCGTCGCCCTTCCGCCCGACGGCTTCGGCGGCCGCCCGCACCCGCCCGAACTGGCGCTCGCTGTCCTCCAGCGAGGCGAAGGGGATGTTGAACTCATCGGCGTACTGCGCGGCCAGCCGCGGCGTACGGGTCGCACCGTGTCCGCCGACCAGCACCGGCACCTTGCCCTGGGCGGGCTTGGGCAGCGCGGGCGACCTCTCCAGCTGGTAGTAGGTCCCGTCGTAGCTGAACTCCTTTCCTGTCTTGGTGGCCCACAGGCCGGTGATGATCGCCAGCTGCTCCTCCAGCCGCGCGAACTTCTCCTTGGGGAACGGAATGCCGTACGCCCTGTGCTCGTCCTCGAACCACCCGGCGCCGAGGCCGAGTTCGACCCGTCCGCCGGACATCTGGTCGACCTGGGCCACCTGAATGGCCAGCACTCCCGGCAGCCGGAAGGTCCCTGCCGTCATGAGCGTGCCGAGCCGGATGCGCTCGGTCTCCCGGGCCAGGCCGGCCAGCGTGATCCAGGCGTCCGTCGGGCCCGGCAACCCGTCGACATTGCCCATGCTCAAGTAGTGGTCGGACCGGAAGAACGCGTCAAAGCCGAGGTCCTCGGTGGCCTTGGCGACCTTGAGAAGCGTGTCGTAGGAAGCCCCCTGCTGGGGCTCGGTGAAGATGCGGAGTTTCATACCTCCATCCTGCACACCGCACGGCGGACCAACCGCCACGGCGTGTCGTTGCACCAGGTCGGACCCACACCCGGCCAGCCCCGCCGACCCCGGAGGCATCCCTACGGGCGTGCGATCGGAGGTGAGTGTGTGATCGGAGGTGAGTGGGTGATCGGGGGTGAGTGGGTGATCAGAGTTGGGCGCGTGGTCAGAAGGCGAATGAGGTATGCGGTGGCTCGCGGGGCGGCCTCAGCGGCATCACCCGGGCGGGGGGGCAGGCACCGGACGGTAACCGTGGCGGTGGCCGTGACGGCGTTCCCGTTGACCCTGCGGTGGCAGTGGCAGTGGCGGTGGCAGTGATCGTGACGGTGACGGTGACGGTGACGGCAGCGGTGATCGTGACGGTGCCGTGGCGGGCGAATGCGGCATGGGGCCGCCGTGGGGAGGCCGGCACGACGGTGGGCCGACCGGCACGTGCTGACGGACCAGCCGTCGGCGTGTGAAGCGTGAGCACTCGTGTGGAGTGAGAGCACTCCCTGCCCGCGGGCTCGCCGTGGCAGCGCCCGGGGCGTGCGTCCCGCGCGAACGCGGGCCCTATGACTGCGGGCTGCGGGGCCGTCCGACGTTGTCGGGCCGTCGTTCCGCTCCCGCATCAGGCAGGGTTCGGGTCACGCACCTCCAGCTTCTGCAATATCCCGGACACCCGGTCCCTGGCTTCATCGACCGTGTCCATCGCCTCGACACACGTCCAGTACATCCCCTCCTCGTCCGCCAGCAGCACCACTGCCACCAGCGCCTCGCACACTTCTCGCAGCAGCAGGCTCAGGTTCGTTAAAGCCGCTCTGACGTCGCGCACTTCGGTCAGCTGCGCAGCTCGCAGCCCGACGGTTGCCGACCCCGGGCACAGCAGTCCCCCGCTGAACCGCCCGCCCGCGTCGCCCAGTCCTCGGGCTCTGGACCGCACTTCGTACGGCCCGAATATCGCGAGATGGCTTCCTATCGCCTCTGCCAGAGCTTGCGCCTGCCACGCCTCGACGAGCACATCCTGAACCGTGGTCGCCTCCGTCAGACCGCGCCGGCTGACCGCGATGATCCGCACCGCGTCCATCCGTTCCCCTCCTTCCCTCTTCACTCGCATGCTCCCCGCACTCCTTTCACTACCCAGAGTGAGGGTCAACAGCCAAAAAAGCCAGGGGAATTCGCAAATCTGTGGACAAGCAAGGCGCTGTGGAAAGATCAATGACTCCATAGAGTGACAGGCGGCCGGTACGGACTCGCCCTGTTCCCCCGGTACCACAGCAGCCCCGTACGTCACATGGTCGGCACAGGTCACGAAGAATGCCGAAAACACCCCGTCTGAGCGCGCCGGGACAGTCCGAGCGAGCCCCGCGCCCCGTCCAGGCGACCGGGCGGCCCGCACGGTTCCGGCAAGCAAGCGGGGCGGGGATCAATGCCCCGCCCCCACCCCTCCGCGCCCGCACCCCGTCCGCGCGCGCCTACTCCTCCCGACCCTCGCGATCCGACCGGTCCGGCCGCGCCCGACGTACGGCCGGAAAGCGCGTCTCGTTGCGCTCGATCTTCGCGGCGAGCGCGGTCAGGGCATCGATCCCCAGCGCCTCGCAGAACTGCAGCAGATACGCCAGCACATCGGCGACCTCGTCCTCGACCCGGCCGGCCGACCGCGGATCCGACATCACCGCCGCGGACTCCTCCGGCGTCAACCACTGGAAGATCTCGACGAGTTCCGCGGCCTCGACGCTCAGCGCCGCGGCCAGGTTCTTGGGGGTGTGGTACTGCTGCCAGTCCCGCGCGGCGGCGAACTCGACCAGCCGCCGCTGCAACGCATGAAGATCCTCGCTCATGCCCCTAGACGAGTAAGTCCGAAGTGCTGGTCAGTGGTCGTAGGCGATCAGTGATCGTGTGATCGGTGTTCCGGTGGCCCGGTTGTGCCAGATCGCGGCGGTGAGAGCGAGGATGCGTTGTCCGACGCGGGCCAGGACTCCGGCTGGGGTTCTGGCTCCGTGGCGTTCGAGGTCGAGCTGGCCTTTGAGGGTGTCGTTGACCGACTCGATCAGCTGCCGGATCGGTTTGAGGAGGTGCTCTCCTGGCCGGGGCTTTTTGTTGCGGTAGCTGGGCCGCAGCAGGGTCAGGCCGTGTTGGGCCATGAAGGCGTCGAGGTGCTTGGAGACGTAGCCCTTGTCGCCGATAACCGTCTGCCCGGGGCGGGTGGCCAGCAGGTCGGCGTCCTGGGTGAGCATGCCTGTGAGGACTTCGCGTTCGTCCGTCTTGGGGTTGGCCAGAGCCCAGGCGATCGGTAGTCCGCCAGGTGTGCAGATCAGGTGCAGGCGCAGGCCCCAGAAGAACCGTGAGTGCGAGGGACAGTAGGAGTAAGCGGCCCAGCCGGCCAGGTCGGAGCGTTTGACGGTGGGGCGTGAGCGGGCGCATTCCACGGGTGTGGAGTCCACGATCCATACGTCGTCGTGCCACAGATCCGTGTCGCGGGCGAGGGTGCGAATGAAGCGGCCGAGCAGGGTGTTCGCGGCCCGCAGGCGCTTGTTGTAGCCGGACTGTTCGGGCAGGTAGGGGAACTCGGCCGCCAGATGGGTGCGGGCGAACCGCAGCCAGCGGGCCTCGGAGACGAAGCCGAGTACGGCCTGCATGACCGCGAGCGTCAACAGTTCGGCATCCGTCAGCCTCGGTGGACGCCCTGTCCGCCGCGTTCCTGCCAGAGAGTCATCGATCCTCACGTACAGTGCAGTCGCGAGGGTCTCCAGGTTTGTCGTCACAAACGAACCAACGAGACCCTCGCTTCATGCGCCCGAAGACTTCGGACTTACTCGTCTAGGTGTAGCACCTGCACACCGGGCAGCCCCTCGGCGACCGACGGGTCGCGCACCGTCCCCAGCAGCCGGACGTGCCCGCGCTCTGCCATCCGTACGGCCAGCGACACCAGCTCGCGCGCCTGTCTGCGGTCCATGCAGCGGTCCATCCCGTCCGCCATCACCGTCATCTGCTGATGAGCCGACGGGATCTCCCCGGCCGGGTCCATGGCCAGCACTCCCGGCCCGGTGAGCAGCACCAGGGCCAGCGCGAGGAACCTCAGCTCCCCGTCGCCGAGCTGCTCGACCGGCATCTCGCCGAGCGCCCCCCGGTCGAGCACGACCTGCACACCCGCCTCACACAGCCCCGCCCCGGAGTGCGTGCCGACAGTGCCACCGCGCCCCGCCCCGGACACCGCCGCGGCGACCCCCGCACCGGTCGCGCCCGCGCCCGTCACCCCCGCAGCCGCCGCACCCGAACCCGTCGCACCCGTCGCACCCGGCGCGCGGGGATCCGTCACACCGGAATCCGTCGTGCCCGAGCCCGTCGCTCCCGCCCGCCGCGGCACGGCGCGCAGCCCGTCGACCGGTCCGACGCACGCCTCCCGCACCGCCGCCACCAGGACCGCATGCCGTCGTGCGCACTCCTGACTGGTGCGCGCCAGCACCGCGGGCAGGTTGTCGCAGGACGACCGCAGCCGGCCCTCGTCGTGGACCTCCTCGACCTCACGGCCCCCTACGCCGCCCTCACCACCCACTCCGCTCCCCTTGCGCCCTCGCGCACCCCAGGCACCGGCAGTTCCTCCGTCCCCGCCTGCCGCCACCGCCGCACCGGTCCCGCGCGCCTTCCCCGCTCCCCTGCCCCGGCCACCCCGGACGCCGCTCCCCCGTCCCGCACTTCCCCCGGCCCCACCGGCCACACCGGACGGACCCGCGGCACCCGTAGCAGCCGGAAGCCCCGCACCGCCCGCAGCACGCGCACCGTCCGTCCCACGCATGACCTCCGGCCGCGGATCGCACACGAACGCCGACCGCAGCGCCACCACGACTTGCTCCGCCGCGGCCAGCACCAGCCGCTGGCCGGCCGTCTTGCCCGCGACGCGGAGCGGAAGCAGCGAGGTGCCGAGCCGGTCGTCGGGGAGCGGTGCGCGGGTCACCGGGGTCGCGCCCGCGGTGTGCCAGGCCGCCTGGACGGCGGGGCGGTCCGGATCGGTGAGCGCGGTGGTCAGCAGCGTTTCGCCGCCGCCGGTCAACCGCTCCCCGACGACGCGGAGTTCGGGCTCGGCCTGTACGGCGAGGTCGAGGCTGACGGGCCCGACCGGGCCGCTGACCGTGCAGCCGATCCGGAAGCCGCGCCGCCCCTGTTCGTCGGGGCGGGCGCCCGCCGGCACACAGGCCGACGGGCCGCCCGCGACGTCCCGTACGGCCCGTGCGAGGGATTGCCCGCTCCCGAGCCGCGCGAGGATCTCGTACGCCTGCAACGCGCTGGACTTACCGCTTCCGCTCCCGCCGCTCAACAGGGTCAGCGGACCGAGCGGAAGGACGACGCCGCGATGGGCCTTGAAGGCGGACAGCCGTAACTCGGTGACCGCCGGTCGCTCACTGTCGGAATTCATGCGGGGACGCTATGCAACCCCCGGGCCGGAGAACCGTTCCGCCCGACAGCTCTTCCTACGAACGGGGGACGGCTCCCGCTACCGACTCGGCGACTTCGGTGCCCACCGGGGCGAGCAGGAAGACGTTGGTGTCGACCCGGTGCATCCCGCTTCCTAGCCCGAAGACGACCCCGCTGGAGAAGTCCAGGATGCGCTTGGCGACGTCGGTGTCGGCGCTGCTGAGGTCCAGCAGGACCGGGATCTGAGCCATGAGGTACTCGGCGACCTCACGGGCGTCCGCGAAGGTCTGCACGCGGATGACGATGAACCGCCGCATCTCCTCCGCCGGTTCCTCGTCGGGGAGGGCGCGGTGGTCAGGCCAGGAGGGCCATTCGCTGCTGCTGCGGAGCGGGACGACCTCGGCGAGCCCTTCCCACTGCTCGTCGGTGGCATCGGGGCCGTTCACCGAATCACCTCACCCGGAGGAGCGCTGGCTGTCTGCGGTATCTGCATCGCACAATTCTAGGGATAAACATACAAAGCTCGGCGGACGCGACACACGCCGCGGACGCCCCTTTCCATCCTGCACCATGCCCCTTGACCTGTGCCGACATCCGAGGCAGATATCCTTCGTCGAGATTCTGTGTGCCTGTTCATCCCCCCTTGTGAAGGAGGTCGGTTCTGTCGTGAGCACTGATCCTCCGGGCCGTCGGCCACGTAGCCTGCGCGGCCTGCGCAAACCCGCGAAGAAGCGGCCCTCCGGGCCCTCGCCCGTCACGCCGCCGGACGAGTCCGGGCCCGCGCGGCCCACGGACGGGACCAACAGCAGCGTCATCACCGCCGCGCTCTATCAGGACGGGCACCGCGTCAGCACCCACGACAGCCTGACCGATACGTTCCGCCAGCTGCGCGACACCCCCGACACCATGGCCTGGATCGGGCTGTACCACCCCTCGCCCTCCGAACTGGTCTCGCTGGCATCGGAGTTCGACCTCCATCCACTCGCCGTCGAGGACGCGATGGAGGCCCACCAGCGCCCCAAACTGGAGCGTTACGGCGGCACCCTCTTCGTCGTCCTGCGCGCCGCGCGCTATCTGGACGACCCCGAAGAGGTCGACTTCGGCGAGCTGCACATCTTCGTCGGCCGGGACTTCGTGATCACCGTCCGGCACGGCGGCGCACCCGACCTCTCAGCCGTCCGCCGTCGCATGGAGAGCGCCCCCGAACTCCTCAAGCGCGGCCCCGAAGCCGTCCTCTACGCGATCCTCGACGCCGTCGTCGACGGCTATGCGCCGGTCGTCGCCGGGGTACAGAACGACATCGACGAGATCGAGACGGAGGTCTTCGGCGGCGACCCCCGCGTCTCCCGGCGCATCTACGAACTCTCCCGTGAGGTCGTCGAGTTCCAGCGCGCGACCCGTCCGCTCAACGGCATGCTGGAGAGCCTCACCGCGGGCTTCGAGAAGTACGCCATCGACGAGGAACTGCGCCGCTACCTGCGGGACGTGGCCGACCACGCCCTGCACACCACGGACCGTGTGGACGGCTTCCGGCAGGCCCTGCAGGACATCCTCACCGTCAACGCGACGCTGGTGAACCAACAGCAGAACGCCGAAATGCGCGCCCTGGCGGAGGCCGGCTTCGAGCAGAACGAGGAGATCAAGAAGATCTCCTCCTGGGCGGCCATCCTCTTCGCCCCCACCCTCGTCGGGACGATCTACGGGATGAACTTCGCCCACATGCCGGAGCTGCACTGGTCGTTCGGCTATCCCTTCGCGATCGTCCTGATGGCGGTGGTCTGCACCAGCCTGTACCTCATCTTCAAGCGGCGGGACTGGCTCTGAGCAACCGGCGTCAGAGCCAGCGCACCACTAGGCGAGAGCCTGCGGGCGTGGCCCTCGCCAACACTCCTCGGACCGCTGGGGAGAATCCGCTCAGCCAGCGGCGCCTCGATCGGTGATCGTCGGGCTGGAGTGGCTCATCCGTCACGGGGCGCAGTCGTAGAGGGTGAAGCTTCCGTCCGAGGTGCGGCCGTAGGCGCGCGACGGGACGCGGGTGCAGTTCCGCTTCACCCAGACCGTGGCCGGTGTGGACGGGCGGCGTGAGGTCAGCAGGGCGTAGCGGAGTCGGTGGGCGGAGACCAGGGTGGTCAGCTGCTGCGCGGTCGGGAACGGGGTCAGGCCGGTGAAGCCGCCCATGACCAGCACGGGTCGGGAGGTGGCGCGCAGCAGCGGCTCGGCGCCGTAGGCGGCTTGAGTGGCCAGGAGGTACTTCTCCCGGGAACGGTGCGCGGTGAGGTAGCCCAGGAGTGCGGCGTCCCGCGTGGACGGGGTGTTCAAGGCGTTGGCCCGCGTCCTGGTCCGGTGGTGGCGCATGTCGAGGTAGCCGGGCCCGACCGGGCCGGCCAGCGGCGACATCGGTGAGCCGGCGTACCTCGGATCCAGACAGGAGGTGGCCCAGACGGCCGGGGCGAGCAGTGCGGACGCCAGGCCCGCCGCGAGGGCGCTGTGCACCGCCCGCCGCGTGCTGCGCGTGCCGCAGGTCCACAGGCCGACGGTCCCGCACAGGCCGAGCATCAGCACCACCGGCAGCAGCCAGGGCGCGAACCTGCTGTGCGGCCCGTCGATCACCACGGTCCACAGCGCGGTCAGCCCGACCGCGGCGGGCAGCGCCGCACGGCGCCGGCCGCCGGCGCGGTATTCGGCCCGGAAGAGGGCCGCTCCGCCACCGGCCAGCGCGGCCAGGGCCGGGGCGAGTACGGCGGTGTAGTAACCGTGGTTGCCGTTGGAGGTGCTGAAGACCACGACGTGCACGCCCAGCCAGCCGCCCCAGAGCAGGAACCCCGCGCGCGGCCCGTCGGTCCGCGGCCGGCCCGTACGCCACAGGAGGCCCAGCACCAGGGCCAGTACGGTGAGCGGCAGAAGCCAGGAGATCTGCGGGCCCACGCTGTGGTTGACCAGCATGGTCCAACCGGTGTTGCCGGTGGTACGGCTGGCGGCGGTGCCGGCGACCGCGCCCAGCGCGTGCGGGTCATGGCCGAAGCGGCTCAGTCCGTTGTATCCGAAGACGAGGGTGAAGGGGTTGTTGTTGCTGGTTCCGTCGGCGTAGGGGCGGTCTGCGGCAGGCGTCGCCCACACCAGCAACAGCCAGGAGCAGGAGACGACGAGTGCGGTGATCCCGGCGAGCAGCAGCCGCCAGGCCCGGTCCAACCGGGAGCCGGGCGCCGCCAGTTGGTAAACCGCGGCGAAGACAGGAAGGACCAGCCATGCCTGGAGCATCTTGGCATGGAAGGCCAGCCCCACCCATGTTCCGCAGACGAGCAGCGGCAGCAGCTTCCCGGTGCTGACCGCCTTCTGCAGCGATCCCGCCGCGAGGACCAGCAGCAGGACGAGCAGGGTGTCCGGGATGGTGTGCCGGTTCAGCGCGACGGTGATCGGGGTGAGAGTGAGTACCAGCGCGGCGAGCAGCCCGGCCACTGCGCCGGCCCAGGCACGCACGATCCGGTGCAGCGCCCAGACGGTCAGTACGCCCTCTATTGCCTGCGGCAGTGCCGCCGCCCAGTCGTAGGGTCCGAAGAGTTTCACGGAAAGGGCCTGCGGCCACAGCGCACCGGGGATCTTGTCCAGGGTGATCGAGCCGCTCGGGTCCAGCCCGCCGAAGACGAAGGCATGCCAGTTCGACGCCATCGACCGCACGGCCGCGCTGTAGTAAGGGTGCACCCCGGCATGGTCGATGCCCCAGACGTAGAGCACCGAGGCCATGGCGAGGATCAGGAGCAGAGTCCACACCTCCCACCGCTCGGCCGCAGGTTGATGCCGAACGGTCCGCCTGTCCCCTCCGGTGAGGTGGGAGCGGTCGGGGGAGTCCCGGGTGACAGGGGCGGTGGCCATGGCGGGGCCTCTCAGGGGACGGCGGGCTGGGGAGAAAAGGCGAACGGGTTCACAGGAGCTGCTTCACAGGCGGCGGGCCATGCGCAACCCCTGGGCGTAGAAGCCGTCGCCGTCGAGCGTCGCGCGGCCGGCGAGGTCGCCCATGGTGGGGCCGTTGGCCTTCGAACGGCTGGAGTAGAAGCGCGGGTGCCCGTTGTCGTCCGGCCCCAGATAGATGCCGCAGTGGTCGATACCGTGCGGCCTGCCGATGTCGATGGCAAAGAACACCAGGTCCCCGGGTTGCAGCAGGCTGATGTCAGCGGGCCGCCGGCCGGTGTTCGGGATCAACAGCACGCCGGGGGCCCGGCTGGCGATGGCGTAGGCCCGGCGGGGCAGGCCGGGCCCCGGGGTGTTGGTGGCGTGCAGCGGGTACCCCATGCGGTACCCCCAGACCAGACGCATGAAGCCGGAGCAGTCCACGTCGCCGTAGCGTGCCTTCTCCGGCTCCTTGCGGGTGCCGTCCTGGAAGGTCCAGGGGACGCCGAGGTAGTCGTAGAAGTCCGACTTCTCGTCGAGGTAGTGGAACGACCACGACGACTGCCCCGGGACGCGCGGTCCGAAGTGGGCCTTGCCCGCGTAGCGCAGGCCGGATGCGGCGCGGCGATCGGGTGCCCCGTCGCCGTACTGGAAGGCCGTGCCGATGACGTCCGGGCTCCGGTCGGCGAGGACCTTGGGGAACCACTCCCGAAACCCTCGCGTGCGCTCGTGGCCCGGCCGCCATTCCTCGGGCATCAGCCGTACCCAGGCGTTGCTGTGCACCACCGCGCGGGTGGTCCGTGGCTCGCTCCAGGTACGGGTCGGGCCGGCCAGCACCGCGGTCCGCGCACCGTCGGTGAAGGTGGCCAGCACGCGCCCGTCGGCGGCACGGACCACCGTACGGGCGGGCGTCCGGTGGCGCTCGAAGTGGTAGCCGTCGGTCGGCACCCGGAAGTCACCGTGCGGGTCCCCCGTCCCGTCCGGTGAGAAGTAGTGCCGTGCGTATCCCGTGACCGCGCCGGCGGCGGCCAACACGGCGCCGGCGCCCAGGACCTGACGGCGGCTGGGACCCCTGCGCGGGGTGGAATCGGTGCCCATGGTGACCTCCTCGACGTGCGGATGGACGGCGGCAGACGCGGACAATCCGGTGCGGTCAGCCGGTGGGCAGTGCCCCCAGCAGGAGTCCGGCGACGAGCACCACATACGTGCCGAGGGTCACCGCGGTGGTGGAGATCGCGGTGGCCGCCAGTGGCTGGCGGATCAGCTGATAGGCGATCAGGCCGGGCACGATGAAGCCCAGGGTCTGTGTGGTGTACAGGAGCGGGAACTCGTGCTGGAGCGCGAGCATCACCGTGGCCTGCAGCACCACCGCACACAGCACCACCGCGGCGAACAGCCGCTTCCCGTACAGGATCACCTGGCGCTGCAGGACCTTGGTCGCGAAGAAGGTGAGCGCCGTGACGCCGATCATCAGTGCGGCCCGGCCCGCGTCGGTGACGAGGGTCAGCGCCAGCCAGCCGGGGGTGATCATGCCGCCGGGGGAGAGATTGGTGGTCAGGTAGCACACCAGCGAGAAAACCAGTCCGAGGGCGATCCCCAGCGCGGCTGTCTCCGGGGTGACGGTGACGGGGATCATAGCGGCTTCCTTGTGGGGTCGTTCGGTGCGTGGTGGCCGGTGGCGGCAGGGTCGGGGTGACGCGGGTCGGGCTCCGGGCCGGACAGTGACGCCACCCAGCTGTACGGTTCCGGCTCGGGCGGGTGCGCGACCCCGAGTGGTTCGCCGGTCTCGTCCGCGACCAGCTCGCCGAGGCGCTCCAGGAACAGTTCACCCTGGCCATGGATGTTGCCGATGGCCACCAGCGAGGAGTCCGGCCCCAGTTCGCTGAGGAGGGCGTGGGTCAGCTCGGCCGGGTCGCGCCGTTCGCCACCCAGGTCCACCAAGCGCCCCGATGACCGGCCCGGCGGGATGCCGTCGCGGGCGCTCTTGGTGGGATGCCCGATCAGGAAGACGGTCTCCGGGTTCAGATCGGGGACGATCGCCCCCATCTGCCCGTTGCGTTCCACCCGGTCCGGGCGGCAGTTGATGACCACGTTGAGCGGGCGACGGATCGCGCCCAGCTCCTCCAGCTGACGGATGTTCATCAAGGTCGACTCGGGGTCATTGGCTGCGAAGACATTGGCGAAGCGCAGCCGCTTGCCGTCCGGTGTGCGGTACCGCTCGACGGAGAGCACACCGGGGTCCGGTGGCGCGTCCCACATACCGCGCAGCGCGGTGTGCCGGTCCACGCCGAGGAGTTGCGCCACCGCCAGCGCGATGGCGACGTTCTCCTTGAAGGTGAACCAACTGAACCCGCGCAGCTCTTCGTCGGTGACCGACTCCGGATCGACCGCGATCAGTCGGCAATCCCTCTTTTCCGCCTCCTCCTTGAGGATGTGCAGACGCGCCTGTTCGGCGGTGACACAGACCCCGCCGACCGGCATCGACCGGCAGAGCGATCGGGCCACGTCATCGAGCGTGGGCCCCATCTCCTCAAGGTGGTCCTCGCGGACATTGCACAGCACACCGATGGTGGAGTGGATCAGCTTCTCCTGGTTGACCTCCTGAAGTGCGGGCATCACCGCCATGCACTCGATCACCAGCGCGTGCGGCCGGTACGCCGCCGCGCGCCGCACGATGCCGATCTGTTCCACGACATTGGCGATGCCGAACTTGCGGTACACCGGCTCCTCGGTGGCGTCCGGGTGGATGAACCGGGCCGCGGTGCCGGTGGTCTTGGCAACCGTGACCAGGCCACCGCCGCGCAGCGCCCCCGCGCACAGCCGAGTGATGGAGCTCTTGCCTCGAATGCCGTTGACGAGCACCCGGGTGGGGATCTGCGCCAGCGCGGCGTAGTGACGCCGCTGTTCCAATACGCCGGCGACCCACAGCACCGCACAGCTCAGCAGCAGCACAACATAGAGGAAAAACACGTCAGTTGATCCTTTGCGGCCCCGGTGCACCGGTGCACCGGGACGACGGGGCAGGGGCAGAGGACGGGCCGGCTCGATCGACACGGCCCTGGCCCGCGAGCGCCTGCCGGAGCAGTTCCAGGCTGCGGGTCACCGAGCCGCACTCGTCGTGGTGGACCGGGTACAGCACCGTGCGGCGGTCGCCGCCGGCCAGTCGCTCCGCGCAGCCGGCGAGGGCGCGCAGCGGTCGGACCACCACGATGTGCAGCCAGCCCAAGCAGGCGATGCCCGCGGTCAGGGCGAGCAGCCCGGCCAGCATGGTGCGCGCCTGCGCCTGATATGCCGTCAGTTTGAGTGCCGCGGCGGGCTCTGCCGAGACCACCCGCCAGCCGAGTCCGGCAGCGGGCCCCGTCCGTGCCAGTGGCGCGGCGGCCGCGACCGACGGCCCGGCACCCGGCGTGGTCTCCGCATGCAGTACGGCCGACACCGGGCTTCCCGCACTCCCGGGTGCTGCCGCCGTCTTGGCCGTCAGGCGGGTGAAGCCCTGACTGGGCAGCGGCTGGAATGCCTGGAAGCCGACGCTGGCCGCGAGGACCCGGTGACGCTCGTCGGTGAGCCAGACACTGCCGAGCCCCGGCCGGGAGAGCAGGCTGTTCAGCGCGTTCACATCGATCTCGGCGAAGAGTACGGCCGGGGCGGCATCCTTTGCGGTCCTTGCCGCCGGGATCTGGGCGTAGGCGGCAATCGCGGGAATCCTGCCGGACGTGTTGACCCGGGTGATCCCGCTACCGGTCGGCGCGTGGACGAGGGAGCGAAGCGGCTCCTTGCCCACCCGCGTCAGGATGGCGCCGGAGCGGTCCAGCACATACAGGGAGCGGTACTTGGGGTGGTCGGCGAGCGCGCGTTGCAGTACGTCTGCCGCCCGCTCACGCGACTGCCCGGAGGCGGCCGACGCCACCGCCGCGAGGTCGGTGTAACTCCGGCCCAGGGTCTGCCGCACCCGGTCGGCGACGGCTTCGGTACGTGCCTGCTGGTCGGCCACGGTGGCGGCCGGTACGGCCTTGCCGGCCTCCACCCGGTTGACCAGGAACAGCAGCGGTGCCCCCCACGCGGCGATCAGCAGTACGCAGGCGACCGCCAAGGACCGGATACCGGGGCGTCTTCGCGCCGGCCGTACGGGTTCCGGTCCCGCCTCTCCGACCAGTTGGCGGCGTATGGACTCCAGCGCCCGGCCCGCCCGGCCCAGCTCGCCGAAGCCGGCGACCGGCACCGGCCGCGCCAACTCCCCACGTGCCCCCGGTCCCTTCGATGCCCCCTCGGCCAACCGCGCGGCGGACAGGTGGAGCCATAGCAGCGGGCGTTGCACGATGCGCCACAGCACCACGGTGACCAACGCGGCGATCAGCACCAGCGCACCCGCGGCCACCAGGGCGAACCGCATGTGGTCGGGGCCGCCCTTCAACGGCGGCACGTCCCTGTACGTGAGGATCGTCAGCCCCAGTCCGGAGGTCTCGTCCTTGCCGTCCGCCGCGGCGACCGGTGCCCAGCCGGCGACCCTGCGCAAGCCGCGGTGGCGGTCACCGAGCAGGCTTCCGGAGGCGCCGGCGGTGCGGGGACCGGCGTCCGCGGCACTCTCCGCCGCGGCGAGCAGGGCGCGGTCGCCGTTGCCGGGCGGCCGGGCCGGGCCGCCTGCGGTGCTGGCGAGCACTTTGCCGTCCTGGTCGACGAGTTGGCCGGTGCGCCCGCCCCCGTACACCTGGGGGGCGAGGAGCTTCTCGGAGACGACCAGCAGAAAGGCGCGCTCGTCGCCCGCCTGGTTCTCGTCCAGGTCCCGTGCCTGGTCGGCGTTCTCGTCCTTGACGTGCCCCGGAGCGGGCGCGGCCACCCGGGCGAAGAACAGCAGCCGGGGCTCGCCGCTCGCCGAGGTGGCCAGCCGGGGCTTGATGTCGTCGGCGTCGGACCGCGCCAGGGCGGTCACATCCATTCCGGTCAGCAGCACCGGTTCGCCTCCGGCCGCCCGCAGCTTGCCCGTGCGCGGGGCGAGCAGCACAGCACCCTGTACGGAACGTTCGGCTTCGCCGGAACGCCGGGCGGGCGGCAGGGACTTCAGGATCCGTGCCGGAGAACTGCCGACGGCGGGCGCGACCGAGGCTGCGGTGCGGCGCAGTTCCGCGGCTCGGGCATTGACGGAGGTGGCGACCGAGAGGGCGGTGTCGGCGGCGATCTGGCGTTCCGCGTCGGCCAGTGCCTGGGGCACGTCCTGTTCGTGAACGGTACCGAGACCGGCTGCGACGAACGCGGCGACCACCAGCAGCGCACAGAGCAGTACGGCGATCGGTGGGCGGACGCCTCCGAGCAAAGGCATGTCGGCGCGGCGTCGGGTGCGGTGCGAACGGGGCGCGCGGGCAACGGCGTGCAGGGCAGCGTCCTCTCGGCATGTGGGGGAGATGGCCGTGCGGCAACTCGATCAGCATGAATGCCGTGATCACAGGATAATCACAAGCCAGTTCGCGCTGCGCCCTGTATACCGGTCCATACGGAACCGATGTCAACTCCCCCTCGCGAGACGGCGCTTATGCGCCTTCGGTTTCATCCCGGCATTGTTGAATTCTCAACACGTCGACCGGCAAGGCTGATTGATGGCCCCGCATCCCGTCTGCATTCAATGCGTCACGCACAGTCGCGGCTGCGTAGAACGTTGCCCATAACTGCCCTTCCCCGGAGGAATCCGCAAACCCGCAAGGGGTTGCCGGCAACGTTCAGCAGTCACGAACTGCCGCGTAACAAAAGCGCTCAGTGAAAACGGTGAGCAACGCCGCGAACTCTGGATCCACCGGCCACCATCCGGCGGTGGCGATAATCAGCCATCTTCCTCAGATGCCTTCTGACCAGGGCAGGTGCTCCGTCATCCTTCGCGTCGAGGCGACGGAACGACCGCTCGCGTCCGCCCTCCGCCACGCTTGGGATTTGCTGCTGCGACTGGCTTTTCGGGGCTGCCGAGCAGCCGGACGCCGACCACCGCCACCGTCCCGCACCAGGGCTTTTCTCCTGCGCGTAACCGCATCGCCACTCGACGTTGCACAACCCGGTGACACACTCCACGAGCGCCGACAGACCGTTCCCGGCGCATATGGGACCGAGGAAAAGCCGGTCGCCGGAGCCCGGCAACGGACGAGGTACGAAGCCCGACATCGCGCATTTCTGGAGCCGTCGGCAGCGCTCCCCTCGCCTACCACTGTGCGGATAACTCCCCGCACAATCAGATGGGTTGGCACGGCCTTTGCAAAACCGCCTATACGATGACCGCCGGCCGATCGCTGATCACGCGGCCATCACCACCATGGAGGGGGCTGCCCATGAAGCACGCACGAAGGCGCCACAGCCGGTTGCGCACCCGGGTCGCAGGCACCACAGGACTACTGACCCTCGCCCTGGGCGCCGGCATCGCGCCGGCCACCGCCGCGGAGAAGGCCAGTGCGCCCATGACCACGGCAGCGTCCGTGGACGACGCGGGGCAGGCCGCGGGCCAGATGGTGGCGCTGGACGACGCGGCGCAAGCCCCGGGCCAGGCGGTGGGCTTGGGCGACGCGGCGCAACACCCGCGCCGGGATGCGTCCTTGAAGGTGGCGCCGGCCCCGGGCCAGCTGACTCTCCCCGCCCCGACCGGGCGCCATCGCGTCGGAACGGTCGATCTGCACCTGCGCGACGCGAAACGCATGGATCCGTGGGTGCCCGGACAGCAGCGCGAGTTGATGGTCTCGCTCTGGTACCCGGCCACCCACACCTCCCGCTATCCCGCCGCACTCCTCCCCAACAGCCAGCAGGTGCTGCCGGGCGGGGTCACCCTGCCCACCACTGCCGGGCACACCGGCGCCCCGGTTGACCACAAAGCCGGCAAGCTGCCGGTGCTGCTGTACTCGCCCGGCGGGCGCGGGAACCGTGCGACGGGCACGGCACTGGTTCAGGACCTGGCCAGCCGCGGCTACTTGGTCGTCACCATCGACCACACCCACGACACCGGCGATGTGGTGTTCCCCGGCGGGCGACATGAGGTGAGCATGCTGCCGCCAGGCACCAAATCGCGCGACTTGATCGACGTCCGGGCGGCGGACGCCCACTTCGTCATCGACCAGCTGGCCGAGATCGCCCGCGGCCACAACCCGGATGTGGAACACAAGCCGCTCCCCCACGGGCTGACCCAGGCCGTGAGCACGAAACACATCGGGATGTTCGGCGCTTCCCTCGGCGGAGGATCGGTGGCCGCTGCCATGCACGCGGACTCCAGGATCGACGCCGGCGCGAACCTGGACGGCCAGCTCTTCGGCTCGTCGGAACACCAGCGGCTCGACCGCCCCTACATGCTGTTCAGTTCCGGGCACCACAACCGCAACACCGACCCGAGCTGGGCACGGCTCTGGGAAAACCTGCACGGCGAGCGGCTCGACCTGAAGCTGCGCGGCTCCGGGCACAACTCCTTCGTCGACAACCAGGTCCTGTTCCCTCAGGCGCCGGGCGCCTTCGGGGTAACCCCGGAAGTGATGCAGCAGGCACTCGGCACGATCGACCCCAACCGCTCCATCGAGGTCCAACGCACCTACGTCGCCGCCTTCTTCGACAAGCACCTGCGCAACCAGCACAGCGACCTGCTCGACGGGCCCTCGCGCCATTTCCCGGAAATCGCCTTCGTGCGCTGAACCGGTTCACCACGATGCCGAGCGCATCCGCCCGTCAGGGCCGCCCTGCGAGCCGGCAGCCGGCTACGCGTTGTTCTCCAGCGCGCCGGCGGGAGGCCCACACCAGGGAGTCCGTGCTCGGCTACGCGTTCCCGTGGCACCTCTCGGACCTGGCCGGGAACTGGCCGGTCCGCGCCTGAGGTGGCCGCCTCTCGCCTCGGGGATGCCCGGCGAGGCGGTTCCGGAAGGGCCTGCGGGGCCGGACCACACTAAAATGGCCGTGTGGTCCGGCCCAACGAGGAGGTCGAGGCGCTGCTCCGTGAGTATGCGGACCTCGTCCTGATCACCGGTGGAGACGCGTTCAAGGCCCGCGCCTACGAGAAGGCCGCACGTGCCATCGGCGGCCACCACGCCGACGTGTCGAAGCTCGATGCCGCAGGGCTGCGGGAGATCCCGAACGTCGGAAGGTCCATCGCCGACAAGGTGATCCAGTATCTGCAGACCGGCAGGATGCCCGCCGTGGAGGATGTCAGGTCGAAGGTCCCCGCAGGCGTGCGCCAGCTGATGGCCATCCCCACCCTCGGTCCCAGAAAGGCCATGGCACTCTACGAGGACCTGCACATCTCCTCGGTGCCGGAACTCCTCGACGCCCTCCACGAGGAGCGGCTGCGCGACCTCAAGGGCTTCGGCCCGAAGACCGAGGAGAACATCCTGCACGGCATCGGCCTGATGCAGGCCGCGGGCGACCGGGTGCCGGTCAATGTCGCCATGGACGTCGCCGAGGAGATCGTGGCCGAGCTGTCCGTCCTGTCCGGCTGCGAGAGCTGCACGTACGCCGGATCGCTGCGCCGGATGCGGGAGACCATCGGTGACGTGGACGTCCTCGTGGCCGCGGGCCGCTCCGCCCCCTTCATGGACGCCTTCACACGACTGCCGGGCACGGCTGAGGTCATCGCCCACGGCATGAAGAAGACCTCCATCCGCACCACGAAGGGCCTGCAGATCGATCTGCGGGTCGTGCCGCCCGACTCCTGGGGCGCGGGGCTGCAGTACTTCACCGGCTCCAAGGCACACAACATCCGCACCCGTGAGATGGCCGTGCACCGCAAGCTGAAGCTCTCCGAATACGGCCTGTTCCACGCCGAGAGCGGAAAGAAGATCGTCTCGCAGTCCGAGGAGGAGATCTACGCGCGACTCGGTCTGCCCTGGATCCCGCCGACGCTGCGAGAGGACCGCGGCGAGATCGCCGCGGGGCTGCGCGGCGAGTTGCCGGCCCTGGTCACGGAGGCGGACATCAGGGGCGACCTGCACACCCACACCGACCTGACGGACGGCCTCGCCCCGCTGGACGAGATGGTGGAAGCCGCCGCCCGGCGGGGTTTGCGCTACTACGCGATCACCGACCATGCCCCGAACCTCTCCATGCAGCGGATGACCGACGAAAAGGTGCTGGCCCAGCGTGAGCGGGTACGCGAACTCGACGGCAGGCACCGGAAGATGCGCCTCCTGCACGGCACCGAGCTCAATATCGACCCGGACGGGAACGTGGACTGGCCGCAAGAGTTCCTGCGGGACTTCGACCTCTGCGTGGCCTCCGTGCACTCGCACTTCCACCAGGGGCGGGACGCCCTGACCCGCCGGCTCGTCACAGCCTGCGAGAACCCGGAGGTCAACATCATCGGGCACCCGACCACCCGGCTCCTCGGCAAGCGGCCGGGCCTCGACATGGACCTCGACGTGGTGTTCGCCGCTTGCGCCCGCACCGGGACGGCGCTGGAGATCAACGCCCATCCCGACCGGCTCGACCTGTCCGACGAGCTCATCCTGCGGGCCAAACGGTACGGCGTGAAGTTCGCAGTCAACACCGACGCCCATGCGCCGCTCCACCTGGCGTACCTGCGCTACGGCGTGGGCACCGCCCAGCGGGGCTGGCTGACCGCCGGCGACGTGATCAACACCTGGCCCCTGGCCCGCTTGCGCCGCTTCCTCGACAAGAAGGGCTCTGCCGGCGCGCCGTCGTCGTCCTGAGCCCGAGTTCCGCCCCGCCTCCGATCGGGGGCCGCACGGCGTGCCACGCGGCCGGACCGTGGTCAACCACCGATGAAGAACAGCTCTTCCATCTTCCGGGTGGAGGACTCGGTGTGCCGCACGCGGAAGACGGAGGTCTTGAGGCCGGCCATGGGCCACGGGTCGGCCTCTCCCAGTGCGAGGGTGGCGAAGTCGGCCCATTCGACGTCGCCGGGATCGGCGTCGAAGTCGATCTCATGCTCTTCCAGGACGTCGGCGCCGATGCCCAGCGCCGCGGCGACGGCACGGGGGTCACCGGTCAGCGCCCACGGATCCATCGTGGGCCACCCCGAGGCGTGGAACATCGGCCCTCCCGGCAGCTGGATGATGTCCTCGGTATGGGACTCGCCGCAGTCCACCTCGACCCGGCCGACGATCCGTGCGTCGGGGAACCGCTCCCGCAGCCTGGTCACCTCGTACAGCAGCGGGGTGTCATTGCCGTCGTCGACCATCGCCGGATCCGATATCGCCAGCACGTTGCCCCAGCACCCGACCTGGATCACGTCCAAGTCGGCGCGCGTCGCCAGATAGGGAGTCGCGTAGGCGGACACCGGGTCCAGCTCCTCAAGAACCGCATCGACGGTCGGGAACGCCTCGGCGAACGCCCGTGCCGCGACGGGGTCGTTGGCCGGCAGGTCCTCGGCGCGGACCGCGAACGGGGGTTGCAGGACGGTGATGTTGTAGCGGCCACCGCAGCCCCGGACCATCCGGTCGGACGGCCGGGTCCAGAAGTTGATGTCGGTCATGCGCGCCACCGTAGTGCGGGGCACTGACAACGCACTCCCGAACGGCGCCCGCCCTCCCTCACCGGCCGATGCGGTGTCAGCCGCGCCGGTGCTGACCCGGATCCGGCTACTTCAGCAGCCGCGACAACCGGCGGTCGGCCAGCGGCTTGCCGCCGGTCTGGCAGGTGGGGCAGTACTGCAATGCCGAATCGCTGAAGGACACCTCGCGGATCGTGTCCCCGCAGACCGGGCAGGGCTCGCCGGTCCGCCCGTGCACCCGCAGCCCGCTCCTCTTCCCCTCCTTGAGGTCCGCCGGCGCCAGCCCGCGGGCCCGTTCGACCGCTTCACCCAGCGTCGCGCGGACCGCCGTGTACAGCAGGGTCACCTCGTCCTCGGACAGCGTGGCGGCCAGCTTGAACGGCGACATCCGCGCCGCGTGCAGGATCTCGTCGGAGTAGGCGTTGCCGATCCCCGCCAGTACGCCCTGGTCCCGCAGGACTCCCTTGATCTGCCGCCGCTCCCCCGCCAGCATCCCGGCGAAGGCCGCCCGGGTGAAGTCCTCGGCCAGCGGATCGGGCCCCAGCCGCGCGATCCCCGGTACGTCCCGCGGATCGGTCACGACATACACCGCGAGGTGTTTCTGGGTGCCCGCCTCGGTCACGTCGAAGCCCGCCCCGTCCGGTGCGGCGAGCCGCACCCGCAGCGCCAGCGGCCCCTTGCCCGGGCGTGGCGGCGCCGTCGGCAGTCGTTCGCTCCACCGCACCCAACCCGCCCTGGCCAGGTGCATCACCAGGTACAGCCCGTCGGCGCGCAGCGCCAGAAACTTCCCGTGGCGCGCCACCCCGTCGAACGCCCGCCCCTCCAGCGCGGTCAGCGGCGGCTCAAAGGTCTTCAACGCGGCCACCGACACGGGATACACCCGCGCGACCGCCCGGCCGGCCAGCCGCTCCTCCAGGAACCGGCCCAGCGCCTCCACCTCGGGCATCTCGGGCATAACCCCAGTCTGACCCGGCCCGCAGACGCCCGCACGAAAGACCGTCGACCGCACCCCGCGAACGAGGGCGACGGCCGACGGCCCGTTCGGCCGAGCCGGGTGCGGTCTCCGCAGGTCAGACGGATACGGCGGCCTACCGGCAGGTCGGAGCCGTGCGGTGGACGGCTCCGGGCGGTTCTGCGCTACCGGATGGGGCCCTGCAGTCCACCGCCGCCGGTGGGCGAGGACGGCCGGTAGTGGTCGATCAGGCCCGCGTGCTGGTTGGGGCGGGCGGGCCGGTGGGAATCGGGGTGGTCGAGGCGCGGCCGGCGGCCGTGCAGCACAAACCCCGCAATGCGGGAGGTTAACCGGCTCAGGCTGGCTTTCATCAGTCCTCCGCTCGAAGCGTTCAGGTAAGGCAACTCTACGCGCGAAGGGAGGGGAATTCCCGTCAAGTCAGCCGTGATCCGTGGGAGTTGGAGGCCCGGCAGAGTGCCGGTGACGGGTGGACGGGCGCAGGCCGCCGTGCCGGCCTGAAAACGCACTGACCAGGGCGTTCAAGGAACGTCCAAGGTTGCCACAAGGTGGCGCCCGCACTCTTGTCGAGGAGAAGAGGAAGAAGAGGAGACGGAGCGTCGCGGGTCTTGGCCCTTCGGAAGGGGCCGTTCCGGCGTCCGGTCCGTCTGCCGTTCGACTGGCGACCAGAGGAGTCACATGCGTAAGAACATCGCAGCACTGGCCCTTGCCTGCGGTGCCTTCACGGCGCTCGCCGCACCCGTGGGCACCGCCCAGGCGCTGCCCGCCCCGGGCCAGGCAGCTGCCGGGTCGTGTGCCCGTCCTTGGCACGACGGCAACACGTACGGATACGGCTGCAAGGGGTATCCCGCGGGCTACAAGGTCCAGGCTTCGGCGCAATGCAACAACGGCGGTTGGGCGTACGGCAGCAAGGTCTCGATCTCGGGCAGCAGTTACGGGTGGTCGTACGCCTACTGCGCCGGCAAGGGCGGCTACAAGCTCGGGACGGGCGGTTACGTCATCCTCGGCCCTGCGTAACTCCGTACCGGTGTGGCCTCGGCTCGGCGCGCGGTGGGGAGAGGGGCTTCGGTTGATACGGGTGGGTCAGCGGGCCAGGCGGCCCAGGAGGGAGGAGGCGGCAGCGATGCCGAGGGCGGCGGAGCCGACGAGGACGCCGTAGTCCAGGGCCAGATGGGCGTGGGTGCCCAGCAGCAGGCCGCGTAGCGCGTCGACCTGGTAGCTGAGGGGGTTGACGCGGCTGACGGTCTGGAGCCAGCCGGGCATGATCGCCACCGGGTAGAGGGCGTTGGAGGCGAAGAACAGCGGCATGGTGATGGCCTGGCCGATGCCCATCAGGCGGTCGCGGGTCAGCACGATGCCCGCGATGGTCATCGACAGGCAGGAGAAGAAGGCCGAGCCGAGGACCACCGCGACGGCCACACCGAGCAGGCGCAGCGGGTTCCAGGTCATCGCCACGCCCAGCAGTGCGGCGATGACGATCACGACGACGGCCTGGATCAGCGCCTTCACCCCGGCCGCGAATCCCTTGCCGGCGATCAGGGCGGAGCGCGGCGTCGGCGTCACGAGCAGCTTGGTGAGGATGCCGGCGTCCCGCTCCCAGATGATCATGATGCCGTAGAAGATCGCGATGAACATGGCGGACTGGGCGATGATGCCGGGCGCCAGATAGTCGATGTACGGGATGCCGCCGGTCGGGATGGCCTTGATGCGGGTGAAGGTCTCGCCGAAGACCAGGAGCCAGAGGGCCGGCTGGACCGCCCGGGTGTACAGCTCGGTCCGGTCGTGGCGCAGCTTCTGCAGTTCGACCACGCACATCGCCACGACCCGGGCGGGCAGCACCCGCCAGCCGGTGCGGGAGCGCGGCGGGACGAGCAGCAGGTCCAGCCGGCCGGGGGTGGCGGGGCCGTCAGCCGACGCGGTGTGCGGTGCGGCGGGTGCTTCGGACATCGCGGAAGTCTCCTGACCGCTCGTCGAGACCGCTGCCGGCGACGTCCCGGAAGACGTCCTCAAGCGTCGGTGCGGCGTCGGCTGAGCGCGATGCGAGTGAGGCGAGTGACGCGGTGGGTTCGATCGGTGGGGTGGGGGTGTGCGCGGCGCGGCGGCGGGTGCGCAGGGCCTCCTTGAGGTCGTCCGGGGTCCCGAGGGCCCTGATGCGGCCGAGGTGCATCAGGGCCACGCGGTCGCAGTACTGGTCGGCCTCGTCCATGTAGTGGGTGGTGACCAGGACGGTCATGCCGGTGGCGGCGCGTACGGCGTTGATGTGTTCCCAGACGGAGGTGCGGGCGATCGGGTCCAGGCCGATGGTGGGCTCGTCGAGCATCAGCAGACGGGGTGCGCTGACCAGCGCCTGGGCGAGTTCGAGGCGGCGGATCATGCCGCCGGAGTAGGTCTTGGCGAGCCGGCCGGCCGCTTCGGTGAGGCCGACGGCGGCCAGTGCCTGGGCGACGCGCTCGGCGCGCTCGCGGCGCGGGACGTCGAAGACCCGGGCGAACAGCGCGACGTTCTCCCGGCCGGTCAGCCCGGCGTCGGCGGAGAGCTGCTGCGGGACGTAGCCCAGCAGCCGGCGGACCGCCATCCGCTCCTTCGCCGCGTCGTGGCCGTACACCCGTACCGTGCCGGCCGGTACGGGCAGCAGGGTGGTGATGCAGCGGATCAGGGTGGTCTTGCCCGCGCCGTTCGGGCCGAGCAGGCCGAAGACCTCGCCGGGGCGTACGGAGAGGTCCACGCCGTCCACGGCCACGGTCTCGCCGAAGGAGTAGCGCAGCGCCCGGCAGGTCACGGCGTCGGGCCGGGGGCCGCCGTCCGGGGTCGGCCGGTGCGCGCCGTCAGAGGTCATGGGCCTCCTCCGTCTCCTCGTGCAGGTTGTGGGCGAGCCTGCGCAGCGCCGGGAGGGCCGCGGCCAGCGCCACCTGATCGGCCTCGGACAGCCGCGCGACCTGCTCGCGTACCAGGGCGCTGCGGCGGACCTCCCAGTCGTGCAGCCGGGACCGCGCGGCCGGGGTGGGGAACAGCAGGGCCGAGCGGCGGTCACCGGGGGCGGTCTCGCGGCGCAGGCAGCCGGCCCGGCTGAGCTGGTTGACGAGGGTGGAGACCGAATTGCCCGCGAGGTAGAGCTCCTTCGCGGCGTCCGAGACCCGTATGCCGGGGCGGGCGGCGACCAGGCGCAGGAGTTCCACCTGCGCACCGCGCAGACGGGGAACGGTCAGGCCGGCCCGCAGCCGGCGCCGGATGAGGCGCTGGACACCGGCCAGCACGTCGGCGAGCGAGTCGGGGAACTCCCCTGCAGCCATACCGCCGAGTTTAGGTCTCAGTGAGAGCTACGGCCCGTCCGATGGGGCAGCGCGCCTGCCGGCCCGAAGGGCGGCGAGGCCGAAGGCCAGTCCTCCGGCGATGAACCAGGGGTTCCAGAGGGCCAGCGTCCAGGCCCGCTGCCCCGCGCTCACCGAGGTGTCCGGATACGTCGTGCCGGTCAACAGCAGCACCTCGATGCCGAGGCCCCGGACCAGTAGGAGAGCGCTGACGCCCCACCCCAGCCACCTCGCCGACAGGGCGGGAACGCCGCGGAGCCCGGAGCGGGCGAGCAACCATGCCAGCAGGGCACCGAGGAGGCAGAGCGCCCCCACACCCCACAGACCGGCCACGACGAACCACAGCGGGCGCTCGGTTGCCAGCGGACCTGCGGAGACGCTCAGCCCCACCGCACCGCCGAGGGCCCAGTAGAAGTGCAGCCCGGCGAACGCGGCCGCCCACCCGCACGCGACACGCGCCCACAGCGTGGACGGCCCCGCGCCGGTTCGCTCCGGTCGGCGTCTCACCGCCGGCCCTCACCGGCGCGCCCGTCAGCGCACCGGCCGTCCGCTTCGCCGGCCACCACGATGAGCGCCGTGCCCTTGGCGAGGTCGATGCCGGCACGGGGCGGCGCACCGTCGCTCTCGTCGTCCCGCCGCAGCAGTTCCACCCTCCGCTGCTCCAGCTCCACCGTCTTGTTTCCGTTCACGACCGCCGTGAACTCATCGAAGGCGACGGTCGACCACGACGGCCCCGTGCGCCTGCGGAGCCACGGGACCAGGCCGAGTCCCGTGACCCGCCGCCACGCGCTCTCCACCAGGGCGAACAAGGCCAGCAGAGCAGCGAACGCCGGGAACGACATGAGCAGAACCGTCACGGTGGGACTCCTCTCGCTGATTGCCCCGGGCTCACTGTTCCGGGTCCGCAGCGGGCGGGAATCAGACCGGCGCATGATCCGCCTCCCCCGTGCGGCGGAGGCGCTGCCGTGCTCAGCCCTCCTCGGGGGGCGGCGGCGGGGTGGGCGCCCCCCGGGGGCGGGGCGATCCTCGGGTACGTCCGGGTGGTGGCCGTGGCCGTGGTGGCGCCGGCGGCGGGCCGCGCGCCGGGGGCGTCGTCCCGCAGGAGGGCGTCTCCGGAGCGGTCGGTGAGGGCGGCCGCGACGGTCGTCCACAGGCCCGGGAGACGGCCTTGACAGTGCTTCGCGGGCGGAGAAGCCTGGTCCTTTCGGCAGTTGCCGGAAGTCGGGGGAAACCGGGGGAATCGGGGGACTCATGACGAGGTACACGACTGTGCGCGCGTCGGGTGGGACGCGAGGAATGCACGAAAGACGAACGGTGTTCCGCGGGCGCCGGGCCGCCGGTTTCGGCGCCGCGGCCCTCGCGCTGGCCCTTGCGCTGACGGCCTGTTCGTCGGACGGGGGGAGCGAGGCGTCGGCGGGCGGCAGCGGGGGCTCGGCGGCCGCCCCGTCGGCGGCGACCGACCCGACGCCGCCCCCGACGCCGACGGTCGACCCGGCCACCTACCGCCACGCCCTGAGCGGGGCGCTCGGCCCGCTCGACAGCGCGCTGCGCGCGGTGGACCGGGCGGGTGAGGGCGGCGCGCTGAACAGGGCGCTGGACACCGCGGCCGCCCGGGCCGACGCGGCCGCCGACGCCCTCCAGACCACCAGGGCACCCGACGACGCCACCGCCGGCAACAGTCAACTCGCCTCTGCGCTACGGGCGTTGGGGCAGGACCTGAAGAGCGCGCGGGGTGACGGCGGACGGTGCGCCACCTCGCCGCGGGTCGAACTGGGCACGGCCCAGAGCCCGAAGAGCGTCCAGGAGGCCGGGCGGTCGCTGACCGCGCTCGGCTACGACGCCGCGCTGCGCCTGCCGCGCACGGAGCAGGCCAAGCACCGCCGGCTCGCCAACGGCACGCTCATCCGCGACGGCAGCCGGGGCGGGCTGGGGCGACTGACGATCAGGAACGGCACCGGCACGGACGCGGTGGTGACGCTGACCCGCGGCACCCGGACGGCCTTCTCGGTGTATGTCCGCCAGGGCTCCGACACGACGATACGCAGCGTCAACAGCGGTTCGTACACGGTGTACTTCACCACCGGCGAGGACTGGAACAGCGCCAGGAGCTCCTTCACCCGCGGGTGCAGCTTCGAGAAGTTCGACGACAAGGCGAACTTCCGTACCGTCCGGGTCACCGGCGGCACGCAGTACACGGTGCTGACGTTCACCCTGAACAAGGTGATCGGCGGCAACGCGACGACGAGCCGGGTACCGCCGGGCGAGTTCCCTTCGTGACGGGCCGGTCCGGGCCGCTGCCGGCGCGGCGGCCCGGGCTCGGTATCGTGACGCCGCGTGGGTGACAGCACATGGTGGACCTTGGCGATCGCGGCGGTGACCGGCGGCACGGCCGTGCTGGCCAGTTGGGTGTCCAGCCGCGGCGCCACCCGGGCCGCGCGGATCCAGGCCGAGAGCACGGCCCGCGCGCAGCGCGCCGAGCGGCTGCGCGAGAGTCGGCGCACCGCCTACCTGGACCTGATCGAACAGGCCCACCGCATGGGCGAGTTGTTCTGGGAGATCTCCGCGGTGCTGCGGCTGCCGCGCTCGCAGGCCCGTACCGCCACGCTCGGTGAGCTGCGCGACCGGGAGGTCGCCGAGTACCTCAGGATCCGGCGCTGCGCCCGGGTCGTCGAACTGGAGGGCCCCGCCCCGGCCGCCGCCGCGGCGCTCGCCCTCCAGAAGGCGACCGGTCCCTTCCACGCGGCCGTCACGGCGGAAATCGCCGGTGACGCCGACGGCTCGGACGCCTTCGACGCGGGCTACCGCCCGTTCTGGGCGGCGCTGGAGACGTTCGTGGACGCGGCGCGGGAGGCGCACCAGTACGGGTGAACGGTGCGGCGGCGGCAGCGCCCTCGCTTCACGGGGACGGCGGCCCGTCGGTCCCGTGCGGCGCGATCGCCAGGATGGCCACGTCGTCGTGGAAGACCCGGGTGTGACGGGGCAGGTCGGTGTTGAGGAAGTCGATGACCTCGTCGGGGCCGGGGGCGGCGCCGTCGCCGAAGCGGTGCCGGAGGCGGTCGAGGAGCGGGTAGAAGACGCCGTTGTGGTCGCGGGCCTCGATCAGGCCGTCGGTGCACAGCAGGAGGACGTCGCCGGGGGTGAAGGGGTGGGTGTAGGCGACGGGCTCCTCGTCGGCGAGGGTGCCGAGGCCCAGCGGAAGGGCCGGCGGACCGGTGAGGGCGGTGACCCGGCCGCCGGAGATCAGGACCGGCTCGATGTGGCCGTGGTTGACGATCGTCACCCGGCCGGATCGGGCTGCGTACTCGACCAGGGCGGCGGTGACGAACAGTTCGTTGTCGCGCAGCTCGTCGGCCTCGCGTGCCATCCGCCGCTCCATACGGGCCGCGACGGCCAGCAGGTCGCCGCCGTCGTCAACGGCCTCGCGGAAGCTGCCGAGGAGGGCGGCGACGGTGCGGACGGCCTTCAGTCCCTTGCCGCGGACGTCACCGATGATCGCGCGCTCGCCGGCCTCGGTGGCGCGGATGTCGTACAGGTCCCCGCCGACCATGGTGCCGACCTCACCGGAGCGGTAGAGACCCGCCGCGAGGACGCGCCCGACCTCGTGCGGCACCGGGCGCAGCAGGGTGCGCATCAGCGCCTCGGCCACCGAGTGGGCGCGCACCAGGTGCCGTTCCTGGCGCTGCCGGTGGGCGGCCAGCGCCACACCGAGCAGGCCGACCAGGCCGGTGTCGAGGTACGCGGCCACGTGGTGGGTCTCCCACAGCTGGTGGAGGTTGTGGCCGGTGCAGCACGGGGTGCCGGCCACCACGCCCTCCAGGACGAGCGCGCAGAGCGTGACGGCGGCGACGCCGAGCGGGCCGAGGGCGTAGGCGGCGACCATGGGCAGCGCGATCAGCAGGAAGCTCACCGCCCAGTCCGTGGGCGTCACGGCCTCCAGCACCATGACGAACACGAGGTAGGCGAGCGGCAGCCAGCGCATCCACGCGGGGCGCCGGGGCGCCTCGAAGCCGCTGTTCTCCACGGTCCCCGCGCGCGTCCCGGCCGGGCCGCCGCGGTCCGGCCGGCGCTCGCGAGGCATCCGTTCGAGCGCCGGCTCACCCGGTCCCGATCTGTACACGCGGGCTCCTGATACGACCGTGATCAAGAGCCTCAGCCTCGCGTGCCCGGAGGGCCGGGCCCCGCCATTACGCCGTCGGCGGGCATGTCCCGGGACCCGGCCGGTGCGGTGGTCAGGGCAGCGGGAAGGGCAGGTCGATGCCCGCGAGGGTGTCGGGGCAGGCGCAGGTGCGCTCCTTGGGGAGGCGGTCGAGGGTTTCCAGGACCAGGGCGCGCAGCCGCTCGGTGTTCTGGGCGAAGACCTTGAAGACCTCTTCCTGCGAGACGCTCTGGTGCGCGTCGATGCCCGCGTCGAGGTCGGTGACCAGGGCCACCGCGGTGTAGCAGAGGGCGAGTTCGCGGGCGAGCACCGCCTCGGGGTGTCCGGTCATGTTGACCAGCGACCAGCCCGCGGCGGCGTACCACTGCGATTCGGCGCGGGTGGAGAACCGCGGCCCCTGGATGACGACCATGGTGCCGCCGTCCGTGGCCCCGGCCCCGGTCGCGGCGGCCGCCTCCAGCACCGCCTCCCTGCCGTGCGCGCAGTAGGGGTCGGAGAACGAGACGTGCACCGCGCCCTCCTCGTAGAAGGTCTGCGTCCGGCCGCTCGTGCGGTCCACCAGCTGGTCGGGGACGACGACGGAGCCGGGGCCCAGCTCGGGGCGGAGCGAGCCGACCGCGCACGGGGCGAGGATCTGTCGGACGCCCAGCGAGCGCAGCGCCCAGAGGTTCGCCCGGTAGTTGATCCGGTGCGGCGGCAGGGCGTGGCCGCTTCCGTGGCGCGGCAGGAAGGCGACCCGCCGGCCGCCGATCTCGCTGAGGGTGATCGCGTCGGACGGCTCGCCGTAGGGGGTGTCGACGGTGTGGCGCTCGGCGTCCGCGAGGAGTTCGTAGAAGCCGCTGCCGCCGATCACGGCGAGCTCGGCGGTGGGGGCGGTGGTTCCGGTGCTGGTCATGTGTCCTGTCCGGGTCAGGGCGCCGCGGGGGCGGGATCGTGGTCGGGGTCGGTGGGCAGGTGCAGTGCGGTCAGGTCGCCGAGGACGGGGTGGCCGTCGACGGCGGTGCCGCGGGGGTCGTCCGGGCGGCGTACGGCGAGGGTCTGCCAGCCGGCTCCGGCGGCGGCGTCCAGTTCGGCCGCCACGTCGCTGAGGAAGAGCGTGTGGCCGGGTGGCACCGCCAGGGCGCGGCTGATCGTGCGGTAGGAGTCCGGCTCGCGCTTGGGGCCGGCGGTCGTCAGGTCGAAGTAGCCGTCCAGCAGGCCGGTCAGATCGCCGTGGTTGCTGTGGGCGAACCAGTTGCGCTGGGCGGCCGCCGAACCGGAGGAGTAGATGTGGCGCTCGATGCCGGCGGCCTGCCAGCGGGCCAGCGCCTCCGGTACGTCGTCGTAGACGTGTCCGTGCAGGGAGCCGTCGGCGTAGCCCGCCGCCCAGATCTCGCCCTGAAGTGCCTTGAGCGGGGCCGCTTTGACGTCGGCGTCGGTCCAGGCGTGCAGCGCGGCGACCGCGCCGGCCTCGTCGAGGCCCGGTGCCCCGGTCGTGGTGCGGATGTCCTCCAGGGTGCGCGTCCACCGGGGTTCGCCGCGATGGGCGGCGAACCAGGCGGCGAAGCGCTCGCGCGCGTACGGGAAGAGCACCGTGTGGACGTGGTCGGCGGAGCCGGTGGTGCCCTCGATGTCCAGGACGACGGCGCGTACGGGGGCGCGGCTCACCGGGCCGCCGGCCGCTGCGCGGGGGCGACGAGCTCGTCGAGGGAGGGGAAGGAGCGGGCGAGGGGATCGGCGGTGAAGTCCCCGACCCAGCCGTCCTCCTCCTCGAAGAAGCGGATGGCCGCGAAGTCGGGGCGGGTGCCCATGTCGAACCAGTGCCGGGTGCCGGCCGGCACCGAGAGCAGGTCGCCCGCCTCGCAGACCGTGGCGAAGACCCGGTCGCCGAGGTGGAGGTAGAAGCAGCCGCGGCCGTGGGCGAAGAACCGCACCTCGTTCTCGGCGTGCCGGTGCTCCTCCAGGAAGGTGGTGCGGGCCTTGGCGGCCCGCGCGGCGCTCTCCGGGTCGTCGGACGGGTGCAGCCGGGCCACGTCCACGACGCGGAAGCCGTGCCGGTCGCACAGCTCACCGACCTCCGCGCGATAGCGGTCCAGCAGCTCGTCGCTGTCGTCCTCCGGGGCGACCGGGCCGCGGACCGGCCAGTGGTTCAGCTCGACGCCGTGGCCGGCGAGTTCGCCGGCGATGGTGGCGGCGTCGGTGGTGCGCAGCAGCACGGTGCCCGGTGCGTCGTCCGGCATCAGCTGAAGGAGCGTCATGCGGTCTGTCCCTCCCAGGGCGTGGTCTCGGGCACGGTCTCGGGCGAGACCGCGGCGGCCCGGGCCGGCCGGTTGCCGGCGTCGAGCAGCACGAGTTGGCAGATCGCCTCCAGGCACTCCAACCGGTTGCGCGCCTGCGCCAGATCGCGGCCCCAGACCGTGACCCCGTGCTCGGCGATGAGCAGCGCGGGCGGAGCGTCCGGCCGGTCCCGCAGGTGGGCCGCCACCTCGGTGGCTATCCTCCCGACATCCGCGTGGTTGGGGAAGACGGGAATTTCGGTGCCGGACGGATCGGCGAGGCCCAGGCCCTTGAGGAGTTCGAAGTCGCGCAGCGGCAGCCCGGTCCGGCCGGCCCCGGCCGTCTCCCGGGACCGGCGGCCGGCCACCGCCGTCGTGTAGGGGGCGTGCACGTGGATGACGGCCCGGGCGTCGGTGGTGCGGTACACCGCGGCGTGGATGGCGGTCTCCGCGGAGGCGCGGGGGCCGTCGGGGTCGACCGGCTGCGCGGTACCGGCGTCCACGGCGACCATGTCACGGCCGGTCAGTTCGCCCTTGTCCCGCCCGCTGGCGGTGATCAGCGCGGTCGGTTCCGCGGGGTCCGGGCGGACGGATATGTTGCCCGAGGTGCCGGGCATCCAGCCGCGCTCGTAGAGGGTGCGGGCCATGGCGGCCACCGCGTCGCCGAGCCGGGGCGCGTCGGGGACCGCCGCGGGCTCCTCGCGCGGCCGGACGACCCGGCTCTCGGAGACGATCGCGGTGATCAGCTCGGCCGGCGTGACGTCGAAGGCGGGGTTGAAGACGGCGGTTCCGGCCGGGGCCACCGGGGCGCCGGCGCACTCGGTGACCTCCGCCGCACCGCGCTCCTCGATCTTGATCCCGGCACCGGTCGCCAGGTCGGGGTCCCGGGTGGACTCGGGCGCGATCACCAGGAACGGGACCGCGTGGCGGGCCGCGGCCACCGCGATGCCGTACGTACCGATCTTGTTCGCCACGTCCCCGTTGGCGGCTATGCGGTCGGCGCCGACCAGGACGCAGTCCACCATGCCGGTGGCGAGCGCGGCGGCGGCCGCCGAGTCGACGCACAGCCGGTGCGGTACGCCCGCCTCGCGCAGTTCCCAGGCGGTGAGGCGGGCGCCCTGCAGCAGCGGGCGGGTCTCGTCGACGAGGACCTCGGCCACCCGCCCCCGGGCGGCGAGTTCGAGTATCACGCCGAGGGCGGTGCCGATCGCGGTGGTGGCCAGCCGGCCGGTGTTGCAGTGGGTGAGCAGCCGCAGCGGCCGGTCGGGCAGCAGGCCGACGAGCAGGTCCGCCGCGCGCCGCACCATCGCCCCGTTCACCTCCGCGTCCTCGCGCAGCATGGCCAGCCCCTCGTCGAGGACGGCCCGGTGGCCCTCGTCGAGGCGGGTGAGCACCCGGCGGACGGCCCACTCCAGGTTGACCGCGGTCGGGCGGGCCGCCACCAGCCGGCGGGCGTCCTCACGCACCGCCGCCCGGTCGACGCCGCCGCCGGGCAGTCGGTGGCGCAGCGCGGACAGTGCCACGCCGAGGGCGCCCGCCAGGCCGATGGCCGGTGCGCCGCGGACGGCGAGGGTGGAGACGGCCTCGATGACCTCGTCCACCGTGCGCAGCCGGAGCTGCCGGGTGGCGTGCGGCAGGACGCGCTGATCGATGGTGACGATCGCGCCGTCCTCCCAGGAGAGCGAGGGCTGCTGGGCGTTCACGGGGACTCCAGGGGTTCGGTGGCCTTCAGCGCGGCCTCGATGACCGGCCCGGCCTCCGCCAAGGCGTCCGCCGTGACGATGCCGGTGTGGTCGCAGGCGACGGCGTAGCTGTCCACCCGGCCACCGAGGAGCGGGTGCCAGACCTCGGACGCGGGACCCGCGGGGTGTTTCGGGGCCGCCGCGTCGAGGAAGAGCACCTGCCCCGGGTATCTGCCCGGGCGGTGCTCCGCCAACGCGCGCACATTGTGCTGCGCGATCCGGAGCAGGGTGCCGACGGCCCGGTCGTCGAGGGAGCCGAGGGCGCTGCCGGCCGCGCGCAGGGCGGCCGCGAGAGCCGCGGCTCCGGGCAGGCCGCCCTCATAGGGCGGTTCCGGCGCGGTGATGCCGTCCAGGGCGAGCGGGACCAGGGCGTCCGCGTCGAGCGAGGTGCCCCAGCCGAGCACGTCGCCGGGGTAGGCGTCGAGCAGCACCAGCAGGGCCGGCGGCTCACCCCGCCCCGCCAGGTCGACCGCCATCTGCTGGGCGACGGTGCCGCCGAACGACCAACCGGCCAGGATGTACGGGCCGTTCGGCCGGATCGCGCGCAGCCGCTCCAGATAGCCGGCGGCGAGCTCGCGGACCGTACGGGGGGCGGCCCGGTCCGCGGTGAGCCGGGGGTCCTGGAGCGCGTGGACCGGGTGACCGGCCGGGATGTGCCGCAGCAGGGCCGCGTAGCACCAGCTCAGGCCGTTCGCCGCGGGGATCAGGAACACCGGGGTGCGCTCGCCCTCGGCGCGGAAGGTGAGGACCTCGCCGAGGCCCTCCCCGTCGGTGCCCTCGTCCAGCAGGGCGCTCAGTCCGGCGACCGTCGGCGCCCGGAACACGTCCGGTACGCCGAGGTCCACGCCGAGGGCGGCGCGGATCCGGTGTGCCAGGCGGGTGGCCAGCAGGGAGTGCCCGCCGAGTTCGAAGAAGCCGTCGTCGATGCCGACCTGGGGTATCCCGAGGACCTCGGCGAACAGCCGGCACAGGACGGATTCGCGGGGGCCGCGCGGGGCCCGGCCGCCGTCGGCCGCCGCGAACCGCGGGGCGGGCAGCGCCCGGCGGTCGAGCTTCCCGTTGGCGGTCAGCGGGAGGGCGTCGAGCGTCAGCAGCGCCGCGGGCACCATGTAGTCGGGCAGCCGGTCGGCGAGCCGGGCGCGGAGTGCGGTGGTGTCGACCGGTGGCCCGGCCGGGTCCGGCACCAGGTAGCCGACCAGCAGTTTGTCGCCGGTCCGGTCCTCGCGGACGGCGACCGTGGCCTGGCCGACGCCGGGCAGCGCGCTCAACGCGGCCTCGACCTCGGCGGGTTCGACCCGGAAGCCGCGGATCTTGACCTGGTCGTCGGCCCGTCCGAGGAAGACGAGCCGGCCGTGCGGGTCCCACCGGACCAGGTCGCCGGTGCGGTACATCCGCTCGCCGGGCCCGCCGAACGGGCAGGCCACGAAGCGCTCGGCGGTCAGCGCGGCGCGCCCGGTGTAGCCGCGGGCGAGCCCGGCGCCGGCCAGGTACAGCTCGCCGGGCACCCCGGCGGGCACCGGCCGCAGTGCCTCGTCCAGCACGTAGGCGCGGGTGTTGTCCATCGGGCGGCCCAACGGGACGCTCCCGCCGGCCCGTTCGCCGGGCAGCCAGGACGTCTGGGTGACGCACAGCGTGGTCTCCGTCGGCCCGTACAGCGCCCGTACGACGGTGTCCGGGCAGGCCGCCCGCACCCGGTCGACGGCCTGTCCGGAGACCGCGTCGCCGCCGGTCAGCACCTCGCGCACGGAGGCGAAGCAGCCGGCGTGGTCCTCCGCTACGGTGCGGAACAGGCCGGCGGTCAGATGGACCCGGGTGATGCGGTAGCGGTCGATCAGTCCGGCGAGGGCGTCGCCGTCGGTGGCGCCCGGCGGTGCGACCACCACGCAGCCGCCGGACAGCAGCGTCACCCAGATCTCGTAGGTGGCGGCGTCGAAGGCGTGCGGGGCGTGGAAGAGCACCCGGTCGTCCGGGCCGAGGCCCCAGCAGGAGTCCCGGGCCAGGTCCAGTACGCCCTGGTGCGTGGTGCCGATGCCCTTCGGCTCGCCGGTCGACCCCGAGGTGTACATGACGTAGGCGAGCTGGTCGGGGTGGACGTCCGGCAGCCCGGCCGGGGGCGCGGCGGCGTCGGCGGCCGGTGCGCCGACGGTCAGGACGGTGTGCGGTCCGGCGGTGACCGGATGGCCGCGGAACGCCTCGTCCACCAGCAGTACCGGGCTGCCGGCCTCCTCGACGGCCGCCCGCATCCGCGGTACGGGGTGGGCGGCGTGCAGCGGCAGGTAGGCGGCGCCGGCCTTCAGGACGGCGAGCTGCGCCACCAGGAGGTCCGCCGACCGCTCCATGAGCAGCGGAACGGGCGCGTCGGCGGACACCCCGGCCGCGATCAGCCGGCGCGCCAACCGCTCGGCGCGGTCGCTGAGTTGAGCGTAGGTGAGGGTGCGGCCGGCGTCGAGCACGGCGGTGGCGTCGGGTGCGGTGGCCGCCCGGGCGTCGAAGGCCGCGACGAGCGAGCCCGGCGCGGACGGCCGGACGGCGCCCTGCCACTGCCGGGTCACCTGCGTCAGCTCCGCGTCGGTGAGCAGGTCCAGCTCGCCGACCGGCCGGTCGGGGTCGGCCGCGGCCCGGTCCAGCAGCCGGAGCAGCCGCTCGCCGAGCGCCCGCGCGGTGGGCTCGTCGAACAGGGCGCTGCTGTACGTCAGGGAGAGCTCCAGCAGGTCCTCGTCGGGCCGCTCGTCGAACGCGAACTCCAGGTCGAACTTGGCGCCCTGGGCCTGCGCCCGGTCCGTGACGCACGTCGTCCCGGCGAGGTCCAGGCCGAGGTCGCCGCCGTACGCCCAGGAGAGCATCACCTGGAAGAGCGGGTGGCGGGCGAGCGAGCGGGGCGGCTGGAGCTCCTCGACGAGCCGGTCGAAGGGCAGGTCCTGGTGGCGGAAGGCGGCCAGGTCGGCCTCCCGGACCCGCGCGAGCAGCTCACCGAAGGCGGGGTTGCCCGAGGTGTCGGTGCGCAGCACGAGCGTGTTGACGAAAAAGCCGGCCACGTCGTCGAGGAGTTCGTCGCCGCGCCCGGACACGACCGTGCCCAGCGGGATGTCGGTGCCCGCGCCCATCCGGGTCAGCAGGGTCGCCAACGCCGCCTGCACGACCATGAGTTCCGTGGCGTGGCCGTCGCGGGCCAGCCGCTTCACGGCCGCCCGGGTGGAGGCGCCGACCGGCAGCCGCAGGGTGCCGTGCGCCGAGCCGGCCCGGGGCGGCCGGGGGCGGTCGGCGGGCAGCGGCAGCTCCTCGGGCAGTTCGCGGAGCGCGGTGCGCCAGTGGGCGAGCGCGCGGGCGGCCGCGCTGCCGGGTACGGACTCCTCGTCGAGCCAGGCCCGCTGCCACAGCGCGAAGTCCGCGTACTGGACCGGCAGCGGCTGCCACTGCGGGGCCCGGCCGTGGCGGCGCGCGGCGTAGGCGACGGACAGGTCCCGGCCCAGGCGGCTCACCGACCAGCCGTCGCAGGCGATGTGGTGGGCGACCAGGACCAGCACGGAGCGGTCCGGCGCGGTGGTGAACAGCTCGGCGTACAGCGGGAGTTCGGCGGTGAGGTCGAAGACGTGCGCCGCGGCGGCGGCGACCGCCGCGGGCAGCCCGTCCGGTGTGCAGGTGGTCACCGGCAGGCCCGTGCGGGCCTCGTCCGGGGGCAGTACGCGCGAGGTCGGCTCGCCGTCGCGCGCACCGAACAGCGTCCGCAGCGCCTCGTGCCGGGCGACGAGATCGCCGAGCGCGGCGGCCAGCGCCGCCTCGTCCACCACGCCCTCGATCCGGGTGACCAGCGGCACGTTGTAGGTCGCGCTCGGCCCCTCCAGGCGGTCCAGGAACCACAGACCGCGCTGGCCGGAGGAGAGCGGTACCGACGGCGGGCGCGGTGCGACACGCGCCACGGGGCGCCGCGCGGGCTCCTCGCCGTGCAAGTGCCGGGCCAGCGTCGCCGCCGTCTGGCTGCGGAACAGTGCCCGCACGCCGATCTTGACGCCCAGCACCGCCCGGATCCGGTTGACCATCCGGACGGCCAGCATCGACGTCCCGCCCAGGGCGAAGAAGTTGTCGTCGGGGCCGACGTCGGGGACGTCGAGGACCTCGGCGAAGAGACCGCGCAGGATCTCCTCCTGCGGACCGCGGGGCGCGGCACCGGTACCGTCCAGTGTCATAGGGGAAGACCTCATCCGCTGGGGATCCGACGGGGATCCGGTGGGGACGGCCGGGGCGTTCCTCGTGTACGCGTCCCTTCGGTGCGCTCCCGATGCCCCCGAATGCGCTCACCGGAAATGCGAAGCGAGACGAAGGGATGCGTGCGGATTTCGAGGAAAGGCGCTTTCGGCGCCCATTGAACCCGCCCCGGCAAAGCCGCACAAGCGCCGGAGGGTGTCCCGCCGGCGGGACGGCGGACGTTCCTTGACACTCATTCGGCCGCCCCCCTACGTTGCCGTTCGCCGCCACCCGAGGGTGGCGAAAGACCGCAGCGAAAGCCGAATGCAGAACAGGGCGATCCATCGCGCGGAAAGGGGATTCGGCTTGCCGGAAGCGCCGGGCACCATCACCTCGGTATTTGCCGCGCGAGTGGGCGAGAACAAGGATTCCACCGCGGTCGGTCAAGGCGGTACCGCTCTCTCCTACCGGGAACTCGACGAAAAGAGCGACGTTCTCGCGCGAGCGCTGACCGCTCTCGGGGTGGCGCCCGAGGACCGCGTCGGCATCCTGATGGAACGCGGCGTGGACGTCGTGGTCGCGCTGCTGGGCACACTGAAGGCCGGCTGCGCGTACGCGCCGTTGGACATCCGCTCGCCCGCGGCCCGGCTGCGCACGGTCGTCGAGGAGTGCGGCACCCGGCTCGTCCTCGTCGACCGCCCGGAGCGTGCCGCCGCGCTCCGCGACGGCAGCGGCGGCGGCCCCGGCGGCGTGCACGTCCGGGTGGTCGGTGAGCTGACGGCCCGCGCCCTGCCACCGGTCGCCGGGCCCCCGCCGGTGCACCCGCAGCAACTCGCCTACGTCATCCACACCTCGGGCTCGACCGGCCGCCCCAAGGGCGTGGCGATCAGCCACCGGGACGTGGTGGCCTTCGCCGCGGACGGGTGCTGGGAAGGCATCGACCGGCGGGTGCTGCTCCAGTCGCCGCTGGAGTTCGACGCCTCGGTGTACCAGATCCTGGTCCCGCTGCTGCGCGGCGGGACCGTGGTCGTCGCGCCACCGGGCCGGCTGGACGCGGCGCAGCTGGCACGGACCCTCGCCGAGGAGCGGATCACCTCCACCTTCATCACGCCCTCGATGTTCAACGTGCTGACGGAGGAGTCCCCGGACGCCTTCGCGCACGGCTGCCAGGTGTGGATGGGCGGCGAGGTCGCCTCCCCCGGCGCGGTCGCCCGGACGCTCGCGGCCTCCGGCCCGCGCTCCGTCGTCAATGTCTACGGCCCGACCGAGGTGACCGTCTTCGCCACCCGGCACCTCGTCACGGAGGTCGGTGACGGCCCCGTCCCGATCGGCTCCGCGCTGGCCGGGGTGCGCACCCACGTCCTGGACGAGGAGTTGCGCCCGGTCGGTGCGGGCGAGGTGGGCGAGCTGTATCTCGCCGGGCGGGGAGTGGCCCGGGGCTACTGGGGGCGGCCGGCACTGACCGCGGGCCGCTTCGTCGCGGACCCGTTCGCGGGCGACGGCAGCCGGATGTACCGCACCGGCGACCTGGTGCGGCGCCGCGCGGACGGGCTGCTGGAGTACTTCGGACGGCAGGACAACCAGGTCAAGCTGCGCGGGTTCCGGATCGAACTCGGCGAGATCGAGCACCAGTTGACCCGCCGCGCCGACGTGGCCCGGGCCGCGGTGGTCACGCTCCCGGACCGCCACGGCGGCCACCACCTCGTGGCGTACGTCGTGCCCGCCACGCCGGCCGACGGCGCCCGGGGCGACTGGCCGGCCCGGCTCCTCGACGCGCTGCGGGCGCACCTGCCGGGACACATGGTGCCCGCCGCCTGTGTGGTGGTCGAGCGGCTGCCGCTGACCAACAACGGGAAGCTTGATGTGCGGGCGCTGCCCGCACCGGTCTTCGAGGGCGCCGGACGGGCGCCGCGCAACCGGGCCGAGCGGCTGCTGTGCGAGGTGTTCGCGGACGTCCTCGGGGTGGCCGGGGTCGGCATCGACGACAGCTTCTTCGCGCTGGGCGGGCACTCGCTGACCGCGACCCGGGCGGCGGCGGCCATCGCGTCGGCGCTCGGCGTGCGGCCGGGTCTGGAGGACCTGTTCGCGGCCCCGACGCCCGCCGGGCTCGCCGCCCGGCTGGCGGACCGGCCGGACACCGGTGCCGGGCCCGTGCCGCCGGCCGCCGCGCCCGCGGACGGCCCGGTCGCGCTCTCGCACGCCCAGCGGCGGCTGTGGCTGCTCTACCAACTGATGGCGGACGCCGACCCCGGCTATCACATCCCGCTGCTCTTCCGGCTGTCCGTGCCGGTGGACACCGCGGCGTTCGACGCCGCCCTGGCAGATGTGACGGCCCGCCACGAAACCCTGCGCACGGTCTTCCCGGCCGACGGGGAGACCGCCCACCAGCGGATCCTCGACCCCGCCGACGCCGCGGTCCGGCTCACCGTCACCGACTGCCGGCTCGCCGCACTCGACGCGCTGCTGACGGCCGCGGTCCGGGCACCCTTCGACCTGGAGACCGAGCCGCCGCTGCGGGTGACGCTGTTCCGCACCGGGGAGGAGCAGGTCCTGCTGGTGGTGCTGCACCACATCGCCGCCGACGGCTGGTCCTTCACCCCGCTGTTCCGCGACCTGTCCCGGGCGTACGCGGCCAGGAGGGCGGGCGCGGCACCCGCCTTCCGGCCGCTGCCCGTCCAATACCGGGACCACGCCGCCTGGCAGCGCACGGTGCTGGGCGACCGCGACGACCCCGGCAGCCTCCTGGCGCGGCAGCTCGCGCACTGGCGTACCGCGCTGGCCGGCATCCCCCTGTGCACGCCGCTGCCCGGTGACCGCCCCCGCCCGGAGTACGCCGGCGGCGCGGGCGCGGTGGTCGGGTTCACGGTCCCCGCGGAGCTGCGCCGGGAGCTGGACGAGCTGGCCCGGGCCGCCGGCTGCACCCTCTTCGTGGTGCTCCAGGCCGCGCTGGCGGGCCTGCTGACCCGGCTCGGCGGGGGCGAGGACATCGTCGTCGGCACCCCGACGGCGGGGCGCGCCGACCCGGCACTGGACGATCTGGTCGGCTTCTTCGTCAACACCGTTGTGCTGCGCACCGACACCTCCGGCGACCCCACCTTCGGTGAGCTGCTGCGCCGGGTGCGCGAGGCGTGGATCCCCGCGTACGCCCACCAGGACGTCCCCTTCGACCTGCTGGTGGAGGCCGTCAACCCGCCGCGGAGCCTGGCCCACCACCCGGTGTTCCAGATCGCGTTCGGCCTGCTCAACACCGAGGACTCGGCGCTCGAACTGGACGGCACCCGCCACCACTGGCGGCTGGCGGGGACCGGCGCGGCGCGTTTCGACCTCGCCTTCGACGCGGTCAGCCGCACCGACGCCGACGGCGCGCCCGGTGACCTGGACATCAGCCTGGAATACGCCACCGAGCTGTTCGACCGGGCGACTGTGGAACGGCTGGCGGACCGGTACGTCCGGCTGCTGCGCGCCGCGGCCGCCGCACCGGACCAGCCGCTGCACACCTTCGCCCTCGACCCCCGGGAGAGCCCCGCGCCATGAACCCCTTCGACGACGAGAACGGCACCTTCAAGGTCCTGGTGAACCCCGAGGGCCAGTACTCGCTGTGGCCCGCCTTCGCACCGGTCCCGCCGGGCTGGGAGGTACGGCTGGACGACCGCCCCCGTGCGGAGTGCACCGGGTACGTCGAGGAGCACTGGACCGATCTGCGGCCGGCCTCCCTCGTCGCAGCGACGGCCGCGCCGGACTCCCGGAGCTGACCCGGTGGACCTGGAACTCCCCGGTCTGCACGGGTCGCTGGGCTCGCCGGTCATCGAGTCGATGAACTTCCTCAACGAGGTGGCCCAGCAGTACCCGGACGCCCTGTCGTTCGCGGCCGGGCGACCGTACGAGGGCTTCTTCGACATCGGGGCGGTGCACCGCTATCTGGACCGGTTCGTGGCGCACGTCCGCGCCGGGGCCGGCGGCGACGAGGCGCGGGTGCGCCGCACGCTGCTCCAGTACGGCCGCACCAAGGGGATCATTCACGACCTGGTGGCGAAGAACCTCCGGATCGACGAGGGCATCGAGGCCGACCCGGAATCGATCGTGGTGACGGTCGGCTGCCAGGAGGCGCTGTTCCTGACCCTGCGGGCGCTGCGCCGGACCGAGCGGGACGCCGTACTGGCCGTCATCCCCTGCTACGTCGGCCTGTCGGGGGCCGCCGAACTCGCCGACCTGCCGGTCCTGCCGGTCGCGAACTCGGCGGACGGCATCGACCTGGACGACCTGGTGCGGACCGTGGAGCGGGCGAAGGCGGACGGTCTGCGGCCGCGGGCCCTGTACGTGGTCCCCGACTTCGCCAACCCCTCGGGCATCAGCATGCCCCGGGACACCCGTGAACGGCTGCTGGCGCTGGCCGAGGAGCACGGCTTCCTGCTGCTGGAGGACAACCCCTACGGGCTGTTCCACGGGACGGCCGGGCGGCCCCCGGCGCTGAAGGCGCTGGACTCCGCGCGGCAGGTCGTCTACCTGGGGTCGTACGCCAAGACGGGCCTCCCCGGGGCACGCATCGGCTTCGTCGTCGCGGACCAGCCGGTGACGGGGGCGGGCCCGGAGTCCGGCGGGCGGCAGTCGCTCGCCGACCAGCTCGCCAAGATCAAGAGCATGCTGACGGTGAACACCCCGCCGCTCGCCCAGGCCGTCCTCGGCGGCAAGCTGCTCACCCACGACTGCGACCTGCGGGCCGCCAACACCCGCGAGGCACAGGTCTACCGGGACAACCTCCGGCACGTGCTGGACGGGCTGGCCGAGCACTTCCCGCCCGGCAGCTCACCCGAGGTCACCTGGAACGCGCCCACCGGCGGCTTCTTCGTCGTCCTGACCCTTCCGTTCGCCGCCGATGACGCGCTGCTCGCCCTGTCGGCCCGCAAGCACAAGGTGCTCTGGACCCCGCTCCACCACTTCTACGGCGACGGTGCGGCCCGCCGGCAGATCCGGCTGTCCTTCAGCCAGCTGACCCCGGACGAGATCCGCGAGGGCCTGCACCGGCTGGCCGCCTTCATCGGTGAGCTGAGCGCCCACCACCCTTAAGGAGACTCCCGGATGACCCACGCCGACGGCCCCCTCCAGGGGCTCGCCATCGATCACCTCGGCTTCGCGGTCCGCGACCTCGCCGAGGCCGCCGAGCCGTTCACCGCACGCTACGGATTCGGCGTCCTGGCCGGGCCGGACGCCGTCGGCACGCCCGGCGGCGGCGCCCGTTCGCTGGCCGTGGGCGCCGACCGCATCCGGCTCGTGCTGACCGCCGCCGAGGACCCCGACCACCCCGCGGCCCGCTACGTCGAGCGGCACGGCGACGGGATCTGCGACATCGCGCTGAGCACGGCGGACGCCGCCGGCGCGTTCGCCGAGGCGGTGCGGCGGGGCGCCGAGCCGCTGGCCGGGCCGGCCGAGCGGGGCGGTGTCCTGACCGCCTCGGTCGCCGGGTTCGGCGATGTGGCGCACACCTTCGTGCAGCGCACCGCCGCGGCCGGTCCGGTGCCGGCGGCCGGCCGGCCCGCCCCCCTGGAGAGGGGGCTGCACGCGGTCGACCACATCGCGGTGTGCCTGGAGCCGGGGCGGCTGGGGCCCACCGTCGAGTACTACGAGCGCGCCCTGGGCTTCGCCGCGGTGTTCACCGAGCGCATCATCGTCGGCGCCCAGGCGATGGACTCGATCGTGGTGCAGAACGACGCCGGCACGGTCACCCTCACCCTGATCGAACCGGACACCACCCGGTCCCCGGGCCAGATCGACCGGTTCCTCACGGCGCACGGCGGGGCGGGGGTCCAGCACGTCGCCTTCACCTCGGACGACATCGTCGGTTCCGTGGGGCGGCTGGCGTCCCGCGGCATCGGCTTCCTGGACACCCCGAGCACCTACTACGACCTGATACCCGGCCGGCTGACGCTGTCCCGGCACTCCGTCGACGAACTGCGCGACCTGAACATCCTGGTCGACGCGGACCAGGACGGCCAGCTGCTGCAGATCTTCACCCGCTCCGAACACCCCCGCGGCACGCTGTTCTTCGAGGTCATCGAGCGGCTCGGGGCCCGCACGTTCGGCAGTGGCAACATCAAGGCGCTGTACGAGGCCGTCGAGCTGCAGGAGAACAGGTCGGGTGCCACGCGGTGAGCGCGCCGGCCGCGGCGGAGCCGCTGTGCCTTGCCGACGTCGAGCGCGCGGCGGCGGCCGTACTCCCGGCTGCCGTACGGGACTTCGTGGCCGGCGGCAGCGGTGACGAGTCCGCCCAGGCCGCCAACCGCACCGCCCTGGACCGGGTCCGGCTGGTGCCGCGGGTGCTGACCGCGGTGGCGGAGCCGGACTGCGCGGTGGACCTGGTGGGCACGGCCGCCGCGCTGCCGGTCGCCGTCGCGCCGATGGCCTACCACCGGCTGCTGCACCCCGACGGCGAGCTCGCCACCGCCCGGGCGGCCCGTGCGGCGGGCGTGCCCTTCGTGGTCAGCACGCTCAGCAGCTGCCCGGTCGAGGAGATCGCGGCCGAGGGCGCGGACCTCTGGTTCCAGCTGTACTGGCTGCGGGACCGCGGCCGGGTGCGCGCGCTGGTGCGCCGGGCCGAGGCGGCCGGCTGCCGGGCGCTCGTGGTGACCGTGGACGTGCCGGTGATGGGCCGGCGGCTGCGCGACATCCGCAATGCGTTCGGCCTGCCGGAGTCGGTCACCGCGGCCCATCTCACCGGCGGCGCGGCCTCGTTGGCGCACGAGCGGCGGGCCGGGCGCTCGGCGGTCGCCACGCACACCGGGTCGGCCTTCGAACCGGCGCTGGGCTGGGCGGACGTGGCCTGGCTGCGGGAGCACACCCGGCTGCCGCTGGTGCTGAAGGGCGTGCTCGATCCCCGGGACGCCGTACAGGCGGCCGGGGCGGGCGTGGACGCGGTGGTGGTGTCCAACCACGGCGGGCGCCAACTGGCGGGCGCGGTACCGAGCGTGACGGCGCTGGCGCCGGTGGTGGACGCGGTGGCCGGGCGCTGCCGGGTGCTGCTGGACAGCGGGATCCGCGGCGGCACCGACGTCCTGCGGGCGCTGGCGCTGGGTGCCGAGGGGGTGCTGCTGGGCCGCCCGCTGCTGTGGGGGCTGGCGCTGGACGGAGCGGCCGGGGCCGAGCTGGTGCTGCGCCTGCTGCACACCGAATTCCGGGAGGCGCTGCTGCTGTCGGGCTGCCGGGACGCCGCTGCCGCCCGCGGGCTGGGCACCGTGACCCTGGCCTGACCGAGGCGCCGGGCCGGTTCAGAAGCGGCGTCCCGGCGGGGCGAGCCGGGCCGGTTCGCCGCGCCGGAGCAGCCCGGAGGTCGCCAGCAGGTAGCCGAGCTGGGCCCGGCTGCCGCTGCCCAGTTGCCGGGAGACCCGGCTGATGTGGTTGGCCACGCTGCGGCGGCTCATCCCCATCCGGCGGGCGATGGAGTCGTCGGTCTCCCCGGACACCACGGCCTGCAGTATCGCCCGCTGGACGTCGGAGATGATCAGCGGGGACCGGGCCGGTACGCCGCCCGTCCCGACCGGCACCGAACGGGCCCAGGCGTTGTCGAAGAGCACGGCCAGGAAGCGCAGCAGCGCGGGGTGCCGGATCTGCAGCGCGCCGTCGCTGCGCTCCTCGGAGGTGGGGATGAACGCCACCTCCCGGTCACAGATGATCATCCGCTCGAACACCTCGACCAGGGTGTGCACCTCGGCACCGGCCGCGGTGACCTTCTCGATGTAGGCGAGCGTCGGGGCGTGGGAGCGCACGGTGTGCTGGTAGAGCGTCCGCTGCCGGACGCCGCGCGCGAGCATCCGCACATCGCGCTCCAGCGCCTCGCCCAGCAGGTGCGCGGGCCGCCCGCCGCCGGGCTGGGCGGTCAGGAGTTCCTCACGGCAGCCGTCCACGGCGGCTTCCAGGGCGTTGCTGATGACCTGGGCGCCGGTGAGGACGGTGAGGGTGGGCTGCTCGTGCATCCTGGCGTCGTCGTAGGTTCTGGTGAAGACGGTCAGCATGGCTTGAACGGAGCGGTAGGTCCGCTGCTGGTCGGCGATCGCCTCCTCGATCGGGCGCAGCGCCGCGATCGCCGCGGCCTCGGGCGGCACGGCGGTGGTGGCGCCCGGCGCCCCGGGGTCGTCGGCGACGAGTCCGAGCGCGCGCAGGCACGGTGGCGCGGCGTCCTGGCAGGCCGTCCCCTCGCGCAGAACGCGCCGGTAGAAGCTCAGCGCGTCACCACAAACACGGCCCGGGAGTAATTCACCCCCATTGCACCGGCATCGACCCAGTTCTCCATCGTTCACAAGTGTGCAGGTTACATTCGTGCACCCCTTGTGCAGACCATCGATCCGGCCAGGCCGAAGAGGATTGTCCGAGGCGCCAGCCACATCCTTGGCCGCACAATGGGGGACCACAAATGCGTCGCATCATGCGCGTTCTTTCCGTCGCCGCTGCCCTGGCCACCGCCGTCGGATACGGAATTGATCAGTCCGGTCCCACCGCCGAGAGCGCCGACTCCCTCAACCCCGCGGCTTCCGGAGCCTTTTACGGCGATTCGGCCTGGGGCCGGACCATGACGCCGTACACCGGGCCGTTCTGAGGCCCCGTTCGAGCAATTCCTGGACTTGCGTTCACCTCAGTCGTGTGCTGGGTCCACGGGCCGACCGTCCCGTGACCCGCCGCGGATGCGCCGGTGCCGGTCGGCCCGGTCGGAAGCAACTGCACCGAGGAGAAGCTTTGAGCACATCGTCCGCAGCCCTGGGCACCCCACCGCGTTCCGGGCCGGCCGGGGAACGTCGCTCGGCACCGCACCGGCAGAACGCCCGCAACGGTGTCCTCGTGACCCGCGTCGGCCTCCAGATACCGTCCGCGCTCAGCTACGACACCTGGGAGAGCGCGGGCCGCCGGATCTCGGCCGTCGCCAACTCGTCCGCCTGGTGCCTGGGCGACTGGCTGGTCTACGGCCAGTGGCGCTACACCGACCGCTACCGCAGGGCCGTCGACGCGGTCGGCCTCGACTACCAGACGTTGCGCAACTACGCGTGGGTGGCGCGGCGGTTCGAGGTGTCCCGCCGGCGGGACACCCTCAGCTTCAACCACCATGCGGAGGTGGCGTCCCTGCTGCCCCATGAGCAAGACTACTGGCTCGACAGGGCCCAGGAACTCGGCTGGTCACGCAATCAGTTGCGGGCGAACGTGCGGGGTGCCAGGGAGGAAGAGCCGGACGCCGCCCGTAAGACGGCCTCCGTCGGGATACAGCTCACGCCGGAGCGCATCGCCCGCTACCGCGCCGCCGCCGAGCGGAGCGACAGCAGCCTCGAATCCTGGATGGTCGACCGCCTGGACCTCGCGGCCAACACCGCGCTCGGCGGTCACGGCGGCTGACCCCCGGGGCGGGCCGTACCGCCTTCCCGTCCCCGTCGCGTGGTCGTCCTCGCTGAGTGGTCCGTCCTCACGGAGTGAAAGGTGCTGATCGATCGTGAAACGTGCCGACGCGCCGGATGTCCCGTCGCTCACCTGGGAAGTCCTCCCCGGCAGACCCGCCCGGACCCGCGTCCCGGAGTTCACCGACGCGGCCGCCGCCCGCGGCTGGCTGGCCGCGGCCCGCCCCGCCCTCACCCGGGCCCTGCACACCCACGGCGCGGTCCTGCTTCGCGGGCTCCCGCTGGCGGGGACCGGCGATGTCGCCGAGGTGCGCGACGTGCTCATCCCCGAGCCCACCCCGTACCGCGAGAAGGCCACCCCGCGCAGCGACTTCGGCCGGGGCGTGTACTCCTCCACGGACCTGCCGGCCGCCCAGCGGATCCATCTGCACAACGAGAACAGCTACACCCTGACCTTTCCCGGCCTGCTGCTCTTCGCCTGCCTGGTGGCCCCCGACGAGGGCGGCGCCACACCGGTCGCCGACTGCCGCGCGGTGCTCGGGGCGCTGCCGCCGCACCTGGTGGCGAAGATGCGCGCCACCGGCTGGCTGCTGCGCCGCAGCTACTCCGACCTGGTCTCCACCGACTGGCGGAGCGCCTTCGGCTCCGACGACCCCGGCGAGGTGGCGCGCTACTGCACGGACAACCTGATCGCGCACGACTGGCGGGAGGAGGGGCAGCTGCGGACCGGCCAGGTGCGGCCCGGCATCATCAGCCACCCGGCGACCGGGGAGGAGGTCTGGTTCAACCACCTCGTCTTCTGGAACGAGTGGTCGCTGGACGAGGAACTCCGGGAGACCCTGGTCGACGAGTTCGGGCCGGACGGCCTGCCCTTCAACACCGCCTTCGGCGACGGCACCGCGCTGACCAGGGAGGACCTGGCGGCCATCCAGGCCGCCTACGACGCGGCGACGGTCCGCGAGCCCTGGCGGCCCGGCGATCTGCTGCTCGTCGACAACATCCTGACCGCGCACGGCCGGGACCCGTTCCGCGGGGACCGCACCATCGCGGTGGCCATGGGAGCGCCCGTCGAGCTGTCCGACTGCCGTCCCACCGTCCCGCCCGCCGCCGCGTTCGCCTGACGGCACCGGCCGACCGCCGCACCCACCCCACCTCCGCCGGCACAAGGAGCTTGTCCATGGAGTCCGTTCAGGCTGACCCCGGTCGGGAGCCCCTCGACGCGCTGGTGCGCTTCCGGCGGGCGGTCCGCGCGCACCCGGACCGGATCGCGGTACGCGCCGGCGAGGAGACGCTGACCTTCACCGAACTCGACCGCCGTACCGGCGCGCTGGCCGGCGAGCTGACGTCGCTCGGTGTGGCACGCGGCGACCGGATCGGTGTCGCGCTCGGCCGCGGCGCCGGGCTCGTGGTCGCGCTGCTGGCGGTCTGGCGGGCGGGCGCCGCGTACGTCCCGCTGGACCCGCAATACCCGCCCGAACGGCTGGAGTTCATGTCCCGGGACGCCGGGATACGGGCACTGATCGCGACGGCGGGCGCCGTGCCGCACGCGTCCGGTGTGCCGCGGCTCGGTGAGCCGCGGCCCGCGGCGCCGGCCGACGACGGCCCCGGCGCGCCGGCCGCTCCCGCGCCGGACCCCCGCGACCCCGCGTACGTGCTCTACACCTCTGGCTCGACCGGCCGGCCCAAGGGCGTCGAGGTGTCCCGCGGCGGGGTCGCGGCGCTGCTGGCCGCGCTGGAGGAGGCCGGGGTGTACGGTCCCCGGCCGCGGGTGGTCGCCTGGAACGCCAGCGTCTCCTTCGACGCGTCCGTCCAGCAGTGGGCGCGGGTGTGCCGGGGCGACACCGTGGTGGTGCTGTCCGACGAGGACCGCAAGGACCCGGCCCGGCTCGCCGCCCTGCTCGACGCGCACGGGGTGGACGACCTCGATCTGACGCCCTCCCACTGGGAGTTGCTGCGCACCGCCCTCGGCGCGCCCCGGGCCGGTGGCCGTACGCTGCGGCTGTTCATGGGCGGTGAGGCGGTGCCCGCGCGGACCTGGCGCGAGATCGCCGGGTCGGCCGGCCTGGAGGGCTGGAACCTCTACGGCCCGACCGAATGCACGGTCGACGCCACCGCCGCCCGGATCACCGGCGACACCCCGCACCTCGGCGACGCCCTGCCCGGGGGCCGGCTGTACGTGCTCGACGACGGACTGCGGCCGGTGCCTGACGGCGGCGAGGGGGAGCTGTACCTCGCGGGACCGCGGCTGGCCCACGGCTACGCCGGCCGGCCGGGCCTGACCGCGGAGCGCTTCGTCGCCGACCCGTTCGGCCCGGCCGGTACGCGGATGTACCGGACCGGTGACCGGGTACGGCGCCGGGCCGACGGCACCCTGGCGTACCTGGGACGGGCCGACCGGCAGGTCAAGTTCCGGGGCTTCCGGATGGAGCCCGGCGAGATCGAGGCCGTGCTGTGCGCGCACCGGGACGTCTCCGCCGCCGCCGTCGTGGTCCGGGACCAAGGCCCGGCGGGCGAACGGCTGGTGGCGTACTGCGTACCGGCCGGCGGCGCGGTGCTCTCCGCCGCGCGGCTGCGGGAGCACGCCGCGGCGGCGCTGCCCGACTTCATGGTGCCCTCGGACTGGGTACCGCTCGACGCGCTGCCGCTGACGCCCAACGGCAAGCTCGACACCGCCGCGCTGCCGCAGCCCCCGGACGGCGACGGGCCGGCGGAACGTGCGGCGGCCGAACCGGACGGCCCGTTCGAGGAGCTGATCGCCGAGGTGTGGTCGGAGGTGCTGGGGCGGCGCCGGATCAGCGCCGAGGACGACTTCTTCGCCCTGGGCGGGCACTCGCTGATGGCGCTGCGGGTGGTGGGGCGCCTCAAGCGGAACCTGGGGGTGGTGATCTCGGTCAAGGAGGTCTACCGGCACCCGCGGCTGCGGGACCTGGCCCGTCACGTGGCGAGCCACAACGCACCGAACGCGCCGCCCCGTTGACGATGTTTGCCGCCGCCCCTCCCGTCCCCCTCCCCCGCTGCCGAGAAGAGAGACGCCGCCCATGCAGGACACCGTCGTGGTCCGCCCCCAGCAGGTCCCCGCGGCCACCAGGCGGCTGATCTGCCTGGGCTTCTGCGGCGGCGGGGCCGGCTCGTACCTCGCCTGGACGGAGGTGATGCCGCCCGGCACGGAGCTGGCGGCCGTCTGCTACCCGGGCCGGGAGGGCCGCTTCGCGGAGGAATTCGCCGACGACTGGGACGCGTTGGCCGCCGACGCGGTGGCCGCGGTGCGGTCCGCGGCGGATCTTCCGTACGTCCTCTTCGGCCACAGCATGGGCGGCTGGATGGCCTTCGACGTCGCCGCCCGGATCGAGGAGCAGGGGGGCCCGCTCCCGGAGGCCGTGGTGGTCTCCTCGGCCAACGCCCCCAGCCGGGGCCTCACCCCGCAGGACATGTTCCCCGCGCAGTCGCAGTCCGACGACGAACTCATGGACTGGATGACGACGTACGGGCTGATGCCGGAGCATGTGCTCGGCGACCCGGATCTGAGCGAGATCGCCGTGGAGCTGATGCGGGCCGACCTGCGCGTCCGCGACTCCTTCCACCACCGGCAGGGCGCGACGGTCGGCGTCCCGGTGCAGGTCCTCACCGGCGCCGACGACGAGGTGATCGACCCGCGGACCACGCAGCAGTGGCGGACGCTGGCGCGGGGCGCCTTCCGCCACGACGAACTGCCGGGCGGGCACTTCTACACCCCCGACGTCTGGCAGCACCTGCCGTCCCGGATCGCCGCCCTGGCGCCGCGTTGAGGACCGCTAGGAAGGGGTCCGCTGCTCGGCCGGGGCGGGGCCCTTCCGTACGGCAGCGGTGCGGCCCGGCGGCCGGGCCGGGGTACGGCTGCGGGAACGGGCCAGGCGCAGCTCGCCGACCGCGCTGGCCGCGGTGAGCAGGAGGGTCAGCAGCACCCCGGCGAGGATCGCCGCGGCGGGCGTCGCGACGCCCAGCACCGCTCCGGACAGCGAGGCGCTGGCGGCGTAGCCGGCGCCGACGACGGAGTACATCATCGAGTAGCCCGCGGCCAGGGCACTCTGCGGCAGCACCGCGCGCAGCCCCAGCGCCCGGGTCACCTGCACCCCCGCCTGCAGCAGCCCGGCGACGGCGAGCGCCGCCGCGATGGCGCCGAGCGACGGCAGCAGCGCGGCCGCGGCCACGCAGCCCGTGACGCCCAGCAGCAGCACCAGGCTCTGGGTGCCGATCCGGCCCGGCCAGCTGCGCAGTCCGTAGAGCAGCGCACCGGCCGCCGCCGCGAGCGAGTAGCCGGCCAGCAGCGGCCCGGCCCAGCCGACCGCGAGGGCGCGCTGCTCCAGGAGCGCGGGCAGCACCAGCTCCGCGAGCGCGAGCAGCGACATGGCTGCCGCGCCGGACACGTACACCGGCCAGGCGGCGACGAGGGTACGCAGCATCGAGACGCCGCCGCGGTCGGACACGTCCGCCGCCCAGCCGCCCGGCAGGGCCCACAGCCCGGCGACCGCCAGCGCCATCAGCGCCGCCGCCAGCAGCAGCGGGGCGTACGGGGCCAGGCCGAACGCCAGGGCGCTCGCCGCGGCCGGTGCGGCGGCCCACACCGCGTAGTTCAAGGTGGCCTCCGCGCTCAGCGCCTTGGCGACGAGTCCGGGCTCGACGTGCTCGGTCAGCAGGGCGCGCAGCCCGCCCGGGGACGCGGCCGGCGCCGCGCCGGCCAGCAGCGCGAACACCCCGAGCAGTACGTCGGGGGCCCCGGGCAGCAGGCCGAGTCCCGCGAAGGCCGCCGCCCCCGCGCCCAGCCCGCCGGCCAGGTGCCGCCGGGCGCGGTCCGGCCGCAGCCTCGCCCCCAGCAGCGCCGCGCCGATAACCTCACCCACCACGTACACCGCCGCGAGTTCGGCGCCGAGGACATATCCGCCGGGCCGTTCCCGGACGAGGAAGACGAGCGCCAGCGGCGCCATCGCCACCGGCAGGCGCGCCGCGACGGCGACCGCGGCCCAGCTCAGCACCGGCCGGGTGAGGAGTGCGCGATAGGTGTTCCCTGCCATCCAGGGACTGTAAGTCCGCCGGGAAAAGCCGGACAAGCGGATTGTGCCGCGCCCCGCGACGAGGAAACCGGGCGGCCGCGGCGGGGCCGCGGAAAGGTTGCCGTGGCTCACGGGGCGGTGGATTACTTTCCTGCATCGCGCCGCGTCGGCAAGCCGGCCGTCCGGCCCGCCGCCACCCGTGCGCCGACGGGGACGGACGCGCAGGCCCGCATGGCTCATCTCGGAGTTGACCACCCCTCGGGAGTTACGCATGCTCGCAAGCCAGACGGTCGTTCATGATTTCTTCCGCACCGCCGCGGCCATGACTGCGGACGCCGCCCGGGAATTGATGCAGCTGCGCGAGAACCGGATCGCCGGACTGGTCGCACGGACGGGCTGCGCCACACCGGACGACGTGCCCTGGCACGCCCGCAGTTTCCCGCTGCTCGCGGCGCTCGCCCCGGTCATGACCTCACCCGAGGGGGAAATCACCTACCCCGGTGACCCCATGTGTCTCTACGCCGCGCTCAGCGTCCCCGTCGACAGCGCGCTGCGTTCCGCCCGGCGCGGGCCGGGAACGGAGGCGCCGTTCAGCGATCTGTGTCCCGACTGGGGCACGCCGCCGCAGAAGAGCCACCGGCTGAGCGCGGAACACGGCCTGCCCTCGCAGCGGGTGAGCGCCGGCACCTCGGACTCCACGGTGTTCGACCCCCGGGTGTGGGACGCCGAGGCCCGGGCGGAACTGCGGGCCGAGGTGCGCCGACGCCGGCCGCGGGTCTTCCTCGTCAGCACGGTGTCCCCCGGCCACCGCTACGCGCTGGAGATGGCGCGCATCGTCAAGGACGAAATGCCCGACTGCCTGGTGGTGTTCGGCGGCCGGCACATGGACGAGACGATGACGTATTCCGCCGCGCGGCGCGCCGTCGTCCTGGAGTACAGCAGCACGCTGCGGGCCGTCGCCGACCGGCGCACCGACGCGGTCGTCGACTTCTGCGTCAGCGGTGAGGGCCACTTCGCGCTGGACCTGCTGATGAAGGCGATCGCGCTGGCCATGGACCTGGACCGCACCCGGGCCACCGTGCCGGAGGTGGTCCGCGTGCTGCGGCTGCTCGGCGCCGCGGGCGTGCGGGTGCCGGGCAACTCCCTGCTGTGTGCCGTGGACGGGTCGACGGTGCACGCCTTTCCCGTCGCGGGTGAGAAGTTCGACCTGGCCGAACTGCCCTCGTCCTACCAGGGGTTCGCGATCCGCTCGCGCTTCCCGGTCTTTCCGCTGCCGGACGGCACCCCGGCCCGCACGGCCCACATGACGGTGTCCAACGCCTGCCCGTACCACTGCGACTTCTGCTCCGAGTCCGCGCTGGTCGTCGGCGGGCTGAAGCGCTTCCGGGGCTCCCCGGCGGAGACCGCCCTGGAGCGGCTCTGCGAATACGTCAGTTACGGGGCGCAGGCCGTCTTCTTCGACGACTCGATCTTCTGGACCGGGTCCTTCCCGCTGATGCGGGAGTTCTGCGCACTGCTGCACGCGGCCCGTACCGTCGAGGGACCGGAGAAGCTCCCCGAGGGCTGCCGCCGGTGGATCACCGACGAGGGGGACTGGGAGCGGCTGCGCAACCTCCAGTTCGGCTGCCAGGTGACCGCGGACCTGCTGACCACGCTCCACAAGGAGCAGGAGGTGCGGGACATGCTGGCGGCGTTGCGGGACGCCGGGTGCAGCTATCTCTACATGGGCATCGAGAGCATGTCGACGGAGGTCATGCAACATGTGCACAAGAACATCCGGCGGCTGACCGACTTCCCCTGGAAGGCGAAGGTGCGTACGGCCCTGGAGCGCGTCCGGGACGCCGGCATCCCGGTCGGCAGCTCGGTGCTCTTCGGCCTGGAGGGCGAGACCCGGGCGACCATCGAGGAGACCGTGCACGAGGTCGGAGCGCTGGTCGACGACGGGCTCATCGTGCTCGCCAGTCCCAACATCCTCACCTATCACCCGGCCACGAAGATCACCCGCGCCCACGGCATGCACGACAAGCTCGACTACCACTCCCCCGACATCGCCAACCGGGCGCCGTACATCTTCTTCGAGGAGGCGTTCCCCGGAGTCGTCTCCCGGCGCCTGTCCGAGGACGACATCTGGTTCATCCACGAGGAGACCGCCAGGCGCTGGGGCGCCATCCGCAACTCGGCGGAGCCCGACGCCAGGAGGAGCGAGCAGCTGGACCGGAGGGAGCGGGCCGGCACGGTGTGACAGCGAGTGACCCCGCCACCCGATTGGCGCAACCCGCTGACCGGCCACGCGGGCCGACGGACGCCCTGATGGGCGGTGGGAGCGGCACTTCCGGCACCCCCGGCCGGATCACGATGGAGATGCCGTTATATGACCTTTGAACCAGGATTTCACCTGAAAAGGTGCGGTCTCACTTCGGAGGTCACCATGGAACGCGGTCCCACCGTCCACCACTGCCCGTTCGACTACGCAGAGGGGATCGAGTTCGACCCCACGCTCCGGCACCTGCTGACCGAGGAGCCCGTCGCCCGCATCAAACTGCCGTACGGCGAGGGCGAGGCGTGGCTGGTCACCCGCTACGACGACGTCCGCACGGTCACCACCGACCGGCGCTTCAGCCGGCACGCCGTCGTCGGCCGGGACTTCCCCCGGATGACGCCCGAACCGATCGTCCAGGACGAGGCGATCAACGTGATGGACCCGCCCGCCAGCAGCCGCCTGCGGAGCCTGGTCTCCAAGGCGTTCGCCCCGCGCCACGTGGAGCGCATGCGGGTCCGCACCCGGCACGTCGTGGACGAGCTGCTGGACCGGATGGCCGAGCACGGCTCGCCGGCCGACCTGATGGAGAGCCTGGCCTCCCCGCTTCCGCTGACCACGATCTGCGAGGTCCTCGACATTCCCGAGGAGGACCGCAACCGGCTGCGCGGGCACGCCCGGACGATGATGAACACCGGCCTCGACAACCGGGACAACGCGGTGCGCGCCAAGGCCGACATGCGTGCCTACTTCCAGGAGCTGACCGCGCAGCGGCGCCGCGCCCCGGGGGACGACCTGATCAGCGCCCTGGCCACGGCGCGGGACGGCGACGAGATCCTCAACGACAAGGAACTCACCGTCATGGCCATGGTGCTGCTGATCACCGGCCAGGACACCACCACGTACGAAATCGCCAACCTCAGCTACCTGCTGCTCACCCGGCCGGCAGAGCTGGCCGCGGTGCGCGAGCGGCCCGAGACGCTGCCGCAGGCGATCCAGGAAATGCTGCGTTTCATTCCCTTCCGAAAGGGCGTCGGTATTCCCCGGGTCGCCCTGGAGGATGTGGAATTGAGCGGCGTACAGATCCGGAAGGGAGACATCGTGCATGTTTCCTATCTGACGGCGAATCGCGACCCGGAGAAGTTCGAACGGGCCGACGAGCTCGATCTGGAACGCCAGGGCCCGAATCACATGACCTTCGGCTGGGGCGGACACCACTGCCTGGGCGCGCCGCTGGCCATCACCGAACTCGAAGTCGCCCTGGGCGCTCTCCTGGAGCGTTTCCCGGACCTGAGGCTGGCCAAGCCGGCCGACGAAGTGCCCTGGAACAGGACGGCGATCTGGCGTTATCCGGTTGAGCTGCCGGTCGCGTGGTGACGCCGGGAGACAGTCGGCGGCATGCGGACGACCACCGCCTGACTTACCGTTGTTCGGACAGTTCGAGCGGTTCGGACAAGAAATCCACCGGTTCGGGGAGAGCTCGTTCTTCGAAGGCGGGTCCGCCGATTCCCATGCGGCGCAGTTCGTGCGCCGGGCGGACCACAGTCGGCAAGGAGTGAATCCCATGGCGGTTCTGTGCAAACCGGCGATAGCCGTTCCTGAATACATCATCACCCAGGACGACACCCTCGAACTCGCACGGCGGCTGCACAAGGATCATTCGCAGCTGAGGCTGGTCCTCCGGCTGATCGAGCACACCGGCGTGCTCAAACGGCATCTGATCCAGCCGATCGACAAGGTCCTCAAACACCCGGGCCTGGACGCCCGCAGCGCGGTCTACGAGCAGGAGTCCAAGGCCCGCGTGCCCGCCGTGGTGCGCCAGGCGCTGGACCAGGCCGAGTTGGAGGCCCGGCAGATCGACCTGATCGTCTACGTCTCCTGCACCGGGTTCATGATGCCGTCGCTGACCGCGTGGCTCATCAACACCCTGGGCTTCCGGTCGGAGACCCGGCAGATACCGATAGCGCAGCTCGGCTGTGCCGCCGGCGGCGCCGCGATCAACCGGGCGCACGACTTCTGCAGGGCGTACCCGGACGCCAACGTGCTGATCGTCGCCTGCGAGTTCTGCTCGCTGTGCTACCAGCCCACCGACCTGGGAGTGGGCTCCCTGCTGTCGAACGGGCTGTTCGGCGACGCGATCGCCGCCGCCGTGGTCCGGGGCCGGGGCGGCACCGGCGTCCGCCTGGAACGCAACGGTTCGTACCTCATCCCGCACACCGAGGACTGGATCTCCTACGCGGTGCGCTCCACCGGATTCCACTTCCTGCTGGACAAGCGGGTCCCCGGCACCATGGAGCCGCTCGCCCCGGCGCTGCGCGCGGTCGCCGACCAGCAGCGGTGGAACGCGGGCGAACTGGACTTCTACCTCGTCCACGCGGGCGGACCGCGCATCCTGGACGACCTCAGCCGCTTCCTGGAGGTCCCTCCCGAGGCGTTCCGCTTCAGCCGCGCGACGCTGACCGAGTACGGCAACATCGCCAGTGCGGTGGTGCTCGACGCCCTGGGCCGCATGTTCGAGGAGGAGTCGCCGCGCGAAGGTCACCGCGGCCTGCTGGCCGGCTTCGGTCCGGGCATCACCGCGGAGATGGCACTGGGCACCTGGACGGCGGCCGCGTGACCGCGTGACCCTCGGCCAGGCAACCACCCAGATGCGACAAAACATGCCATCTTGACAGTCGACCCGGCGCGATCTATTCAGGTGGTGGAGGCGGCTCACGTCCGTATCCGCAGGTGAGAGGGGCCCGGCCGCGGCCCGGGCCCGCGGGCCCGCTCCCGGCGGCGGAGCGGGCCGCGAGGTGAGGAGCGGACCATGGCACGTGCAGTGGGAATTGACCTCGGTACGACGAACTCGGTGGTCAGTGTGCTGGAGGGCGGTGAGCCCACGGTCATCACCAACGCCGAGGGGGCCCGGACCACCCCGTCGGTGGTCGGGTTCGCCAAGGGCGGCGACGTGCTGGTGGGCGAGATCGCCAAGCGCCAGGCGGTCACCAACGTCGAGCGCACCGCGCGGTCGGTCAAGCGGCACATGGGCGAGGGGGCCTGGCGCTTCCCGGACAGCGGCGACATCGACGGCAAGCGGTACACCGCCCAGGAGATCTCCGCACGGGTCCTGCAGAAGCTCAAGCGCGACGCCGAGCAGTACCTGGGCGAGGACGTCACGGACGCCGTGGTCACCGTCCCGGCGTACTTCAACGACGCCCAGCGCACCGCGACCAAGGAGGCCGGGGAGATCGCCGGCCTGAAGGTCCTGCGGATCGTCAACGAGCCCACCGCGGCCGCCCTGGCCTACGGCCTGGACAAGGAGAGCGACCAGACCATCCTGGTCTTCGACCTCGGCGGCGGCACCTTCGACGTCTCGCTGCTGGAGATCGGCGACGGCGTCGTCGAGGTCAAGGCCACCAACGGCGACACGCATCTGGGCGGCGACGACTGGGACCAGCGGATCGTGGAGCACCTGACCACCCAGTTCAAGAACGCGTACGGCATCGACCTGTCCCAGGACAAGATGGCCACCCAGCGCCTGCGGGAGGCCGCCGAGAAGGCCAAGATCGAGCTGTCGTCCGCCACCGAGACGACGATCAACCTTCCCTACCTCAGCGCCTCCGCCGAGGGCCCGCTGCACCTGGACGAAAAGCTCACCCGCTCGCAGTTCCAGCAGCTCACCGCGGACCTCCTGGAGCGCTGCAAGACCCCGTTCCACAACGCGGTCAGGGACGCCGGGATCAAGGTCTCGGACGTCAACCACGTCATCCTGGTCGGCGGCTCGACGCGGATGCCCGCGGTGACCGAGCTGGTCAGGGAGCTGACCGGGAAGGACCCGCACAAGGGCGTCAACCCGGACGAGGTCGTCGCCATCGGCGCCAGCCTGCAGGCCGGTGTCCTCAAGGGCGAGGTCAAGGACGTCCTCCTGCTGGACGTCACCCCGCTGTCCCTCGGCATCGAGACCAAGGGCGGCATCATGACCAAGCTCATCGAGCGCAACACCACGATCCCGACCAAGCGCTCCGAGATCTTCACCACGGCCGAGGACAACCAGGCGTCCGTGCAGATCCAGGTCTTCCAGGGCGAGCGCGAGATCGCGGCGTACAACAAGAAGCTCGGGATGTTCCAGCTGACCGGTCTGCCGCCGGCGCCCCGCGGCGTCCCGCAGATCGAGGTCTCCTTCGACATCGACGCCAACGGCATCATGCACGTCACGGCCAAGGACCTGGGCACCGGCAAGGAGCAGAAGATGACCGTCACCGGCGGCTCCTCGCTGCCGAAGGACGACATCGACCGGATGGTCCGCGACGCGGAGGAGTACGCGGACGAGGACCGCCGCCGCCGGGAGGCCGCCGAGACCCGCAACCAGGCCGAGCAGCTCGTCTACCAGACCGAGAAGTTCCTCAAGGACAACGAGGAGAAGGTCCCCGGCGAGGTCAAGACCGAGGTCGAGACCGCCGTCGCCGAGCTCAAGGAGAAGCTCAAGAGCGCTTCCGGCGACGGCGACCACACCGCCGAGCTGCGCACCGCCACCGAGAAGCTCGCGACCGTGTCCCAGAAGCTCGGCCAGGCCATGTACGCCGACACCCAGGCCACCCAGTCGTCCGCCACGGGCGGCACCGAAGGCGCCGGGGACGGCGAGCAGGCCCGGTCCGACGCCGCCGATGACGTCGTCGACGCGGAGATCGTCGACGACGACAAACGGGAGGGAGGCACACGATGAACCGCCCGCCCCATGTCCACGGCTTCCCCCGTCCGCCGCTCGCCCTCGTCGGCCACGAACACCCCGTGGGCGGCAGCGGCACCTCGCCCGCCCACCCCGGCACCGCGCCCCCCGGGTCCGCCCCCGGCGAGGCCGCGGACGCCGCGCTCCGCGCCGAGCTGCGCGAGCGCACCGCCGACCTGCAGCGCCTGAAGGCCGAGTACGACAACTACCGCAAGCGCGTGCGGCGCGACCGGCAGGCCGTCGCCGAGATCGCCGTCTCCAACGTCCTGTCCCGGCTCCTGCCCGTCCTGGACGCGCTCGCCGAGGCGACGGCCCAGGGCGAGGTGACGGACGGCTTCGCGCGGGTGGCCCGGGCCCTGGAGACGGAGCTGGGGTCCCTGGGCCTGCAGAGCGTCGCCGCCCCCGGCACCCCCTTCGACCCCACCCTCCACGAGGCCGTCACCTGCACCCACACCGACCGCGTCACCTGCCCCACGTGCGCGGCGGTGCTGCGCCAGGGCTACCGGGTGGGCGGGCAGCTGCTGCGTCCCGCGGAGGTCGTGGTCGCGGCCCCGGACCGCTGACGGCGGGAGGATTTGCACCGGGCCCGGGGCGGTGTGCCAGAGTGGACAGTCCGGTCGGTCCACCGCCTGTGGTGCGCTGCCGCCGGGCCCCTCCCCCCACATCGACGACGCCGGCCCGGCTGTGTCCGGACCGGCCGCCGTCGGCTCCGTACACCCCTCCTCCGTCTTCCCCTGAGAGCGATGCAGGCAACGACTCTTGTCCCCCGGACCTCGGATCTGTTCAGCCAGGGCCTGGAGCGCCGGACCGGTGCCGCCCTGCTGCGTTTCGGCGCCGCACGACCCCGCCCGGCCGGCCGCATCAGCTGGTCCGGCGACGGCGCGGCGGCCTGGCTCGACGACTCCCGCGGGCACGTGTGGAGCGTCGGCGAGCCCGTCGCGGCGGCCGGCCTCATCCTGCGCGCCGCCCAGGGATTTCCCGAACGCGTACGGGAGTTCACCGGGCCCCGCGGCACCGACGCGCTGGTCGGCCGCCATCTGACGGTGACCGGCCGGGTCGAGTGGATCTTCCGCTGGACCGTGGAGGAGCCCGCCGTCCACCCGGCGGAGCACCGCGTGGTCGTCCTCGGCGACGAGCACCACGACGAGCTGCTCGCCTTCCTCAACCGGCACAGCCCGGCCCATTCGACCGGCCCCGGTTCCGCCGACGTGAGCCTGTGGGCCGCGATCCGCGGCGCGGACGGGGAGCTGGTGGCCTGCGGCGCCCTGAGCAGCCTGCGCGACAGTGGTGCCCCCCTGATGGCGTCCGTCGCCACCGACGCCCGCCGGCGCGGCCAGGGCCTCGGCGCGGGGCTCACCTCCTGGCTGACCCGCCACGCGGTACGCCGCCACGGCTTCTGCACCCTGTGGCAGCTCGCCGACAACGCCCCGGCCGAACGGCTCTACAGCCGCCTCGGCTACCGCAACGAGGACCCGTGCGTGTCCGCCCGGATCGGCTCGTCCTGACGGCCGGCGCGCCCCCGGAACAGCACGGTGCCCTCCGCTTCCGTGACCGGAAGGGGAGGGCACCGCGAGCCGCGTCGGTCAGCTGAGCTGCGGCAGCACGAGCACGCGCTCACGCCCCAGCGACGTCATCGTGCTGTCCCCGTTCAGGGCGACCTTGCCGGCGGGCCAGCGGGCGACCACGTCGTCCTGGCGGGTGCCGCCGCCGAACGCGCCGACGGCGACCAGGCCGCTGTTGCGCCAGGCGGACTCGGCGGGCCGCAGCCGGTGCTCGGCCTTGAGGCCCTTGGCGGCGAGGTTCTCGTACACGGTGACCTCCCCGTCCGACCACCGCACGAGCAGGTCCTGGTCGCCGGCCGCGGTCCCGAAGTTCCCGGCGGCGAGATCACGGGCGTGCGTCCAGGTGGTGTTCTTCGCGGCGAGCTGCTTCGCGGCGTGCAGGCCCTTGCCGTCGACGTTGGTGTAGAGGGTCATCCCGCCGTCGGCCCACCGCACCACCAGGTCGTCGCGCCGCGTGTTGCCGCCGCCGAACCGTCCGGCGGCGAGGCCGGCTGCCTGCGTCCAGGTCCCGTTGGGCCCCTTGAGCTGCACCTCGTTGCTGAGCTTGGTGGTCTCGTTGACGTCCTTGAAGAGACTCAGCCGGCCGTTGGCCCACCGCACGAGGAGGTCGTCGCTGCCGTTGCCGGTGAAGTCGCCGGCGGTGACCGCCTTCGCCTGCTTCCACGCCTCGTTCTTCTTGATCAGCTGGATGTCCTTGCGGAAGCCGTACGCGCCGTTGCCGGGGTAGAGCGAGACCTCGCCGTCGGACCAGCGCACGACCAGGTCACCGGTGTTGTTCCGCACCGAGTCCGAGTGGAACCGGCCGGCGGTCACGCCCATGGCGTGCAGCCAGGTGGAGGCGTCGCCGAGCGGGCTGACGGTGTCCGGCGGTGCGTCGCCGACCGCCTGGTCGTAGAGCCGCCGGACATCGCCGTCGAACTGCGAGGAGTAGGAGACGTCGTCGCGCGTCCCGCCGGTCTTGTAGCCGCCGATGGCGCCGACCAGGTCCCCGCGGCTGCCGTCGAAGTTCTCCAGGAACGGGCCGCCACTGACGCCCGAGCGGAAGCCGGCACAGGTGATCTCCATGAACCGGTTCTGGAAGGCGACGGTGTCGTTCCGGCACTGCACCGCGGTCTTCTGGCCGCCGGGGTATCCGGTCAGCGTCACCTCGCGGCGCGCCAGCTTGGCGGCCGGCACGGACGTCAGGCTGTTGCCCCGTCCGACGGCGTCCTCCAGCAGCTGCCCCTGGGAGTTGGGACCGACCCGCAGGAAGGCGAAGTCCACGTCGTCACTGGGCGACGGGCCGAGGTACCGTCCGTCGATCCAGACCTTCCCCGCCTGCAGCGGGAAGATCCCGTACGGCGTCTCCCCCGCCTGCCCGTCCTGCGAGGCGCCGGTGCGGTAGCCCGGCACGAACGCGACGTTGCGGTAGGGCTTGTCGCCCTTCAGGCAGTGCGCCGCGGTCAGGATCAGGCTCTTGGTCGGCGAGGTCACCGCACTGGCACTGCAGAACTGGTTCGGCGTCGGCGAGCCGTCGTCGCTGCGGATCAGGAACACCCCGACCGTGGCGACCCCCGAGTCGGCCGGGTGGCTCGGCACCGCCGCCGACCTGCGGCCGGTGACACCGGACCGCTGCGGCGCGCCCTGGCCCTTCGCCTCCTGCACCACGTCCAACGGGACGGCACTGCGGATGCGCTCGGGAGTCCAGTAGCGCTCCGTCTCCTCGGCCTTGGTGATCTCTTCCCGGGTCACGCCCTTGGAGGGATCCACCGGGCCGGCCGAGGGGCCGGCGAGTGCGTCCGGGGAGCCGGCCGGCTCCCCGTCGCGAGCGGCGAGAGCCGGAACGGCGAGCACGATCGAGGCGCATGCGCCGAGGGCGGCGGCGCGCGCCCAGGGTATTCGTTTCATGGACCTGTCCGTCGGAGGGATGAAACCTGTCGGGGCTCCCGCGTCGTACCCCCGGCGCTGCGTCCTCCGGGCCGGAGCGCCCCCGTGATCTTACGACCGCCAGGCGCCCCCATTCGCACGCCCTTTCGGCCAAAATGCGGGCAAATACCGCTAAAAACAAAGCCCTACATCCCGCCCGAGAGCCTGCCGGGCCCCTCAATCGACACCGTTTGAACGATCAAAACGGGAGGGGGTTAGCATATGAGCGCCGCCTAGCTCGAAAGATAAACCTGTGACTGTCAAAGACGACTCGTTCACCAACTGGAAGAACCGCGAGGAGATCGCGGAGTCGATGATCCCGATCATCGGGAAGATGCACAGGGAGCGGGACGTCACCGTCCTGCTCCACAGCCGCTCCTTGGTGAACAAGTCGGTGGTGAGCATCCTCAAGACCCACCGGTTCGCCCGCCAGATCGCCGGCGAGGAACTGTCGGTCACCGAGACCATGCCGTTCCTGCAGGCGCTGGCCGCGCTCGACCTCGGCCCGTCGCAGATCGACATCGGCCTGCTCGCCGAGGCGCACCGGGCCGACGACCGGGGTCTCTCGGTCGAGGAGTTCACCGCCGAGGCCGTCTCCGGCGCCACGGGTGAGAACAAGATCGAGCGCCGCCAGGCGCGTGACGTCGTCCTCTACGGCTTCGGCCGCATCGGCCGCCTCGTCGCCCGCCTGCTCATCGAGAAGGCCGGCTCCGGTAACGGACTGCGGCTGCGCGCCATCGTCGTCCGCGGCGGTGGGGACCAGGACCTCGTGAAGCGTGCCTCGCTGCTGCGCCGCGACTCCATCCACGGTCAGTTCAACGGCACGATCACGGTCGACGAGGCGAACAGCACGATCGTCGCCAACGGCAACGAGATCAAGGTCATCTACGCCAACGACCCGTCCGAGGTCGACTACACGGCGTACGGCATCAACGACGCCATCCTGATCGACAACACCGGCAAGTGGCGCGACCGCGAGGGGCTGTCGAAGCACCTCCGTCCCGGCATCGAGAAGGTCGTCCTGACCGCGCCGGGCAAGGGCGATGTCCCGAACATCGTGCACGGCGTCAACCACCACACCATCAAGCCGGACGAGCAGATCCTGTCCTGCGCGTCCTGCACCACCAACGCGATCGTCCCGCCGCTGAAGGCGATGGACGACGAGTACGGTGTGCTGCGCGGCCATGTGGAGACCGTCCACTCGTTCACCAACGACCAGAACCTGCTGGACAACTACCACAAGGCCGACCGCCGCGGCCGCTCCGCGCCGCTCAACATGGTCATCACCGAGACCGGCGCCGCCTCGGCCGTCGCCAAGGCGCTGCCCGACCTCAAGGCACCGATCACCGGCAGCTCGATCCGCGTGCCCGTGCCGGACGTCTCGATCGCGATCCTCAGCCTGCGCCTCGGCCGCGAGACCACCCGCGAGGAGGTCCTCGACCACCTCCGCGACATCTCGCTGAACTCGCCGCTCAAGCGCCAGATCGACTTCACCACCGCCCCCGACGCCGTCTCCATGGACTTTGTCGGCTCGCGCCACGCCTCCATCGTGGACGCCGGCGCCACCAAGGTCGACGGCGACAACGCGATCCTCTACCTCTGGTACGACAACGAGTTCGGCTACTCCTGCCAGGTCATCCGCGTCGTCCAGCACGTCTCCGGCGTCGAGTACCCGACGTACCCGGCACCGGCGGTCTGATCGCGCCTGATCCCCGCGTCGGCCCGGCCCCGCACCGCTCCCGCCTCAGGCGGGGGAACGCGGGTCCGGGCCGAAGTGCGTCCCGCGGCCTCATCCCCGGTCCTCCCGCCGCAGCCGCGCCGACAGGTGGTGCTGGAGCGGCCGGCCGACCGCCGCGAGGTCGTGGACGTAGGTGAGGGTGCCCTCGTCGGTCAGCGTGTAGCGGCGGTGGGTGGCGCTGACCTCCTTGGCGGTCGGTGCGGACGCCACCTGATGGGTGGTGAGGTCGACCACGCCGTCGGCCGCGTGGCCGACCAGGATCTCCGCGATGCCGGTGGGCTGGGTGATCAGTGCCTCCACCCGCCCCTCCGGCTGCACCCGCCACCAGCCGCTCTCCCTGGCCGACGGCCGCAGCGGAACGTCGTCCGCGTCGAGCAGCCAGGCGCGCGCCTCGTAGTGGAGGAAGGGTCGCCCGTCGTGCCGGAAGGTGACCTCCTGGGCATACGAGAAGTCCTCGTCGAGCGTCGGGTACCCGCCCCGGCCCCGCCCGGCCCAGGTGCCCAGGAAGCCGATCAGCGGCCCGAGCAGTGCGTGCGGCGCGGGCGCCGCGTCCGCGCGAAGCGCATCGGGAAACGGGGGCTTGCGTACGGGCTCGGACATGCTGCGCGCTCCTGGGGTGTGCGGTGGGTGACGGGTGACGGGTGACGGGTGACGGGTGACGGGTGACGGGTGACGGGTGACGGGTGACGGGTGACGGGTGACGGGTGCAGCCTAGGGCTGCGCGCTTGCTTCAAGTGCACTTGAGGGTCCTAACGTTGCCGGCATGACGGTGATCGACAGCACGCCCGTGACGTCTCCCCCCGTGGACGCCTGCGTGGCCGCGGGGACGGAGCACCCGCGACCCGACGGCCAGGACCACTACACGATCAGCGAGGTCGCGGCGTACACCGGGCTCAGCGCGCCCACCCTGCGCTGGTACGAGGAGATCGGCCTGCTGCCGGAGGTGGCGCGGACGCACTCCGGCCAGCGAGTCTTCGACAACCGGGACCTGGACTGGCTCGCCTTCGTGCGCAGGCTGCGGATGACGGGCATGCCGGTCGCCGACATGGTGCACTTCGCCGGGCTGATCGGCCGGGGCGAGGACACCTTCGACGAACGCCGGGAAATCCTGGAGCAGACCCGGCGCGAGGTCGTCGCGCGGATGGCGGAGCTGCGGGACACCCTCGTCGTACTCGACGCCAAGATCGACTTCTATGCGGGCGTCCGCCGGGCGCCGGAAGGACCTGAATCCTCATGAGCAACGCCACCGAAACGATCCGCAAGGTCGAGCTGGGCACCGGCGGCCCCCTCGTCGGCGTCCAGGGCTTCGGCGCCATGGGCATCAGCGCCGCCTACGGGCAGACGGACACCGCGGCCGCCCGCGACACCCTGGAGGCCACCGTCGAGGCGGGCGTCACGCTCATCGACACCGCCGACATGTACGGCGTCGGCGCCAACGAGGAGTTCCTCGCCCCGTTCGTCGCCGCGCACCGCGACCGGATCACCCTGGCCACCAAGTTCGGCATCGAGTACCGCGCCGACGACCCCGCCTACCGGGCCATCCGCAACGATCCCGGCTACGTGAAGAAGGCCGCGGAGGCGAGCCTGCGCCGCCTGGACGTCGAGGTCATCGACCTCTACTACATGCACCGGCGCGACCCCGCCGTCCCGCTCGCCGAGTCTGTCGGCGCCATGGCCGAGCTGGTGCGCGAAGGCAAGGTCAAGCACCTCGGGCTGAGCGAGGTCACCGGCGCCGAGCTGCGCGAGGCACACGCGGTGCACCCGATCACCGCCGTGCAGTCGGAGTGGTCGGTCTTCAGCCGGGACGTCGAGCGCAGCGCGGTGGGCGCGGCCGCCGAGCTCGGCGTCGCCTTCGTGCCGTACTCGCCGCTCGGCAGGGGCTTTCTGACCGGCGCCTTCACCGACGCGGACAAGGACCTCTCCGGCGACGACTTCCGGCAGTTGCTGCCGCGCTACACCGGCGACAACGCCAGGGCGAACGCCGCTCTCCTGGCGCCCCTGCACAGGATCGCGGCCGAGCACGGCGCCACCACCGCGCAGATCGCCCTGGCCTGGGTGCAGCAGCGGGCTCAGGTGCACGGCCTGACCGTGGTGCCGATCCCGGGAACCCGCAAGCGCAGCCGCCTCGTCGAGAACGCCGCGGCCACCCGGATCACGCTGACGGCCGGTGAACTGGCGCTCCTCGAAACGCTCGCCGGCCGGGTGGCGGGCGACCGCTACGCGGACATGTCCCTCACCTCCGCGGCCCGGGAGACCGGCCAACTGCCCGCGGCGTGACCCGGGTCCGGCGCCACGGAGCGGATGACCGACCCGCGTCGCGCCCGGCCGGCCCGTGTCCCACCTCACGGCCCGGAATGTGCACACCCGGCCCGCTCCGCCGGCCGGCGCCCTAGGCTGGCGGGTGCAGCTGGTTCGCCCCGTCCGCCAGGCGGGAGGCGTCGTAAGAGGGAACCCGGTGGGAATCCGGGACTGCCCCGCAGCGGTGAGCGGGAACGACCGCCGTCATACGCACTGGGCCCGGCCGGGCCTGGGAAGCAACGGCCAGTAGGTGTCCTCCCCGGAGGACGTGTCCGCGAGTCCGAAGACCTGCCCGTTGCCCGCGCGCGACCACTCGTGCGCGGAGTATCCCGGTGACCTCGTGGGCGGGTTGGGAGCGCCTCCGGACGACGTCCGGAGGAGTACACCTCGGGCGGACGGCCGCGCTGCGACGCGCAGGCCCGCTCCGTTCCCCCTTCGCGCATGCGTCCCGTCGCCGGGATCTCAGGGAGACATCTCGCGAAGGAGATTTCCGTGACGACGAAGCCCGCATCCGCGGCGGCACGGGCCACCGTGTACGGCTACCCCCGCCAAGGGCGGAACAGGGAACTCAAGAAGGCGATCGAGGGCTACTGGAAGGGCCGGGTCACCGCCGACGCCCTCCGGGCCACCGCGGCCGGCCTGCGCCGGGCGAACTGGCGCGACCTGGCCGAGGCCGGCCTGCACGAGGTGCCGGTCGGCGACTTCTCGTACTACGACCACGTGCTGGACACCACCGTCATGGTCGGCGCGATCCCCGAGCGCCACCGCGCCGCCGTCGAGGCCGACGCCCTGGACGGATACTTCGCCATGGCGCGCGGCACCCAGGACGTGGCGCCGCTGGAAATGACCAAGTGGTTCGACACCAACTACCACTATCTCGTACCGGAGTTGGGCCCGGACACCCGGTTCACCGCCGACCCGGGCAAGCAGGTGGCGGAACTGCGGGAGGCCCTGGCCCTCGGCCTGACGCCCCGGCCCGTCCTCGTCGGCCCCGTCACCTACCTCCTGCTCGCCAAGCCCGCGCCCGGCGTGGCCGCGGACTTCGACCCGCTGACGCTGCTCGACCGGCTGCTGCCCGTGTACGCCGAGGTCCTCGCCGATCTGCGGGCGGCGGGCGCGCCGTGGGTGCAGCTCGACGAGCCGGCCCTCGTCCAGGACCGCACACCCGCCGAACTCGGCGCCGCCGAGCGGGCCTACCGCCACCTCGGTACCCTCACCGACCGGCCCAAGCTGCTGGTCGCCTCCTACTTCGACCGCCTCGGCGACGCCCTCCCCCTGCTGGCCAAGGCCCCGGTCGACGGGCTCGCGCTGGACTTCACCGGGGCGGCCGCCGCCCAACTGGACGCGCTCGCCGCCGTGGGCGGACTGCCCGGGAAGCGCCTGGTCGCCGGGGTCGTCAACGGGCGCAACGTCTGGGTCAACGACCTGGCGAAGTCCCTGGCCACGCTCGGCACCCTGCTCGGGCTGGCCGACCGGGTGGACGTGGCCGCCTCCTGCTCCCTGCTCCACGTCCCGCTCGACACCGGCGCGGAGCGCGACATCGACCCGCAGGTCCTGCGCTGGCTGGCCTTCGCCCGCCAGAAGACCGCCGAGGTCGTCACGCTCGCCAAGGGCCTCACCCACGGCACCGGCGCCATCTCCGCGGAACTCGCCGCCAACCGGGCCGACCTGGCCTCCCGCGCCGACTCGGCACTCACCCGCGACCCCGCCGTACGGGCCCGCACCGCGGCCGTCACGGACGCCGACACCCGCCGCTCCCAGCCGTACTCCGAGCGGGCCGCCGCCCAGCGCGCCCACCTCGGCCTGCCGCTGCTGCCGACCACCACCATCGGCTCCTTCCCGCAGACCACCGCACTGCGCACGGCCCGCGCGGACCTGCGGACCGGGCGGACCGACACCGCCGGCTACGAGGACCGCGTCAGGGCCGAGATCCAGGAAGTGATCTCCTTCCAGGAGCAGACCGGTCTCGACGTCCTGGTGCACGGCGAGCCCGAACGCAACGACATGGTGCAGTACTTCGCCGAGCAGCTCACCGGCTACCTCGCCACCCAGCACGGCTGGGTCCAGTCCTACGGCACCCGCTACGTCCGCCCGCCGGTCCTGGCCGGTGACATCTCGCGGCCCGGACCGATGACCGTGCGCTGGACGGCCTACGCCCAGTCCCTCACCTCACGCCCCGTCAAGGGCATGCTCACCGGTCCCGTCACCATGCTCGCCTGGTCCTTCGTCCGCGACGACCAGCCGCCGGCCGACACCGCCCGCCAGGTCGCCCTGGCCCTGCGCGACGAGGTCGTCGACCTGGAGGCCGCCGGTACACCGGTCATCCAGGTCGACGAGCCCGCGCTGCGCGAAACCCTCCCGCTGCGCACCGCCGATCACCCCGCCTATCTGGCCTGGGCCACCGAGGCATTCCGCCTCACCACCGGCGGCGTACGGAACCGCACCCAGATCCACACCCACATGTGCTACGCGGAGTTCGGCGACATCGTCCAGGCCATCGACGACCTCGACGCCGACGTCATCAGCCTGGAGGCGGCCCGCTCCCACATGCAGGTGGCCCGCGAACTGGCCGCCCACGGCTACCCCCGCGAGGCCGGCCCCGGCGTCTACGACATCCACTCCCCCCGCGTGCCCGGCCCCGAAGAAGCAATGGCCCTGCTGCGCAAGGGACTTGAGGCCCTCCCCGCCGACCGCCTCTGGGTCAACCCCGACTGCGGCCTGAAGACCCGCACCTGGCCCGAGACCCGCACCTCCCTGGAAAACCTGGTCCACGCCGCCCACACCCTCCGCACGGAACTCACCACCCGCACCACACCCTTGACGTCCTGACACCACGGCCGGCGGGGAGAGCCCCGAGATGAGCTCTCCCCGCCGGCCCGACATGCCTCCGTGAGTACTTCTACGGATAGCCGGCCGCCACCCCGATCAGCAGCATGGCTCCCATGACTGAACACGACCCCGCTCCCCGAGACCCCGCCTGGCCTGCCAATGACCATCGGACCGCGGAAAAAGTGATCAAGGCCGTCCTCATCGCCGCGGCCGTGGTGGGCGTTCCGCTGCTGCTCTACGTCACCTTCTTCATCGGCACCTTCGCCCTGGCCGGTTGACCGCCACCACGACCGGTCGGCCCCGGTAGCCACAACGAGCCGACCGTCCCTGCCCTGCTCCCCCGCCGGAGCTACGGGCCCGCCAACTCCCTCAGCCGAGCCGCATAGAAGGCCGCGACCCCGGCCGCCTCCTCCGGGTCGGCGGTCGCCAGCTGCGCCTGGTCGTCGAGAGCGGCCCGCCGGGCGGACCTCAGCTCCCTCACCCGCGTCTCGTCCGGCACCGGTGCCGCACTCTCCGCTGCGATCCGGGCTGCGTACCAGCCCACCACCGCACCAATCGCATCGAACGCCTGCCGCTCCGCACGCCCCTCCGACGAGGAGACACCCGGGCCCTCGGGGTCGGACACAAAAACCACCCTCCTCGACAAAAAGGTCGGCCACGTCATCGATCAACGTACCGCCGGCATCGAAGAGTACGTCTGTCCCGGGCGCGACCGCAGGAGCTCACTGGTCACGCCGCGATCCTGCCGAGCAACCCCGGAGGTCACTTACGGCACAGCACGCTCAGCGTGGGTGGAGTTGCCCGGTGGTGGGAACGTCGAGGACGAACACATGGCCGATGTTCGCGTCCGGGTATCCGTAGTCGATGTTCTTCACCCGCAGGTGTTGCGGGGTCGCCTCGACGATCTGGACGGCCACGGCCTGGGAGCGACCGGGCAGGGAAAGCAGCCAGTCCTGCGCGAGGTAGGCCAGCCCCGTGCGCTCCAGGCACTGGCGGGCTCGGTGTTCTTCGGTCGGCGCACCCAGCGGGTAGCCGAAGACGGTGACCGGGATGAAGTACCCCGGGATGGCATCGACGGGCCGCAGGTAGCCGAGGAGTTCATGGTCTTCCCGGCGGTGGTGGGCGGCCCAACGAGTGGGAATCACGACGGATGCTCCAGAGCGTCAAACGGACGGACGGACGGTCGGGTAAGGGTCCCGGCTACCGGGGTCTGCAGCCCCCAGCAGCCGATGCCGGCCGGCTCAACGCCGACCGGGATGCGTCGGTCAGCTCAGCGTCGGCCGGGGCCGTCGGCTCAGCTCAGCTGTGCATCGGCGTAAACGGCCATCGCATCCCGCTGATAAGCGGCCAGCCCCTCGGCGATCCGGTCGTACGCCCCACGCCACTGCGCGTCGTCGACGTACGTCTGCCCGAGGGCCTTGAACGCCCCCGCGCTCGGGGTCCACATCCGGCAGATGCCCCGGTAGTGGGCGTCGACCTCGGCCTGCACGGCGGCGTCGGCCACCGGGGTGCCGGCCTGCAGGAACTCCGCCATGCGGATCATGGCCGCGGTGGCCTCACGCTGCAGCCGCTCCTGGTCCGCCTCGGTGAGCGTGGCGGCATACTGCGCGGACGCCGCCGCCTGACCGGGCCACTGCTCGCCCGCGGCGGCCTCGTAGCGTGCGGCGTCGAAGCCGGTGAACAGGTTCTCCGGCATGCTGACCTTTCCCATGTCTCGGGTGTCCTTCTCTTCTTCCAGTTCGGCGATGGTCCGGCCTACCGTGTGCGCCAGCACATCGAGCCGGTCCCGCTCCGCCAGCAGCCTGCGCCGGTGTTCCCGCAGCGCCACCACCTGATCCACCTGGGACTCCAGGACCGCGGCGATCTCCCGCAGTCCCAGGCCCAACTCCCGCATCAGCAGAATCTGCTGCAACCGCAGCAGCTCCGCCTCCTCGTAGTGACGGTGACCGCTGCTGCCGATATAGGCGGGGACCAGCAGACCGATCTCGTCGTAGTGCCGCAGCGTCCGGGACGTCACCCCGGACATCCGCGCCACCTCCGCAATGGACCAGCCCATGGCCATGCCCTTCCATCGCCGGGCCGGTCTCTCCGGCCGCACCACCAAACGTAGAAGTTGACGCAACGGCAAGCGCAAGCGCACGACGCCGACCGCCTCCGCCACGGGGATACCGCAGTCAGGGCCGACAGCGCCCGGCCCCGTCGACCTGGCGCCGAACCCAAGAGTCCCCGACTGGACGGGGGTTCCAGCCGGGGACTACAGGGCGTGTGCCCCGGTCCCCAGAACGAAAACCCGATGCCGTGATCATTCTTTCGAGGGCCAGTCAGCGGCCGGCAGAGAGGGTCCCACGCACCCCACATCAGGCAATCGGCGCATGAATAAGGGAAAGAACGGCCCCGGAAACGCAGAAAAGCCCCGCACCATAAGGTGCGGGGCTCTCCCACAAAGATTGTTCGGCGGCGTCCTACTCTCCCACAGGGTCCCCCCTGCAGTACCATCGGCGCTGAAAGGCTTAGCTTCCGGGTTCGAAATGTAACCGGGCGTTTCCCTAACGCTATGACCACCGAAACACTATGAAGTTAACCAACCGGAGCCTAGCTACAACGGTCGTTACTTCAGAACCTACACAGTGGACGCGAGCAACTGAGGACAAGCCCTCGGCCTATTAGTACCAGTCAACTCCACACCTTACGGCGCTTCCATATCTGGCCTATCAACCCAGTCGTCTACTGGGAGCCTTAACCCCTCAAAGGGGGTGGGAGCCCTCATCTCGAAGCAGGCTTCCCGCTTAGATGCTTTCAGCGGTTATCCTTTCCGAACGTAGCCAACCAGCCATGCCCTTGGCAGGACAACTGGCACACCAGAGGTTCGTCCGTCCCGGTCCTCTCGTACTAGGGACAGCCCTTCTCAAGACTCCTACGCGCACAGCGGATAGGGACCGAACTGTCTCACGACGTTCTAAACCCAGCTCGCGTACCGCTTTAATGGGCGAACAGCCCAACCCTTGGGACCGACTCCAGCCCCAGGATGCGACGAGCCGACATCGAGGTGCCAAACCATCCCGTCGATATGGACTCTTGGGGAAGATCAGCCTGTTATCCCCGGGGTACCTTTTATCCGTTGAGCGACGGCGCTTCCACAAGCCACCGCCGGATCACTAGTCCCTACTTTCGTACCTGCTCGACCCGTCAGTCTCACAGTCAAGCTCCCTTGTGCACTTACACTCAACACCTGATTGCCAACCAGGCTGAGGGAACCTTTGGGCGCCTCCGTTACTCTTTAGGAGGCAACCGCCCCAGTTAAACTACCCACCAGACACTGTCCCTGATCCGGATCACGGACCCAGGTTAGACATCCAGCACGACCAGAGTGGTATTTCAACAATGACTCCACAACCACTGGCGTGGCCGCTTCAAAGTCTCCCACCTATCCTACACAAGCCGAACCGAACACCAATATCAAGCTATAGTAAAGGTCCCGGGGTCTTTCCGTCCTGCTGCGCGAAACGAGCATCTTTACTCGTAATGCAATTTCACCGGGCCTATGGTTGAGACAGTCGAGAAGTCGTTACGCCATTCGTGCAGGTCGGAACTTACCCGACAAGGAATTTCGCTACCTTAGGATGGTTATAGTTACCACCGCCGTTTACTGGCGCTTAAGTTCTCAGCTTCGCCATGACGAATCATGACTAACCGGTCCCCTTAACGTTCCAGCACCGGGCAGGCGTCAGTCCGTATACATCGCCTTACGGCTTCGCACGGACCTGTGTTTTTAGTAAACAGTCGCTTCTCGCTGGTCTCTGCGGCCACCCCCAGCTCAGGAAGTAAATTCCATCACCGGAAATGGCCCCCCTTCTCCCGAAGTTACGGGGGCATTTTGCCGAGTTCCTTAACCATAGTTCACCCGAACGCCTCGGTATTCTCTACCTGACCACCTGAGTCGGTTTAGGGTACGGGCCGCCATGAAACTCGCTAGAGGCTTTTCTCGACAGCATAGGATCATCCACTTCACCACAATCGGCTCGGCATCAGGTCTCAGCCTTAACGTGTGACGGATTTACCTACCACACGGCCTACACCCTTACCCCGGGACAACCACCGCCCGGGCTGGACTACCTTCCTGCGTCACCCCATCACTCACCTACTACAAGTCTGGTTCGTCGGCTCCACCACTCCGCTTCACCCGAAGGATCCACGGCGGCTTCACGGACTTAGCATCGCCTGATTCAATGTTTGGCGCTTCAAAGCGGGTACCGGAATATCAACCGGTTGTCCATCGACTACGCCTGTCGGCCTCGCCTTAGGTCCCGACTTACCCTGGGCAGATCAGCTTGACCCAGGAACCCTTAGTCAATCGGCGCAAGAGTTTCCCACTCTTGTATCGCTACTCATGCCTGCATTCTCACTCGTGAACCGTCCACAACTCGCTTCCGCGGCTGCTTCACCCGGCACACGACGCTCCCCTACCCATCACGATCCCCGTTGGGGGTAATATCGCAATGACATGACTTCGGCGGTGTGCTTGAGCCCCGCTACATTGTCGGCGCGGAATCACTTGACCAGTGAGCTATTACGCACTCTTTCAAGGGTGGCTGCTTCTAAGCCAACCTCCTGGTTGTCTCTGCGACTCCACATCCTTTCCCACTTAGCACACGCTTAGGGGCCTTAGTCGATGCTCTGGGCTGTTTCCCTCTCGACCATGGAGCTTATCCCCCACAGTCTCACTGCCGCGCTCTCACTTACCGGCATTCGGAGTTTGGCTAAGGTCAGTAACCCGGTAGGGCCCATCGCCTATCCAGTGCTCTACCTCCGGCAAGAAACACACGACGCTGCACCTAAATGCATTTCGGGGAGAACCAGCTATCACGGAGTTTGATTGGCCTTTCACCCCTAACCACAGGTCATCCCCCAGGTTTTCAACCCTGGTGGGTTCGGTCCTCCACGAAGTCTTACCTCCGCTTCAACCTGCCCATGGCTAGATCACTCCGCTTCGGGTCTTGGGCACGCTACTCAACGCCCTATTCGGACTCGCTTTCGCTACGGCTTCCCCACACGGGTTAACCTCGCAACATACCGCAAACTCGCAGGCTCATTCTTCAAAAGGCACGCAGTCACGACTGCATGTGCAAGCACATACAGCGACGCTCCCACGGCTTGTAGGCACACGGTTTCAGGTACTATTTCACTCCGCTCCCGCGGTACTTTTCACCATTCCCTCACGGTACTATCCGCTATCGGTCACCAGGGAATATTTAGGCTTAACGGGTGGTCCCGCCAGATTCACACGGGATTTCTCGGGCCCCGTGCTACTTGGGTGTCTCTTAAACGAGCCGTCAATGTTTCAGCTACGGGGGTCTTACCCTCTACGCCGGACCTTTCGCATGTCCTTCGCCTACATCAACGGTTTCTGACTCGTCCCACAGCCGGCAGACTGCAGAAAAGAGATCCCACAACCCCAACCACGCAACCCCTGCCGGGTATCACACGTGACTGGTTTGGCCTCATCCAGTTTCGCTCGCCACTACTCCCGGAATCACGGTTGTTTTCTCTTCCTGCGGGTACTGAGATGTTTCACTTCCCCGCGTTCCCTCCACACTGCCTATGTGTTCAGCAGCGGGTGACAGCCCATGACGACTGCCGGGTTTCCCCATTCGGACACCCCCGGATCAAAGCTTGGTTGACAGCTCCCCGGGGCCTATCGTGGCCTCCCACGTCCTTCATCGGTTCCTGGTGCCAAGGCATCCACCGTGCGCCCTTAAAAACTTGGCCACAGATGCTCGCGTCCACTGTGCAGTTCTCAAGCAACGACCAGCCACCCGTCACAACCCACCAACGTGGACCTTTACCGGGGCCGGCATCGCGAAGGAGCAGACTCAAGTCCGCACCCTCAGATACCCAACAGCGTGCCCGACCCACTCAAACCCTCAGATGCGTTCCACGCCGAAGCAGTACTAACGTCCAAGACTCAAGTGCGCCGAATAGTCAACGTTCCACCCATGAGCAACCAGCATCAGACATTCGCTGATGTACTGGCCTCTGACCAAGCCAGGCTTGGTAAGAAGTGCTCCTTAGAAAGGAGGTGATCCAGCCGCACCTTCCGGTACGGCTACCTTGTTACGACTTCGTCCCAATCGCCAGTCCCACCTTCGACGATTCCCTCCCACAAGGGGTTGGGCCACCGGCTTCGGGTGTTACCGACTTTCGTGACGTGACGGGCGGTGTGTACAAGGCCCGGGAACGTATTCACCGCAGCAATGCTGATCTGCGATTACTAGCAACTCCGACTTCATGGGGTCGAGTTGCAGACCCCAATCCGAACTGAGACCGGCTTTTTGAGATTCGCTCCACCTCGCGGTATCGCAGCTCATTGTACCGGCCATTGTAGCACGTGTGCAGCCCAAGACATAAGGGGCATGATGACTTGACGTCGTCCCCACCTTCCTCCGAGTTGACCCCGGCAGTCTCCTGTGAGTCCCCATCACCCCGAAGGGCATGCTGGCAACACAGAACAAGGGTTGCGCTCGTTGCGGGACTTAACCCAACATCTCACGACACGAGCTGACGACAGCCATGCACCACCTGTACACCGACCACAAGGGGGACCCTGTCTCCAGGGTTTTCCGGTGTATGTCAAGCCTTGGTAAGGTTCTTCGCGTTGCGTCGAATTAAGCCACATGCTCCGCTGCTTGTGCGGGCCCCCGTCAATTCCTTTGAGTTTTAGCCTTGCGGCCGTACTCCCCAGGCGGGGAACTTAATGCGTTAGCTGCGGCACGGACGACGTGGAATGTCGCCCACACCTAGTTCCCAACGTTTACGGCGTGGACTACCAGGGTATCTAATCCTGTTCGCTCCCCACGCTTTCGCTCCTCAGCGTCAGTATCGGCCCAGAGATCCGCCTTCGCCACCGGTGTTCCTCCTGATATCTGCGCATTTCACCGCTACACCAGGAATTCCGATCTCCCCTACCGAACTCTAGCCTGCCCGTATCGAATGCAGACCCGGGGTTAAGCCCCGGGCTTTCACATCCGACGTGACAAGCCGCCTACGAGCTCTTTACGCCCAATAATTCCGGACAACGCTTGCGCCCTACGTATTACCGCGGCTGCTGGCACGTAGTTAGCCGGCGCTTCTTCTGCAGGTACCGTCACTCTCGCTTCTTCCCTGCTGAAAGAGGTTTACAACCCGAAGGCCGTCATCCCTCACGCGGCGTCGCTGCATCAGGCTTTCGCCCATTGTGCAATATTCCCCACTGCTGCCTCCCGTAGGAGTCTGGGCCGTGTCTCAGTCCCAGTGTGGCCGGTCGCCCTCTCAGGCCGGCTACCCGTCGTCGCCTTGGTAGGCCATCACCCCACCAACAAGCTGATAGGCCGCGGGCTCATCCTTCACCGCCGGAGCTTTCCACACGGAGGTCATGCGACCCCGTGTCGTATCCGGTATTAGACCCCGTTTCCAGGGCTTGTCCCAGAGTGAAGGGCAGATTGCCCACGTGTTACTCACCCGTTCGCCACTAATCCCCTCCCGAAGGAGGTTCATCGTTCGACTTGCATGTGTTAAGCACGCCGCCAGCGTTCGTCCTGAGCCAGGATCAAACTCTCCGTGAATGTTTACCCGTAATCGGGTCAACACACACGAGAGCGGAACGACCAAACGGAATAGGTCCGGTCGTTCACAGCGTCCTCGCTGTGTGTGCCATCCGCGCCACATGGACGGGATGGACTTTCAAAGGAACCTCATCTGCCGGATGTTTCCGGTAGACGGGGTATCAACATATCTGGCGTTGACTTTTGGCACGCTGTTGAGTTCTCAAGGAACGGACGCTTCCTTTGTGCCTTATCGGTTCTGATTGACTCAGTACCGGGCTCTCCGGGCGCTTCCCTTCGGTGTTGCGTTTCCGACTCTATCAGATCCTTGCGGTTCCGATTTTCGCCGGTGCGATTCGGCCTTTCGGCTTCTTCGCGGTTCCGACTCTAGCAGATCCGATTTCGTTCCGTTTCCGGTCCGAATTCGATTCCGATTACCTGTCGGAGAGGCTTCGCGCCTTTCGGCGTGATCACCACTTTAGCGGAATCCCTCGGTGACTCATAATCGAGTCCTGGTCCAAATTCCGGCATGCCGAAATCTTTCCCGGTGAGGGGTCGTGCGGTGGTGTTGTGCCGCGAAGCGGCGGGATGGCTGCCCCGGTGCCTGTCGGCTCCGTGGCAACTCGTAAAACTTACACGATCCTATGAGTGCGGCACGACTCGGGGGTGCCGCACCTCGCGCGGACGGGGAAAACCCCAGGTCAGGCGCCCTTTGACGCCCGCTCCAGAGTGACCACGCACTCCACGTGGTGCGTCATCGGGAAGAGATCGAACGCGCGCATCCGCCGCGGCGCGTACCCCGCCTCCGCGAAGTAGTTGAGGTCGCGGGCCAGGGCGGCCGGGTCGCAGGCCACGTAGGCGATGCGGCGGGGGGTGAGGGAGGCGAGGTGGGTGACGGTCTTTTTGCCGGCGCCGGCGCGTGGGGGGTCGAGGACGATGAGGTCGACGTCGGTGATGCCGGTGCGGGGGAGGATCGCGTCGACCTTGCCGTGTTCGATGCGGACGCGGTCGAGGTCGGCGAGGTTGTGGCGGGCGTCCTCGGCGGCGCGCTTGCCGGACTCGATGCCGAGGACCGCGCCCTTGTCGCCGACGCGTTCGGCGAGGGCTCCGGCGAAGAGGCCGACGCCGCAGTAGAGGTCGAGGGCCATGTCGCCCTTCTTGGGCATCAGGCCCTGCATGACGGCCTCGACGAGGAGGTCGGCGGCCTTCGGGTGGACCTGCCAGAAGCCACCGTTGCCGACGCGCCAGGTGCGGCCGGCGGCCCGTTCGCGGACGAAGGGGCGGCCGTGCACGCGGTGGACCTGCTCGTCCTTTTCGCCGATGCGCAGGACGGAGACGGGCTTGTCGAGCTCGACGATCGGGAGGCGGCCGCCGGGGCGGGGGGTGAGGACGACCTGGCGGTCGTGCGAGCCGGTGGCGGCGATCGCCTCGACGGTGGCGATCTGGGGCCACTCGCGCTTCTCGATGCCGAGTTCGGAGACCCCGGGAGCGGCGATCATGCAGTGGGTGATGGGCTCGATGTCGTGCGAGCGGTGCTTGCGCAGACCGGCGCGGCCGTCGGTGTCGACGGCGTACTGCACGCGGGTGCGCCAGGCCGGTACCTCGCCCGGGGCGACCTTGTCACCGGGGGCGGGCTCGACGGTGCCGTCCCAGCCGGCCGCCTCGGGGGTCAGTCCGGCCAGCCGCATCAGCTGCTCGGCCACGACCTCGCCCTTGAGGCGGCGCTGGGCGCCGGGCTTGGCGTGCTGCCAGTCGCAGCCGCCGCAGCGGCCGGGGCCGGAGAAGGGGCAGGGAGCCTCGACCCGGTCCTTGGAGGGTTCGAGGATCGTGACGGCGTCGGTGCGCAGGAAGCGGGCGCCCTCCTCGCCGTCGGTGACCCGGGCGATGACGCGCTCGCCGGGGAGGGCGTGGCGGACGAAGAGGACCTGGCCCTCGTCGGTGCGGGCGATGCAGTGGCCGCCGTGTGCGACCGGGCCGACCTCGACCTCGTACTCCGCGCCGACCAGCGACTTCTTGGGTTCTGCCTGCATGGCGGGAGGGCTCCTGAGGTGGTGGGGCGCGGGGACGGTGGCCGGCCTCCGGAGGGAGGCCAGCCGTCAAGTCTACGTCCCGCGGGGTGGTGCCCCGGTGGGTGCCGGCCCGGGGCCGGCCGGGCACCCACCGCTACTTCTTGGTCGCTGCCTTTTCCTTCTTCGGCTGGGCGACCGGGCCGCGGCGCACCGCACCCGGCGCGTTCCACTCGGCGCGCTTGCGGGCGCGCAGCTTGGCGGCCTCGGAGGAGTCCAGCTGCCAGGGCACCGAGGTGACCATGACGCCCGGGGTGAAGAGCAGGCGGCCCTTGAGGCGCAGCGCGGACTGGTTGTGCAGCAGGTGCTCGTACCAGTGGCCGACGACGTACTCGGGGATGTAGACGGAGACGGCGTCGCGCGGGCTCTCCCGGCGCAGGGACTTCACGTAGTCGATGATCGGGCGGGTGATCTCGCGGTAGGGCGAGGCCAGGACCTTCAGCGGGACCTCGATGCCGCGGCGCTCCCACTCCTCCCGCAGGGCCTTGGTGTCGGCCTGGTCGACGTCCACGCTGACCGCTTCGAGGCTGTCGGAGCGCATCAGCTTGGCGTAGTTCAGGGCCCGGAGCGTGGGCTTGTGGACCTTGGAGACCAGGACGATGGAGTGCACCCGGGAGGGGCGTACGACGTCGTCGTCGAGGGTGTCCTCGGCGGCGATCTCGTCGGCGACCCGGTCGTAGTGGCGGCGGATCGCGGTCATGGTGACGAAGAAGATGACCATGCCGAGCAGGGCCACCCAGGCGCCGTGGGTGAACTTCGTCAGCAGCACGACGACGAGGACGAGGCCGGTGAAGAAGGCACCGAAGGCGTTGATGGCGCGCGAGCGGTGCATCCGGTTGCGCTTGGCCGGGTCCTTCTCGTTCAGCAGATGCCGGTTCCAGTGGCGGACCATGCCGGTCTGGCTGAGCGTGAAGGAGACGAAGACGCCGACGATGTAGAGCTGGATCAGCCGGGTGGAGTCCGCGCCGTAGAGGTAGACGAGGATCGCGGCGGCGCCGGCCAGCAGGACGATGCCGTTGGAGAACGCCAGGCGGTCTCCGCGGGTGTGCAGCTGGCGGGGCAGGTAGCGGTCCTGGGCCAGGATCGAGCCGAGCAGCGGGAAGCCGTTGTAGGCGGTGTTGGCGGCGAGGAACAGCACCAGCGCGGTGGCGGCGGCCAGCACGACGAAGAGGAAGCTGCCCTTGCCGAAGACCGCCTCGGCGACCTGCGAGATGACCGGGTTCTGGGTGTAGCCGGAGCCGATCGGCTTGCCGTTGAGGAGCAGGTCGGTGGCCGGGTTCTCGGCCATCCGGACGTTGGTGGCCATGGCCAGGCCGATGATGCCGCAGAACATGGTGACGGCCAGGCCGCCCATGAGGGCGAGGGTGGTGGCCGCGTTCTTGGACTTGGGCTTGCGGAACGCGGGCACGCCGTTGGAGATCGCCTCGACGCCGGTGAGCGCGGCACAGCCGGAGGAGAAGGCGCGCAGCAGCAGGAAGATCAGCGCGAAGCCGGCCAGGCCGCCCTGTTCCGCGTGGATGGTGTAGCCCGCGGTGGGGGCCTGCATGGTGTCGCCCATGACCACGGCGCGGATGATGCCCCAGGCGATCATGATGAAGACGCCCGCCACGAAGACGTACGTCGGGATCGCGAAGAGCTTCCCGGACTCCTTGACCCCGCGCAGGTTCATCAGCGTCAGCAGAACGATGACGACGATCGCGCAGAGGGTCTTGTGCTCGACGACGAACGGGATCGCCGAGCCCAGGTTCTCGATCCCGGAGGAGATGGAGACCGCGACGGTCAGCACGTAGTCGACCAGCAGGGCGCTGGCGACGGTGAGGCCGGCCTTGGGTCCGAGGTTGGTGGTGGCGACCTCGTAGTCACCGCCACCGCTCGGGTAGGCGTGCACGTTCTGCCGGTACGACGCGACGACCGTGAACATCAGCACGACGACCGCGACCGCGATCCACGGGCTGAAGCTGTACGCAGAGACGCCCGCGACGGACAGGACGAGCAGCACCTCGCCCGGCGCGTAGGCCACGGAGGAGAGCGGGTCGGAGGCGAAGACGGGGAGTGCGATGCGCTTGGGGAGCAGGGTCTCGCCGAGCCGGTCGCTGCGCAGTGCGCGCCCGATCAAGATCCGTTTGGGCACGTCGGTCAGTTTGGACACCCGAGGATGCTAAGCGCTCGTCAAGGCTCATGCCCAGCCACCACCCGTGGCGGTGGTGGGCGGGCCGGCGGGCAGCAGGCCGCTGGCCTGCCCGTGAGTCCGGCTCCACCCGGGGCCTTTACACAATCCGCACCTCGTGCGCACGCCGTGCGGCGGCCCTGCGTGGTGTTCGTCACGTCATCCCCGCGGTGCCCCGGTGCCGGCCGGTCGCGCGCGCCGGGAGTGCAGGTCACCCAGCGCCTGGCGGGTGGCGACCAGCAGCACCCGGTCCTGGGGCCGCAGCACGTAGTCGTTGCCCAGTTCGTGCACGAGGTGTGCCGGCTCGCGCTCCTGCTCCGGTGGCGGGGCGGCCGCGGTGGCCGGTTCCGGGTCGTCGGGCGCGGAGGTGTCCACCGCCAGCACCCGCAGCCACCCGGGGCGCCGCACCTCGCCGACCGTACGGCCCTCCAGCGCGGCGTGGCCGCGGGCCTCGACCCGGGCGACCAGCAGCACCCGGCGCTCGACGGGAATGGCGCCCAGGATCTGCCGGCCCATCATCGCGCCGGCGAAGGCGGGCGCGGCCAGGAACGAGGTGCTGCGGCTGCGGGTCAGCGCCCGCGGGTGGGCGGCGCGCAGGGTGCGGTACACGGCGGTGGCGAACCGGTCGTCGAACAGCCGGAGCGTGACCCGCAGCTGCGGGTTGACCGAGCGGGCGTAGAGGGCGGCCTCCAGGTTGGTGGTGTCCTCGCTGGTCAGGGCGAGCAGGCCGGCGGCGCGTTCGGTCAGCGCCGCCTCCAGGACCCCTTCATGCGTGACGTCCCCCAGGACGGTCGGCACCCGCAGCCGCCGGGCCAGCGCGATGCCCCGCGCGTCGGGGTCCGCCTCGATGCACACGACGGGGGTGCCCATCTCGTGCAGCCGGGCCAGGACCCGGGTGCCGACCTTGCCGAGGCCGAGCAGCACCACGTGCCCCGACAGCCCGCGCGGTGGCCGCCGCAGCGCCGAGGCGCTGCGGAAGGTGCCCAGCCCCTCGAACGCCGCCGCGACCAGCACCGGCAGCAGCAACAGCCCGGTCAGCCCGGACAGCAGTTGCAGGATCTTGCGGGGCAGCGGTCCGTCGATCGCCGGATCGTTGATCGCGAAGAGGTCCAGCAGCGTGAGGTAGGCGGCGTGCACCGGGTTCTCGCCGATGGTGATCCAGGAGGCGACGGCCAGCGCCAGCACCGCTCCGACGATGCCGGCCAGCGACCAGCGCAGCCGCCGGGAGAAGAGCGAGGCGAGCGGTGCGCCGCGGCCGCGCAGCCGGCGGCGGCGCACCGGCCGCCCGGTGTAGGAGACGGTCTCCAGGACGACGCTGCCGCAGCCGACGGCCTCAGCCGCCGCGGCGTCGTCCGGCAGCAGGACCGGCCCCTCGTCGCCGGCTGCCGGCCGTGTCGCGTCGGCCGGGCGCGCGGCGGACGCGGGGTCGCCGGCGGACGGGGAGAGCAGCGCGAGGGTGCACAGACCGGGATCGCCGGCCCGGCCCGGGGGCACCGGGGCGCGTTCCACGGCCCGCAGCAGCAGACCGTCCGCCTCGATGACCTTGCTGGTGCCGGCGACCGCGGTGGCCGCCAGGGCGGGGGCGACGGTGTCCGCGTCGGACAGCACGGTCGTGGAGGCGTCGATTCCGGAATTGCCGCCGTCCACCGCGCCGTCGGTCTCCCCCACGCCCTGTGCCGCGACCGCCGCGGCCTGGTCCAGCAACTCCTCCAGGTGCTGGCCCAGTTTGCGGTTGTAGAGGCGGATGACCAGCCGCAGCCGGGGATTGAGGCGACGGGCCCGCAGCGCCGCGTGGATGTTGAGTTCGTCGTCGTCGTAGACCAGGGCCAGTGCCTCCGCCCCGGCGACGCCCGCCTCGCTCAGCGCCACGTCGTCCGGCTGCGCCGACTCCAGGATCCGTACGGTCTCCTCCGGGGCCTCGCCGTCGCCGCCGTCGACGGGCGCCTCGGAGGGCAGCGGCCCGGTGCGCGTCATCGCCGCCGAGACCCTGCCGAGCAGAGCGGTGGCCCGGTCGAGGGCGCGGGACGGCGGTGGGATCCGGGGGCGGTGCGGCTCCCTGGCGGAGGGGACGACCAGCGTCACCCGTTCGCCGTAGACGTCCCGGAGCTCGGTGGCGAGCCGGTGCGCGAGCGCATCGTCGCCGCAGACCACCATGTGCGGTGCGGAATAGCCCTGTTGAGGCTGGAGAGGCAGGTTGGGCACACCTCGTAGCGTGCCTTACGGGCGTCCCACGGCGCAGCCCGGCGTGCGAGGCCGTCGTGCGGGCGGGCCGGGCCCGCATCCGATCAGCGCCCACCGCGCCCCCTACAGCACGCGGCATTACGGCTACGGTTGTACCGGACCACGGTGCGCCCGGCGCTCCCGCTGCCGCACCCGGTCCGTGTCGCGAGCTCGGGCTTCGTGTCGCCAGTACTGGGAGAAGAAAGTAGTGAGCAGGGTGTTTGTGCAGGTCAGCGCGCTAGTACAGGGCACGGGGTAATCAGCATGCACATCGTCATCATGGGGTGCGGGCGGGTGGGCTCCGCGCTCGCGCAGACCCTGGAGAGCCAGGGTCACACCATCGCGGTGATCGACCAGGACCCGACCGCGTTCCGTCGCCTCGGCTCCTCGTTCGGCGGGCGCCGGGTGACCGGCGTCGGCTTCGACCAGGACACCCTGCGCGAGGCCGGCATCGAGGAGGCGGGTGCCTTCGCGGCCGTCTCCAGCGGTGACAACTCCAACATCATCGCCGCCCGGGTGGCCCGCGAGATGTTCGGCGTCGAGAACGTCGCGGCCCGCATCTACGACCCGCGCCGTGCCGAGGTCTACCAGCGCCTGGGCATCCCCACCGTCGCCACCGTCCGCTGGACGGCCGACCAGATGCTGCGCCGGCTGCTGCCGTCGGGCGCCGAGCCGCTGTGGCGGGACCCGAGCGGTGGCGTCCAGCTCGCCGAGGTGCACACCTCCCCCGCCTGGGTCGGGCACAAGATCAGCAAGCTGCAGGAGCAGACCGGTGTCCGCGTCGCGTTCCTCACCCGGCTGGGTGAGGCGATGCTGCCGACCTCGCAGACAGTGCTGCAGGAAGGCGACCTGGTGCACGTCATGATGCGCACCGACGAGGTCGAGAAGGTCGAAGCGGCATTCGCCACGGGTCCCGAGGAGGCGCACGCATGAGGGTCGCGATTGCGGGTGCCGGCGCGGTGGGTCGTTCCATCGCCGGCGAGCTCCTCGAAAACGGTCACGAGATCCTGCTCATCGACAAGGCGCCGACCGCCATCTCGGTCGAGCGGGTGCCGCTGGCGGAGTGGCTGCTGGCCGACGCCTGTGAGATCACCTCGCTCGACGAGGCGGCGCTGCAGCGCTGCAACGTCGTGATCGCGGCGACCGGCGACGACAAGGTCAACCTGGTCGTGTCGCTGCTCGCCAAGACCGAGTACGGCGTGCCCCGGGTGGTCGCCCGGGTCAACAACCCGAAGAACGAGTGGCTGTTCAACGAGGCGTGGGGCGTGGACGTCGCGGTCTCGACGCCGCGCCTGATGTCGGCGCTGGTCGAGGAGGCGGTGAGCGTCGGCGACCTGGTACGGCTGCTGCGCTTCAGCCACGGCGACGCCAACCTCGTCGAACTGACGCTGCCGCCCGAGGCCGCGCTGTCCGGCACCCGGGTCGGGGACGTGGCATGGCCCGAGGACACCTCGCTGGTCACCATCATCCGCGGCACGCGGGTGCTCACGCCCAGCAAGGACGACGTGCTGGAGGCCGGCGACGAGCTGCTGTTCGTCGCGGCGCAGTCGCGCGAGGAGCAGCTGGAGGACCTGCTGTCGGTGCGGCGCGAGGAGTCGTGACGCCGGGCTGACGCCGGATCACGCGCCGGGGCCCGGGAACCGTACGGTTCCCGGGCCCCGGCGCGTCGGTGTCGGTGCGCTCCGCCGCGTCGGTCTCGGCGGCGGTGGTTTCTCAGCGACGGTGGCGCGGCCCCTGCGGGCGCTCCGCGGCGGCCTCGGCCACCACGTCCCCGTAGAGGTCGTCGGTGACCCGGTCGAGGGCGTCGCGCTCGACGCGGCGGCGCTCCTGCGCCTCCTCCTCGGCCTTCTCCTTCGCCTCCATCTCGGCGAAGACGTCGATCGGCGGCGGCGCCTTCACCAGGAAGACCCAGGTGAGGTAGACCGCGAGCAGGAACGGCGGGATCTTCAGCGCGATCAGCACCCAGCCGAGCTGGGTGGTGTCCGCCCACCAGTACAGCGGGAAGAGGATCGCGCACTTGGCGAGCAGAATCAGCCCCCAGGCCAGGCTGGCCTTGGCGTACGCCTTCTTGCGTCCCGGGTTGCGGGTGCGCCAGGAGAGGTTCTCCTTGAACACCGGCCCCAGGATCAGCCCGATCAGCGGGACACCGGCGAGCGTGGTGACGAGGTAGGCCACCGCGAGGCCGAGGGTGTAGAGCATGCCCGGCAGGTAGAAGTCCTTGGCGTTGCCGGTCATCATCGCGAAGACCACGCCGAAGGCCACCCCGAAGACGCCGCTGAAGGCGTGCTTGACGGTGTCCTTGCGGATCAGCCGGACGGCGGTCAGCACCAGCGAGACGGCCAGCGCGGCGATCGCCGAGACGTGCAGGTCCTTGTTGACCGTGAAGATCGCCACGAACAGCAGGCCGGGGACCACGGTCTCCACCATGCCGCGGACCCCGCCGAACGCCTCGAAGAGCGCGGCCTCGGTCACCTGCCTGCCGTCGGCGCCGTTCCCCGGCGCGGGGTCTGCGGCAGCGCCCGGTCGGTGCGGGCCTTCCGCGTCAGTGGTCGGTCGGTCGTGAGACGTCACCGGCTACTCCTGTCCGAGCGGTCGGAGTTCGTACTTCGGATTGAAGAGCACCCGGCGTCCGTGGCTCAAGGAGACCCGGCCCGAGGCGATGAGCTTACGGCCCGGCTCGATCCCGACGATGGAGCGGCGGCCGAGCCACACCACGTCGAGCGCCGCGGAGCCGTCGAACAGCTCCGCCTCGAGCGCGGGCACACCGGCGCGCGGCCGCAGCGTGACATGCCGCAGGGTGCCGGTGACCTTCACTATCTGCCGGTCGTCGCAGTCGCAGATACGGGTGCACCCCGCGTTCTGCGCGTCCTGCTGCAGCTCGGCGGACTGCAGCTCCTCCTCGGAGGAGGACAGCCTGTCGAGCATCCGGCGGAAGCGACCGGCCGGCTTCTCGGGTCGGGTACCAGCACTCATGAGCCCAGCGTACCGGTGGCCGGGCCGCGCAATCACGGCGTCCACAGGGACTTCGTACGCGGCTGACAACCCCGCGGACACCGCCCTTCGGGACGCTACGGCCCGAACCGGCCCGCCCGCACCCCGCCGCCCCGTCGCGGCGCCGCACCCCGCCGCCTCACTGCTCGAAGCGATACCCCATCCCCGGCTCGGTGATGAAGTGCTTCGGGTGGGAGGGGTCGCTCTCCAGTTTCCGGCGGAGCTGGGCCATGTAGACCCGCAGGTAGTTGGTCTCGGTGCCGTACGAGGGGCCCCAGACCTCCTGGAGGAGCTGTTTCTGGCTGACCAGCCGGCCGGCGTTGCGGACCAGGACCTCCAGCAGGTGCCACTCGGTCGGGGTGAGCCGGATGTCCCGCCCGCCGCGGTTGACCTTCTTGGCGGCGAGGTCGACGGTGAAGCCCTCGGTCTCCACGATCACCTCGTCGTCGGCCGGCCCGGTCGGCTCGGCGCGGCGCACCGCTGCCCGCAGCCGGGCCAGCAGTTCGTCCATCCCGAACGGCTTGGTGACGTAGTCGTCCGCCCCGGCGTCCAGCGCCTCCACCTTCTCGTCGGAGGTCTGCCGCGCGGAGAGCACCAGGATCGGCACCCGCGTCCAGCCCCGCAGCCCCCTGATCACCTCGACGCCGTCCATGTCGGGCAGACCGAGGTCGAGGACGACGACGTCGGGGTGGCGGGCGGCGGCGAGCTTGAGGGCGGTGGCCCCGTCGGGGGCCGCGTCGACCTCGTACTTGCGGGCTTTCAGGTTGATCACGAGGGCGCGGACGATCTGCGGCTCGTCATCGACCACAAGCACCCGGTTCACTGGCGTTCTCCTCGTGGTGTCGTGTCCCGGCGGGCCGGGCCCGCAGGGCGTGGGGTGAGTGAGGTCCGTACGGCCCGGCTCATGTCGTGACCTGGGCGGGCAGGTCGGGCCGCACCGGCGTCCGGCCGGCGGCGGCCCGGAGGGTGAGGACCATGGTCATGCCGCCGCCCGGGGTGTCCTCGGCGGCGAGCGTGCCGCCCATCGCCTCCGCGAAACCGCGCGCCACGGCCAGGCCCAGGCCCACGCCGGCGCCGCGCGGCACATCGCCGTAGCGCTGGAACGGCTCGAAGATCCGGTCCTTGGCACTGTCGGGGACGCCCGGGCCCCGGTCGGCGATCCGCAGTTCCACCCGGTCGCCGAGCGCGCTGGCCGCGACCAGCACCGCCTCGCCGTCCGGGCTGTACTTCACGGCGTTCTCGACGAGGTTGGCGACTGAACGTTCCAGCAGCCCCGGATCGACCGCGACCATCGGCAGTTCCTCGGGGATGTCGAGGGTGACGCTGTCCTCCGGTACGCCGCCCAGCGCCATCGGCACCACCTCGTCGAGGTCGATCTCGCGGATCAGCGGGGTGACCGTGCCGGTCTGCAGCCGGGACATGTCGAGCAGGTTGCCGACCAGGTGGTCCAGCCGGTCCGCGCCCGCCTCGATGCCAGCCAGCAGCTCCGCCTCGTCCTCCGGGGACCAGGCGACGTCGTCGGAACGCAGGGAGGTGACGGACGCCTTGATGCTCGCCAGCGGGGTGCGCAGGTCGTGGCTGACCGCGGCCAGCAGTGCCGTCCTGATGCGGTTGCCCTCGGCCAGCTCCCGGGCCCGCTCCGCCTCGCCGACCAGCCGCTGCCGGTCGAGCACCACGGCCGCCTGGGCGGCGAACGCGGCCAGCACCCTGCGGTCCTCGGCGGGCAGCACCCGTCCGGTGAGCGCCAGCGCCATGTGGTCGCCCACCGGCATGTCGACGTCCGCGTCCTCGGGCCGCAGCAGCGGCCGGGCCTCGTTCAGGCCGCCGACCCGGCCCGCGCAGGTCCACGGGTCGACGTCGCTGCTGCGCTCCAGCAGCGCCACGGTGTCCATGCCGAAGGTCTCCCGCACCCGCTCCAGCAGCGCGGCCAGCGTCGTCTCGCCGCGCAGCACGCTGCCCGCCAGGAAGGAGAGGATCTCCGACTCCGCGCGCAGCCTGGCGGCCTGATGCGTGCGGCGGGCGGCGAGGTCCACCACCGAGGCGACGGACACCGCCACCGCGAAGAAGATCACGATCGCGACGATGTTCTTCGGGTCGCTGACCGTCAGGGTGTGGGTCGGCGGGGTGAAGTAGAAGTTCAGCAGCAGCGAGCCGACGGCGGCCGACGCGAGCGCCGGCAGCTGCCCGCCGAGCAGCGCCGCGACGACGGTGAGGAACAGGAACAGCAGCACGTCGTTGGCCAGCCCGGGGCCGTTCTCGATGCCGGTCAGCAGCAGCGACAGCAGCGCGGGGCCGGCCACCCCGACGAGCCAGCCGGCGATGATCCGGGCCCGGCCGAGCCGTGCGCCGCGGGTCACCGGCAGCCCCCGGCCCTTGGCGACCTCCTCGTGCGTGACGATGTGCACGTCGAGGTCGGGCCCGGAATCGCGGGCCACGGTCGCGCCGACGCCCGGCCCGAAGACGTACTGCCACGTCTTGCGGCGGCTGGACCCCAGCACGATCTGGGTGGCGTTGACCCCGCGGGCGAACTCCAGCAGCGCGCTCGGTATGTCGTCCCCGATGACGTGGTGGAACGTCCCGCCCAGGTCCTCCACCAGGGTCCGCTGGACGGCGAGTTCCTTCGGTGAGGCCGAGGTCAGCCCGTCGCTGCGCGCTATGTAGACGGCGAGCACCTCGCTGCCCGAGCCCTTGGCCGCCATCCGGGCCGCGCGGCGGATGAGCGTACGGCCCTCCGGCCCGCCGGTCAGCCCGACGACGATGCGTTCGCGCGCCTGCCAGGTCGAGCGGATCGAATGCTCCGCGCGGTACTCCTGGAGGTACTCGTCGACGCGGTCGGCGACCCAGAGCAGCGCCAGTTCGCGCAGCGCGGTGAGGTTGCCCGGCCGGAAGTAGTTGGAGAGGGCGGCGTCCACCTTGTCGGACTGGTAGATGTTGCCGTGCGCCATCCGCCGGCGGATCGCCTGTGGCGACATGTCGACCAGCTCGATCTGCTCGGCCCGGCGGACGACCTCGTCGGGCACGGTCTCGCGCTGCCGCACGCCCGTTATCGACTCGACGACGTCCCCGAGCGACTCCAGGTGCTGGATGTTCACCGTCGAGATCACATGGATGCCGGCCTCCAGCAGCACCTCGATGTCCTGCCAGCGCTTCTCGTGGCGCGAACCGGGCACGTTGGTGTGGGCCAGCTCGTCGACCAGTGCAACGGCCGGTTTGCGTGCCAGGACGGCGTCCACGTCCATTTCGGTGAACCGGGTGCCGCGGTAGTCCAGCTCCCGCCGCTGGATCTGCTCCAGGCCGTGCAGCATGACCTCGGTGCGGGGCCTGCCGTGGTGCTCGACGAACGCCACCACGACGTCCGTTCCCCGCTCCACGCGCCGGTGCGCCTCGGACAGCATCGCGTACGTCTTGCCGACGCCCGGTGCCGCGCCGAGGTAAATCCGTAGCTTGCCGCGTGCCATGGCCCCATTGTCTTACGTGAAGGCCGCCCCCACCGGGCTGGGCCTGCTGCGACCCTACCGACCGCCCAAGGGGACAAAAGCCTCAGGTGACGACTTCAGGCCCGGTCTTGACGCGACTCTGATACGGGGCGGGGACGGGGTGGGGCGACGGTACTCAGGGCCCGCGCGGGTCCGGCCGGGCCCGGCCGGGTCCGGCCGGCGGGGCGGGCTGAGCCGCCGACACGACCCGTACGGGCAGTGGGGCATACGGGTGGCCGAGGGCCGGTGGCCGGTGGCCGGTGGCCGGTGGCTGGAAAAATGGCATCGCCCGGGGGCGGTGCGGCTGCCACCATGCCGGTATGACCGAGGCTCATCCGACAGCACCGGCGACGCCGCGCCCGGCGGACGTCCGCCTCCTCCACACCGCCGACCTCGCCCCCGCCACCCTCACGGCGGCCCGTGCCCTGCTCTACGACGTCTTCGACGACATGACCGCCGAGGACTGGGAGCACGCGCTCGGCGGTCTGCACGCCCTCGTCCACGAGGACGGCGAACTCGTCGGGCACGCGTCCGTGGTCCAGCGCCGTCTGCTGCACCGCGGCCGGGCGCTGCGCTGCGGCTATGTGGAGGGCGTGGGCGTCCGCGCGGACCGGCGCGGTCGGGGCCACGGCGCCGCCCTGATGGGTGCGCTGGAGCCGGTGATCCGCGGCGGCTACGACCTCGGTGCGCTGGGCGCCTCCGACGAGGCCGCCGCCTTCTACGCGGCCCGCGGCTGGGAGCTCTGGCGCGGCCCCTCCTGGGCGTTCACCCCGCACGGCATCCGGCGCACCGCCGAGGAGGACGGCTGCCTCTACGTCCTCCCCACCCCCGCCACCCCCCTCGACCTGGACGCCGACCTCACCTGCGACTGGCGCGACGGCGACCTCTGGTGACCGGGGGAAACCACCGGCCCGCCGGGGGCGGGTGACCGGGCCCCGGCTGACCGGGGCCACCGGTGGCCCCGACCGAGGGCCACCACGACCGCGGGCCACCACCACCGAGGGCCACCGCGACCGCCGGCGCCCCGCGGCAGGAGTGACTTCAGAGCAGGGTGGCGCCCTCGATCCGGGTCTCCTGCAGGATCGCCGCCAGCCGGTCGAGTACCTCCTGCGGCAGCGTGATCCGTGCCGCGGCCAGGTTCTCCTCGATGTGCTGTGGAGTACGGCTTCCCGGGATCGGTACGACATGCGGATCCTGGTGCAGCAGCCACGCCAGGGCGAGCTGGGCCGGGGCGATGCCCAGTTCCTCGGCGATGCCACGCACCGGCGCGAACCGGTCCTGGTTCCGCTGCTGGTTCGCCGCGTCGAAGCGCGGCATGTTCCGCCGGAAGTCCCCCTCCTTCACCTCGCCGACCTGACCGGTCAGGAACCCGGCACCCAGCGGCGACCAGGCCACCACCCCGACTCCCAACTCCCTTGCAGCAGCAAGCAGTTCCGCATCCACCGGCCGCCACATCGACCATTCGGTCTGCACAGCGGCCACCGGGTGTACCGCGTGCGCGGCCCGCAGTTGTTCCGCCGTCACATTGGACAGCCCGAGCCGGCGCACCAGGCCCGCCTCGATCAGCTCGGCGACCGCCCCGACGGTCTCCACGAGGGGTACCTGCGGATCCGGGAAGTGCGGGTAGTACAGATCGATCCGGTCGGTCCCCAGCGCACGGAGGCTGGCCTCCGCATAGCCGCGCACATACTTCGGATCCGCGTTGACCGCCAGTTCCCCGAACGCGAACCCGACGGGAAAGCGGTGCGCCTCGGCGCCCTCGGGGATGCGGAAGCCGAACTTGGTCGCGATCACGATCTCGTCGCGCCGCCCGCGCAGCGCCCTGCCGATCAGACGCTCGTTGTGCGCCTCCTCCCCGTAGCCGTCGGACGTGTCGAAGAACGTGGCTCCGGCGTCGAGCGCGGCGAGCAGGGCCCGCTCGGCACGCTCGTCGTCGATCTCGCCGTACATCCCGGGGGACAACACCATCGCGCCGAAGCCGAGCGCGGAGACCTCAAGTTTCCCGAGAGAGCGCGCAGGCAGAGCATTCTCAGTCATTGCGGCAGATTGCCACAGCCGTCGCGGGAGTGAAGGCCCTTCAGCAGGCGCCGCCCCGGCGGGTTCAGCTCGCCGGCTGTTCCGTGATCAGTCCGTCGTTCAGCTCCAGGACACGGTCGGCGAGTCCGATGAGGTTGGGGTCATGGGTGGCCACGAGCGCGGTGACGGCCTCGCTGCGGACGACGGCGCGCAGGAGTTCCATCACCTCCATGCCGGTGTCGGCGTCCAGTTGGCCGGTCGGTTCGTCGGCGAGCAGCAGGGAGGGGCGGTTGGCGAGCGCGCGGGCTATGGCGACGCGCTGCTGCTGGCCGCCGGAGAGTTCGCCGGGGCGCTGCTCGGTGTGGTCGGCGAGGCCCACCAGGGACAGCAGCAGTGCGACGCGCTCCTCGCGCTCGCGCGGGGGGACCTTGCTCAGCCGCAGCGGCACTCCGACGTTCTCCGCGGCGCTGAGTATCGGTATCAGCCCGAAGGACTGGAACACAAAACCTATGCGGTCGCGCCGCATCCGCAGCCGTTCGCTCTCGCCGAGGCCGGCGAGCGGCGTGCCGTCGACGGTGATCCGGCCGGAGTCCGGGGTGTCCAGGCCACCGATGAGGTTGAGCAGCGTGGTCTTGCCGGACCCGGAGCGCCCGCGCAGCGCCACCAGTTCGCCGCGCGGGACGCGGCAGCACACCCCGCGCAGGGCGTGTACGGCGCCGGCGTCGCTGCCGTAGCGCCGGTGCAGGTCCTCGACGACGACCATGGCCTCACCTGTCGGCGCGCCGGCGTCGGTCGACCGGCGCTCCGCGGTGGTGCTTCCGGTCGCGCTTCCCCCGTCGTTCATGACGTCCCCCACTTCCCCACTCCCCCAGTCGCGTCGTGTCAACTGCCCGCGCAGTGCGACACGTTGGCACGGTCGGCGCGGGGTGATCCGCCCCGCGTCGCCTGCCGGTCGCGTCAGTATGCGTAGCGCGCGGTTCGGCAGGCAACGCCTGTGGAAAACTCTCGGACCTGGTCCGGGGCGCCCGTCGGATCAGCTCGGATTCTCCGCGTGGGTGAGGGTCTCCCAGCCGACGAAGAGGTTGTTGGAGCCGGACGGGCGCTGCCGTTCGGTCAGCTCCCGCGTGTGGGGCATGTCGTGGTGCAGCCGGTTGTGCAGGGCGTTGTAGCCGATCTCGGTGACCGGTCCCAGACCGCGCTTGACGCTGCCGCCGCAGAGCCACGAGGGAGGGGCGGCGCCCAGTTCGTAGGTGGCCTGGAAGCCCAGGGCGTGGCGGAGCCGGTCGGCGACCTCCGGGTAGAGGTCCTGGCCCTGGAGGCGGGTGGTCTCGGCGATGTGCGAGAGGGCGGACAGGCCGTATCCGGTGTGGGTGAAGTCGCGGCAGGTCTCCTGGGTGAGGCCGTCGACGAAGGTGGTCTGGCCCTGCCAGTACTTGATGATCTTGTCGCGGGTGTTCAGGCCGCTGCCCGGTGCCGTCTTCGGCAGGTCGCCGTCGGACTTCAGATAGATGTACGCGGGGACCCGGGTGCGGAAGGTCGCGACGGCCTTGTCGTAGGAGGGCTTGTCCTCCAGGAAGACGGAGATGCCGACGGCCGCCTCCATCATGCTCAGCTCCCAGTTCCCGTTGCTGTGGGAGCCGTTGATGACCTTGGGGAGGTAGACGTTGCGCAGCATACCGGCGAAGCGGTCGACGCGGGCCTTCGGCCAGCCGTTGTAGGTGTAGCGGATGATCTCGGCGGCACGGGGCCAGGAGGAGCCTGCCCAGCCGGTCTGCAGGGGTGCGTTGCTGTTGGTGTGGTCCTCGATGGTGGCGGACCAGGCGTCCATGATCTGGATCGCCTTGTCGGCGTACCTCGTGTCGCGGGTGACGTACCAGGCCAGGGAGAGCGTGTAGGCGGCGAGCGCGTCCTCGCGTTCGTCCGTGCAGCCGTGGTCGGGGTCGGAGTACGAGCCGCACTCGACGACTGCGCGGGGTTCGGGCGTGCGCGAGAGCGACGCGTACCTGCTCGCCATCATGGCGTCGAAGGCGCCCTTTCATGCCTATGAGCGGGCCGGCCGCCAGGGCGCCGATCAGCGCGCCGACCGCGAGGGTGGACTTTCTGCGCATGGGGGGTGGATGCCTTCCTGTCGAGAGGCTCGGTGAAACGGGAGCTGTTCTCGTACATGAACGACGGGTGTTGATATGAACACCTGCGATGGCTGGGGAACGTAAGGGCAAGCCATCGAGGCGTCAAGACCCGGCGTCGGAACCGGCGTTCGGCGCGGCGGGGAGGGCAGGGCAGGGCAAACGGAGAGCGGCCCCCGGGAGAGTTCTCCCGGGGGCCGCCCCTCGTGCCGTGTGCGCCGGGCCGTCAGCCCTTGCCCTGCCGGTGTGCCAGGTCCTTCAGGGCGATGTTCAACTCCAGGACGTTCACCCGCGGTTCGCCCATGAAGCCGAGCGTGCGCCCGTCGGTGTGGTCCTCGACCAGGCGGCGTACCCGGTCGGCGGGCAGCCGGTTCTCCTTGGCGACCCGGTCGGCCTGAAGCCGCGCGTACGCCGGGGAGATGTCCGGGTCCAGGCCGGAGCCGGAGGACGTCACCGCGTCCGCCGGGACCTGCGACAGCGGGACGCCGTACGTCTCACTGACCCACTTCTTGCGCTCGCTCACCGCCTTGACGAGGTCGGTGTTCGTCGCGCCCTGGTTGCCGGCACCGGAAACCTGGAGGTCGTAACGGGGGTTGACCCCGTTGGTCCGGTTGCTGCCCAGCCCCGCCGACGGGCGCGGCTGGAAGAACCTCAGGTCGGGAACCGGATCGCCGTTCCTGTCCGTTCCCTTGTCGTAGCGCTGGCCGAGCAGCGACGAACCGACGACCTTGCCGTGGGAGGTCACCTCGGACCCGTTGGCCTTGCCGGGGAAGGCCGCCTGCGCGACCCCGGTGACCAGCAGCGGGTAGAGGACGCCGCAGACCACGGTCAGGACGAGGAGGGCGCGCAGTCCTGCCCCGAGCAACCGGGCGGTGTTGCGTACCGAGTTGTTCATGTCGGTCACCAGCTCCTGAATCAGTGCAGTCCGGGGAGGAGGGAAATGAGCAGGTCGATGAGCTTGATACCGATGAACGGGGCGATCAGGCCGCCGAGCCCGTAGACGGCGAGGTTGCGGCGCAGCATCTTGTCGGCGCTGACCGGGCGGTACCGCACGCCCTTGAGCGCGAGCGGCACCAGCGCGACGATGATCAGCGCGTTGAAGATGATGGCCGACAGGATCGCGGAGTTGGGGCTGGACAGCCGCATGATGTTGAGCGTGTCCAGGCCCGGGTAGGCCACCGCGAACATCGCCGGGATGATCGCGAAGTACTTGGCGACGTCGTTGGCGATCGAGAAGGTGGTCAGCGCACCACGGGTGATCAGCAGCTGCTTGCCGATCTCGACGATCTCGATGAGCTTGGTCGGGTTGGAGTCGAGGTCGACCATGTTGCCGGCCTCCTTGGCAGCCGACGTACCGGTGTTCATCGCCACGCCCACGTCCGCCTGGGCCAGGGCCGGGGCGTCGTTCGTCCCGTCGCCGGTCATGGCGACGAGTTTGCCGCCGGCCTGTTCGCGCTTGATGAGCGCCATCTTGTCCTCGGGCGTGGCCTCCGCGAGGAAGTCGTCCACGCCCGCCTCGTCGGCGATGGCCTTGGCCGTCAGCGGGTTGTCGCCCGTGATCATGACGGTCTTGATGCCCATCCTGCGCAGCTCGACGAAGCGTTCGCGCATGCCGTCCTTGACGACGTCCTTGAGGTGGATGACGCCCAGGACGCGCGGACCGCGCTCGTCCTCCAGCGCGACCAGCAGCGGGGTGCCGCCGGCCTGCGAGATGGTGTCGGTGAGCTGCTGGGCGTCGGCGGCGACGCTGCCGCCGCGCTCCTTCACCCAGGCGATGACCGAACCGGTCGCGCCCTTGCGGACCTTGCGGCCGTCGACGTCCACCCCCGACATCCGGGTCTGGGCCGTGAACGGTACCCATTCCGCGTCCACCAGTTCCCCCTGGTGGCGCTCGCGCAGGCCGTACTTCTCCTTGGCGAGCACGACGATCGAACGGCCCTCGGGGGTCTCGTCGGCCAGCGAGGACAGCTGGGCGGCGTCCGCGACCTCGGCCTCCGTCGTGCCGCGTACCGGCACGAACTCGGCGGCCTGGCGGTTGCCGAGGGTGATGGTGCCGGTCTTGTCGAGCAGCAGCGTCGAGACGTCACCGGCGGCCTCGACCGCCCGTCCCGACATCGCCAGGACGTTGCGCTGCACCAGCCGGTCCATACCCGCGATGCCGATGGCCGAGAGCAGCGCACCGATCGTCGTCGGGATCAGGCAGACCAGCAGCGCGAGCAGCACGATCATGGGCTGTTCGGCGCCCGCGTAGATCGCGAACGGCTGAAGGGTAACGACCGCCAGCAGGAAGACGATGGTGAGCGAGGCGAGCAGGATGTTCAGCGCGATCTCGTTGGGGGTCTTCTGCCGTGCGGCGCCCTCGACGAGGTTGATCATCCGGTCGATGAAGGTCTCACCGGGCTTCGTCGTGATCTTGATGACGATGCGGTCGGAGAGCACCTTCGTGCCGCCGGTGACGGCCGAGCGGTCACCGCCCGACTCACGGATCACCGGAGCCGATTCACCCGTGATCGCCGACTCGTCCACCGACGCCACGCCCTCGACGACGTCGCCGTCCCCGGGGATGATGTCGCCGGCCTCGCAGACGACCAGGTCGCCGATGCGCAGAGCGGTGCCGGGGACCTGCTCCTCCGCGTCGCCGTGCAGCCGGCGCGCGACGGTATCGGTCTTGGCCTTGCGCAGGGTGTCGGCCTGCGCCTTGCCACGCCCCTCGGCGACCGCCTCCGCCAGGTTCGCGAAGAGCACGGTCAGCCACAGCCAGGCGGCGATCGCCCAGCCGAACCAGTCCGAGGGGGACGTGACGGCGAAGACCGTGGTCAGCACGGAGCCGACCTCGACCACGAACATCACGGGCGACTTCACCATCACCCGCGGGTCGAGCTTGCGTATCGCGTCCGGGAGGGACGTGACCAGCTGCCGGGGGTCGAAGAGGCCGCCGCCCACCCGGCCGCCGCCAGGGTTGTGCCCGCTGGGAACGTCCTGGTGCGGCGCGCGGGTCGGGGTAGCTGTCGAGCTGGAAGCCATGGAGCCGGGCTCCTCCGGTTTCACGGGGGCGGTCATGACAGACCCTCCGCCAGCGGCCCGAGGGCCAGCGCCGGGAAGTAGGTCAGACCGGTGATGATCAGGATCGTGCCGACGAGCAGCCCGGCGAAGAGCGGCTTTTCGGTACGCAGGGTGCCCGCCGTCTCGGGGATCGGCTTCTGCTCGGCGAGCGAGCCGGCCAGGGCGAGCACGAACACCATCGGCAGGAAGCGGCCGAGCAGCATGGCAAGGCCGATCGTGGTGTTGAACCAGGGCGTGTTGGCGTTCAGTCCGGCGAAGGCCGAGCCGTTGTTGTTGGCGCCGGAGGTGAACGCGTAGAGGACCTCGGAGAAGCCGTGGGCGCCGGCGCCCAGCGCCTTGGTGTTGAGCTGGGAGGCCAGCGCGTCGGGCAGCACCATCGAGGTGGCGGTGAAGCCGAGCACCAGGGCCGGGGTGATCAGGATGAAGCAGGCGGCGAGCTTGATCTCGCGGGTGCCGATCTTCTTGCCGAGGTACTCGGGCGTACGGCCCACCATCAGGCCGGCGATGAACACCGCGATGATCGCCATGACCAGCATGCCGTAGAGACCGGAGCCCACCCCGCCGGGTGCGATCTCACCGAGCATCATGCCGAGCAGCTGGATACCGCCGCCGAACGCGGTGAAGGAGGAGTGGAAGGAGTCCACCGCCCCGGTAGAGGTGAGGGTGGTGGCCACCGAGAAGATCGCGGAGGAGCCGACGCCGAAGCGGGTCTCCTTGCCCTCCATGGCGGCGCCCGCGGCCTGCAGGGCCGGGCCGCCGTGGGCGAACTCGCTCCACATCATCAGGGCCGTGAAACCGAGCCAGATGACGCCCATCGTGGCGAGGACGGCGTAGCCCTGCCTCACGTTCCCGACGAGCTTGCCGAAGGTACGGGTCAGCGCGAACGGGATGACCAGGATCAGGAAGATCTCGAAGAGGTTGGTGAAGGCAGTCGGGTTCTCGAAGGGGTGGGCGGAGTTGGCGTTGAAGTAGCCGCCTCCGTTGGTGCCCAGCTCCTTGATGACCTCCTGGGAGGCCACCGCGCCGCCGTTGGTCTGCTGCGCGCCGCCCATGAACTGTCCGACCTCGTGGATGCCGGAGAAGTTCTGCAGGGCGCCGCAGGCGACCAGCACGAGGGCGCCGACGACCGCGATCGGCAGCAGCACCCGTACGGTGCCGCGGACCAGGTCGGCCCAGAAGTTGCCGAGCTCACCGGTGCGCGACCTGGCGAAGCCGCGGACCAGGGCGATGGCGACGGCCATGCCGGTGGCGGCGGAGACGAAGTTCTGCACCGCCAGGCCGGCGGTCTGCACGACGTGGCCCATGGCCTGCTCGCCGCTGTAGGACTGCCAGTTGGTGTTGGCGACGAAGGACGCCGCGGTGTTGAACGCCTGGTCCGGGCTGATCGACGCGAAGCCGAGGGACAGCGGCAGCCCGCCCTGGACGCGCTGCAGCAGGTACAGGAAGAGCACCCCCGCCGCGGAGAACGCCAGCACGCCGCGCAGATACGCGGGCCAGCGCATCTCGGCGTCCGCGTCGGCACCGATGCAGCGGTAGATGATCTTCTCGACACGGAGGTGCCGGGGCGAGTTGTAGACGGCGGCCATGTGGTCGCCGAGCGGGCGGTACGCCAGGGCGAGCGCCGCGACGAGCGCGGTCAGCTGGAGCACGCCGGCAAGAACGGGGCTCATCGGCTGCTCAGAACCTCTCCGGGAAGACGAGGGCGAGGATCAGGTACCCCAGCAGGGCGACGGCGACGATCAGGCCGACGACGTTTTCGACGGTCACAGCCTCGTCACCCCCTTGGCGACGAGAGCCACCAGCGCGAAGACCGCGAGCGTGACGACGACGAAGGCCACGTCGGCCATCGTGTGCTCCTAGATGGATGGGGGATCAGGACCCCCACAGCAAAGCGCCCCGCCGGAGCCGCGGGACCGCCGTTGACGCCGTCCTTACGGCCATTAGCGCCCTGTTGACGGAATCCCTACGCGCCCCGGGCTGACCTGCGCGAACGACAAGGGCCCGGGCCCCCTCAAGGGGGCCCGGGCCCTGCTGACCGTCGTTATCCGGCCGGAATGCGGACGCCTTCGCACCGCTTGTGCGCGCGAGGTGCGACCCTCCGCGCGCCCGGGCGTCAGCGGATCTCGGTGATCTCCGGTCCGCGCTCCAGCCGCTCCACGCCACCGCCGAAGCGGGACTGCTCGGCCGGCTCCTGCTGGACGCCGTCCGGCACCATCTGCGCGTCGTCCGGCAGCTTCAGGACGATCGGGTCGCGCGGCGCCATCGGTCCCTCGCCGCGGACGATGACGGTGTCCCGGAAGATGTGCTCCAGCACGCCGGCGGCCTGCGGCTGCACCGCGCCCTGGCCGGAGATCACCCCGCGCAGGAACCACCGGGGGCCGTCGACACCGACGAAGCGCACGACCTGCACGCCGTTGGTGCCGTCCGGCAGCTGTACGGGTACCTGGGCGCGCAGTTCCCAGCCCAGCGGGCCGTCGACCTCGTCGATGACCCCGCCCTGCTGGGTGATGCCGGCCGCGATCTCCTCGCGGACCTCGCCCCAGATCCCCTCGTTGCGGGGGGCGGCGAACGCCTGCAGCTGCACGGCGCTGTCCTGCAGCACCACCGTCGCGGCGACGATCGCGTCACCGGCGACCTCCACCCGCAGCTCCATGCCCTCGACACCGGGCACATAGAGACCGCCGAGGTCCACCCGGCCCTCGCCGGGGTTCTTGACCTCCGACGCGTCCCAGGGGCCGTCGGGGCGCGGCGCGGGCGGAAGGCTCAGCCGCTCCTGCACCGCGTCGTCCTCGTCGGCGTCGCTCACCGCGCGCTCCTGCTGGAGCGTGGTGTCCTTGGCCGGCTCTTCAGCCTCGTTCTTCTTGCGACGTCCGAACACGTCACTGTCCTTCCCGGTCGGCACCGACCGATGCGTATTCATTCCCGCCCGTGGAGCCGTCCACCGCCGCATGACCGCCGGTGGAACCGAATCCCCCCTCGGCCCGCGCCGAGCCGGGAAGTTCCGCCACCTCGTGGAAGCGCACCTTCTCGACCTGCTGGACGACCAGTTGGGCGATCCGGTCGAACCTCTCGAACCGCACGTTCTCGCGCGGGTCCAGATTGACCACGATCACCTTGATCTCTCCACGGTACCCGGCATCCACCGTCCCGGGGGCATTCACCAGTGCCAGTCCGCAGCGCGCTGCGAGCCCGGACCGTGGGTGGACAAATGCCGCATACCCGTCGGGCAGCGCGATCGACACCCCGGTGGGCAGCACGGTGCGCTCCCCCGGCGCCAGCTCGGCGGCCTCGGTGGTCACCAGATCCACCCCCGCGTCGCCCGGGTGCCCGTACGACGGAACGGGCACCTCCGGGTCCAGCCGGCGCAGCAGGACGTCCACCGGATTCCGTTCCTGACTCACGGGTTCACCTCGAAGGCACGTGCTCGCTTGGCCTGGTCCGGGTCGGCCATCGCCGCCTGGATCTCCTCGGCCCTTCCGTTCTCGATGAAGTGGTCGACCTTCACCTCGATGAAGACGGCGTCGGCGCGGACCGCTACCGGGCCGTCCGGGGCGCCTATCCGCCCCACGGCCGACGAGTAGATCTTCCGCCCGTGCACCGCGGTGACCCGCGCGTCCAGATGCAGCACCGTGCCCAGCGGCACCGGCCGTACGAAGTCGGTCTCCAGCCGGCCGGTCACCGCGATCACCCGCAGCAGCCAGTTCAGCGAGCCGAGCGTCTCGTCCAGCGCGGTGGCCAGCACGCCGCCGTGCGCCAGGCCGGGCGCGCCCTGGTGGGCCTCCTTGACGGTGAACTCGGCCCGTACGCTCACGCCCTCGCCGGCCCGCGCCTCCAGGTGCAGCCCGTGCGGCTGGCCCGTTCCGCAGCCGAAGCAGCGGTCGTAGTGCGCGCCGAGGAGTTCGCCGGGTGCCGGCGCGTCCGCGTGCCGGACCGGAGCGACAGCGTCCGTCGGTGGCGTCAGCCGCGCCCTGGGTTCGTCAGTTCCACTCACGAGTGCAGACCCTACCCGCGCACGTAAGGGACCCGCGCCGCCGTGCCAAGCTGGAGCCATGCAGTCGTACGAGGAACGTCTCACCGCACCCCGGTCCTGGTGGGTGATCGCCGCACTGGTCGGCGTCGCCTGCGCGCTGATGCTGCTCCCGGTGGGGACGCTGCCGATGCTCGGCGGGCTGATCGGCGGCACGGCGCTGTCGGCGGTCGCGGTGAGCGCGTACGGCTCGGCGCGGATCCGGGTGGTGGGCGGTGCGCTGATCGCCGGCGACGCGAGGATCCCGGCCTCGGCGTTGGGCGAGGCCCGGGCGCTGGACGCCGAGGAGGCGCTGGCCTGGCGCACGCACAAGGCCGATGCCCGGGCGTTCATGCTGCTGCGCAGCTACGTGCCCACGGCGGTGCGGGTGGAGATCACGGACCCGGACGACCCGACGCCGTACGCCTACCTGTCCACGCGCCGGCCGGAGAGTCTGGTGGCGGCGCTGACGGCCGTACGCGCCTGAGCGGCCGGCCCGCCGGGTAACGGCGTCAGCCGTCGGAGGCGGGCAGGGCGTCCCAGGGGACCTGCTTCGTCCGCAGGTCCTTGCGGATCTTCTCCGCGAGTCTTCGGGTGTCACGGCGGTTCATCAACGCGCCGACGGTGGCGCCGATCATGAACGGCGTGAGGTTCGGCAGATTGCGCAGCGTGCGCTTCATGATCTGCTGGCGCAGCTCGCGCCTCATCGGCCCGCCGAGCGCGATGTTCAGCGAGGCCGGTTTGGCGATGTCGATGCCCCGCTCCTCCGTCCAGGACGTCAGAGAGGCCATCGCGCGCTGCCGGAAATTGCCCGCGGGCCGCAGCCCGTAGACCTCGTGCAGCTCGGCGATCAACTTGATTTCGATCGAGGCCACGCCGGTGATCTCGGTGGCCAGTTCGGCCGGCATGGCGGGCGGTACGGGCAGCATCGCTGCCGCGCCGACGCCCGCTCCGACGGTGGCCGTGCCCGCACAGGCGCCCGCGACCAGCTTGTCGGCCAGCTCCTCGGGGGTCAGACCGGGGAACTGGGCGCGCAGTGTGGCGAGGTCGCGGACCGGGATCCGCGGGGCGGTGGCGATGATCCGGTCAGCGATCACCGCGAGCCAGGCCCGCACCCGGCCGCGCCGTCCTGGCGCCGCCGCCCCGGTGGTGCCGGGGACGGCCGAGTCCGCGAGCGAGGCCCTGCGGCCCCGCTCCTGCGGTGCACCGGACGTCCGCTCCGTGGGAAGGGCGGTCGGGTCGGCGGGCACGGGCGCGGTTTCGTCGCGTGATCGTGCGCCGGCCGCCGAGCCGCTGACGCCCTTGGGGCCCTTACGGAACGGGTTCACGCCTGCCACGGCGTAGGCCGGTCTCAGGCCGCGCAGTCGCGGCAGATCGGCTGGCCGTTCTTCTCCTCAGCCAGCTGGCTGCGGTGGTGGACCAGGAAGCAGCTCATGCACGTGAACTCGTCCTGCTGCTTGGGCAGCACGCGCACCGCGAGCTCTTCGTTGGACAGGTCGGCGCCGGGGAGCTCAAGGCCCTCGGCCTGCTCGAACTCGTCGACGTCGACGGCCGAGGCGGACTTGTCGTTCCGCCGCGACTTCAGCTCTTCAATGCTGTCCTCGTTGAGGTCGTCGTCGGTCTTGCGTGGGGTGTCGTAATCCGTAGCCATTTTCGCTCTCCCCCTCTGGGTGTCTGCGGTGTCTCAGCGCTCGTAACGCGTGAGAGGCCGGACTTGTGCCCGACCTGAGGCGGAGATTTTGCCTCACATCAAGGTCTGTTACTCAATCGACACCCAACCGCACCCCTGAAGAGGTGATCGGTTTGGATGGCGATCAGGACCGTACACGGTCCGAATGTCGCACCTCGCGCAGCCCATCACCTGTACTTCCCGTGATTCCACCCCCGGGAAACCAGGACTTCCCCGGCATTCCACCAGGCATTTCGATCACGGAGCGTAGATGGCTGGAAATTCGCGTCTGTGAGCGATCACACACGCATTGCCCGGCGGTCGGACCGGCGCAATTCCGCGCAAAGCGAACGTGGCGAAGGATCCACTCCCACCCCCCTTCTCGTCAAACCGGGAGGCGAGACGGTGTACGGCCGCGAGACGAGCGATCGTACGCACGGATGTCCGAGACGGCCCACGGGGGTGCCCAGGCGCTCCTGCGCCCGTACAACCGCCCTGCGGGCGCCCCGTAGCGGAAGGTCGGAGTGGCAGGTCAGAGCGGCAGGACGACCCGCATCACGAGTCCGCCGCCCTCGCGGGGCTCGGCTGTGATCGTGCCGTCGTGCGCGCGCACCACCGAGCGCACGATGGAGAGCCCCAGCCCCACGCCCTTGTCGCTCCCCGTGCGCTCCGTACGCAGCCGCCGGAACGGCTCGAAGAGGTTCTCCACCTCGTAGGCCGGGACCACCGGGCCGGTGTTGGCCACCACCAGCACCGCACAGCCCGGCAACGGCTCCGTGGAGACCTCCACCCACCCGTCCGGGACGTTGTAGCGCACCGCGTTCTGCACGAGGTTCAGCGCGATCCGCTCCAGCAGCACCCCGTTGCCCTGGACGAAGACCTGCTGCCGGACCCCGCGCAGTGCCACGCCCTTGGCCTGGGCCTCCTCACGGGACTGGTCGACCGCCTGCGAAGCGACCTCGGACAGGTCCACCGGCTTCTTGTCCACGACCTTGTTCTCGCTGCGGGCCAGCAGCAGCAGGCCCTCCACCAGCTGCTCGCTGCGCTCGTTCGTCGCCAGCAGCGTCTTGCCCAGCTGCGCCAGCTCGGGGGACGCCTCCGGGTCCGCCAGCTGCACCTCCAGCAGCGTGCGGTTGATCGCCAGTGGGGTGCGCAACTCGTGCGAGGCATTGGCCACGAAGCGGCGCTGCGACTCGAAGGCCCGGTCGAGCCGGTCCAGCATCTCGTCGAAGGTGTCCGCCAGCTCCTTGAGCTCGTCGTCCGGCCCGCCCAGCTCGATCCGCCGGTGCAGGTCGGAGCCGGCCACCCGCTGGGCGGTACGCGTGATCCGCCCCAGCGGCGACAGCACCCGGCCGGCCATCGCGTAACCGAAGGCGAAGGCCACGACGGTCAGGCCCAGCAACGCCAGCAGCGAGCGGTTGAGCAGGCTGTTCAGGGCCAGCGCGCGCTGGTGCTGGAGGCACTGCTCGACGGCCTGCTGGAGCAGCGGCCCCGACGTCTGGGTGGGCAGGTCGCAGATGTCACTCGTGGACTCGAACTTGCCGCCGAGGATCTTCAGCGGCAGCGCGCTGCCGTCGTGCAGCGCGTCGGCGGCCAGCATGTAGATGATCGTCAGCAGCACGATGCCGGCCATCAGGAACATGCCGCCGTACAGCAGCGTGAGCCGTATCCGGATCGTGGGCCGCAGCCAGGGGAAGGGCCGCACGTTGACCGGGCGGGGGTCCCAGGTGGGCTTCGGCGGCATGGGCGGCGGCGGGGCGGCCGGCTTGGAGAACGAGGGCAGGGAGGGCATCGGCGGTCAGATCCGGTATCCCGAGCCGGGCACGGTGACGATCACCGCGGGCTCGCCGAGCTTGCGGCGCAGCGTCATGACCGTGACCCGTACGACGTTGGTGAACGGGTCGGTGTTCTCGTCCCACGCCTTCTCCAGGAGCTGCTCGGCCGAGACGACCGTGCCCTCGCTGCGCATCAGGACCTCCAGCACCGCGAACTCCTTCGGCGCCAGCTGGACCTCCTTGCCGTCGCGGAAGACCTCACGGCGGTTCGGGTCGAGCTTGATGCCGGCCCGCTCCAGGACGGGCGGCAGCGCGACGGTCGTACGGCGCCCCAGGGCGCGCACCCGGGCCGTGAGCTCGGTGAAGGCGAACGGCTTGGGGAGGTAGTCGTCCGCGCCGATCTCCAGGCCCTCGACGCGGTCGCTGACGTCGCCGGAGGCGGTGAGCATCAGGACGCGGGTCGGCATGCCCAGTTCGACGATCTTGCGGCACACGTCGTCACCGTGGACCACCGGCAGATCGCGGTCGAGCACGACGACGTCGTAATCGTTGATCGCGATCCGTTCGAGGGCGGCAGCGCCGTCGTAGACCACGTCGACGGCCATGGCCTCCCGGCGTAGTCCGGTGGCCACAGCATCGGCGAGCAGCTGCTCGTCCTCGACGACGAGAACACGCACGTCGCTAGTCCTTCCTCACGGCCCTCGCGGGCAGGCACAACAATCTCTCGGAGCCCTTCCATCCTGCCCCGAACAGCTGTAAACCGGCGGTAAGGGGGACCGGGGCGGCGCAGCGGGGGCGCCGCGCGGCCCGACGCGCAGGATTCGCGGGCGGGTTGAGGTTTCCCTGAGGGTGGGCATGGGGAGGACGACTGCACACCCGCGATCACGCCCTGATTATTGGCGACCCACTTGCCATGAACTGATCCATCGCAGGGACCACGCCGTGATCGACCCACCCGTCGGCACACCCCCGTGCCACCGACCCACGACGAGGGGGCGCAATGGACGCGTTCACCGCAGGCATTCTGCAGCGCATAGAGAAGACCGAAGCAGATCTGGACCAGGCCCGCGCTGCGGGCGATGACTTCCTCGCCGAGGTCGAGCAGGCCGAGCTCGAAGACCTGCAGCGACTGGCGAACGAGCACGGTGTGCGCTATGAGGCGGTCAGCAACGCCTGATCGTTCACGGCGTACGACGACAGCGCCCCGGCACCCAGGGGAGGGTGCCGGGGCGCTGTCGTGTCCGGAGCCGGGCCGGGGTCAGTCGTGCCAGGCACCGAGCTCCTCCAGCAGCGGCTGGAGCTGCTCGAAGAGGGCCGGGGAGGCGGCCAGCGTCAGCTCGTGGGAGGCGGACCGTCCGGGGCGACCGCCGGTGAGAGCCCCGGCCTCGCGGGCGATCAGCGCACCGGCCGCCAGGTCCCAGGGGTTCAGCCCCCGCTCGTAGTAGGCATCGAGCCGGCCGCAGGCGACGTCGCACAGGTCGATCGCCGCCGAGCCGCCCCGCCGGATGTCGCGGACCTGCGGCAGCAGGGTGCGCACCACCTCCGCCTGGGCGGCCCGGCGCTCGGCCAGGTAACCGAAGCCGGTGCCCAGCAGCGCCTGGGAGAGCGCCGGCGGCGTCGGGCGGTGGCGGACCGGCTCGTCGTTGCTGAAGGCTCCCCGGCCCAGGACGGCCCGGTACGTCTCGCCGCGCATCGGGGCGGCGACGACCCCGACGACCACCTCGCCGTCCCGCTCCGCCGCGATGGACACGGCCCAGGACGGCAGCCCGTAGAGGTAGTTGACGGTGCCGTCGATCGGGTCGATGACCCAGCGGATGCCGCTGGTGCCCGCACTGCTGGCGCCCTCCTCCCCCAGGAAGCCGTCGTCGGGGCGGCGCTCCCCGATGAAGCCGGTGATCAGCTTCTCGGAGGCGAGGTCCATCTCGGTGACGACGTCGATGGGGCTGGACTTGGTGGCGGCCACACCGAGGTCGGCGGGACGTCCGTCGCGGAGCAGGACCCCGGCGCGGTGGGCGGCCTCCAGGGCGATGTCGAGAAGTTCGTCGTACAGGGCGTCGGTCTGCGTGGGGTCGGTCTGCAGCGGGTCGGGCACGATGCTCCTAGCTCGGGCGGGCGGGGTTCTGCGGGCCGGACTCAGGCGGGGGCATCGGCGGCCGGGCCGCGCCAGTCGGCTCCGGCGGCGGCCGCCCGCGGGGCACGCGCCGGGCAGCAGCCCACCGGGCACAGGTCGTGGCTCGCGCCGAGGGCACCCAGCGCGCAGCGCTCCGGGGCGCGGCCCCGCTCGGCGGCCGCGCGCTCCAGCAGGAGTTCGCGGACGGCCGCGGCGAACCGGGGGTCGGCGCCCACGGTGGCCGACCGGACGACCGGCAGGCCCAGCTCGGCGGCCTTGGCGGTGGCCTCGGTGTCGAGGTCGTACTTGACCTCCATGTGGTCCGAGACGAAGCCGATGGGGGCCATGACGACGGCGGGGACGCCCGCGGCGTGCCGCTCCTCCAGGTGGTCGCAGATGTCCGGCTCCAGCCAGGGGATGTGCGGGGCACCGCTGCGGGACTGGTAGACGAGCTGCCAGGGGTGGTCCACGCCGGTCTCCTCGCGGACGGCGTCGACGATCACGCGCGCCACGTCGAGGTGCTGGGCGACGTAGGCGCCGCCCGTACCGCCCTCGGTGTGGTCCGCGGGGGTGCCCGAGGTGTCGGCCGCGGCGGTGGGGATGGAGTGCGTGGTGAAGGCGAGGTGGGCGCCGTCCCGGGCCTCCGCGGGCAGTTCGGCCAGCGAGGCCAGTACGCCGTCGATCATCGGACGCAGGAAGCCGGGGTGGTTGAAGTAGTGCCGCAACTTGTCGACCTGCGGCACCGGCAGCCCCTCGGCCCGGAGCGCGGAGAGCGCGTCGGCGAGGTTCTCGCGGTACTGGCGGCAGCCCGAGTACGAGGCGTAGGCGCTGGTCGCGAGGACGGCGATGCGGCGGTGGCCGTCGTTCACCATCGTGCGCAGGGTGTCGGTCAGGTACGGCGCCCAGTTGCGGTTGCCCCAGTAGACGGGCAGCTCCAGGCCGTTCTCGGCGAAGTCCTTGCGCAGCGCGTCCAGCAGCTCACGGTTCTGGGCGTTGATCGGGCTCACGCCGCCGAACAGGAAGTAGTGCCGGCCCACCTCCTTGAGGCGCTCGCGGGGGATGCCGCGGCCGCGGGTGACGTTCTCCAGGAACGGCACGACGTCGTCGGGGCCTTCGGGACCGCCGAAGGAGAGCAGCAGCAGGGCGTCATAGGGGCTGGGATCGCGCTGTTCGGGCATGCCATCGATCCTGCCACCCTTCCTCCGGGGGCGGTGGGCAGGTCCCGGTGCGGCCGGGGCCCGGCGGGCCGTTCGGCACTGGCGGAAATTCGGGGGCGGCGGGGCCCGGCCGACCCGTAAGCTGTATCGGCCACATACATTCCTTACCGATTTTCGGTCCTCATCCGGCGGAGCGCCCCCGTTGCCCAGTCCCTACCGCGCCCTTTTCGGCCGCCCCGGTACCAGGTCGTTCTCCGCCGCCGGGCTCCTGGGCCGGATGCCGCTGTCGATGATGGGCATCGGCATCGTCACGATGGTCTCCCAGCTGACCGGGCGCTACGGGCTCGCCGGCGCGCTGTCGGCGACCCTCGCGCTGTCCGCGGCGGTGCTCGGCCCGCAGATATCCCGGCTGGTGGACCGGCACGGTCAGCGCCGGGTGATGCGCCCGGCGACGCTGGTCTCGCTCGCCGCGGTCGCCGGCCTGCTGCTGAGCGCGCAACAGCGGTGGCCGGACGGGATCCTCTTCGTCTTCGCGGCCTGTGTGGGGTGCGTGCCGAGCGTCGGCTCGATGGTCCGGGCCCGCTGGGCGGAGCTCTACCAGGGCTCCCCCCGTGAGCTGCACACGGCCTACTCGTGGGAGTCGATCGTCGACGAGATGTGCTTCATCGTCGGCCCGATCCTGTCGATCGGCCTGTCCACCGCGTGGTTCCCCGAGGCCGGACCGCTGCTGGCCGGCGGTTTCCTGGCGGCGGGCGTCTTCTGGCTGACGGCACAGCGCGGCACCGAGCCGGTGCCGCACCCGCGTGAGCACCCCACCAAGGGTTCGGCGCTGCGCTCGCGGGGGCTGCAGGTGCTGGTGGTGACGTTCGTGGCGACCGGCGCGATCTTCGGGGCGATCGACGTGGTGACGGTGGCCTTCGCGGAGGAGGAGGGGCACAAGGCCGCGGCCAGTCTGGTGCTGGCGGTCTACGCGCTCGGCTCGTGTGCGGCCGGTGCCGTCTTCGGGCTGCTGCACCTCAAGGGCCACCCGTCGCGCCGCTGGGTGGTGGGGGTCTGCGCGATGGCGGTGAGCATGGTGCCGCTCCAGTTCGTGGACTCGCTGCCGCTGCTGGCGGTCGCGCTCTTCGTCGCGGGCCTGTCCATCGCCCCGACGATGGTGACCACGATGGCGCTGGTCGAGGAGCACGTCCCGCGGGCGCAGCTGACCGAGGGGATGACCTGGACCAGCACCGGGCTGGCGGTGGGCGTCGCGCTGGGCTCGTCGGCCGCCGGCTGGGTGGTGGACGCCTCGGGCGCCGCCCGGGGCTACCTCGTCCCGGTCGCGGCGGGGGTGCTCGCCGCGCTGGTGGCGTTCGCGGGCTACCGCAAGCTCCGGCCGCAGCCGACGCTCCCGATGACGGCCCGCCCGGCCGTGACGGACCTGCCGGAGCCGGGCGCGGTGGCCGCGGAGCGGCAGGGCGAGCAGAGCGTCGCCTGAGTCGTACGGTCCGGACCGGCCCGTGGGAGTCCCGTGCGGACCGCCCGGCACGGCCCCTCGGGTTACCGGCGGTACGACATGTCCCGGAGCCTGCTGATTGCGGCCGATTCCTTGATCGGGTATTTCCCGTCAACCCCTGTGGAGGGCGCGTCGGTGACTGACATCATGCGCTCACCGACGGCCTGCCGCGCACGGCCGGCCCGCGCTGAGGGAGGGGACGTCACATGGCAGTCAGCAACGCCGTCCGGGGCCCGGGAGGGCGCGGCTCGACCACCGGGCCGTGGCGCAACTGGGCGGGCAACGTCACCGCCCGCCCCGCCCGGAGCGTGGCCCCTTCGAACACCGAAGAACTGGTCGCCGCGGTCCGTGCGGCAGCCGAGGACGGCCTGACGGTGAAGGCCGCCGGCACCGGCCACTCGTTCACCCCGGCCGCCGCCACCGACGGGCTGCTGATCCGTCCCGAGCGGCTGACCGGCGTCCGCGCCGTCGACCGCGAGGCCGGCACGGTGACCGCCGCCGCCGGCACGCCCCTCAAGCACCTCAACGAGACCCTGGCCGCGCACGGGCTGTCGCTGACCAACATGGGCGACATCATGGAGCAGACCGTCTCGGGTGCGGCCGGCACCGGCACGCACGGCACCGGCCGCGACTCCGCCTCCGTCGCCGCCCAGATCACCGCCCTCGAACTGGTCACCGCCGACGGTTCGGTGCTGTCCTGCTCGGCCGACGAGAACCCGGACGTCTTCGCGGCGGCGCGGCTCGGCCTGGGCGCGCTGGGCGTGATCAGTGAGCTCACCTTCGCCGTGGAGCCGGAGTTCCTGCTGACCGCGCGCGAGGAGCCGATGGGCTTCGACGAGGTGACGGACCGGTTCGACGAGCTGGTCACGGAGAACGAGCACTTCGAGTTCTACTGGTTCCCGCACACCGGCAACTGCAACACCAAGCGCAACAACCGCAGCCAGGGCCCCGCGGCGCCGCCCGGCCGGGTCAGCGCCTGGATCGAGGACGAGCTGCTGTCCAACGGCGTGTTCCAGGTCGCCTGCGCCGTCGGGCGGGCGATGCCGGCGGCCATACCGGGCATCGCCAAGGTCTCCAGCCGCGCGCTGTCGGCCCGTACGTACACCGACATCCCCTACAAGGTGTTCACCTCGCCGCGGCGGGTGCGGTTCGTGGAGATGGAGTACGCGCTGCCCCGCGCGGCCGCGGCCGCCGCGCTGGGTGAGCTGAAGGCGCTGGTGGAGCGCTCGGACTTCCGCATCAGCTTCCCCGTGGAGGTGCGCACCGCACCCGCCGACGACCTGGTGCTGTCCACCGCTTCCGGCCGGGACACCGTCTACCTCGCCGTCCACATGTACCGGGGGACGCCGTACGAGGCGTACTTCGCGGCCGCCGAGAGGATCATGACGGCGCACGAGGGGCGTCCGCACTGGGGGAAGCTGCACACCCGCGACGCCGAGTACCTCGCCGAGGTCTATCCGCGGTTCGGCGAGTTCACCGCGGTGCGCGACCGGCTGGACCCGGAGCGCCGGTTCTCCAACGCGTATCTGCGGCGGGTCCTGGGGGACTGATCTGCGACGACGGCCGCGGCCCGGCGCCCTGGGAGGGGCACCGGGCCGCGGCCGTCGCGGCTCCGCCGGGCGGACGGAGCGTCCGGGTCAGGGCGCGCCCGGGACCGGGGCCTCCGCCTCGGGCTGCTGGCTCGGCCCGCTCCCCTGGTCGCCGCTGCCGGTCGGGCCGTCACCGGAGCCGGTGTCACCGCTGTCCGTCGAACCGCTCGGGGAGGGGTTCGGGGACGGCGAGGTGCCCTGGTCCGGCGAGGTGCTGCCGCCGTCGGACGGCGTGGGGGTCGGCGTCGGGGTGCCCTTGTCCTTGCCGGTCCCGCTGTCACCGGACCGGCCCGGGTCGGGACGGGAGCCGTCGCCGCTGCCCTGCCGGCCGCTGTCACCCGGCGGGTGGCCGGTGCCGGGCGACCGCGGGGTGGCGGGCCGGTGCCGGCTCACGCCGCCGGTCTGGGTGAGGTTGCCCAGCGTGGTGCCCTTCGCGCCGCTCGGCGTCTGCCCGGTCATCAGCTCGGTGGCGGTGACCCCGCCCATGGCCAGCGCGAAGACGGCGAACGCGCCGAGCGCCGGCCGCTTCCAGCCGCGCAGCCGGGTGCCGTACTTCGTGGCGCTGAGTTCCTCGGGGCGGCCGGTCACCGGCAGCACCGTGGTGGCCTCGGCCTCCGGGCGCGGCGCGGGCGCGTCGGCCCGGTGGCCGGCCGCCCGGCCCAGTGCCATGGTCTGCGCGTCGAGGCGTGGCACCAGCTGGGTCCGGTCCGCCGGATGGGCGCCCGCCGGATCGCGGCGCCGGGCCTGTTCGGCCCGCGGGATCAGCTGGGTGCGGGCCGCGTCGGTCCCGGGGGTCCGGGCGGCGACCGCGGTGACACGGTCCTCCGCGCCCTGCTTGTCGAAGGTCGGCAGCACCATCGTGGGCGCCGCCTGGTTCGGTGGGGTGGTGGATCGAGAGCGGGAGGAGGAGCGGCGAGGCTTCGGCCTGGTGGTGACCGAGACCTCCTTGATCTGTTCGCCGGTGCGTCGGAAGAGGTGCTGGAATATCGAGCCGCCGGTCGTGGCCACGACACTGACCAGACCTGCGCCGATGATGGTTCCGTACACACCGAGCTGCCCCGCGAGGTACGCGGCCGCGGCCGCGGCGAGCGCACTGCCGGCCACCTGAGCGACGCTCAGGTCGATCCGCTTCTCCTTCTTTTTCGTGGCGGTTTCGGTTTCTTCGTCCATCTCCTACCTTTGATAGCCCCTTCGATCCATCTTGCATGGAGAACTGACCAATTGGCGGAGCCTTTAGTTCCGATTCTGGGGAATCTGTGAAACTCGCCACCTGCGTGTCTGGTCGAGAGGTCGACAAGGCGACCGACCTCCGTTGCCCGCCCAGAAGTTCGGCGGCGCGGCGGTCCACCTCAGTGGTCCGAATGGAGTACTGTGGCGAACCCTGGCCCCGGTTCCCGTCCGGCTGCCCGGAACCCACGGGAGGGGCCCTGAAGGCGGCACTCGACCCGGGGCGCCGCCGCTCGGCACGGGTGTTCGGCGACAGGGCAAGCGGCATGGTCACTGAGCGTTGCAAACTGGTAACCGTGTCATAACGGCGTTTGGGGGCCAAGCCTCGACACGCCGGGCAACTCGGCAATGTTGTGGCAGGCTGCACCCGGGCAGGCCACACTCGACTAGCGGAAGCAGCGACGCACGTGACGTCGGCAGGCACCACCCGGGAGGTCCCCATGCCCGAACTGCGTGTCGTGGCCGTCTCCAACGACGGCACACGGCTGGTGCTCAAAGCTGCGGACAGCACCGAGTACACGCTTCCGATCGACGAACGGCTGCGCGCCGCCGTCCGCAACGACCGCGCACGGCTCGGCCAGATCGAGATCGAGGTCGAGAGCCACCTGCGCCCGCGGGACATCCAGGCGCGGATAAGAGCCGGTGCGTCCGCGGAAGAGGTCGCCCAGCTCGCCGGCATCCCGGTCGACCGGGTGCGCCGCTTCGAGGGCCCGGTCCTCGCCGAGCGCGCGTTCATGGCCGAGCGGGCCCGCAAGACCCCGGTACGGCGCCCCGGCGAGAACACCGGTCCGCAGCTCGGTGAGGCGGTCGCGGAGCGGCTGCTGCTGCGCGGCGCGGACAAGGAGAGCGTCCAGTGGGACTCCTGGCGCCGGGACGACGGCACCTGGGAAGTGCTGCTGGTCTACCGCGTCGCCGCCGAACCGCACTCGGCGAGCTGGACCTACGACCCGCCGCGGCGGCTGGTCCAGGCCGTGGACGACGAGGCCCGGGCGCTGATCGGCGAGAGCGACGACACGCCCGAGCCGAGCTTCCCGTTCGTACCGCGCATCGCACGGCTGCCGCGCGACCGGCCGCTGGACCGCACCCTGGACCGGCAGCACTCCGAGCGCAACGCGCAGTCCGGCGGCGAGGAGAGCGAGCCGCGGGGCACCGAGGAGGCCGTCGGCGAGCGGGAGCGCGAGCGGGATTCGCTGACCAGCCTGCTGGAGGCGGTGCCGAGCTTCCGCGGCGACATGATCGTGCCGGAGAGCGTCAAGGCGCCGCAGAGCGACGAGGAGACCGAGGACGAGGTCGAGGAACCGCCGGCCCCGGCGGCCAGCGCGGGCGCGGGCTCGGCGTACGCCGATGTGCTGATGCCGCGAGCGGTGGCCGGCCACCGTGACCGGCTGACCGGGACGACCGACCGGCAGGCGGAGGCGGACGGCGTACGCCCCGGACGCCGGGCGGCCGTGCCCAGCTGGGACGAGATCGTCTTCGGCACCCGGCGCAAGAAGCCGGAGTAGCGGCCGGCGCGCCGCGAGACCCTCCGTCCGCCCGTCCCCTGCTTCCAGGGGGCGGGCGGACGGCGTCGTACGGAGCCCTGACGGGGGCTCAGCCGGGCTGCGGGCCGGTGGCGACCGGGCGGGCCGGGTCGGCGGTCCATTCGCTCCAGGAACCGACGTACAGCGCCGCGGGGACGCCGGCGACGGCGAGGGCCAGGACCTGGTGGGCCGCGGAGACCCCGGAGCCGCAGTAGACGCCCACCTCGGCGTCCGCCGTGGCGCCCAGCGTGGCGAACCGCTCGGCCAGCTCGGCCGCGTCCCGGAACACCGTGCCGCCCGCCGCGACGTTCTCGGTCGTGGGCGCGGACACCGCGCCCGGGATGTGGCCGGCGACCGGGTCGATGGGCTCCACCTCACCGCGGTAGCGCTCGCCGGCGCGCGCGTCGAGCAGCACACCGCGGCGGGCCAGCGCGGCCGCCCCGTCCGCCGTCAGCAGCGGCAGCGCGCCGGGCGCCGGGGTGAAGTCCCCCGCCTGCGGATCCTCCTTGTCCGTGCTCAACCCCTCGCCGGCGGCCTGCCAGGCGGCCAGGCCGCCGTCCAGCACCCGCACGTCAGGGTGCCCGCTCCAGCGCAGCAGCCACCAGGCCCGGGCCGCCGCCCAGCCCTGGCCGCCGTCGTAGACGACGACGGGACGGTCCGCGCGGACGCCCGCGGCCCGCATCGCGCCGGCGAAGACATCGAGGTCGGGCAGCGGGTGACGGCCGGCCGGGCCGGGCGCCCCGGCCAGCTCGCTGTCGAGGTCGACATAGACCGCGCCGGGCAGGTGACCGGCCTCGTACACGGGGCGGCCGGGCGGACCGCCGAGCTGGTAGCGGACGTCCAGGAGCACCGGAGGGGTGCCCCCGGCCAACTCGCTCGCGAGTTCGGTAGCGGTGATGATGGCATTCATGGGACTCATCCTTGCGTAGCGGTGACTACGTACAGAAGGCGGGTGCCCACCCTCCGTATGACGCAGTTACGCCCTGACGTAACGCCGCCGAAACGGACGGGAAACCCTAAAACGGGCATTCTCCCTTGCGAACGGGCCGTGGACGGCGCGGCCGGGGCGCACACCAGGTCACAGGGTGCGAGCATCTGCTCAAGACCCCCCGCCCGTACCGCACCTACAAGGTCAGGCCCCCGACGCTCCGAGGAGAAAGTGCAATGACGACCGAGGCCGCGACCCGGCGGATGTCCGGCGCGCCCTGCTGGGTGAGCCTCCTGGCCCACAGTCTTTCCGCGGCGCAGGAGTTCTACGGCGCGCTGTTCGGCTGGGAGTTCCGCCCGGGACCGCAGCATTTCGGTCCGTACTCCCGGGCCTACCTCGACGGCCGGGAGGTCGCCGGAGTGGGCGAGCTGGCGCCCGACCGCGATCTGCCGGTCGCCTGGACCACCTATCTGGCCAGCGACGACGCCGATATGACCGCCGAGCAGATTCGTTGCTGCGGAGGGACGGTGGGCGTCGGGCCGCTGGACGCGGACGCCAACGCGGGGCGGATGGCGATCGGCTCCGACCCGCAGGGCGCGATCTTCGGCGTCTGGCAGGGCAGGTCGATGATGGGCACCGCGGTCACGGGTGAGCCCGGCACGCCGGTGTGGAACGAGCTGATCACCCAGGACACCGCCTCCGTGGGCCCGTTCTACGAGCACGTCTTCGGCTTCGAGGCGGAGCCGCTGGCCCCGGCGGGCCCGGCGGACCTCGACTATCTGACGCTGCGCCTCAAGGGCCTGGCGGTGGTCGGCATCCACGGCGTGGGCAGTGCGCTGCCGCGCGACCGCGGCCCGCACTGGATGACGTACTTCGCCGTCCCCAACGCCGATGCGGCCGCCCGCCGGGTCACCGAACTGGGCGGCCGGGTCCTGGACACCGCCCACGACTCCCACCACGGCCGGCTGGCGACCGTCGCCGACACCGAGGGCGCGGTCTTCTCGATCATCGAGCAGGGCTGAGCGCGGACGCCTCCCCCGGTCGGCCGGCGCCGGATGCGCGCACCGCGTAACCAGCCTCGCCCTGCGCCTGGTTGACGTCTCTCCTCGCAGGGCCCGGGCGCCCTCGACCTCCAACGACGCGACGCGGTCGGCGAGTTCGGCCGGCCGGCGGGAGCCCGGGGAGAGGTGCGTGCGGAAGCGTCTCCCACCGCCCGGAAAATCCTCGGGGCAAGGGGCTGCGTTCCCGCTCCCGGCGCCGGCCGCAACACTGCGCACCCGGTGCCCGACCGCGGCGCCTGCCGGCACCCCGACGGTCTGTTCGGCCCTGAAACAGGGCCGGACGTCCCCTCCCGCCGGCACCCGGTGGCGCGCTGTGATGGAGGGGGACCGGCCGGCGGTCCCGGCGCCGGACGGACCGAGACACGTCATGAAGCACCACACGCTCACCACGCGGCTGCGCCGCCCGACCCCGGCGGTCGCGCTCCCACGGCTCGAACCCGTCCTCCTGGCCGTCACGGCGACCGCCCTGATCGCCGGTGGCATCGCCTGGCTCGCGGGCGCGGGCGGCCCCGCCGACCTCTTCTGGGGGCTGGGCACCCTGTCCGCGGTGGGCCCCGCCGTGGGATGGGTGCTCGCCGCACTGCGGCACGGGCACGCGGGCGTGGACCTCATCGCCGTCCTCGCGCTGGCCGGCACCCTGGCCGTGCACGAGTACCTGGCCGGCGCGCTGATCGCCCTGATGCTCGCCACCGGGCGCACCCTGGAAGCCGCAGCCCGACGACGTGCCTCCCACGATCTTCGCGCCCTGCTGGAACATGCGCCCCGCTCCGCGCGCCGCCGCACCGGGGCCGGCGTGACCACGGTGCCGGTGGCCGAGGTCGCCGTCGGCGACCTGCTCGTCGTCGGCCCCGGCGAGGTCGTCCCCGTCGACGGCCGCGTGGAGGGCGCCGCCGCGGTCCTCGACGAGTCGGTGCTCACCGGTGAGGCCCTCCAGGTCGAGCGGGCCCGGGACGAGCCGGTGCGCAGCGGCGTGGTCAACGCCGGAGGCGCGTTCGAGCTGCGTGCCACGGCCACCGAGCAGGACAGCACCTACGCCGGGATCGTGCGGCTGGCCCGGCAGGCCGGCGCCGAGTCCGCGCCCGTCGTACGGCTGGCCGACCGCTACGCCGCCTGGTTCCTCCCGCTCTCGCTCGCGGTGGCAGGGCTGGCCTGGCTGATCAGCGGCTCCGCGGTCCGGGCGGTCGCGGTCCTGGTGGTCGCCACTCCCTGCCCGCTGCTGCTGGCCGCCCCGGTCGCCATCGTCTCCGGCCTCTCGCGCGCCTCGCGCCTCGGCGTCGTCATCCGCGACGGCGGGGCGCTGGAGAACCTCGGCCGCGCACGCACGCTCCTGCTGGACAAGACCGGCACCCTCACCCGCGGCCGCCCCCGCGTGCTCGACGTGATCGCCGCCCCCGGGGCCAAACCCACCGAGGTCCTCCGCCTGGCAGCCTCGCTCGACCAGTACTCACCCCACGTGCTCGCCCAGGCCCTCGTCGACACCGCCCGGGAACGCGGACTGGCCCTGTCGGTCCCGACGGACGTCGGCGAGGAACCCGGCCGGGGCGCCACCGGGAACGTGGACGGCCACCGGGCCGCCGTCGGCCTCAGGAGCGCCGCGACCGCCCGGCCGGACTGGGCGAAGGCGGTCGACACCCGGGCGCTCCTGGACGGGGCGGCCGTCGCCTGGCTCACCGTCGACGGACACCTGACCGGCGCCGTACTCCTGCGCGACCCCCTGCGGCACGACGCGCCGCGCACGCTGCGCCACCTGCGGGCGGCGGGCATCGACCGGCTGCTGATGCTCACCGGCGACCGTGCCGCGCCCGCCCACGAGGTCGCCGCCGTCCTCGGCCTGGACGACGTACGCGCCGAACTCGGCCCGGCCGACAAGGTCGCCGCCGTGCGCGCCGAACGCGAGCGCGCGGTCAGCGTGATGGTCGGCGACGGCGTCAACGACGCCCCCGCCCTTGCCGCCGCCGACATCGGCGTCGCCATGGGCGCCCGCGGCTCCACCGCGTCCTCCGAAGCCGCCGACATCGTCCTGACCACCGACCGCGTCGACCGCCTCGCCGACGCCGTCGCCATCGCCCAGCGCGCTCGGCGCATCGCGGTACAGAGCGCCCTCGGCGGCATGCTGATGTCCCTGGCCGCCATGGCCGCGGCTGCCTTCGGCCTGCTCCCGCCCGCCGCCGGTGCCCTGCTCCAGGAGGGCATCGACGTCGCCGTCATCCTCAACGCCCTGCGCGCCCTGCGCACCGACCAGGCCGCGCGGCTGCCCCTCACCCCCGCCGCCGAGGCCCTCATCCACCGCTTCGCCGCCGAACACGACGACCTCCAGGACGTCCTCGACGCCGTACGCGACGCCGCCGACCGGCTCTCCGACAGCTCCGGCCCCACCGCCTTGGCCGCGGTGGAGGAGACCCATCGTCTGCTGACCGAACGGCTGCTGCCGCACGAGTACGCCGAGGAGCACGAGCTCTACCCGGCGCTCGCCCCCACTCTCGGCGGGCCCGAGGCCACCGCCACCATGAGCCGCGCCCACACCGAGATCGAACGCCTCTCCCGGCGCATCGCCACCCACCTGCAACTGGCTCACGCGGGCGGCGGCCTCTCCCCGGAGCAACTCGACGACCTGCGCTCCTGCCTCTACGGCCTCAACACCGTCCTGCGCCTGCACTTCACCCAGGAGGAGGAGAACTACTTCTCCCTCGCACCGTGAACGACGGACGTCACCGACCTCGGCCGCTCCCACCGGTCCCCCGACGCGGGCGGCGCGCCAGCATCCCTGACCATGGCGGGGCGGGGGTGGCGGCTGGGTGCCGTGGCGGTGGTGACAGTGCTGGCGGCGTTCTGCGCCTCCGGCTCGGAACGCCCGGAGGTCATCCGCACGGCGTCGGACCTCGGCCCCCTGCCGGCCGACCGCTACGACTACACACCGCAGGACTACCAGCGATCCCACCGGGCATCGGCACTGCTGATCCGGCAGTGCATGGCTGACCGCGGCCACCCGGACTTCCCGCTCGACCCCCGCTACCCCGGCGATCCCGTCGTCGCCACCGCGGTCGGCACCGACTACGGCGCCCTCGATCTGGACGCCGCCCGCCGCTGGGGCTACGGCTGGGACTCCGCGAAGCACCCGGTTCCCCGGCCGACGGGCCGCCGCATGACCAACGCCGAGTATGCGGACTGGCCTTCCTGCAACGCCCGGGCGAACCGGCGGCTGCTGCACGGCATCGACCTCAAGCGGGACTGGCTCTACGCGAGCAGACGGGCGATCGAGGTCGACAAAGAGGTCAAGCGCGATCCGGGCCTGCGCGCGGCCTGGGCTCTGTGGTCCCGCTGTGTGGCGGAACAGGGATTCCCCCGCTATCCGGACCCCGTTGCCGCGTACACGGACCACGCCTGGCAGCGGGACAGCAGCGGCAACACCCGGCATACGCGGCGGGAGCGGGCCACCGCCGTCGCGGACGTCCTCTGCAAGCGCCGCCACCGTACGGCCCAGTCCTGGCACGCCGTACGTGCGTGGAAGCAGTCCGCGGACATCAGACGGCACCGCGACCGCTACTCCGCCGGGCTGCGGGCGCTGCGCACGTACCGGGCCCACATCGCCGAGGTGCTGCGGAAGCCCGGATAGCGGCGGCGACGACGGGCAACCGAGGTCAGCACCCCACGCCGCCCCCTCGCCGCACGCGCGACCGATTCCGCCCCCTCCGTCGAACGGATCATCAATCTCGGCCCGAAGCGCGCGGGACCCGCATAGGGTCCCGGTACATGAACGTAAATGGCGGCCCCGAGGCCGAAGACGTGTACGAGATCGGACCGCTGACGTACCGCCAGGGGTGCGTGTCCGTGTGGAAGGAGAACAACGGGTGCAGGGAGGACGCGCTCATGCACGACCGCGCGATCGTGGGCGTGTACACGGGCACGCCTGAGCAACGGGGCGACCAGCTGTTCCGCGCGTGGGTGAACGCCGAGGAGCTTCCCGCGGTCCTGAACCACTGGGCCAACGTCCTGCGCTGAGGACCGGTTCCGCCCCGTTGACGGGGAGGACGCACGGGCGCGGCCGTTCTCTCCTGCTTCCACGCGACGTCCCGAAGCGGGGAGAACGGCCCCTGTCCCGCAAAGACCGACCGTGGCCGGTGAGCACGGCACGCGGTGCAAGATCACGACACGGCGCACGGCTCCCGCACGGTGAGTCCGGTCACGCCGCTCCCGGCATCTACTAGGCACGGTCGTGGCGCGAAATCCGCCGCTGTCCCGGGGAATCGGCGTCGATGCCGAGTCCGGCTACGGTCGTGGGCCGTATCAGGGGCCGTTGCCAGTGGGACGGGGTACGGGCTAACGATGGGCCCTGTCGTGCAGGCACCGCCGGTGCCCCACACATCCCGGCGGTGCGCTCTTCCGACGTGGGCATGCGGTCTCCCGAGCCGGCCACGCCCCGGCCCGGCTGCGTGACCCGAGCGAAGGAAGAAGGTGCCCCATGTCCAGCGTCGCCCTGCTCGCCCATCCTGGGGTCGGCGCCGTGCTCGTCGGGGCAGCGGGCCGGATGATGGCCTTCCTGGACCACTTCGCGGGCGTCTTCACCCTGATCTCGCTCACTGCCGTGGTGACCTGTGGGCTCGCCGCCACCGACCGGCTGGTGCTGACGCCCCGGCTACGGGTGTCCGTGCAGTCGGTGCACCGGGCGAGCGCCGTCGCGGCGCTCGGCTTCCTGGTCACGCACATCGCGGTCAAGGTCGTCGAGCGGCACGCCGCTCCGCAGACCGCGGTGGTCCCCTTCACCGGCGGCGCCGCCCTCGCGGTCGGCCTGGGCACCCTCGCCGCCGACCTGCTCGTCCTGATCACGGCCACCGGCGTGCTCCGCGGTCGGTTCGCCGGCAGCCGCCGCCCCTGGCTGTGGCGGGTGCTGCACTCGCTGGCGTACGTCTGCTGGCCGATCTCCGTGGCGCACGGACTGACGGCGGGGCGCGCGGCGCACGCGTGGGTGCTCTTGGGTTACGGCCTGTGCGTGGCCCTGGTGGCGCTCGCACTGTTGGTCCGTGCCCTTTCCTTCCTGGGTCGCCACCGGAGCCTGAGCCGGCGTCGGCGCGATGCCAAGGCGTATCGGCCCGCCGCTGTCCGTCCGGCCGCTCTGGCCGCCCTGTCCACGCGGTCCGACCGGCCCCTCACCGACCCTCGCCCGAGCGCCTGGCCCGCCGGACCGATGGCGCCGGCTCGCCGGTCCGCGCACGGTGCCCGCCTGCCCGGACAGCCCAAGCACGCCGCGAGACCGGGGGCCCGGACGGTCCGCCTGGCCCAGCCCGGGAGCGGCGAGTGAAGCACGCCCCGCTGGAGCTGCCCGAGGCACGCTGGCTGGAGGCGGCCCGGCTGACCGCCGGCCTGGACCGCCACCAGCGCCTGGACCTCGCCGCCCACCACCGTGTCCACCCGCCACTCCCCCGACCGGGCCGGGACGGCCTGCTCGCCCTGGCCGAAGCCGTCGGCCTCGCCGGCCGCGGCGGCGCCGGCTTCCCGTTCGCCCGCAAGGCCCGGGCCACCCTCGCCGCCGTCGACCGCACCGGTCTGCCGCCGGTCATCGTGGTGAACGGCGCGGAGGGCGAACCGGCCAGCGCCAAGGACAAGGTGTTGCTCGCCCGCGCGCCGCATCTGGTGCTGGACGGCGCCTGCCTGGCCGCGGCCGCCTTCGGCGCCGAGGAGATCGTGGTCGGCGTCACCGCCGGCAGCCCCGGCGAGATATCGGTCCCGGCCGCCCTCGCCGAGCGCGAGCTTCCCTGCCCGGCCCGGACCCTGTGCGTGCCCGAACGCTTCGTCTCGGGCGAATCCGGTGCCCTGATCCGTGCCGTCAACGGCCTGCCGGCGATACCGGCGCCGCTGAAGGCCCGCGCGGCCGGCGGCGGAAAGGGCGGGGTGCGGCGCCGTCCGACGCTGCTCTCCAACGCGGAGACCCTGGCCCAACTCGCCGTCGCGGCCCGGCTCGGGCCCGACGCCTACGCCGCCGTCGGCACCGCCGACGAACCCGGCACGGTCCTGCTCACCGTCAACCGGCCGGGCGCCGATCCGCTGGTGGTCGAGGTGCCGGCCGGCACCCGGCTGGGCCCGGTACTGCATGCCTGCGGCGTGCAGCCGGGCGCCGGCGTGCTGGTGGGCGGCTACCACGGTGCCTGGCTGCCCCCGTCGGACGCCCTCGACGCGCCGCTGTCCCGCGCCGGGCTCGCCGACCTCGGCGGAACCCTCGGTGCGGGTGCGGTCGTCACGCTTCCCGACGACACCTGCCCGCTCGGCGAGACCGCCCGGGTCGCGGCCTGGCTGGCGGCCGAGTCCGCCGGCCAGTGCGGACCGTGCAAGCGCGGCCTGCCCGTTGCCGCCGACGCCCTGGCCGCGCTGGCCGCCGGTGCCGCCGAGCCCGCCGTGCTGGAGGACATCCGGCGTGCCCTCGGCGCGGCCCGGAGCGGTGGCGCCTGCTCCCACCCGGACGGCACGGCCCGCTTCCTCCTCACCGCGCTGGACGTCTTCGTCGAGGACGTCGACGCCCACCTGTCCGGCGCCGGTTGCGGCCGCCCCGTGCAGGGACTGCTCCCCCTCCCGCCCGTGAAGGGCACCCGGCTGGAGGTGGACCGGTCCCGCTGCACCGGACACGGTCTGTGCGCCGTGCTGGCTCCCGACCTCATCCGCCTCGGCCCGCACGGCTACCCCACCTCCACCGGCATCCCGGTCGCCCCCTGGCAGGAGCACGACGCCCGCCGCGCCGTCAACCAGTGCCCGGCCCTGGCAGTGCGCCTCCGGCACCGCGCCTGACTCCGCCCCGGAGGCCCCTCGCGGCGGCCCTGCCGCCGTGACGCACGGTCAATCCGACGCGACCGGCAGCACGTCAGGCGAAAGCGCCGCCGCTCGTGCCGTCGCGCTCGTCATCCGCCGGCGATGATGACGGCGGCACAGAACCTCGTACCCGACGGCCTCCGCAGCACCGCCCACATCCCCCACCACGACCTGTTCGCCCTCGACGACCATCTCGCCGCCCACCGTGCGGGCGTTGTGCGTGGCCCGGGCACCGCACCAGCACATCGCCTCGACCTGCAGCGTCTCGATCCGGTCCGCCAGCTCGAACAGCCGCTGCGAACCGGGGAACAACTTGGTCCGGAAGTCCGTGGTGATGCCGAACGCGAAGACATCGAGGTCCAGATCGTCGACGATCCGGGCCAGTTGGTCGATCTGCTCCGGCAGCAGGAACTGCGCCTCGTCCACGATGACGTAGTCCACCCTGCCGCCCCGCGACATGCGCTCCACCACGAACGCGTACGGATCCAGCCCGGGGGCGGCCTCCACCGCGTCGGTCACCAGGCCCAGGCGCGACGACAGCTTGCCGGCTCCCGCACGGTCCTCCCGCGTGAAGATCACGCCCTGCAGCCCACGAGCCGACCGGTTGTGCGCGATCTGCAGCGCCAGAGTCGACTTCCCACAGTCCATGGTTCCGGAGAAAAACACCAGTGCGGACATGGGTGGGGGATGGCCTTTCGCGTCGGAGTCAGCGGCGTGGCAGCGGGCAGGGCCCGCCTTCCGCCCCGGTGGGCGGGGGGCGTGGGGCGTGGGGCGTACGGGTGCGGGGTGACCGGATACGGGTCAGGTGCGGACTTCCAGGAGCGGTACCAGCTGCTCCACCGGAGTCATCGAGCCGTGCATCCCGACCATCTCCGATTCACGGGGCTCACGTTCGCTCGCGATGATCACCATGTCGGCGTGCGCGGCCGCCACGACATCACCGATCCGGGCCCGCACCCGGTCGTCGACCCGCGGTCCGAACCACCCGGCGGCGATGGCCTCGTCGCGGCTCGCGACCCACATCTGCTCGCCGACCACCTCGCGCCACACGGCGAGCACGTCGGCGGCCGCGCCGGGGTGGGCGTAGACGTGCCGGGCGCGGCCCTCGCCGCCCAACAGGCGGACGCCGGCCCGCAGTTCCCAGTCCTCGTCGAAGTCGATCCGGGACTCGGGGTCGAAGGGGATGTCGATCATGCCGTGGTCGGCGGTGACGTAGAGGGCGCTGCGCGGCGGGAGTTGCTCCGCGAGCCGTTCGGCGAGCCGGTCCACGTACATCAACTGGCCGCGCCAGGCATCGGAGTTGACGCCGTAGCGGTGGCCCTTGCCGTCGACCTCGGAGTAGTACGTGTAGACCAGCGAGCGGTCGGCGGCGGCGAGTTGTTCGGCGGCCAGGTCCATCCGCTCCTCGCCGGAGAGCCGGCCGTGGAAGCTGCCGCCGCTGAGCGCGATCTTGGTGAGCGGGGTCTGCTCGAAGTTCGGTGCGGAGACCTGACAGGTGTGGACACCCGCCGCGGCCGCCTGCTGGAAGACCGTCGGATACGGCTGCCAGACGTGCGGGTCGGTCCAGGGATACCAGCGCAGCTGGTTCATCAGGGCGCCGGTGGCCGGGTCCTCACAGGTGTAGCCGGGCAGGCCGTGGGCGCCCGGCGGCAGGCCGGTGCCGACCGAGGCGAGCGAGGTCGCGGTCGTGGAGGGGAAGCCCGCGGTGAGCGGGCGGCCGGTGCCGTTCGACGACGTCCCCAGGAGCGAGGTGAGGAACGGTGCCTCCTCCGGGTGCGCGCGCAGCAGGTCCCAGCCGAGGCCGTCGATGAGGAAGACACAGGCCCGGTCGGCCGGTGCCAGCTCCATGCTCGCGCCGAGGCCGGGGACGCCGAGGCCCGCGGCGACGGTGGGCAGGAGATCGGCGAGGGAGCCACTGCCGTAGCGGGGCACCGGGGCGTCGAGCGGGTCGAGCGGTGTGGGTTCCGGCCAGGCGGGGGCGATGTCGACCATCAGCGGGGGGCGGTGGTGGCCGCGGTGGCCTCGGAGAGCGCCTGGGCGAAGGCGAGCGTCTCGCGCACCGAGTCGGGACCGTCACCCGCCTCGCTGACCCGCAGCGAGAGGTCGTCGGCGGTGGAGGATCCGGTGTAGCCGTGATCCGCCTCGCAGTTGGGGTCGCCGCAGGCCGCGGGCTCCAGGTCCAGCCGGGCGACGGCGCCCCAGCCGATGGTCAGTACCACCTCGCGGGGCAGCTGACCCGGGGTGTACGACTCGGGGTTCGCGACCACGCGGCTGAGCACCACGGAGGAGATCCGGCCCAGCTTGACGGACTCGGTGGAGGTGGTGGCGTACGGCGACGGGGAGGTGGCGTCGGCGGCCTGCTCGTCGGTGTGGCTGACGATGAAGCGCGTACCGGTCAGGACCAGGACGGTGACGTGGCGGCGGACCTCGTTGGCGTCGAAGGTCGTCTCCTGGTGGACGAGGTACGACACCACCGGCTCGCCGCCGACCGCGGCCTGCACCGCCTCGGCCACGAGCGTCGGGTAATAGCCACTGCGCTCGATCGCCGCGCGCAGCCCCTGGGTCGTCGTACCGGTCTTAGCCATGGGGTCCATCCTACGGGGCCTGCGCGGGGGTACGGGCCCAGTGGGCATGAGGCGGCCTCCTAGTAGGCGGGCAGGCGGCGGGGGCCCAGGTCGGTGGTGGCGGGGGGCCTCGCCAGCCGGACGCCGGCCCCCAGGACGGACAGGCCGTGCGCGGAGACCACGACCGGTTCGAGGTCGACGCCCACCACCTCGGGGTGATCGTCGACGAGCCGGGAGACCCGCAGCAGGAGCTCCGCCAGCGCACGGGTGTCGACGGGCTGGGAGCCGCGCCAGCCGAACAGCAGCGGGGCGGCCCGGATCGAGCGGATCTGTTCGGCGACCTCGCGGTCGGTGGCGGGGATGAGGCGGTGGGCGACATCGCCGAGCAGCTGGGAGGGGGCGCCGGCCAGGCCGAACGAGAGGACCGCGCCGGCGGCCGGGTCGATGGCGGCCCGGACGACCGTGTCGACGCCGCGCGGGACCATCGACTGGACGACCGGGCGCAGCTCCTCGGGCGAGCCGAGGAAGTCGGTCAATTCGGCGTACGTACGCCGGAGTTCGGTCTCGCCGGCGATGTCCAGGCGGACCCCGCCCAGGTCGGCGCGGTGCCGCAGGTGGGGGGCGGTGGTCTTGAGCGCCACCGGGTAGCCGAGGCGGGCGGCGGCGCGTACGGCGGTGTCCGGGTCCGGGGCCGGGAGGGCCGGGTGGGTGCGGATGCCGTAGCGGGCGAGCAGGGCCTCGGCGTCCTCGGGCGGCACCGGGAAGGAGCGGCCGTCGGAGGTGTCGGTGGCCAGCCGGCCGAGGAGCCGCTCGATGTCGGCGCCGGCCGCCGCCTCCTGGATGTCCTCGTACTCCGGCACCCGGCCGGGCTCCGCGGCCTCGCGGCGCCAGGCGGCGTACCGGACCGCCTCGGCGAGTGCGCGCACGGCACGCTCGGCGGCCGGATAGGCGGGGATCCGCAGCGGCGCCGGACGCCGCCGGAGCGGGCCGGCGGCGGCCTCGGCGTCGGCCGGCGGGGGCGCGGGGACGCCAGCGGGCGCCGGGGGTGGGCCGGGCGGGGCCGAGGGGCGGGCGGCGGCCGTGCGGTGCGGGGGCGGCGGGGGCGCGGCGCCGGGCGGAGGAGCCGCGGGCGGGGCGGGCCGGGGCTCCGGAGCTTCGGAACGGGTGGGCTGCCGGTCAGGGGCCGCCGGGTCGGCCGCGGTCGCCGGGTCGGCCGCCATCGCCGGGTCGGCTGCCCCCGCGAGGTCGGTGGAGGAGGCTGCCGGCGACGGTGCCGCGAGCGTCTCGGCGAGGTCGTCCATGGCCAGGTGGACGACCGCGACCGGCTTGTGCGGATGCTCGGCGGCCGCGTCGCGCAGGGCGGCGGCGAGCGCGGTGCCCTCGCTCCCGCCGGGGAAGGAGCCGTCGTGCTCCGCCACCCACGGGATGGCCGTGACGATCACGGCGTCGCAGCCCTCGCCGGCCAGCGTCTCGGCGAGCGCGGCACGGAAGTCGTCCGGCGTCGCCGCCGAGGCCAGCACGCGCGGGCGCACCGGGCGCAGCCGCTCGGTCAGACAGGCGTCGTAGGCGAGCAGCGCCAGCGACTCGGAGTTGCCGAGGATGCCGATGCGCGGGCCGGCCGGCAGCGGCTGGGAGGCCAGCAGCAGTCCGGCGTCGACGAGTTCGGTGATCGTGTCGACGCGGATCACGCCGGCCTGCCGCATCAGGGCGGCGACCGTGCTGTCGGGCACGCGGACCGTGGGCACGGCGTGGCCGAGCGGGGCGGTGCCGGTGTGCCGGGCCCCCTTGGCGACCACGACGGGCTTGACCGCGGCGGTGCGCCGGGCGAGCCGGGCGAACTTGCGGGGGTTGCCGATGGACTCCAGATAGAGGATGACGACATCGGTGTCCGGGTCGTCGTACCAGTACTGGAGCAGGTCGTTGCCGGAGACGTCGGCGCGGTTGCCGGCCGAGACGAAGCTGGAGATGCCGGCGATGCCGCCCTGCCCGGGGCCGCGGGCGTGCAGGCCGCTGAGGAGGGCGATCCCGATGGCGCCGGACTGGGTGAACAGGCCGATGTGGCCGGCGCCGGGCATCCGGGGGGCGAGGGAGGCGTTGAGCCGGACGTCGGCGGCGGTGTTGATCAGGCCGAAGGCGTTGGGTCCGATGAGCCGCATGCCGTACGAGCGGGCCTGGCGGAGCAGGTCGCGCTGCCGCTCCCTGCCCTCGGGGCCCGCCTCGGCGTAACCGGAGGAGAGGATGAGCACCCCCTGGACGCCGTGCTCCCCGCAGTCGCGGACCACGGCGGGGACGCCGTCCGCGGGCACCGCGATGACCGCGAGGTCGACCGGGTCGGGGATCTCCCGCAGGGCGCGGACGGCCGGCACCCCTTCGGGGTCGAGTCGGTGCAGGTCGTCGGGGAAGGCGTGGTTGACGGCGTGCACCCGGCCCGTGTAGCCGGCGTCGAGGATGCTGCGCAGGACCGTGCGGCCGATGCCGCCGGGGGTGCGGCCGGTGCCGATGACGGCGACCGAGCCGGGGGCGAGCAGGCGCTGCACCGAGCGGGCCTCGGCGCGCTGCTCGCGGCCGCGCATCACGGCCATGGACTGCTCGGTGGGCTCCAGGTCGAACTCGAGCCGGACCACACCGTCTTCGAAGGTGCGCTGCTGGGTGTAGCCGGCGTCCGTGAACACCTTGATCATCTTGGAGTTGGCGGGCAGCACCTCGGCGGCGAACCGCCGGATGCCGCGCTCCCGGGCGACGGCCGCGATGTGCTCCAGGAGGGCGGAGGCGACCCCGCGGCCCTGATGGGCGTCCTGGACGAGGAAGGCGACCTCGGCCTGGTCGTCCTCGGGGTCCTTGGCGGGCAGCCCCTGGTCGTTGATCCGGTCGTAGCGGACCGTGGCGATGAATTCGCCGCCCACCGTGGCGGCGAGGCCGACCCGGTCGACGTAGTCGTGGTGGGTGAAGCGGTGCACGTCGCGGTCGGACAGGCGCGGGTAGGGAGCGAAGAAGCGGTAGTACTTCGACTCGTCCGAGACCTGTTCGTAGAAGGACACCAGACGCTGGGCGTCGTCAGGGGTGATCGGGCGGATCCGCGCCGTGCCACCGTCGCGCAGCACCACGTCGGCTTCCCAGTGGGTCGGGTACGCGTGGTCCGGCGGCTTCTGCATGCGGACAGAGTACGACCGGGCACCGACAATCGGCCCTGCGCGCGTACCCTCGGGATCAGCACGAAGGACTGCTGGACCACCGCCGGCAGCGTGCAAGAATGGTCTAGACAACAGTCACGACTTTGAAGGGCAACACCATGGCTGAGCGCCGCGTCAATGTCGGTTGGGCCGAGGGCCTGCACGCCCGCCCCGCGTCGATCTTCGTCCGTGCGGCCACCGCCTCCGGTGTCCCGATGACGATCGCCAAGGCCGATGGCAACCCCGTCAACGCGGCCTCCATGCTCGCGGTCCTGGGCCTGGGCGCGCAGGGCGGCGAGGAGATCGTGCTGGCGTCCGACGCCGAGGGCGCCGAGGCCGCGCTCGACCGTCTGGCGAAGCTCGTGGCCGAGGGTCTCGAGGAGCTCCCGGAGACCGTCTGAGGGCGAGTCCGCGAGGACCCCGCAGCCTGCGGCGGCCCCGCCGTGGTGACCGGATTCCGGTCGTCACGGCGGGGCCGTTTCACGTAGACCGCGCACGGGACGCGACACGGGGCGCGTAAGCGGGGAAAAAGCGCCGGAATTCACCGGCCGGATTCCGCGCGGGGCGCGAGCCCGGGGCGCGGGAAATGCGCATGCCGGACGGCCGCGGCAAGGCAGCCGAAATGCGGGCAGCGGAAATGCCGCCCCGATATAAGGCGTCGCCTTTCCTGCGTTTTCCGTGGCCGCTCCGGGATTCCGCAGCTCTTTGTATACGGGTCGCTTGTTAAGAGCGGGCGCGTGCCGTGTTGACGGGCCGTTTCGGATCCCTCACCCCGTCCCCGGCGGGGCGCCGCAGCCGGTACACCGGCAGGGAGCGCTCGATGTGCGCCGCCATCAGGGCCCGGGCCCGTTCCGCGTCCCCCCGGGCCACCGCGTCCAGCACCGCGCCGTGCTCGTCCCACGACTCGCCGGCCCGGGCCGGCGGCTCCACCGCGTACATCCACTCGATCTTGCGCCGCAGCTGGGTCAGCAGCGCGGTCAGGCCGGGACTGCCGGCCGCCCGGGCGAGCGTCTCGTGGAACCACCCGTCCAGTTGGCGCAGGTCGGCGGGGCTGCCGTGGCGGGCTCGCTCCCGGCCGAGCCGCACCAGCCCGCGCAGCACCTTGAGATGCTCCTGGCTGCGGCGGGCGGCCGCCCGGGCCGCGCCCAGCGGCTCCAGCAGGGCCCGGACGTCCAGGAGGTCGGCGGCCTCCTGCTCCGTGGGCTCGGCGACGCAGGCGCCCGCGTGGTGCCGGGTGGTGACGAAACCCTCCGACTGCAGGGTGCGCAGCGCCTCGCGGACCGGCACCCTGGAGACGCCGTAACGCGCCGCCAGGATCTCCTCGATCAGCCGGCTCCCCGGCGCCAGCGCGCCGGAGACGATGTCCTCGCGAATCGCCGTGCACACCGCATGCGCGGAAATATGGCCTCGCATCGTCCGAGCCTCCGCCGTAATCCCCGGGAAACACCGCCGGTTGACGGTATTTCGGTGACTCTATTCGACCGGGGCGGCATTTCCGATGGACTTCGGTTATTCATGCATCTCTTTTGGCCGACGGCGGACGGATCCGCCGGCCGGGCGATGCGGTGTGCCGGGCGGAACGGCGGTGTCTCAGACGTTGACGCCGTGCGCGCGCAGGTAGGCGATCGGGTCGATGTCCGAGCCGTAGTCGGGGGTGGTGCGGGCCTCGAAGTGCAGATGGGGGCCGGTGGCGTTGCCGGTGGCGCCGGAGAGGCCGATCTGCTGGCCCGGCGTGACGGTCTGGCCGACCGAGACGCCGATCGACGACAGGTGGCCGTACTGGGTGTACGTGCCGTCGTGCATCTTGATCACGATGTTGTTGCCGTACGCGCCGCCCCAGCCGGCCTCGACGACGGTGCCCGCGCCGACGGCGTGGACGGAGGTGCCGGAGGCGGCGTGGAAGTCGATGCCGGTGTGGCTGCCGGAGGACCACAGGCTGCTGGACGCCTGGTAGCCGGTGGAGACGTAGGAGCCGGTGACCGGCGCGACGAAGGCGTTGAGGCGCTTGCGCTCGGCCTCGCGGGCGGCCCGCACCTTGGCCTCGTGCTCGGCCTTGGCCTTCTTCCGGACGGCCTCGGCGTGCCGCCTGGCCTCCTCGGCGCGCTTCTTGGCGGCGGCCTCGACCTGCTCCTTCGCCGCGGCGGCCTGCTGCGCGTCGGCCTGGGTCGCCAGGCGGTCGGCGAGCTCGTCACCGAGGACGACGGCCTGCTGCAGGCCGGTGTCGTGGGTGCGCGCCTCGTCGGTGAGGGCCAGCGCCGGCGACGCCACGGAGGCGACAGCGCCGGAGGCCGCGAGCGTGGCTATGCCGGCGATGTTGCGGGTCGTACGGGCGGTGCGGCTCGTACGGCGGTGCTTCCCGGTGGCACGGGTGAACGCCATCTGCTGGCTCGTCCTTTCCTTCCCTCTCGCCTACCGGGTTAGCTGACGGGTTCGGAGCAGGAAGGTCTCCTACGGGCTCCTCCGGGGAGGAGTCCGATTCACCCCAGGGGACGTGTGGGTCCCCGGCTCCCCTGGCTCGCGCCGTACGGGGACTCGGCGATGACTGTTCGGTGCCACTGTTGTGGCGGAGTTGTGACGAACAGCCGGACCGACGCTAAGCGGGGCAACTTTCAATCGGCAAACAGAACCGCTTTTTTGTGCGGGATGCCACAAGAACCACCGCGGTCAGCCGCCACAAACCGGACATACGACGGCTCCCGTGGCGCGATCGCGCCACGGGAGCCGCAAGCGTAATTGACCGCCCGTCAGGCAGCGGGTCAGCCGCTGACGACCGTCACCTCGCCGACGCCGAGCGCCTTCACGGGCTCGGCGATCTGCGCGGCGTCACCCACCAGGACCGTCACCAGCCGGTCCACGGGGAAGGCGCTGATCACCGCCGCGGTCGCCTCGACCGTGCCGGTCTCCGCGAGCCGGGCGTACAACTGCGCCTGGTAGTCGTCCGGGAGCTGCTGCTCCACCTGGTCGGCGAGCGTGCCCGCGACCGCTGCCGCGGTCTCGTACTTCAGCGGCGCCACCCCGACGAGGTTCTGCACGGCGACGTCCCGCTCCTCGTCCGTCAGCCCCTCCGCCGCGAGGGTGCGCAGCACCTTCCACAGGTCTTCCAGGGCGGGGACGGTGGAGGCGGTGTCGACCGACCCGCTGATGGCGAGCAGCGCGGCACCGGTGGCCCCCTCGGGGGACCCGGGGGCCGTGGAGCGCAGTACCTGGCCGAAGGCGCGCACCCCGTAGGTGTAGCCCTTCTCCTCCCGCAGTACGCGGTCCAGACGGGAGGTGAGGGTGCCGCCCAGGCAGTACGTGCCGAGGACCTGCGCCGGCCACACCCGGTCGTGCCGGTCGGCGCCGATACGGCCGATGAGCAGCTGGGTCTGGACCGCGCCGGGGCGGTCCACGACGATCACCCGGCCGGTGTCGTCGGCGGTGATCGGCGCGGCCTTCCACGGCTCGGCCGTGGAGCCGCTCCAGGCGCCGAGGGTGTCGTCCAGCGCCGCGCCCAGGTCCACGCCGGTGAAGTCGCCGACGATCACGGCGGTGGCCGTGGCCGGCCGCACGTGGGTGTCGTAGAAGGCGCGGACGGCCGCGGCGTCGATGCGCGCGACGGTGTCCTCGGTGCCCTGGCGGGGCCGCGACATGCGGGAGGCGGCCGGGAAGAGCTCCTTGGACAGCGCCATGGCGGCGCGGCGGGCCGGGTTGGCGAGCTCGTGCGGAATCTCGTCGAGGCGGTTGCGCACCAGCCGCTCGACCTCGCCCTCCGGGAAGGCGGGAGCGCGCAGCGCATCGGCGAGCAGGCCGAGCGCGCGGTGCAGCCGGGACGCCGGCACCTCCAGGGAGACCCGTACGCCGGGGTGGTCGGCGTGCGCGTCCAGAGTGGCGCCGCAGCGCTCCAGCTCGGCGGCGAACGCCTCCGCGTCGTGCTTGTCGGTGCCCTCCGACAGGGCGCGCGCCATGATCGTGGCGACGCCGTCCAGGCCCTCGGGCTCGGCGTCCAGGGGAGCGACGAGGTTGATCTCGACGGCGACGACCTGCTGGCCGGGGCGGTGGCTCGTCAGCAGCGTGAGCCCGTTGGGCAGTTGGCTGCGCTCGGGCGCCGGGAAGGCCCACGGCTTGGGCGCGCCGCCCCGGGGCTGCGGGTGGAACTCCATGGTGCTCATGGGGGACTCTGCGCGGCTGGTGGCGTCGCTCACTGGTCCGCCTCCCCTTCCTCGGTGTCGGCGGCGTCGGTCGGCTCGTAGACCAGCACCGCGCGGTTGTCGGGGCGCAGCCGGGCCTTGGCGACCGCCTGCACCTCCTCCGGTGTGATGTCCAGGACGCGCTGCACGGCGCTCAGCGCGAGCTGCGGGTCGCCGAACAGGACGGCGTAGCGGCACAGTTCGTCGGCGCGGCCGCTGACCGTGGCCAGCCGGTCCAGCCACTCGCGCTCCAGCTGGGCCTGGGCCCGCTCCATCTCCTCCGGGGTCGGGCCCTCGGCGGCGAAACGCGCCAGCTCCTCGTCGACCGCGCGCTCGATGCCGGGGACCTCCACCCCGCCGGACGTCTTGACGTCCAGCCAGCCCAGCGAGGGCGCGCCGGCCAGCCGGAGCAGGCCGAAGCCGGCGGTCACGGCGCTGCGGTCGCGGCGCACCAGGCGGTTGTACAGGCGGGAGGACTCGCCGCCGCCCAGGACGGTCAGCGCGAGGTCGGCGGCGTCCGCCTCACGGGTGCCGTCGTGCGGCAGGCGGTAGGCCGCCATCAGGGCGCGGGAGGGCACGTCCTCCTCGACGACCTCGCGCAGCTCGCCGCCCATGGTCTCCGGCAGCGCGCCGTCCCGCGGCGGCTGCTTGCCGTCGTGCCCGGCGATCGAGCCGAAGTACTTCTCGATCCAGGCCAGCGTCTGCTCGGGGTCGATGTCGCCGACGACCGACAGGACGGCGTTGTTCGGCGCGTAGTAGGTGCGGAAGAACGCCCGCGCGTCCTCCAGGGAGGCGGCGTCCAGGTCGGCCATCGACCCGATGGGCGTGTGGTGGTACGGGTGGCCCTCCGGGTACGCCATGGCCGTCAGCTTCTCGAAGGCCGTGCCGTAGGGGACGTTGTCGTAGCGCTGGCGGCGCTCGTTCTTGACGACGTCGCGCTGGTTCTCCAGCGACTCCTCGTCGAGCGCGGTCAGCAGCGAGCCCATCCGGTCCGCCTCCAGCCAGAGCGCGAGCTCCAGCTCGTGGGCGGGCATCGTCTCGAAGTAGTTGGTGCGCTCGAAGCTCGTGGTGCCGTTGAGCGACCCGCCGGCGCCCTGGACGAGCTCGAAGTGGCCGTTGCCCGTCACCTGCGCGGAGCCCTGGAACATCAGGTGCTCGAAGAGGTGAGCCAGGCCCGTACGGCCCTTGACCTCGTGGCGGGAGCCGACGTCGTACCACAGGCAGACCGCTGCGACCGGGGTCAGGTGGTCTTCGGAGAGCACCACGCGCAGGCCGTTGGCCAGCCGGTGCTCGGTCGCTGTCAGGCCGCCGGAGCCGGCTTGTTCTGTGGCCGTGTGACCCATGGGCATGTACGTCCCTTCGATCCGCTTGCGAGGAAGTTCTGTCACTGTATGCAACCGCGTCGGCATCTGGCGAAGTTCCCGTGCGAGGGGACCCGAACGTGCCCCGCGCCCGGCCGCCGCGGGAGCCGAAAGGGGAGTCGCGGTGGGCACTGTCAGTGGGGCGGTCCACAATGGTCCGCGACAGACTCAGAGATACTCGACGGTTGATACGCCAGCTGATCGACCCGGCTGATCGACCGACGTCGCCCTGACGTCGCATTCCCGACATCGGCAGTAGACGCAGCAGAAGGAGCCGCAGCCGCGATGGCCCGCCGCAGCACGAAGACCCCGCCGCCGGACGACTTCGAGGAGAGGATCCTCGACATCGACGTCGTCGACGAGATGCAGGGTTCCTTCCTCGAGTACGCGTATTCGGTCATCTACTCGCGCGCCCTGCCGGACGCCCGCGACGGCCTCAAGCCCGTGCACCGACGCATCCTCTACCAGATGAACGAGATGGGCCTGCGCCCGGAGCGCGGCTACGTCAAGTGCGCCCGGGTCGTCGGCGAGGTGATGGGTAAGCTCCACCCGCACGGCGACGCGTCCATCTACGACGCCCTGGTGCGCATGGCGCAGCCGTTCTCGATGCGGGTACCGCTGGTGGACGGCCACGGAAACTTCGGCTCCCTGGGCAACGACGACCCGCCGGCCGCCATGCGGTACACGGAGTGCCGGATGGCGTCGGCGACGTCCCTGATGACCGAGTCCATCGACGAGGACACCGTCGACTTCGCGCCGAACTACGACGGCCAGGAGAAGGAGCCGGTCGCCCTCCCCGCCGCGTACCCGAACCTCCTGGTCAACGGCGCGTCCGGCATCGCCGTCGGCATGGCGACGAACATGCCGCCGCACAACCTCGGCGAGGTCATCGCCGCGGCCCGCCACCTGATCAAGCACCCCAACGCCGACCTCGACACGCTGATGCGCTTCGTGCCGGGACCCGACCTGCCGACCGGCGGCCGGATCGTGGGCCTGGGCGGCGTCCGGGACGCGTACGAGAAGGGCCGCGGCACGTTCAAGATCCGCGCGACGGTCACGGTGGAGAACGTCACCGCCCGCCGCAAGGGCCTGGTCGTCACGGAACTCCCCTTCACGGTCGGCCCCGAGAAGGTCATCTCCAAGATCAAGGACCTGGTCGGCTCCAAGAAGCTCCAGGGCATCGCGGACGTCAAGGACCTCACGGACCGCGAGCACGGCCTGCGGCTGGTGATCGAGGTCAAGAACGGCTTCAACCCCGAGGCCGTCCTGGAGCAGCTCTACAAGCTGACGCCGATGGAGGAGTCCTTCGGCATCAACAACGTCGCGCTGGTGGACGGCCAGCCGCTGACGCTGGGCCTCAAGGAGCTGCTGGAGGTCTACGTCGACCACCGCTTCGACGTGGTGCGGCGGCGCAGCGAGTTCCGGCGCACCAAGCGGCGCGACCGGCTCCACCTGGTGGAGGGCCTGCTGACGGCCCTGGTGGACATCGACGAGGTGATCCGCCTGATCCGCTCCAGCGAGAACAGCGCACAGGCCAAGGAACGGCTGATCGAGCGCTTCTCGCTGAGCGACATCCAGACGCAGTACATCCTCGACACCCCGCTGCGCCGGCTGACCAAGTTCGACCGGATCGAGCTGGAGTCGGAGCGTGACCGGCTGCAGGACGAGATCGAGAAGCTGACCCGGATCCTGGAGTCGGACGCGGAGCTGCGCAAGCTGGTCTCCAACGAACTGGCCGCGGTCGCGAAGCAGTACGGCACGGACCGGCGCACGGTCCTGCTGGAGTCGGCGGGCACGACGGTCGGCGCGGTGCCGCTGGAGGTCGCCGACGACCCGTGCCGGGTGCTGCTGTCCTCGACGGGCCTGCTGGCGCGTACGGTCACCGGCGAGGTGCCCTTCGACGCCGACGCCAAGCGCGTCAAGCACGACGTGATCATCTCGGCGGTGCCGGCGACGACCCGCGGCGAGGTGGGCGCGGTGACGTCGCTGGGCCGGCTGCTGCGGCTCTCGGTGGTCGATCTCCCGCAGCTCCCGGAGACCGCCGCGGCGCCCAGCCTCTCCGGTGGCGCGCCGGTCCCGGAGTTCCTGTCCCTCCAGGAGGGCGAGGAGCTGATCTGCCTGACGACGCTGGACGAGTCCTCACCGGGCCTGGCGCTGGGCACGGAGCAGGGCGTCGTCAAGCGGGTGGTGCCCGACTACCCCGCCAACAAGGAGGAGTTGGAGGTCATCACCCTCAAGGAGGGCGACCGCATCATCGGTGCCGCCGAGTTGCGCACCGGTGAGGAGGACCTGGTCTTCCTCACCGACGAGGCGCAGCTGCTGCGCTTCCCGGCGTCGCAGGTGCGGCCGCAGGGCCGGCCGGCGGGCGGCATGGCGGGCATCAAGCTGGGTGAGGGCGCGAAGGTGATTGCCTTCTCGGCGGTCGACCCGGCCGGCGAGGCCATGGTGTTCACCGTCGCCGGCTCGCACGGCACGCTCGACGACTCGGTGGCGACGGCCAAGCTCACCCCGTTCGACCAGTACCCGCGCAAGGGCCGGGCGACCGGCGGCGTGCGCTGCCACCGGTTCCTGAAGGGCGAGGAATGTCTGACCCTGGCCTGGGCCGGCTCGGCGCCGGTGCGGGCCGCGGACGCCAAGGGCGCCCCGGTCCCGCTGCCCGAGCCCGACCCGCGGCGGGACGGTTCGGGAGTGCCGTTGACGAAGCCGGTGGCCGTCCTGGCCGGGCCGGTGTAGGCGCGGCGCGACCCCACAGCGGTGGCTACGCCGCCGGTCCGGCCCGGAGCCGGGCCGGCGGCGGTCAGCCCTCGTCCTCGCGTGCGGCCACGTACCGCAGGACGCCCCACATGGTGTTCACGTCCGCCTCCGACGGGACGGTGTCCCGGCAGCTCTCCAGTTCCTTGCGCAGCGCGGGCGCGTCGACGCCACTGCCGATCATGACGAGCTGGGTTCCGCGCTCCTCGCCCTTGGGCCAGGGCGCGGGGTAGAAGCGCAGGAAGTCGCCGACGGCGTGCAGGGCGAACTTCTGGCGGTTCTCCGGGACGTCGAAGTGGACGAAGCCCTTGATCCGGTAGAGACCCGCGGGGCGGCTGTCGAGGAAGTCCATCAGCCGGCGCGGGTGCATCGGCTCGGACGAGGTGAACTCGACGCTCTGGTAAGCGGCGTGGAGATGCCCCGCGTGGTCCGGGTGGTGCGCACGGTCCGGGTGGGCCGCGTGCTCCGGAGCGCCGCAGGGGCCGTCGCCGCCGTCGTGGTGCTCCTCGGCGGGCAGGGCGGGGGCCCCGTTCGCCGCGGCCTCACGCAGCAGGTCCTCGAAGGACAGCTGCCGTACCGCCGCGTCGCGGTCCTCCCCTGCCCCGCGGTCGAAGAAAAGCTCGGGATCGACCCGCCCGTACGCCGTGCAGATCACCGGCCGTCCGGGAGCCAGCTCCGCCAGGGTGTCCCGCAACGTCTGGAGCGCCGCGCCGTCGATCCGGTCGGCCTTGTTGAGCACCACGATGTCCGCGATGCCCACATGGCGGTCCAGTTCGGGGTGGCGCGCCCGGGTCGCGTCGAACTCGGCGGCGTCCACGACCTCGATCAGCCCGCCGTAGACGATCCGGTCGTTGTCGCTGGCGAGGATCATCCGGATGAGTTCCTGGGGCTCGGCGAGCCCGCTGGCCTCGATGACGATCACATCGATCCGGGCGGCGGGACGGGCCAGCCGTTCCAGATAGGTGTCCAGTTCGCTGGTGTCGACCGCGCAGCACAGACAGCCGTTGCCGAGCGAGACCATCGAGTCCACCTGCCCGGCGACGGTCATCGCGTCGATCTCGATGCTGCCGAAGTCGTTGACGACGGCGCCGATACGGGTGCCGTCACCGGCGCCGAGCAGGTGGTTGAGGAGGGTCGTCTTGCCCGACCCGAGGAAGCCGGCGAGCACGACGACCGGGATCTGTTGCAGGGCCAAGGGGACGCCTCCATGGTGCGGGTGGCGGGCCGCGCGGACCGGCGGCGGACGAGCTGTCGATCGTAACGGACCGCCGGGGGCGGGAGCCGGGCCCTGCGCTAGCGGGGCGCCACCACGGGCAGCGGCTGCGGCGGGGGCGGCCCGACGTACCGCGCCGCCGGCCGGATGATCTTCGAATCCTCGGCCTGTTCCAGGACGTTGGCGCTCCAGCCGATCACCCGGGCCGCGCAGAAGGTGGGCGTGAACATCTCCCTCGGCAGTCCGCACAGCTCCATGACGACGCCCGCGTAGAGCTCCACGTTCGTGTGCAGCTCACGGCCCGGCTTGAGTTCGGCCAGCAGCTCCTCGACCCGGGTCTCCACCTGGACCGCGAACTCCACCAGCGGTCCCCCGAACCCCTCGGCGACACCGCGCAGCATCCGGGAGCGCGGGTCCTCGGTGCGGTAGACGGAGTGGCCGAAGCCCATGATGCGGTCGCCGCCCAGCACGCGGTCGCGGATCCAGTCGTCGATGCGGTCGGGGGTGCCGATGGCGTCGAGCATGTCCAGCGCGCGGCTGGGCGCGCCGCCGTGCAACGGTCCGGAGAGCGCGCCGACGGCACCCACGAGACAGGCCGCGAGGTCGGCGCCGGTGGAGGTGATGACGCGGGCGGTGAAGGTCGAGGCGTTGAAACCGTGGTCGATGGTGGAGATCAGATACGCCTCGATCGCGCGCACCTGCGCGGGCTCCGGTTCCTCGCCGGTGAGCATGTAGAGGTAGTTGGCGGCGTGGCCGAGATCCGCGCGGGGCGCCACCGGCTGCAGGCCCCGGCCGAGGCGGTGCAGCGCGGTGAGCAGAGTCGGCACGGCGGCGCAGACGGTCAGCGCGTCGGCCCGGCGCCGGTCGGCGTCGATGTCGTACAGCGGGCGGAAGCCGAGCGACGCGCCGAACAGTGAGAGGGCCGTACGCAGTCCGGCCAGCGGGCCGGCGAGCGCACCGGCGCCGGCGAGCGCGGGCAGTGCGTCGCGTACGGCGTCGGGCAGCGGGCGCAGCGCGGCGGTCTCGGCCCGGAAGGCCGCCAGCTGTGCCGCGTCGGGCAGCTCGCCGTGGAACATCAGGTACCAGACGTCCTCGAAGCTGCGGCTCGTGGCCAGCTCGACGGCGGAGTACTGGCGGTAGTGGTAGAAGCCCTCGCGGCCCCTGACGTCGCCCAGCCGGGTCTCGGTGACGATGACCCCGGCAAGTCCGCGGGGCGCGTCGATGGGTGCGTTCGCCTCTGCGATCGGCATGGCGGGTCTCCTTGTTGCTCCCTGGGTATTGATTCGACTATCCATGCTTGACTCAATACTCGTCAATATTGATTGAATCAATGTGGATGCGGCTGGATACGGTGACCTCATGACGGATCACGACGTGGCGCAGGACCCTGACGAGCGGCGGCTCAGCACCCGGGAAGCGGCCGACCGCCTCGGCGTGAAACCCGAGACGGTGTACGCGTACGTCAGCCGCGGCCAGCTGACCAGCCGACGGGAGCCCGGCGGGCGGGGCAGCACCTTCGACGCGAAGGAGGTCGACGCGCTGGCCCGGCGCGGCGGCCGGCGCGAACCGTCAGGCGCCGGCAGCGAGTTGGCCGTTCGCACCGGCATCACGCTGATCGACCGCGATCACTGCTACTTCCGCGGCGTCGACACCTCGGAGCTCGCCGCCCACCACAGCTACGAGGAGGTCGCCGAGTGGCTGTGGACCGGTGAGATGCGCCGCGGCGTCCGCTTCACCGCCCCGCACGACGCGCTCGCCGCGGCCCGCCGCGCCGTGGACGCGCTGCCGGCCCACACCGGCCCCATGGACCGGCTGCAGGTCGCGGTGATCGCCGCGGCCGCCGCGGACCCGCTGCGCTTCGACCTGTCCGAACGCGCCGTCCTCGACACCGCCCGCAGCCTCATCCCGACCCTCGTCGAGGCCCTGCCCCGACGCGACGCCACGCGACCCGTGGAGCGGGCGGATGAGGGGCGGGCCGGTGAGCGGCCCGCTGGTGCCGAGCAGGCTGGTGACGGGCGGGGGGTCGGCGATCGGGGGTCGGCGAGCAGGGGGTCGGCGAGCAGGGCACTGCCGGGCGGAGCTCCGCCGAATCGGGAGCCGCCGGCCAACCGGCTCCCGAACCGGGCGCCGACGACGGCCCGCTCGCACCTCGCCTCTGGTCACGGCTGACCTCCGAACCGGCCGACCCACCATCCCTCCGCGTCCTGGACGCCGCACTCGTCCTGCTCATCGACCACGACCTCGCCGCCTCGACCCTCGCGGTCCGGGTGGCCGCCTCCGCCCGTGCCCACCCCTACGCGATCGTCTCGGCCGGCTTCGGGGCCCTGGACGGCGCGCTGCACGGCGCGGCCAGCGGACTTGCCCACCGCATGCTGCTGGAGGTGCTGGACCGCGGCAGCGCGGCGGCGGTCGTCGCCGACCATCTGCGCGCCGGCCGCCTGGTGCCCGGCCTGGGCCATCCCCTCTATCCGGGCGAGGACCCGCGGGCCCGCGCCCTCTTCGCGCTGCTGGAGGACGTACCGCGGGCCCGCCCCGCCCTCCAGGCCGCACGAGAGGTCATCGCCACCACGGCCCGCCACAAGGAACTGCACGCCAACGTCGACCTCGCACTGGCCGTCCTGACGGTCGCGACGGGCATGCCTGCCGAGGCGGGCGAGACCGTCTTCGCCGTCGCCCGAACCGCCGGCTGGATCGCCCACGCCCTGGAGGAGTACGACGAAGCCCCACTCCGCATGCGCCCCAGCGGCCAGTACTCCGGCCCCCGCCCTCCGCAACCACTGCCGCTGCCGTAAGGGTCGGGGCCAGGCTGAAGGGGAGCACCCGGCGTTGGGCTGGGGTGGGCCGAGCGGGACTGGGACGGGGCCGGGGCCGGGCGGGGCTGGGATGGGCCAGGGTGGGGTGGGACTGGGAATGGGCGAACTCAGCCGAGACCCGACTCCCGGGGCCCCTCCCCCTCCCCCACCCTCCCCTCCACCGCCCCTCCCCCGACCGCACCCACGCGACGGCCCCTCCCACCGTCCCCTCGCCCCGCCCGCCCTCCCCTCCCCGCCATCGGCCTCCGCCCGAAGGAAGTTAGGCTCGCCGACGTGAGTCTCTGCGCCACCGCTTCCCTTGATGCGGCCGAACCGCTCGCCGGAACCGCGGCCACCGCCCGTACCTGGCTACTCGTCGAGCAGACCGGGCCCTGGGGAGCCAAAGCACTGACGGCCAGCCATCTCGATCCCGCCCTCGGGCGAGCCGTGGAGGCCGCCGCGAAGGGCACGGGCGTCCGTGTCGCCCTCATCCGCAGGCCAGGACGTCACGCCGACCGCCACGGCGCCACCCGGCACCGGCTGTTCCTCGCCCACACCGCCCCGGGACGTTCCTGGATCCGTACGACCACCGTCGCCGATCCGCAGGCGGCCCTCGGGCTGGACTTCGCCGCCCTCGGCGCCGGCGAGCACGGCGGCCTCTGGGAGCGCTATACCGGCGAACCGCTGGTCCTCGTGTGCACCAACGGCAAGCGGGACCGCTGCTGCGCCCTCCTCGGCCGCCCCCTGGCCGCCGAACTCGCCGCCGCCGGAACCGAGGTCTGGGAAGTCACCCACATCGGCGGGCACCGGTTCGCCCCCACACTCTTCGTCCTCCCCTACGGCTACGCCTACGGGCGTTCCTCGCTCTCTCTGGCCGCGGACGCCGTGGCGGCGGCGCGCGATGGCCGTATCGCTCTCGACCACTGCCGCGGCCGCTCGACGTGGGACCGCCCGGCCCAGGCCGCGGACCTCGCGGTCCGTGAACTCCTCGGGGAGGACCGCGCCGACGTCCTCGACGTCGTACGCACCGACCGGGTGCCGCCCCAGCCCCGGCCGCCGCACGCCCCCACCCGGCCCCAGGACACTGCCCCGCCCCGCGGCCCTGCGCCCGACGGCTCCACGCCGCCCCAGGCCCCCGAGCCGGCCGAGGACACGGCACCGCCCCACCACACCGTGTCCCACGACACCGCCGTCCCGGGTGAAGAGACACCCGCCTGGACGGTCACCGTCGCGCACGCCGACGGCCGCTCCTGGCGCGTCACCGTCGAGCAGCGGGCGGACGGCGCGCCGGCACCCGCCAGTTGCGGCGCCCCGCTCGCCCCGCCGGCCCGCATGGTGGTCACGGCTGTCACCGCCACCGCGGACACGGCCGCCTTGTCCGGCTGACCGCACACGGCTCCTGGCCGCTTCCACGCCACCCCTACCGGCTTCCGCTCCACCGCCACCACCCCCGTTGTTCTCCGGCTGCGCCTCGACCGCAGCCCGCTCGACGTCCACCCGGTCGTCCGGGTGGCTGAGCGATCTCCGCTCACACAGCGAGACTAGGTGTGCACGAAACGCGACCGAAAGGGCTGTGGATAACTCCGCCCGCCCCGCGTCCCGACGCCGTCCCCAGCACCCGTCCCCGACGCCTGTCCCCGCTGCGCGTCGCCACCCGGACACCCTCCGAATTCGGGGCCCAGGGGATTACCCGCCCGGCCACCCCCGCGCTTACTGTTCGTTCGTATGGGCGAGAAGGAAGCTTCGGTTCCGCGCCCGAGAGCCACCGGGTCCTCGGGTCACGCGCCGTTTCCTCCCACCGCGCCGACCGCCGGCGACACGTCCCCCGGACTGCGTCTGACGCGCCCCCGGCTGGGCTGGCCGCGCCGCGTGTTCTCCCAGGTCCTGCTGGTGCAGCTGGCCATCGCGACCGGGGTCACCGCCCTGGCGACCGGGCTGTTCCTCGCCCCGCTCAGCGCCCAGCTCGACGACCAGGCGATGCGCAGGGCACTCGCCATCGCCCAGACCACCGCCGCCGAGTCGCGACTCGACGACGCCCTGGAGACCTCCCGCCCGTCCCGCCACGGCCCCGTTCAGAACGAGGCGGAGCGGATCCGCGCCGCCACCGGGGCCGAATACGTAGTGATCATGGACAAGCGCGGGGTGCGCTGGTCCCACACCGACCCGGACGAGATCGGCCACCACGTCTCCACCGACCCGAGCGCCGCGCTCTCCGGCAAACAGGTCATGCAGATCGACGAGGGCACCCTCGGCCGGTCGGCGCGCGGCAAGGTGCCGCTGCGGGACGAGAACGGCAAGGTCGTCGGCGCCGTCTCGGTCGGCATCGCCTACGAGAGCGTGCAGCAACGGCTGCTGTCCACCGTTCCGCAGCTGCTCGCCTACGCCGGCGGGGCGCTCGCGGTGGGCGCGCTGGCCGCCTTCCTCGTCTCCCGCCGCCTCCAGCGCCGGACCCATGACCTGGCCTTCTCCGACATCTCCGCACTGCTCGCCGAGCGCGAGGCGATGCTGCACGGCATCCGTGAGGGCTTCCTCGCACTCGACGGGCGCGGCCGGATCCGCCTGATGAACGACGAGGCCCAGCGCCTCCTCGACCTGCGCCCCGAGGACACCGGCCGCCCCCTGGACGCGGCCCTGCCACCGTCCCGGACGACCGATGTGCTGGCCGGGCGGGTTTCGGGCGCGGACCTGCTGGCCGTCAGCGGACAGCGGGTCCTGGTCGCGAATCGCATGCCGACCGACGACGGGGGCGCCGTGGTCACCTTGCGCGATCGCACCGAACTGGAGCGGCTGGGCCGCGAACTGGACGGCACGCGTGGCCTGATCGACGCCCTGCGCGCCCAGGACCACGAGCACGCCAACCGGCTGCACACGCTGCTGGGCCTGCTGGAACTGGGCCTGCACGAGGAGGCCGTGGAGTTCGTGACCCAGGCCGTGGGTACGCACCGGGCGACCGCCGAGCAGGTCACCGAGCGGATCCACGATCCGCTGCTGGCCGCCCTGTTGGTGGGCAAGGCCACCGTCGCCACCGAACGGGGCGTCTCCCTGCGCATCGCGCCCGCTACCCGGCTGCCCGACCGTCTGGTCGACCCGCACAGCCTGGTCACCGTGCTCGGCAACCTCGTCGACAACGCCCTGGACGCCACCTCCGGTGAGCGTGCCGCCCAGGTGGAGGTGGAGGTCCGTGCCGAGGGCCGGACCGCCGTCGTGCGCGTCAGCGACAACGGGCCGGGCGTCCCCGAGGCGCGTCGCGCGGAGATCTTCACCGAAGGCTGGACGACCAAGCAGCCGCCCGCCCACGGGCAGCGCGGGATCGGTCTGGCGCTCGTACGGCGGCTCGCCGAGCGCTACGGCGGCGGTGCCGAGGTCGGTGAACGCCCCGGCGGCGGCGCGGTTTTCACGGTGACGGTCCCCGACGCGCTGGCCGAGGAGCTCCCCGGGCCGGAGCGCGCGCCCCGGCGGGACGCGGGCGCGGCTCCCCCCGCCACCGGGCAGGCCGCGGCAACCCGGCGCGCGGGCCGCGCCGCGGACGCCACGGAGGCCACGGCGTCCACAGAGGTCCCGAAGTCCGGGGAGGCCGGGCGATGATCGACGTACTCGTCGTGGACGACGACGCACAGGTCGCGCGGATCAACGCGGCGTACGTCGCCAAGGTCAGCGACTTCCGGGTCAGTTGTGTCGCGCACAGCGCGGGTGAGGCCCTCGCGGCCCTGGAGACCCACCCCGTCGATCTGATCCTCCTGGACCACTACCTGCCCGACGGAACGGGGCTCCAGTTGGTGGCCGATCTGCGGCGGCGCGGACTGCTCACCGACGTCATCATGGTGACGGCGGCCCGCGACGTGGCGACCGTACAGGCGGCGATGCGGCACGGCGCGCTGCAGTATCTGGTCAAGCCGTTCACCTTCGCGGGCCTGCGCTCCAAGTTGGAGAGCTACGCGGCGCTGCACCGTACGTTCGCCGACGGCGGGCAGGCGGAGCAGTCCGAAGTGGACCGGATCTTCGGCGCGTTGGGCGCGGCCAATGCCGGTCCGGCCGAGCTGCCCAAGGGGCACTCCACCGCGACCGCCGACCGTGTGCGCTCCGTCCTGCGCTCCGCGGACGCCCCGCTCTCGGCCCAGGAAGTCGCCCTTCAGGCGGGGTTGAGCCGGCAGACCGCGCAGCGCTACCTCAAGCTCCTGGAGCGCGCCGGACGGGTGCGTCTGAGCCTCAGGTACGGCGAGACCGGCCGTCCCGAGCATCGTTACGACTGGGTTTGAGGCCCGTTCCGGCCGGTCGCCCGGGCCGGTGACGCCCGTCGTCCGGCCGGACGTTCAGGCCGCGCCGGCCCCGGTGAGCGCCCGTACCTCCGTCTCCGCATGCCGCGCCGCGTCCGCCGCCTCCGGGGACAGCACCGTGCCCAGCCAGCCCATCAGGAAGCCCAGCGGGATCGACACCACCCCCGGGTTGGCGAGCGGGAAGACCGCGAAGTCCTGCCCCGGGAAGAGCGCATCCGGGCTGCCGGAGACCACCGGTGAGAGGGCGACCAGGGTGAGCGCCGGGATCAGGCCGCCGTACACGGACCACACCGCGCCCCTGGTGGTGAAGCGCCGCCAGAACAGGGCGTACAGGAGGGCCGGGAGGTTGGCCGACGCGGCGACGGCGAAGGCCAGGCCCACCAGGAAGGCGACGTTCAGGTTCCGGGCGAGCAGGGCCAGGCCGATGGCGGCCGCGCCGACGGCCACCGCGGCGATGCGGGCCACGGCCACCTCACTGCGCCGGGCGCCCCGCTCCTCGGCGCGCGGGCGCCGCAGCGAGGCGTACAGGTCGTGGGCGACGGACGCGGACGAGGCGAGCGTGAGGCCGGCGACCACGGCCAGGATGGTGGCGAAGGCGACCGCGGCCACCACGGCGAACAGCACCGTTCCGCCGGTCGAACCGGCGCCGCCGCCCAGGTCGAGGGCGAGCAGCGGTACCGCGGTGTTGCCGCCCGTGTTGGACGCGCGGACGGCGTCGCTGCCCAGTACGGCGGCCGCGCCGAAGCCGAGCACGATGGTCATCAGGTAGAAGCCGCCGATCAGTCCGATGGCCCAGACGGCGGACCGACGGGCGGCACGCGCCGTGGGAACGGTGTAGAAGCGGGACAGGATGTGCGGCAGCCCGCCGGTCCCCAGGACGAGCGCGAGCCCGAGGCTGATGAAGTCGAGCCGCGCGGTCCAGTCGCCGCCGTATTTGAGGCCCGGTGCGAGGAAGTCCTTTCCGTGGCCGCTGCGTTCGGCGGCGGTTTTCAGCAGCGCGTTGGCATCGCCGTGGAAACGGAGCACCACCAGCGTGGTCAGGGCGAGGGCGCCGCCCAGGAGGAGCACGGCCTTGACGATCTGGATCCAGGTCGTGGCCCGCATACCGCCGAAGGCGACGTAGAACACCATCAAGGCGCCCACCCCGATCACCATCCAGGTACGGGCCTGCGCCCCCGCGTCACCGAGGAGCAGCGACACCAGGCTGCCGGCGCCGACCATCTGGGCCACCAGATAGAGCACGGACACGGTGACCGACGCCGCGCCCACCGCGCGTCGGACGGGGCGCTCCCGCATCCGTGCGGCGACCACATCGGCCAGCGTGAACCGTCCGCAGTTGCGGACCAGTTCGGCGACGAGGAAGAGCACGAGGAGCCAGGCGACGAGGAAGCCGACCAGGTACAGCATGCCGTCGTAGCCGAAGAGGGCGATGAGTCCGGAGATGCCGAGGAAGGACGCGGCGGACATGTAGTCGCCCGCGATGGCGAAACCATTCTCCATGGGCGAGAAGAGCCGGCCGCCGGCGTAGAACTCCTCGGCGGAGCCCCGCCGGCGGCGGCTCACCCAGGTGGTGATCGCGAGCGTGACCGCGATGAACCCGCTGAACAGGACCAGCGCGAGGGTCTGGTGGTCGCCGGTCACCGGGCGTTCCCCCCGGTCAGCTCCTGGGTCTCCCAGCGGATGTCGAGCGCCACACGGTCCCGGCGCAGCCGCGCGTGGCGGGCGTACGCCCAGGTGAGCAGGAACGTGGTGGCGAACTGGCCGAGCCCGGCGAGCATCGCCACGTTCAGGGCCCCCGCGACGGGCCGGGCCATCAGGCCCGGTGCGGCGACCGCCGCGCCCACGTAGGCCAGGTACCAGGCCAGGAAGGCCGCCGTGGCGGGCACGACGAACCGCCGGTAGCGCCGCCGCACCTCCTGGAAGGCCCCGCTGCGCTGCACCGCCAGATAGATCTCGTCGTGGGTCGCGGACCGTGGTTGCGCCCGGGGCGGGGCCGCCGGTGTACGGGCCCCCTCGCCCGCCGGCTCCGCGGCGTCCCGCGCCTGGCCCCACCCGGAGGCGAGGGTGTCGTACCAGGGGTCGTCGAGCCGTACGGCCCCTGGCTCACCGGCCGAGCGGCCGTCCTGCTTGTCCACCGAACTCTCCTTGTTGCACGGGTTTGCTGTCCGTGCGGGCAAGGGTGGACAGAAAGGAAGATCCCGGATGTCTCATTCCGAACCCTTCACCCCATCAGGTGATGAGTTATCCGGGTGGCTGTGCGAGGCCGTGGCGGTAGGCGTAGCGGATGGCCTGGGCGCGGTCCCGCAGCCCCGCTTTGGCGAAGAGGTTGTTGATGTGGGTCTTCACGGTCGCGGTGGAGACGTGCAGCGTGCGGGCGATCTCCGGGTTGGACTGGCCCTCGGCGACCAGCCGCAGCACCTCCACCTCGCGGGCGGTCAGCCCGTCCGGCGGCTCGTCCGGCGGTGGCGGCACGGCTCTCACGGGCTCCGTGACGCGCTCCAGGAGCCTGCGCTGGATCTGCGGCGAGAGGCCGGCCTCCCCGGAGAGCACGCCGGCGACGGCTCGGGCGATCTCGTCGCCGTCCGCGTCCTTGGTCAGGTAGCCGCGGGCGCCGGCCCGCAGGGCGGGGAAGAGGTCGTCGTCGTCGGCGTAGGTGGTGAGCACCACGACCTGGGTGCCGGGGTGGTCGGCGCGGATCCGGCGGGTGGCCTCCACCCCGTCGCAGCGCGGCATGCGCAGGTCCATCAGGACGACGTCCGGGGCGCATTCGGCCACCAGACGGACCGCCTCCTCGCCGTCCGCGGCCGATCCGACGACCTCGATGTCCGGCAACAGCCCCAGCAGCATCACGATTCCCTCGCGCACCACCGTCTGGTCGTCGGCCACCACGACGCGCGCCGTCATGCGGGCACCCGCAACCGCACCACGAAACCCTCCTCATCGGGGCCGGACTCCAGCGTTCCGCCGAGGAGTTCGGCGCGCTCCCGCATCCCGAGCAGACCGTACCCGGAACCGCTCCCGGCCAGCTCACCGGCCGGTTCGCGGCCGCCGGAGTCGCGCACCTCCAGGCCCACCTCCTCGTCCGCGTACTCCAGCCGGACGTGCACCCGGGCTCCCCGGGCGTGCTTGCGTACGTTGGTCAGCGCCTCCTGGGCCACCCTGCGGACCGCGAGGCCGGCCTCGGCCGGCAGCGCGCGAGCCTCTCCGGTGACATCGAGGCGAACGCCCTCAGCGGCCGTCAGACGGCGCAGGAAGTCCTCGATCGGGATCATCTCCCCGCGCAGGGCCGAAAGGGCCTCACGGGTGCCGTCAAGCCCTTCACGGGCCATTCCGCGGCACGCGACCACCCGCTCCAGAAGCTGTTCGCGGTCCGCCTCCAGGTCGGTGCTGCGCTGGATCAGCAACCGCGCCGCCTCCAGGTGCACCAACTGGGCGCTGAGGCTGTGGGCGAGGACATCGTGGATCTCGCGTGCGATCCGCCCCCGCTCGGTCAGCGCCGCCGATTCCGCCTCCGCCTTGCGGGCCGCGCGTTCCTGGGCCAGCAGCCGATGGGCATTGCCGCGCGCCTCCGCGTCCAGCCGGATGACGTAGCCGGCCAGCGCCAGCCCCCCGGTGGTGGCCACCGTCGTCAGCCAGTTGTCGGTGTTCACCACGGCGTAGGCCCCGAGGGCGGCGGCGGAGCACGGTACGGCGGCGCTCAGCGGCAACCGCTCCATGGCGGTGATGGCGCAGGCGCACCACAGGACGATCGCGGGCGCGTGCGCCCCGGCGTGCTGGAATCCGAAGGCCGCCGCCTCCAGTACGGCGAACAGCGCGACGGACGGCCACAGACGGCGTGCCAGCGTCATCCGGAAGAAGCCGCGGAACGCCAGCAGTACGAGGGCCGTTCCGGCGAGCGCCGCCACCAGGGACCAGCCGCGGAAGCCCGGCCCCACCAGGGTGGACCACACCAGTCCCGCGACCACCAGGATGCGCATCGACCGGCCGATCCACAGCCGGGCGCCGCTGACGCCAGCCCGGGACAGCGCCTCCCTCAAGGGCCAGCTCGTCCAGGAGTTCAGCGGCACGTACGGTCCTTCGTCGGTGCGGAGCGGTACGGTCCGCAGGGCCTCATCCAGCGACAGGAACACGGTACGTCTGCCGCATGCCCTGGGCCCGCCAGGTGGTGACACCGGACCGGGTCAGCAGCATCGCCGCGACGCCGAGCATGATCGCGGCGCTGCCCTGGTGGACGCCCAGGAGCGCGCCGATCCCCATGAGGCCGGCCCGCAGCGCCATCGCGCCCAGCCAGACGCCGGCCGCCGCCCAGCTGCCCTTGGTCCACACCTCGCCGTCCGGGTCCGTCCATATCCGCGTCGTCCAGGCCCACCCGGCGCCGCAGGCCAGGGCGGTCAGGAGCTCGGCACCGAGCAGGACCACGGAGGCCGTCGTGTGGTGGGGGTCCAGGAGACCGGGCTGCCGCACCGCCAGGAACGTCAGAACGGCGGGGATCAGCCACCACTTCCGGCCCTCGGCGGTGAGGCGCTGCGCCTGGAACTGCCGGATGAACACGAACGCGACAGCCGCGACGATCACAACGATGTTGAGCAGGCCGCTCATGACCTGAGCCTCCGTGGGACGGGGATTTCCGACCTTTCCGACGCTACGGAGAGCCGCGGGCGCCCGGATCGGCGCCAGGGTGGGTCCCGGGTGGAAAGCGCGACGGGCGTCTCTCCACCCGGGGGTGGAGAGACGCCCGTCACGAGCCGCGGTGCGCTCAGGTGTCGATGCGCGAACGGTCCAGAGTGGCGGCGGAGTTGGTGATGAACTCCTTACGGGGCGCCACTTCGTTGCCCATCAGGAGGTCGAACGCCTTCTCGGCCGCGTCGAGGTCGCTGATGTTGATCCGGCGCAGGGTGCGGTGGCGCGGGTCCATCGTCGTCTCCGCGAGCTGGTCGGCGTCCATCTCACCGAGGCCCTTGTAGCGCTGGATGCTGTCCTTGTAGCGGATCTTCTTGGCCTGGAGTTCGAGCAGCGTCTGGCGCAGTTCGTTGTCCGAGTAGGTGTAGATGTACTTGTCCTGGCCCTTTTTGGGATTCGTCAGTTCGACGCGGTGCAGCGGCGGGACGGCGGAGAAGACCCGGCCCTGCTCGACCATCGGCCGCATGTAGCGCTGGAAGAGGGTCAGCAGCAGGATGCGGATGTGGGCACCGTCGACGTCCGCGTCGGCAAGGAAGATGACCTTGCCGTAGCGGGCGGCGTCGATGTCGAAGGTGCGGCCGGATCCGGCCCCTATGACCTGGATGATGGCGCCGCACTCGGCGTTCTTGAGCATGTCCGAGACCGATGCCTTCTGGACATTCAGGATCTTGCCGCGGATCGGCAGCAGCGCCTGGAATTCCGAACTCCGCGCCAGCTTCGCGGTGCCCAGTGCCGAGTCACCCTCGACGATGAAGAGTTCGCTGCGGTCGACGTCGTCGCTGCGGCAGTCCGCCAGCTTGGCCGGCAGCGAGGAGGACTCCAGCGCCGTCTTCCGCCGCTGGGCCTCCTTGTGCTGGCGGGCGGCGATGCGCGTACGGGCCGCGGCGACGATCTTCTCCAGGACGGCGCGCGCCTGCTGCTTGTCGTCCCGCTTCGTCGAGGTCAGGAACGCCTTCAGCTCCCGGCTCACCACCTGGGCGACGATCCGGGAAGCCGCGGAGGTGCCCAGCACCTCCTTGGTCTGGCCCTCGAACTGCGGCTCCGCGAGCCGGACGGTCACCACCGCGGTGAGACCCTCCATGGCGTCGTCCTTGACGACGTCGTCCTCGGCGACCCTGAGCAGCTTGCTCGACCGCAGGACCTCGTTGACGGTCTTGGCGACCGCCCGCTCGAAGCCGGAAACGTGGGTGCCGCCCTTGGGGGTGGCGATGATGTTGACGAACGACCTGACCGTGGAGTCGTAGCCGGTGCCCCAGCGCAGCGCGATGTCGACGCCCAGTTCCCGGGTGACTTCGGTCGGTGTCATGTGCCCACGGTCGTCGAGGACCGGGACGGTCTCCTTGAAGGTGCCCTGGCCGGTCAGCCGCAGGACGTCGCAGACGGCCTTGTCCTGCGCCAGGTACTCGCAGAACTCGCTGATGCCGCCGTCGTAGCGGAAGGTCTCCTCGGTCTTGCCGGCACCGTCGATGCCGCGCTCGTCGCGGACGACGAGGGTCAGCCCCGGCACGAGGAAGGCTGTCTGCCGGGCGCGGGCGTGCAGCGTCTCCAGGGAGAGCTTGGCGTCCTTGAGGAAGATCTGCCGGTCGGCCCAGTAGCGCACCCGGGTGCCGGTCTTGGTCTTGGCGATCCGCTTGCCCTTGATCAGGCCGTTGCCCGGGTCGAACGGGGCGTCGGGGCCCGATTCGGTGAAGATCCCGGGGACGCCGCGGCGGAAACTGATCGCGTGCGTCTTGCTGCTGCGGTCGACCTCGACGTCGAGCCGCGCGGAGAGGGCGTTGACGACGGAGGCACCCACACCGTGCAGACCGCCGGAGGCCGCGTACGAGCCGCCGCCGAACTTTCCGCCGGCGTGCAGCTTGGTCATCACGACCTCGACGCCGCTCAGGCCGGTCTTGGGCTCGACATCGACGGGGATGCCGCGACCGTTGTCGCGGACCTCCACCGACCCGTCGTCGTGGAGGATCACCTCGATGTGATCGCAGTAGCCGCCCAGGGCCTCGTCGACGGAGTTGTCGATGATTTCCCACAGGCAGTGCATCAGGCCGCGACTGTCCGTCGAGCCGATGTACATGCCGGGGCGCTTGCGGACGGCCTCGAGGCCCTCGAGGACGAGCAGATGCCGCGCGGTGTAGTTGGACCCGTCCCGGTCTGCCCCGGTCAGCACTGCGGTGGACGGCACGGACATCTCGGCGGTCACGCGGTTCGCTCCTCGCTGAATTTCTGGCAGTCCGCATTCCGCGGACTCGGTTGTGGCGGTGTCGCCGGTGAGAGGGTACCGAGGCCCAGTAGAGCCGATGTGACGCCACCCGTACGCATGCTCATGGTAGTAGAATTTCGCTCGTACGTTCGATCGCTCGTTGGGGTGACGTCCGGATGACGTGCACATCACGTTCCCTTCGAGGCATGAACCATTTAGGCTCCGGGCACGTCCTCATCAACAACCGGCAAGCCAGCCGGGGGGACAGACCCAGCACCCAACGTGAATCAGACCACCAAGCAATACGGCTCATTCGCCGCCACCCGGCAGCACCCGGCCCCCTCGAAGAATTTTTTCGAGGAAAAGGCACGAGCGGGAACGTTTTCGGCCTGGTTGGATGTTGACCCTGGTACGACAGCTCGTCGAGCTAGAGAAGAGGCGACGTGACTACTGTTCTGACACCCGCGAGCCCGCTGACGGCCGCTGACCGCTGCGACCGCTGCGGCGCCCAGGCATACCTGCGCGTCGTCCTGATGTCCGGCGGAGAACTGCTCTTCTGCGCCCACCACGGTCGCAAGTTCGAGCCAGAACTCAAGAAGATCGCCGCGGAAATACAGGACGAGACGGAGCGGCTGACCGCCCCTCCGGCGTCTGCGTCCGACGAGGAACGCTGACACTTCGCATCCACGACGAGCGAGCAGCGGCAAAGCGCCGTGCGGCGGGCGGTTCCCCGGCACCCCGGGGAGACCGCCCGCACTCGTGCGTCCGCTCACCTCTCACCCATCGCTCCCCGCGTCTCAGCCGGCCCCATGTGCCGCCACCGCCGGGAGCAGGGCCGAGGCCCGCGTGTACACCCCGGGATTGCCTGCCTGCCCGCAGCCGGTCCCCCAGGACACCAGCCCCACCAGTCGCCCGCGCACGACCAGCGGCCCGCCGCTGTCCCCCTGGCAGGCGTCCCGGCCCCCGTCCGGCTCCCCCGCGCACAGCATCGACCGGGACCGGTAGGTGCCGTCCGCGGTTCCCGGATAGGCCCGCGTGCAGATGGCGTCGCGCAGCACATTGACGTGCGCGGACCGTAGCCGTGTCGCATAGCGACCCGCGCCGGTGGTGTCGCCCCAGCCGTAGACCGTGGCCCGGCCGCCCGGCCGGTAGGCGGCGTCACGCAGTCCCGCTATGGGGATGGGTCGGTTCGGGACGGGCCTTTCGAGCGTGAGGACGGCCATGTCGCCCTCGTTCGTCCACCTGTCATAGCGGGGATTCACCCAGATCTTGGCCGGCTTCAGCTCCTGGCCACCACCACCGGTCAGATTGTCCCGGCCGACGACGATCCGCAGGTCCTTCACCTGCTGCCACGGGACGCCCAGCACCTCCTTGCTCAGGCAGTGCGCGGCGGTGACCACCGTGGAGTGCCCGACGAGCACCCCGCCGCAGAACTGTCCGGACCGCTGGGCCCCGAAGCGGTCGTGGGAGGCCAGGGCCACCGCCCAGGGGCTCTGGGACAGCTGGGCGGGCTTTCCGCCGATCACCGATTCGTCCGCCACCGCCGACGCCGGCAGCGCAAGGACCAGCGCGAGGGCTCCACAAGCGGCGCGTGCGCTCCGACGCATACGAGCTCCTGACTCTCGGACAGTGTGCGCCCACCCAGAGTGACCCGAATCGGCCTCGCCGCGCACTCGGACGCGCGACGAGCCCGGCCACTCCACACTGGAGTGCCGGGCTCGTGGCGTTAATCAGGCCGGTTGGACTAGTCGAGGTAGTCGCGCAGCACCTGGGAGCGGGACGGGTGACGCAGCTTGGACATCGTCTTCGACTCGATCTGACGAATCCGCTCACGCGTGACGCCGTAGACCTTGCCGATCTCGTCGAGCGTCTTGGGCTGGCCGTCCGTGAGGCCGAAGCGCATGGAGACCACGCCGGCCTCGCGCTCGGAGAGGGTGTCCAGCACCGAGTGCAGCTGCTCCTGCAGGAGGGTGAAGCTGACCGCGTCGGCCGGGACGACCGCCTCGGAGTCCTCGATGAGGTCACCGAACTCGCTGTCGCCGTCCTCGCCCAGCGGGGTGTGCAGCGAAATCGGCTCGCGGCCGTACTTCTGGACCTCGATGACCTTCTCGGGGGTCATGTCGAGTTCCTTGGCCAGCTCCTCCGGGGTGGGCTCGCGGCCCAGGTCCTGGAGCATCTGGCGCTGGACGCGGGCCAGCTTGTTGATGACCTCGACCATGTGGACGGGGATACGGATGGTGCGGGCCTGGTCGGCCATGGCGCGGGTGATGGCCTGGCGGATCCACCACGTCGCGTAGGTCGAGAACTTGTAGCCCTTGGTGTAGTCGAACTTCTCGACCGCGCGGATCAGACCGAGGTTGCCCTCCTGGATCAGGTCCAGGAAGAGCATGCCGCGGCCGGTGTAGCGCTTGGCCAGGGAGACGACCAGTCGGAGGTTGGCCTCCAGCAGGTGGTTCTTGGCCCGCCGGCCGTCCTCGGCGATGATCTCCAGCTCACGCTTGAGCTTGGGGGCGAGCTTGTCGGAGTTCGCCAGCTTGTCCTCGGCGAACAGACCCGCCTCGATGCGCTTGGCGAGCTCGACCTCCTGCTCGGCGTTGAGCAGCGGGACCTTGCCGATCTGCTTGAGGTAGTCCTTGACCGGGTCGGCCGTGGCGCCGGCCGCGGCGACCTGCTGCGCCGGGGCGTCGTCCTCGTCGTCGTCGGACAGCACGAAGCCGGCGTTCTCGGCGCCCTCGGCGGCCTCGGGAGCGTCCTTGCCGGGGGTCGGGGTCTCCTCGACCACGTCCTCGTCGAGCAGCTCGTCGACGTCCTTCTTGGACGCGGTCTTCTTCGCGGTGGCCTTCTTGGCCGTGGTCTTCTTCGCGACCGTCTTCTTGGCGGTCGTCTTCTTCGCCGCTGCCTTCTTCGCAGGCGCGGACTCGGACTCACCGGCCGTCGGGTCCGCCACGGGGGCGGGGGCGGCGGCGGTGGTCTTCTTGACCGTGGCGGTCTTGGCCGCGACGGTCTTGGTGGCGGTGCGCTTCGCCGGACTCTTCGCTGCGACGCTCTTGCGGGTGCGCTTGGGCGCCTCTGCGGCACTGACCATCAGCGTCACACCCTCCTCGTCGAGGATCTGGTTGAGGCTGCGCAGAACGTTCTTCCACTGGGTTGGCGGAATCTGGTCAGCCTCGAAGGCCCGACGCACGTCATCGCCGGCGATCTGCCCATCTGCCTTTCCCCGCTCGATGAGCGCCATCACAGACTCGGACTCGGCGATCTCCGGCGGGAGCGTACGGGATGTGCTGGCCGACACGAACAACCTCTCGGAACGATGGAAACGGCTTCCGACCCCGTCCACTGTGGATCGGAGCCGACGACCGCCGGTGGGGATGGACCGACGGCGCAGGGGCAACCGGGGAGTTGAACAGCGTCACGAACGCCGCTCGTATTCCCTCCTCGGCTATCACCTCTTAAGTCATCGCGCTTCCCTGAAGAGCGTTACGCCCAATCTGCGTGGCCCGAGTCACACCCCATAACGACCCATTCCCAGTCATATGACATGCAACCCTCCCAAGGTCCTGCGCCGGATCCGGTCGAAGCCCCGGATCCGGCGGTCCTGTGCGCCTTCGCCGCGTACGGCGTGCCCCGCCCGAGGGGGTACGCGGGGCACGGGGGTCGCGCGGCGCCTACGATCCGTACGCGGTCGGGTACGGGGCTTCAGTGCTCGCGGGGCGCGGGGACGACGTGGTCCACGGGCGTCCCGGGGCCCTGGCCGGCGCCCTCGCTGTGGGCGGCGAGGAGCTGGCGCATCGCCGATTCGGCCGCCGGGGCGTCGGCGGCGCCGATGGCGTCGACGACCCGCATGTGCTGGCCCACGGACGTGTCGACGGGCCGCTCGCAGCCGCCTCCGGGACCGCCCGAGACGTGCAGGGCGGCGGAGACGATGCCCGAGAGGTGCTCGAGCATCCGGTTGCCGGCGAGCTGCAGCAGCAGCGAGTGGAACTCGGCGTCGGCGCGGGAGAAGGTCATGGTGTCGCCCTGGGCGGCGGAGTGGCCCATGATCTCGACCATGTCGGCGAGCCGCTGCTGGATGTCCTCGCGGCCGTGCCCGGCGGCGAGCCGGGCGGCCAGCGGCTCGATGGTCCAGCGCAGCTCGCACAGCTCCCGGCGCTGGTCGTCGCGCTGCGGCCCGTAGGCGCGCCATTCGATGATGTCGGGGTCGAGGAGGTTCCAGTCGCTGACCGGGCGCACCCGGGTGCCCACGTTGGGGCGCGCACTGACGAGGCCCTTGGCCTCCAGGACGCGCAGCGACTCGCGGACGACGGTGCGGGAGACCTCGAAGCGCTGGCCGATCTCCTCGGGGACGAGCGGGCGGTCGGCGCCGAGATCGCCGGAGACGATCATCTGGCCCAGCTGCTGGACGAGTTGTCCGTGCAGTCCACGGCCACGGCTGCCCGCCGCGCGTCGACCGACCCTGCCGATATCTGCTTCCGGGCTGTCCCAGACCTGCGAAACACGCTCGGCGCGGTCCGGGCCGGCTGCGTTGTTTGCGTTCGCAGCGTTGGCGGCGTTCGCGTAGGGGTAGCGGTCAAGCTCGCCCGGGCCTGCGAGGCCGGTGTCGCCGGGGCGAGCCGCGGTCATCATGGTGTGCGCAAGGGTACTCACGAATCCTTTGTCGGCGACACCCTTAACGCCCTTGAGGTCTTTGGTGAAAAGCACACGAAAGGGTGATCGCCCCCCATCCCTGAATTGACGCTTTATCGGAAAGAAATGCGCTCCCTGCGGCGAGTTATGGACAACGCCCATCACAACGCAGCGTCAAAACAGGTGCTTTATTCGGTCAGAACACGAAGCTCTCCGCCACCATGGCTACATCACCGCAGGCCAGAGCGGTTAGCGACCAACACGGGGGCGCATTCCGAGAATTGATTCACGAGCCGGCTCACGACCGAAATGCCTCGGTCGATTCCGGAGGGCCGCTTGACGGGCCGACCGGAGATCACTAGGCGCCGGAAGCCTCGACGGGGGCGTCGCGCGGTGCGGCGGCCAACCCTCATACGACGGAACTGAGTACGCCCCGGACCGGCGCGTCCGCCGTTGCACCGGCGTTGCGCTTCACGGCAGTTGAGGAGTGACGGGCGGCGCGGCCGGCCGCGGGCACCCGACGGCCGCGGGCGCCGCGTCACCGGCTCACACCGGCGCCCCGGCGGCGTGCGCCGGGTTCAGACCTCAGGGCGCAGCATCGGCGGGTTGAGCAACGTCGCCCCACCCGCCCGGAACAGTTGTGCGGGCCGGCCGCCCTGCCGGGTGGTCGTGCCGCCCGTCGGGACCAGGAACCCGGGGGTGCCGGTCACCTTGCGGTGGAAGTTGCGGGGGTCCAGCGCCACGCCCCAGACCGCCTCGTAGACCCGCCGGAGCTCGCCCACGGTGAACTCGCGCGGGCAGAAGGCGGTGGCGAGGGAGGAGTACTCGATCTTCGAGCGGGCCCGCTCGACACCGTCGCTGAGGATCTTGGCGTGGTCGAAGGCGAGCGGTGCCCCCATCTCGCCCTCGCGGGCGCGGGAGTCGTCCTGCTCCAGCAGGGTCTCCACCGGGGCCCAGCGCGCGCTGTGGGCATCGCCGCCGGCCGTGGGGGCGGGCAGGTCGGGGGCGAGGACCAGGTGCGCGACGCTGACGACGCGCATCCGGGGGTCGCGCTTGGGGTCGCCGTACGTGGCGAGCTGTTCGAGGTGTGCGCCGTAGACGGGTGACGGACCCTCGGGGGACTGCGCGTGCAGGCCGGTTTCCTCAGCGAGTTCCCGGGCGGCCGCGTCCCCGAGGTCCTCGTCGGCCCGGACGAACCCGCCGGGCAGCGCCCAGCGGCCCTGGAACGGCGGCTCACCGCGGCGTACCGCCAGCGCACACAGGGCATGGCGGCGCACGGTGAGCACGACCAGGTCGACGGTGACAGCGAAGGGCGGGAAGGCCGACGGGTCGTAGGGAGGCATGGCGCGATCATAGTCGTCCGCCTGACGATAAACAGGTCCGCAAGGACACCTCACGCCCCCAGTTGCAGACCTTCCGCCGCCGCCTCGACCATGCCCATGCCGAGTCGGCTGACCCGCAGGGCGAACGGCTGCTCCGCGACGCTCAGGCCGGTGAGCTGTATCGCGCCGAGCGGGGCCGTGCCGAGCGGCCGCAGGGACACCGTCCCGGCGGGGACGTCGGGACGCAGACCCGTGAGTGCGACGAGGAGGTGCACCGCGCCGGCCGCCGCCACCGCCGCCGGGCGGCAGGCCGCCGGGTGCGGAACGGGGGCTCCGTCCTCGGTGCGCTGCTCCCCCGCGTACATCTCGGGGAGGCGGTACCCGAAGCTCTCCGCGGCGTCGAGAACACCCTTCGTCAGCGCGCCGGCCGTCCGCTCGTGGCCGGCCGCGGCCAGCCCGGCGGCGGCGACGGCCGTCTCGTGGACGCGGACCGCGCCGCTGCGGTGGCCGAAGGGGTTGTAACTGCTCTCCTTGGCGCCCAGCGCCCGCAGTCCCCACCCGGAGTCCATCGCCGGGCCGCCCAGCAGCCTGGCGAGCTGGTCGGTCTGTGCCGCGTCCAGCAGACCGTCGGCGAGGGTGCCGCCGCCGAGCAGACCGGGGTCCAGCAGATGGGCCGCGGTGGATCCGAGCGGGGAAACCGGTCGCCCGTCGGCGGTGAGCAGGGCGGCCGGCCGGCCGCCCGAGCGATCCTCGATCCAGAAGTCCGTACGGAACCGTGCGCGCAGCTCCGCGGCCCATTCCCGCAGGACCACCGCGTCGGACGATCCGTACGCCTCCAGGAGGTCCGCGCCCAGGAGTGCGGCGCGATGGGCGTGGGCCTGGGTCTCGCAGCGGTACGGCCCGCCGGGCGCGGGGTCGGGTACGTAGCCGGCGCGGCCGCCGCCCCGTCCCTGGGGGTCGCCGGCGATCCGCAGCCATCTCAGGCAGCGCTCGGCGGCGGGCAGCAGCCGCTCGACCTCCTGCTCCGGGAGCCCCCAACGGCGCGCCTCGGCAAGGACGGTGGGGAACAGCAGCGTCGCCTCGATGCCGGTGCAGCTCGGCGGGGCGTGCGGGCTGGCGTCCCGGAGCGCGCCGGGAAGACGGCCGAAATCTGCTCCCGGCGTGGTGTGTTGGCTCCGGGCGAGCGCGCGCAGGGTGCCCGCGGCGAGCCGCGTGCCGAGCGGCAGCAGCATCCGGGCGGCCCAGAGTGCCTCGGCCGGTGCGAGGCCGCAACGCCACGGGAAGCCGCCCGCGACGTAGACGTCCGTGGGCGCGGCCGGGTCACGCGTGACGAGGCCGTAGAGATCGTTGAGACCGGCCGTCATGAGGGTGTCGGCCCGGTGGTCGTCACATTCCAGCCGGGCGTCCGCCCAGGGGCGCGGGGGCCGGTCGCCGCGGGTCCGCGGCGCGAACATCCCGCTGCGCGGCCCGGGGATGCGCGCGCTCCCGGACCGTCCGGGCCCGGTGGAGGGGCCGCCGCCCGGGACTTGGGGGGCGCGTTCCAGTGCGGCGCGCAGTTCGATCGTGCGCCGTCCGCCGGGCGGCAGTTCCAGTTCCCAGCGCAGCAACCCGGCCGAGGCCAGGGCGTCCTGCGGTGGGGGCGTCGCGGAGACCACGGCGTGTACCCCCGGTCCGGACCAGCGCAGCCCGGAGCCGTGCACGGTGGCCCGCAGCTCGGGGCCGGGAAGGCCCACGGCAACGGCCCCGAGCTCGGCCAGATCCGTGCCGAGTCTGATCTCGACCGGGAGCCGCACGGGCCGCGCGGCGCTGCTGCGGAAGGTGATCTCCTCGGTGCCGTCGGCGTACCGCAGGCGCTCCATGCGGATCTCCGGGTCGGGGCCGCGCTCCCCGCTCCTGCGGATCGTGCCGAGGAAGCGGGCACGGCCGGGGCCCGTCAACCGCCCCTGGACGATGACCGGTTCGCTGCCCGCGACCCGGAGCGCGCAGTGGGACAGGATCCGCCTGCCGTCGCGGTAGAAGCCGTCCAGGCCGTCGCCGGTCAACTGCCCGGAGGCAGGCGACACCGCGAGGGCCGGCAGGGCCACGCAGACCAGCGACGTGTGAACGGGCTGCGGCTGCGGTGCCCGGGACGGTGCCGCGCGGCGCTCTTCGGCCGGGCGGCGGGCGGGTTGGGTGGTGGGGACGATGCCTGGCACGCTGTGCGCTCCCTGAGGGGGTCGGGGCTCCGTAGGGCCTACGCCACTCAGGTGAACGGTGCGGCCGGCGCGCAGGTCACGGCGGCCGTCCAGGGTTGGTGTGATCATCGCCGGCTCCGGTCGTCGTCCCGGCCGGCCCGGCGCCTGGTACGCCGGTCGGTCGTACGGCCGCCGGGGCCGGTGGCGCCGCGCGGTCCGCGGGGGCGGGTGGCGGCTTCCGGACGGGCCGGGTCCGGCCGCTTCGGGGAGCGGGGCGTCTCCTTGCCGGCGAGTGCGGACTGCGTGCCGGCGGCGGGGGCGGGCGCGTTCTCCTCGCCCATCGCCTCCCGACGCTGTTCGCGCAGGCATCGGCGCAGCGGCTCCGGGTCGAGTCCCTCGTTGATGGCACGATGCAACAGCTGGGCGAAGGTGTACTCGGGGTCCAGGGACAGGGCGTGGCTGAGGGCGATCCGCGCCGACGGCCCGTCCTCGGTGGACCAGCACACCCAGGCGGCGAGGGTGACGGGGGCCACCGCGTGTTCCGCGTAGCCGCCGGCACAGCGACGGGCGAGGGCGCGCCACAGCCGCAGGGCCGGTGCCGCGGCGGAACCGTCCATCCACTCGGCGGCGCGGTCACGGGTGCAGCGGTCCTGGAGGCCGAGGATGAGATCGGCCGCCTCGGCGTCGGTGATCAGCGCGTCGTCGCAGGCGTCCCGGGCCCGGTTGCTGCCCGAGGGGGTGTCCTGACGGAACCGGTGGATCATCGCTTCCGCCAGGTCGAGGGTGGCCCGGCGGACCGCTAGGGCGCTCTCGTTTCCGAGCATCCGCGGGACCAGCGCGCCGGCCGCCTTGTCCAGGGCCTTCTCCTGCTCGGCTCCCCGCCGTCCGGTACGGGGCTTCAGCCGCGCCTCCATCTCCTTGAGCGAGCCGCGCACCTGCATTCCCGCGTATGCGGCGGCGGCCGCCATCACGGACGTACCCGGCATGACCATCGGGGTGCCCTCGGCGGGGCAGCAGCGGAAGTCCGGGCAGCAGTAGGACCAGAAGCGGCCGTTGGAGAGGCACAGTGCTTCGAGGACCGGCACGTCGAGTGCGCCGCACGCGGTGCGCAGTCGCTGGGCGAGCGGGCGCAGCCGGTCCTTGACGTCGCGGCCGGTCTCACCGGGCGCGGGCTCCTGGCAGAGGTAGACGATGATCGCCGCGGGTGGGGCCGCGTCGTCCGGGCCCGCCGAGATCAGACAGTCGGCGAGTTGGTCGGCGACGTCCGGCCACTGGGCGGTGTCGGCGGGGATGCCGAGCCGGACCCGGCCGCCGAAGCGTCCACGCTCACCGTGCAGCGCCACCATCACGATCGAATCGTCCGGATAGAAGCCCATGAGATAGGGCAGGGCGTCGGCGAGTTCGGCCGGGCCGCGCAGGGTGACCTGGGTTTCGGCGGGAGGGGCGGCTTCCGTGTGGGCGGCGGTGAAGGACTGGGAGGCGGGCGCGGAGTTCTGCGCGGAGTCGGATTGGCCGGCGGGCGTTGAGTGGGCGGTCTTCTCGGTGAGATTTGCGGGGTCTTTACGCTCGGCGTTATTCGCGCTCGCGTCGTTATTCGCGGAGTCGGAGTCGGAGTGGGAGTGGGTGGAATTCACGGAGGCGGAGGCCGGGTCGGTCGGGGAGACCGGCGGCGCATTTTCCGTGGAGTTGCTGTCGATGCCGTGCTTGCTCGGGTCGCTGTGCGGATTCATGGCTCGAAGATCCCGCGATTCGCCTCCGCCCCGCGACCCCTGTGGATAACTCCCGGGTGACGGGGTTATCCACAGTTTCGGGTGGGGGTTCGCGCGTTGTCAGTGGCATCGGGTTGCATGGGGGCATGAGCAACGAAGAGCTGCGTGCCGCAGCCGACGCCGTCCTGTCGCGCCTCGTCGGGGATCCCGGCGGGGAGGCCAGGCTGCGCGAGGACCAGTGGCGGGCGATCGAGGCGCTGGTCGCCGAGCACCGTCGGGCGCTGGTCGTGCAGCGCACGGGCTGGGGCAAGTCCGCGGTCTATTTCGTCGCGACGGCGCTGCTGCGGGAGCGCGGCAGCGGACCGACGGTGATCGTCTCGCCGCTGCTCGCGCTCATGCGCAACCAGGTCGACGCCGCCGCGCGGGCCGGGATCCGCGCGCGCACGATCAACTCCGCCAACACCGAGGAGTGGGACACCGTCCAGGCCGAGGTGGCGGCGGGCGAGGTGGACGTCCTGCTGGTGAGCCCCGAGCGGCTCAACAATCCCGACTTCCGTGATCAGGTGCTGCCCAAGCTCGCGGCGGCGACCGGCCTGCTGGTGGTCGACGAGGCACACTGCATCTCCGACTGGGGCCATGACTTCCGGCCGGACTACCGACGGCTGCGCACGATGCTCGCCGACCTCCCGCCGGATGTGCCCGTGCTCGCCACGACCGCCACGGCCAACGCCCGCGTGACGGCCGATGTGGCGGAGCAGCTGGGGACGGGCGAGGGTGCCGCCGAGACGCTGGTGCTGCGTGGTGCGCTCGACCGGGAGAGCCTCAGCCTGGGCGTGCTGCCGCTGCAGGATGCCGCGCACCGTCTCGCCTGGCTCGCGGATCATCTGCCCGAGCTGCCGGGCTCGGGGATCATCTACACGCTCACCGTCGCCGCCGCCGAGGAGGTCACCGCGTTCCTTCGCCAGCGGGGTCACACGGTGGCGTCGTACACGGGGAAGACGGAGAACGCCGACCGTCAGCAGGCCGAGGACGATCTGCTCGCCAACCGGGTCAAGGCGCTGGTGGCGACCTCCGCGCTGGGCATGGGCTTCGACAAGCCCGACCTGGGTTTCGTGGTGCACCTGGGTTCGCCGTCGTCCCCCATCGCGTACTACCAGCAGGTGGGCCGCGCGGGCCGTGGCGTCGAGCACGCCGAGGTGCTGCTGCTGCCCGGCCGTGAGGACGAGGCGATCTGGAAGTACTTCGCCTCGCTGGCGTTCCCTCCCGAGGCGCAGGTCCGGGAGACGCTGGACGTCCTGGCGGCGGCCGGCCGGCCGGTGTCGCTACCCGCCCTGGAGCCTCAGGTCGAGCTGCGCCGGTCCCGGCTGGAGATCATGCTCAAGGTGCTCGACGTGGACGGCGCCGTGCAGCGCGTCAAGGGCGGCTGGATCGCGACGGGCCGGCCCTGGACGTACGACACCGAGCGCTATGCCTGGGTGACCCGTCAGCGCGAGGCCGAGCAGCAGGCCATGCGGGAGTACGCCACGACGACGGGCTGCCGGATGGAGTTCCTGCGCCGCCAGCTCGACGACGAGGCGGCGGTGGCGTGCGGTCGCTGCGACAACTGCGCCGGTGCGCGGTTCGGCACCGAGGTCTCCGCCGCCTCGCTGGACGCGGCGCGCGGTGAGCTGGGGCGCCCGGGCGTGGAGGTGGAGCCGAGGCGGATGTGGCCTACGGGGCTGCCGGCCGTCGGCATCGACCTCAAGGGGCGCATTCCGGCGGGCGAGCTGGCGGCGACCGGCCGGGCTCTGGGACGGCTCTCGGACATCGGCTGGGGCAACCGGCTGCGGCCGATGCTCGCACCGCAGGCACCGGACGGGCCGATTCCGGACGATGTGGCGTCCGCGGTGGTCACGGTGCTCGCCGACTGGGCCAAGGGGCCCGGTGGTTGGGCCTCGGGTGCGGCGGACGCACCGCACCGCCCGGTGGGTGTGGTCTGTCTCTCCTCGCACAGCCGCCCGCAGCTGATCCGGTCGCTCGCCGAGCGGATCGCCGCGGTCGGCCGGATGCCGTTCCTGGGCACGGTGACCTCCGCGGACGACGGCGCCGAGGGCAGGATTCCGCGCAGCAACAGCGCCCAGCGCCTGCGGGCCCTGCACGGTTCGCTCGGCGTACCGCCGGAGCTGGCCGAGGCGTTGGCGTCCGCCGGCGGCCCGGTGCTCCTGGTGGACGATTACGCCGACTCCGGCTGGACCCTGGCGGTGGCCGCCCGGCTGCTGCGCAAGGCCGGCGCGGAGGGGGTGTTTCCGCTGGTCCTCGCCGTACAGGGGTAGCGGCGGCGGTTCGGCGCGCGGCCGGTGCGACGGGAGGCGACATTTGCGAATCAAGGGGCGTTAACGGGCGGGTGCGGAAATTGCTCGTTGCCCGCATCGCTGTGCGACCGCGAGAATTGGAGTTGCTTCCCCAACCGGCCGTCCGTGGTCAGGCAGGGCCATGTCGTGGTGCACCGGCGCACCCGGGCATGCCCGTTGCGCTGACGCGTAGACGAAGGGAGGAACGTGACCTTCGGCTTCGCCCCGCCCCCGCATACGTCCCCGCCCGCGTCCGCCGATCCCGCCGCCCGACTGGGCCGGATGCTGGAGCCCGCCGAATGGGCCTCCGCCGGCATCCCGTTGCTGCGCAACCCCCGCGAGGTTGTCACCGGCCTGCACGACCGTCATCGCCCGGGGCCGTCGACGGCCATCGTGGCGGTGCTCGATCTCCATGAACGGGTGACGGCCAGCGCGTCGTTCACCGAGCCCGCGGCCGCTCCCGACGGCTGGGAGTACCGCAACGCGCTGCTGACGCACCTGCGCCGGGTGATCCCGCACGACCTGCGGCTGCGTACCCCGGTGCGGACGGCGGTGCTGCTCTACTGCCGTGCGGGCGAGGCCCGTTGGACGGAGGCCGACGGCGCGTGGATGTGGGGGCTGCGCGACGCCTGCACCCTGCACGGGCTGCGCTGCGGCGCGTACATCACGCTGACGCCCGACCGGTGGCAGGTGCTCGGCGAGGGCCGCGGAGGCCGCCGCCCCGGTTCACCGGCCCCCGCCCCGCAGGGCGCGGAGGGACTCCGTGCGGCGACCGCGCGTACGACGCCACACCGTGCACGCGCGGCACGCCCGGACTCCCCCGGTACGCCCCCGCAGCGCCCGGACTCCCGTCGTGCGGCCCCGGCCCTCCCCCAGGGGGGAGTGACGCCGAGGAGCACCGGGGGCGGCGCCCCGGAAGCGCACCGGCACACGGCGGCACGCTGACCGGACCGAGTGGCGGCTCACCCCTCGGGAACGCGAGCGAGCCCGTCGGCCTCCGAGGCCGACGGGCTGCTGCGGGCGGGAGCGGTCAGGCGTTCGCGCCGAGGACGCTGTTGATCCGCTGCGGGTCACCGCAGACGATCAGCAGCGTTCGGGCACGGGCCATCGCGGAAGGCAGGGCCACCGCGGCGGTCTCGTCCGGACCGCCGTTGAGGGCGACGATCACGACGGGCCGGCCGGTGGCACGCCCGGCGGCGGCGTCCGCGTAGAACACATCGTCCGCGGCGTCGTGTTGGGCCCAGTAGGACGCCTCACCGAAGGACAGTTCGTGCGCGGCCCACGGGTGGGCGTCGCCGGTGGTCAGCACCAGGATCTCGCCCGGGGCGCGCCCGGAGTCCAGCAGCAGGTCCACGGCCTCGTCGGCGGCGTCGATGGCGCCGTCGGCAGGGGCCGGGATCAGCTGGAGCTGCGCTCCTGCGGTGCCGGTCTTGCCCGTGGGGGGCTGCGACGAGCCGGTGCGCTGCGCCGGCGGAGCGGCGACCGGCCCGCGCGGCGGGGCAGCAGGTCCGGGCTTGCCCGGACGGGCGCTGGCCGCGGGGGCGCCACGCGGAGGTGCGGGGCGAGGACCGGGGCCAGGAACAGGACGGGGGGTCGGCGCGGTGCGGCCGGCGGCCGGAGTTGCGCGGGGACCCGGGACACTCTCGTGAATCTGAGGCTCCTCGGGGATGAGAGGCATAAGACGATGTCTATCAAACATAGGTGCGGGACATGTCATCGGGTACCGAATTGATGCCCGCACCGCTCAGAAGTCGAAGCCGAGTTGGCCACCGGCTTCCAGAGCGGCTGCTTCGGGGGTGATGCGCACCTTCTTCAGATGCCGCCACCGGGGCAGGGCGTCCATGTAGGACCACGACACTCGGTGGTGCGGCGTGGGACCGTACTCCTCCAGGGCGATGCGATGGGTCGGCGAGGGGTAGCCGGCGTTGGCCGCAAAGTCGAAGTCGGCGTATTCCAGGCCCAGTTCGGCCATCATCGCGTCGCGTCGCACCTTGGCGATCACGGACGCGGCGGAGACCGCGATGCAGGACTGGTCGCCCTTGATGACTGTGCGGACCCGCCAGGGCGTGCCCAGGTAATCGTGCTTGCCGTCGAGGATGACCGCGTCCGGCCGGACCGGCAGCGCCTCCAGGGCGCGTACGGCCGCCAGGCGCAACGCCGCGGTCATACCGAGCGCGTCGATCTCCTCCGGCGAGGCATGCCCCAGGCCGTACGCCGTGACCCAGGCGCCGAGCACGTCGCACAGTTCGGCGCGGCGCTTGGGAGTCAGCAGCTTTGAATCGGTGAGTCCGTCGGGCGGTCGGCGTAGTCCGGTGACGGCCGCGCAGACGCTGACCGGACCGGCCCAGGCACCGCGTCCGACCTCGTCGATCCCTGCAACGATCTTGGCGCCGGTTGTGGCGCGCAATGATCGCTCGACGGAATGGGTGGGGGGCACGTACGGCATGGCGCCAGCAAGGTTACGCCTATTCGGGCCGGCCGTCCGCATCGGATCCGAACCTGGGGACGAATACGGGGAGCACCGGTGGGAGCGGGGGCGCCGGACACCGCTACCGGCCGGTACGCGTAGCCCGGCGCGGACGGTGTGCGGCGCACGTGTGCGGCCCCCGCGACCGGGCGTCGTGCGCGCCCGCACGGGGCCGAAGTGGCCGTCGCGCACGGCGGGTTGTGGGCATGGCTGAACGCGGGAGGGGTGGCGGACGATCATCTGGTGGCGGGGGGGGAGCCCGGTGGGCGGGTCCGGTCAGTCGGCGAGAACGGGGGCCCAGGACGGAAGGGACTCGGTGCCCTCCAGCCATGCCTGGGGCGGGGCGCCGTCGTGCCCGGCGGCGACGACGCCGCCGACGATCGCGCAGGTGGTGTCGACGTCGCCGCCGGCCTGCGCCGTGGTCCAGAACGCCCGCTCGTAGTTGCCGAGGTGCCGGGCAGCGGCCCAGAGGGCGAAGGGCACGGTGTCGTGGGCGCTGGTGCGCCGACCGCAGCCGAGCACGGCGGCGACGGTCCCGGAGTCGGCGTAGTCGAGCATGTCGCGGGCGCGGCGCAGCCCGGCCTGTACGGCGCTGCGCGGAATCAGCTCCAGTACGCCGTCGAGCAGCTGCTCGGGGCCGGTTTCGCGGGTCGGGTCGGCCACCAGGGCGGCCGCGGCGGCCACCGCCATGGCGCCGACGACGGCTTCGCGGTGCTGATGGGTGGTGTAGGCGGAGATCTCCGCCTGGTGGGTGGCCTGCTCGGGGTCGTCGGCATACCAGGCGCCGAGGGGAGCGATGCGCATGGCGGCCCCGTTGCCCCAGGAGCCCTGGCCGTTGAAGAGCGCGGAGGCCAGCTCACGCCAGTCGCCGCCCTCGCGGATCAGCCGGAGGAGGCGGTTGACGGCGGGACCGTAGCCCCGGTCGAAGTCGTGGTGCTCGGCGAAGGACCGGGCGAGGTCGTCCTGGTCGATCCGGCCGTGGGTGGTGAGCACGGCCAGGACGGAGCAGGCCATCTCGGTGTCGTCCGTCCACTGCCAGGGTCCGGGCGGCAGCCCGCGGCGCCTGAGGGCGGGGTAATTCGCGGGGACGAAGAACTGGGAGCCGAGGGCGTCACCCACGGACAGTCCGCGCAGGCTCGCCAGAGCCCGCGCACAGCGGTCTGCGTCACGGTGATCGGGGGTCATCGTTGTGCACTCTAACCGGTGATGCCATAAGGCTCGGGTTCACACCAGCGCTCGAAGGGCCGGTCGAGGGTGTAGCGGCCGTCCGGGCCGAGCAGCAGGGCGCGCCACTCCGCGTTGCCGGGGTTGGACAGCGACTCGAATTCGGCCACCGACCAGTGGAACCAGCGCATGCAGAACAGCCGCATGGTGAGGCCGTGCGTGACCAGCAGGACGTTCTGCGGGTGGTGCGGGTCCTCGAAGCTGCGCCACAGGCTTTCCAGGAAGGCGCCCACCCGGTCGTAGACGTCGGCGCCGGATTCCCCCTGGGCGAAGCGGTAGAAGAAGTGGCCGTAGGCGTCGCGGTACGCCTTCTGCCGCCGGACGTCGTCGCGGTCCTGCCAGTTGCCCCAGTCCTGCTCGCGCAGCCGGGGCTCCTCACGCACCCGGACCCTGCCGGGGTCGAGGCCGAGTTCCTGGAAGGTCTGGTGGGTCCGGCGGTAGGGGGAGACATAGGCGGAGATCCGTTCGTCGCCGAAGATCGACCGCAGCGTGGCTCCGGCCTCCTCCGCCTGCCGACGCCCCGCCTTCGTGAGAGCGAGCGCATGATCGGGTTCCCGCTCGTAGACGGTGTCGTCGATGTTCCCCTCCGACTCGCCATGGCGGATGAGAACGATGCGTCGGGGCCGAGCCATGCCGCCAGCGTAGGCCCGTACGGCAGATCAGGGGCGGCCGGGCCCACCAGGCGGACCGCGGACGTAGTTGTGTGCATGCCGCACGCGTCCGAGCCCGGCCGTCGTCGTCCCGCCGGTTCCGCCCACTCACTCCCACTCGCGGGCCCCGTCAGCCCTGCCGGCCCCGTCGGCCCCGTCAGCCCTGCCGGCCCCGTCGGCCCTGCCGGTCCACTCCTCACCGTGGACCTCGCCCGCTCCGTTCACCCGCGCTCCGGGCTTCACCGGGCGACAAGGGCCGGGCGCCCGTCGCGTATCTCATAGGTGCGGCCACCGAAGCGCCGGCGCAGCAGACGGTCGTGGGTGACCACGACCAGCGCACCGGTCCAGGCCGCCAGCGCGGCTTCGAGCTCTTCGACGAGGCCGAGCGCCAGGTGGTTGGTCGGTTCGTCGAGCAGCAGGAGATCGGCGGGGCGGGCCAGCAACCGGGCCAGGGCGAGCCGGCGCCGCTGGCCGGCCGAGAGCGCCCCGACGGGCACTTGGAGGTCGCGTTCGCGGAACAGTCCAAAGGAGAGCAGCCGGTCGGTCAGTTCCTCGGCATCGCCGGCCAGGCCCAGCCGGAAGGCGGCCAGGAGGGGTTGGGCAGGGCGGGAGACCGGTATTTCCTGCGCGAGGAAACCGATACGGCCCCGGCGGACAACCGTGCCGCCGTCCGGGGCGGTGACCCCGGCGAGGACCCGCAGGAGTGTGGTCTTGCCCGCGCCGTTGGCCCCATGGACGAGCAGGCGTTCGCCGGCGGCGACGGTGAGGGAGTCCACCGAGAGCCGGTCCCCGACCCGCACCCCGTCGAGCCGGACAAGGGTGCCGTCGGCCTCGCCACGGTCCGGCGCGGCTGTGAAGCGCAGGGGCTCCGGCGGGCGGGGAACCGGGCTCTCCCTCAGCCGGCGGAGGCGTTCCTGGGCGTTGCGCACCCTGCCGGCCACGGACGCCTGGACCCGGCCCTTGTCCCGGTCGTACGCCATCTTGTTGTTGTCCTTCATGGCCCGGCCCTGGGCCACCCCGCGTGCGGCGCCGTCCGCGAAGTCGGTGAGCTGCGCGATCTGCTCGCACCACCGGGCGTACTCCTGCTCCCAATGCCGGCGGGCGGCGGCCTTGGCGGCGACGAAGGTGCCGTACCCCTCGCCGTGGCGGACGATGCTGCGGCGGTCGGCGTCGACCTCGACGATCGAGGTCGCGATCCGCTGGAGGAAGAGGCGGTCGTGCGACACGGCGAGGACCGTGCCGCGGTGGGCGAGCAGGGCCTCTTCGAGCCAGTCCAGGGCGGCCGCGTCGAGGTGGTTGGTGGGCTCGTCGAGGAGCATGACCTCGGGCGCCGCGGAGATGAGGCAGGCGAGCCCCAGCCGGGCCTGCTCGCCTCCGGAGAGGCTGCCGAGCAGCCGTTCACGGCCCAGCCCTTCGAGCCCGAGGGCGTGCAGCGCCTTCTCGACGCGGGCGTCGGCCTCGTATCCGCCGCGCAGCTCGAAGAGCGTGAGCAGATCGCCGTACTCCGCCAGGCGGCCGGGGGGCGCCTCGCCCAGCTCACGCTCCAGCACTCGCAGCCGGCGCTCCATCCCCCTGAGGTCGGCGAGGGCGACGTCGATCGCGTCCTGGACGGTGTGCTGCGGCGGGAGGTCCGGGGTCTGCGCGAGGTAGCCGACCCCGCCGTCGGCGTGGAGCACGACGCGGCCGTCGTCGGGCCGCTCGGTGCCCGCGATGAGGCGCAGCAACGTCGACTTGCCGGCGCCGTTCTCCCCCACGACGCCCGCGCGCTCCCCGGGCCGTATCGACAGCGAGGCACCGTCGAACAGCAGGCGGTCGCCGCACGTCTTGGTGAGGTCGTGCAGTGAGATCTGAGTGGGCATGCGAGCCTCCCCCGAGCAAATGCAACCGTTGTTGCATTACGATGATGATGACACAATCCACTTACCTAACGCAACAGGAGTTGCAATTGACCGGCGAGAAGGCGAACGAGGACGCACCCGGGGTTGCCGCCCCCACCCCCGGCACCCGGCGGCCCGGCGGCCGCACCGCCCGGACCCGCGCCGCCGTCCGCGACGCCGTGCTGGCCGGCCTGAGCGAGCACGGCTACCCGGGCCTGACCGTCGAATATGTCGCCGAGCACTCGGGCGTGCACAAGACGACGCTCTACCGCCGCTGGAAGGACGTCGAGGGCCTGGTGGTGGACGCGCTGGACCTGGCGGGCGAGGACAGTTGGCTCCCACCCGACACCGGCTCGCTGGAGGGCGATCTGCACGCCCTCGCCCAGGAGGTCGTCACCTCCTTCACCGACCCGGCGGTGGCGGCCTCGGGGTCCGCGATGATCGCCGCCGGGTTCCAGTCGGAGCGCGCGGCCGAGGCGCTGCGCGCGTACTACGCGGAGCGGTTCGCGCGCTGTGAGCCACTCGTCGAGCGGGCGCTCCAACGGGGCGAGCTGCCCGCCCCCGCGACCGGCGGCGTCGACGCCGGCGCACTCGTCCGCGCCGTCTCCGCGCCGCTCTTCTTCCGCCTGTTCATCACCCGCGAGCCGGTCGACGACGCGCTGGCCGGGCAGGCCGTGGCGGCTGCACTGGCCGCCGCCCGCGCGGGGGTGTTCACGACCGTCGGCACGGCCGGCACGTAGTGGGGCGAGGTGACCCGGCGGTGCCGGGCCGGCGGCCCCGGCCCGTCACACCGTCCAGGACGGTTCGAGCTGCACCACGTCCCCGGCGATCGCCTGGACGTCCGCGGCTATCTGGGCCCGCAGGGCGAGCCGCTCCACCCGTTCGGGCCGGTACTTCCCACGCTCCGCGGCCGACTGCCACATCGACAGGACCAGGAACTCCTCCCCCGGCGCGCGTCCCAGCATCCCGCGCAGCATGCCCGGTGAGCCCGCCATCGCCGGGTTCCAGACCTTCTCCTGCATCAGCATGAAGTGATCCACCCGGTCCTGGCGCACCTGGCAGTGCGCCAGCCGCAGCACGTCGACATCGCCGAACACCGGGCGGAAGCCGACCTTCACGTCAAACTCGTGCTCGAACAAGCGGACTTGGGCGTCCTTGTAGGTGCCGACCTGGGAAGCCGCCAACCGGTCGTGGGAGCGCGCCATGAAGGAGTCGTAGAAGGCCCGGCTCTCCCAGAAGGCGACCAGATGCGCAACGCCCGGCCGCCCCCGGCTCCACCCCCCGCCCTGCCCTCGGAACCCCGGCTCACCCAGCAGCCCCGCCCATTTCCGCTGCCCCCGCTCGAACCCTCGACGGTCCACGACGGTGAGGCGAATCCACTTGACCAGCACCGCGCCATCGTACGGCCCGGGAGCGAAACCGGATCACTGCGCGTCACACTCCGACCACCCCGAACTTCCTTACGGGCGCGGGTCGACCGGCGTCAGGACCCCCAGTCGCCGTTCCACCGCCTCAGCGGCCTCCAGGCACAGGTCCTCCCGATAGGAGCACCCGATCAGCTGCACGCCGTACGGGAGCCCGTCCACCACCCCGGTGGGCACGGCCACCGCGGGAACGCCGACGAAGCTGGTCGCGGAGCACAGCCGCAGGGCGTTCTGCACCCGCCGATGGCTCTCCGTATCGCGCGCCTCCTCCCCCGGCGCGAACGGCGGGTCGGTGAACACCGGCCCCAGGACCAGCGGATACTCCTCCTGGAACACCGCCCAGTCCCGCTGGATGCCCATCCGCACCCCGGTCAGCCGCAGGTACTCGGCGAGCTCGACGGGGCGGGCCCGCTGCACCCCCATCTCGATGTAGCGGTGACCGCCCTCGCCGAGCAGCGGCTTGACCACGGGCCAGGTGGTGGCGAACTCCGTGCAGATCATCCCGCCGTACGCGTCGAGGGCGTCGTCCAGCCGTGGCACGTCCGCCACCTCGTCCACCCGGTACCCGGCGTCCCGGAGTGCGTCCGCGGCGCTCTCCAGGGCCTTGCGGACGGCGGGGTGGACGCCGTGCCCACCCGGGTCGGTCACCATGGCCACCCTGAGGGGGCGCGGAAGCGGCTCGCCGTACAGGGGCACCGGTAGCGCCCTCGGGTCACGGGGGTCGGTCCCGGCCAGCAGTTCGTACGCCAGCCGGAGATCGTCGACCGTGCGGGCCAACGGGCCGTCGACGACGAGGAGTTGCGCCGCGAGAGTGGGATCGTCCGGTCCGATGCGGTGATCGGCGGGGAACCGTCCGTAGGTGGGCTTCAGCGCCGCGACGCCACAGAAGGACGCCGGGAGGCGCACGGACCCTCCGGAGTCGTTGCCGAGGCCCAGTGCGGCCATCCCGCTGGCCACGGCCGCACCGTCACCACCACTGGAGCCGCCCGGCGTCACATCGGCGCACCACGGGTTCACGGTGTCCCCGAACAGCTCACTGCGGCTGTGGATGCCCGCCAGGACGAGGGTGGGCATGTTGGTGTGCCCGATCGGGATGCCTCCGGCCGCCCGCAGCCGCGCCACCGGGGGCGCGTCGCGTTGCGCGACGAAGTCACGGAAGCGCTCCGCACCGAACGTCGTCGGTACGCCCTCGATGGCGGTGGTCTCCTTGACCGTGAAGGGCACTCCGGCCAGGGGGCCCAGCTCGGCACCGGCCGCCCGCCTGCGGTCGACCTCCGCCGCCTCGGCCCGCGCGCGCTCGGCGAGCAGCTGGGTCACGGCGTTGACGGCGGGATTGACCTGGGCGATCCGGTCCAGATGGGCGTCGACCAGGGCGAGCGCGGACACCTCACCGGTGCGTACCGCCAGGGCCTGGGCGCGCGCCGACCTCTTCCACAGTGCGTTGTGCATGACCTTCCCTTCCCGGGGCACATCATCCGTTCCGATGCGCCCGCATCGGTTCGGCATCGTAACCTGGTAGCGATACACACGCATCGAATAAAACGGAGCGCACCGTATGCCCAAGCAGGTGGACCACGAGAGCCGACGGCGGCAGATCGCCGAGGCGGTGTGCCAACTCGCCGACGAGAGCGGCCTGGAGGGCGTCACCCTCCGCGATGTCGCGGCCCGGGCACAGGTGTCCATGGGGGCCGTGCAGCGCTGCTTCGGCACCAAGGAGGAGATGCTGGTCTTCGCGCTCGGTCACGTCGGTGAACAGGTCACCGCACGGCTGTCGGCCCGCCTGACCGCCTCGCCCGCCCAGTCCGCGCGCACGACACTGGGGCACGCGGCGAGCGAGATCTCCCTGGTCCAGGAGGAGCGGCGCGCCGAGGCACGGGTCTGGCTGGCCTTCGCCGCACAGGCCGCCGTGAGCCCGCCGCTGGCCGAAACGCTGCGCAGTAACTATGCAGATCTGCACAAGGTGTTCACCCAGCTGATCATCGAGGGCTGCGACACCCCCGCACCGGAGCGGGCGGCCCGCAGCCTCCTCGCCCTCGCCGACGGCCTCACCACCCACGTCCTGATCGGCCATCTCTCCCCCACCGCGGCGCTGGACGTCCTCGACGGACACCTCAACCAGCTCTGGAACGAGCAGACCTCCTGAGTCGCCCACCCCGCCCCACCTGGCCCCGAGGGCGCTTTCCGGCCATCCTCGGCGGACCCCAACCTGTGTCTGACCAGGGGCAGTTCCTTCCGGCCCCAGGGGGCAGCGGGCGTGACACGATGGCAGCCAACGGGAAGTCCCGGGGAGCTGCCCGCCGATCGCACGGGTCGGTCCGCCCTCCCCGGGAGATGACGAAGGGAAGCGCGGTGAGCACGCTCAACAAAGGGATCGAGAAAGTCGAGGTAACGCTCAAGTGGGACCCCAGCCCGATGGGCGCCCCGGACCATGACCTCGACATCATCGCGGCGACCTACCCGGCCGACGCTCCGCACGGCGACCCGGCCTATCTGGTGCACTTCGACAGCCGTTCGCCCGACGGGACGATCGCGCTCAACCGGGACAGCCGGACCGGCCAGGGCTTCGGCTTCGACGAGGTCATGACCCTGGAACTGGACCGGCTCTCCGACACCTACGCCCGGGTCGTGGTCGGAGTGACCATCCAGCAGGGTGAGGGCCGCAAGGTCTTCGGCGACATCGAGAACACCGCCGTACGGGTCCGCGAGGGGTACACCGACCTGGCCGTGAACGACTTCGCCGAGGTGGCGGACGCCACCGCCGCGACGGTCGCCGAATTCACCCGGGACGACACCGGCAACTGGCGCTTCCACGCGACGGTCCGGGGTTTCGACACCGACCCGGACACGTTCGCACGGTCGATGGGGCACTGACGCCCCCGGCACCCGCCGCGCGTACGGAAGTCGGCGACCGCGCAGCGGACGCCAGGGCAGCGGCGGGGAGGCGGACTCAAGGGCCGCCTCCCCGCCGCTACCCGTCCGCCTTCTTGCGGCGGCGATGTGCCGCCGCCCGCTCCCGTGAGGCGCAGGCGGTCGAGCAGTATCGGCGCGCGCTCCCCGGACCCGTGCCCAGATAGAGCCTGCCGCACCGCGAAGCGGCACATTCCCCCCAGGGGGCCCGCCCGTATTCGGTGAGGATCTGCGCCAGGGCAAGGGCACTTGAGGCGAGGAACCACTCCGCCCAGCTCGCGTCGTCCCCCTGGTCGATGTGCAGGTGCCAGGAGTGTCCGCCGTGCCGGGAGAGGCGCGGGCGGGCCCCGCACTCCGCCAGCAGGACATTGATGCCGTGGGCGGCGCGGTCGGTATCGGACTCGGCGAGCAGAGCGGCCAGGCGGGCGGCCGCCGCCCTCAACTCCTCGGCGTCGCTTCTGGAGAACTCCCGCCGGGTGAGGTCCTCCCGGCTCTCCCCATGGTGCGCCAGCAGCTCGGCCAGCGCGTCCCGGGACAACTCCGGATCCGCACGGACCGCGTTGGCGAGATCGATCAATCGCTCGCCGGGCCGGAACCCCCGCCCCGGCAACTCCTCACCCTTCACCCCACACCACGCTCCCGCCCCAACCGACGCATCTCCCTGGCCCGTTGCCGACCTCCAGCGTAACGTCTTCTCCTGAAAAGGCGTTACGAATGCCCAGTCGCCGCGGGAAACCCGTAACGCCACGGCTCAGTTGTCGGCACACCTGGAGACGCGCATGCCCCGGCCCCGCACCCCCGCCGCCGTCCCCGCACCGCGCTCGCGATTACCGCTCTATCTGGCCACCGCCTTCTGTGCCCGCCTGGCGGAGGAAGGCATGGCCGTGGCCGTCGCGCTACTGGCACTGCAGCGAGCCGGGGACGCGGCCCAGGGTGCGTTCGTGCTCACCGCCTGGATGGCACCCCATGTCGTCGCCGCTCCCCTGGTGGGCGCCCTCGCCACCCGCATGCGGCGTCCCAGGCTCTGCTACCTCGGGGCGCTGAGCGGCTTCGCGGCTGCCGTCGTGACACTGTCGCTGCTGATCGCGCGGGCGCCCGCCCCGGTGACGCTTGCCGTCGCCGTGGCCGGAGGCGCCTGCGGGCCGGTCGTCTCCGGAGGGCTGTCCGGCCTGATCGCCGTACTCGTACCGGCCGGCCCGCGGCAGGACCGGGCGTACGCGCTGGACGCGGCGGTGTACAACGCCGCGTCGGTGGCCGGCCCTGTGGTGGTCGGCGTGACGGCCGCCGTGGCGTCACCCGGCGCGGCCATGCTGCTCCTCGGCGCGGTGGCGGCCGGCGCGGTGGCGGCCGGCGCGGTGGCGGCCGCCGGCGGCCTTCCGTACGGGGATGCGCGGCAGCACACGGACGCCCGGCCGGCCACCGGCCTGCGCGCCGACCTGGCCGCCGGACTGGCCGCCCTCTGGCGCGTCCGGGAACTACGCGCGATCACCGCGGGCACCTGCCTGGCGTTCCTCGGCATCGGCGGCCTGACCACCACGGCGGTGCTGCTCGCCGCCTACCACGGGCGCCCCGGCGCGGGCGGCGCCCTGATGACCGCGTTCGCCGTCGGGGCGTTCGCCGGTTCACTGGCGCTCGCCCGTTGGCGGCCGCCCCTCAGCGATCCACGGCTCGCCACGCTCTCCCTGTGCGGCACCGGCCTCGCGCTGGCCACGGCCGCACTCGTGCCGTCCCCGGCAGTCTGCGCGGCGCTGTTCGCGCTGGCAGGCGCGTGCGACGGACCACTGCTGACCGCGACGTTCCGCATCCGGGCGGCGTACGCCCCGCCGCGCGCCAGGACGCAGATCTTCACCCTGGGAGCGGGCCTGAAGATCACCGCGGCGGCTTGCGGGGCGGCCGCCGTCGGAGCGGGCGCCGCGCTGCCGCCTCCCCTGTTGCTGCTCGCCATCGCCGCCGCCCAACTGGGCGGCGCACTTCTGCACACCCTCGTCCGCCGGCACCAGCACCCCGGGGACGCACACACGGAAACGCCGGGTGCGGACCCGACGAAGGAGGCCGTCAGCGGTCCGGTGCCCGCCGAACGCCCGTGAGGTCGCCTGGTGCCGAGTTCCGCCCGAGTACCCCCTGAGCCTGGCCCCCGGCCAGGTCCGCAGACGTCTCGTCAGCCGGCGTTCCAGCCCGGGATCGTCGGCAGCACCTTCTCGGCGACCCGGAGCAACGCCTCGTCGTCGGGCGTTCCCTCGTCCTGGCGCCAGAGGGCGATCTCGAAGGAACCGCCGCCGTCCTTAGCGTCCTTGGCGACCACCAGGCTGCGCGCGATGCCACCGGGCCGGGAGTCGGACTGGCCGATCTTGTGGCCGTCGAAGCTGAACGAGAGGGCGATGGTGCGGTCCGAATAGAGGACCGCCGGACGCCCCAGAACCTTCTTCGCTTCCGCGGTCTCCCCCAAGAAGCGCACCGACTGGGCAACCCGGAGGTGGTCGTACGACGCCGAGAGCTTCACGGCGTAGGTCTTCAGCTCGACGGTCGCTTCCGGCGTGACGGTCTTGGTGCCGCCGGCGTCCTTCGTCCAGCTCTCGCTCCCCCCGGCGGTCTCCGCACGCTCGTCCGGCGTGCCCAGCAGCGCCGGCAGGTCCCGCCGGTTCAGCGCCGTGCAGAGCTGCGCTCCCGAAACGCGCTTCGACGGCCGGGCGTCATGCGGGCCGTCACAGGCGGCCGGCGCGGGCTCGTCCGTGGAGACGTCCCCCAGATCCCGCAGACCCCACATGCCACCCACGAGGCCCGACACCAGCACCACCGCCGCGAGTGCCTGGGCCCCCGCGCCCATGCCCTTCTTCGATCTCGCGGAATTGTCGTCCATATCCCCCACCCCCCGGTTCGCGCCCGATGCGCGCCGGTGGAGCGTAACCGGTGATCGTTTCACGCGAAAGCGGGAATTGTTCCGGGCTTCCGGGCACGCGCTCGTCGGCCGGGCACCCCCGGGCCCGGGGCGACGGCCGCACCGCGACCCACGCGACCCCGCGACGACACCGACGGCTGGAAATACGCCGCGGGCGGTGGAGCCGAGTACCGACTCCACCGCCCTGACCAGCTATTTCACGCCCAGCAGGCGTCCCGCATCAGCTGCAGCCGCTGGTCGACCCGCACCCCTCGCACAGGTAGCAGCTGCCGGCGCGCTGCATCTTCGTCCCGCAGGAGAAGCACAGCGGGGCGTCGGCGTTGATGCCCAGCTGCATCTCGACCAGTTCGGCGTTGGTGTGCGCCTGCTTGGGAGCCGGGGCCGCGGCCTCCTCGACGATCTTCACCGCCGGGGTGGACTCCTTCACCGACTCCGTCTGGCGCGGCGCCGACTGCGCCAGGCCCTCGACGTCGACCTCGTCCTCGGAGGGCTCGTACGAGCCGGTCTCCAGGTGGCGCTGGCGCTCCTCGACGGAGTGGATGCCGAGCGCCGAGCGGGTCTCGAACGGCAGGAAGTCCAGCGCCAGGCGGCGGAAGATGTAGTCGACGATCGACTGCGCCATCCGCACGTCCGGGTCGTCCGTCATGCCGGCCGGCTCGAAGCGCATGTTGGTGAACTTCGAGACGTAGGTCTCCAGCGGGACGCCGTACTGCAGGCCCACGGACACCGCGATGGAGAAGGCATCCATCATGCCCGCGAGGGTCGAACCCTGCTTGGACATCTTCAGGAAGACCTCACCGAGACCGTCGTCCGGGTAGGAGTTGGCGGTCATGTAGCCCTCGGCGCCGCCGACCGTGAAGGAGGTGGTGATGCCGGGACGACCCTTCGGGAGGCGGTTGCGCACCGGGCGGTACTCGACGACCTTCTTCTCGGCGACCGGCTCGGCCTTCTTCTCCTCCTCCTTCTTCTTGGCGGAGAGCGGCTGGCCGACCTTGCAGTTGTCGCGGTAGATCGCGAGCGCCTTCAGGCCGAGCTTCCAGCCCTGGAAGTAGACCTCCTCGATCTCCTCGACGGTGGCCGTCTCGGGGACGTTGACCGTCTTGGAGATCGCGCCGGAGAGGAACGGCTGCGCCGCGGCCATCATGCGCACGTGGCCCATGGCGGAGATGGAGCGGACGCCCATCGCGCAGTCGAAGACCTCGTAGTGCTCCGGCTTGAGGCCGGGCGCGTTGACGACATTGCCGTGGTCGGCGATGTGGGCGACGATCGCCTCGACCTGCTCGGGCTGGTAGCCGAGCCGCTTGAGCGCCTTGGGGACCGTGTTGTTCACGATCTGCATGGAGCCGCCGCCGACCAGCTTCTTGAACTTGACCAGGGCCAGGTCCGGCTCGACGCCCGTGGTGTCGCAGTCCATCATCAGGCCGATGGTGCCGGTCGGCGCGAGCACCGACGCCTGGGCGTTGCGGAAGCCGTTCTTCTCACCGAGGCGCAGCACGTCCTGCCAGGCTTCGGTGGCCGCGGCCCAGACCGGGGTGTCCAGGTCGTCCATGCGCACCGCGACCCCGTTGGCGTCGGAGTGCTGCTTCATGACGCGCTTGTGGGCGTCGGCGTTGCGGGCGTAGCCGTCGTACGGGCCGACGACCGCGGCCAGTTCGGCGGAGCGCTTGTAGGAGGTGCCGGTCATCAGGGAGGTGATGGCACCGGCCAGCGCGCGGCCGCCGTCGGAGTCGTAGGCGTGGCCGGTGGCCATCAGCAGGGCGCCGAGGTTGGCGTAGCCGATGCCCAGCTGGCGGTAGGCGCGAGTGGTCTCGCCGATCTTCTCGGTGGGGAAGTCGGCGAAGCAGATGGAGATGTCCATCGCGGTGATGACCAGCTCGACGACCTTGGCGAAGCGCTCCGCGTCGAAGGACTGGTTGCCCAGGTCGTCGTCGCGCAGGAACTTCAGGAGGTTGAGCGAGGCAAGGTTGCACGAGGAGTTGTCCAGGTGCATGTACTCGCTGCACGGGTTGGACGCGGTGATCCGGCCCGTCTCCGGCGAGGTGTGCCAGTGGTTGATGGTGTCGTCGTACTGGATGCCGGGGTCGGCGCACGCCCAGGCGGCCTCCGCCATCTTGCGGAACAGCCCCTTGGCGTCGACCTCCTCGATGACCTCACCGTTCAGGCGGCCGCGCAGCCCGAACTTCGAGCCGGACTCGACGGCCTTCATGAACTCGTCGTTGACCCGGACCGAGTTGTTGGCGTTCTGGTACTGGACGGACGTGATGTCGTCGCCGCCCAGGTCCATGTCGAAGCCCGCGTCGCGCAGCGCGCGGACCTTCTCCTCCTCCTTCACCTTGGTCTCGATGAAGGCTTCGACGTCCGGGTGGTCGACGTCCAGGACGACCATCTTGGCCGCGCGGCGGGTGGCGCCGCCCGACTTGATCGTTCCGGCGGACGCGTCGGCGCCGCGCATGAAGGAGACCGGACCGGAGGCGTTGCCACCGGAGGAGAGCAGCTCCTTGGAGGAGCGGATACGGGAGAGGTTCAGGCCGGCACCGGAGCCGCCCTTGAAGATCATCCCCTCTTCCTTGTACCAGTCCAGGATCGACTCCATCGAGTCGTCCACGGACAGGATGAAGCAGGCGCTGACCTGCTGCGGCTGCTTCGTGCCGACGTTGAACCACACCGGCGAGTTGAAGCTGAAGACCTGGTGCAGGAGGGCGTACGCCAGCTCGTGCTCGAAGATCTCGGCGTCCGCCGGGGAGGCGAAGTAACCGTTCTCCTCGCCGCCCTTGCGGTACGTCTTGACCACGCGGTCGATCAGCTGCCGGAGGCTCGACTCGCGGGTCGGGGAGCCCACCGCGCCACGGAAGTACTTGCTCGTGACGATGTTGACCGCGTTCACCGACCAGAAGTCGGGGAACTCGACGCCACGCTGCTCGAAGTTGACCGAGCCGTCGCGCCAGTTGGTCATGACGACGTCACGACGCGCCCACTCCACCTCGTCGTACGGGTGCACGCCCGGCGTGGTGTGAATGCGCTCGATCCGCAGACCCTTGCTCACCTTGCTGCCCTTGGCGCGGGAGCCTCGTGCCGGGCCGCTCGTCGTCTCTGTCATGCCGCCTCCCTGTATACGGGCAAACGCCCATATGTGCGCACTCATTCCGTGGCACGGTGTTTGTTCTTTCTGCTACCGAGGCGCCCTGCTCTCGCCCCGGTACAGGTCCTGGATGCGCGCCGAACTCAGTCGGCGGCGGTGGCGGGCACGGGGACGGCCGGGCCGCCGGCCTCCCCGTCAGTCCCGCAGTCCTGCCCGGGCGGCCGCTCCTCGGGCTGCTCCCGCAGCTCGGCGATGGCCGCCTCGAAGTCTTCGAGCGAATCGAACGCCCGGTACACGGACGCGAAGCGCAGGTACGCGACGAGGTCGAGTTCCTGCAGCGGGCCCAGTATGGCGAGCCCCACGTCGTGGGTGGACAGCTCGGCGCTTCCGGTGGCGCGCACCGCCTCCTCGACCCGCTGGCCGAGCTTGGCGAGCGCGTCCTCGGTGACCGGGCGGCCCTGGCACGCCTTGCGCACTCCCGCGATGACCTTGTTGCGGCTGAAGGGCTCGGTGACCCCGCTCCGCTTGATCACCATCAGTGACGCCGTCTCGATCGTGGTGAAACGGCGGGAACAGTCGGGGCACTGGCGGCGCCGGCGGATCGCCGTCCCGTCATCGGTGGTCCGGCTGTCGACGACCCGGCTGTCGGGGTGCCTGCAGAAGGGGCAGTGCATGGCTCCACCCTCCTCACCCTCGATATACGGACGTACGTACGCCAACGCTCCCGGCGTACGGCGAATAACCCCGACGGGTCCGTACGGGCCCTCCGGAGCAGCCACAAGCATAGGCGATCCTCGGCGCCCTGACGGACCAGGACCACAACTTCTGGGTGGCCGACCGCATCTAACCACTAGATGTGGTGTCGGCCTGCTTACATCCGCCTACCGCGTGTCGCGGCGCAGGCGGGCCGGGGGGTCGCCCAGAAGCGTACGGGAAGCCACCCGACGGGGGGCGCGGCGGGGCGGGGATGACAGAATCGGCGACGTCACGGCGCCCGGCCACCGTGACCGCGGATCACCGACGACCGGACCCGCCGGCCGACCGGTGACCCCGGAACGCCGGCACGCGTCACAGACCGGTTCGACAGTCGGCCATACACCCAGCCGCTCACCCAGGTCTGCCAATCGCTGAATTTTTCACTCGAACGTGTGTTTGGCGCAACCTTTCGAAAGCAACTACCGTTGGCTAACTAGGGAGAACATTTCGAGAGGGGCCGACGTGACCACCACCGCAGACAGCGCGACCATCACCGCACCAAGCCACTCCCAGAGCCGATTCGATCATCCGCAGAAGGCACAGCGGCCGCCGATGGACGACGCCACGTCGGACTCCGAAGAGCAGAAGCCCGCCCGCTCGCTCCCCGGCAGGCCACCAGGGATCCGGGCCGACAGCTCGGGGCTCACCGACCGCCAGCGCAGGGTGATCGAGGTCATCAGGGATTCGGTGCAGCGGCGCGGGTACCCGCCGTCCATGCGGGAGATCGGCCAGGCGGTCGGACTGTCCAGCACCTCGTCCGTCGCCCATCAGCTCATGGCTCTGGAGCGCAAGGGCTTCCTCCGCCGCGACCCGCACCGCCCCCGGGCGTACGAGGTCCGCGGTTCCGACCAGCCGACGACCGCGGCGACCGAGACCGCCGGCAAGCCCGCCGCGTCCTACGTCCCGCTGGTCGGCCGGATCGCCGCCGGTGGCCCGATCCTCGCGGAGGAGTCCGTCGAGGACGTCTTCCCGCTCCCCCGCCAGCTCGTCGGCGACGGTGAACTGTTCGTGCTGAAGGTGGTCGGCGACTCCATGATCGAGGCCGCCATCTGCGACGGGGACTGGGTCACGGTCCGCCGCCAGCCGGTGGCCGAGAACGGCGACATCGTCGCCGCCATGCTGGACGGCGAGGCCACGGTCAAGCGTTTCAAGCGCGAGGACGGCCATGTGTGGCTGCTGCCGCACAACTCCGCGTACCAGCCGATCCCCGGTGACGAGGCGACCATCCTCGGCAAGGTGGTGGCGGTGCTGCGGCGGGTCTGACCCACCCCTCACGACCGGGCTCCGGGACCACTGCGCCGGTCCCGGAGCCCTGCTGTGTCCGCGGGCCCTCGCCGGGCCCGCGGCCGCGTTACTTCTCCGCCGCCTTCGCCGCCGCGTCGATCGCCGCGAGCGAGCGGCGGACCTGGTTGCGGTCGGTGGTGTACCAGAACTGCGGCATCGACTTGCGCAGGAACGAGCCGTAGCGGGCCCGCTCGACCCGGGGATCCAGCACGGCCACCACACCGCGGTCCCCGGTGGCGCGGACCAGACGCCCGGCGCCCTGGGCCATCAGCAGGGCCGCGTGGGTCGCCGCCACGGCCATGAAGCCATTGCCGCCGCCCTCCTCCACGGCCTTCTGCCGGGCGCTCATCAGCGGATCGTCCGGGCGCGGGAACGGCACCCGGTCCATCACCACCAGCTGACAGTTCGGACCCGGTACGTCCACGCCCTGCCAGAGGGAGAGGGTGCCGAACAGGCACGTACGGGCGTCCTCGGCGAACGTCCGGATCAGCTCGCCGAGGGTTTCCTCGCCCTGGAGCAGGATCGGCACGTCCAGACGGCCACGCAGCTCCTCCGCGGCGGCTTGGGCCGCGCGCATGGAGGAGAAGAGGCCGAGGGTGCGGCCGCCGGCGGCCTCGATCAGCTCGGCGAGCTCGTCGAGCATGTCGGTGCGGCTGCCCTCGCGGCCCGGCTGGGCGAGGTGCTTGGCGACGTAGAGGATGCCTTGCTTGCCGTAGTCGAAGGGGGAGCCGACGTCGAGCCCCTTCCACCGGGGTACGTCCTCCCCCTCCGTGCCCTCCGGAGCCAGGCCCAGCGAGGCCGCGACACCGTTGAAGTCGCCCCCCAGCTTGAGGGTGGCGGAGGTGAGGACGACGGAGCGGTCCTCGAAGAGCTTCTCCCGCAGCAGGCCGGAGACGGAGAGCGGGGCCACCCGGAGGGAGGCGCCGAAGCGGTCGTGGCGTTCGTACCAGACCACGTCGTACTCGGAGCCGTTGGCGATGCGCTCGGCGACGGCGTGGATGTTCTCCACCGAGGCGAGGGCCTGCTTGCGGACCGCGTCCTCGTCCTGGACCGATTTGTCGCGGGTCGAACCGAGCGCGGAGATGACCGTACGGGCGGCGTCCCGCAGCGCCATCAGGCAGTAACCGAGGTCCTCGGGGATCTCTTCGAGACGGCCGGGCAGGGCCAGCTCCATCAGGCGCTCGAAGGTCTCGGACGCGGTCTGGAGCTGGTCGGCGGCCTTTTCGTTGACGAGCTTGGCGGCTCGCCGCACGGCGCGGTTCACCTGGCCCGGGGTGAGCTCGCCGGTGGCGACGCCGGTCACCCGGGAGACCAGCTCATGGGCCTCGTCGATGATCAGGACCTCGTGCTGCGGGAGGACCGGGGCACCCTCGATCGCGTCGATGGCCAGCAGCGCGTGGTTGGTGATGACGACATCGGCCAGCTTGGCGCGCTCCCTGGCCGCCTCGGCGAAGCACTCCGCACCGTAGGCGCACTTCGAGGCGCCCAGGCACTCCCGTGAGGAGACCGAGACCTGTCCCCAGGCGCGGTCGGAGACCCCGGGGGTCAGGGCGTCGCGGTCGCCGGTCTCGGTCTCGTCCGCCCAGTCCCGCAGCCGCATCAGGTCCTTGCCGAGCTTGCTGGTGGGCGTGGCCTGCTCGAACACGTCGAAGAGGCCGTCCTCCTCGTCCTGCGGGGCGCCCTCGTGGAGGCGGTGCAGGCACAGGTAATTGGAGCGGCCCTTGAGCATGGCGAATTCCGGGCGGCGGCGCAGCAGCGGATGCAGCGCGTCGACGGTCCGCGGAAGATCGCGTTCCACCAGCTGGCGCTGGAGCGCCAGAGTGGCGGTGGCGATCACCACCCGCTCGCCGTGGGCCAGCGCCGGCACCAGGTAGCCGAGGGACTTTCCGGTGCCGGTGCCGGCCTGGACCAGGAGGTGGGCGTAGCCGTGCTTCGCTCCGTCCTCGCTCTGTGGCGAGTCGTCGGAAGCGGGGCCGCCCACCGCCTCGGCGACGGCCTCGGCCATCGCCACCTGGCCGGGGCGCTCGGTGCCGCCGACGGCGGTGACGGCGGCGTGCAGCAGATCGGGGAGGGAGGGCTTCGTCATAGCTCTGCAAGCCTACGCGGGACCACTGACAGCCGGCCCGGTCACGGTGCGTGCAGCGGGTTGGGGACGGTCCCGTGCACCGCGGCGTGCGGGCGCTCACGGCGGTCGCGGTAGCCGTCCACATGCAGACGGTTGCGGTTCAGGCACAGCCGCTCGATCCGCGGAGTGAGCAGGTCGAAGGTCTCGTGCCGTTCCTTGAGCGCGGGGAAGCGTTCGTGGTGGCGCAGGATCTCCGCCCGTACGAGTGACCAGAACTCCGCCTCGGGAACGTCCAGTTGGTCGGCACACAGCGGTGCGAGGTAGCGGAAGACGCCGACGAACAGCCCGGAGTGGATGAACTGGGTGAGGAAGGCGGGCGGTTCGGTGAGCAGCACGGTGCGCACGTCGTCCGGCATGGAGTCGTGCTCGGGCAGCGGCTCGGAGGTGGTGTTCACGTCGTCGACGAAGTCCTTGACCGCGAGGCGGGTGGGGACGTCGTGCTCGTCGAAGACCACGATGGCGTTCTCCCCGTGCGGGGAGAAGACCGTGCCGTACTGGTAGAGGAAGTGCAGCAGGGGCGGCAGGAGGGCGGCGAACAGCCGGGCCAGCCAGTCGCGCGGGGCCAGGCCGGAGCGGTGCACCAGTTCGGCGGTCAGCGCCCGGCCTCCGGGGTCGGTCTGCAGCAGCGAGGCCAGCGTGCGGGCGCGTTCCCCGGGGTCGAGGAAGCCGCTGATCGGCTCCCGCCAGATACAGCCCAGCAGCTCCTTGAACTGGTACGGGACGCCGGGCAGCCGGTCGTAGAGGGGGTGCTCGACGGTGACCGAGGCGGTTTCGCCGAGCAGGATCACCCGGGTCTCGTCACGCAGGAACGGATCCGCGTCCCGCAGGCCGTGCACCCAACGGGTCACCGCGGGTGCGGCGAGGGTGCGCTCGGTGGGCAGACCGCGCCAGACCAGGGTGTTGAGGATCGACAGCGGCAGTTTGACCGTACGGGCCCAGGGCCGGCTGATGTTGAGGAACGTACGGATCGACTGCTGCGGCAGGCGGAGGTCGTTGTCAGTGGGCAGCGCGATGATGGATCTGTCCGCGAGTTGCGGGGCGAAGAGCGGGGCAATGGTCTCGTCCCACTGCCAGGGGTGCACGGGGAGATAGAGGTAGTCGGCGGGGTCGAGGCCCTGGTCGGTGAGGGTGCGGGCGAAGGTGTGACGGGTGGCGGGGTCGAGTTCCTCGCCGTAGAGGCGGTCGGGGGTGGCCAGCGTGGGGATACCGCGGTAGTGGGCGATGCTGTGGTGCGCGGCGAGCCAGGGCAGCCGCCGGGGGGTGCGGGCCTCGGGGGCCCAGGCCGCCGCGTCGGCGGCGGAGAAGCCGAGCCGGCCCTTGTTCGCCACCAGCCAGGGGTGGCCGGTCTGGTGGCCTTCGAGGGCGGCGTAGTCCAGGTCGGCGAGATCGGCGGCGCTGAGGGCCGTGGCGTCGAGACGGGTGTCGGCGGCGAGGGTGGTGGTCAGCTCGCGGATGAGGTGACCGGTGGTGTCGCCGGACAGGCCCAGGACGGTGTCGTGGGCGTGCGTGAGGAAGTGGAAGGGGTCGGTGTCGGGGGTGATCGAGGCGGGGTCGACGCGCCAGTGGCCGTAGGCGCCGCGGCGGGCCCGGAAGCGGTAGACCAGCTCGTCGGTGACCGGCAGGCGGTACTGCGGGGTGCCGTCGGGGGCGGTGCCGTCGGGCTCGGGCGCGAGGACTTCCTCGTAGGCGAACTCCGCGAGGATCTTGGCGAACAGTCGGCGCGCGGCGTGCTGCCAGGCGCGGTGCGAGGGCTGGGGCTCAGGAGACAAGGCGGGACTCCTCGAAGCGGGACCGCCCCGGCACGTAAGGGGGACAACCGGAGCGGCGGGGTGGACGGCGGACCGGTTCGGGGCCGTCGACGGACGGCCGCCGGGTCAGAGCAGATGGCGATGGGCGCGGTCGCGGATCATCAACGCGGCGCGCTTCTCCGGCAGTTCGATCTCCTCGGCGAAGCGGAAGCCCGCGGTCAGGAACGCCGCGACGGACGCGGTGTTGCGCAGAGCGGGCTCGGCGAGGACGCGCGAGCAGCGCGGGCGGTGGTCGAGCACGAGATCGGCGACGGCGCGCAGCAGCGCGCTGCCCAAACCGTGGCCGCGGTCGGCGCCGCGACCGATGAGGAGGTGGATCCCGGTGTCCTGGGGGCGGGCCGCGTAGTGGTGCGCGAGCGGGTCCAGATCGGCGCGGTAGAGCTCCCAGTAGCTCATCGGGACGCCGTCCAGCACCCCCAGGCAGGGCACGCTGCGGCCGTCGCCGTCGAGCTGGCCGCGCAGGTGGGCGGCGGTGGTCTCCGGCGGCCCCGCCAGCTCCCAGAAGGCCGCGACGGCCGGGTCGTTCATCCAGCCGGTGATCCGGCCGAGATCGCGCTCCGGCCGGACGGGGACCAGGGCGAACGGCCCGCCCGGGGTGTCGACCGGCCCCCAGTCCCCCGGGTCGCCGAGCAGCGGGCCCGGGCCCGGGAAGCCGGCCGGGAGGCCGCGGGGTGGCGGGAGCCGACGGTTGAGGGTCTCGTCGGAGCTGGAGCTGAGGCCGGAATCGGTGGATGGCACGGCGACGCTCTCCTCTCGTGGCCGGTTGCCGCGCGGCCTTGTGGGTCGCGGGGCGTCGGCGCCGGGGACGGTGGGCCGGTAACGGCGGTCGGACGACGGGGGTCGGGGGGCGGGCGGTGGTGGTCCGTGGTCTGGGGCCGGGGCGGGCGTGCGGCCTGCGGCGTGGGGGCCGGTCGGGAGGGGTCCGCACGCCACGTCTCACGGGGCGAGCGGGTTGGGCAGGGTGACGTAGACGGACTGCGTCTCCACGGGGCCGACCAACTCGTCCAGGCCGTGCAGCCGGGTCGCGAGGTTGGCCTTGCAGCGCAGCGTGCGGGCGGTGAGCAGCTGTTCCGGAAGCGGCGAGCGGTACGCGGGGGGTGCCGCGGCGGCGTCGGAGAGGAACCGCCGGAAGGCGGCGAGCAGGATCTCCTCGCGCACGAGGCGCTGGGCGCCGAACGCCCCGATGAGACCGAGGACGTTGTTGATGCCCAGGTAGTAGGCGAAGCGCTCGTCGACGACCTCGTCGGCGACGAAGGTGTCGCTGACCGTGCCGATGCCCGGCAGCCGCCGCTCCAGCGCGGCGCGGTGGGAGGCCCGGAAGTAGTAGCCCTGGTTGTCGCGGTAGCGGCCGCCGACCGGCCAGCCGTCGGGGTCGAGCAGCACGAGGGTGTTCTGCTGGTGGGCCTCCAGGGCGATGCCGGCCGTGCCGTCGAGCCACAGCAGGGGCCGTACGACCGCTTCGAGATAGCGCAGGAACCACTCCGTCGCCACCGCGCCCGGGGAGCGGCCGGTGCGGCCGCCGAGGGCGCCGACGAGGTCTTCGAGGCGGGAGCGGACGCCCGCGTGCCCGGGCCAGGGACGGGGCGAGGTGAGGCCGGCGATGCACACGGCGTCGTCGGTGGTGCTGAAGGGGTTGTGGCGGATGACGGCGTCGAGGCCCTGGACGGGCGTGCCGTCGGGACCGTCGACGGCGAGATAGGCCGGGTCGCGGACGATGTCGAAGCGGGGGTGGACAGCTTGCCACTGCTCGGCGAGGCCGGTGCGCAGCAGCCGGTGCACCTCCACCCCGCGCACGAGTTCCTTGCGGAGGTTCTCCCGGCGGGAGTTGGTGATGCGCAGCCCGAGGGAGAGTTTGAGCATGGCCTCCGCGTCGGGGCGGTAGACGGTGCGGACGGAGGAGGTGGGGCACCAGCGCGGGCCGTGGGGCCCCAGGTCGTGCAACAGGCCGGCGTCCCGCAGCGCGACGATGTCGGGGCGGTCGGCGAGTTCCCTGGCCTGCCAGGGGTGCACCGGCAACGGCACGGTGTCGTCGGGGAGTCGGAGCTCTTCACCGGCGAGCCGGGCGGCGAGCTGCTCGGCCGGTACGGGCTTGCCGCGCTCCGTCCAGGCCGAGTCGGTGGCGACGGCGGAGCGGTGCACGGCCATCCAGTGGAGCGCGAAGGCGCCGCGGAGTTCGGGTGAGTAGGCGCGGGTCTCGGCGTCGGACAGGCCCTCGCGGCTCTTGGGCGTGGGGTGCAGCGGGTGGCCGAAGAGGAGGGACTGTTCCGCTTCGAGGAAGAGAGCGGCGTGGTCGTCGGCGGGCCGGGCGCGCCGGTCGGCCAGGAAGGTGGCCACATTGCGTACGGAGTCGGCGACCCGGCCGACGAGTTCGGCGCCCTCGCCGTCCGGTGTTTGCGGCTGCGCGCCGTCCGGGCCGCTCTGCTCGTCGGCGTCCGCGACCCGGTGTTCGCCGCCGTCCGAGGCCCGCCGGTCGCCGTCGTGCGCTGCCTCCCGGCGCAGCAGCGCGGCGAGGGTGACGGCGTCGAGCGGGGCGGCGCCGGCCGGGGCGCCTTCGAGGGCGGGGGCGCCCAGGCGGTGCCAGCCGGTGGGGGACCAGTAGCGGACGGGGACGTGCAGGGCGCCCGCACCGGCCCGCAGCGGGACGCGCAGCCGGCCGCCGGCCGGCCGTTCGCTGCCGCTCTCCCGCAGCCAGCAGCGCAGCAGATGCTCGATGCCCGCGGCGTCGGCGGCGACCGCCGGGTCGGGGTGGTCGAGGGGGTCGTGGTCGCCGTGGCGGGCGCGGTCGTAGGGGCCGGGTGCCGTGTGGGGTGCGGTCCGTGCCGGGTCCTCGTGGGTCTGCTGGTGGCAGCCGTCGTCCGGGGCGCGCCGCTGCTGGCGCGGTACGGACTCGATCGTGGCGGCGCTCTGGTGCCGGTCGGGGGTGGTCTCGCCGGGCGGGACGTTGTCGGGGCCGGGGCGTTCGTTCATGGGGTGGTGCCTCGCAGTGTCGTGGGGGACGAGCCCGTCGGCCCGGGGGTGGTGCGGACCGCCGCCGTGACGGCGTCGGCGAGGCGGTCGAGGATGGCGTCCGCCTGTTCGTCGGTGATGGTCAGGGGTGGCAGCAGCCGGACGACGGCGGAGTGCCGGCCGCCCAGTTCGACGATCAGGCCGCGGTCCAGGCATGCCTGCTGGACGGCGGCGGCGAGCCGGGGGTCGGCGGGGCGGGCGCCGGTGGCGTCGGCGTCGGCGCCCCGGTCGACGAGTTCGATGCCCAGCATCAGTCCGCGGCCGCGGACGTCACCGATGCAGTCGTGGGATGCGGCGAGGTCCGCCAGCCGGGCCAGCATCCGTCGACCGAGTTCGCCCGCGCGCTCGGCGAGGCCGTTGGCACGGACGTACGCGAGGGTGGCGGCGCCGGCGGCCATGGCGAGTTGATTGCCGCGGAAGGTGCCGGCGTGGGCTCCGGGCGGCCAGGCGTCGAGTTCCTCGCGGTAGACGATGACGGCGAGCGGCAGGCTGCCGCCGATCGCCTTCGACAGCACGAGCACATCCGGCACGATCCCGCTGCGCTCGACGGCCCAGAAGGTGCCGGTGCGGCCGACGCCGGTCTGCACCTCGTCCACGATCAGCGGGATCTGCCGGCTCGCGGTGAGTTCCCGCATCTGCTGCAGCCAGCTGTCCGGGGCGGGGATCACCCCGCCCTCCCCCTGGACGGGTTCCAGGATCATCCCGGCCGGCCGGGGCACCCCGCTCTTGTGGTCGTCGAGCAGGCTGCGGGTCCAGCGCGCGGCGAGTTCGGCGCCGCGCTCACCGCCCACGCCGAACGGGCAGCGGTAGTCGTACGGATAGGGCAGCCGGACCACGCCGGTGCGCTGCGCTCCCCCGGAGGCGGCGAGCGCCTCCGCGGTCATGCCGTGGTAGGCGCCGGAGAAGGCCATCAGGCCGTCCCGGCCGGTCGCCGTGCGGACGAGTTTGAAGGCGGCCTCGACGGCGTCCGTACCGGCCGGGCCGCAGAACTGGATGCGGGCCCTTTCGGCCAATTCCGCGGGCAGCGTGGCGAAGAGCTCGGTGGTGAAGGCGTCCTTGACGGGTGTGGCCAGGTCGAGGACGTGCAGCGGGGCGCCGGAGTCGAGGACCGCGCGGATCGCTTCGAGCACCACGGGATGGTTGTGGCCGAGGGCCAGCGTCCCGGCACCGGAGAGGCAGTCGAGATAGCGCCGGCCATCGGCGCCCTCGATGGTCAGGCCCCGGGCCCGGACCGGGACGATGGGCAGCGAGCGCGCGTACGTGCGGGCAGCGGACTCACGCAGGGACTGCCGGCGCAGGATCCCCTCGTGGGCCGGCGGAGCGGCCGCCGGCACGGTGTCGGTCAACGCCACGGCAGTTGTGTCCTCCTGCTTGGTGAGGTGCTGGATACCGCGCGAGCCCTGCGGGCAGCCCGGACGTCCCCCGTACGTACCAACGACGGCGGCGACGCCGGATCACGGTCCGCGGCAAGATCCTTGTCGGCCGGGAACCGGGGACCCGAGTACCGCCGTCCCCATCGTCACCGGCATAGTGGGGTGCCGCGCCGAGATCTTGAGGTTCATGACAAGTTCAAAACCGGCGCGACTCCGCTCAAGCCACACCGGCTCAGCTCGATTCACACAGGGGGAACCCACCCATGCGACCCATACGACGGTCAGTCCTGGCCGCCGCCGCCCTCACCGCTGTCGTGGCGCTCACCGCGACCGGCTGCGGGCCGGAGGGGGACAACGCGGACGCCAAGCCCAGCCAGTCCGCGGCGGACACCTCGGGTGGGGGTGAGATCAAGATTCCCCAGGACATCCAGGACAAGCTCAAGGAACACGGCGTCGACCTGGACAAGTGGAAGAACGGGGAGTGGAAGAACTGGGACCGGGACAAGTGGCTCCGGGAAGCCGGGGAGTTCATCAACCCGATCATCAAGAACTTCTGGAACCCGGACAAGATCGAGAAGGTCAAGCCCCCGAAGGACCCCAGCAAGCCCGAGGACATCTCGGAGGACCAGGGCAAGACCGACCCTGAGCCGGCCGCCGTCCCGGCTCAGGCCGTCAAGACCCCCTACACCGCCACCGCTCCCGGCGTGGGTCTGCTGCTCTTCAGCACCCCCCAGGGCGAGTCGCGTTGCTCCGCCACCGTCGTCAAGGACCCGGCGCACCCCGGTAAGTCCAACCTCGTGTGGACCGCCGCGCACTGTGTGCACGCCGGCAAGAACGGCGGCTGGTACCGCAACATGATGTTCGTGCCGAACTTCAACAGGACCGGTGGCACCGCCGACCAGTTGAAGACCAAGCCCTTCGAGGACCGCGTCCCGTCGGGCAAGTGGTGGGCCGACGACATGGCGACGTCCAACGAGTGGATCAAGGACGGCGGCGCCGTTCCGGGCGTGCCGATGGCTCCGTACGACTTCGCGCTGATGCACGTGAAGCCGGAGGAGAGCACCGGTGGCAAGTCGCTGGAGGAGGTCGCCGGCGGCGCGTACGAGGTCGACTTCAACGCGCCGGCGATGGCCAAGATCCCGAGCCTGACCGCGCAGGGCTACCCGGCCGAGGCGCCGTTCGACGGCGCGGCGCAGCAGCAGTGCACCGACAAGCCGACCCGGCTGTCGATGGACGCCAAGAAGCCGACCATGTACCGGATCGGCTGCACCATGACCGGTGGCTCCTCCGGTGGCCCCTGGTTCATCAAGGGCGCCGACGGCAAGCCGGTGCTGGTCTCCAACATGTCGATGGGTCCGCGTCCGGCCCGCTGGTCGGCCGGCCCGCACCTGGGCCCCGAGGCCAAGACGATGTTCGACACCATGAGCAAGAAGTGGGCGAGCAAGAGCTAGTGGTGTGAGGGGCGGTGCCCGGTGCGGCACCGCCCCGTCACCTCGGCGGTGCCACGCGAAGGGCCCGCTCCCGATCTCCCGGGGGCGGGCCCTTCGCGTGTGTACGGTCGCCTCGGGCGCCGGAGCCGCGTTACGCGGCGGGCACGAACGGCTCGAATTCAGCGGCCAGTTCCTCGTGCACCCGCGCCTTGAGCACCGTGCCCTCGGCGGTGTGCTCCTCGGAGAGCACCTCGCCCTCGGCGTGCGCCCGCGAGACCAGGGCGCCCTGGGTGTAGGGCACCAGGACCTCGATCTCGACCTGCGGCCGCGGAAGCTCCTCGTCGAGCAGCTCCAGCAGCTCGTCCATGCCCTGGCCGGTGCGGGCCGAGACCACGAGCGCGTGCTTCTCCTGGCGCAGCAGGCGCTGCAGCACCAGCGGATCGGCCGCGTCGGCCTTGTTGACGACCACGATCTCGGGCACGTCCGTCGCGCCCACGTCGCGGATCACCTCGCGCACGGCGGCCAGCTGCTCCTCGGGCACCGGGTGCGAGCCGTCGACCACGTGCAGGATGAGGTCGGCGTCGCCGACTTCCTCCATGGTGGAGCGGAACGCCTCGACGAGGTGGTGCGGGAGGTGTCGGACGAAGCCGACGGTGTCGGCGAGGGTGTAGAGCCGCCCGCTGGGGGTCTCGGCCCGTCGGACGGTCGGGTCCAGGGTGGCGAACAGGGCGTTCTCCACCAGCACGCCGGCGCCGGTGAGGCGGTTGAGCAGCGAGGACTTGCCCGCGTTGGTGTAGCCGGCGATGGCGACCGAGGGGACCTTGTTGCGTCGGCGCTCCTGGCGCTTGATGTCCCGGCCGGTCTTCATCTCCGCGATCTCCCGGCGCATCTTCGCCATCTTCTCGCGGATCCGCCGCCGGTCGGTCTCGATCTTGGTCTCACCGGGACCACGGGTGGCCATACCGCCGCCCGCCGAACCGGAGCCACCGCCACCCATCTGCCGGGACAGCGACTGACCCCAGCCGCGCAGCCGGGGCAGCATGTACTGCATCTGTGCCAGCGAAACCTGCGCCTTGCCCTCACGGGACTTGGCGTGCTGGGCGAAGATGTCGAGGATCAGGGCGGTCCGGTCGACCACCTTGACCTTGACGACGTCCTCCAGGTGGATCAGCTGGCCCGGGGACAGCTCACCGTCACACACCACGGTGTCCGCCCCGGATTCGAGCACGATGTCACGCAGCTCCAGGGCCTTGCCCGAACCGATGTAGGTGGCCGGGTCCGGCTTGTCGCGGCGCTGGATGACGCCGTCGAGCACCTGCGCGCCGGCGGTCTCGGCCAGCGCGGCGAGCTCCGCGAGGGAGTTCTCGGCGTCCTGCACCGTCCCCGAGGTCCACACCCCGACGAGGACCACCCGCTCCAGGCGGAGCTGCCGGTACTCGACCTCGGTGACGTCCTCGAGCTCGGTGGAAAGGCCCGCTACACGGCGGAGCGCGGCACGCGCCGAGCGGTCGTACTGGTCGCCGTCGCGCTCCCCGTCGATCTCGTGGCTCCAGGCGACGTCCTCTTCCATCAGGGCGTCGGCCCGAAGGCTCTCGGGGAGGCGCTGCCGGTCCTGCGGAAGGGAAGAAGAGGAGGTCATTTGATCCTTTGCGTCGTTGGGAAGCCCTCACGGGGCCGGGCGGCCCCACCGGGACTGTCGCTGGTGTCAACGAACGAGCCGCCCCGGACATTCCCCGGGCCGGTCCCCGTCGACCCGACGATGGTCCCACGGCCCGCGAGGACCGTCACGCGGGTTTTCCGGGCTGCACCGGTTTCGCCGGCTGCGGGGCCGTCTGCGCCGGTTTTCCGGGCTGGAGGGGTTTGGTGGGCCGGACGGCCCCACCGGGCTGCGGCGGGGTCCCCGGCTTCTCGGCGGCGGCCTTCGGCTGCCATTCCGGGTGGCCCGGCATCGGGGGCGTCCGCGCACCGAAGAGCCATGCCTGGAAGAAGCCCGTGAGGTCCTGTCCGGAGGACTTGGAGGCGAGGGCCACGAAGTCCGCGGTGTCGGCCACGCCGTCGCGGTGGTGGGTCACCCACTCCCGTTCGAGCCGGTCGAAGGCCGTCGGGCCGATCTTCTGCCGCAGGGCGTACAGCACCAGCGCGCTGCCGTCGTAGACGACCGGCCGGAAGATGCTGATCTTCTGGCCGGGGCTGGGGGCCTTGGGGGCGGCGGGCGGTCCGCCCTCGGCACGCCAGCCGTCGGACTGCTCGTAGGCGTTCCGCATCCGGGCGTCGAGGGAGGCCCGGCGGTCGCCCTTCTCCTGCGCGTAGAGCGCCTCGTACCAGGTCGCGTGGGCCTCGTTGAGCCAGACGTCGGACCAGCGGCGGGGGCTGACGCTGTCGCCGAACCACTGGTGGGACAGCTCGTGCACCATCACCGACTCCACGTACCAGTCCGGCAGGTGCCCGCTGGTGAACATGGCCTTCTCGAAGAGCGAGAGGGTCTGCGTCTCCAGCTCGAAACCGGTCCGGGCGTTCGCGATCAGCACGCCGTACGCCTCGAAGGGGTACGGGCCGACCTTGCGCTCCATCCAGGCGATCTGCTCGGGGGTCTTGGCCAGCCATTTCGCCAGGGCACGGCGGTCCGCGGACGGCACGACGTCGCGGACCGGCAGACCGTGCGGCCCGTGCCGCAGCAGCACGCTGGACTTCCCGATGGAGATCTGTGCCAGCTCGGTGGCCATCGGGTGGGCGGTCCGGTACGTCCAGGTGCGGGTCGCGGCGCGCCGGCCCCCGCCCACGGGCAGCCCGTTGGCGACGGCGGTGAGCTGCTGGGGCGCGGTCAGGTGGAAGGTGAAGAACGCCTTGTCGGAAGGGTGGTCGTTGCACGGGAAAACCCGGTGCGCGGCGTCCGCCTGGTTGGCCATCGCCAGCCCGTCGGCGGTACGGATCCACCCGCCGTCGCTCGCGCCCCGCGGGTCGCTGGTGTGCTGGACGGAGATCTTCAGTTCCTGCCCGCGGGAGACGTGGAACGACGGGGTGAGGACCAGATCCTCACCGTGCTGCTCGTACTTGGCGGGCAGCCCGCCGATGGTCGCCGCGCGCACGCTGCCGCGGGCGAAGTCGAGGTTGAGGTGGTCGAGCTCGGTGGTGGCGCGCGCGGTGATCACGGTCGTGACGTTCATCGGCCGGTCGTTGTGGCCGGAGTAGTCCAGCGTGACGTCGTAGGACGTGACGTCGTACCCGGTGTTGCCGAGGGTGGGGAAGAGCCGGTCGCCCAGACCCTGCGCGTCCAGGGGCTGCGGCGCGGCGACGCCGAGGGTCGCGACGGCGGCCAGCCCGAGGGCGGCGGCCCGTCGGCCGGGCCGCCTCCGCCGGCCGCTGGAGGCACGGCGGGGCAGGGCTGGGACGGGGCGATCGGCTTCAGGGGACGGGCGGCGCGAGGGAAGGGACATGAACTACGGCTACCAACGCGGCCACCCGCGCCGTGGGCGAGCCGCCAAACGGCACCCGAACGGGCGGCGGATCGTGCGTCCGTACCGGTGCGGGTTCCCGACGGGGCGTCACCTCGGGGGACGTGCCGCCGGTCAGGGGCGCACCGCGGCGGGCCGGCGGGTCCGGCCGGCCCGCAACACGTCGAAGACGCCGGGTACTTGGCGCATGGCGCGCATCAGGGACGGCAGGCCGGCGGCGTTCGGCAGATGCAGCGTGTACGTGTGGCGGACCCGCTGTTCGTGCGGGGGTTCGACGGCGGCCGACACCACGGCGGCGCCCTGGGAGGCGATCACCTCGGTGAGGTCGGCCAGGAGGTGCGGCCGGCTGAACGCCTCGGCCAGGAGGGTGACCCGGCAGCCGTGGCCCGCCTGGCCTGCTCCCCGCCAGCGCACCCCCACGGGCTGGCGGCCGGTCGCCGCCATACGGGCCACGACGGGACACAGCGCACGGTGCACGGTGACCGTGCCGCCCCGTACGGCGAAGCCGGTCACGGAGTCCGGCGGGACCGGCGTGCAACAGCCGGCCAGCCGGACCGCGGCGCCGGGCAGGTCCGCCACCGCGAGCACCGAACCGGGGGTGACCGAGGCCACCGCCGAACGGCCCCGGTCGGGGTCCGGGGACGGGACCGGGCGGCCCACGGGAGGGACCACCACCGGCGGCTCACCGGCGCCCCCGGGGCGCCCGCCGGGGTCCCGGGGGCCGGCCAGCCAGCGGGCGATGGCGAGCCGGGCCGCGGGCGTACGGGCGTGTTCGAGCCATTCGGGCGAGGGGCCGGTGGCGCTGTCCGGGGCCATCAGCAGCTGCAGGCTGTCGCCGTCGCGCAGGACGGTGGCGAGGGTCGCCAGCCGGCCGTTGACGCGGGCCCCGATGCAGCAGTGCGCCGCCTCGCCGTACCGCTCGTAGGCCGCGTCCACGCAACTCGCGCCGGGCGGCAGCCCGAGGGCACCGCCGCCGGCCCCGGGCGGGCCCTCGGAGCCGTCGGAACCGTCCGGGGCGGCGACGGTGCAGAAGACCGTGATCTCCCGGTCCTGGGCGAGGTCGTCCCGCAGCGAGGTCCAGAACGTGTCCGGGTCGGGGGTGGTGCGCTGCCACTCCAGCAGCCGGGAGAGCCAACCGGGGCGGGTCGGGTCGGCCCGCTCGCCGTCGGGGGCGTCGGCGCCGTCCGTGGGGGTGTACGGGTTGCCCAGCGCGATCACTCCGGCCTCGGCGACCCGGTGCATCTGGTGGGTGCGGATCAGCGTCTCGGCGATCTCCCCGGACTCGCCGGCGACGGCGGTGTGCAGCGACTGGTAGAGGTTGAACTTGGGGGCCGCGATGAAGTCCTTGAACTCGGAGACCACCGGGGTGAAGCAGGTGTGCAGCTCGCCGAGGACCGCGTAGCAGTCGGCGTCCTCCGCCACCAGGACCAGCAGCCTGCCCAGGTCGGAGCCGGTCAGCTCGCGGCGGGCGAGACGGACGCGGTGCACGGAGACGAAGTGCCGTGGCCGGACGAGGACTTCGGCGTCGATACGGGCCTCGGCCAGGACCGTGCGCATCCGCTCCGCGACCGCGGCGAGCGGATCGGGGCGGGTGGCGTACTCCAGGACCAGGGCGCGGGTCGTGGCGTACTCCTCCGGGTGCAGGATCGCGAAGACCAGGTCCTCCAGCTCGGCCTTGAGCGCCTGGACGCCGAGGCGTTCGGCGAGCGGGATCAGCACGTCGCGGGTCACCTTGGCGATCCGGGCCTGTTTCTCCGGCCGCATCACCCCGAGCGTGCGCATGTTGTGCAGCCGGTCGGCGAGCTTGATGGACATCACCCGGACGTCGTTGCCGGTCGCCACCAGCATCTTGCGGAACGTCTCGGGCTCGGCGGCGGCGCCGTAGTCGACCTTCTCCAGCTTGGTGACGCCGTCGACGAGATAGCTCACCTCGGCACCGAACAGGTCCCGCACCTGATCGAGCGTCACTTCCGTGTCCTCGACGGTGTCGTGGAGCAGCGAGGCCGTCAAGGTCGTGGTCTCCGCGCCCAGTTCCGCGAGGATCAGGGTCACCGCCAACGGGTGGGTGATGTACGGCTCGCCGCTCTTGCGCAGCTGCCCGCGGTGCGAGGACTCGGCGAGCAGATACGCCTTGGTGAGGATGTCCAGTTCGGCGTCGGGGTGGTGGTGACGGTGCACCTTCGCGACGTGTTCGAGGGCATGCGGGAGGCCGTCGCGCTGGGCCGGACCGAGCAGCGCGGCGCGCCCGATGCGGCGCAGCCCTCTGAGCTCCAGTCGGCGGCGGCCGCGCCTGCGGCCCGCTGCTTCAGGATTACCAGGGTTAGTGGCCTCTGCGCTCATGGGCACCTCCGGCAGCGTCGACCGGCGGTGGGACGCGCCAGTTCGGACGTCCGGGCCGGTGCTTGATGCTATCGAGCCCATCACGCAGCGCTGTCCAGCTCTCGCTCAGAGTGACCCGGATCACCCGTTCGAGCGAATCTTTTGGCCGGAACCCCCGTTTTCACGGGGCTGACCGGAGCGGATCCGGCCGGGTCCCGTCAGGCGAGCGCGGCGGACAGCCAGGCGGGGTCGAAGGTGCCTTCGGCGACGATCTCGGCCGGGCCGGTCATCTCGACGGTGCCGTCGGGCAGCTCGGTGATCGACAGGCTGCCGCCGAGCACATCGACCGTGTACGTGGCGGGCGTACCGGTCCGTGCCGGGTCCACGCCGTCCCGGCGCGCGGTGGCGACCGCGACCGCGCAGGCGCCGGTGCCGCAGGAGCGCGTTTCGCCCGAGCCGCGCTCGTGCACCCGCATCGCCACGTGGCGCGGTCCGCGGTCGACGACGAACTCGATGTTCACGCCGTCGGGATAAACCGCCGCTGGGCTGAACGGCGGTACGGCCCGCAGCTCACCGGCGTGGGCCAGGTCCTCGACGAACGCGACGGCGTGCGGATTGCCCATGTTCACGTTGCGGGCCGGCCAGCTACGGCCGTCGAGCGTGACCACGACGCCCTCCTCGGGGAGCGCCGCGCGGCCCATCGACACCGTGACGTCGCCGGACTTGGCGACGTGGACGCGGCGTACGCCGGCGCGGGTGGCGACGGCGAGGTCGCCGGCCTCGACCAGCCCGGCGTGCAGCAGGTAGCGCGCGAAGACCCGGACGCCGTTGCCGCACATCTCGGCGATCGAGCCGTCGCCGTTGCGGTAGTCCATGAACCACTCGGCCTCGTCGGCCTGGGCGCGCACCTCCGGGTGCGCGGCGGAACGCACGACGTGCAGCAGCCCGTCGCCGCCGAGCCCGGCCCGCCGGTCACAGATCCTGGCGACCGCGGTCGCGGACAGGTCGAGACGACCGTCCGGGTCCGGGACGATCACGAAGTCGTTCTCGGTGCCGTGGCCCTTGAGGAAGGCGATGCGCTCGGTGCTGGTCACCCTTGCATCGTACGGGGAGCGCGGGCGTGACGCGGGGACAGGGCCGAGCCTGTGGACAAGACCGGTCACGAGCACCGGGGCCCACTATCGGGGCCCGCCTCGGACCCGGACCTGGGCCGGGCTCGGGGGTGCGCTCATGTAGGCCAGGGATGTGCGCTCATGTACCCGCCCACCCCCCGAAGGGGGGTGGGCGGCGGGGAAAAATACGGAAGGGGAAAGCGGAAGGGAAAAAAGCCGGAGCGGAAGGGGAAAGCCGGAAGGGAAAAGGGACGCTCCCGAACGGGCCTCAGCGCGCCCCGGGCCCGTCCTCAGCGGAGGCGCGCCACCCGCCAGATGGCGAGGGCGGCGGGGACGGCGACCACCAGGGCGTACACGAGGACCACGCGCCAGCCGGCGCGGCGGCCGGAACCGCGGGCCGGGAGGCCGGGCCAGGTGTGGCCGACGCGGCGGGCGGCCATCATGCCCCAGCCGGCGGCGCAGCAGCACAGCAGCAGGCCGAGCATGGCGATCACCGCGCCCCCGTCGCCGCCGAACTCGAAGGCGAGGGGGAAGGCGAACATCAGCGAGCCGACGGCGGCGAGGCCGACGATCGGCGCGAGTTGCCACAGCCTCAGCCGGCGCGGCGGGCGCAGCTCCCGGAAGGACTCGCCGCCCTCACCGGGCCCGTCGGGGCCGACGGTGCCGTCGGTCACGGCGTCGGGTGCGTCGGAGTCGTCCAGGGTGTCCGGCGCGGTGAGCGGTCCCGAGCCGGGACGGACCGCGCCGGTGCCGGGCAGGCCGTCCTGGGTGTCCGGGCCGTCGTCGGACAGCGGTGCCGTGTCAGCGCCGTTGTCCGGCCGCTGGGCTCTGTTGCGAGGGCCGGCCTCCATTGCCACGCGCCCTCCCCACTGCAGACTGCACGCCTCGATCGAAGGTCGATGATGACACGCTCTCAGCGGCCCTGATGACGGCCGGAGCGTCCCGATGCCATGACGTGATCAGGCTGTGACCGCTCGTTCGAGCAACGCCAGCGCCTGCCCGGGAAGTTCCGCCCGCCGGTCGGCCGCACCGCTGAGCCAGTGGACCCGCGGATCCCGGCGGAACCACGAATCCTGACGGCGCGCGAAGCGCTTGGTGGCGCGTACCGTCTCGTCGCGCGCCTCCTGTTCGGTGCACTCCCCCGCCAGCTGGGCGAGCACCTGCTGGTAGCCGAGCGCCCGGGAGGCCGTACGGCCCTCGCGGAGCCCCTGGACCTCCAGGCGACGCACCTCGTCGACCAGGCCCGCCTCCCACATCCGGTCCACCCGCTGCGCGATCCGCTCGTCGAGCTCGGGGCGCTCGACGTCGACGCCGATCTGCAGGGTGTCGTAGACCGCCTCGTGGCCGGGGAGGTTGGCGGTGAAGGGGCGGCCGGTGATCTCGATGACCTCCAGGGCGCGCACGATACGACGGCCGTTGCCGGTCAGGATCGCGCGGGCCGCCTCGGGGTCGGCGGCGGCCAGCCGGGCGTGCAGCGCGCCGCTGCCGTGTTCCGCCAGCTCGGCCTCCAGGCGGGCACGCACCTCCGGGTCGGTGCCGGGGAAGTCGAGGGCGTCGATGGCACCGCGCACGTACAGGCCGGAGCCGCCGACCAGGACCGGGGTGCGGCCCTCGGCGAGCAGCCGGTCGATCTCGGCACGGGCCAGCTGCTGGTATTCGGCGACGCTGGCGGCGCGGGTCACGTCCCAGATGTCGAGCAGGCGGTGCGGTACGCCCTGCTGTTCCTCGGGGGTGAGCTTGGCCGTGCCGATGTCCATGCCTCTGTAGAGCTGCATGGAGTCGGCGTTGATGACCTCGCCGCCCAGGTGCTGTGCGAGCGCGACGCCCAGATCGGACTTTCCGGCCGCGGTGGGGCCGACGACGGCGATGACCCGCGGAGCGGGAACAGCGGTGTTCACCCCGTCAGTCTCGCAAACATCACGCGCCCATCTCGAACGAGCGACGTGACGGGCTACCGATGGGGTCGTTGCCTGTTGCGAGGTCCCGAGAGAGCCGGTGCATCACCGGCGCCCGTGGGCGGCGCACCGGTCCGCTCCGGGCGGCCTGGGATTTCGCCCACATGAAGAGCGTAGGAGCAGTTATGGGCGTGTTTTCGCGGTTTCGTCGCCGTAAGGACGAAGCGTCGACAGAGGAGAGTGCCGCTGCGACGGTGACGGCCGAGGCGGAGGAGCCGGCGGAGTCGGCCGCTTCGGCGGACGCCGGGAGTGCCGAGCAGGCCGAGGACGCCGATACGGCTGAGAAGGGCGGGACGGCGCCGGAGAGTGGCACGGTCCAGGAGGACGGTGCTCCCGCCGCCTCGGAAGAGGGCGAGAACGCAGCGCCCGAGGCGTCCGATGACGCGCCCGCGGATGCCACCGCCGAGCCGGCCGCGGAGGGCGCCGACGGCGCGCCGCGCGCGGAACAGTCCCCCGCGGAGAGCGCCGGTATCCCCCGGCAGCAGTCGGTGCAGGCCGCGGCGGACAGCGAGTCCGGCGAGGGCGCGCGCCAGTAAGTACGGCGCACCGTGCAGGAGTGGCGATCGGCCGCGGGGTGGCGCACCCCGCGGCCGCTGCCGCGTCCGGGCGCCGCGGCGGCTCCGACGGGCCCTAGGACCAGGTGGCCACGAAGTAGCCCACGCCGTACGGGGCCTCGTCGCGCAGCAGCCGGCCGGCCAGGCCCGCGTCCTCGGCGGCGCCGGTCAGGACCTGCCAGCAGGCCCGTCCGGACGCCTGGAGGTCGGCCGCCAGGGTCGCGTCGAGCGCGCGCAGCGCGGGGAGGTCGGCGGCGCCCAGGGCGCGGGCGGCCGCGGCGTCGAAGCCCTCGGCCCGTTCGTCGAAGTAGCCGGGGGCCTTGACCGTCCGGCAGGCGCTTCCGTCGCCCATCACCAGCAGGGCCACCCGCGGCGCGGACGCGGCCAGCTCCCGGCCGAGCGGCAGGCACCGCTCAAGGGGCAGCGGCTGCGCCACGCCCAGCCCCTCCACCGGAGCGTCGTCCCAGTCCGCGCGGGACAGCAGCCAGGCGCCGACGGCCAGCGAGGGAGGCAGCTCGCGCTCGGGCGTCTCCTCGGCCGCGCCCAGGGACACGTCGAGGTCCACGCCGAAGCCGCGGAACGAGCCGGGGGCGCCCTGCGGGTGCGGGCCCTGGCCGGCCCGTTCGGCCGGGCCGATGACGACCAGCCGGTCCGGGCGGGCCGCGGCGAGCACGCCGATCGCGTCCAGGCAGGCGGCGCGCACCCCGTCCAGCTCGGGTGCGGCGCCGGCGGCCACCTCCGGTACGAGCAGGGGCGGGCAGGGGCAGAGGGCGGCGGCTACGAGCATGCCACGCAGCGTAACGCCCCTGGTCCGTTCCCCTGCCACGGGTGCGGTGGCGACCGCTGGTCGGTCGCCGCCGGGGTCAGTCGCAGCCGCAGCCGGCCGCGGGTGCCGGGCTCGGCGCCGGGGCACCGATGGTCGGCAGGCCCAGCAGGACGCCCTGGGGCTTCTCCGCCGGGGCCGCGTTGCGCTTCTCCCAGGCGTCGCCGGCGCGGGTGCGGCGGACGGCCCTGGCCGGGCCCTCGGCGAGGAGGTGGTGCGGGGCGGCGTAGGTGATCTCGACGGTGACCACGTCGCCGGGCCGGACCGGCTCGTCGGGGCGCGTGAAGTGCACCAGGCGGTTGTCGGGCGCCCGGCCGGACAGCCGCCGGGTCGCGTCGTCCTTGCGACCTTCGCCCTCGGCGACCAGGACCTCCAGGGTGCGGCCGACCTGCTTCTTGTTCTCCTCCCAGGAGATCTCCTCCTGGAGGGCGACCAGGCGCTCGTAGCGGGCCTGCACGACCGCCTTGGGGATCTGGTCGGCCATCTCGGCCGCGGGGGTACCGGGGCGCTTGGAGTACTGGAAGGTGAATGCCTGGGCGAAGCGGGACTCGCGGACCGTGTGCAGGGTCTGCTCGAAGTCCTCCTCCGTCTCGCCCGGGAAGCCGACGATGATGTCCGTGGAGATGGCGGCGTCCGGCATGGCGGCGCGCACCTTCTCGATGATGCCGAGGAAGCGCTCCTGGCGGTACGAGCGGCGCATCGCCTTCAGGACGCGGTCGGAGCCGGACTGCAGCGGCATGTGCAGCTGGTGCATCACGTTCGGGGTCTCGGCCATGGCGGCGATGACGTCGTCGGTGAAGTCGCGCGGGTGCGGGGACGTGAAGCGCACCCGCTCCAGGCCCTCGATCTTCCCGCAGGCGCGCAGCAGCTTGCTGAACGCCTCACGGTCGCCGATGTCGGAGCCGTAGGCGTTGACGTTCTGCCCGAGCAGGGTGATCTCGCTGACGCCCTCGGCGACCAGCGCCTCGACCTCGGCGAGGATGTCGCCGGGCCGACGGTCCTTCTCCTTGCCGCGCAGCGCCGGGACGATGCAGAACGTACAGGTGTTGTTGCAGCCCACGGAGATGGAGACCCAGGCCGCGTACGCGCTCTCGCGCCGGGTGGGCAGCGTCGAGGGGAACGCCTCCAGCGACTCGGCGATCTCGACCTGCGCCTCCTCCTGGACGCGGGCGCGCTCCAGGAGGACCGGCAGCTTGCCGATGTTGTGCGTACCGAAGACCACGTCGACCCAGGGGGCCTTCTTGACGATGGTGTCGCGGTCCTTCTGGGCGAGGCAGCCGCCGACCGCGATCTGCATGCCGGGGCGCGCGGCCTTCTTCGGGGCGAGCTGCCCCAGGTTGCCGTAGAGGCGGTTGTCGGCGTTCTCGCGCACCGCGCAGGTGTTGAAGACGACGACGTCGGCGCCCTCTCCGCCCTTGGCTGCGGGTACGTATCCGGCCTCCTCCAGCAGCCCGGACAGCCGCTCGGAGTCATGGACGTTCATCTGGCACCCGTAGGTGCGGATCTCATAGGTCTTGCTCTGCTGAACGCCCACTGCCTGGCTCCGGTCGCTGCTGGTCATACGACAAGGGTAGGCGGTTCCGGGGGACGCTCCGGCCCGGTGTGGACGGGCGGTCCGGCGGCGGGGAGAGCGGGTGCGGAGGGGAGCCACCCTGTGTGGGGCATGCGGACACGGTGCGCGACCGGCGGGGCGGGGCAGGGCGGTTGGGCGGCGGGCCCCGGGTCGGAATGCGGTCGGCGGCCGGGAGGAGGTGCCCCGCCTCTCCCCTTCGCGTCGCGGTGCTGGCAGGATCCCGCCCATGGTCACAGCACTCCCCCGCACCGGCCGCCGGGCCCTCCGGGCGGCGACCGCCGCACTGGCCGTCCTGGGGACGGCCCTGTGGTGGCTGCTGTCCACGGGCGACGAGCCCGCGCCGCGCGGTCAGGTGACGCTGGCGACCGGGGTGCCGACCGGGGTGTACGCGCGCTACGGGGAGCTGCTCAAGCAGGACCTGGCGCGCGACCTGCCGGCGGTGGACCTGCGGCTGACCCGCAGTGAGGGGTCGATCGACAACCTGCGCCAACTGGTCGCCGGGCGCGCCCAGTTCACCATCGCCACGGCGGACGCGGTCGCCGCGTACAAGGTCGGGGGCGAGCCGGGCGCGGACCGGCTGCGGGCCTGCGCGCGGCTGTACGACGACTACATGCAGCTGGTGGTGCCGAAGAGCTCCGGGGTGCACTCGACGAGGGACCTGCGGCGGCTGCGGGTCGGGGTGGGAACCGACGGCTCCGGCGTCCAGCTGATCACCCGGCGGCTGCTGGAGGCGGCCGGGCTGGACTTCGACAAGGACATCGAGCCGGTACGGGTCGGCATCGACCGGATGCCGACGCTGCTGCGGGAGGGCAAGCTCGACGCCTTCTTCTGGTCGGGCGGGCTGCCGACGACGGCGGTGCAGCGTCTGGCTCAGCGCTACCCGGTGCGTCTGGTCCAGCTCGGCGACCTGACCGAGGGCCTGCACCGGCAGGGCGAGCGCACCCGCTACTACCGGGCCGCGGTGATGCCCGCCGACGCCTATCCGCGGGCCCAGGACGGCGAGGCGGTGAAGACGATCGCGGTGGCGAACCTGCTGGTGACGACGGACCGCGAGGACGCGGCGCTGACCCAGGGCATCACCCGGAGCGTGATCGACAGCCGGGACCGGATCGGGCGGCAGGTGCACGCCGCGCAGAAGGTGGACCTGCGGACGGCGGTGTTCACCGATCCGCTCCCGCTGCACGAGGGCGCCCGGCGCTACTACCTGTCCGTGAAGCCCTGAACCGGGCCGCACCGCTCGTCCGTGCGGCCCTGAGCCCGGCCCGGCTCCCCCGCGCCCGGCCGGGCCGCGGTGTCAGGCGCGCGGTGCCCCGGCGCCGCGGCGGGCCGGCCGGCTGCGGCGGGGACGGCGGCGCCGACCCCCGGTGCCTCCTCCGCCGGCGCCGGACCGGGCGTCCGAGCCGGGCGACGGGGCCGGCGCGGCGAGCACGACCGGCACCCCGCTCGGGGTCCGCGCGCCGGTGATCCGCACCAGCTCGGCGTCGCCCGGCCGCACCTTCGCGGTACCCGGAGTGATCTTCGCCTGGCGCATCAGCCGGGTCATCTCGCGGCGTTCCGCCGGCGTGACCAGGGTGACGACGGTGCCGGACTCACCGGCCCGCGCGGTACGGCCGCCGCGGTGCAGATAGTCCTTGGCCTCGGTCGGCGGATCGACGTTGACGACCAGGTCGAGGCCGTCGATGTGGATGCCGCGCGCGGCGACGTTGGTGGCGATCAGCGCCTCCGCCTGGCCGGTGCGGAACTGCTCCAGGGTGCGGGTGCGCTGCGGCTGGCTCTTGGCGCCGTGCAGCGCCGCGGCGCGCACGCCCTGGGCGAGCAGGTGCTTGGTGAGCCGGTCCGCGCCGCGCTTGGTGTCCACGAACATGATCACGCGTCCCTCGCGGGCGGCGATCTCGGTGACGGTGGCCCTCTTGTCGGCGTCGTCGACGTACAGGACGTGGTGGTCCATGGTCGTGACGGCGCCGGCCGACGGGTCGACGGAGTGGGTGACCGGGTCGGTCAGGAAGCGGCGCACGAGCTTGTCGACGTTGCGGTCGAGGGTCGCCGAGAACAGCATCCGCTGACCGTTCGGGTCGACCTTCTCCATCAGCCTGGTGACCTGCGGGAGGAAGCCCATGTCGGTCATCTGGTCAGCCTCGTCGAGGACCGTGACGGCGACCTCGTCGAGCTTGCAGGCCCGCCGGTCCAGCAGGTCGGCGAGCCGGCCGGGCGTGGCCACGAGCACCTCGGTGCCCTTGCGCAGGGTCTCGATCTGCCGGTTGATCGAGGTGCCGCCGACGACGGTGGCGGTCCGCAGCTCCAGCGCGGTGGCGTACGGCGCCAGCGCGTCGGTGACCTGGCCGGCCAGCTCGCGGGTGGGCACCAGCACCAGCGCCAGGGGGCGCTTGCTCACCGCCCGCTTGCCCGCCGTGCGGTTGAGCAGCGCGAGGCCGAAGGCGAGGGTCTTGCCGGAGCCGGTCTGCCCGCGGCCGAGCACATCGCGGCCCGCGAGGGTTTCCGGCAGGGTCGCGGCCTGGATGGGGAACGGCCGGGTGACACCCTGCGCACGCAGCGCGGTCAGGAGGGCCGGGGCCAGCGGCAGCTCGTCGAAGGAGCCGGCGGGCGTGGGGGAGGACGTCGGGGTGGACGTCCGCGGGGCGGCGCTCGGTCGCGATGCGGTCGCTCGGGTCACTGAAAGCCCTTCGAGGAGAGGGAGCGGTGGGGTGGTGCGGTTCCGCGCTCTCCCGAGGGGCGACACCCGGTTTGCCGGGGAGACGGGGAGGCGGTGCATACGGGACGGGGCCCGCACCGGCTGGCCGGTACGGGCCCCGTCCACGGGACGCGAGGCGTCAGGCGGGGATGATGTTCTCCGCCTGCGGGCCCTTCGGGCCCTGGGTCACGTCGAAGGTGACCTTCTGGCCCTCGAGGAGCTCACGGAAGCCCTGAGCCTGGATGTTCGAGTAGTGGGCGAAGACGTCGGGGCCGCCGCCGTCCTGCTCGATGAAGCCGAAGCCCTTTTCCGAGTTGAACCACTTCACGGTGCCGGAAGCCATGATTTTCTCCTTCATGGGGCAAAACGGGAGACCACACCGCGTGGCCTCCGTGTCGCCGAGATGATTGCCCCACACCGGAAAATTCCGGAAAAACAAGGAACGCCCGGGGCTACCAGCCTCCGGGCGCACACAAAGTTCATGGGTACCACAACTGCAACGTCATCGACGGTACCACAGGTGTCCGGGTGTCGGGCGGCGGGTCAGGGCGCGGTGCGCGGCACGGTGACGGTGACCTTCAGACCGTGCGGCGGGTGCGGGGCGTAGGCGATGGTCGCGCCGCCCGCGGCGAGCAGCGCGCGGGTGATCGACAGCCCGAGTCCCGAGCCGGAGACGTTCTGGTGGCGGCCGCTGCGCCAGAAACGGTCACCGACGCGGGCGAGTTCGTCGTCGGTGAGGCCGGGGCCGCGGTCCGCCACGGTGATCACCACGCGGTCGCCGTCCGGCGCCACCTCCACCGTGACCGGCCGGCCGGCCGGGGTGAACTTCAGGGCGTTGTCGACGACGGCGTCCAGCGCGCTGGAGAGGGCGATCGGATCGGCCCAGCCGGTCACCGCGCTGTGCCCCTCGTAGCTCAGGCGGACGCCCTTGTCGTCGGCCATCGGGCGCCAGGAGCCGACGCGTTCGGCGGCCAGCGCCGCGACGTCGGTGAGCTGGAGGTCGGCGGCGGTGTGCTCGGCGAGCGCGAGGTCGAGCAGGTCGTCGAGGACCCGGGCCAGCCGCTTGCCCTCGGTGCGGACCGAGGCGATCTCCTCGTTGCCCTCGGGGAGTTCGAGGGCCAGCAGCTCGATCCGCAGCAGCAGCGCGGACAGCGGGTTGCGCAGCTGGTGGGAGGCGTCCGCGACGAAGGCGCGCTGCTGCTCCAGGACCTCCTCGACGTTGTCGGCCATCTCGTTGAACGAGCGGGCCAGCCGGCGCAGTTCGGGCGGGCCCGCGGTGCCGGCCACCCGGGACTTCATCCGGCCGGTGGCGATGTCGTGGCTGGCCGCGTCCAGGACCCGTACGGGTCGCAGCACCCAGCCGGTGAGGCGGATGGCGGCGGCCACCGCGACCAGCATCGCCGCGCACTCGCCGGCCGCGATCAGCAGCCAGCCGTGCAGGATGCGCGAACGCATCTGCCCGGTGGGCGAGTCGGTGACCACGACGGCGACCACGTCGCCGTCGCGGATGACCGGGGAGGCGACCGGGATCCGGCCGTCGTCGTCCCAGGGCCAGATCTGGTGCGGATCGTGGCTGCGGCGGCCGGCCAGCGCCTCGCTGAAGGCCCGGGCGCCCTCGCCGTCCCGGGGCACCGGCAGGCCGTGCGGGGCGGCGGCCATCGGGGTGTGGTCGCGGTAGAAGACGCCCGCGCGGATGCCGTACAGGCCGTAGTAGCGGGCGAGTTCGGCGTCGAGGGTGGCGCGCCGCTCGTCCTCCTCGGGCGTCTTGTCGTGGACGTCCGCGTCGGGGCGTGCGGTGACGAACTGGGCGAGGGCGGCGAAGCGGGCGGCGTCGTCGATCCGGTCGACGACCACCTTCTGCTGTTCCACACCGGCCGTGATGACGCCCAGCGGCAGGCCGAGGGCGAGCAGCACACCGGCCATGAGGACGATGAGGAGCGGGAGGAGTCGGGTGCGCACGTGCCGGCGGCGGCCTTCAGGAGGCCGGGGCGGCGGGCCGGCCGGGCGCGGCCGGGACGACGAGGCGGTAGCCGACGCCCCGCACGGTCTCGATCAGGGCGGGCATCCGCAGTTTGGCCCGGAGCGAGGCGATGTGCACCTCCAGCGTCCGGCCGGTGCCCTCCCAGCTCGTCCGCCACACCTCGCTGATGATCTGCTCCCGGCGGAAGACCACCCCGGGGCGCTGGGCGAGCAGCGCCAGCAGGTCGAACTCCTTGCGGGTGAGCGGGACGGTGGCCCCGTCCACGGACACCTGACGGGTGGGGAGCTCGACGGTCACCGTGCCCAGCCGCAGCGCGTCGTCGGCACCGCTCTCCTCGGCCGGCTGATCGCCGCCGCGGTCCGCCGGGGACACCGTGCGCCGGCTCACCGCGTGGATACGGGCGAGCAGTTCGCCGGTGTCGTACGGCTTGACGACGTAGTCGTCCGCGCCCAGATTGAGGCCGTGGATGCGGGAGCGCACATCGGACCGCGCCGTCACCATGATCACGGGGATGGCGCAGAGCTTGCGGATCCGGCCGCACACCTCGAAACCGTCCTGGTCGGGCAGCCCGAGGTCGAGCAGCACCACCGAGAACGGCTCGGCGTCATCGGGCAGCAGCGCCTTGAGCGCCTCCTCGCCGTTGCGCGCGTGCACCACGGCCAGGCCGTGCCGGGCGAGCACCGCGGACAGGGCCGCGGCCACGTGGTCGTCGTCCTCGACGAGCAGCAGTCTCATCGGCCCTCCTCCCTGGGTGCGTGCGTACGGGCCACAGGGCATCTACGGCGATGGGAGGCGTGCGCGTCAAGAGGCGGCCACCTCCGGGCCGCCATCCGTTACCCAGCCGGTACGCCGACGGCACCGCTCCGCCTCCCCCGTCCCTTGTCCCCCACTGCGGGTCACGCAGAGTTCCCCGCTGCGACCAGATCGTTATGCTCAATTTCCCCTCAGATGTAATGACGCTGGTCGAAGCGCCTCACTAGGGTCCTCCCCAACCGAGGAGGACGGAGCTGTACGCCGATGAGCGAAGTATCGGTGACCAAGAACGCCGAGGGCCCCGCGCACGCCGGGGACCAGCTGGTCGTGCTGGACAACGTGAACAAGCACTTCGGCGCGCTGCACGTGCTCCAGGACATCGACCTGACGATCAACCGTGGTGAGGTCGTCGTCGTGATCGGGCCCTCGGGCTCCGGCAAGTCGACGCTCTGCCGCACGATCAACCGCCTGGAGACCATCGACTCCGGCAGCATCACCATCGACGGCAAGCCGCTGCCGCAGGAGGGCCGCGAGCTCGCCAAGCTCCGCGCCGACGTGGGCATGGTCTTCCAGTCCTTCAACCTCTTCGCGCACAAGACGGTGCTCGAGAACGTGATGCTGGGACAGACCAAGGTCCGCAAGACGGACAAGGCGGCCGCCGAGCAGAAGGCACGTGCCCTGCTCGACCGGGTCGGCGTCGGCACCCAGGCGGACAAGTACCCCGCACAGCTCTCCGGAGGCCAGCAGCAGCGCGTGGCGATCGCCCGCGCGCTGGCGATGGACCCGAAGGTGATGCTGTTCGACGAGCCGACGTCCGCGCTGGACCCGGAGATGATCAACGAGGTGCTGGACACGATGCAGCAGCTCGCCCGGGACGGCATGACCATGGTCGTGGTCACCCACGAGATGGGCTTCGCGCGCTCCGCGGCGAACCGGGTCGTCTTCATGGCGGACGGACGCATCATCGAAGAGGCCGAGCCGAACCAGTTCTTCAACAACCCGCGCAGCGACCGCGCCAAGGACTTCCTGTCGAAGATCCTTCACCACTGAGGCCGCAGTTGGGCCACGATGATTGCCAACACTTGTTGAACCAAAGGATGTTCACCATGAGGATGCTCAAGACGGCTGCGGCCGGTGCGGTGGTGCTCGCGCTGGCGGCCACGGCCACTGCGTGCGGCGGCGAGTCGGGTACGGCGGGCGACAAGCCGGCCGGCGGCGATGTCTACAGCGGCACGTACAAGGTCGCCACGGACGTCAAGGTCGACTCCCCTGTGCTGAAGAAGGCGCAGAAGGCCAAGAAGATCGTCATCGGTGTCAAGGCCGACCAGCCGTTCCTGGGCTTCAAGGACCCGGCCACCGGCAAGTACTCCGGGTTCGACATCGAGATCGCCAAGATGGTCGCGGCCGACCTCGGCTTCTCGGAGAAGCAGATCGAGTTCAAGACGATCGACTCCAACGTCCGTGAGACCACCATCTCCAAGGGCGACGTCGACTACTACGTCGGCACCTACACGATCAACGACGAGCGCAAGAAGCAGGTCGGCTTCGCGGGCCCGTACTACACGGCCGGCGCGGACCTCCTGGTGCGCAAGGACGACAAGGCCATCACCGGACCGGACTCCCTCAAGGGCAAGAAGGTCTGCTCGATCGCCGGCTCGACGCCGCTGCAGGAGATCAAGAAGCCGAAGTACGGCGCCCAGACCACCGAGCTCTCCAAGTACTCGGACTGCGTGAAGTACCTCCTCGACGGCCAGGTCGACGCCGTCACCACCGACGACGCGATCCTCAAGGGCTACGCCGCCCAGCGCCCGGAGAAGCTGCGGGTCGTGGAGAAGCCCTTCACCAAGGAGCCCTACGGCGTCGGCATGAACAAGGACGACAAGGCGCTGCGTGACGCGATCACCAAGGCGCTGGAGAACCACATCAAGAACAACGACTACAAGAAGGCGTACGAAGGCACGCTCGGCAAGTCCGGGTCGAAGTACGTCGCCCCGGAGACGCCGCTGCCGACGTACTGAGGCATCGCGCACCAACCGGACCGCGCCGCCCCGTACGCCCGCCGCGGCGGGTGTGCGGGGCGCGCTGTCTTCCCCCGCCCGGCCGCCCCACCCGCCGTCGACCTGATGACCGCTACCGCGGAGACCCCATGAACGTACTCCTCGATTATCTGCCCGAGTTCCGGGACGGATTCCTCGGAACGCTGGCCATCACCGTGTCCAGCGCCCTGCTCGCGCTGGTGCTCGGCGTGCTCATAGCCGGTTTCCGGGTCTCCCCGATCCCGCCGCTGCGCGCCTTCGGGACGGCCTGGGTCACGGTGCTGCGCAACACGCCGCTGACGCTGCTCTTCCTGGTCGCGTTCTTCGTCGTGCCGCAGATCCTCTTCCAGGGCGCGAGCCCGTTCGTGCTCGCCACGCTCGCGCTCGGCTTCTACACCTCCTCCTTCGTCTGCGAGGCGGTGCGGTCCGGCATCAACACCGTGCCGATGGGGCAGGCGGAGGCCGCGCGCAGCCTCGGTATGACGTTCTCCCAGACGCTGCGCATGATCGTGCTGCCGCAGGCCACGCGCACCGTCCTCCCGCCGCTGAGCAGCATCTTCATCGCGCTGACGAAGAACTCCGCGATCGCCGGCGCCTTCAGCTTCGGCGAGCTGTTCAACGTCTCCAAGCTGCTCAACGACAAGGGCTACGCGATCGCCTGGATCTTCCTGTGGATCGCGCTCGCCTACCTCGTCATCACCTTCGCCATCAGCGGTCTCTTCCGGCTGCTGGAGCGCCGGATGGGGGTCGCCCGATGAGCGGACGCGACGTGGGGGTCCCGCCGGCCGAAGGCCCCCGGCCACCGCTGGGAGGCGCCCCCGGGAGAAGGAACAGCACGATGTGGGTGCCACGCGCAGGCGGGGCGGATCGAAGCGAGGTCAGCGCATGAGCAACGCCAGCGTTCTCTACGACGTACCGGGGCCGAAGGCGAAGGCGCGCAACCGCGTCTACACCGTGGTCGGGGCACTCGCGGTACTGGCGCTGATCGCCTTCGTCGTGCTGCGGCTGAGCGCCAAGGGCCAGCTGGAGCCCGAGGTGTGGAACATCTTCAACAACGCCGGTGTGCGGACCAACATCCGCGACGGCGTGCTGACGACGCTCCAGGTCTTCGCGGTCGCGGCGGTGCTGTCCCTGGTGCTGGGCGTGCTGCTGGCCGTGGCACGGCTGTCGGACCACAAGCCGGTCCGCTGGCTGGCGACCGGCTTCATCGAGCTCTTCCGTGCCGTACCGCTGCTGATCACGATCTACGCGCTGTGGGTGATCCTGCTCAGCAACCGCGAGAGCCTCGGCCTGGCCGACAGCCAGCCGCAGTTCTGGGCGCTGGTCATCGGGCTGACGGTCTACAACGGCTCGGTCCAGGCCGAGGTGCTGCGGGCCGGCATCAACTCGGTGCCGAAGGGCCAGCGCGAGGCCGCCTACGCCCTGGGCATGCGCAAGACCCAGGTCATGACGACGGTGCTGATCCCGCAGGCCGTCCGGGCGATGCTGCCGACGATCATCAGCCAGCTCGTGGTGACCCTGAAGGACACCTCCCTCGGCTACATCATCACCTTCGAGGAACTGCTCTTCACCGCCCGCCAGATGAGCACCAACATCATCGTCAACGGCAACGACACCTACGTCCCGGTCATCATCGTCACCGGCGCCATCTACGTCGCTATGTGCCTGGCGCTGTCCGCCCTCGCCAACTGGATCGAGGCGCGCGGCCGGCGGGCCAAGACCGGCATCGGGGTCACCGCGGCCGGCGAGCCGGTGGCGGCCACCGACGCACTGGACACCGCGGACGCGGCCCCGGGCGGCCCGCTGGCGGCGAAGGACTGAGCGGACCGGAGGCCCCCGGCCGGGATCGGGGGCGGCCGGGCGGCTCCCGGCGTACGGTGGCCGCGCCGCGCGGCTGATACCGGACCGTCCGGAGGCGGTGGCAACGGCGCCACCGCCTCCGTCACTTGACGCGAGCGGCCGCAGTGGGTTGCATACGCTGTGTGATCACGCACCGGGCTCCAACTGCCAGTTTCCGCACGTCCCGTACGTACCAGCGGCCCCAGGGAGCGGCGCCGTGGACCCGGTGATCGTGGTCGGGGCCGGCCCGGTCGGCCTCTCGCTCGCCCTTGCCCTCGCCCGGCTCGGCGTCCCCTCCGTCGTCCTCGACGAGACCCCCGGCCAGGAGGAGACCCGCCCCGCCCGCACCGCCGTGCTCCGCCCGGACACCGCCGCCTTCGTCGGCCGGCTCGGCTGCGCCGACGCCCTGGAGAGCGCCGGCACCCGCTGGGCGGCCTGGCGTATCATGCGCCGCCGGCGCCTGGTCGAGCGCGTCGCCTTCGCCCCGCGCACCCCGGACGACGTGGCCGGCCCCGCCCCCGCCTCCCCGGTCCACCTCCCCCAGCACGCGCTCACCCGCGCCCTGCGCGCCGCGCTGGCCCGCGAGAAGCTCGCCGAGGTCGTCACCGGCAGCCGGCTCTCCGACCTCGAACAGGACGAGCACGGCATCAGCGCCCACACCCGCGGCCCCAACGGGACGTGGTGGCGCGGGAGTTACCTCATCGGCTGCGACGGCCCCCGGTCGACCGTCCGCAAGCTGCTGGACATCCGCTTCCCGGGCCGGACGGCGGTCGAACGGCACGCGGTCGCCGCGCTGCGCTGCGAACTCCCCTGGCCCGGAGAGGCATTGCTGCACCGTTCGCCGCCGCGGCAGGGGGGCGGGCCGGGCAGTGAGGTCTCCGCCCGGCCGCTGGCCGACGGCGTCTGGCGGCTGGACTGGCTGCTGCCACCCGGGCGCGAACTGGTCACACCGGACGCGCTGGTGGCCCGGATCCGCGACTCCCTGGCGGGCTGGAGCGGCGAGGCCCCGGCCGAACCCGGCACGGGGCCGGGCCCGGACGGGGACGGCAACCGGCGGCACGGCCCGGGCCGGCTGGTCCCCCCGTACGAGCTCCTCGACACCGGGGTGCACACCGTCCACCACCGGCTCGCCCGCCGCTGGCGGCAGGGCCGCGCCTTCCTCGCCGGGGACGCCGCGCATCTGCTGGGCGCACTCGGCACCCAAGGGCTGGACGAGGGGCTGCGGGACGCCGAGAACCTCGCCTGGAAGCTCGGGCTGGCCTGGCACCACGGCGCCTCGGAACTGCTGCTCGACAGCTACCAGGCCGAACGCCGGGGCGCCGTCGCGGCCCGGCTGCGCGCGGCCGACCAGGCACTGCCGCTGCTGCGGGACGGCCGTTCGGTCCGCTGGCGCACCGTGCTCCCCGGTGCCGCGCGCGGCCGCAGCACCCTGCTGACCGACGGCCACCTGGGCCGCGGACCGCTGGGCGCGCCCCCGGTGTACGCCCGCACGCCGCTGGCGCCGCCCGCCGGACCGGCGGACGGCCCGCTCGTCGAGACGGTGCCGGGGGCACCGGTCGTGGATGTGGCGGTGACCGCGTCCGACGGCTCGGTGGTCCGGCTGCACGACCGTCTCGGGCAGGGCCTGCTGGTGATCCTGGTGGCCCCCGGCACCACCGTCTGGGACCGCCGGCACTGGCAGTCGGCGGGCCTGATGCCCCGCCTGACCAGCGCGGTCGCCGCACTGCCGATGTCGGCCGAGCTGCTGGTCACCGAGTCGTACCCGGGCGCGGCCGCGCACACCGTCCTGCTCGTACGCCCCGACGGTCATCTGGTCACGGCGCTGGCCGGCGTCCGCCCGGAGGAGATGACGGCGTGCGCGGAGGCGGTACGGGGCGGCACCCACGGCCGGGGAGCGGGCGCGGCCCGCCGGGCCGGCTCCGAGGGGGCTCCGGTACCACCCGCCGGCGGGCCCGCGGGACGGAGTACGTCCGGTGCCTCCGGTGCGGCGCCGGAGGCCGGTGCGCCGGAGGCATCCGAGGCGTCCGGTGGACCGGGGCGCGGCGGATCCGGCGAGGGAACGCCGGGGTCACACGGAGCGACGGACGGGGGCGGAGCCACGGGAGCGGGCGGAGCAGCGGGCGCGATCGGGGCGGCGGAAGGACGTGACGGAGGGGCAGAGGGCGGCGGGACGGAGGGCTCGGCCGGGGCGGCGGGGGCGCCTTCCCCGGTTGACCCTGTGGGAACGTCCATGCTTCACTCCGAGAGTGACTGATCACAGCTCGCGGTTCTGGCGGAGGGTCCATCTGGACCTGGTCCGCTATGCGGGCTGCATGTGTCGTCCGTTCTGTTGATCCGCATCTTCTTCCCCGCGCGGCCGCCTGCCCCTGTCCGGCAGCCGCGCCTCTTCGCGATCACTCAGGACGGTTTTCGTGCCAGACGTACGTACCTCCGCGCGCCCGCAGGCCACCGGCACTGACGGCGGGCCCAGCGCCTCCGATCTCCTCGACTTCGCCCGCCGCACCGCCGCGGACGCGGCGCTCATCGCCTCCCTCCCGCTCGACCCCGAAGGCCGCACCTGGATCCGGCTGAACGGCCCGGGCGGCAGCGAGGCATGGCTGATCGGCTGGCCGCCCGGCACCGGCACCGGCTGGCACGACCACGGGGGCTCGCGTGGTGCCTTCGCGGCGGCCAGCGGCGAGCTGACGGAACAGTCGCTCGCCGTCCAACTGCCCACCGAGGGCTGGAAAACGCTGGAACTCGCCGACGACGTGGACCGGCGGCGCAAGCTCAGCGACGGTCACGGCCGGGCGTTCGGCCCGCACCACGTCCATGAGGTGCTGAACACCTCCCAGGACACCCATGCGGTCTCGGTGCATGCCTACTATCCGCCCCTTCCGCTCATGCGCCGCTACAGCCGCACCGGCCCACTGCTGCGTCTCGAAGAGGTCGAGCGTCCGGAGGAGTGGACGTGAGCGCCGTCGACGAACTGCTCGCCCGGGCCCGGCAGGAGCTGGGACCCCGGGTGAACCCCCAGGAGGCCGCCGCCGTACAGGAGGCCGGCGGTCTGCTGGTCGACATCCGGTACGCGCAGCTGCGCGAGCGCGACGGCACCATCCCCGGCGCCCTGATCGTGGAACGCAACGAACTCGAATGGCGCCTCGACCCCACGGGCGAACACCGCGCCCCCGAGGCGACCCATCACGATCTGCCGGTGGTCGTCGTCTGCAACGAGGGCTACGCCTCCACCCTCGCCGCCCTCTCCCTCCGCCAACTGGGCCTCCACCGGGCAACCGACCTCACCGGCGGCTTCCAGGCATGGCGAGCAGCGGGGCTCCCCGTACGCACCTGACCTCCGCCGGTTGGGCGCACCGACGGCCGGTCAGTCGTCCGGCAGAGGGTGGTCCAGCAGCTCCGGGTCCTCGCCTTCCTCCGCCAGTGCCTGTTTGACGACCCGGAGGGCCAGGCCCTCCGGATAGCCCTTGCGGGCCAGCATCCCGGCCAGGCGGCGGAGGCGTTTTTCGCGGTCCAGCCCTCTCGTGGCGCGCAGCTTGCGGTCGACCAACTCGCGGGCGGTGGACTCCTCCTGCTCGGAATCGAGGCGGCTGACCGCCACGTCGATCAGGGCGGAGTCCACCCCCTTGGTGCGCAGTTCCCGCGCCAGGGCCCGCCGGGCGAGGCCGCGCCCGTGGTGGCGGGACTCCACCCAGGCGTCGGCGAAGGCCGCGTCGTCGATCAGTCCGACGTCCTCGAAGCGGGACAGCACGTCCTGTGCGGCCTCGTCGGGAATGCCCCGCAGGCGCAGGGCGTCCTCGAGTTGCTTGCGCGTACGCGGATTCCCGGTGAGCAGGCGCAGGCAGATGGCCCGCGCCTGCTCCTCGGGCGTACGCGGTGATCCCGACTCGGCCCTCGACGAGGAGGGACCACCGCTGTCCTCCGGGCCGCCCCGGCGGCCCGCACGGCCCCCGCGGCCCCTACGGGTCTCGGCGTCACCGGCAGCGCGACCGAGCTCGCCCTCGCTGTCCGGCCATTCCGTTCGCCGTGTCATGGCGGGCTAGCTCTTGGCCGCGGCGGCCTTGGAAGCCTTGGCGCCCTTGGCCGCCGGTGCCGGAGCCGCGGCCGCGGTGGCCGGGTCGGCTGCGGCGCCCGCGGCGTCTGCGCCGGGCTCCGCGTCGGCGTCCTGCGGCTTCACGCCGATGCCGAGCTTCTCCTTGATCTTCTTCTCGATCTCGTTGGCGAGATCCGGGTTGTCCTTGAGGAAGTTGCGGGCGTTCTCCTTGCCCTGGCCCAGCTGGTCGCCCTCGTACGTGTACCAAGCGCCGGACTTGCGGATGAAGCCGTGCTCCACGCCCATGTCGATCAGGCCGCCCTCACGGCTGATGCCCTGGCCGTAGAGGATGTCGAACTCGGCCTGCTTGAACGGCGGGGAGACCTTGTTCTTGACGACCTTCACACGGGTGCGGTTACCGACCGCGTCCGTGCCGTCCTTGAGGGTTTCGATGCGGCGGATGTCGAGACGCACCGAGGCGTAGAACTTCAGCGCGCGGCCACCGGTCGTGGTCTCCGGCGAGCCGAACATCACGCCGATCTTCTCGCGGAGCTGGTTGATGAAGATCGCGGTGGTCTTGGACTGGTTGAGCGCGCTGGTGATCTTACGGAGCGCCTGGCTCATCAGTCGGGCCTGGAGGCCGACGTGCGAGTCGCCCATCTCACCCTCGATCTCGGCCCGCGGCACCAGCGCGGCGACGGAGTCGATCACGATGAGGTCGAGTGCACCGGAGCGGACCAGCATGTCCACGATTTCCAGCGCCTGCTCGCCGTTGTCCGGCTGGGACAGGATCAGGGAGTCGGTGTCCACACCGAGCTTCTTGGCGTACTCCGGGTCGAGGGCGTGCTCCGCGTCGATGAACGCGACCGAGCCGCCGGCCTTCTGCGCGTTCGCGACGGCGTGCAGGGTCAGGGTCGTCTTACCGGAGGATTCCGGGCCGTAGACCTCGATGACGCGGCCGCGGGGGAGGCCGCCGACGCCGAGGGCCACGTCGAGCGCGGTGGATCCGGTGGGGATGACCTCGATGGGCTCCTTCGACCTCTCCCCCATGCGCATCACGGCGCCCTTGCCGAATTGCCGTTCAATCTGTGCGAGCGCGGCGTCCAGCGCCTTCTCGCGGTCAGTGCCTGCCATGGGTTCCACCCGATTTGCTTGAGTCGATCGCTTCACGTCCATGACGCTAACGCCTGCCACTGACAATGCGCCCGGACCCGGCTCCGGCCTGTGGATAACTTCGAGAAAACCCCGAGAACACAGGCCGGATCTCCCATGAGAATGGATGTTCGATTTTGCTGTCAAGCGACCCGCCCGCCCGTGTCCGGCGGCGGCGCGGCGCGGGCGAGCGGGCTCCGGAGCACTTCACCGGACCGACCCGCCGGCCGAGGATTCAGCGGTCGCCCTCGCGGCCCTCGCCACCGCCGTCCGCGCCCGCGGCGACGTCCGCGCTCCCGGCGGCGTCCGGCGTGCGGTCCTGCAGCGGGGCGGCCGGCGGTTCGGTGCGCAGGGCCCGGCGGGCGCGGTTCAGGAGACCGGCGACGCGCCGGCGGCCCCGGCCGTTGACCCGCAGGTCGCCGGGGACCTCGTAGCGCTTGACGTACGCGCCGAGGAACGCCTGCAGCGTCGCCGTGGCCGGGATGGCGATGAGTGCGCCCACCGCCCCCATCAGGGCCGTGCCCGCGACGACCGACCCGAAGGCGACGGCGGGGTGGATGTCCACCGTCTTGGCGGTGATCCGCGGCTGCAGCAGGTAGTTCTCGAACTGCTGGTAGATCACGACGAAGGCGAAGACCCACAGCGCGTGCCACGGGTCGACGGTGAACGCGATCAGGATGGGCAGGGCGCCCGCCAGATAGGTGCCGATGGTCGGGATGAACTGGGAGACCAGGCCGACCCACATGCCCAGCGCGGGCGCGTACGGGACACCCATCAGCTCCAGCAGGATGTAGTGGGCGAGGCCGGAGATCAGCGCCATCAGACCGCGGGAGTAGAGGTAGCCGCCCGTTTTGGCGACCGCGATCTCCCAGGCGCGCAGCACCTCGGCCTGGCGGTGCGGCGGCAGGACGGAGCACAGCGCGCGCCGCAGCCGGGGGCCGTCGGCGGCGAAGTAGAACGAGAACAGCGCCACGGTCAGAAGGTTGAACAGGCTGCCCAGCACCGTCGCGGAGACGGCCAGCACGTTGTTGGCGCTGTCCTGCACATACTTCTGCAGCCAGTCGGAGCGGAGCAGGTTGTTCTGCACCTCCACCCGGGAGAGGTGGGTGTGCAGCGTGCTGTTGATCCAGCTGATGACGGAGTCGAGATACTGCGGGAACTCCTCGACCATCGTGGCGATCTGCCCGGCGAGCATGGAGCCCAGCAGGGCGAAGAAGCCCGCCGCGGCGACGAGGATGCCCAGGAAGACCAGGCCCGTGGCCAGCCCGCGCCGCATGCCGCGGGCCGCCATCCAGTCGACGGCCGGCTCGACGGCCAGCGCCAGGAAGAAGGCGATCAGGACGTTCAGCAGCAGGGTGATCAGCTGGTGGAATCCCCAGATGGCGAGCTGGTAGCAGCCCACCAGGGAGAGCGCGAGCACCATGGCGCGCGGCAGCCAGCGCGGCATCCGCTCGTCGGACCGGCGCTCCGGCCGGTCCGCGAGCCGCTCATCGGGCCGCGGGACGTCGTTGCTGGTGATCTCATCAGAAACGGGCACGCTGCCCAGTGTCGCGCACCGCGCCGACAGTCCCGGTCACGGGCCGTGCGCCCCCGCCTCCCGGACGGGCCGCCGGTCCGCTCGCGGATGATCTTCCCCGTCCGACCGCCCCGGTGCCCGGGCCGTCCCGCTCAGCGCTTGTCGGAGGGCACGTTCATCACCGAGCAGACCACCCGCCACACCTCTTTGGCGCCCCAGCCCGCGTCCAGCGCCTCGTTGACGGTCCGGCCGCCGAGCTCGGACATCACATGATCGCGCGCGAAGGAGTCGGCGTAGGCCGCACCGAAGTGATCCGCCATCCGCTCCCAGAAGACCGTCAACCGCATGCCTCCAGTATCCCGCCCTGGGAGGGCAGCGGGGCACGAGCCGGTGTCCCCGGGAGATTTCGGCCCTACGGTCGGGCCATGGCCGAAAACCCAAGCCCCTCTTCGACCCCTCTGGCGCGCGCCGAGCGCTTCGTCTGGCTGACCGCCAGGGTGCTCGAGCAGCGGCTCTTCGAGTACCACTTCCTCGGCGGCGGGGCGGACCCGGTCGAGACCGCGCTGAGCGCGTACCGCAACGACGACGACGGCTACGGCCACGCCCTGGAGCCCGATCTGCGCGGCCCGGTCAGCCAGCCGCTGCACACCGCGCACGCCCTGAAGGTCCTCGATCTGATCGGGCGCTGCGACGGCCGCCAGGTGGAGCGCATCTGCCGCTATCTGACGAAGATCTCGACCCCGGAGGGCGCGCTGCCGGCGCTGCACCCCTCCTTGCGCGGCTATCCGGCCGCGCCGTGGATCCCGGTGGTCGACAATCCGCCCAGCGCGCTGCTGGCCACCGGCCCGGTGGTGGGACTGCTGCACCGCAACGAGGTCTGGCACGCCTGGCTGTTCCGCGCCACGGACTACTGCTGGGCGACCGTGGAGTCCCTGAAGGAGACCCACCCGTACGAGGTCGAGGCGGCGGTGGCCTTCCTGGACGGCGCCCCGGACCGGCCGCGGGCCGCCGCGGCGGCCGAGCGGCTGGGCCGGCTCGTACGGGAGCAGGGGCTGGTCCTGCTCGACCCGGACCGCGCCGACGACGTCCCGGTGGCGCAGGGGTACGCCCCCGGGGAGCACCACCTGGCGTACGACTTCGCGCCCGCACCCGGTTCGCTGGCCCGCGGCTGGTTCACCGACGAGGAGATGGCCCGGGCGCTGGACCACCTGTCGGCGCTCCAGGAGGCGGACGGCGGGTGGCCGATCAACTGGCGCGCGTGGGCACCGGGGACGGCACTGGAGAGCCGCCCGATGGTGACGCTCAGGGCGCTGCTCACCCTACGGGCGTACGGGCGGGCGCTCGACTGACCACCGGGCCGGCTCGGGTGCGGTCACCCGCCCAGTGCCCGCACCCCCGCGGTGACGACCACCGCGACCCCGACGACGAGCAGGAACGGTGCGCGCAGCACGAGCGCCACGGCCGCGGCGGCGACCCCGGCGGCCTTGGCGTCGAGCACCAGGGACCCGCCGTCGCTGAAGGTCTGCTGGGCGGTGAGGGCGGCGAGCAGGGCCACCGGGAGGAGCGCCGCCAGCCGCTTGACGAGCGGGCGCTCCAGTACGCCGGCGGGGGCCGACAGGCCCAGGTACTTGACCAGGTAGCAGCCGACGGCGGTGACGACGATCGCGATCCAGACGTTCATGAGCGGTCCTCCCCGGTGGCGGTGCGGTTCTCCGTGACCCGTTCGCGGCGTCCCTGCACGACGAGGACGGCGGGCGCGGCGAGTGCCGAGACCAGCACGGGTACGCCGGTGGGCAGCAGCGGCAGCGTCACCATGACCAGGACCACGGCCAGACCCGCCGCCACGCGCTCGACGGTGGTCCGCAGCATCGGCGCGAGCAGCGCCAGGAAGACCGCGGGGCTGGCGGCGTCCAGGCCCCAGGCCCGGGTGTCGCCGAGGGCCTCGGCACCGAGGGCGCCGACGAATGTGGTGAGGTTCCACAGGACGTAGAGGGTCAGCCCGGTGACGGTGAAGCCCAGCCGGGCGCTGCGGCGGTCGGGCTGGGCCAGGGTGACGGCGGTGGTTTCGTCGATGACCCAGTGGGCCGCCAGGGGCTTGAGCGCGGCCCGGTAGCCGAGGACGGCGGAGAGCCGCAGCCCGTAGAACGCGTTGCGGGCTCCCAGGAAGAAGGCCCCGGCCGCGGCAGTCAGCGGGTTGCCGCCGGCCGCGAGGGCGCCCACCAGGGCGAACTGCGAGGCCCCGGTGAACACCAGCAGGCTGAGGGCGCAGGTCTGCAGGAGGCTGAGGCCGGCGCCGGCCGAGGTCACGCCGAAGGCGAAGCCGGAGAGGCCGACGGCGACGCCGACGCCGAGGGCGTCCCTGATCACGGCGGAGTCGGGCTTCGCGGGGGCGGCCGGCTGCGGTGGCACGGGCCGCTCCGTGCTGCGTATCTCTGTCTGTTCTGACACGCCTCGGACCATAGGAGCGCGGGCCCGTCATGGTCTTGTACGTTCTTGCGCCACCGCGCCACCGGGCCGGCGTATCGGCACGCGCCCGCTGCGCCCGCGCCACCGCGCACCCTCCTATGCCGAACGCTCCCTCCGATAGGCGCCCGGCGGTACGCCCACGATCCGGGTGAAGTGGCGGTTCAGGTGGGGCTGGTCGCTGAAACCCACCGCCAGCGCGGTGTCGACGGGGGAGGTGCCGGCCTCCAGGAGCCCGCGGGCCCGGCGTACCCGGGCGTCGGTCAGCCAGGTGTGCGGGGGCATCCCGTAGGCGGCCTTGAAGGCCCGCAGCAGCGCGAAGGGGCTGGTGCCCAGCTCCTGGGCCAGCGCTTCCAGGGACGGCGGGGCGGCCATCCGCTCCTCCAGGACGGCCCGGGCGCGGGCGGCGGTCCGTGCGCCGGCGCTGCGGGGCGTACGCGACGGGAGCGGGCCTCCGTAGTGGCGCAGCAGCCGGGCGACGGTGATCCGCAGCAGGCTGTCGGCGGCGAGGGCGTTACCGGATTCGGCGGCTCGGTGGACCTCGGTGATCATGCGGGCGAGCTGGGGGTTCTCGGCGACGGTCTCGGTGAAGCCCGCGGTGCCGCGCAATGCCGTGGTCTCCTCGGCGATCTCCGTGACGACCTCGGACGACGGGTAGAGGGTGGCGTACGCCCAGCCCTCGGGGGCGCCGGCCCGCGCGGTGTGCGCGACCTCCGGGTTGATCATGATGATGCCGCCGTGGCCGGCCCGGACGGTGCCCTTCTGGAGGCCCACCTCCTCGATGCCGGAGGTGACCGCGCAGACGACGTAGCCGTCGTGGGCGTGGCGGGGGAAGGAGTGCCGCACGTAGCGGGCGCGCAGCAGGTCGAGTCCGGGCAGCCCGGCGTACCGCCAGTGCCGCGCCCACTCTCCGCGCGCCCGCGGGGTGGCGTCCGCCGCCGGGGCGGGCAGGGCCTCGGCGGCCGTCCCGCCCCCGTCGGCCGTTCCCCTTCCCGTGCCCGTGCTCATGGCCCATTCTGCGCCCGCCCCGGGCCCCGCGACCTGCGCGTCCGGGGTGTGGACGGCCCGCCCGGGCCCGGCCGGCGGCGTGCGCGCGGCCGCGTTGTCAGTGGTCCGGTGCACGATGGAGGACATGGCCAAGGCAGCGCTCGATTCGTTCTCCCCCGCGACCCGCGGATGGTTCGCCGGGGCGTTCAGCGCGCCCACCGCGGCGCAGGAGGGCGCCTGGCAGGCGATCGGGGCGGGTTCGGACGTCCTGGTGGTGGCGCCGACGGGCTCCGGGAAGACCCTCGCCGCGTTCCTCGCGTCGCTGGACGCGCTGGCGAGCACCCCGCCGCCGGCGGACCCGAAGAAGCGCTGCCGGGTGCTGTACGTCTCGCCGCTGAAGGCGCTGGCCGTCGATGTGGAGCGCAATCTGCGCAGCCCGCTGACGGGCATCCGCCAGGAGTCGGTCCGTCGCGGGCTGCCGGAGCCGGAGATCACGGTCGGCATCCGTTCCGGCGACACCCCGCCCGCCGAGCGGCGGGCGATCGCCAATCGCCCGCCGGACATCCTCATCACGACCCCCGAGTCGCTGTTCCTGATGCTGACGTCCTCGGCCCGGGAGGCGCTGGCCGGTGTCGAGACGGTGATCCTGGACGAGGTCCATGCCGTCGCCGGCACGAAGCGCGGCGCGCATCTGGCGCTGTCCCTGGAGCGGTTGGACGAGCTGCTGGAACGTCCGGCGCGCCGGATCGGGCTGTCGGCGACGGTGCGCCCGGTGGAGGAGGTGGCCCGCTATCTGTCGCCGCGGCGTCGGGTGGAGATCGTGCAGCCGCCGTCGGGGAAGCGCTTCGACCTCTCGGTGGTCGTCCCGGTGGAGGACATGGGCGAGTTGGGCGGCGCACCGGCCCAGGAGGGCGAGAGCGGCGAGAAGCCGTCCATCTGGCCACAGGTCGAGGAGCGGATCGCCGATCTCGTCCAGGCCCATCGCTCCACGATCGTCTTCGCCAACTCCCGCCGGCTGGCGGAGCGGCTGTGCAACCGCCTCAACGAAATCGCCTACGAGCGGGCCACGGGCGAGGCCCTGCCCGAGCACCACTCCCCCGCGGAGCTGATGGCCGAGGCCGGTGCCGCCAAGGGGGCGCCGCCGCTGCTGGCCCGTGCGCACCACGGCTCGGTGTCCAAGGAGCAGCGCGCCCAGGTCGAGGAGGACCTGAAGGCGGGCCGGCTGCCGGCGGTGGTCGCCACGTCCAGCCTGGAGCTGGGCATCGACATGGGCGCGGTGGATCTGGTCGTCCAGGTGGAGTCGCCCCCGTCGGTCGCCTCCGGTCTGCAACGGGTCGGCCGGGCCGGGCACCAGGTCGGCGCGGTCTCGACGGGCATCGTCTTCCCCAAGTACCGCGGGGATCTGGTGCAGGCGGCCGTGGTCACCGAGCGGATGCGCTCGGGCGCCATCGAGGCGCTGCGGGTGCCTGCCAATCCGCTGGACGTCCTCGCCCAGCAGCTCGTCGCCATGGCCGCGATGGACACCTGGGACGTGGAGGAGCTGCTGACCGTCGTACGGCGGGCCGCCCCGTTCGCCGCGCTCCCCGAGTCGGCGTACACGGCCGTGCTGGACATGCTCGCCGGCCGCTACCCGTCGGACGCCTTCGCCGAGCTGCGCCCGCGCCTGGTGTGGGACCGCGTCGCACAGACCGTCACCGGCCGTCCCGGGGCTCAGCGGCTGGCCGTCACCTCCGGCGGCACGATCCCCGACCGCGGCCTGTTCGGGGTGTTCCTGGCGGGCGGCGACGGCAAGGGCGGCGGCCGCCGGGTGGGCGAGCTCGACGAGGAGATGGTCTACGAGTCCCGCGTCGGCGATGTCTTCACGCTCGGCACGACGTCCTGGCGCATCGAGGACATCACCCGGGACCGGGTCCTGGTCACGCCCGCCCCCGGGGTGCCGGGCCGGCTGCCCTTCTGGAAGGGCGACCAGCTCGGCCGCCCCCTCGAACTGGGCCGTGCGCTGGGCGCGTTCCTCCGCGAGATCGGCTCGCTGGCCCCCGAGGACGCCGGCGCCCGGCTGGCCGCCGCCGGGCTGGACGACTGGGCGGTCTCCAACGTCCTGAGCTACCTCGCCGAGCAGAGGCAGTCCTGCGGCCACGTCCCCGACGACCGCACGATCGTCGTCGAGCGGTTCCGCGACGAGCTGGGCGACTGGCGGGTGGTCATCCACTCCCCCTTCGGGGCACAGGTCCACGCCCCCTGGGCCCTGGCCCTCGGCGCCCGTCTCGCCGAGCGCTACGGCATGGACGCCCAGGTGATGCACGCCGACGACGGCATCGTGCTGCGGCTGCCGGACGCCGACCTCATGGGGCTCGATCTGCTGGACGGGGACGGCGGGTTCGATCCGTCCACCGACCCGGGTCTCGCCGCCCGCGGCACGGAGTACGACCCCGAGCAGTCCCCCGTGGGGGCCGCCGATGTGGCCTTCGACCAGGGTGAGATCGACCAGGTCGTCACGGACCAGGTGGGCGGGTCCGCGCTGTTCGCCTCCCGGTTCCGGGAGTGCGCGGCGCGCGCCCTGCTGCTGCCGCGGCGCAACCCCGGCAAGCGCACCCCGCTGTGGCAGCAGCGCCAGCGCGCCGCCCAGCTCCTCCAGGTGGCCAGTGAGTTCGGCTCCTTCCCGATCGTGCTGGAGGCCGTCCGCGAGTGCCTGCAGGACGTCTTCGACGTACCGGGCCTGACGGAGCTGATGGGCGACATCGAGGCACGCCGGGTGCGCCTGGTGGAGGTCACCACCCCCGAACCGTCGCCGTTCGCGCGCTCGCTGCTGTTCGGCTACGTCGCCCAGTTCCTCTACGAGGGCGACTCCCCGCTCGCCGAGCGCCGCGCGGCCGCGCTGTCCCTGGATTCCCGGCTGCTGGCCGAGCTGCTGGGCCAGGCGGAGCTGCGCGAGCTGCTGGACGCCGAGGTGCTCACGGAGCTGGAGCGCGAGCTCCAGTGGCGCACGGACGACCGGCGGGTCAAGGACGTCGAGGGCGTCGCGGACGTCCTGCGGCTGCTGGGCCCGCTGACCGACGCCGAGCTGGTCGAGCGCGGCGCGGATCCGGCCTGGGCCGGGGAGCTGGCCGCCGCCCGCCGCGCCATTTCGGTGCGGATCGCCGGCGCCGAGCACTGGGCCGCAATCGAGGACGCCGGCCGGCTCCGCGACGCCCTGGGCACGGCGCTGCCGGTCGGCGTCCCGGAGTCGTTCACGGAGCCGGTCAAGGACCCGCTGGGCGATCTGCTGTCCCGGTATGCCCGTACGCACGGTCCGTTCACCTCCGAGCAGGCGGCCGCCCGCTTCGGCCTCGGCACGGCCGTCACCGACGGCGCGCTGCACCACCTCGCGGCCGCCGGCCGGGTCGTCCAGGGCGAGTTCCACCCCGCGGGCATCGGCCAGGAGTGGTGCGACGCCCAGGTGCTGCGCAGGCTGCGGCGGCGTTCGCTGGCCGCGCTGCGCGAGGAGCTGGAGCCGGTGCCGCCGGCCTCGCTCGCCGCCTTCCTCCCCCAGTGGCAGCATGTCGGCCCGCCGCGTCCGGCCACCGTGAGCGGGACACCGGCGCCGCTCGCCGGCGCCTCGCACAGCCTGCGCGGTATCGACGGACTGGTGCGCGCCATCGAGCAGTTGCAGGGCGCGCCGGTGCCGGCCTCCGCGCTGGAGAAGCTGGTGCTGCCGTCCCGCGTCGGCGGCTACACCCCCGCCCTGCTGGACGAACTGACCGCCACCGGGGAGGTGTTGTGGGCCGGCGCGGGCGCCCTCCCCGGCAAGGACGGCTGGCTCTCCCTGCATCTCGCCGACGCCGCCCCGCTGCTGCTCCCCCCACCGCTCCCGCTGGAACTGTCCGCGGTGCACGAGTCGCTGCTGGCCGCGCTCTCCCCCGGGTACGGCCTGTTCTTCCGCCAGCTCGCCGACCAGGTCCGCGCCACCACCCACCCCGAGGCCACCGACGTCCAACTGGCCGACGCGCTGTGGGACCTGGCCTGGTCGGGGCGGCTGACCAACGACACCCTCGCCCCGCTGCGCGCCCTCCTCGGCTCGGGCCGTACGGCGGGCTCGACCGCGCATCGCGCCCGGCGTGCGGTCCCGCGCGGCAGATGGGCGCACGGGGGAGGCGCGCTGACCGCGGGGCGCGTCGGCCGCCCGACCGCCTCCCGCTCCGGCCCGCCGACCGTCGGGGGCCGCTGGTCGCTGCTGCCGCACCCCGAGACCGACGCCACGCACCGCGCCCATGCCCTGGCCCGCGCGCTCCTCGACCGGCACGGCATCGTCACCCGCGGCGCGGTGTCCGCCGAGGGGGTCGAGGGCGGGTTCTCCGCCGCGTACCGGGTGCTCGCGGCGTTCGAGGAGTCCGGGCAGGCCCGCCGCGGCTACGTCGTCGAGGGGCTGGGCGCCGCCCAGTTCGCCATGGACGGTGCGGTGGACCGGCTGCGTGCGGTCAGCACCCAACGGGAGCGCACCGCGGGCGACACCCTGCCGGACGGCGACCCGGGGCAGGCGCGGCGCGGCGGTCCGCAGCGCGCGGTCGTGCTGGCCGCCGCCGACCCGGCCAACGCCTACGGTGCCGCCCTCTCCTGGCCCGACCCGCCCGAGGGCTCGACCCACAAGCCGGGCCGCAAGGCCGGCTCCCTGGTCGTCCTGGTGGACGGCGAGCTGACGCTCTACATGGAGCGCGGCGGCAAGACCCTGCTCATCTGGCCCCTCGGCCATGATCAGGCGCCCACCGACCCCCGCGTCCAGCTCGCCGTCGAGGCCCTCATCGACGCCGCCCGGGCCGGCGCTCTCGGCACCGTCACCACCGAGCGCATCAACGGCACAGCGGCCCTGACGTCCCCGTTCTCCGCCACCCTGGAGTCCGCCGGCTTCCACCCGACCCCCCGTGGGCTGCGCCTGCGCGGATAACCTCGCCGGCCTCCGCGCGCCCCGGCTCCCGGCTCCCGGCTCCCGGCTCCCGGCTCCCGGCTCCCGGCTCCCGGCTCCCGGCTCCCGGCTCCCGGCTCCCGGCTCCCGGCATGATGGTGGCATGCCCGAAGGTGACACCGTCTGGCGCTTGGCCCAGCGGCTCCACGAAGCGCTGGCCGGCCGCCCGCTGACCCGCTGCGATCTGCGGGTGCCGCGGCTCGCGACCGTGGATCTCGCCGGCCGCGACGTGCTGGAGGTGCTCTCCCGGGGCAAGCACCTCCTCACCCGCTTCGAGGGCGGCCTGACCCTCCACTCCCATCTGCGGATGGACGGCGCCTGGAAGATCTACCGCCCCGACGAGCGCTGGCGCGGCGGCCCGGCCCACCAGATCAGGGCGGTCCTCGGTACCGCCGAGCACACCGCGGTCGGCTACCGCCTGCCCGTCCTCGACCTGCTGCGCACCGACGACGAGCCCCGGGTGGTCGGCCACCTCGGTCCTGACCTCCTCGGCCCGGACTGGGACCCCGAGGAGGCGCTGCGCCGGCTGCGCGCCGACCCCGCCAGGCCGCTCGGCGAGGCCCTGCTCGACCAGCGCAATCTCGCCGGGATCGGCAACGTCTTCAAGTCCGAGTTGTGCTTCCTGCTGCGCGCCTCCCCCTGGCTCCCCCTGGGGGAGCTCCCGGAACCGGCGCGGGCGCCCGCGCTCGCCAAGAAACTGCTGGAGGCCAACAAGCGGCGTACCGCCCGTACCACCACGCCCAGCGCCCGCCCCGACCGCCGGCTGTGGGTCTACGGCCGGGCCGGCCGACCCTGCCTGCGCTGCGGTACGACGGTGTGCGCCGCCGACCAGGACCCCACGGCGGAGGAACGGGTCACCTACTGGTGCCCGGCCTGCCAGCCCGGCCGGCCCGCGCCCGGAGACCGACCGCCCACTTATTGACGGCCCGTCAGATTTCTCCCTACCCTGGCGCCATGCCGCCTGTCACGGCGTACGACCTCACGGGCCGCACCGCACTCGTCACCGGTGCGGCTGGGGGCACCTCCCACGCCCTTCAGGCAGTGGGGGAGGGATCGGCCGGGCCACCGCCGCCCTCCTCGCGGAGGCCGGCGCCACCGTCCACTGCGCCGACCTGGACGCACCGGGCGCCGAGGCGACCGCCGCGGCGCTCACCGCGTCCGGCGGCACCGCGTTCGCGCACCCCCTCGACGTCACCCGGCGCGATCGGGTCGCCGCCGTCGTCGAAACGGCCCGCCGGGACTCCGGCCGCCTCGACGTGATGGCGAACATCGCCGGGATCATGCACTCCGCCCCCGTGCTGGAGACCGAGGACGCGGACCTGGACCGGGTCTGGGACACCAACTTCAAGGGTGTGCTGTACGGCTGCCAGGAGGCCGCCCGCGCCATGATCGCCGGCGGGCGCGGTGGTTCCATCGTGACCATGGCCTCCGGCGCGATCGACACCGGCGCCCCCGGCCTGCTCTGCTACGGCGTCGCCAAGGCCGCCGTCGTCCAGCTCACCCGAACCCTGGCGACGGAGGTCGGGCGGTACGGCATCCGCGTCAACGCCGTCGCCCCGGGCTGGGTGCGTACGGCGATGACCGAGCGGCACTCCGCCGAGGCGCGGCAGCAGGCGGAGCGGCCGATGATCCGGATGTCACCGCTGGGGCGGGTGGGAGAGCCGGAGGACATCGCACACGCCGTGCTCCACCTGGCCTCGGACGCCTCGTCGTTCACGACGGGCCAGATCCTGCGCCCGAACGGCGGCGTCGCCATGCCCTGGTGAGCGCCCCGCGGACCGCCCGCACTCCCCGCACCCCCCGGACGACCACGCGCCGCCAGACGCCGTCGCCCCGCCCCGTGCACGGTACGCAGTGCACCGGCAGCAGGCTGAGCCCCCAGCCGCCCACCACCACGGCCCCCTCGACCACACCCGCCGATTGCGGCCACACCACCAGCCGGACCGCGGCCCACCACCACAGCCCTCCGGCCAGGACGACGGATATCCGGCGGCCCGGCACGGCCCGCGGACGCCGGCCGCCCGGCTCAGGGGCCGGGGGCCGGTCCGGCCCGCGGGCCGCCGCTGCACGCCACGCCATGGATGCCTCCTCCGGCCGACGCTAGACGGGCCCGCCGTCGGCGGGGAGAGCGCACCGGCGCACTTCCGGCGCGCGGGCGTCACCGCGGACTCCGGTCAGTGATGGGCCTCCGCCTGGAACATCCAGCGGTGCTTCTCCAGGTCGGCGGTGAGGCCGATGAGGATGTCCTGACTGACCGGGTCCGGCTTCTCGGTGGCGGTGATCCGCTCGCGCATCCTGCCGATGACCGCGCCCAGCGCGCTCACCATCGTCCGCACCACCTCACCGTCCTTGATCCAGCCGTCCTGCACCTCGGTGATCCCACTGGTCTTGGCGACGGTGGCGGCCCGGCCATCCGGGGACACACCGATCGCGGACGCCCGCTCGGCCACCGTGTCGGTGTGCGTGCGGGCGATGGCCACCACCTCGTCCAGCTGGAGATGTATGGAGCGGAAGCGGGGGCCGATGACGTTCCAGTGCACCTGCTTGGCGACGAGCGAGAGGTCGACGAGATCGACGAGGGCTCCCTGCAGCGCGTTCCCGACGACGCCGCGGTCCTCGTCGGACAGCGTGCTCTTGACGACTGACATCCGGATACTCCTGTTCGGGCGGGTGCTCGGACGGGCGAGGGACGATCGACCGATACCGATCGGGGATTTGTCCGATTTCGCCATCGTACAAATGAATCGTCCGTTCTGGGCGGCCCGAGCGGACCGGCCGAGCGCTCCCCCGCACCACGCCGCCCCTCGGGACCCGGGCAGCACAAAGCCCCGGCGGGCTGCTGCCCGCCGGGGCTCGATGCGTACGAACAGGGGTGTCAGGCCGCGACGACATCCACGACGTCGGCCGGGGACTTGATGGTCACGCGCTCCTCCGGCACACCGGCCAAGGACGTGACAGACACCGAATTGAACTTCGGCCGCACCGGCGCCGGCACCGGGTCGCTCGCGGCCGCGGACGCTGCCAGCTCCGCGAGCGCCAGCTCGTCGCTGACCTCCCGCATGAGCTCGGACATGCGCACGTCCAACGCGTCACAGATCGCCGAGAGCAGCTCGGAGGACGCTTCCTTCTGGCCCCTCTCGACCTCGGACAAATAGCCGAGCGATACCCGGGCGGAGGAAGAGACCTCGCGCAGGGTTCGGCCCTGGCGCTGACGCTGTCGGCGCAGCACGTCACCCAGCAGGCGACGAAGCAGAATCATCGCTGGCTCCCTCCTCGGACCTCGGATCCGGATCCTTCTCGCCCCACCGTACCGCCTCGGGCCGCGGCCGTGCCGGGAGCGAGTACGTGTTCACTCATGGCTGCAAACATCCATTCCCCCCGTGTTGTTCCGTATCCTGTGCCCGCGCATTTTCTGTCAGTTCGCTCAACAACAGTGCGAGCACCGCGTCGATGGTGTCGCGGCGGATCCGGTCGCGATCCCCGGCCAGCGCCAGCCGGCGCACCTCCCCGGCGCCGCCCGGGCCGCACACCGCCACGAAGACGGTGCCCACCGGCTGCCCGTCCTGCGGCTCGGGGCCGGCCACCCCGGTCGTCGCGATGCCCCAATCGGCACCCAGCACCCGCCGGACGCCCTCCGCCATCTGTCGCGCGACCTCGGCGTCCACCGCGCCGCGCGCGGCCAGCAGGGCGCCGTCGACGCCCAGCAGCTCCCGCTTGAGATCGGTGGCGTACGCCGTGACCGAGCCGCGCAGCACCCGCGAGGCCCCGGGGACGGCGGTCAGCGCGCCCGCCACCAGGCCACCGGTCAGGGACTCGGCCACCGCCAGGCTCTGTCCGCGCCCGGCGAGCAGCTCCAGCGCCCCGGCGGCCACAGAACCCGGCGCGCTCACCGGCCGGCGTCCCGTTCGGCCGCTTCCGCCGCCTGCTCGGCCCGCTCCGCGCGCTCCCTGGCCAGACCGGCCCGGCGCAGCACCACGGCCTGGCGTACGTAGTCCAGTCCGGTGGCGACCGTCAGCACCACGGCGACCGCCATCACCCACCAGCGGAAGGTCGCCAGCGGACCGGTCAGCACCAGGACGTACATACCGACCGCGGTGCCCTGCGCCAATGTCTTGATCTTGCCCCCACGACTGGCCGGAATGACCCCGTGCTTGATCACCCAGAACCGCATCAGCGTGATGCCGAGCTCGCGGAAGAGGATCACGCCCGTCACCCACCAGGGCAGATCGCCCAGCACCGACAGGCAGATCAGCGCGGCGCCCATGATCGCCTTGTCCGCGATCGGGTCGGCGATCTTGCCGAAGTCGGTGACCAGGTTGTACGTGCGCGCCAGATGCCCGTCGAAGACATCGGTGATCATGGCGACAGCGAAGGCGGCCCAGGCGAAGGCACGCCATGCCTGGTCGGTCCCGTTGTCGTGCATCAGCAGCACGACGAACGCCGGGACCAGCACCAGCCGCAGCATCGTCAGGACGTTGGCGATGTTCCACAGCCCGGCCTGCCGAACGGCCGGCGCCGTGCGCGGGCCACCAGCTGCGGAAGCCGGGACTCCGGTCATCTGCCCGCCTCCTCGGTACACGCCGCGCCGTCCACCGACAGCACCTCGGCCACGAGGTCCACACCCTCGCTCGACACGACCTTTGCTTCGACCATACGACCGGGCGAAAGCTCCTGGCCGGTCGAGAGCAGAGTGACGCCGTCCGTCTCCGGTGCCTGGTGCGCGGCCCGCCCGACGACGCCGTCCTCCTCGTCGATCCGGTCGACCAGCACCCGCACGGTCTCCCCGACCCGCTCCTCGGCACGCTGCGCGGTCAGCTCCTCGGCCAGCCGCGACACCCGGGCCAGCCGCTCGGCGACCTCGTCCGGGTCGACCTTGTTCTCGTACGAGGCGGCCTCGGTGCCGTCCTCGTCGGAGTAGCCGAAGACCCCGATGGCGTCGAGCCGGGCCTCGGTGATGAAGCGCTCCAGCTCCGCCAGGTCGCTCTCGCTCTCCCCGGGGAAGCCGACGATGAAGTTGGAGCGGGCGCCGGCCTGCGGCGCCTTCGTACGGATCGTCTCCAGCAGTTCCAGGAAGCTGTCGGTGCCGCCGAAGCGCCGCATGGAACGCAGCACACCGGGCGCCGAGTGCTGGAAGGACAGGTCGAAGTACGGCGCCACCTTGTCGGTACCGGTCAGCACATCGATCAGACCCGGTCGCATCTCGGCCGGCTGGAGGTAGCTGACGCGGATCCGCTCGATGCCGTCGACGGCGGCCAGCTCCGGCAGCAGCGTCTCCAGCAGGCGGATGTCGCCGAGGTCCTTGCCGTAGGAGGTGTTGTTCTCGGAGACCAGCATGACCTCCTTGACGCCCTGCTCGGCCAGCCAGCGGGTCTCCCCCAGCACGTCCGAGGGGCGGCGGGAGATGAAGGAGCCCCGGAAGGACGGGATGGCGCAGAACGAGCAGCGCCGGTCGCAGCCGGAGGCCAGCTTCACCGAGGCCACCGGGCTGGAGTCGAGCCGGCGGCGCAGCGGCGCGCGCGGCCCGGACGCCGGCGCGATGCCCTCCGGCAGGTCCTCGGGCGGGGTGTCCTGGGCGTGGCCGGGCAGTGCGACGTCGGCGGTCTGGCGTTCGGCCGGGCTGATCGGCAGCAGCTTGCGCCGGTCGCGCGGGGTGTGCGCGGCGTGGATGCCGCCGCTCAGGATGGTCTGCAGCCGGTCGGAGATGTCGCTGTAGTCGTCGAAGCCGAGCACGCCGTCGGCCTCGGGCAGCGCCTCGGCGAGCTCCTTGCCGTAGCGCTCGGCCATGCAGCCGACGGCCACCACGGCCTGGGTTCTGCCGCCTCCTTCACGCGCCGCGGCCTTCAGATCGTTGGCTTCCAGCAGGGCATCGACGGAGTCCTTCTTGGCGGCCTCGACGAAGCCGCAGGTGTTGACGACGGCGACATCGGCATCGGCGGCTTCCTCGACCAGCTCCCAGCCGTCCGCCGCCAGGCGGCCTGCGAGCTCCTCCGAGTCCACCTCGTTACGGGCGCAGCCAAGGGTGACAAGGGCGACAGTGCGGCGTTCGGGCATGGGGCTCAGCCTACTTCGTCCCGGAGACACCCTCGGCGCGCAGGTCTCCGCCGCCCGCACCGGGCGTCCCGGGCCGGGCGGCGGACTCGCTCCGCGGCGGCGGCGCTCAGCCCGCCTGCGGGTCGCCCGGCGTGTAGCTGAGCCGCTCCACCGGGCCCTTCTCACCGATCTGCTTGACTTCCTTGCCGTTGACGTACAGCTGTACGGCCGGGGCGTTGCCGAGGACCAGGTCGATCCGCTTCTTGTCGGTGATCGTCTTGGACTCGCCCTTCTTCAGCAGGCTGTCCTCCAGCAGCTTGCCGTTGGCGTCCTTGGCCGAGACCCAGCTCTGCCCGTCGCGGGCGGTGACCTTGATCGTCACCTTGTCCTTGGGCAGGCCGGCGACCGCGCTGTCGGAGGGCTCGGGAAGCGGCGGCTTGATCGTCGAGGGATGGCGGGTGGGGGCCGGCGCCTTCGCGTGGGCGTCGCCGGCCGCGATGGGGCCGTTGTTGCTCTTGTCCCCGCCGGTGAAGAGCGTGAAGCCGGCGAAGCCCACCACCGCGACGATCGCGGCGATCATGGCGGCCGTCCAGTTCGGGCGGCGCGGCTCGGAGCGGATCCGTTCGGCTTCGAAGATCGGGGCGGCGAGCTCGGTCGGGGTGGGCCGCCCGCCGTGCTCGGCGTCGAACTGGTCGATCAGCGGGCGGGGGTCGAGGGAGACGGCGCGGGCGAGCGTTCTGATGTGTCCGCGGGCGTAGACGTCACCGCCGCAGCGCGAGAAGTCGTCCTGCTCGATCGCCTGAACGATGGGAATGCGCACCCGCGTCGTCGTACTGACCTCTTCGACGGTCAGTCCCGCTCCGATACGGGCCTGCTGAATGGCACGACCGACGGAAGGCCGGTCTGCTTCGGGGGAGTTGCCGATGGACACGGGGGCGCCTTTCGAGCGTGTAGCCACCTGCTGGAAGTTCAGTCTAGGGGTGGAGCGAAAGGGTCGGGCAAGCGGGAGAGCGGTGTTTGTACGCCATCGGAACGCCCGCGGGGTGCCAAGCGGGTTGATGTTGCGGCATCGTTCCCTCGCCTCCCTCAACTTGACGTTTCGGCAGGAGAAACGGTTGCTTTCTTCTCTCGTACGGGTGACCCGGATGTGCGTGCTACTCGGTAGCCTGCCCCCGGATCACCGCCAGGACTCCGTCCAATTCATCAGGCTTCACCAGAACGTCACGTGCCTTGGAGCCCTCGCTCGGCCCGACGATGTTGCGTGACTCCATCAGGTCCATCAGCCGCCCGGCCTTGGCGAACCCCACCCGCAGCTTGCGCTGGAGCATCGAGGTCGACCCGAACTGGGTGGAAACCACCAGCTCAGCGGCCTGACACAGCAGATCGAGGTCATCGCCGATGTCCTCGTCGATCTCCTTCTTCTTCGCCGTGCCGACCGTGACGTCGTCGCGGAAGACCGGCGCCATCTGGTCCTTGCAGTGCTGGACGACGGCCGCGACCTCGGCCTCCGTCACGAAGGCGCCCTGCATACGGACCGGCTTGTTGGCGCCCATCGGCAGGAACAGCCCGTCGCCCTTGCCGATCAGCTTCTCGGCGCCCGGCTGGTCGAGGATGACCCGGCTGTCGGCCAGCGAGGAGGTGGCGAACGCGAGCCGGGAGGGCACATTGGCCTTGATCAGGCCCGTGACGACGTCGACCGAGGGCCGCTGGGTGGCGAGCACCAGGTGGATACCGGCCGCCCGGGCGAGCTGGGTGATCCGGACGATGGAGTCCTCCACATCGCGCGGCGCCACCATCATCAGGTCCGCCAGCTCGTCGACGATCACCAGCAGGTACGGGTACGGCGCCAGCTCCCGCTCGCTGCCCTCGGGCGAGCTGACCTTGCCGCTGCGGACCGCCGCGTTGAAGTCGTCGATGTGCCGGAAGCCGTACGCCGCGAGATCGTCGTAGCGCAGGTCCATCTCGCGCACCACCCACTGCAGCGCCTCGGCGGCCCGCTTGGGATTGGTGATGATCGGCGTGATCAGGTGCGGGATGCCCTCGTACGCGGTGAGCTCGACCCGCTTGGGGTCGACCAGCACCATCCGGACGTCCTCCGGCGTGGCCCGCACCATGACCGAGGTGATCAAGCAGTTGATGCAGGACGACTTGCCGGAGCCGGTGGCGCCGGCGACGAGCACGTGCGGCATCTTCGTCATGTTGGCCATGACGTAGCCGCCCTCGACGTCCTTGCCCAGCGCCACCAGCATCGGATGCTCGTCGCCCGCCGCGTCCGCCAGCCGCAGCACGTCGCCGAGGTTGACCATCTCGCGGTCGGTGTTGGGGATCTCGATGCCGACCGCGGACTTGCCTGGGATGGGGCTGATGATGCGGACGTCGGGGCTGGCCACGGCGTAGGCGATGTTCTTCGCCAGCGCGGTGATCTTCTCGACCTTGACGGCCGGGCCCAGCTCGACCTCGTAGCGGGTCACCGTCGGGCCGCGGGTGAAGCCGGTGACCGCGGCGTCGACCTTGAATTCCTGGAAGACCGTGGTCAGCGCGGTCACTATGGCGTCGTTCGCGGCGCTGCGGGTCTTGCCGGGGCCGCCACGCGCGAGCAGGTCCAGCGAGGGCAGCGAGTAGGTGATGTCGCCGGACAGCTGGAGCTGCTCGGCGCGCGCCGGCAGCTCGCCGGACGGCTCGGGCGGCGCCTTGGTGAAGTCCGGTACGGCCGGGGTGCGCTCCCCCGCCGCCGGCCCGGGCTCCGCCCCACGGGCCGGCGGGACCGTGCCGGAGTGCGCGCTGTCGTCGTCCTGGTCGTGGTCCCGGAGCTCGCCGGAGACGCTGCTGCTCAGGCCCGCGACGAGCGGGGAGGGCTGGACGCCGTGCAGCACCGCGCCGTCCAGCGCGGCGGCGGCCGCGGCGGCGACGTCCACCGCGTCCCTCGGCCGGTCCGCGGCGGGCCGGTCGGTCCGGCGCGGCCGCCGCCGCTTGGCCAGCGCCGCCTCCTCTATGGCGTCCGGGTCGTTCGCCGCGGGCGCCGCCGCCGCGCCGCGCCGGGCCCTGCGCGCCGGCTGCTCACGCCACTCCTCGGCGTGCTCCTCGACCTCGTCGAAGTCCGCCACGGGCTCCAGGGGGTGCAGTACGCCGAGCCGCACGCCGAGCGCCCGCAGCCGCTGCGGGATGGCGTTCACCGGCGTCGCGGTGACGACCAGCAGCCCGAACAGGGTCAGCAGCGCCAGCAGCGCCACCGCCAGGGTCATGCCGACGGTGAAGATCAGCGGCTTGGAGGCGACCCACCCGACGTAGCCGCCGGCGTCCTGTATGGCGGCGAGGCCGTCGCCGCGGCCCGGCGAGCCGCAGGCCATCGCGACCTGCCCGAGGATGCCGATCACCAGCGCGGAGAGCCCGATGACGATCCGGCCGTTGGCCTCCGGCTTCTCGGGGTGCCGGATGAGCCGCAGCGCGATGCCGCCCAGCAGTATCGGTACGACCAGGTCCAGTCGCCCGAACGCGCCGGTCACCAGGAGCTCGACGAGATCACCGACCGGCCCCGAGAGGTTGGACCAGGTACCGGCGGCGATCACCAGCGCCAGCCCGAGCAGCCCCAGCGCCAGCCCGTCCTTGCGGTGCGCCGGGTCGAGGTTCTTCGCGCCCTGCCCCATCCCGCGGAACATCGCGCCGATGGCGTGGGCGAGACCCAGCCAGCAGGCGCGGGCGAGGCGGTAGACGCCGCCGGTCGGGGACGGTGCCGGTCGCGGCGCGGCCTTCTTGGCGGCCGCCTTCTTGGCCGGAGCCCGCTTCGCCGCCGTCTTCTTGACCGGTGGCTTCGCGGGCGCCTTCTTCGCAGCGGTCTTCTTGGCCGCGCCCCCGGACCGTCCGGCGCGCTGCTTCGAGGGGCCCGCCGTGCTCTGGGTTCCCTTGCCGGACGTACGTGAGGCCATGGCGACGAGATTACAGGCGAACGCGGGCATGACACGAGCGCACGGCCCTTCACCCAAACGTGTCGCCCGGCCGCCTCATGAGGGGGCGTCAGTCAGCTCGCGGGGACCCCGCCGGTGTTCCCCGCCGTCCCCGGTTCCAGGGCGTCCAGGGCCCGGCGCAGGCCGGTCAGCTTGCGCTCCAGATGGGCCGCGGTGGCCACCGCGGCCGCGTCCGCCGACTCGTCCAGCTGTTTGGAGAGCGCCTCGGCCTGCTCCTCGACGGCGGCCAGTCGCGCGGAGAGCTCGGCGAGCAGCCCCGCGGACTCCTTCGCCTCGTCGGCGCTCGGCCGGCCGCCCTCCAGCTGGAGCCGCAGCAGCGAAGCCTGCTCCCGCAGTTGGCAGTTCTTCATGTACAGCTCGACGAAGACCGAGACCTTCGCGCGCAGCACCCACGGGTCGAACGGCTTGGAGATGTAGTCCACCGCGCCGGCCGCGTAGCCGCGGAACGTGTGGTGCGGGCCGTGGTTGATGGCCGTGAGGAAGATGATCGGGATGTCGCGGGTGCGCTCCCGCCGCTTGATGTGCGCGGCGGTCTCGAAACCGTCCATACCCGGCATCTGCACATCGAGCAGAATCACCGCGAAATCGTCCGTGAGCAGTGCTTTGAGCGCTTCCTCCCCGGACGATGCCCGCACCAGTGTCTGATCGAGCGCGGAGAGGATCGCCTCCAGCGCCAGCAGATTCTCCGGCCGGTCATCGACCAGGAGGATCTTGGCCTTCTGCACCATGGCCCGTCCTCCTCGCCCCGGCATCGAACCGGACGCCGCCCCAGGGGACGACTCCGTAACGCCGCCCGTCCTTGTGCCGGTCATGGTAGCTGCACCCCGCCTGTCGCCACACCCTGTCACCGCGATGTCACTGTGCACGTAGCAGAAACGCAGACAGAGACGAGAAGGTTCCCCGGATCCTGCACTTCCACACGTCCGCGGCAACACTCAGTCAGCACGCGATGATCCTCTTTCGGCTCCCATACTGTCGTCCCGTCACTCGGCTCGCATCCATTGCTCCATGACCGACAACAGATGATCGGTATCCACCGGCTTGGTCACGTAGTCGGAGGCCCCCGCGTCGATGCTCTTCTCCCGGTCGCCCTTCATCGCCTTCGCGGTGAGCGCGATGATGGGCAGCCCGGCGAACTGCGGCATCCGACGGATCGCGGCGGTGGTCGCGTAACCGTCCATCTCCGGCATCATGATGTCCATCAGCACCAGCACGATGTCGTCGTGCTGTTCGAGCACCTCGATGCCCTCCCGGCCGTTCTCGGCGTACAGCACCGACAGGCCGTGCTGCTCCAGGACGCTGGTGAGCGCGAAGACGTTGCGGATGTCGTCGTCGACGATCAACACCTTCTCACCGTGGAAGCCGCCGCCGAAGCCCGGGTCCGCCACCAGGTCCTGGCCGGTGCCCAGCCAGGGCTCCTCGGCCGACTGCGGTGGCGCCGGCGGCTGGGCCGGCTGCTGCGGCTGGGGTTGCGGCTGCGGCTGCGGTGCCGGCGCCGGCTGGCCCGGGAGCGCGAAGCGGCGCTGGGAACCGGCCACCGCCCGGCGGCGACGCCGGCTGAGGCTGCCGCCGGTCTCGCGACCCTGCGCCTCCTCGATCTCCAGCCGCACGGCCTCCGTCTCACGCGCCTCCGCGTCCATCGCCAGACCGCCGGCCACCAGCTGCGGGTAGCCCTGCGGGGGCAGCCCACCGGGGTTGTGCGGCAGGTACAGCGTGAACGTGGAGCCGCGGTTGGGCTCGCTCTGGGCGTGGATCTCTCCGCCCAGCAGCCGGGCGATCTCCCGGCTGATGGACAGGCCCAGGCCCGTACCGCCGTACTTGCGGCTGGTGGTGCCGTCCGCCTGCTTGAACGCCTCGAAGATGACCCGCATCTTGCTGGACGCGATGCCGATACCGGTGTCGGTCACCGAGAAGGCGATCATGTCGGCGTCCGGGTCGCGCAGCGAGCCGTGCTCCAGCAGCTGCTCGCGGATGGCCACCGGGACGTCCGCGCCGGCCGGCCGGATGACCAGCTCGACGGCGCCGGTGTCGGTGAACTTCACGGCGTTGGACAGCAGGTTGCGCAGCACCTGGAGCAGCCGCTGCTCGTCGGTGTGCAGCGTGGCGGGCAGCTCCGGTGAGACCCGTACGGAGAAGTCGAGGCCCTTCTCCGCGGTCAGCGGCCGGAATGTGGCCTCCACGTAGTCGACGAGCTGGACCAGCGCGATCCGCGTCGGGCTGACGTCCATCTTGCCGGCCTCGACCTTCGACAGGTCCAGGATGTCGTTGATCAGCTGGAGCAGGTCGCTGCCCGCACCGTGGATCGTCTCGGCGAACTCGACCTGCTTCGGGGAGAGGTTCCCCTCGGCGTTGTCGGCCAGCAACTTGGCGAGGATCAGCAGCGAGTTCAGCGGCGTGCGCAGCTCGTGCGACATGTTCGCCAGGAACTCCGACTTGTAGCGCATCGAGACCGCGAGCTGCTCGGCGCGCTCCTCCAGGACCTGCCGCGCCTCCTCGATCTCGGTGTTCTTCACCTCGATGTCGCGGTTCTGCGCCCGCAGCTGCTCGGCCTTCTCCTCCAGCTCCGTGTTGGACAGCTCCAGCGCCCGCTGCCTGCTCTCCAGCTCCGCGGAACGCTCGCGCAGCTGCTCGGTCAGCTCCTGCGACTGCTTGAGCAGCACCTCGGTCTTGGTGTTGACCGAGATGGTGTTGACGCTGGTCGCGATCATCTCGGCGATCTGGCTGAGGAAGTCCTTCTGGATCTGGGTGAACGGCTGGAAGGACGCCAGCTCGATCACGCCGAGCACCTTGTCCTCGAAGAGCACCGGCAGCACGATGACGTTCGCCGGCGGCGCCTCGCCCAGCCCGGAGGCGATCTTGAGGTAGCCGGAGGGCACGTTCTCCACCAGGATCGTGCGGCCCTCCTCCGCCGCCGTGCCGATGAGCGTCTCGCCCGGCTTGAACGTCGTCGGCATCGCGCCCATGGAGTAGCCGTACGAGCCCATCAGCCGCAGCTCGTACGCGCCCGGCTCGCCGCCGTCCGCGCCGATCTCCCGGCTGTCGGGCTGGGCCGCGAGGAAGAACGCGCCGTGCTGCGCGGAGACCGCCGGCGACAGCTCGCTCATGATGAGCGTGGCGACGTCCTTGAGGTCGCGCCGGCCCTGCATCAGACCGGAGATCCGGGCCAAGTTGCCCTTCAGCCAGTCCTGTTCCTCGTTGGCGAGGGTGGTCTCGCGGAGCGTGGAGATCATGGTGTTGACGTTGTCCTGGAGCTCCAGGATCTCGCCGGCCGCGTCCACGTCGATCCGGACGTTGTGGTCGCCGAGGGTGACCGCCGCGGCGACCGCGGCGATGGCGCGCACCTGACGGGTCAGGTTGCCGGCCATCTCGTTCACCGACTCGGTCAGGTCCCGCCAGGTGCCGGCCACGCCCCGCACCTGCGCCTGACCGCCCAGCTGGCCTTCCGTACCCACCTCGCGGGCCACCCTGGTGACCTGCTCGGCGAAGGACGACAGCTGGTCGACCATGGTGTTGATGGTGGTCTTCAGCGCGAGGATCTCGCCCCGCGCGTCGATGTCGATCTTCTTGGTCAGATCACCCTTGGCGATGGCGGTGGTGACCATGGCGATGTTGCGGACCTGGCCGGTGAGGTTGTTGGCCATGGAGTTCACCGACTCCGTGAGGTCCTTCCACGTGCCGGCGACGCCGGGGACGCGGGCCTGGCCGCCCAGGATGCCGTCGGTGCCCACCTCACGGGCCACTCGCGTGACCTCGTCGGCGAACGACGACAGCGTGGTGACCATCGTGTTGACCGTGTCGGCGAGCTGTGCGACCTCGCCGCGCGCCTCGACCGTCACCTTCTTCGTGAGGTCTCCGTTGGCGACCGCCGCCGAGACCTGGGAGATGTTGCGCACCTGGATGGTCAGGTTGTTGGCCATCAGGTTGACGTTGTCGCTGAGGTCCTTCCAGATGCCGGTGACGCCCGGAACCCTTGCCTGGCCGCCCAGTTGGCCTTCCGTACCGACCTCGCGGGCGACCCGGGTCACCTGCTCGGCGAACAGCGACAGCTGGTCGACCATCGTGTTGACGGTCGTGACCAGTTCGAGGATCTCGCCCTTGGCGTCGACGGTGATCTTCTTCGACAGGTCACCGCGCGCCACCGCGGTCGTCACCTCGCCGATGTTCCGCACCTGCGACGTCAGGTTGTTCGCCATGAAGTTGACGGACTGGGTGAGGTCCTTCCACGTACCGCTGACGCCCTGCACCTCGGCCTGACCGCCCAGGATGCCCTCGGTGCCCACCTCGCGGGCGACCCGGGTGACCTGCTCCGCGAAGGACGAGAGCTGGTCGACCATGGTGTTCAGGGTGTTCTTCAGCTCCAGGATCTCGCCCCGGGCGTCCACGTCGATCTTCTGCGACAGGTCGCCGCGCGCCACCGCCGTGGCGACCTGGGCGATGTTGCGGACCTGAGCCGTCAGGTTGCCGGCCATGCCGTTCACCGAATCGGTCAGATCGCGCCAGACGCCCGCGACGCCCGGCACCTGTGCCTGGCCGCCGAGCCGTCCGTCCGTACCGACCTCCCGGGCGACCCGGGTGACCTGCTCGGCGAACGCGGAGAGCTGGTCGACCATCGTGTTGATGGTGCTCTTCAGCTCCAGGATCTCGCCGCGCGCGTCCACGTCGATCTTCTGCGACAGGTCACCGCGCGCCACCGCCGTGGTCACCTGGGCGATCTGCCGCACCTGCGAGGTGAGGTTCCCCGCCATGAAGTTGACGGAGTCCGTCAGCTCCTTCCAGGTGCCGCTGACGCCGTCCACCCGGGCCTGACCGCCCAGCCGGCCCTCCGTGCCCACGTCCCTGGCCATCCGCGTGACCTGGTCGGCGAACGAGGACAGCTGGTCCACCATGGTGTTCACGGTGTTCTTCAGCTGGAGCATCTCACCGGAGACGTCGACGGTGACCTTCTGCGACAGGTCACCGTTGGCGACCGCGGTCGTCACCTGCGCGATGTTGCGCACCTGCCCGGTCAGGTTCCGGAACGCGGTGTTGACGGAGTCCGTCAGGTCCTTCCACGTCCCCGCGGCCCCGGGCACCGCCGCCTGGCCGCCCAGCTCACCCTCGACGCCGATCTCCCGTGCCACCCGGGTCACTTCGGCACCGAACGCGGAGAGCTGGTCCACCATCGTGTTGACGGTGTTCTTCAACTCCAGCATTTCACCGGCGACATCGACGGTGACCTTCTGCGACAGGTCACCGTTGGCGACCGCGGTCGTCACCTGCGCGATGTCCCGCACCTGACCGGTCAGGTTCCGGAAGGCGTTGTTCACCGAGTCGGTGAGGTCCTTCCACGTGCCGGCCGCGCCCGGCACCTGCGCCTGGCCGCCGAGCTGGCCCTCGGCCCCGACCTCGTTCGCCACCCGCGTCACTTCGTCCGCGAAGGTCCGCAGCGTCTCGGTCATGGTGTTGATGGTGTCGGCGAGCTGCGCGACCTCACCGCGTGCGCTGACCGTCACCTTCTGCGAGAGGTCGCCGTTCGCGACCGCCGTCGTGACCTGGGCGATCCCCCGCACCTGCGCGGTCAGGTTGCCGGCCATGAGGTTGACCGAGTCGGTCAGGTCCTTCCAGACACCCGCGACGCCGGGCACCTGCGCCTGACCGCCGAGCTCACCCTCCGTACCGACCTCGCGAGCGACGCGCGTCACCTCGGAGGCGAAGGACGACAGCTGGTCGACCATCGTGTTGACGGTGTTCTTGAGCTCCAGCATCTCGCCGGCGACATGCACGGTCACCTTGCGCGACAGATCACCCTTGGCGACCGCGGTGGTGACCAGGGCGATGTCGCGGACCTGAGCCGTCAGCCGGGAGGCCATGGTGTTGACGGACTCCGTCAGGTCCTTCCACGAACCCGACATTCCGCGCACCCGCGCCTGACCGCCGAGCTTGCCCTCCGTACCGACCTCGCTGGCCACTCTGGTGACCTCGTCGGTGAACGCCGAGAGCTGGTCCACCAGCCCGTTGACCGTACGCCCGACCTTGAGGAACTCCCCGCGCAGCGGATGCTCCGACGAGCTGTCCGAGCTGCGCGAGCGCAGGTCCATCCGCTGCTCCAGGTCGCCCTCGGACACCGCCGAGAGCACCCGTCCGACTTCGGACACCGGCCGTACGAGGTCGTCGACCAGCGCGTTCGAGGCGTCGATGGCCGCGGCCCAGGAGCCTTCGGCGGCGCCGACCTCCAGCCGTTCCGTGAGTTTTCCCTCACGTCCGACCACCCGGCGCACCCGCGCCAGCTCGCCGGTCAGATGCAGATTGCGGTCCGCGACCTCATTGAAGACCGCCGCGATCTCCGACATGACGCCGTCGCCGGAAACCGTGAGCCGCTTGCGGAAGTTCCCGTCCCGCATGGCGACCAGAGCGACCAACAGCCGATTCAGCGCAGCCGTATCCACTTCGGTCGTCCCGTTGTTCCGGGATCGTCCGCCTTTCGCGCGCGTGCTTGCGCCCCGCGCCGCTGCGCCAGACTCCACCGTGTCCCTCCCGCAAGGGTCGACCGTTCTACCCGGGCTTTCTCTTGATACTTGCCCAGTGTTTCACCATGGCCCAACCAGGCCATAACAGTTCGGCAGCATCGCACACCGTCCCCGTCACGATTGGGGCGGAAACACACGTGACCGGCATCCTCGGGCGCGGCGAAGGTAAGTAACCTGGCATACGGCTGTCCACCCGCCCCGTCGCGAACACGGGCGGCAGTGGTACGAGCACAACAGGTATTCGGAGGGGCGCCGCGACCATGGGGGAGCAGATCACCGACACACGCATGAGGAGACCAGTGATCACCGCGCGGGCCGCCGCAACATTCGAACCGGTGGGGCGCTCGGTCGCCACCGCCCGCGCGTTCGTCCGCGACACCCTCCAGGGCTGGGGCTGCGCCGACATCGTCGATGACGCGGTCGTCCTGACCAGCGAGCTGGTCACCAACGCCGTGGTGCACGCCGGCACCGCCGCGGACGTGCTGTGTCAGCGCAGCGACGAAGGCGTGCGGATCTCCGTCGCCGACCGCTACCCCGAACGTGAGATCCCGCTCCAGAACGCCGGCCAGGTCGTCGTCCACCCGGACCGCGAGGGCGGCCGCGGCTTGCTGCTGTGCGGCGCGCTCGCCACCCGCTGGGGCGTCGAGTACACCGCCGCCCAGAAGCACGTGTGGTTCCAGCTCGACCTCCCCGAGCGCCCCGCCGGCACCCGCTCCGCCGGCCCCGCCCTCCCCGTCGACGCCCTCCCGGTCGCCGACACCCGGGTCCGCGTGGCGGTCATCCAGATCGACCGCGGCGGCTGCATCAGCTTCTGGAACGACGACGCCCAGGACCTCTTCGCCTACGACCCCGAGCAGGTCATCGGCAAGCCCCTCACCGACTTCGCCGCCTGGCCGCACACCCCCGGCACCGGCACCGGCATCGCCGAGGCCCTGCAGCTGTCCCGTTGGGAGGGCTCCTACGGCATAAGGGGCGCCGACGGCCGGGTCGTCCCCGTCTACGCCTCCCACCTCCGCGTCCGCGACGCCGACGGCGAGGCTTCCACGGTCTGCCTCCTGGTGCGCGATCACGAACGCGCCATCCTCCAGAGCCCCCAGCGCACCCCCGCGCCGGACGCCGCCACACAGGCCGCCCAGTCCGAGGGCCGGCCCTCCGACCCGTTCGAGGTCTTCATCGGTTCGCCGGCCCCGGACGATCTGGACGGTCTGCTCCAGCGCACGGTCGAACGCGCCCGCGACATGCTCGACGGGGACGCCGCCTACCTCCTGCTGGCCACCGACGACGAGACCGAGCTGGAGGTGCGCGCCTCGACGGGCCTGCCCTCCGCCCGCCAGCGCTTCGCCCGCGTCCCCGTCGAAGCCGGCTCCGGACGCTACGGCTCCGCCCGGATGCCCGCCGTCCACGAAGACCTCACCGCCGTCCCCGGTGCCGTCCCCCTCCTCAGCGGCACGGGCATGCGCTCGGTCGTCACCGTCCCGCTGAAGGTCGAGGGACGGCTGACCGGCTCCCTCGGCGTCGCCGCGGAGGGCCCCGGCCGCTACACGAACGAGGAGGCACTGCGCCTCCAGTTCGCCGCCGACCGGATCGCCCTGGCCGTCGAACGCGCCCGCCTGACCGAGCTGGAGAAGCTCCGACGGGGCTCGCTGTCCTTCCTCGTCGAGGCGTCCGACCTGCTGGCCGGCACCCTCGACCGCGACCAGACACTGGCCCTGATGGCCCAGATGACCGTCCCCACGCTCGCCACCTGGTGCGCCGTCTACACCGTCGCCGACCAGGCGTCCGCCCCCGAGCTCTCCTACGTCCTGCACGAGGACGAGGACCGCATCGACGGCCTCAAGACCCTCCTGCTGAAGGTCGACCCGCCCGAGCCGGTCCCCACTCCCGGCGCCCGCGTCTGGACCGCGCCCAGCGACGCCGCCCACGACGCCGCCCTGCGCACCTCCATGCGCAGCCTGGGGCTCGGCAACGCCGCCCGCCCCTCCACGGGCCCCGGCGCCTCCCTCGCCACCGCCTCCGCCGTCGGCGGCGAGACGGTCGTGCTCCCCCTCGTCGCCCGCAACCGCGTCATCGGCATGCTCACCCTCGGCAAGCCCGCCGAGGAGCACTTCCGCCAGGAGATCCTCGAACTCGCCGAGGACCTCTCCCGACGCGCCGCCCTCGCGCTCGACAACGCCCGGCTCTACTCCGAGCGCACGGCCATCAGCCAGTCCCTCCAGCGCAGCCTGCTCCCCCCGGAGCTGCCCGACATCGCCGGAGTCGAGGTCGAGGTCATCTACCGCGCGGCCGGCGAGGGCAACGAGGTCGGCGGCGACTTCTACGACCTCTTCCCCATCCGCGACGGCGCGTACGGCTTCGCCATCGGCGACGTCTGCGGTACCGGCCCGGAGGCCGCCGCCGTCACCGGCCTGGCCCGCCATGCGCTGCGCCTCCTCGCCCGCGAGGGCTTCGGCGGCCCCGCCGTCCTGGAGCGGCTCAACGCCGCCATCCTCGACGAGGGCGCCCGCAGCCGCTTCCTGACCCTCCTCTACGGCGAACTGTGGCCGCAGGACGACGGCAGCGCCGTCCTCAAGGTCGTCTGCGCGGGACACCCCCTGCCGCTGCGCCTGCGCCAGGACGGCACCGTCGAGCCCGCCGCCGAACCCCAGCCGCTCCTCGGCGTCATGGACGACCTGGAGCTCTACGAGCAGACCGTCACCCTCGACCCCGGCGACGTCCTCCTCTGCGTCACCGACGGCGTCACCGAGCGCCGCGAGGGCACCCGCATGCTCGGCGACGACGGCCTCACCGACGTCCTGACGACGTGTACGGGCCTGACGGCCGGCGCGGTCGCCGCGCGCGTGCTGCGCGCCGTGGAACGCTTCGCCGCCGAACCGGCCTCCGACGACATGGCCATCCTCGCCATGCGCGTCCCCGAGCCCCAGGCCGGCTGACCACCGCACCGGGGCAGCGGCAGCCACAAAGCCTGTGGCCCGCTCCCCCGGTACGCCGGCACCGCGCACAACTGGCCCGCCCCGCACCCGAATACGACGAAGGCCCCCGCCGAATTGGCGGGGGCCTTCGTCTTCTGAGCCCCAATACGGAATCGAACCGTAGACCTTCTCCTTACCATGGAGACGCTCTGCCGACTGAGCTATTGGGGCGCGGCAACAGAAAGAATATTACCCCAACTCCGCGGCGAGTTCTAACCCAACCCCACCCACGGGCTAAAGCGCCGGCTGCAGCAATCCGCCCAGCGCATTGCACGCGCTGACCATCTTCTGGAGCTCGCGCCGCGACATCCCCGCGTGCACGGGCAGCGCCAGCGTTTCGTCCACCGCCCGCTCGGTCTCCGGCAGGAACACGTCCCGCCGCAGCCCCGGCATCCGGTAGACCGGAGCCAGCACGGGCACCCGGCAGGCAACTCCCTTGGCGCGCAGCGTCCGTGCGAAGGCGTCCCGGTCCGGCCGCCCGTTCCCCGGCACCCGCACCACGTACTGCTCGTACGTGTGCCCCGCGGCCGGCTTCGGCGTCCAGACCCCGTTCAGCCTGCCGTCCAGGTAGGCCGCGTGCGTCCGCCGCAGCTCGGCGCCCTGCGGGTCCGCCCCGGGCTCGTCCTCCACCAGCACCAACAGGCCGTGCCGCTGCCCCACTTCCCGGATCCAGCCGACGTCCGCCTGCCGCCCGAACCGGTGCACCGCCACCACCGCGGCGGTCCGGGCCGACACCACGTCCGCGACCGCGGCCGGGTCCACGCAGTAACTGTCGGCATCGACATCGGCGAACACCGGCACCGCGCCCAACTCCACCACGGCACGGGACACTTCGGCGTTGCCGTACGCCGGCACCACGACCTCGTCACCAGAACGCACACCGGCTGACTTGAGCGTCTCCACTGTCCCCATGCAGCGGATCCTGCTCAGGCGAAGTGAACGTCGAGTTACACCCACCACCCGAAAATCAGAACAAAAAAGCTCCGGTCCCTGAACCATAAAGGTTCAGGGACCGGAGCTGAATGATTGTTCGGCGGCGTCCTACTCTCCCACAGGGTCCCCCCTGCAGTACCATCGGCGCTGAAAGGCTTAGCTTCCGGGTTCGAAATGTAACCGGGCGTTTCCCTAACGCTATGACCACCGAAACACTATGAAGTTAACCAACCGGAGCCTAGCTACAACGGTCGTTACTTCAGAACCTACACAGTGGACGCGAGCAACTGAGGACAAGCCCTCGGCCTATTAGTACCAGTCAACTCCACACCTTACGGCGCTTCCATATCTGGCCTATCAACCCAGTCGTCTACTGGGAGCCTTAACCCCTCAAAGGGGGTGGGAGCCCTCATCTCGAAGCAGGCTTCCCGCTTAGATGCTTTCAGCGGTTATCCTTTCCGAACGTAGCCAACCAGCCATGCCCTTGGCAGGACAACTGGCACACCAGAGGTTCGTCCGTCCCGGTCCTCTCGTACTAGGGACAGCCCTTCTCAAGACTCCTACGCGCACAGCGGATAGGGACCGAACTGTCTCACGACGTTCTAAACCCAGCTCGCGTACCGCTTTAATGGGCGAACAGCCCAACCCTTGGGACCGACTCCAGCCCCAGGATGCGACGAGCCGACATCGAGGTGCCAAACCATCCCGTCGATATGGACTCTTGGGGAAGATCAGCCTGTTATCCCCGGGGTACCTTTTATCCGTTGAGCGACGGCGCTTCCACAAGCCACCGCCGGATCACTAGTCCCTACTTTCGTACCTGCTCGACCCGTCAGTCTCACAGTCAAGCTCCCTTGTGCACTTACACTCAACACCTGATTGCCAACCAGGCTGAGGGAACCTTTGGGCGCCTCCGTTACTCTTTAGGAGGCAACCGCCCCAGTTAAACTACCCACCAGACACTGTCCCTGATCCGGATCACGGACCCAGGTTAGACATCCAGCACGACCAGAGTGGTATTTCAACAATGACTCCACAACCACTGGCGTGGCCGCTTCAAAGTCTCCCACCTATCCTACACAAGCCGAACCGAACACCAATATCAAGCTATAGTAAAGGTCCCGGGGTCTTTCCGTCCTGCTGCGCGAAACGAGCATCTTTACTCGTAATGCAATTTCACCGGGCCTATGGTTGAGACAGTCGAGAAGTCGTTACGCCATTCGTGCAGGTCGGAACTTACCCGACAAGGAATTTCGCTACCTTAGGATGGTTATAGTTACCACCGCCGTTTACTGGCGCTTAAGTTCTCAGCTTCGCCAACCCGAAAGTTGACTAACCGGTCCCCTTAACGTTCCAGCACCGGGCAGGCGTCAGTCCGTATACATCGCCTTACGGCTTCGCACGGACCTGTGTTTTTAGTAAACAGTCGCTTCTCGCTGGTCTCTGCGGCCACCCCCAGCTCAGGAAGTAAATTCCATCACCGGAAATGGCCCCCCTTCTCCCGAAGTTACGGGGGCATTTTGCCGAGTTCCTTAACCATAGTTCACCCGAACGCCTCGGTATTCTCTACCTGACCACCTGAGTCGGTTTAGGGTACGGGCCGCCATGAAACTCGCTAGAGGCTTTTCTCGACAGCATAGGATCATCCACTTCACCACAATCGGCTCGGCATCAGGTCTCAGGCTTCAAGCTGTCCGGATTTGCCTAGACAGCGCCCTACACCCTTACCCCGGGACAACCACCGCCCGGGCTGGACTACCTTCCTGCGTCACCCCATCACTCACCTACTACAAGTCTGGTTCGTCGGCTCCACCACTCCGCTTCACCCGAAGGATCCACGGCGGCTTCACGGACTTAGCATCGCCTGATTCAATGTTTGGCGCTTCAAAGCGGGTACCGGAATATCAACCGGTTGTCCATCGACTACGCCTGTCGGCCTCGCCTTAGGTCCCGACTTACCCTGGGCAGATCAGCTTGACCCAGGAACCCTTAGTCAATCGGCGCAAGAGTTTCCCACTCTTGTATCGCTACTCATGCCTGCATTCTCACTCGTGAACCGTCCACAACTCGCTTCCGCGGCTGCTTCACCCGGCACACGACGCTCCCCTACCCATCACGATCCCCGTTGGGGGTAATATCGCAATGACATGACTTCGGCGGTGTGCTTGAGCCCCGCTACATTGTCGGCGCGGAATCACTTGACCAGTGAGCTATTACGCACTCTTTCAAGGGTGGCTGCTTCTAAGCCAACCTCCTGGTTGTCTCTGCGACTCCACATCCTTTCCCACTTAGCACACGCTTAGGGGCCTTAGTCGATGCTCTGGGCTGTTTCCCTCTCGACCATGGAGCTTATCCCCCACAGTCTCACTGCCGCGCTCTCACTTACCGGCATTCGGAGTTTGGCTAAGGTCAGTAACCCGGTAGGGCCCATCGCCTATCCAGTGCTCTACCTCCGGCAAGAAACACACGACGCTGCACCTAAATGCATTTCGGGGAGAACCAGCTATCACGGAGTTTGATTGGCCTTTCACCCCTAACCACAGGTCATCCCCCAGGTTTTCAACCCTGGTGGGTTCGGTCCTCCACGAAGTCTTACCTCCGCTTCAACCTGCCCATGGCTAGATCACTCCGCTTCGGGTCTTGGGCACGCTACTCAACGCCCTATTCGGACTCGCTTTCGCTACGGCTTCCCCACACGGGTTAACCTCGCAACATACCGCAAACTCGCAGGCTCATTCTTCAAAAGGCACGCAGTCACGACTGCATGTGCAAGCACATACAGCGACGCTCCCACGGCTTGTAGGCACACGGTTTCAGGTACTATTTCACTCCGCTCCCGCGGTACTTTTCACCATTCCCTCACGGTACTATCCGCTATCGGTCACCAGGGAATATTTAGGCTTAACGGGTGGTCCCGCCAGATTCACACGGGATTTCTCGGGCCCCGTGCTACTTGGGTGTCTCTTAAACGAGCCGTCAATGTTTCAGCTACGGGGGTCTTACCCTCTACGCCGGACCTTTCGCATGTCCTTCGCCTACATCAACGGTTTCTGACTCGTCCCACAGCCGGCAGACTGCAGAAAAGAGATCCCACAACCCCAACCACGCAACCCCTGCCGGGTATCACACGTGACTGGTTTGGCCTCATCCAGTTTCGCTCGCCACTACTCCCGGAATCACGGTTGTTTTCTCTTCCTGCGGGTACTGAGATGTTTCACTTCCCCGCGTTCCCTCCACACTGCCTATGTGTTCAGCAGCGGGTGACAGCCCATGACGACTGCCGGGTTTCCCCATTCGGACACCCCCGGATCAAAGCTTGGTTGACAGCTCCCCGGGGCCTATCGTGGCCTCCCACGTCCTTCATCGGTTCCTGGTGCCAAGGCATCCACCGTGCGCCCTTAAAAACTTGGCCACAGATGCTCGCGTCCACTGTGCAGTTCTCAAGCAACGACCAGCCACCCACCACCCCAACCCGAAGGCTGAGTTCACTGGGGCCGGCATCGCGAAGGAGCAGACTCAAGTCCGCACCCTCAGATACCCAACAGCGTGCCCGACCCGACCAGTTGAAGACTCACGTTCCACGCCGAAGCAGTACTAATGATCCCAACCGACCGTGCCGAATAGTCAACGTTCCACCCATGAGCTAACCACCGTCGAACATTTGCCGACGTAGTGGCTCTGGATCTCTTACGAGATCTAGATGCTCCTTAGAAAGGAGGTGATCCAGCCGCACCTTCCGGTACGGCTACCTTGTTACGACTTCGTCCCAATCGCCAGTCCCACCTTCGACGATTCCCTCCCACAAGGGGTTGGGCCACCGGCTTCGGGTGTTACCGACTTTCGTGACGTGACGGGCGGTGTGTACAAGGCCCGGGAACGTATTCACCGCAGCAATGCTGATCTGCGATTACTAGCAACTCCGACTTCATGGGGTCGAGTTGCAGACCCCAATCCGAACTGAGACCGGCTTTTTGAGATTCGCTCCACCTCGCGGTATCGCAGCTCATTGTACCGGCCATTGTAGCACGTGTGCAGCCCAAGACATAAGGGGCATGATGACTTGACGTCGTCCCCACCTTCCTCCGAGTTGACCCCGGCAGTCTCCTGTGAGTCCCCATCACCCCGAAGGGCATGCTGGCAACACAGAACAAGGGTTGCGCTCGTTGCGGGACTTAACCCAACATCTCACGACACGAGCTGACGACAGCCATGCACCACCTGTACACCGACCACAAGGGGGACCCTGTCTCCAGGGTTTTCCGGTGTATGTCAAGCCTTGGTAAGGTTCTTCGCGTTGCGTCGAATTAAGCCACATGCTCCGCTGCTTGTGCGGGCCCCCGTCAATTCCTTTGAGTTTTAGCCTTGCGGCCGTACTCCCCAGGCGGGGAACTTAATGCGTTAGCTGCGGCACGGACGACGTGGAATGTCGCCCACACCTAGTTCCCAACGTTTACGGCGTGGACTACCAGGGTATCTAATCCTGTTCGCTCCCCACGCTTTCGCTCCTCAGCGTCAGTATCGGCCCAGAGATCCGCCTTCGCCACCGGTGTTCCTCCTGATATCTGCGCATTTCACCGCTACACCAGGAATTCCGATCTCCCCTACCGAACTCTAGCCTGCCCGTATCGAATGCAGACCCGGGGTTAAGCCCCGGGCTTTCACATCCGACGTGACAAGCCGCCTACGAGCTCTTTACGCCCAATAATTCCGGACAACGCTTGCGCCCTACGTATTACCGCGGCTGCTGGCACGTAGTTAGCCGGCGCTTCTTCTGCAGGTACCGTCACTCTCGCTTCTTCCCTGCTGAAAGAGGTTTACAACCCGAAGGCCGTCATCCCTCACGCGGCGTCGCTGCATCAGGCTTTCGCCCATTGTGCAATATTCCCCACTGCTGCCTCCCGTAGGAGTCTGGGCCGTGTCTCAGTCCCAGTGTGGCCGGTCGCCCTCTCAGGCCGGCTACCCGTCGTCGCCTTGGTAGGCCATCACCCCACCAACAAGCTGATAGGCCGCGGGCTCATCCTTCACCGCCGGAGCTTTCCACACGGAGGTCATGCGACCCCGTGTCGTATCCGGTATTAGACCCCGTTTCCAGGGCTTGTCCCAGAGTGAAGGGCAGATTGCCCACGTGTTACTCACCCGTTCGCCACTAATCCCCTCCCGAAGGAGGTTCATCGTTCGACTTGCATGTGTTAAGCACGCCGCCAGCGTTCGTCCTGAGCCAGGATCAAACTCTCCGTGAATGTTTACCCGTAATCGGGTCAACACACACGAGAGCGGAACGACCAAACGGAATAGGTCCGGTCGTTCACAGCGTCCTCGCTGTGTGTGCCACCCGCGCCACATGGACGGGATGGACTTTCAAAGGAACCTCATCTGCCGGATGATTCCGGTAGACGGGGTATCAACATATCTGGCGTTGACTTTTGGCACGCTGTTGAGTTCTCAAGGAACGGACGCTTCCTTTGGATTCCCTCTCGGGCTCTCCTCCGGGCGCTTCCCTTCGGTGTTGCGTTTCCGACTCTATCAGATCCTTGCGGTTCCGATTTTCGCCGGTGCGATTCGGCCTTTCGGCTTCTTCGCGGTTCCGACTCTAGCAGATCCGATTTCGTTCCGTTTCCGGCTCGTATTCGGTCCGATTTCCCGTCGGAGGGGGTTTGCCTTTCGGCTGATCCGACTTTATCAGATTGCTCTGGGTCGGAATTCCGTCCGTTCCGGGAGGGGCTCCGCGCACGCAAGCGTGCGGTGCTTCCCGTTCAGGCGGAGCCGTAAACGTACTGGAGCGGGGCGCCCGGATGCAAATCCGGGCGCCCCGCTCGTACTTGAGGACGTTCGTACCGACGCTGTGTCAGACCTCGACGACCACGGGGAGGATCATCGGGCGGCGGCGGTAGTTGTCGGAGACCCACTTGCCGACCGTGCGGCGGACCAGCTGCTGGAGCTGGTGGGGTTCGGCGACGCCGTCCTGGGCGGCCTTGGCCAGCGCTTCATCGATCTTGGGAGACACGCCTGCCAGGGACGCGTCGTCGATGCCGGAGCCGCGGGCGTGCAGGTCCGGGCCACCGACGATCTTTCCGGTGCTGGAGTCGACGACCACGAAGACGGAGATGATGCCCTCGTCGCCGAGGATGCGGCGGTCCTTGAGGGAGGTTTCCGTGACGTCGCCGACCGAGAGGCCGTCGACGTAGACGTAACCGGCCTGGACCTTGCCGACGATCTTGGCGACACCGCCGACCAGGTCGACGGCGACGCCGTCCTCGGCGATGACGATCCGGTCCTTCGGTACGCCGGTCAGGGCGCCCAGCTCGGCGTTGGCGCGCAGATGGCGCCATTCGCCGTGCACCGGCATCAGGTTCTTCGGCTTGCAGATGTTGTAGAAGTACAGCAGCTCGCCGGCCGAGGCGTGGCCCGAGACATGGACCTTGGCGTTGCCCTTGTGGACGACGTTCGCGCCCCAGCGGGTGAGGCCGTTGATCACGCGGTAGACCGCGTTCTCGTTGCCCGGGATGAGGGACGACGCCAGGATCACCGTGTCGCCCTGGACGATGCGGATCTGGTGGTCGCGGTTGGCCATCCGGGAGAGAGCCGCCATCGGCTCGCCCTGGGAGCCGGTGCAGACCAGCACGACCTCGTCGTCGGGGAGGTCGTCGAGCATCTTGACGTCGACGACCAGGCCGGCCGGGACCTTGAGGTAGCCCAGCTCGCGGGCGATGCCCATGTTGCGGACCATCGAGCGGCCGACGAAGGCGACCCGGCGGCCGTACTCGTGTGCCGCGTCGAGGATCTGCTGGATGCGGTGCACATGGCTGGCGAAGCTGGCCACGATGATGCGCTTCTGGGCACCCGCGAAGACCTGGCGGATGACGTTCGAGATGTCGCGCTCGGGCGGCACGAAGCCGGGGACCTCGGCGTTCGTCGAGTCGACGAGGAGGAGGTCGATGCCTTCCTCGCCGAGCTTCGCGAAGGCCGGGAGGTCGGTCAGCCGGCCGTCCATCGGGAGCTGGTCCATCTTGAAGTCGCCGGTGTGCACGACCATGCCCGCGGGGGTGCGGATGGCGACGGCCAGCGCGTCGGGGATGGAGTGGTTGACCGCGACGAATTCGCACTCGAAGGGGCCCAGACGCTCGCGGTCGCCCTCGGCGACCTCCAGCGTGTACGGGCGGATGCGGTGCTCCTGGAGCTTGGCCTCGATCAGGGCGAGGGTCAGCTTCGAGCCGATGAGCGGGATGTCCGGCTTCTCGCGCAGGAGGTAGGGGACAGCGCCGATGTGGTCCTCGTGGCCGTGGGTGAGCACGATGCCGTCCACGTCGTCGAGGCGATCCCTGATGGACGAGAAGTCCGGCAGGATCAAGTCGATTCCGGGCTGCTCCTCCTCCGGGAAGAGCACTCCGCAGTCGACGATCAGCAGCCGGCCGCCGTATTCGAAGACCGTCATGTTGCGGCCGATTTCACCCAGGCCGCCGAGGGGGGTGACGCGCAGGCCGCCCTTGGGAAGCTTCGGCGGGGCGCCGAGCTCAGGATGCGGATGACTCAAAAGACTCTCCTCACCACACACGCCACGCTGCCGTCGAGGCACGTGGCGCGCATGACATTCGTGCACTTGCTATAAGGCGGTTGTTGGTCGGTATTCAGTTGTGAAGTCTGTGATCAGAGCTGTACCCCGCCGGCGGCGAGATCGCGCTTGAGCTGTTCGGTCTCCTCGGGGGAGAGCTCGACGAGCGGCAGGCGCAGCGGTCCCGCGGGCAGGCCCTGGAGACCGAGGGCGGCCTTGGTGGTGATGACGCCCTGGGTGCGGAACATGCCGGTGAAGACGGGCAGCAGCTTCTGGTGGATCTCGGTGGCCTTGGTGACGTCACCGTTGAGGTGCGCGTCCAGGAGGGCGCGCAGCTCGGGGGTGACGACATGGCCGACCACGGAGACGAAGCCGATGGCACCGACCGAGAGCAGCGGGAGGTTCAGCATGTCGTCGCCGCTGTACCAGGCGAGGCCGGAGCGGGCGATGGCCCAGCTGGCGCGGCCGAGGTCGCCCTTGGCGTCCTTGTTGGCGACGATCCGCGGGTGCTCGGCGAGCCGGACGATCGTCTCGGTGTTGATCGGGACGCCGCTGCGGCCGGGGATGTCGTAGAGCATCACGGGCAGGTCGGTGGCGTCCGCGATGGCCGTGAAGTGCCGCAGCAGACCCTCCTGCGGGGGCTTGCTGTAGTACGGCGTCACCGCGAGCAGTCCGTGGGCGCCGGCGTCCTGGGCGGCGCGGGCGAGCTCAAGGCTGTGGTGGGTGTCGTTGGTACCGGCTCCGGCGACGACAAAGGCGCGGTCTCCCACCGCGTCGACCACGGCGCGGACCAGCTGGGCTTTCTCCGCATCGCTGGTGGTCGGGGACTCTCCGGTGGTGCCGTTGACGACGAGGCCGTCGTTACCGGCGTCCACCAGATGGGCGGCGAGCCGCTGCGCGCCGTCGAGGTCGAGAGCGCCATCCGCCGTGAACGGCGTGACCATGGCGGTCAGCACCCGCCCGAAGGGGGTCTGCGGTGTGGAAGTCGGAGCCATGGGTCCCACGCTACTCGTAGCTCACCGCGGGATGCGCCTCTGGGGAGCAGGGATGTGGACTCCGGCACTGCCTGCTCGGGGGTTCAAGCAGTGCCGGGTCCGTCTGTTCAGCGTAGATGAACTTCTCAAAATGCCGCAATCCGGACACTTCGCACTTCTGTCCCGGCGCCCCGGCTCCCGGCCCGCGGCCTGGGCATTACGGCGCGATCCGGCCGTTCGCATTGAATGCGCCGTACGTGAGCGGCATGAGCTCGGCCCAGTGGGCCTCCATCTGCTCGCCGACCATTTCGATCTCCCGCTGCGGGAAGGAGGGGACCTTCGCCTGCTCGTGCTGGGTGCGCAGACCGAGGAAGTGCATCAGCGAGCGGGCGTTGCAGGTCGCGTACATGGAGGAGAACAGGCCGACCGGGAGCACCGCACGGGCGACCTCGCGGGCCACGCCGGCGGCCAGCATCTCCAGGTACGCCGCGTACGCCTCGCGGTAGGTGTCCTCCATGACCCGGCCGGTGAGCTCGTGCTGCGCCGCGGTGCCCTCGACGAATTCGTACTTGCCGGGGCGGCCCTGCTGGACGAGCTTGCGGGACTCCCCGGGGACGTAGAAGACCGGCTCCAGCTGGCGGTAGCGGCCGGACTCCTCGTTGTACGACCAGCCGACGCGGTGCCGCATGAACTCGCGGAAGACGAAGATCGGCGCACTGATGAAGAAGGTCATCGAGTTGTGCTCGAACGGGCTGCCGTGCCGGTCCCGCATGAGGTAGTTGATCAGACCCTTGGAGCGCTCCGGGTCCTTCTGGAGCTCCTCCAGGGACTGCTCGCCGGCCGTGGAGACCCGGGCCGCCCACAGGACGTCGCTGTCCGCGGCGCTGTGCTTGACCAGCTCGACCGTCACCTCGCTCCGGAAGCTGACGGCTGCACTGTCAGGGCTCTCAGTGCTCTCGGCGGGGGTGTGGGACACCGGCGGTTCCTTCCGTTCGATCCTCGTGCGCGACCAGCCTACGGCCCGCCACTGACAGCCGAGGAAATGCGGCGTGATGCCGCGTTAGCCACAAAACGGACGCTCTATAGCAGCGCGCGGAGCGGCAGTTGATATTTTTCACAGAAGTCTTGGAAAACGGGCACCAATCGGGCCCCCGGGACGTCTAACCCTGTGACAGTGCCCACTACGAGGTTCCTAGGAGAGCCCGCTCATGTTCCGCCGGCGAGAGCCCGTCCCGTTCGCCTTCGTTGCCGAGGCAGACCGGTTCCGCAGCAATGTCACTCCCCCGCCGCGCCAGCGCGCATCCCGCGCGCAGATGCTCAGCCAGTCACTGGTCACTCTGACAGTAGTGGGTGGCCTGGCCGGCGCGCTGCTGTTCGGTGTACCCGCACTGCAGCAGGACAGTTCCACCTCGGACCGGGTGCACCAGTCCGAAGCCGCTCACCGCTGAGCAGGCCGGGGCACACGACGGCGGGGCGGGACCACCGAGTGGTTCCGCCCCGCCGCTCCCGCTAACCTCACCGATCACAGCTTCCGTCGGCACCTCTGTGCGTGCCGGCCCAGCCATGAGTGAGGATCAGCCGTGCCCCTGCCCTTTCTGACGGCCGACCGCGACCTCGACGACCGTGCCGCGGAAACCCCCGCGTTGCCCCATGACGAGCCCGACCACTGGCGCCGTCCCTACCGCCCCGGACCGTGGCGCGTAGGGGCGGCGGCGGTGCTTTTGCTGCTCGCCTCGTTCGTACTGCTCTCCGCGATGATCATCGCGATGGCCGGGTCGCTGCCCGGCGCCGGGGCCTGTGCGCTGATCGGCGTCCTGCTGACCGCGCTGGCCGTGCGGCTGGTACGGGTCGGGGTCTGGGTCAGTGCACAGGGTCTGCGACAGGTGAACCTGCTGCGCACCACGACCACGCCGTGGAACGCCCTCGCCTCGGTGCGCACGCTCCAGCAGCCGGTGCGCTGGCTGGGACTGCCGCGGACCGTGCAGGGCCAGGCACTGATCGTCGAGCGCGCCCAGGGCGCACCGCTGCGGCCCCTGATCACCGACCACAGCGGCGACTTCCTGGCCCGCCCGGAGTCCTTCGAGCAGGCCACGGACGTGCTGGAGGCATGGGCCTCAGAGCACGGCGTCCCCCAGGGCCGGCCCGGCGGATCAGGGTCGGACCGGCTCCCGTAGCTCGCTCAGGACGCGCCGCCGTTGTGCAGTGCGATGGCGCGCTGCATCGCCTTGCGGGCGCGCGGGGTGTCCCGGGCGTCGTGGTAGGCGACCGCGAGCCGGAACCACGTACGCCAGTCGCCCGGCGCGTCCTCCGTCTCGGCCTGCCTCCGGGCGAAGACCGCGTCGGCGGCGTCCCGGTCGATCCGGCCGCCCGGAGTCCGCTTCAGCTCGTCCACGGGCAGCCCGCCCTCGGCCTCCAGCGCGTGCGCCAGCCGGTGGGCGTCCCGCGCGAAGCGGGTGTTGTGCCAGAGGAACCAGGCGCCGATGCACGGCAGCACGAAGGCCACCGCGCCCATGCCCATCGCCGCCGGCTCGCCGGTCAGGATGAGCAGTACGCCCTCCAGGGCCACCACGCCGAAGACGAGCACCAGCACGGTGGCGAGGAAGAAGTACGTGATCTTTCCGCCCATGGGGTGCCGGCCTCAGCCCAGGTCGAGGAAGTTTTCCAGGCCCATGGTCAGGCCCGGAGCGGACACCACGCGCCGCACACCGAGCAGGATGCCCGGCATGAAGCTGCTGTGGTGCAGGGAGTCGTGGCGGATGGTGAGCGTCTCGCCCTCGCCGCCGAAGAGCACCTCCTGGTGGGCCAGCAGCCCGCGCAGGCGTACCGAGTGCACGGGGATGCCGTCCACGTCCGCGCCACGGGCGCCGTCCAGCGCGGTGGTGGTGGCGTCCGGCTGCGGGGCGCAGCCGGCCTCCGCGCGTGCCGCGGCGATCAGCTGGGCGGTGCGGGCCGCGGTGCCGGAGGGGGCATCGGCCTTGTTCGGGTGGTGCAGCTCGACGACCTCGGCCGACTCGAAGAACCGCGCCGCCTGCTGCGCGAAGTGCATGGTCAGCACCGCGCCGATCGAGAAGTTCGGCGCGATCAGCACGCCGACCTGCGGCGAGGCGGCGAGCGAGGTGCGCAGCTGCGCGAGGCGCTCATCGGTCCAGCCGGTGGTCCCGACCACCGCGTGGATGCCGTGCCGCACGCAGAAGTCGAGGTTGCCCATCACCGCGCCGGGGTTGGTCAGCTCGACCACGACCTCGGCGCCGGCGTCGACCAGGGTCTCCAGCTTGTCCCCCCGGCCGAGCCCGGCGACCAGCTCCAGGTCCTCGGCCGCCTCGACGGCCCGTACAGCCTCGGAGCCGATCCGACCCTGTGCTCCGAGTACGGCCACGCGCAGCTTGCTCATCGTTTCCAGTCTTCCTCTCGGTGGTACGGCATGGGCCCGCGCCCTGCTGTCCTACGCGACGACGTCGTCCAGCCGGGCCGCCTGCCGGTCCTTCAGCGGTCCGATGACGGAGAGCGAGGGACGCTGGCCCAGTACGTCGCGGGCCACCTCGCGCACCTCGTCGGGGGTGACCGCCGCGATCCAGCTGAGCATCTCGTCGACCGACATCTGCTCGCCCCAGCACAGCTCGCTCTTGCCCAGGCGGTGCATCAGCGCGCCGGTGTCCTCCAGGCCGAGGACGGTGGAGCCGCGCAGCTGACCGATGGCGCGGTGGATCTCGTCGTCGCTCAGGCCGTGCGTCGCCACCTGGTCGAGCTCGTCGCGGCAGATCTTGAGCACGTCGTGCACCTGGTTCGGGCGGCAGCCCGCGTAGACGCCGAAGAGCCCGCAGTCGGCGAAACCGGAGGTGTACGAGTACACGCTGTAGGCCAGTCCGCGCTTCTCCCGGACCTCCTGGAACAGCCGGGAGCTCATCCCGCCGCCGAGCGCGGTGTTCAGCACGCCCATCGCCCAGCGCCGGTCGTCGGTCCGCGCCATACCGGGCATCCCGAGGATCACATGGGCCTGCTCGGTCTTGCGGTTGAGCAGCCCCACGCGGCCCGCGGTGCGCAGGGCGCGGCTGCCCGAGCGCGGGGCGACCGGGGTGGCGTCCGTACGGTCGAGGGCGCCGGCCTGCTCGAAGGCGCGCCGGACCTGGCGGACGACCTTGGCGTGGTCGACGTTGCCGGCGGCCGTGACCACCAGGTGGGTGGGGTCGTAGTGCTTCTTGTAGAAGCGGCGGACCCGCTCGGCGGTGAGGGCGTTGACGGTGTCGACGGTGCCCAGGACCGGGCGGCCGAGGGGGGTGTCGCCGAGCATGGTGTGCGCGAACAGGTCGTGCACGCAGTCGCCCGGGTCGTCCTCGGTCATCGCGATCTCTTCGAGGATGACGCCGCGCTCGGCGTCCACGTCCTCGGCCTCGATCAGCGAGCCGGTGAGCATGTCGCACACCACGTCGATGGCGAGCGGCAGGTCGGTGTCGAGCACCCGCGCGTAGTAGCAGGTGTACTCCTTCGCGGTGAACGCGTTCATCTCACCGCCGACCGCGTCGACGGCCGCGGAGATGTCCAGCGCGCTGCGCCGCTCGGTGCCCTTGAAGAGCAGGTGCTCCAGGTAGTGGGTGGCGCCGTTGAGGGAGGGCGTCTCGTCGCGGGAGCCGACGTGCGCCCAGATCCCGAAGGTGACGGAGCGGACCGTCGGCAGCGTCTCGGTGACGATCCGCAGACCGCCGGGGAGCGTGGTCCGGCGGACCGTGCCGGCGCCCGCGGCGCCCTTGAGAAGCGTTTGGGTACGGGCGACGGCCCGCCCCTCCGAAGAGGTGCGGGCCGTCGTCCTGTGCGTACGGGACGTCACTTGTCGGCGTCGTCCTTCTTGTCGGCCTCGGCCGCGTCCTCTTCCTCGATCACGGGGATCAGGGAGAGCTTGCCGCGCTGGTCGATCTCGGCGATCTCGACCTGGACCTTGCTGCCCACGCCGAGCACGTCCTCGACGTTCTCCACGCGCTTGCCGCCGGCGAGCTTGCGGATCTGCGAGATGTGCAGCAGGCCGTCCTTGCCCGGGAGCAGCGAGACGAACGCACCGAAGGTGGTGGTCTTGACGACCGTGCCCAGGTAGCGCTCGCCGACCTCCGGCATGGTCGGGTTGGCGATGCCGTTGATCGTGGCGCGGGCGGCCTCGGCGGCCGGGCCGTCGGCGGCACCGATGTAGATGGTGCCGTCGTCCTCGATCGTGATGTCGGCGCCGGTGTCCTCCTGGATCTGGTTGATCATCTTGCCCTTGGGGCCGATGACCTCACCGATCTTGTCCACCGGGATCTTGACGGTGATGATCCGCGGCGCGTTCGGGGACATCTCGTCCGGAACGTCGATCGCCTCGTTCATCACGTCGAGGATGTGCAGACGCGCGTCGCGGGCCTGCTTGAGGGCCGCGGCCAGGACGGAGGCCGGGATGCCGTCCAGCTTGGTGTCCAGCTGGAGGGCGGTCACGAAGGTCTTCGTGCCGGCGACCTTGAAGTCCATGTCACCGAAGGCGTCCTCCGCGCCGAGGATGTCGGTGAGGGCGACGTAGTGGGTCTCGCCGTCGATCTCCTGGGAGATCAGGCCCATGGCGATACCGGCGACCGGGGCCTTGAGGGGCACACCGGCGTTCAGCAGCGACATGGTCGAGGCGCAGACCGAGCCCATGGACGTCGAGCCGTTGGAGCCCAGCGCCTCGGAGACCTGACGGATCGCGTACGGGAACTCCTCGCGCGTCGGCAGCACCGGCACGATGGCGCGCTCGGCGAGCGCACCGTGGCCGATCTCGCGGCGCTTGGGCGAGCCCACGCGGCCGGTCTCACCGACGGAGTACGGCGGGAAGTTGTAGTTGTGCATGTAGCGCTTGCGGGTCACCGGGGAGAGGGTGTCCAGCTGCTGCTCCATGCGGAGCATGTTGAGGGTGGTGACGCCCAGGATCTGGGTCTCGCCACGCTCGAACAGGGCGGAGCCGTGCACCCGCGGGATCGCCTCGACCTCGGCGGCGAGCGTACGGATGTCCGTGACGCCGCGGCCGTCGATGCGCTTCTTCTCCTTGATGACGCGCTCGCGGACCAGCTTCTTGGTCAGCGTGCGGTACGCGGCGGAGATCTCCTTCTCGCGGCCCTCGAAGTCCGGCAGCAGCTTCTCGGCGGCCAGGCCCTTGACGCGGTCCAGCTCGGCCTCGCGCTCCTGCTTGCCGGCGATGGTCAGCGCCTGGGAGAGCTCGTCCTTGACGGCCTTGGTCAGGGCCTCCAGGACGTCGTCCTCGTGGTCGAGGAAGGTCGGGAACTCACCGACCGGCTTGGCGGCCTTGGCGGCGAGGTCGGCCTGAGCCTTGCACAGGACCTTGATGAACGGCTTCGCGGCCTCGAGACCGGCGGCGACGACCTCCTCGGTCGGGGCCTCCGCGCCGTCCTTGACGAGCTGGATGGTCTTCTCGGTGGCCTCGGCCTCGACCATCATGATCGCGACGTCGCCGTCGGGGAGCACGCGGCCGGCCACGACCATGTCGAAGACCGCGTCCTCGAGCTCGGTGTGCGTCGGGAACCCGACCCACTGGCCCTTGATCAGGGCGACGCGGGTACCGCCGATGGGGCCCGAGAAGGGCAGGCCGGCGAGCTGCGTGGAGCAGGAGGCGGCGTTGATGGCGACCACGTCGTAGAGGTGGTCGGGGTTGAGCGCCATGACCGTCTCGACGATCTGGATCTCGTTGCGCAGGCCCTTCTTGAAGGACGGGCGCAGCGGGCGGTCGATGAGACGGCAGGTGAGGATGGCGTCCTCGGAGGGACGGCCCTCACGGCGGAAGAAGGAGCCGGGGATCTTTCCGGCTGCGTACATCCGCTCCTCGACGTCGACGGTCAGCGGGAAGAAGTCCAGCTGGTCCTTCGGGTTCTTGGAGGCGGTGGTGGCCGACAGCACCATGGTGTCGTCGTCCAGGTACGCGACGGCGGAGCCGGCGGCCTGCTTGGCCAGGCGGCCCGTCTCGAAGCGGATGGTGCGGGTGCCGAAGGAACCGTTGTCGATCACGGCTTCGGCGTAGTGGGTCTCGTTCTCCACCAGGAATATCTCCTCGTCTGCGTCTGCTGCCCGTGTGGCAGCAGACCTTCTCGGTGGAGCGCCGGTGCGGGCCGGTCTTCGATCGAAGCACCCGGAGTGATGCGACATGCCGTGCATGGATCGTCCGGGGGCCACTACCGAGGACCGGCGGCCAGGAGGCGCTCCTACCGCGTTCAGTTTTGCGATATGGCACCAGACTACAAAGGTTCCGTCCACCGTGAGGTGGCACGGGCGTCCGGTGCGTACGGCAAAGGGAGCGGCCCCCGGTGGGAACCGCTCCCTTTACGGCGTCTTACTTGGCGCCCGCCGCGCCGCGGCGGATGCCCAGGCGCTCGACCAGCGCGCGGAAGCGCGTGATGTCCTTCTTCGCCAGGTACTGCAGCAGGCGGCGGCGCTGGCCGACCAGCAGCAGCAGACCACGGCGGGAGTGGTGGTCGTGCTTGTGGGTCTTGAGGTGCTCGGTCAGGTCCGAGATGCGGCGGGAGAGCATCGCGACCTGGACCTCGGGGGAGCCGGTGTCACCCTCCTTGGTGGCGAACTCGGCCATGATCTGCTTCTTCGTAGCGGCGTCGAGCGACACGCGGTACTCCTCAGGGTTCCGGCCGGTGAGCGTCCCTGGTTGACATCACAGGGAATCTTGGATGACTCGTCCGGGCCGTCACACAGCGTACCAGTTGAAAACGGCCCCCCGACCGGGTGGTCGGGGGGCCGCAGCCGGGGCCGGCGGGCGCGCTAGCTGCCGGTGAGGCCGCGCACCTTGTTGTAGATGTCCAGGACCGCCAGGCACAGCGGCACCAGGGACAGCAGGACCAGGCCGTCGAAGATGTCGAAGATCCGGCCCCAGAAGGGGGTGACGCCCTTGCGCGGGACGATCAGTCCGACGCCGACCAGGAGGGCGGCGCCCACCGCGATGCTGCTGGAGAACCAGACGGTGCGGATATTGAGCGGACCGGAGTCCTGGTACTGCATGAGGTCGACGAAGATGTCCGTCGGCGGGTGCAGCGTGATGCCCAGGATCAGCAGGACGATCGTCAGGATGCCGGCGATGGTCAGGCAGGCGACCTGCGCGGTGTAGTCGAAGAGCCGGGCGCGGAGCATGATCGTGATGCCGGCGGTCAGGGCGAGCAGCTGGGCCCACATGTTGTCGGAGAAGCCGAGGACGACACCGGCCGAGCCGACGACCAGGGCGGAGCAGCCGGCGACGAGGCCGAGCAGCAGCTCGTGACCGCGCTTGGCCTGGTTGCCGATCTTGACGAAGTCGACGGACTCGGTCTCGCCGCCGCCCTCGAAGGAGCCCTTGGCGATCTGGTCGGGCGACTTGTAGCCGATGGGCAGGCGGGCGAAGCGGGCGGAGAGGCCGGGCAGCCAGGCGACCATGGCGATGGCGACGACGGCGGTGACCGCGGCGACCTCGCGGGGCGCGGCGTCGGTGAGGATCGCGGCGAAGACCGCGAGGGTGCCGATGGCGGAGAGGAAGGCGGCCGCGACGAAGGGGGCGTCACCGCGCGGCAGCAGCACCACCAGGAGGACCGAGGCGATCAGTACGGTCACGCAGCCGACGAGGAGGTGCAGCCGTCCGGGGCCGGCGCCGGGGTCGACCGGGAAGATGCCGGAGCCGGCGATCAGCAGGTGCGGCAGCGAGGCCAGGCCCAGCGCGATGGAGGAGCCGTGGTCGTCGTAGACCCGGGCGCGGACACCGGCCAGCGCGACCAGGACGATGCCGACGACGCCGGCGATGATGCCGGGCAGGCGGTGCATGTCGCGGTCGACGGGGTTGGAGAACCACAGGGCGAACGCCATCATCACGAGCAGCAGCACGCCGGCGGTCAGACCGACGAGATGCATGAGGTCGTCGCTCCAGCGGCTGCGGTTGCGCTTGACCGCGGAGGCGACGGCGTCGGACACGTCGTCGAAGACGGGGAGCGGCAGCGACTCGGCGAACGGCTTCAGCAGGAGCAGGTCGCCGTCGAGGATCTGCTGCTGGGCGAGTGACTGTCCGGCGTCGAGAACCGTGCCGTCGCGGCGTACGAGGTGATAGCCGGTCGGTGCGCCCTCGGCCTGGGACTGCCCGGAGAGCCGCAGGATCTCCGGGTAAATGTCGACCAGCGCGACGTCCTCCGGCAGAGCCACGTCGATCCGTGCGTCCGGCGCGGCGACTGTGACCCGGCAAAAGCCGGTGCCAGTGCTCGTGCTCACCTGGCGGTTCCCCCTATCCGTTGGGCGTTTTGTCGCGTCGCGCGCCCTATATATAGAGCCGTCTCTGCGGGGCTGCGGCACGCTCGCGAGGCGTCAGCGTACCGTCCAATTCAGCGACGGCCCCACCCACCCCGAGACTTGACGCTTAACAGTAGGATCAACGCCTGGTTCGGGCCAAGGACTTGGCTCGGGGGGACCGTCGAATCCAACGGGGGCGGTCCGAGACTGCGAGATGCATGAAGGACTGATGCCTCGGTGAGCGTTGTCATCGTCAAGCGCCCGCCCCGCGCGCTGCCACCCGAAGTTCCCTCGGAGGAGGTGACACTCGAGGCGCCGCCGGAGCTGCCGCGTGAAGGCGAATCAGAGAACATGCTGATGACGCTGATGCCCATGATGGGTATGGCGTCATCTGCCGGATTCCTGTTCATGGGCAATCAGCCGTTCATGAAAATCATGGGCGGCTTTATGGTGGCGTCCACCCTGGCAATGGCGATCGTTCAGATCGTCAAGGCTCGCCAAGGCCCTTCCGGACAAATGGTTCAGGAGCGTCAGGATTACCTCAAGTACCTTACGCAGAAGCGAAAAGAGGTACGACGCACCGCACGGAAACAGCGCGATGCCCAGCTTTACACCCACCCCGATCCGAGCCAGTTGTGGTCGATCGTGGCCGAGGGCAAACGCGTATGGGAACGCCGGGGCTCCGACCCCGACTTCGGGCAGGTACGTCTCGGGCTCGGGCCGCAGCAGCTGGCCACCCCGCTGCGGGCCCCGGAGACCGCTCCGGTCGACGAGCTGGAGCCGCTCACCGCGCACGCGATGAAGGAATTCCTCGACAAGCACGGCCAGTTGGACAACCTGCCGCTCGCGGTGTCGCTGCGCGCCTTCTACCACCTGACCGTTTCCGGTGACCCGGACACCGTCTACGGCGCCTCGCGCGCCGTCCTCGCCCAGCTGTGCACCCTGCACTCCCCCGAGGACCTGGTCGTGGCGGTCGTCGCCGCGCCGGGCGCGCAGGCGGAGTGGGAGTGGACGAAGTGGCTGCCGCACGTGCAGGACAAGACGACGGACGGAGCGGGCAGCCGCCGGCTGGTCGTCGGTGACCTCGGCGAGATCGAGGAACTGCTGGCCGACGAGCTGGACGGCCGCGGGCGGTTCAACCCGCAGGGCACTCCGGTGACCGACACCCCGCACGTGGTGATCGTGCTCGACGGCGGCGAGGTGCCGATGGACTCGGTGATCGCCGGGGCCGAGGGCCTGCAGGGCGTCACCATCCTCGAGGTCGTCCCGGGCGATCTGGACGAGATCCGCGGCGGCCTGGCCGTCCAGGTGTGGCCGGGCAAGCTGGTGCTGGAGTCGGCCAGCGGCGCGGTCTACCACGGTGTGTGCGACACCCTGTCGATCGCCGAGTCGGAGTCGCTGGCCCGTCAGCTCGCGCCGCTGCGGGCGGGTACCGGTGCGGACGGCGAGGAACCGCTGCTGTCCGCCCTGGACTTCACCGACCTGCTCAACATCGGCGACGCCGGTGCGCTGGACGTGTCCCGCACCTGGCGGCCCCGGACGCTGTCCGAGCGGCTGCGCGTCCCGATCGGCGTCGACCGCGACGGCCAGCCCGTCATGCTGGACATCAAGGAAGCGTCGCAGCAGGGCATGGGCCCGCACGGCCTGTGCGTGGGTGCGACCGGTTCCGGTAAGTCCGAGGTGCTGCGCACCCTGGTCCTCGCGCTCGCGGTCACCCACTCCTCCGAGACGCTCAACTTCATCCTCGCGGACTTCAAGGGTGGCGCCACCTTCACCGGCATGTCGGAGATGCCGCACGTCGCGGCGGTCATCACCAACCTCGGTGAGGACGTCACGCTGATCGACCGCATGCGCGACTCGATCACCGGTGAGCTCCAGCGCCGTCAGGAGCTGCTGCGCTCCGCGGGCAACTACGCGAACATCACCGACTACGAGAAGGCGCGTGCCGCGGGTGCCCCGCTGGACCCGCTGCCGTCGCTGGTGATGATCATCGACGAGTTCTCCGAGCTGCTCGCCGCCAAGCCCGACTTCATCGAGATGTTCATCCAGATCGGCCGGATCGGCCGTTCGATGGGTGTGCACATGCTGCTCGCCTCGCAGCGCCTGGAAGAGGGCAAGCTGCGCGGTCTGGACACCTTCCTGTCCTACCGGCTCGGCCTGCGGACGTTCTCGGCGGCCGAGTCGCGCACCGCGATCGGTGTGCCGGACGCCTACCACCTGCCGAACGTCCCCGGTTCCGGCATCCTCAAGTACGACACCGAGACGATGGTGCAGTTCAAGGCCGCGTACGTGTCCGGTACCTATCGCGGTCCGGGCGGCGGCGGCCGGGGCGGCAGCGGCGGCCGGGCGATGCGGATGCCGGTGCCGTTCACCGCGGCCCCGGTCGTCGAGCAGATCATCGAGGAGCCCGTCGCCGTCGAGGCGACCGAGCCCGAGATCGACGACGCGCTCGCCGACACCGTGCTGGACGTGATGGTCCAGCGCATGCAGGGCCAGGGCCCGCCGGCCCACCAGGTGTGGCTGCCCCCGCTGGAGGAGGCGCCGACCGTCAACCAGCTGCTGCCGACGCTGGCGGTCACGCCCGAGCGGGGCGTGCACGCGCCGGAGTACACCGCGCTCGGCAAGCTCGTGGTGCCGGTCGCGCTGGTGGACAAGCCGTTCGAGCAGCGGCGTGACGTGATGTACCTGGACTTCTCCGCCGGTGCCGGTCACGGCCTCGTCGTCGGTGGTCCGCAGTCCGGCAAGTCCACCCTGATCCGCTCCGCCATCGCGGCGTTCGCGCTCACCCACACCCCGGCCGAGGTGCAGTTCTACTGCCTCGACTTCGGCGGCGGCGGCATGCTGACGATGGAGGACCTGCCGCACGTCGGCGGGGTCGCCTCGCGTCTGGACGCGGAGAAGGTCCGCCGTACGGTCGCCGAGGTCGTCGGCATCCTCAACCAGCGCGAGGAGTTCTTCCGGGCCAACAACATCGACTCGATCGCGACCTACCGCCAGCGGCGGGCCGCGGGCGCCTTCCCCGACGAGAAGTGGGGCGACGTCTTCCTGATCATCGATGGCTGGGGAACCTTCAAGACCGACTACGAGCAGCTCGACCCGGTGATCCTGGACATCGCCGCGCGGGGTCTCGGTTTCGGTGTCCACCTGATCCTCGGCGCCGCCCGCTACACCGAGGTCCGGCCCGCGCTGCGCGACCAGCTCCTCAACCGCGTCGAGCTGCGCCTGGGTGACCCGATGGAGTCGGAGTTCGACCGCAAGCGCGCGGAGAACGTCCCGATGGGCAAGCCGGGCCGTGGTCTGTCCCCCGAGAAGCTCGACTTCCTCTCGGCGCTGCCGCGCCTGGACGGGATGAGCGACCCGGAGACGATCAGCGACGGCATCGCGAACCTGGTGTCGACGGTCAAGGAGCACTGGCAGGGCGAGCCCGCCCCCAAGGTGCGGATGCTGCCGACGATGCTGCACGTCAACGAGCTGCCCAAGGGCAGCGACTACCCGGAGCACGGCATCGCGATCGGTGTCGACGAGACCACGCTGTCCCCGGCGTTCATCGACTTCGAGACCGACCCGCTGCTGGTCATCTACGGCGAGAGCGAGTCGGGCAAGTCGTCGCTGCTGCGCCTGCTGACCAAGCAGATCGCCGAGCGGTACCCGTCCGACAAGGCGCTGATGGTGGTCTCCGACTACCGCCGCGCGCTGCTCGGCGAGGTCCCGGAGAGCCACCTGTACAAGTACTGCGCCGCGGGCCCGCAGCTGCAGGAGGTCATCAGCGGGCTGGCCGGTTCGCTGGGCCGCCGGATGCCCGGGCCGGACGTCACGCCGGAGCAGCTGCGCAACCGCAGCTGGTACGACCTGCCGGACGCGTTCGTGATCGTGGACGACTACGACCTGGTGGCGACCAGCAGCGGCAACCCGCTGCAGCCGCTGCTGGAGTACCTGCCGTTCGCCCGTGACCTGGGTCTGCGCCTGATCATCGCGCGCAGCTCCTCGGGCGCCGGACGGTCGTCCTTCGAGCCCGTGATGCAGCGTACGAAGGAGCTCGGTGCGCAGGGTCTGATCCTGTCCGCCGACCCGGCGGAGGGCCCGCTGATGGGCAACATCAAGGGCCAGCAGCTCACGCCCGGCCGGGCCACGTTCATCACCCGCAAGCGTGGTGCGCAGCTGGTCCAGACGGGCTGGCTGCCGGCGCACGGCCAGTAACGGGCCACACAGGAAACGGCGGTGGGGCGTCCCTCTCAGGAGGGGCGCCCCACCGCCGTTTCTCCGTGCGCGCCGGGGCCGGCGGCGCGGCCGGCCGGTCAGCCGGTCAGCCGAAGGCGCCGTGCCGGCGGGTGTCGGGGGTGGCCGGGTCGGCGGACTGCTCCGCCGACTCCCCCGCCTCCGCCGGCTTTCCCGCCTCTGCCGGCTTCCCCGCCTTCGCGGGCTGCTCCGCCGTGGCCTTCGGGTCCCGCTCGTCGCCCGGTCCCGCCTCCGGACCGGCCGGCTGGGTCCGTACGCCCTTGGCGATGCCCTCGCCGCCGCGCGTCGCGGTCGCGCCGCTCTGCCCCGGCCCGAAGGGGTCCGGGCCCTGCGCGGCCGTCGAGGTCTCCCACGTGTGCCGTACGACCGGCACGGAGCTCTGGCCGCCGCCCCGCCCGCCGCGCTTGCCGAACGCGCCGCCCAGGCCGTTGGCGAGCTGGCCGAGCGCCATGAAGCCGTAGGCGACCTCGGGGCCGGAGGAGGACTGCCCGCCGTTCGCGGAGTTGTTCACCGGCGGGGCGCCGTGGTCCTCGTCATTGTGGTCGTCGGGGGGCGCGGCCGCGGCGGTCTCCAGATCCGCGGCGGCCAGTTCGAACGCCGGCAGCGAGTCGTCGACGGACCGCTTGAGGCGGTGCCAGTCCGCGGCGAACGCCTCGCCCGCCGGGCCCTGCCAGTTGGCCGCCGCGGCGGTGCCGACATGCCGGTCCAGCTCGCGGACCATGCCGTCCAGGTGCTTGCCCATCTCCCGCCAGCCGGCCGCCGCTTCGTGCAGTGCCTCGGGATTGCGTCGCTCGCTCACTTGACGCTCCGCATCATCTCGACCAGCTCGTCCTCGGCCGCCTGCGTGGTGCCGGCGGTCTCCTTGAGGCCGCTGCCGACCTCGGCGAGCCGCTGCTGCAGCTGGACGAGGGCGTGCTCGGCCTGCTCGTACAGCTCACGGAACGGCCGGGCGGCCTCCTGGCTGCCGAAACCGTCCCGCAGCGCCTCGGCATCCGCCCGCCGTCTGAATGCGGCCAGCTGCCGGCTCAGTTCTTCCGCGCGTATCTCGAAGGTCGCACCGAGCTTGTGCAACTCCTCCGTACTGAGCCGGACTTCGTCGGACATCATTTCTCCCCGAATTGAATGACAGCTACCTGCCAACATCGCCTCAGGTCTAGCACACCCGCAATAGGCCCGATGCCCTCCGTCGAGCGGCCGGCGGACGGACCACGGAATGCATACGGAGCAATTTGCGGCATTACCGACAACCCCCGCCTTGACGACCCGTTCACACCCGTCATTACACTCAGGACGCCGGTGCCGCACACGCGGTTGCTGTGCCATGACGTTCTAGGGGGCAGAGATGAGCAACGAGCGGCAGATCCAGGACGAGGACCTGATGGACGTCGCCCAGGATCAGGAGCAGGCGCACCGGCTGCGCAAGGCACTGAAGGTCCTGGCGGACAACCCCAATGTCGGCGGCAAGCTCCAGGAGATGGCCCAGGAGGTGCTCTCCGGCCGCATCGGCATGAAGGACGCCATCCAGACGCCCGGCTACATGGACGCCATCGGCGACCGGCTCAACGAGATGCGGCGGGCCGCGGAGGACCAGACCATGGCCGAGCGCGAGGAGTCCCGCGAGAAGTTCGCGGCCTGGCAGAAGGAGCAGGAAGCCAAGGAGGACGCCGAGCGCGCCGAGCGCGACGGTCCGACCGGCAACATCGTCACTGCTCCGCGTCGCGGCGGCGGGCGCGGCCACCGGGGCTGACCCGGTCTTCGCGGTTCCGCCGCCCCACCGCCCCTCGGCGTCCGCGCCCGGCTCTTCGAAGCGCCGCGGTTTCCCGGTTTTACCGGTTTTCCGGATTTTTGGGTTGCTCGGGGCTGCTCGATTTCCGGGCCACTCGGCTTCCGCGGTTTTCTCCTGACGTCCGCCGGCGGCCCCCGTGCGGCTGCCGGCGCCCGTAGTCGTCAGCCGCGCGGCACCCGTCGGAGATCGATACGGATCAACGGGGCGATACGATCACTCCGTCGATACGAGTGAGGGTCAATTCGGTCGATAAGGAAGACGAGCTGTCCGGCATTCGGAGAATGCGGACAGATCCGCTTCCTTTCCACACAAGTGATCTCGATTTCTCCACAACGGGCCACAGGAACAGGCACAACAGCACGCACCGGGACCACCGTCGCCACGCTCGTCCCACGAGCCGGGCGACCACCCCCCACACCCGCCCCGGCCTGCGTGTTCCAGTTCCGGTACAGCCGACCCCGTGCCGACCCCGGCATGCGGCCCGGATCATAGGATCGAGCCGGTACACGCAGGAATCCACGAAGGTGGAGGGCGGGATTGATGGGGGACGAGGAAGCCATGAGCGCCGCAGCTGGAGGAAACGCCCGAGCGGCCGGATACGCACCGCATCCGTACGTCGGCGGCCGCGCCGCCGCACTGCGCGCACTGGCGGCCTGGCGCATGCGGTGGCCCGGCGCCCCGCGGGTCATCGTGCTCACCGGAAACCCGGGCAGCGGGCGCTCGCGCCTGCTCACCGGCTTCCTGATGATGTGCGATCCCGAGTACCGCAAGCAGCTGCCGCTGGACGATCTCGACCCGGCGACCGTGCCCCCGGATCTGCCGGCACCCGCGGTGCCGAGTCCGGCCGGGCGCACCGCGGCGCAGCTGCTGTGGCTGCTCGCCGATCACTTCGAGCTGGCGGCCGGCCGCGACGAGGACGTCTTCACCGAACTCGCCGCTCGTGAAGAGCCGGTGACGGTCGTGGTGCCCGACGTCGACGAGGCCGGTCCGGTACGTGCCGCCGGGGAGGCGGCCCGCGTCGTGCGGGAGGTGCTCACGCCGCTCGCGGCCACCGAAACGGTTCAGCTGCTCGCCGACGTGTCGCGCGAGCTGGCCGCTGAACTGGCCGGGGCGCTGCCCGCCGGCGAGGTCAAGGTCATCGATCTGGACGCGCCCGAGTGGGCCGACCCCAAGGGCCTGGTGCTGCACGCCGAAACCGCGCTCGACGCCGCCGCCGGGGCGCCGGAGCTCCCGTACACCACCGACCCGGCGGCCCGCCGGGCGCTCGCCGAGGCGCTGGCCGCGCGCGCCGCGGGCAGCCGGCTGACGGTCCAACTCGCCGTGCAGTCAGTGCTCATGCAGCCCGAGGGCTTCGATCCGGCGGACGCCTCGCAGCTGCCCACGAGCGTCGGCGAGGCGCTCGACCTGCACGCCCGCCGGCTGGGCGCCGATCCGCAGACCCTCCGCCTGATACTGGCGCCGCTCGCGTTCGCCGAGGGCGAGGGGCTCCCGGTCCAGCTGCTGGGGACGCTGGCGAGCGCCGTCGCCGGGCGCGACATGAGCCAGGACCTCGCCGACGGCATGCTGCTGGCGGCCCCGTTCGTCCAGCCGGTGGAGTCGTCGTCCGATGACGACGAGGACGGGACCGGGGAGGGCGCGGAGGCCGCCGCCGGTGACGGCCGCACGCTGCTGCGCCTGATGCACCCCGCCCTCGCCGAGGAGATCCGCTCCGGTCTCCCCGACGTCCGGGACGCCCAGACCAGGATCGCCATGGCGCTGCTGGAGGCGGTGCCGCAGCAGGACTGGGCGCAGGCCGATCCCTACATCCGCGACCACCTCGCGGCGCACACCCTCGAAGCCGGTCTGCTGCCCCAACTCCTCACCGACCCGGGCCTGTTCGCCCACGCCGATCCGGTGACGCTGCGGGCCGCGATCGAGGCCGTACCCCTGGAGCAGCTGGGCGCACCGGCCCGTACGTATCTGCGCACCGCTCCGCTGCTCACCCGGTCCCAGGCGCCGGCGACCCTGCGGGCGGCCTTCCTGGAGTCCGCGTTCGTCGAGGACGGGCTGGCGCCGTACGCGGAGGCGCTGCACACGCGCGGCTTCCGCCTCCCCTGGCGGACGCTGTGGAGCGTGCCGCTGGCCGGTGTCCGCGCGGTCACGACCGGATCGGTGGCCGTGACCGGCGAGGACGGCACGGCAACGTCCCGTCCCGTCGCCGCGTTCCTCGTCCCGGAGGGCACTCCCGGCTCCCGTACGCTGCCGGACGGCGCGTCGGCACCACAGGACGGGGCCGCGTCCGCGGACGGAACGGCCGCCGAGGAGGGCGCCGTGAACGGGGAGGGCGAGGCGCCCGCGGGTGGCCGTACGGCCCTCCTCCTCCACGACCTGCGCGCCCCCGAGTACGTCGACGCCGACCCCGCGCAGGTCGTGCAGCCCTCGGAGGAGGACCGGGCGGCGGCGCCCCTCGGCTTCAGCCGCGGCGCCGACTATCTGCGGGTCTGGGCACGCACCGACCGGAGGATGGTGGCCGCGCTGGTCTCCGACTCCCCGGTCACCGGCGTCGATCTCTCGCCGGACGGGGTGCTGGTCGTCGCCACCGAACGCGGTGTGACCGCCCGTCAGATCCTCGTGTCCGCGCCCGCCGCCCCCTCCGTGCCGGCCCAGCGCACCGGCACCGCTGACGCCGACGCTTCCCACGGCCTCGAAGGAGACCACTCGTGATCACCCAGGCGCAGGCACACGCCACCGCCGCCCGCTGGCTCAACCCGGAAGGGCATCAGGGCCCGCCGCGTGAGGTGGCCATGCAGGAGTTCGACCTCGGCTGGGTGGTGTGGGCCGTACCGCCGCCCCCGGAGGTCGACCCGGAGACCGGGCAGCGCCGCCCGCCCGCCGAGATCGGCACCGCGTGCGGTGTCGTGGACCGGGCCTCGGGCGAGCTGACGGTCTGGCCGTCCGTACCGGTCGACGAGGTCGTGCGGATGTACCAGCAGAAGCACGGCGGCGGGGCGCCCGCGGCGCCGGCAGAGCCGGCCCGGCCGCCGGTCACCGGTCCCGGCAACACGGCCGTGGCGACCTACGACGACCCGGCGACCGGCGAGGAGACCAACCTCGTCAAGGTCTCCGCCCCCGGCCGGCCGCCCGTCGAGTACCAGCTCCACGACGAGCTGCGGCGGCTGGGCGTCGACCCGGCGGGCGTCCGCGCCTTCCACACCGACCTGCGGCCGGCCCTGCTGCCCGGCGGCTACCCCGGCGACTTCGTCCTCCGCGCGTTCCCCAACGCCGCGTTCTCCTGCACCGAGGGCTACGGCATGCGGCCCGAGGAGCGCGCCGAGGGCGTCGCCGGGCTGCTGCGGCACGTCGAGATGATGCACCGGATGGCGGGTCAGCAGCCGCCGCCGCAGCCGCACCGGCTGCCGGTGCCGGACCGTGTCGAGGCCGCGCCGCAGCTGCGTGACGTGGCGCTCGGCAAGCACCTCGTCGAGGTCTTCGGCCCGGAGGGCGTACGCCGTCCCGACGCCGACGACCTGGTCGCGACCCAGCTGCCCGAGGCCACCAGGAACACCATGGTCTGGGGCGGACTGCCGGCCACCGTCCCGTACTTCTTCACCTCGGACCGTCCCGACAGCCCGCCGCCCGGTGGGATGTTCACGGACATGGCGACCCATCTGCGCGAGGCCGGCACCCGCGCCGAAGAGCAGACGCTGGAAACCCTCGCCGGGTACGTCCGCCTGGGCACGGACGGCCTCTACGCCGTCGCCGTCCAGTGCACCGCCCCGGAGAACAACCAGAACCTGGTCGGCACCGTCTGGGCCGTGCAGCCCTCCTCGGGCGGCGGCCGCTTCGTCAACCGCACCCTCTCCGCCTACCTGCGCTCGCTCGCCCTGCTGGCCACCACGCGCCGGCAGATGGAGGGCATGGACCCGTACGCGGCCGGAACCGCGGTCGCCGCCTTCCAGGAAGAGATCGCCGCGATCGACTCCTGGGCACTGGACGACACCGGCAACTGGTGGTCCCTGGTGATCGAGCAGATGTGGCACGGCTTGTTCTGACGCGTGCCGCGGGCGGCCCTCGTCGCAGGAGAGGGCCGCCGGTGGGGACTTGGGCTTTCGGTGCCCGGTGTATCGGGCTTGCGGGCCCGGGCCTGGTCCTTCGGGCTGGAGCGGGCCTCAGGGCAACAGCAGCCAGTCCGAGGCCAGCGCGGCCGCGAGACCGATGCCGAGCAACCAGGTGCCGAGCCGGGTGCGTCCGTGCCGACTGAGCTCGATCACCACACCGCAGAGCACCAGCGCCGCGCCGTACACCCCGACCACGAGCACCGACGTACGCGACGCCAGGCGCACCACGAGCACCACCGCCATCGCGGCCATCAGCACCGAGGCCAGGACGATACGTATCCGCCGGGCCTGACGAGGAGTCAGTCCCACCCGGTTCGGAGTTTCCTCCTCCAGCTCGTCAAGCTCCTCGAACTCGCCTGCCGCGTCGCCCTCTTCGCCCCTCAGACGTTCGCCGTGCTCGCCGCGCTTGTCACGTTCATCGCGCTCGTCGTGCTTTTCACGTTCCTCGTGCTCGTCACGTTCATCGTGCTCGTCACGTTCGTCTTGCTCATCGTGCGGCGCGCGACCGTCGCCCTCTTCACGATCACCGTGCACGTCACGCTCTTCATTGCCGGGTTCACCCATGAGCGCGAATGCTACGGGACGGATGATCGTCCACGCGCCCCGCTTCCCTCCCGGAGACGGAAACCCGCCCACCGGGCTCACCAGCGGCAATTCGACAGTTGGCCACCGCACTCCCCTCCCCCGTCAACAGATCACCCCCACCCGTACGACCTTTTCCGGCAGCCTCCCGGTTGACGCCGGCCGTACCGGCCTCGGACCTCACCACCGCCGAAACACCGGCCCGCGGCTCTCCCTCCACCCCACACCCACCTCCGCCCCCGAACCCATTCATTGACCTGCAGCGAACCAATATTTAACCTGCACTTTCGGAAGCGCCCGAGGGCGTCGACACCACTCAACGATCCGCCCGGCCTCCCACAAGTTTCACCAATGCCGCCAAAGCCACAGGCTGGTCAATTCCTCAGAATCCCAACGGCATTGAAGCACCCGGATACCCACATATCCTCCACACCCTCGCCTTGACATGCCTGTGTTCAGATCGCCTAATCTGGGACCGCTAGAATCGCGCCAGGAATCAACGCGGCACGGCCGAAAAACGGGGGCAACGGTGGCAGGCAAGGCATTTGACGTCGATCCGGATGTGCTGCGCACGCAGGGCGACGCGTTCGTCCACATCGGCAGCGATTTCTCCAAGGCTTCGAAGAAGCTGCAGGACGACCTCAAAGGTCTCGGCAGCCCCTGGGAAAACTGCGACTTCGGCGACATCTTCGAAACGATCTACACGCCCATCAGGGATGGAATGTTCGAGTCGATGGACTCGCTGGGTGAGCGCCTCGAAGGCATTGGCGACAAGCTCCAGACCATGGCCGGCACATACGCCGACTCGGACCAGCAGGGCATTCACACCATCAGCGCGGTCGGCCGTCCGGCCATCTGACACGACGTCCCGCCGCACCTACCGTCGGCCCGGTGGCCCGAGCCCCACCCCGCCGCATTCTCCGCCCTGATTCCCGCCCGCACCTCTCCATTTCACTCAGCAATCGGCTACAACTGCACGGGGGACGATCACTGTGTCATTGACGCTGCCAAGCGAGGTAGCCTGGGTCCTGGACCTGCTCGGCTACAACTGGCCGGACGCCGACGAGGACAAGCTCCACGAATGCGCCCAGGTCTGGCGCAACTTCGCCGAGTCGGTGAATCAGGCGTCGTCCTCCGGCTCCTCGGCAGCCAATGAAGTCGTCTCCGCCAACTCCGGCGAAGCGATCGAAGGCTTCACGAATGAGTGGGGCACTTTCTCCGGCGGCGGGGGCAGCGGAGACAACTACCTCCGGGACGCCGCGGCCGCGGCCGAAGTCATCGCCGTCGCATTCGACGCAGCCGCCATCGCCGTTCTCGCCGGCAAGATCGCGGTCATTGTCCAGCTCGTGATGCTGGCCGCGGAACTCATCGCCGCACAGGCCGCCGCGCCGTTCACCCTGGGCCTTTCCGAACTCGGCGCCGCGGGTGCCACGCAGGCGACCCGGCTGCTCGTCCGCCAGATCCTCGACAAGATCAAACGCGAGGTCATGGAGGCGGCCACCAAGGCCATGGAGCACGCCACCATGGACGCCATCAAGAAGATGGCGAAGAAGGCCGTTTCCAAGGAAGCCCGCAAGCTGGCCGCCGACTACGTCAAGAAGACGGTGAAGGAAACCGTCAAGGACAAGGTCGTCGACCAGGCGAAGGAAATCGCCAAAGACAAGATCATCGAAGAGGGCAAGAACAAGGCCAAAGAGGCCGCCACGGAGATGGGCCAGAACGTCGCCCAGCAGGGCATCGAAAGCCACTTCGGCGCCCGCGACGGAATTGACTGGGGCGAGACCGCGGACATCGCCAAGGACAAGGCCGGCGAATACGTGGACGGCATCAAGGAAGGCGCCCAGGAATACAAGGACGGCGTCACCAGCCTCGCCAACCCCAGCACCTACGTCGACCACGCCAAGAACGACCTGCAGAACCGCGGCCTCGACGCGGCCCAACGCCACGTCGACCGCCGCACCGGCGGCGCCGCCACCCGCCACCAGGACGTCACCGACGAGGTCCGCTCGGTCTTCGGCTGACCCGAACCCGTACGCCCGCAACGCCTGATGCCCTTGGTCCTCGTGGAACCCGTCCACGAAGGCCAAGGGCATCAGGCTTTCTTGAGGCCGTGACAACAACAAGGCGCGGGGCCACAGTCATGGACTGCGACCCCGCGCCTCGCCAACGACTGGGAAGTTCTCAGCGCCCCGGAGGCTGAGTGGGCGGAGCCGGCGGGTACGCGCCCGGTCCCCCCGGCTGCGGGTAGGTGCCGAACTGCTGCTGCGCGGGAACTGCCCCGCCGCCACCCGGGCCACCGTAGCCAGGGCCACCCGGAGGCGGACCATTACGGCGCTTCTTGCCGGCCACGATCACAGCGATGACGATCCCCAGCACGACGATCACGCCGAGACCGATACCGACAAGCACCAGCGGGCTCAGGCCGCTCTTCTCATCACCACTGCTCGCCGAAGGGTTCTGCCCCGGCGCATTCGCACCGGCACCGGCCGAAGGCTCGGTGTCCTTCGGCATGATGAGCGGACCGTTCTTCGGACCGGCGGGGATGTTCTCCGACAGGGCCCGGTACGGACGAATCACGCCGTAACCGTACTTGGGGTCAGGGGACTTGATGCCCGTCTTGCCGTCCGGAGTGATCGCGGTCTTCGTCAGACGGTTCGCGACCTGGCCGGCGGTGAGGTTCGGAAACTTCGAACGCACGAGGGCCGCGGCGGCGGAGACGTAGGCGGTGGCGTCGGAGGTTCCGTTGGCCTGCCGGTACTTCGTAGCGGAGCCTGTGCCGGCGGAGTAGATCTTCTCGCCAGGCGCGATCAGGCGAATGTGCGGACCGTAGTTCGACTCGCCCAGGACATTCCCATCCTTGGCGACTGCTCCGACCGCCAACACACCAGGCTCGACGGCGGGATACTGGGGTTGACTGCTGCCGTCATTACCAGAAGAAGCGACCAGCAGGACATCATGCTTTACGGCATAGGCGATGGCGCTTTTTTCTGACTCATTGAGTTTATAGGGGCCAGCAAAGGACATATTGATCACCTTTGCGCCGTGATCAACCGCGTATCGAATGGGGCCGTCGATGTTGTTCGCATTCCCACCGATCGATACATTCCTCTTGATCGGCAGGATCTTCGCATCCGGCGCAAGCCCCATGATGCCGTCAGCGTGGTTAGGGCCATGCCCATGGGCCGCGATCAACGCAGACATCGCCGTGCCATGATCATCTTCAGATTCGTGATCTGCCGTACCGCCGCCCTCGGCAAAGCTCTTCCCCGGGAGCACATTGCCCTTGAGGTCGATATGATCTCCGTTGACTCCCGAATCAATGACAGCCACGATGACGTTCTTGCCGGTCGACTCTTTCCACACCTTTTGCGGGTTGAAGGCGTCAAGCGCCCACTGTCCGTCCCTGATGTAGTCCGCCGAAGCGGTCGGCGCGGCGGTGAAGAGCAGCGCTCCTGCCACCGCTACGCCACCTACCGCACGCAGCGTCCGCGTGAAGCTCATGCTGTAAGACCTCTCCTCAACAGGTTGCGGCCCGCAGCCCGAAGGCTGCGGGCCCAACTCGTTTCCGCCGCTGTCACACCCGCAGGCTAGCTACTCAATCACCTTCGGGGCCACATTGCGCTCAGGAGTCCAGGTCTCCTCGTCCTCGACGAGGTAGTCCGGCCGCTCGCCGTTCTGGCCCTTGTTGTCCTTGCCCTTGGCGCCGTGCGCACCGTGCGCGCCGGGCATCCCCGCCGGACGACGGCTGCTCCCGGACGCCGCGGCACCCGACTGAGCGCCACCACGACTCCGGTGCAGACCCGATCCGCCCTGCGAGCCACCGGCTCCCTTGCCTCCGCCAGCGCCACCGATGAGGCCGCCCTTCTGGCGCGCGAGGCCACCACCGCGACCCGCCGCACCGCCCGCGCCCTTGGCACCGCCCTTGGCACCAGCCGCACCGGCGCCGCCCATACCGGGCATGCCGGGACGGCCGGCACCACGACCGGCTGCACCAGCACCGGCGGCACCAGCAGTACCACCCGTACGACCGCCAACGGTCCCACCGGCTCGGCCACCGGCAGACCCGCCGCCGCGGCCACCGGACATACCACCGGTTCCGATGCCGCCCGGCACGCCGACGCCACCACCGATGCCGCCGCCACCGCCACCGCTCAGGCCACCGGTACCGCCGCCTCCACCGATGCCACCAGGGACGCCGACACCGCCGCCGGTGCCACCGCCGCCGCCAACACCCTGCGGCGGGGTGAAGCTGTCAAGCCCCGTGCCTACGCTGGGTGTGAAGGGAGCACCCTTGCCCGGCATCGTGTTGCCGATGCCGCCGCTGATCCCAGGCGTCTTGAGGCCATCGTTCGAGAAGCCCGGCCCCTGTCCCATGGGCTTCAGCGAGCCCTTCGACATTCCCTTGGGCCTGGTGACGCTTGCCGGCAGAGGGTAGTGAACCGGCGGAATACCCGGGTTGTCCGGCGGGGGAATGTCGTTCGGGTCGTCGGCGTTGGGAGACGTCGGCTTGCCGATCGCTTTCGCGTTGGTTCGGTAAGCAGCCCCCAGGTACTCCATGGTGGCCGCAGCCTTCAGCTGCGTCTCCTTCTGCGCTGACAGGTCGTCCTCGTTGTCCTCGACAACCTGAGTCGCGCTCTTGCCGCTGGCAAGCTGAGCGTCAGCGTTCTTGTCCTGGCGGTCGATGTGGTCCGTGAACCAGTCCCAGGCACGGTCGCCCCAGTCAGGCATCTCCATGCCGTCGAGGTGCTGCTTGTAAGCGCTCAGGGCCTCGTGCGCGCGGCCCATGCCTTCGCTCACGTTCTTGGCGTACAGAGCACCGTTCGCGATGTTCTGGCTGATCTTCTTGGCTCGCTCGCGAAATGCCTTCGCTGCGTCGCCCTCCCAGTGCTGCAAGACCTCGTCGATTGCCTTGTCGAAGTACGCACGGATGCCACCGCCGTTGTCGACCACCATCGAGTTGTGTACCTGTTCCCAGGCGTGGGCGACGCCGGCGACCGTCTCCGGCTTCGCATCGGCCACCATGGCCTTCAGCGAGGTGAAGTCGATCTTGTAGAACTTCGTGGTGTTCTCGATGGCATAGCACTTGTCCTGTGGTGCGTACTTATTGTCCGCGTAGCTACCCACGCCCCTGCCCCCTCTTCCTCTGCGAGCTCATGGCCGTCGTTCAGGAGTACTTGTTCTGCGATGAGGTCTGACCCTTGTTCATCGCATTGCTCGTGCTCTGCTCCTGGTCCTGATAGGCGCCATGAGTCCTCGAAGTCTTCTTCTGCAGATCATCGATCAGGTGCTCAAGCTTGGCCAGAACCTGATTCTCGATGAAGGTCTTCATGTCGGAGTGCGTCTGCCGGAGCTCGCCCTCTTCCTCGAAGCCCTTGCCCAAGGACCCCTCCGGCAGGTGCGTCCCGCTCTTGGCCTTGCCGGAAGTGCTCTGCATGTCCTTGAGGACGTTGTTGAGCTTCTTGACGACCTCGTCGAGTCTGTCGAGATCGACGCGGTAGGAATCGTTAGCCATGGTTGGTCTCCCCGTGTTTTGCTATGCGTTCTTCCGTCGCCAGTCACGGAGTGCGACGGAACAGCCGACCACCGTGCCGACGGCGAGAAGGCCGCCGGCAACAATGTAGATGGAGATCCGGGCACGTCGGTCCTCGGCGCTTTCACCGAAACTGACGGCGACCGGGTGGATGTTGGAGCCGTCGGCCACGCTCGAGGGCCGGTCCGGCTTGGGCGGGCCGGTGGGCGTGGTGTCGTCGTTGAGGGCGGCCACCGGGTCGACGACGCCCCAGCCGATGAAGTCGTCCCGGCCCCGCTTCACGCGTTCCGCCGTCTGCTCCAGGTGCCAGATCAGCTGCTGCGGCTTCCAGTTCGGGTGCTTGGCCTTCAGGAGGGCCGCGGCGCCGGCCGCGTACGGGGCGGCGAAGCTGGTGCCCTGGTCGACGCAGTTGCCGCCGTCGGGGACCGTGGAGACCATCTCGACGCCGGGGGCGGCGATGTTCACGAACTTGCCGGACTGCGAGAAGGGCGCCCGCTCGTTGTTGCGGTCCGAGGCCGCCACCGCGAGGACGTTGGGGTAGTCCTCGGAGTACGCGGCGGGGAACATGTTCTTCTCGCCGCCGTCGGCGCCGCCGTTTCCGGCGGAGGCCACGATGAGGACGTCCTTCCGGGCGGCGTTCTGGATCGCGGTCTCAAGGGGGCCGAGAAGAGAACGCGGGGCGGCCGTGCCCTGGGAGATGTTGATGATGTCGACGCCCAGGGAAACGGCCTTGTTGATGGCCGTCGCCAGCGTTTTGGAATCGCCGGCCTTTTCCTGCGAGGTCTGCTGGAACGGAATGACCGTGGCCTTGGGCGCGAGTCCGTAGAAGCCGGAACCGGCTATCGGCCGCGCGGCGATGATGCCCGCCACTTTGGTGCCGTGGCCGACCTTGTCGTCGGTGGCCTTTCCGTCCTTCACCAGAGACGCGCCCCCGTTGCCGATCGCGTCCGTGAGCTGCTTGTTGCCCGCGTCGATACCGGTGTCGATGACGGCGACCTTGATGCCCTGGCCCATTTTCTTGTTGGCCCAGAGCTGGCTGGTCAGGAGGCGCTGCAGCGACCAGGGGGTCTCTTTGATGTTGTCGGTGCCGAATTTGCACTCGCCGCTCTGCAACGGCACGTTCTCATCCGCGACCGCCGGTGCGGCCGCGACGCCCGACAGGCCGACAATGCACGCCGTCGTAACCAGCGCGCCCGCCGCTCGGCGACGGTGCCCGGTTCGAAGACCAATGGCGCGAGATCCCACGGGTTGTCTGCTCTCCATGTGTGGCGGAAGGGAGGGGAACGAGGGGTGAGAGGGTGAGAAGTCCAGGGGGTTCAGGTCTGCGGGGTGCGGACGGCAGAAGGGCGAGCGCACTGATGCAGCGCGCTCGCCCTCATTGACCACTGTGCGAGCCGTGGGGGCTGCTCAGCCGATCGCCATCCGTACTGTGCTGAGGCTGGTCAGCCGCCCCAGATACCGGCGTTCTTGTGCTCGGTGGACTGGTAGTTCTGAGCGGCGGTGTCCAGAGCCTTGGCGATGGCCTCCAGCGTCGAGTGCAGGGAGGCAGCGCGCTGGTCCCACTCGCGCTGGCGGGCCTGGTAGCCCTCCTGCGCCGCGCCTTCCCAGCTGGCGGCGATCTTCTTCACGCCCGCCTCGAGGTCGTCGAGCTGCTGGCGGATGTTGTTGGCCGTACCGCGCACGTCGGAGCTGGCCTGCTGGATCGTCGCAAAATTAACGAGGATCTGGCCTGACATGGTGTCTCCTCAGGAGTTGATGCTGCTGGTCGAGTCGCAAGCCGCAACGGGCCGGCTCCGAGGGCCGGCTCTCGTGCGGCGCATGGCCGTGCGTCGCGGTCAGCGACGCGGCCACATCATCCGAACGGGGAAGCCGAGGCGGAGATGTGCGAGATCGACTGCGCCTGCTCCTCTTCGGAGGCGGAGTAGTTCTTCGTGGTCTCGTCGATCGCTTCCTTGATCTCACCCAGAAGCTGGTTGAGACGGTTGGCGTCCTCGTTCACCTGCGACTGCAGCTGGTTGTACGAGGAGGCCGCAGCACCCTTCCACCCGGAGGTGATGGTGTCGACGACCGTGTTCAGGCGGGAGATCTCACCCTGGATCGACTGGTTGACCGAGGCGATCTTGCCGCTGAACGCGACCATCTCCTCCTCGGTGGTTGTGTACTGCTGACCAGCCATAGTCAACGTCCCCCATGAGACTTGTACGTTGTCCCGCGCGGTGCCGGCTAGCCGGCTTGCGTGGTCGGCATCTCCTGCTGACGCCTTCGCCCACTTTAACCACTCCACACGCCTGTTCCCAACAGGGGGTGGGCTGTTGTGACGGGATCACAACATTGTCAACTCCCCGTTGGGGAAACGGTGTTCAGGGAATTCGGGCAGATGTGGTGCTATCGGTCAGAATTAGAAAAGTGACCGCGGCCGGAATAGCCCGTCGCGATCACTCGTGAGATCACGGACGTGATAACGCGGGAGGCCGCGCCGACCGTCCCGGGGACGATCGGCGCGGCCTCGTCACCCAAAGCCGGCCGGCGCGGCCCGTCGGCTCAGGAAGCCTGCGGCTTCTTGGCGCTCTGGGCGTCCAGCGAGGGCCCCGCGGAGAGCAGTTCGGACCACGCCTTCAGGACCAGGGGCGGGTGCGCGCCCTTGTAGCCGAGACGCAGCTGCGACTGCCCCTGCTCCTGGTCCGCCTTGCCCGCCTTGTCGGCGCCGTCGTTGTTCTCGGGGATCGAGTAGCGCAGGCCGGTGTCGGTCACCAGGAAGAGGCTGCCGGAGGTCGCGGCAGCCGTACTCACCTGCCGGTAGAGCAGACCGCTGCCGGGGGTGACGTACGCGGTCGCCCCCGGGGCGATCTTGGCCGGGTAGTCCTTGCCGACCCAGGTGCCCATGTCCGGCACGCCGTTGGGGAAGCCGAGCTTGTCGGCGCCCGGGTACTTGGTGCTGGTGCCGTTGTAGACGCTGCAGGAGACGCCGTTGTTCGTGGGGGTGGTGAGCCCGCCGGTCTGGGAGCCGCTCTTGAAGTCGTTCGCGGCGCTGATGTCCTCGGTGGGCCAGGGCAGGTCGATGCCCTGGAACTTCCCCCAGAACGAGATCGGGTGGTTGGCCTCGTCAGGCTTGGGGTGGAGCCGGCCCGTGGCGATCGGCTCGGGCTTCAGCTCCTTGCCGTCGGACTGCAGCACCCCCGCGTTCGGCGGCCCCTGGGCGAGCAGGTTGGCGACGAAGTTGGAGACCAGCTCGACGCCGTCCTTCATCACGACGTACTTCTGGCCGTCGCTGTCCTGGAGCAGCGAGCCGACCTTCTTGGCCGCGTCCGGGACCTCGGTGCTCGTGGTCGTGGAGCCGACGCCGGGCACCACCGGCATGGTGAGCGGGATGGGGCTCTTGATGAGGGTGTTCATGAACTGGTCGGTCACCTTCTGGGGCTCGGCCGAGCCGAAGATGATGCGCCGCAGCGTGTCGTCCCCGGCCTGCTTGCCCTGCGGCGACTTCCAGCCGCCGAACGAGGAGTCGAAGGCGAAGGCCATGCCGTTGTGGTCGACCAGCCAGCGCTTGCCCTGCTCGTCCTCGACGTAGAGCGCGTGGTGGAAGTCGAGCTTGCCCTTGGTGGTGTCGTTGACGAGCTGCTTGTCCTTGCCGTCGAGGACGAACACGGACTGCTGGGGCTTGCTGTTCTCGCCGCTGCCGGGTCGGTTGCAGACCGCCCAGACCTTCGGCTTGTCCGCGGTCTTCGCGTTGGGCAGCCGGTCGGGCGCGTACGGAATGCCGACGGCAGGCCCGTGCGGAAGCTTGCCGTCCAGTTCGGATTCCTTGACCTTGAGGACGTTGAACTTGTCGGGGTCGAGGAGAAGTCGGGCCGAGGCGAGATTCAGGACCGGGTGCAGCAGCTTTTGCTTGTGCCCGTCCGAGTCGGTGTTGGGCAGAACGACATAACGCGTGGTGGATTCATCGCCGACGAGAACATTCGCCCCGACCGTGTCCCACCCCTGCGGCGCAACGGGCTTGATAATGCCGCAGGCGCCGAATCCGACGAGGATCAGCACGCCCACGACGATGCTCGGCACCACCGCCTTGAGCGGCTTGGGCGCGCTCTCGATCGAACCGTTCGGCAGCGGCTTCAGAAATGCCGCATTCGTACGCTTTCGAGCGAACGAATACGCATTCAGCTCGTCCCGACGTGATGCCATTGTTGCTTTCTCTCCCCGCCTGTTGGATCCACAGCGAACCGCCCCCGGCACTCACGCCGTAGCGCCCTCTACTATGCCGTGTGTCGATCGACCCGTACGGTACGGGTGCCACCTTCCAACGCACCAGTCTCAGCGGCGGCCGATACGCCTAGAGGCCCACATCACCAGTAGAGGAGCAGGCCGGGGGATGTCCAGCGCCACCAGGGCTCGACGCCGCAATGGGCGGCAACAGCAGCAACAGCCTTCTGCTGCACCGCAATATGCGGGAAACGCTGACCAAAACGGTACAGCTGCGGGCAATAGAGGAAATGGCGGCCGGAGTTCTTCGGGTCGTCCGGCCGGTCCGGTGGCACCGCGGCTGCGCCAACAGGCGGGAACGATCGGCGGGGTGCGCGTCCAGCAGCTGGCCATCATCGAACTCGCCGCCGCGCTGGTGCTGGTGGGCTGGTCCATCCACCCCGCCGCGTTGACCGCGGCAATCGTCGTGGCGGCCGTACTGGTCGTCTTCGCGCTCGGCCGCCGGCGCCGGATTCCGCTTCCGGAATGGATCACGACCGTGCGCGCGATGAAGCGCCGCGGCAAGGACAGCTCTGCCGCGCTGGCCGCCACGCAGGGCGTCGACCCGGCCTTCGCGCCCGTCGTGGAGTGCGAGCCGGCACTGCGGACTTACGAATACACGACCGAATCAGATCAGCGCGCCATTGGGTTTGTTGGCGACGGGACGTTCCTGACCGCCATTGTTCAGGTGGATGCCCGCGACGAACCGCTGCGCCCGCAGCGCGGCAGCCACATGCTGCCCCTCGACGTGCTGCACACCGCCCTCGACATCGAGGACATCCACCTCGAGTCGGTCCAGTTCGTGCAGTACACCCAGCCCGCGCCGGCGCCGCACCTGCCCGAACAGGCCGTCGCGGCCCGCTCGTACGCGCCGCTGCAGGCCCAGGAGCAGACCCCGGCCGTCCAGCTGACCTGGATCGCGCTCAAGCTCGACCCGGAGCTGTGCTCGGAGGCCATCGAGGCTCGCGGCGGCGGCATGGACGGCGCCCAGCGCTCCCTGCTGCGCGCCGCCGACCAGCTCGTCAGCCGGCTGACCGCACACGGTGTACGGGCCAGGGTGCTCGCCGAGCGCGAGGTCGTGGCCGCCATCGGCACCGCGGTCTGCGTCAGCCCGCGGGCCGCCAACGGCGCGATGGGACGCGACGGCCGGGCGGCCCGGCGCACCCAGGAGACGATCCGGGCGATGCGCTGCGACGACCGCTGGCACTCCACCTACTGGATCGGCCGGTGGCCGCAACTGGGTGAGGGTGGTGCGCCGTTGGCGGCCGTGACCCAGCTGCTGACCAGCACCAGGGCGATGGCCAGCACCTTCGCGCTGACCGCCACGCACGGCGGCGGCCGCGCCCCGGCCATCTCGGGCTACGTCCGCCTCTCCACCCGCAGCGAGAACGAACTCTCCGCCGCCCAGAGCGAGTTGGAGCGTCGTTCCGGTTCGGTGAAGGTCGGCCTCGTACGGCTCGACCGCGAACAGCTGCCCGGCCTGCTGGCCACGCTCCCCCTCGGAGGTACCCGCTGATGGCCTCGCCCTCCTATCAGCCCCGCGTCAACACCAGCGGCAACGGCTGGCGCAACCCCCCGCTGGCCACCCCCGGCGGTGGCGGCGGGCGCCGGCTCTCGCACCAGCCGCGCCCGGAGCAGGAGCAGTCGGGCCCGACCGGCCCCAGGCCCAGGCCCGGTTTCGGCCTGCGCGGTCCGCGGCGCAGCCCGCACGTGCTGACCGCCGAGTCGCTCGCCACGCTGACCCTGCCGGTCGGCGACGACGGCGTCATCATCGGGATCGACCCGCAGAACCACCCCGCCGTGCTGAGCGTGCTGCGGCCCGCTCCGCTGGAGATCGTGCTGGTCGGCAGCATGTGGATGGCACAGGTGCTGGCGCTGCGTACGGTCGCCACCGGTGCCCGGGTCGCGGTCGAGACCGCGCGCCCGCCGGCCTGGGCCCAGATGGCGCAGAACGCGGGCGGCGGGCAGCAGTGCGTGTCGGTGCACGACGTGCGTCAGATCGCGCCCCAGGGGCCGTCGGTTTCCAGCCCGGTGCTGGTCGTACGGGACATGGGCGCGCGGCCGCCGCGCAATCAGCTCGCCCCGAGCCCCTGGCAGTCGGTGCTGACCGTGCTGCCGTTCCTCGGGCCGCGGTCGCCGCAGATGCTCAGCCGGGCCGACCTCGTCGGACTGCAGCGGCTTTCGCCCGAGGAGGCGGAGGTTGTGACGCGAATCATGCGGCTGCCCGAGCAGGTCGGCGCGGTGCTGCCGACGCTCAGCGACAACGCCATGCTGTGGTGCCGTCGTGACGGCGGCCACCAGTTCGTCATGACCCAGCCCACGGAGGCGGAGACCAACCTGCTCGGCGGGCCGCGCCGTATGGACTGACCTGGCACTGCGGCAGGTTGGCCGCGGAGGGTGACCGCTCTCCCGCGCAACCGGCCGCCGGCACACCCCCTACGGGCGCATCCTCGGGTGCGCCCGTAGGTGTGCCGAAGGGGCTTGAAGACGACATGACATCGACTGCCGTTATGGGCCGACTCTTGATTAGGCTGTGTGGGAGAGCCGCAGGAGCACGGCACGAGGGCAGCCGACACGGGGATGGAGACAGTTAGTGTTGGCGCAACCCCGGGTGGTGTGTTCCGACTTCCGCTACACCCGAACGATCCGCCTGTATCCGGTCCTGCCGTTCAGGTGCGTTGCAGTACACCAGGAGGCACAGTGAACGAGCAGGAGGCTTTCCGTCCGGACGGAAACGATCCTGACGACGACCAGTCCGAGTTCGACCTGACCGGCGAGTTCAAGATCGATTTTGCCGCGCCGGCCTGGTACGCGAGCAACGACACCAGTGGCGGCGGCGCGGGTGCCGCGGCCACTTCCGCGGCTCCTCCTGCGACTTCGCCCACCACTCCGCCGGCCGCGGTGCAGCCCCCGGGGCCGCCCACAGGTCAGCCGGTGGCGGGCCCCTCTCAGGGCGCGCAGGTGCCCGGAGTTCCGCAGTCGGGCACGCCGACGGCGCCGCCTCCGGTCGAGGCCGCACCGCCCGGGTTCCCGACGCTGCGTCCCCAGGACACCGGCGGTGCCGCACCGACCGCTGCCCCGGCCGCGCCGGAGGCCGCCGCGGAGGCGACCGCTCCGGCCGCCAACAGCACTGCCGGTTCCGGCAATCAGCGCTCCGGTACGGGTGTCGACCCGTCGGCCTCCCTCTGGGACGACGACGAGGACGACGCGGAGCCGGCAACGGCCACGGAGCCGGAGGCCGCACCGGCGACCACGGAGGCTTCGGCACCGCAGTCGGCACCGCAGCCGGAGGCCGTCGCGTCCGACGCACCCGCCGAGGGCGCCGCTCCGGCCCCCGAGGCCGCTGCGCCCGTCCAGCCGGCCCCCGAGGCCGCTCAGCAGGGCGCGCAGCCCGTTCAGGCCGCTCAGGGCCAGCCGCTGCCGCAGCAGGCCGTCCCGCAGCAGCAGCCGCTTCCTCAGCAGGCGGCTCCCCAGCAGGCCGTCCCGCAGCAGGGTTACCCGCAGCAGGGCGCTCCCTGGGGCGCAGCGGCGGACGGCCAGCCGCAAGGCGTGCCGGGCCAGGGCGGACTGCCGCCGCTGCCGCCGGAGTTCCAGCCCGCCGACCCGCGGATGGCGCAGGCGCAGCAGGCCGCGCAGGCCCAGCAGGCGGCTCAGGCCCAGCAGTACCAGGCCGCTCAGCAGCCGCAGCCGGGCCAGCAGCAGGGTCACCCCCAGCAGCAGCATCCCCAGCAGGTGCAGCCGCAGGCCGGTTACCCGCAGGCCCAGCACCCGCAGCAGGCCGGCTATCCGCAACAGCAGCAGGGTGCGCCCGCGCAGCAGCTGCCGGCGTACGGCTATCCGCAGTCCGGGTACGGCTACCCCCAGCAGGCCCAGCAGCAGCCGCAGCAGGCGCCGCAGAACCCCAACGCGGCCGCCCAGCAGCCCGCGTACGGCTACCCGCAGACCGCGGCTCAGGGCTACCCGCAGCAGGGCCAGCAGGCGCAGTCCGGGTACGACCAGCAGGCGGCCCAACAGGCGGCAGCAGCACAGGCCCAGCAGGCCGCGCAGGCGCAGCAAGCACAGCAGGCCCAGCAGTACCAGCCGCTCCCGGGGCAGCAGCCCGCCGACCCCAACGCGGCGGCGAACTACGCCTCGTACTCGCAGCCCGGCCAGCAGCCGCAGCGCGCCGCGCCGGGAGCTCCGCTCGGCTACAGCGCCGCCGTCGAGCTGACCTCCGACCGACTGCTGCGCAACCAGCCCAAGAAGCGGAAGCCGGGCGCCAATGCCCAGCCCTCCAAGTTCAAGCTGGGTGCGAAGAAGGAGGAGGCCGAGCGGCAGCGCAAGCTGGAGCTGATCCGTACGCCGGTGATGTCCTGCTACCGGATCGCGGTGATCAGCCTCAAGGGCGGTGTCGGCAAGACCACGACGACCACCGCGCTGGGCGCCACGCTCGCGTCCGAGCGGCAGGACAAGATCCTGGCGATCGACGCCAACCCGGACGCCGGCACGCTCGGCCGACGGGTGCGCCGCGAGACCGGTGCGACCATCCGTGACCTGGTGCAGGCCATCCCGCACCTGCACAGCTACATGGACATCCGGCGGTTCACCTCGCAGGCCCCCTCGGGTCTGGAGATCCTCGCCAACGACGTCGACCCGGCCGTCTCGACGACCTTCAACGACGACGACTACCGGCGGGCGATCGACATCCTCGGCAGGCAGTACCCGATCATCCTCACCGACTCGGGCACCGGTCTGCTCTACAGCGCGATGCGCGGAGTGCTCGACCTCGCAGACCAGTTGATCATCATCTCCACGCCGTCCGTGGACGGTGCGAGCAGCGCCAGCACCACCCTGGACTGGCTGTCCGCGCACGGCTACGCCGACCTGGTGCAGCGTGGCATCACGGTCATCTCGGGTGTCCGCGAGACCGGCAAGATGATCAAGATCGAGGACATCGTGTCGCACTTCGAGACCCGCTGCCGCGGTGTCGTCGTGGTGCCGTTCGACGAGCATCTCGCCGCCGGCGCCGAGGTCGACCTCGACATGATGCGGCCCAAGACCCGCGAGGCGTACTTCAACCTCTCCGCCCTGGTAGCCGAGGACTTCTCGCGCGCCCAGCAGGCGCAGGGGATGTATCCGCAGCAGCAGATGGGCGGCGACCCGTACGCACAGCAGCAGTACGCCCAGCAGGGCCAGCCGCAGCAGGGGCAGCCCCAGCAGGGTCACCCCCAGCAGGGCGGCCACCCGCAGCAGGGGCAGCAGCCGCAGCAGGGCCAGCCGCCGGCCGGTTACCCGCCGCAGCAGGGGGGCTGGACCCAGCAGCCCGCCCAGCCGCCGGCCCACTGGCAGCAGCAGCAACAGCCCGCTCCGGACGCACCGCAGCCGGAGCAGCCGGGTCTCGCACCGGGCTGGCAGCAGCAACCGCCTCCGCAGTGAGGCGCGCGGCGCGCACCACGCGTCGCACGGCGTAACAGAGGCGGGGCCCGGCACTGATTCAGTGCCGGGCCCCGCCTCTTGCTGCCGCCGAAGCGCCGCGCACCACGGACGAGTGAACCGCCCCCGGACGAACCACCCCTGAAATCAGCAGAGTTGCGGACCCGGAGGTAGTACGGCGAGCGCATCCGCAACCACGCACCCACAGCACCGCAGCCCGCGAATCCCCAGCCCTCCGGTGCGAAACGAAACGCAGCACTCCGACTCGGAAACCGCACCACTACACCCGCCCACCCCCCGAAGGGGGGTGGGCGGCGGGGAAAAACCAACAGGGGTAAGCGGCGGAGAAAAACCGACAGAGGTGAGCAGCGGGAAAACCCGGCAGAGGGGAAACCGACAGAGGTGAGCGGCCGGGAATAACCAACATCGGTGACCGCCAGCAAAGCTCAACAAAACGCAGCCGGTTGGGAAGCAGCCCGACCGGCAACAACTGACCGCCGCGGAAACCCATCACCGGGCCGGCAGCAGGAGAAAGCCACCCGGAGGCGCCCCCCGGTCAGCGCCTCAGCCCGCCGCGATCAGCCCCCGGGCCAGTTTCACGTCGACCGCCATCCGCTCCAGCAGGGCGTCGAGGGTGTCGAACTTCTCCTGGCCGCGGATGTACGCGAGGAAGTCCACCCCGACGTGCAGTCCGTACAGGTCCAGCCCGACGCGGTCGATCGCGTACGCCTCGACCGTGCGCACCTTGCCGTCGAACTGCGGGTTGGTGCCGACCGAGACGGCCGCCGGCATCGCCTCGCCCTCGACGTGCAGCAGGCCCGCGTAGACCCCGTCGGCCGGGATCGCGGTGTGCGGCAGGGTCTCCACGTTGGCCGTCGGGAAGCCCAGTTCACGGCCGCGCTGGGCACCGCGTACGACGACGCCCTCGACGCGGTGCGGTCGTCCCAGGACCTCCTTGGCACCGGCCACGTCGCCCTCGGCGATCAGCCGGCGGGCGAGCGTGGAGGAGAACGGCTCGCCGCCGCCCGCCTCGCCGCGCTCGTAGAGGTCGATGACCTCCACGGTGTAGTCGTAGGTCTTGCCCAGCTCGGCGAGGGTGTCGACGTTGCCGGTCGCCTTGTGCCCGAAGCGGAAGTTGGGGCCCTCGACGACGACCTGCGCGTGCAGCTTGTCGACCAGCGCCTTGACCACGAAGTCGGCCGGCGACAGCTTCGAGAACTCCTTGGTGAACGGCAGGACCAGAACCGCGTCCACGCCCAGCTCGGCCATCAGCTCCGCACGCCGGTGGTGCGGCGCCAGCAGCGGCGGGTGGGTGCCGGGGCGTACGACCTCGCTCGGGTGCGGGTCGAAGGTGACGACCACCACCGGGAGACCCAGCTCCCGGGCGCGCTCGACGGCCTTCCCGATGATCAATTGGTGGCCGCGGTGCACTCCGTCGTACGAGCCGATGGTGACGACGCTGCGTCCCCAGCCCTCGGGGATGTCCTCCAAGCCACGCCAGCGCTGCACTGTGCCCGCTCCTCGCCCGAACTCTCGTCAGTCCACTGCGCCACGTCGGCATGGCGCAGGTCTAAGACTGCCATGCCCCGGGTGGTGCTTTGTGCGAAGGGGGCCCCGGGGGCCTCCGGTGGAGCGCCACCGGCCGTTGCCGGGGCCGGTGCCCGGCCCCGCTCAGCCTCCCGGGCACCCGGCGAGCGTGGCCCGGGCGCCGGGCCCCACCACCGTCTCCCACTCCCCCGGCTCGGCCGTGACCCACCCCTGTACCCGCCGGGCGAAGCCGGGCACCCCGCGTCCCAGCTCCGCCAGCTGCCGGTCGAAGCAGGCCGCGCCCTCAGGGGTACGGGCCAGCAGCGTCCCGGCGCGGTGCACCAGCTCCCGGGTGCGCTCCTCGGGCCGCTCCCCGGCGCCCTCGGCGGCGGCCCGCAGCAGCGCCTCCAGGACGCGGGTGTCCCGGCCCGCGCCCGGCTCCGCGTACGTGCCGTGCGGCGCCTTCTCCGCGTACCACGCCTCCCGTGCGAGCAGCACCTCCAGCAGTTCGCGGCGCAGCGGGGCCGAGTCGCCGGAGCCCGGCTCGACGAGTACCGCGGCGAGGGCGCACCGCACCGGCGCGGGGTATCCCGTCAGCAGCTCCAGCGCGAGCGGGCGGAGCGCGGCACGGGCGGCCGGCCCGCGCTCCAGGCGGTGGCCGACGAATGCGGCCACGGGGTGCGCGGCGCGGTCCGGGCAGTGGCCGGCGTAGGCGCGGACGAGCCCGGCGGTGCGGGCGGCGATCTCCGGCGCGTCCAGGCGGGCGAGCATCCGCAGCAGCGGGCCCGCCACGGGTGGTCCCTCGTCGCCGATCAGGCGGGCGCGGAAGGCGGCCAGCACCCGGCCCGGGTCGTCGGTGAGGGCCCCCGCGAAAGCCGTCGGCGGCAGCTGCGGATCTCCGGCGACGAAGCGTGCCAGCGCCCGGTCCAGGAACCCCGGACGGGCGGCCGGGTCGCCGATCAGCAGGGCGAGCGCGGAGCCGTGGTGGGCCTCGTCCTCGGGCCGGGAGAGCAGGCGCAGGGCCGCCTGGCGCAGCCGTGCGCGGTCGGTCGCTCCGGTGGCGTGCGGGGCCACCCGCAGGCCGTAGGAGACGGCGGCGAGGCGGCGGCGGGGGTGTTCGTCGTGTGCCCAGCGGTCGACGGCTCGGCAGAGCGCCGACGGCTCGTCCTCGGCGAGGGCCGCCAGCAGTTCGTCGCCCTTGGGGTGGGCGGCGGCCACCAGCGCCTCCAACAGGGCGTCGGGGGCCCGCCGGCGGTGGGTGTGCAACAGCGCCTGCGCGGCGGACGCGACGGTGAGCTCGCGGGGAACGGCGGGTGCGGCCCCGTCCGGTTCCGCGGTCGGGGCGGTGGGGCGCTGCAGCGGGCGGATGTCGTCGAACCAGGCGCACAGCAGCGGCTGGATCCGCTCGGGATCCGCGCGCAGCAGTCCGGCCGCGGCGTCCAGGAAGCGTTCCGGGGGCGGCGGGGTGCCGCCACGGTGGGCCGGGGGTGCTCCGTGGGCGGGGCCCTCCTCGGTGGGCTCGTCGTGCGGGTGCTCGGCGTGGGTGCGCTCCCCGGGGGCCGGGTGGACGCGGACCCGGGGCGGCTCGGCGAAGGCGCGGTCTCCGGGGGGCGGTGCGGCGCGGTCCGGCTGCCGCGCCGCGGCGGGCGGGCCGTCGGCCGGCAGCAGGCGGCGCAGCAGGTCCATCCGGTCCTCGTCGGCCAGCGCCAGCCGCTCCCAGAACCACGGCCCGAACATCTCCAGCCCGGTGTGCGCGAAGCCGCCCGCCCGCAGCGACCGTTCGGTGATCCGGTCGGCGAGCAGCCGCAGCACGCCGGTGTACGGCGCGGCGTCGGGGACCCGCGACAGCACACCGGCCAGCAGCTGGGCGGCCCACCGGCGGCCGTCCTCGGCCTGCGCGGCCGGGGGCCCGGCGGCGGTGGCCATCGGCACCAACTCGGCCAGCCGGAAGGTCAGTTGCACCGTCCCCTCGCGCCGGGCGAGCAGCAGCAGCCCCTGGACGGCCGGCCCGATGCGGTGGCCTCCGGGGACGGGCAGCAGATCGAGGTCGACGTGGGCGCCCTGCAGCCACTCCGCCAACTCCTCGTGCGCGAAGCGGTATCCGGGGCCGGCCGGCACCAGCAGCCCCTCGGCGAGCACCGCGGCGGCCCAGCCGGCGCCGGGCGGGAAGACCTCCTCGAAGGAGGTGCGGTCCAGCGTGCCCGGGCCGGTCCCCAGACAGCGGCGGGCCGCCTCGTGCACCTGGCCGGCCACCTGGGCGGCCAGGCGGCGCAGGGCGGTGCCGCGCGGCGCGGGCCGGTGCCCGTCGGCGATCCGCCGGGCGATGCGCAGGCAGACCAGGCTCAGGTAGGCGTCGAGGATCTGGGGGCGGTCGGGGGCGGCGGCCGGCCCGTGGGGACGGTGGCCGTCCGCGTCGCCCTGGACGAGCGCCTCCCGGACCTCCGCGAGCAGCCGCAGCGCCAGCGGGTGGCGGGCGTCCTGGGGGGCGACCGCGCGGGGCGGGAGCCCGTAGCGTCCGCGGGCGCGCTCCGCCGCCTCCGGGGCGAGGTCCCCGATCCCGAGGCAGGGCGGCAGACCGGGCAACGGGCGGGGCGGCCGGTGCAGCAGCCCGGGCGGGAAGAGCGCGCCGGTCCGTTCCCAGTACTCCGGGCGGCAGGCGAGGACGAGTCGTACGCCGGCCGTCCGCAGCCAGTCGCCCGTCGCGGCGGTCCAGGCGGCCAGCCGCTCCGGACGGGCCAGTTCCGGCGGCATCTCCTCGGGCGCGTCGAGGAGCACCAGCAGGGGCCGGCCGGCCGCGGCGGCGAGCCGGGCCACCGCGTCGGGGGTGAGGTCCGTGGGGTCGCCGGCGGTGCGGCCGGCCCCGGCGAGGGTCAGGCCCGCCGAGCGCAGCACCCGCCCGACCGCAGTGTGCAGCCCGTCGTCGTCGGCGCGCAGCTCGGCGCCGCACAGCCGGACGGTCGGCGCCGGGTGCGGGCCCGTCGCGCGGGTTTCGGTCAGCCGCGCCAGCTCCGTGCTCCGCCCCGTCCCGGGGTCCCCCACCAGACCCAGCACCGGCGCCGTTCCCTCGTCCTCCGCGAAGCGGGTGAACTCCGCGGCCAGTTCGGGGCGTTCGACGGGTACGGGGCAGCGTGGCAGCCGCCCGGCGGCCTCCGCCGTGAGCAGGGTCAGCCGCAGCGCGCCGGCCGGGTTGAGTTCGCTGCCGTAGGCGGGGACGGTGGCCGCGTTGCGTTCCAGCAGCGCGGCGAGCGGGCCGCGGGGCGCGGCCTCGGCGACCGCGTGCAGCCCGATGGCGTGGCCGCCGGTCCGGCGCCCGCTGTGCAGGGCGGTGCCGAGCACGCCGAGCACCACACCGGTACGCGCGTCCAGCACCGGCCCGCCGACCGCCGGCCCGCCCAGCCGCAGCGCTTCCCGGCCGCCCGCGCACAGGCCCAGTTCGAGCGTCTCGTCGAGGAGGTGGACCCGGTCCGTCGCCGTGTACGTCACGTCGCGGCCGGGTCCGACGACCGTGCCGTCCAGCCAGCCGCCCGCCCACAGCCGCGCGGCGGTGCCGGCGGCGGGGCGGCCCGCGGCGACGGGCAGCGGCACCAGGCCGTGCGGCCGCAGCGCGTCGGTCCGTACGAGGGCGAGCCCGGTCTCGGGCAGCGGGGTGATGGCACCGGGCCCCACGGGGCGCGTCCAGGCGGTGGCGCCGGCTCCCGCGTCCGGGGACTGCACCAACGGTTGCAGCACCAGGCGCTCCGCCCCGTCCACCGCCTCATGGCTGGTGACGACCGTGCCGTCGTGGTCCGCGAGGAACCCCGTGCCGCGCGTCCGACCTGCCAGATCGCGGATGCGCACCAGTGCCACGTCCGCATCGGCATCCAGCAACGCCATTGCCGATCCTCCCCGCCTGTTCCGTTCTCCGAACGGTAGGCAGGCGGTGATCGTCGCGGTGGGCCGCTGCGGGAAAGCGCCCCCGTCCACTCCTTGATTCACTCCGAGCGCCGCACCGAATGAGTGAATGCCCGGAGCGCGCCGGAGAGAGATCAGGCGGAGGGGAATGGTGGAGCGCGGACCGGTTCCCGTGTCGGTCCGGACGGCCCGCGTTCCACCACCTTCCTGCCCCGGCTTGCCGCCTAGACGGCGAAGACCGCCAGGCTCTTCGCCTTGCCGCCCTGATTCTCCACCAGCGCCAGGAAACGGCCGTCCGGCCCGAAGGCGGCGACCGGGCCGTCGCCCTCGAAGCGCGGCATGGCGATCCGCGCGCCGTTCAGCAGCAGCCGGGCCTGTGCCTCGGTGACGTTCCAGCGGGTGAAGGCCGCCTCGGCCGCCTCCCCGACGGGCATGATCGGCAGGCCGCCGCCCTCGGGGTCGTCCACCGCGGCCTGCAGCTGCTCCAGCGTGCGCGCCCGGTCCAGCTTGTACGGGCCGACGCGGGTGCGGCGCAGCGCGGTCAGGTGGCCGCCCACGCCGAGCCCGGCGCCCAGGTCGCGGGCAAGGGCGCGGATGTACGTACCGGACGAGCACTCGACGGAGACGAGCAGGTCGGTCACCGGGGTGCCGTCCTCCGCCTCGGCCTCGTGCGCGGAGTGCACGACGAACGAGGAGATGGTCACCGGACGGGCCGGGATCTCCACGTCCTCGCCGTCGCGGACCCGGGAGTAGGACCGCTTGCCGTCGATCTTGATGGCGCTGACCTTCGACGGGACCTGCATGATCGCGCCGGACAGCTGCGCGACGCCGGCGTCGATGTCCTCGCGGGCGATGCCGTGCGCCGCCTTGGACGCCGTGATGTCGCCCTCGGCGTCGTCGGTGATCGTGGTCTGCCCGAGCCGGATCGTGCCGACGTATTCCTTCTCGGTCAGTGCGAGGTGGCCGAGCAGCTTCGTGGCCCGTTCCAGGCCGAGGACGAGGACGCCCGTGGCCATCGGGTCGAGGGTGCCGGCGTGGCCGACCCGGCGGGTGCGGGCCATGCCGCGCATCTTCGCCACCACGTCGTGCGAAGTGAAGCCGGACGGCTTGTCGACGATGATCAGGCCGCCCGGCTTGTTGCTCTCACGCTTCATTCTGCCGCGGTGCCCTCGTCGTCCTCGTCGTCGCCCGGCTTGCGGTACGGATCGGCCTCGCCGGCGTACTGGGCGCCCGAGGAGACCTCGCGCACCTTGGCGTCCGAGGCCCGCGCCTTGTCGAGCAGGTCCTCGATGGTCTTGGCGTTCTCCGGCAGTGCGTCCGCCACGAACGCCAGGGTCGGCGTGAACTTCGTGCCGGCCGCGGCGCCGACCGCGGAGCGCAGGATGCCCTTGGCGCTCTCCAGTCCGGCGGCCGCGCTGGCGCGGTCCTCGTCATCGCCGTAGACCGTGTAGAAGACCGTAGCCTCCCGCAGGTCGCCGGTGACCCGGGTGTCCGTGATGGTCACGTGCGAACCGAGCCGTGGGTCCTTGATTCCGCGCTGCAGCTTCTGGGCGACCACCTCCCGGATGAGGTCCGCCAGCTTCTTCGCCCGCGCATTGTCGGCCACTGGTCCGTCTCCTTCTTGTCTTCCACAATTGTGCTTCCACCGGCGGCGCCGTGCCCCGTGACCAGGTCAGTCGTCGTCGCCGTGCAGCCGTCGGCGCACCGACAGCAGCTCCACTTCGGGCCGTGCGGCGACCATGCGCTCGCAGCGGTCCATGACATCGGTGAGATGCCCGGCGTCCCCCGAAACCACCGCCAGGCCGATGGTGGCCCTGCGGTACAGATCCTGGTCCCCGACCTCCGCGACGCTCACCGCGAATTTGCGGTGCAGCTCGGCGACGATCGGGCGGACGACGGAACGCTTCTCCTTGAGCGACCGTACGTCGCCGAGAAGCAGGTCGAAGGACAGTGTCCCTACGTACATGCAAGACGGGTCAAGCCACCCGTGGGGCCTTAGGTGTCCGTGTCATGGGAACCGTACACGGAACGGCCGGGGCCGATCGACGGAGTTTCTCCCTCCTGCCGCCGCCTTGGCGGCGGCAGGAGGGGCCCAGCCGACCGGCCCCGGTACGTCGCTGCGTGATCAGCCGCGCGGCTTCTCGCGCATCTCGTACGTCGCGATGACGTCGTCGACCTTGATGTCGTTGAAGTTGCCGAGGTTGATACCGCCCTCGAAGCCTTCGCGGATCTCGGTGACGTCGTCCTTGAAGCGGCGCAGACCCTGGATGTTGAGGTCCTCCGCGACCACCTTGCCGTCGCGGATGAGGCGCGCCTTGGTGTTGCGCTTGACCTCGCCGGAGCGGATGAGCACACCGGCGATGTTGCCGAGCTTGGACGAGCGGAAGATCTCGCGGATCTCCGCGGTACCGAGCTCGACCTCCTCGTACTCCGGCTTCAGCATGCCCTTGAGGGCCGCCTCGATCTCCTCGATCGCCTGGTAGATGACCGAGTAGTACCGGACGTCGACACCCTCGCGCTCGGCCATCTGCGTGGCGCGGCCTTCGGCGCGCACGTTGAAGCCGATGACGATCGCGTCGGAGCCGGTCGCCAGGTTGATGTCCGACTCGGTGACCGCACCCACACCGCGGTGCAGGATGCGGATCTCGACCTCTTCGCCGACGTCGAGCTGGAGCAGCGAGGACTCGAGAGCCTCCACCGAACCGGACGCGTCGCCCTTGATGATGATGTTGAGGTCCTGCACCAGGCCGGCCTTGAGCACCTTGTCGAGGTCCTCCAGCGACACCCGGCGGGTGCGCTTGGCGAAGGCCGCGTTGCGCTCGCGGGCCGCGCGCTTCTCGGCGATCTGACGGGCCGTACGGTCCTCGTCGACCACCAGGAAGTTGTCGCCGGCACCCGGGACGTTGGTCAGACCCAGGACCAGGACGGGGGTCGACGGACCCGCTTCCTCGACGTTGTTGCCCTTGTCGTCGAGCATCGCGCGGACTCGGCCGTAGGCGTCACCGGCGACCATCGTGTCGCCGACGCGGAGCGTACCGCGCTGGACGAGGACGGTGGCGACGGCGCCGCGACCGCGGTCGAGGTGGGCCTCGATCGCAATACCCTGCGCGTCCATCTCCGCGTTGGCGCGAAGGTCGAGCGAGGCGTCCGCGGTGAGGACCACGGCCTCCAGCAGGGAGTCGATGTTCTCGCCCTGCTTGGCGGAGATGTCGACGAACATGGTGTCGCCGCCGTACTCCTCGGCCACCAGGCCGTACTCGGTCAGCTGACCGCGCACCTTGGTCGGGTCGGCGCCCTCGACGTCGATCTTGTTGACCGCGACCACGATCGGCACGTCGGCCGCCTTGGCGTGGTTCAGGGCCTCGATCGTCTGCGGCATGACACCGTCGTTGGCCGCCACCACGAGGATCGCGATGTCGGTCGACTTGGCACCACGGGCACGCATGGCGGTGAACGCCTCGTGACCGGGGGTGTCGATGAAGGTGATGCGACGCTCTTCTTCGTTGACCTCGGTCGCGACCTGGTAGGCACCGATGTGCTGGGTGATGCCACCGGCCTCGCCCGCGATGACGTTCGTCTTGCGGATCGCGTCGAGCAGTCGGGTCTTACCGTGGTCGACGTGACCCATGACGGTCACCACCGGCGGACGGGAGACGAGCATCTCCTCGCCGCCCTCGTTCTCGCCGAACTCGATGTCGAAGGACTCGAGCAGCTCGCGGTCCTCCTCCTCCGGGCTGACGATCTCGACGACGTAGTTCATCTCGTCGGCGAGCAGCTGGAGCGTCTCGTCGGAGACCGACTGGGTCGCGGTGACCATCTCGCCCAGGTTCAGCATGACCTGGACCAGCGACGCCGGGTTGGCGTTGATCTTCTCCGCGAAGTCCGTCAGCGAGGCACCGCGCGACAGGCGAACCGTCGCACCGTTGCCGCGCGGCAGCATGATGCCGCCGACCGACGGGGCCTGCATGGCCTCGTACTCCTGACGGCGCTGCCGCTTCGACTTGCGGCCACGACGCGCCGGACCGCCGGGACGGCCGAACGCACCCTGCGTGCCACCACGGCCACCGGGACCGCCGGGACGACCGGCGAAGCCGGGACGACCGCCGCCGAAGCCGCCGCCACCACCGGGACCGCCGCCACCGGGACGACCGGCGAAGCCGCCGCCGCCACCCGGACGACCGCCGCCGCCACCGGGACGACCGGCGAAGCCGCCGCCACCGCCCGGACGACCGCCGCCGCCACCGGGACGACCGGCACCGCCGGGACCGCGACCGCCACCGCCGGGGCCCGGACGCGGGCCGGCAGCGGGACGCTGCGGCATCATGCCCGGGTTCGGACGGTTACCGCCGCCGGGACGCGGGCCGGCACCGCCGGGAGCCGCACCCTGCGGACGGGGCATGCCACCGGGGGTCGGACGCGCGCCGCCCTGGCCCTGGGGACGGGGGCCACCCTGGCCGCCGCCCTGTGGACGCGGGCCGCCGGGGCCACCCTGGCCGCCGGGACGCGGGGCGCCACCGGGACGGGGGGCCTGCGGACGGGCCATGCCCGTGGAGCCACCGGAGGTGAAGGGGTTGTTGCCCGGACGCGGACCGGAGGGACGCGCGCCGGGGCGGGGGGCCGGACGCTCGCCACCGGGACGCGGGGCGCCACCGCGGCCCTGACCACCCTGACCGGAACCGGACGCCGGACGGGCCGGGCGCGGGCCGGGGGTGGCACCGGGGCGGGGAGCCGACGGCGCGGAGGCAGCCGGCGGAGCCTGGAACTCGGGCTGCGCGGGGGCGGCCGGAGCAGGCTTGGGTGCCGCGGGGCGCGCCGGGGTGGGGCGCGGGCCCGGGGTGGGGCCGGCGGCGGGAGTGCTCTTGGGAGCCACCGGGGCCTCGGGGGCCTTCGGTGCCTCGGGGGCTGCCGGAGCCGCGGGGCCCGGCTTGGGGGCGCCCGGCTTCGGGGCAGCAGGACGTTCCCCGGCTGCCTTGGCGGCGGGGGCGGTGCCCCCGGCCTGCGCCGGAGAGGGCGCCGACGGCTTCGCAGGGGTCGACTTGCGCGGCGCTGCGGGCTTACCGGCGGCGCGGCCGTTGCCGCTTCCTGCCTGGAAAGCGTCGGTCAGCTTGCGAACAACCGGCGCCTCGATCGTCGAGGACGCCGAACGGACGAATTCACCAAGTTCTTGGAGCTTGGCCATGACGACCTTGCTCTCAACGCCGAACTCCTTGGCGAGTTCGTATACCCGGACCTTAGCCACTTCGCTCCTTCTAGGTCCGGGTTGTCCACCGGACCGTCGCTACTTCATGGGCGTACTCATCGCGTACTCATCGAGTGCTCATCGCAATCTCGACCTACTTCCGACTCGCGAGGTACCTGACCGCACGGTTTTCCGTGCGCTGTGCGTTCGTGCTGTGCGTTATTGCATGGGCGGCTTCAACCGGCGCCCCGTTCGAGGAACCGACGCAACTCCGTCGAATCGAACGGTCCCCGGCCCCGAAAGGCCCGGGGGAACGCCCGGCGGCGAACCGCCAGGTCGAGGCAGACCAATGTGGGGTGCACGTACGCACCCCGGCCGGGCAGCGTACCGCGAGGATCGGGGGCACACTCACCCTCGATCGCCACGATGCGCAGCAAATCGCCCTTGGCCGCTCGCTCCCGGCATCCCAGACAGGTGCGCTCAGGGCATGCCCGGGCATGCGTCCGGCCAGACACTGCTTAAGTCTACCTCCCCGCACCGACCCGACCCCGATGGGGTAAAGGCCGGAGCGCTGCTCAGAATTCCCGGTCGGGCGCCGCGACACCACCGATTTTCCGGAGTGCGCGACGCCCGTCGATCACTGTGGGTGATCTAGTCCTGCGGTGAGTGCTCGGTGTCCGGGCGGATGTCGATCCGCCAGCCCGTGAGGCGGGCGGCGAGCCGGGCGTTCTGCCCTTCCTTGCCGATGGCCAGTGACAGCTGGTAATCGGGGACGGTGACCCGGGCGGACCGCGCCGCCAGGTCCACGACCTCGACCTTGCTGACCCGGGCCGGCGACAGCGCGTTGGCGACCAGCTCGGCCGGGTCGTCCGACCAGTCCACGATGTCGATCTTCTCGCCGTGCAGCTCGGCCATCACCGCGCGCACCCGGCCGCCCATCGGGCCGATGCACGCGCCCTTGGGGTTGAGCCCCGAACGGGTGGACCGCACGGCGATCTTCGTACGGTGCCCGGCCTCGCGGGCGATGGCCGCGATCTCCACCGACCCGTCCGCGATCTCCGGCACCTCCATGGCGAACAGCTTCTTCACCAGATTGGGATGTGTCCGCGACAGCGTCACGGACGGCCCGCGGACGCCCTTGACCACCCGGACGACGTACGACCGCAGCCGCGTGCCGTGGGCGTAGTCCTCGCCGGGAACCTGCTCCTGCACCGGCAGGATCGCTTCCAGGCGGCCGATGTCGACCAGGACGTTCTTGGGGTCCTTGCCCTGCTGGACGACGCCGGTGACGACATCGCCCTCCCGTCCGGCGTACTCGCCGAACGTGATCTCCTCCTCGGCGTCCCGCAGCCGCTGCAGGATGACCTGCTTGGCGGTGGTCGCCGCGATCCGGCCGAAGCCCGAGGGGGTGTCGTCGAACTCGCGCGGCTCGGCGCCCTCCTCCAGGTCCTCCGGGTCCTCCTTGGCCCACACCGTCACATGACCGGTGCTGCGGTCCAGCTCCACCCGCGCCCGACGGCGGCTGCCCTCGGTGCGGTGGTAAGCGATGAGGAGGGCCGACTCGATCGCCTCGACCAGCAGGTCGAACGAGATCTCCTTCTCCCGCACCAGCCCCCGCAGGGCACTCATGTCGATGTCCACGGCTACGCCTCCTCCTTGTTCTCGTCGATCTTCTCGTCGTGCTGCGCGTCGCGCTTGTCGGACTTGCGGTTGAACTCCAGCTCGACACGCGCCTTGGCGATCTCGTCGAAGGAGACCCGGCGGGCGGTCGGCTTGCGGCCCTTCACACCCGGCACCTCGAGGTCCAGTCCGTCCTCGTCGACGGCGATGATCCGGGCGACCAGCTCTCCGGACCCTGCTGCGTCGGTCAGTTGGGCCTTGATGAGGCGGCCGACGGCGCGGCGGTAGTGCCGCAGCTCGGTCAGCGGCCGGTCGGCGCCCGGGGAGGTCACTTCGAGGGTGTAGGGCGCGCCGCCCATCACCTCGGTGTCGTCCAGGACCTGCGACGCCTCGCGGCTCAGCTCGGCGCACTCGTCCAGCTGGACGCCCTCGTCGGAATCGACCACGATCCTCAGCACCCGCCGCTTTCCCGCCGGTGTCACCTCGATCTCTTCCAGATCCAGGTCTCGCGCGGCGACGAGCGGTTCAAGCAGTCCGCGCAGCCTCTCGCTCTGGGTGGTGCTCATCCGGGTGACTCCTCGGCCGCGTGTGCTGTTGTGGGTAGGTCGCGTGTCGGGTCAAAGCCTATCGGTTCCGGCGGGGTACTGACGATTCGGTGGGTGGTCACGGATACTCTCGCCTGCGGTGATCACTACGAAAGACCCCGGGAAGTGCAACGTGCCGAAAGTGGCGCTCTCACGCAGAAGGACCCTGCTGGCCGGCGCCGCCCTCGGGGGCGCGGCGCTGCTCACCGGATGCTCCTCGAACGACGGCCCCGACCGGGGCGAGGACTCCTCCGCCGCCGAACGACTGCGCGAGCGCTCCGCCCGCGACAGCACGGCCCTGCTGGCGCGCTACGACGCGACGCTGGCCGCCCACCCCGCGCTGGCGGAACGGCTGCGCCCGCTGCGCTCCGAAGTCGCCCGGCACGCCCGGGCGTTCACCGAGCACCGTGCCGCCCCGTCCCCCAGCGGCTCCCCCGCCAAGGGCCGGGCGCACGAGGCCGCCACGCCCGCCGTGCCGCACGACGAGAAGGCCGCCCGGAGCGCGCTGGCCGAGGCGGAGCGCAAGCTCGCCGACGTCCGGACCCAGGAACTGCTCGCCGCGCCGCCGGAGCTGGCCCGGCTGCTCGCCTCGGTGGCCGCGGCCGGCGCGGCCCACGCGTACCTGCTCGCCGAACCGGCCGGGTGACGTCCGCCGGACGACGGCACCCGGCACGGCACGACGCACGGCACCGACCAGCGAAGGGGCGCACCCATGAGCACGCAAACGGCTCACCAGGCGATGAAGAAGCGGGACGACGCGGAGGACGCGGACGGCACGGACGAGATGACGGCGGTACAGGCGGCACTGGCCGCCGAGCACGCCGCGGTCTACGGGTACGGCGTGGTCGGTGGCCGGATCTCCGCCGGCCGGCGCGCGGAGGCGCTGGCGGCGTACGACGCGCATCGCGCGCGCCGGGACGCGCTGCACCGGGAGGTGCGCGACCTGGGCGGCACCCCCCAGGCCGCGGCCGCCGCGTACGAGCTGCCGTTCCCGGTTCCGGACGCGGCCGCCGCGGTCCGGCTGGCGGCGGAGCTGGAGGACCGGCTGGCGGCCGTCTACGCCGACCTCGTACGGGCCGGCGGCCGGGCGCGGCGGCGGGAGGCGGCCGGCGCGCTGCGGGAGGCCGCGGTGCGGGCGGTGCGCTGGCGCGGCAGCGGCGTAGCCTTCCCTGGGCTCGTGGAGCGGGCCGCGGCGGCCGCTCCGGCCGGCTCCGAGGACGCTTCCGCGGGCGCACTCTGACCGACCGCCGGGGGCCTTCGCCCAGGACGACGTGGTGGGCGGGCGCGGGATCGCGCGTCCGCCGCACTTGAAGGGACAGCTCGACCATGGCAACGGCACCCATCGAACCGCCGCAGCGGTTGGTGAGTTCGCTGAGCAGCGATCCGGACAGCGCCGCACAGGAGTGGCTGCGGGCACTGCCGACGCTGGTTCAGCAGCGCCTGGACGCCTGGGAGCTGACGCTGGAGCGGGTGCACGCGCCCGGTGGCCGCAGCAGCCTGGTCGCGCTCGTGCGGCAGCAGGACGGCACCCCGGCGGCGCTGAAGCTGCCGGTGCCGGGCGCGGGCTCCGCGCAGCAGGCGGCCGCGCTGACGGTGTGGGACGGCTGGGGCGCGGTGCGGCTGCTGCGCTCCGACGACGGCAGCGGCGCGCTGCTGCTGGAGCGGCTCCGGAGCGCGGTGTCGCTGCGCTCCCTGCCGGAGGCCAAGGCGCTGCTGGAGGCGGCCGGCACGGTGCGCCGGCTGTGGGTGCCGCCCGGCGCGGGGCACCCGTTCGAGACCGTGGCCGGCCGTACGGAGGACGCGGCGGAGGCGCTGCGGACCGCCGGGGCGAACGTCCGGGCGGCCGCGCCGCTGGTGGACGAGGCGCTGGAGCTGCGCCGCGCCCTGCCGGCCGGCTCCGACGAGGAGTTCCTGCTGCACGGTGCCTTCCGGCAGGGCAAGGTGCTGGCCGGCGAGCGGGCGCCGTGGCTGGCGACCGGGCCCGCGCCGGTGGTCGGCGAGCGGGCGTACGACCTGGCGGCGCTGGTGCTGGACCGGTTCGAGGACGTGATGGCCGGCTCCGGCGCGGCCGCCGCGGCCCGCCGCCGGGTCGCCAAGCTCGCCGACGCCCTGGAGGTGGACCGCGACCGGCTGCGCGACTGGACACTCTACCGGGCGGTGGACACCGGCGTCCGTGAGGTCGCCGCCGGCGACCGTCAGCGCGGCGAACTGCTGCTGGAGTTCGCGGCCTGGCTGTAAGCGAACGCGAACGGGCCGGCCGGGGCGTTCCCCGGCCGGCCCGTTCGCGGTGACTCAGGCGCCGAGTCGCGCGACCGCTTCCTCGACCGTGAGCTCCTCGCGCTCGCCGGTGCGGCGGTCCTTGACCTCGACGACGCCCTCGCCGGCGCGACGGCCGGCGACCACGATGGTCGGAATGCCCAGCAGCTCGGCGTCGGTGAACTTCACGCCGGGCGAGACGCCGGCGCGGTCGTCGACCAGCACCCGCAGGCCCGCGGCGCCGAGCCGCTCGCCGACCTCCAGTGCGAGCTCGGTCTGCGTGGCCTTGCCGGCCGCGACGACGTGCACGTCGGCCGGCGCGATCTCGCGCGGCCAGCACAGGCCCTTGTCGTCGTGGGTCTGCTCGGCGAGCGCGGCCACCGCACGGGAGACCCCGATGCCGTACGAGCCCATGGTGACCCGCACCGGCTTGCCGTTCTGGCCGAGGACGTCGAGCTCGAAGGCGTCGGCGTACTTGCGGCCGAGCTGGAAGATGTGGCCGATCTCGATGGCGCGGTCGATCTTCAGGCCGGTGCCGCACTTCGGGCAGGGGTCACCGGGCTCGACGACGACCACGTCGAGGTAGTCGTCGACCTCGAAGTCCCGGCCCACGACGACGTTGCGGGCGTGCTTGCCCTCCTTGTTGGCGCCGGTGATCCAGGCCGTGCCGGGGGCGACGCGGGGGTCGGCGAGGTAGCGGAACGCCTTGCCGGCCAGGCCCTGCGGGCCGACGTAGCCGCGGACCAGCTCCGGGCGGTCGGTGAAGTCCTCGGCGGTGACCAGCTCGACGGTGGCCGGCGCGAGGTGCTCGCCCAGCTTGCCGAGGTCGACCTCGCGGTCGCCGGGCACGCCCACCGCGACGATCTCCCCGTCGACCTTGACCAGCAGGTTCTTCAGGGTCGCGGAGGCCGGTACGCCGAGGTGCTCGGCGAGCGTCTCGATGGTCGGGGTGTCGGGGGTGTCCAGCTCCTCGACGGGGCCGTGGGCAGCGCCGTCGGCGGGCTCGACCTTGACCGTGACGGCCTCGGTGTTGGCGGCGTAGTCGCAGCTCGGGCAGTCGACGAAGGTGTCCTCGCCGGCCGCGGCGGGCGCCAGGAACTCCTCGGAGGCGGAGCCGCCCATCGCGCCGGAGACGGCGGAGACGATGCGGTAGTCCAGGCCCAGGCGCTGGAAGATCTTCTGGTACGCCTCGCGGTGCAGCGCGTAGGACTGCGCCAGGCCCTCGTCGGTGGTGTCGAAGCTGTACGAGTCCTTCATGTGGAACTCGCGGCCGCGCAGCACGCCGGAGCGGGGGCGGGCCTCGTCGCGGTACTTGATCTGGATCTGGTAGAGGATCACCGGCAGGTCCTTGTAGGACGTGCACTGGTCCTTGACCGTGAGGGTGAAGATCTCCTCGTGGGTGGGGCCGAGGAGGTAGTCGGCGCCCTTGCGGTCCTTGAGGCGGAAGAGCAGGTCCCCGTACTCCTCCCAGCGGCCGCTGGTCTCGTAGGGCTCCTTGGGCAGCAGGGCCGGCAGCAGGACTTCCTGGCCGCCGATCGCGTCCATCTCCTCGCGCACGACGCGGGAGACGTTCTCCAGGACCTTCATGCCCAGCGGCAGCCACGTCCAGATGCCGGCGGAGGAGCGGCGGACGTACCCGGCGCGGACGAGCAGCTTGTGGCTGGCGGTCTCGGCGTCGGCCGGGTCGTCGCGCAGTGTCTTGATCATCAAGCGGGACATGCGCTGGACCTGTGCGGCGTTGGCCATGGGAGTTTCTCCTGCGTAAGAAAGGTGACTCCCTGGAGGTTAGCCGCCCGGGCGCGGCACACGGAAATGGGTTGCGGCCCGGGCGGGCGCTCAGTGGCGCTTGAGCGGCAGCGGCGCGCCCATCACGGCGTACGGCGTCGGCGCGCTCGGGAACAGCACCCGGCGGGCGATGTCGCGGTAGCCGAGCGAGCGGTACAGCGCGCGGGCCGGGCTCTCCACGTCGATGGCCGACAGGATGGAGCGCGGCTGGGTCGCCTCGTCGGTGATGCGGGTGATCAGCGACCGTCCGATGCCCCGGCCCTGGTAGGCGGGGTGGACGTGCAGCTCGGTGATGGTGAAGGAGTCGTCGAGCCAGTGGTCGATGCCCTGGCTGCGCAGGTACGGCTCGACGACGGTGGACCACCAGTGGGTGCGGTCGTTGGGCATGCCGTAGACGAAGCCGATGAGCCGGCCCGCGGGGGTGGTGGCGCCGAGGGCGCGGGCGCCGGGGCAGCCGAAGTGCCGCAGGACGATGTGCCGGCGCACGGCGATCTCGTCGTCGCTCAGTCCGAAGGCGAGCGCCTGGACGGCGAGCGCGTCGTCCACGCGGGCAGCGAGATCGAGGGGGCCGACCGCGACGTCATCCATGGTCGGAGCGTACAAGGCCGCGGGCCGGAACAGTACGCCCGCGGCGGGTCAGAACAGCACGCTCATGAACGCGCCGACCTCTTCGAAGCCCACCCTGCGGTAGGAGGCGCGGGCGGCGGTGTTGAAGTCGTTGACGTAGAGGCTGACGACCGGGGCGACATCGCTGAGCGCGTAGCGCAGCACGGCGGCCATGCCGGTCTCCGACAGGCCCTTGCCCCGGTAGGCGGGGTCGACCCAGACGCCCTGGATCTGGCAGGCCCGTTGGGTGGCGGCGCCGATCTCCGCCTTGAAGATGACCTTGCCGTCCTCGACGCGGGCGAACGAGCGGCCGGCGCCGACGAGTTCGGCGACGCGGGCCTGGTAGAGCAGACCGCCGTCGCCGGCCATCGGGGAGATGCCGACCTCCTCGGTGAACATGGCCACGCACGCCGGCATGATCAGGTCCATCTCGTTCTTGCGGATGCGCCGGACGTACGGGTCGGGGGCGATCTCGGCGGACGGTGCGGTGGTGACCATCAGGGGCTGGTGGGCGCGGATCTCGCGGGCCGGTCCCCAGGCGGGCTCCAGCAGCGACCACAGCTCGGAGGTGGGTCCGGCGGGGCCGACGATGGAGGAGCAGCGGCGGCCCTGCCGTCGGGCGCGCTCGGCGAAGCCGCGGACGGCTTCGGGGGTGGCGCAGACGGGGACGAGGTTGGCGCCGGCGTAGCAGAGGGACTCCAGGCGGCCGTCGGCGTACCAGCCCCACATCTCGCCGCCCAGCCGCCAGGGGTCGAGGCCGGCGATCTGGACGCGGGCGGCGACGAAGGCGTTGGCGACCGGGTCGCGGTCGAGCACCGCGAGCGCGTCGTCGAGTTCCCCGGGCTCGAGGACCTTGATGGCGGGGGTCGTCAGCACGTCTCGGAATGCCTCACCGGTACGGGCCTGGGAGGCCAGGCGGGAGCAGGTCCTGGCACTTTACCTCCACCCGCGCGGGAGCACCCGGCCCGCGGGGGCGGCGAACGCCGGGGAGGGGGCGGCACCGGCCGGGGAAGCCGTGAGCCCCGCGGCCCGGGGCGGGCGGCGGGGCTCGGAAGCGGTGGGCGGGCGGCTGGTCAGCCGGCGGCGGTGACGACCGGCTCGCCGGAGGCGACGCCGTCCTTCTCCATCTGCTCGGCGATCTTCAGGGCCTCTTCGATCAGGGTCTCGACGATCTTCGACTCGGGGACGGTCTTGATGACCTCGCCCTTGACGAAGATCTGGCCCTTGCCGTTGCCGGAGGCGACGCCGAGGTCGGCCTCGCGGGCCTCGCCGGGGCCGTTGACGACGCAGCCCATGACGGCGACGCGCAGCGGCACCTCCATGCCCTCCAGGCCCGCGGTGACCTCGTCGGCGAGCTTGTAGACGTCGACCTGGGCGCGGCCGCAGGACGGGCAGGAGACGATCTCCAGCCGGCGCTGGCGGAGGTTGAGCGACTCCAGGATGGAGATGCCGACCTTGACCTCCTCGGCGGGCGGCGCGGAGAGCGAGACGCGGATGGTGTCGCCGATGCCCTCGCTGAGCAGCGCGCCGAAGGCGACCGCGGACTTGATCGTGCCCTGGAAGGCGGGGCCGGCCTCGGTGACGCCGAGGTGGAGGGGGTAGTCGCACTGGGCGGCGAGCTGGCGGTAGGCGTTGACCATCACGACCGGGTCGTTGTGCTTGACCGAGATCTTGATGTCGCGGAAGCCGTGCTCCTCGAAGAGGGACGCCTCCCACAGCGCGGACTCGACCAGCGCCTCGGGGGTGGCCTTGCCGTACTTCTGCAGCAGGCGGCGGTCGAGGGAGCCGGCGTTCACGCCGATGCGGATCGGGGTGCCGGCGTCCCCGGCGGCCTTCGCGATCTCCTTGACCTTGTCGTCGAACTGCTTGATGTTGCCGGGGTTCACGCGGACCGCGGCGCAGCCGGCGTCGATGGCGGCGAAGACGTACTTCGGCTGGAAGTGGATGTCCGCGATGACCGGAATCTGAGACTTCCGGGCGATCACCGGCAGGGCGTCGGCGTCGTCCTGGGTCGGGCAGGCGACCCGGACGATCTGGCAGCCGGAGGCCGTCAGCTCGGCGATCTGCTGCAGCGTGGCGCCGATGTCGGACGTCCGCGTGGTCGTCATCGACTGCACCGAGACCGGTGCGTCTCCGCCCACGGCGACCGGACCGACGTGGATCTTGCGGCTGACCCGGCGGTCGGCCAGCTTCGTCGGTACGTCCGGCATTCCCAGTGAAATGGCAGTCATCTGGCGAGCAACCCCAAGGTGTGGATCAAGGTCCCGAATCGGCGGGCTCCGGGTTTCGAGATTACGGCACCGGTATTGCGATAGGCACATCGCGCCCCCGCGGACCCCCGAAAGAGGACGGCCGGACACCTCCAAACGCCACGGAGGTGCCCGGCCGTCGCCAAACCTTCTTTCAGGTCAATTTCACCGGATTCACCACGTCAGCGACGAGCACCAGCAGCGTGAAGCAGATGAAGATCCCGGCGACGACGTAGGCGACCGGCATGAGCTTGGCCACGTCGAAGGGGCCGGGGTCCGGCCTCCGGACGATCTTGGCGAAGGCCCGGCGGATGGCTTCCCACACGGCGCCGGCGATGTGCCCGCCGTCCAGCGGGAGCAGCGGCAGCATGTTGAACAGGAACAGCGAGAGGTTGAACCCCGCGACGAGGAAGAGCATCGTCGCGACCCGCTGCTCCGGCGGGATGTTCAGCGAGAAGACCTCACCGCCGACCCGTGCGGCGCCGACCACGCCCATCGGGGAGTCCTGCTTGCGCTCGCCGCCGTTGAAGGCCGCGTTCCACAGGTCCGGGACCTTGGCGGGCAGGTTGACCAGGGACGAGACGCCCTGCTCGACCATGTTGCCCATGCGGTCGACGGACTGGCCGAAGGACTGCTGGACGACGCCACTGGCGGGCGTGAAGCCGAGGAAGCCGGCGGTGACGAACTGCCCGGGGAGGTAGCCGCCGTGCCCGTCGGTCTTGGCGACCTTGTTCTCGATCAGGTCGGCGTGCAGCGTCCGGCGCGCGCCGTGCCGCTCGACGACCAGCGTCGCGGGCCCGGTGGTGTCGCGGATCTGCTGCTGGAGGGTGCCCCAGTCGGGGACGGCGTGCCCGTTGAACGAGACGATCTTGTCGCCGGCCCGCAGGCCCGCGGCCTTGGCCGGGGAGTCCTTGGCGCCTTGCGGGCACTTGTCGGTCTTGGCGGCGGCCGAGATGACGCAGTCCGAGACGGAGCCGACCTGGGTGGTCTGGGTGTTGATGCCGAAGCCCATCAGCACGCTCATGAAGATCACGACCGCGAGGATCAGGTTCATGAACGGCCCCGCGAACATCACGATGACGCGCTTCCACGGCTTGCGGGTGTAGAAGAGCCGCTTCTCGTCGCCGGGCTGCAGCTCCTCGAAGGCCGCCGACCGGGCGTCCTCGATCATCCCGCGGAACGGTGACGTGGAGCGGGCCTGCAGCTTTCCGTCGTCGCCGGGCGGGAACATCCCGATCATGCGGATGTAGCCGCCGAGCGGGATGGCCTTGATGCCGTACTCGGTGTCGCCCTTGCGGCGGGAGAAGATCGTCGGCCCGAAGCCCACCATGTACTGGGGCACGCGGATGCCGAACATCTTGGCCGTCGAGAGGTGGCCGAGCTCGTGCCAGGCGATGGAGAACAGCAGGCCGACGACGAAGACGACTATGCCGAGGATGGTCATCCAGGTCGTCATGCGCGAGCCTCCGAGGGTGTCCGTGCCGCACGGGCGGCCAGTTCGCGGGCGCGGGCGCGCGCCCAGGTCTCCGCTTCCAGGACGTCCGCGACGGTCAGGGAAGTTCCCCGGGCGGGCTTACCGTGTTCAGCGACCACATCGGCGACCGTATCCACAATCCCTGTGAACGGCAGTCCGCCCTTGAGGAATGCGTCAACACATTCCTCGTTCGCGGCGTTGAAGACGGCCGGCGCGGTACCGCCCAGCTCGCCGACGTGGCAGGCCAGCGGGACGGACGGGAAGGCGGACGCGTCGAGCGGGAAGAACTCCCAGGTCCGGGCCGTGGTCCAGTCCACCCCCGGGGCGGCGTCCGGGACCCGCTCGGGCCAGCCGATCCCCAGCGCGATCGGCATCCGCATGTCGGGCGGGCTGGCCTGCGCGAGGGTGGAGCCGTCGGTGAACTCCACCATCGAGTGGATGTAGGACTGCGGGTGGACGACGACCTCGATGCGGTCGAACGGGACGTCGAAGAGCAGATGCGCCTCGATGACCTCCAGGCCCTTGTTGACCAGGGTCGCGGAGTTGATGGTGACGACCGGGCCCATGGACCAGGTGGGGTGGGCCAGCGCCTGCTCGGGGGTGACCTCGGCCAGCTCGCGCTTCGTACGGCCGCGGAACGGGCCTCCGGAGGCGGTGACGACGAGCTTGCGGACCTCGGCGCGCTCGCCGCCGGCCAGGGCCTGGAAGAGCGCGGAGTGCTCGGAGTCGACGGGGATGATCTGGCCGGGCTTCGCGACGGCCTTGACCAGTGGGCCGCCGACGATCAGCGACTCCTTGTTGGCGAGCGCCAGCACCCGGCCGGCCTTCAGGGCGGCCAGGGTCGGCGCGAGGCCGATGGAGCCGGTGATGCCGTTGAGGACGGTGTGGCACTCGGAGGCGGCCAGCTCGGTGGCCGCGTCGGGGCCGGCCAGGATCTCGGGCAGCGGCTCGCCCGCGCCGTACCGCTCGGCCAGCGCCGCGCGCAGGGCCGGCAGCGCGTCCTCGCGCGCCACCGCCACAGTGTCCACCCGCAGCTGGTGCGCCTGCTCGGCCAGCAGGTCGGTCCGCCCGCCGGCGGCGGAGAGCGCGGTCACCCGGAAGCGGTCGGGGTTGCGCCGCACGATGTCGATCGCCTGGGTGCCGATCGACCCGGTGGAGCCGAGGATCACGATGCCGCGCGGGCCGTCGGGGGCGCCGGAGGCCGGCTCGAAGCGCAGGTGCGGATGGGCGAGGGAGTCCGTCATGCGGTCCATTGTGGCCGGTCGCCGGGGTGGCGTGGACACGGAGGGCGCGGAGCGGGGCCCGTACGGCGGATCTTCGCCGTACGGGCCCCGCGGCGCGCGGTCGCGGAGCGGCTCAGCGGATCGGGCGGCGGACGTTGTCCGCCCCGCTCGGGCCCGGGGTGGCGTCGGCGATCCAGGGGCCCTCGCCGCTGGGGTCGACGATGCCCTCCTCCAGCCAGGTGTAGCTGCCGTCGAGGACCCCGGAGACGACCTTGCGGTCGAGTTCGTCGGTGTTGGTCCACAGCCGGCCGAACAGCTCCTCGACCCGGATCCTGGCCTGCCGGCAGAACACGTCGGCCAGTTGCTGCGCCTCGCGGCCGTGGTCGCCGGTCTCCTGCAGGTACTCGGCGCGTACGCAGGCGGCGCTCATCGCGAACAGCTCGGCGCCGATGTCGACGATCCGGCCGAGGAAGCCCTGCTTGGTCTCCATCCGGCCCTGCCAGCGGGACATCGCGTAGAAGGTGGAGCGGGCGAGCTTGCGCGAGGTCCGCTCGACGTACCGCAGATGACCGGCCAGCCGGCCGAACTCCTGGTACGTGCGCGGGAGTTGACCGGGTCCGGCGACCAGCTTGGGCAGCCAGCGGGCGTAGAACTGGCCCGCCTTGGCGGCCGCCTTGCCCTTGTCGGCGAGGCTCTTGTCGGGGTCGATGAGGTCGCCGGCGACGGACAGATGAGCATCCACCGCCTCCCGGGCGATCAGCAGGTGCATGATCTCGGTCGAGCCCTCGAAGATCCGGTTGATGCGCATGTCGCGCAGCATCTGCTCGGCCGGTACGGCGCGTTCCCCGCGGGCGGCGAGCGAGGGGGCGGTCTCGAAGCCGCGGCCGCCGCGGATCTGGACCAGCTCGTCGGCCATCAGCCAGCCCATCTCGGAGCCGTAGAGCTTGGCGAGCGCGGCCTCGATGCGGATGTCGTTGCGGTTCTCGTCGGCCATCTGGGAGGAGAGGTCGACGACCGCTTCGAGGGCGAAGGTGGTGGCGGCGATGAAGGAGATCTTGGCGCCGACGGCCTCGTGCTTGGCGATCGGCCGGCCCCACTGCTCGCGGGCCGCGGACCACTCGCGGGCGATCTTCAGGCACCACTTGCCGGAGCCGACGCACATCGCGGGCAGCGAGAGCCGCCCGGTGTTGAGCGTGGTCAGGGCGATCTTCAGGCCGGCGCCCTCGGGGCCGATGCGGTTCGCCGCGGGGACCCGGACCCGGTGGAAGCGGGTGACGCCGTTCTCCAGGCCGCGCAGGCCCATGAAGGCGTTGCGGTTCTCGACCGTGATGCCGGCCGAGTCGGCCTCGACGACGAAGGCGGTGATGCCGCCCTTGTGGCCGTCGGAGGCGGGTACCCGCGCCATGACCACCAGCAGGTCGGCGACCACGCCGTTGGTGGTCCACAGTTTCACCCCGTCGAGGACGTAGTCCTCGCCGTCCGGCACGGCGGTGGTCGCGAGCCGGGCCGGGTCCGAGCCGACGTCGGGCTCGGTCAGCAGGAACGCCGAGATGTCCGTACGGGCCAGCCGCGGCAGGAAGGTCTCCTTCTGCTGCTGGGTGCCGAACAGCTTCAGCGGCTGCGGCACACCGATCGACTGGTGCGCGGAGAGCAGCGCGCCGACGGCGGGGCTGGCGGAGCCGACCAGCGACAGGGCGCGGTTGTAGTAGACCTGGGTGAGCCCGAGGCCGCCGTACTTCGGGTCGATCTTCATGCCGAGCGCACCGAGATCCTTGAGCCCGTCGACGACCTCGTCCGGGATCTGTCCCTCACGCTCGATCCGGGCGCCGTCGATCTCCGTCTCGCAGAACTCCCGCAGCGTGGCGAGGAACTTCTCGCCGCGGCGCACGTCATCGATCGCCGGCGTGGGGTGCGGATGGATGAGGTCGAGCCGGAAGCGCCCCAGGAACAGCTCCTTGGCGAAGCTGGGCTTGCGCCAGTCCTGCTCACGGGCCGCCTCGGCGACCTGGCGTGCTTCGCGCTCGGAGACGTTGCGGATGGATGGAGCGGTCATCAGGAGCTCACCTCGCCGCGGAATCGGGAGTTCTGCGCCGGCGGGCCGGTCGGGCCGCTGGAACAGCGCTACTTGTGAGAGTTACCCGATCCGCGCGGGTTGCACCACTGGAGGTACGGGGCCGCGGAGGGCGGGACGGCGTCTCCTGGCCATACGGGACATACGTCCCGGCAGATGCCCGGGCCGGCCGGGCGGCCTCGGCCCTTCGGGGGGTACGGCATACCGCGCTGGTTGTACGCACCGCCGCCTCTCCACCCTGCGGCACCCCCGCGTCTCCGCCTCCGACAGGAGGCACCGCGGGCGTCCGCGCCGTACGGTCAAGATCCGGCACGGGGGCTGCGCTGCCGGGCGGGGGGAGAACGGGGGACGCGGCGCGCTCCGGAAACAGGGTGCCGGAGCGCGCCGCGTCAGGGGCCGGCGCCGGGGGGTGCGCCGGCCGGGGTCCGGACGGTGATACGGCCCAAGGGAAGGCCGTCGCTGTCCACCGGTCCGGACCGGGTCGGGGAGTGACGTGAGGGTTGTCGTCGTCCCGCGGAGGGTTTACAGCGCCAGTCCGGTGAGGACCAGCACCCGCTCGTAGGTGTAGTCGTCCATCGCGAAGCGCACGCCCTCGCGCCCCACACCGGACTGCTTGACGCCGCCGTACGGCATCTGGTCCGCGCGGTAGGACGGCACGTCGCCGATGACCACGCCGCCGACCTCCAGGGCGCGGTGGGCACGGAACGCGGTCTGCACGTCGTGCGTGAAGACACCCGCCTGCAGGCCGAACTTGGAGTCGTTGACGGCCGCGAACGCCTCGTCCACCCCGTCGACCTTCTTGATCGTGAGGACCGGGCCGAAGACCTCCTCGCAGGCGAGGGTGGCGTCGGCGGGCACGTCCTCCAGGACGGTCGGCGCGTAGGAGGCGCCGTCGCGCTTGCCGCCGGCGAGCAGCTTCGCGCCGCGCTCCACGGCCTCGTCGACCCATGCCTCGACGCGCTTGGCGGCGTCCTCGTTCACCAGCGGGCCGACCTCGGTCGCGTCGTCCGACGGGTCGCCGGTGACCTGCGCCTCGACGGCCGCCACGATCTTGGGCACCAGCCGGTCGTACACGGACGCGTCCGCGATGACCCGCTGCACGGAGATGCAGGACTGGCCGCCCTGGTAGTTCGAGAAGATCGCGATGCGCTGCGCGGCCCGGTCCAGGTCCGCCTCGGAGGACCAGTCGGGCAGGACGACGGCCGCGCCGTTGCCGCCGAGCTCCAGGGTGCAGTGCTTGCGCGGGACCGAGTCGAGGATGGCGTAGCCGACCTTCTCGGAGCCGGTGAAGGAGACGACCGGCAGCCGCTCGTCCTGGACCAGCGCCGGCATCCGGTCGTTGGTCACCGGGAGGATCGACCAGGAACCGGCCGGCAGGTCGGTCTCGGCCAGCAGCTCGCCGATGATCAGGCCGGAGAGCGGGGTGGCCGGCGCGGGCTTGAGGATGATCGGGGCGCCGGCCGCGATGGCCGGGGCGACCTTGTGGGCGCACAGGTTCAGCGGGAAGTTGAACGGTGCGATGCCCAGGACCGTGCCGCGCGGGAAGCGGCGGGTCAGCGCGAGCCGGCCGGCGCCGCCCGCGTCGGTGTCCAGCCGCTGCGCCTCGCCGCCGTTGAAGCGGCGGGCCTCCTCGGCCGCGAAACGGAACACCGAGACGGCGCGGCCGACCTCACCGCGCGCCCACTTGATGGGCTTGCCGTTCTCCGCGGAGATCAGCTGCGCGATCTCCTCCGTGCGCTCCACCAGCCGGCGCTGCACGTGATCCAGGGCGGCGGCCCGCACGTGGGCGGGGGTCGCGGCGAACTCCTCCTGGACGGCGACGGAGGCGGCGACGGCCTCCTCGACCTGGGCCTCGGTGGGAATGCTCACCGTGCCGACGAGACGTCCGTCCCAGGGGGAGGTGACATCGAAGGTGGCGTCGCCGGTGGCCTTGCGGCCGGCGAGCCAGAAGGCGGTGGGGGCTGCATCAGTGTGGATCGGCACAGTGGAACCCGGCCCTTCAGAAGTGGTGGGTGGTGCGCATGGGCATGGCTCAGCGAGCGGCTCTGCGGTTTTGACTCTGCCCCCACGGTAGGGGTGCGGCGGCGCCATGGCGTTTGTCCGAAGCGTAGAAATGCGGGGGCGGGCCCCTCCGCGGTGGAGGGGCGCTCCGACCCGCGCCGCGCCCCCGTCGCCCGGCGACGAGGCCGCCCCCCTTGTCGCTCCCGGCTTGTCGCTGCCGGTCGGCGTCAGTCCGCCGTCCCGCCCGCCGTCGCCTTCAACGCCAGCCACAGCTCCATCCGTACGTCCGCGTCGTCCAGCGAGCGGCCCAGGATCTCCTCCACCCGCCGCATCCGATAGCGCAGCGTGTGCCGGTGTACGCCCAGGTCGGCGGCGGCCGCGTCCCACTGGCCGTGCCGGGCGAGCCAGGCGCGCAGCGACGCGACCAGATCACCGCGGCCGGTCGCGTCGTGCTCGCGCAGTGCCCGCAGCAGCCCGTCCGCGAAGGCTCGCACCGCATCGTCGGCGAGCAGCGGCAGCACCGATCCCGCCGCCACGTCCTCGTGCTCGACCAGCACCCGGCCGCGCCGGCGGGCCACCGACAGCGCCTGTTCGGCCTGCCGGTAGGCGTTGGCGGCGGCCATCGGTCCGGTCGGCGCGGACAGCCCGACCGCCACCCCGGCACCGCCGTTCGCCGCCTCCTGACGCGCCGCCCGGCCGCGCGGCCCCGCCTGCGCCCCGGAGCGGGCCTCGGCCTCGGCGGCGTACGCGGCACAGGCGTCGGCGGCCGCCCCGCCGTCCGCGACCAGCACGATCAGCCGGCCGCCGTCCGGTACCGCGAGCACCGCCTCACCGGTCCGCGCGGCCGCGGAGTCCATCGCGTCGGTGAGCGCCTCCAGCGCCCCCGCCGCGCCCGTTCCGCGGGCCGGGGACGCCCCGCCCGCCGACGCCGGCTCCTCACCCGCCACCGGCTCCGCCACCACCACCCGGAACGGCGCGTCCAGCAGCCCTCCGTAGAGCCGCCCCGCCACCGCCCGCGCGTGGTCCGGCTCCCCCGCCAGCAGCATCTTCAGCACCGCGGCGCCCAGCCGCTGCTCGGCGTCCTGCAGCGACCGGGACCGCTCGGTGGTCAGCGTCAGCAGCGCGACCGCGGAGTGCACGGCGTAGCGCTCGGCCGTACCGAGCCGCGCCCCCGTCCCGACGGCCAGCACCCCGCGCGCGCGGCGCCCCGTACCCAGTGACTGCAGCTCCACGCGGTCGTCGCCGTCCGTGTCACTGACCACCGAGCTGGCGGGCGCGGGCCGCTCCCGCAGCCGCGCCACGTCCTCCGAGAGCCGGGCCGCCCGCCGCGCCGCCCAGTCGGGAGCGGCGGCCACCACGGCCCCCGACGCGTCGTAGAGCGCCGCCCAGCCGTCCAGGTGTGCCGCGAGCCGCGCCAGCAGCTCGGCGGGCCCCTCCGCGCTGAGCGCCGCCCGGGTCAGCTCCCGCTGCGCCTCGAAGCCCGCGGTCACCGCGCGGTACTGGTCGGCGGCCACCGAGGCCGAGACGGCCTTGCTGATCGCGATGAACGGCGTCCTGCGGGGCACCCCGAGCAACGGCAGCCCCTGCTCCCTCGCCGCCTCGACCAGCGCGTCGGGAACGTCCTCGTAATTCACCCCGACCGCGAACCCCAGCCCGACCACCCCGGCCTCCGCGACCCGCCGCACGTACCTGCGGGTCGCCTCCGGGTCCTCCGCGTCCAGCTTGAGCGCGGTGATCAGGAGCAGCTCGCCGCCCTCCATGTACGGCACCGGGTCGATCAGCTCACTGGCGTGCGCCCACCGCACCGGGACGTCCAGCCGCTCCTCCCCCGCGAGCACGGTCAGCTTGAGCGCGGTGTGGTTGACCAGGGAAGCGAGGGTGTGCGGCATGAGACCTTCGATGGCTTCGACGACTGCGCCCGAGCACCGGACGCCGACCGATGGTTTGCGCCGCCCCGTATGAACGGCCCGTGTCGATTCTGCCTCAACGGAGGAATCCGGGGCACTCCACACCGGACAAACCTTCTCCGCCTCCATGCCGGAGCGGCGCCCCCCGCAGCCCGGGGCGACACTGGCGAGCGGGGGACGCGGGGGGGCTGGCACGGCTGTCGGAGGCGGGTGCCCGCCCGACCCCAGCGTCAGGGTCGCAGGTCCACGAGGACGGGGGGTGCCGCCTCCCCGGTCACGGACGTCACGGACAGCACCGCATGGCCGGGGGGTACCGCGTTGGCAAGCTCCGATGCCGACCAGCGCTCCCGCTCCACCGTCCGCACGGTCACCGCCTTCGCGGTCACGTTCTTGCCCGTGACCAGTCGTCGGATCGAGTGCATGACCTTGGTGAACGGCTCGTCGGAAACGATCTGCCGGTCGGTGACGTCTCTGGTCTCCACCCACGCCTTGCCCCAGACCTCGGCGAACCGCGCCCCGTCCCAGACCGTCACGCCCGCGAACGCCATCCGGCAGCCGACCGCCCCCAGCAGCGCACCACGCAGCGACTCCGGGACCTCGTCCAGCCCTCGCATGGTCAACACCACCCCCGCGTTCGCCGTCCGCAGCCGTTGCAGTCCACGCAGCGCCTCCTGCGTGACCACATGTGACGCATCGTCAAGTACCAGACAGGCGAAGACCGAACGGTCTGTCCGCGCAACCGCGCACTCCGTGAACTGGGCCAGCACCAACCGCGCCAAAATACGCGAAGCGTCCGCGTGCCCACGCTCGGGCAGATCGATCCGCACCCGCAGCGGGTGGTCCAGGGAGCGCAGCGACACCTGCCGCGAACGCCCGCTCGGGTCGAAGAAGTCCGCGAATGCCGGCCGGTCCAGCAGAGCGATCCGGTCGGCGAGCATCACACCCGGGTCGCCCGGCCGTTCCGCCTGCCGCTCCCGGGCGGCCAGTTCCCGCAGCGCGCTGCCCTCCCCTGCCGCCCGCAGCGTGGCTCGCAGGCCCTCCATCGCCTCCTGGGATCCGTCCAGCAACTCCCTGAGTTCCGACACCCCGGGGAAACGCCCGTTGGCGACCTGGAACGGCCCGAGCAACTGTCCCAGCACGGTCACCGCCCGCCGCCCGTCTCCGCCGGACATCGTGGCCACCAGGTCCCCCACCAGCGCCTCGGCCAGGATCGCGGCCGCTTCGTCAGCGTCCGTCGTCCCGCCGTAGAGGTCCAGGTCGCAGTCCGCATCGCGTTGACCGATCCGGATAACGGCGTCGAACGTGTCGTCGGGCGCCGACACCGAACCAGCCGTCCCGACGGATACCACCGCGGCACGTCCGGCGAGTGCCTGCAGACACAGCGTCTCCACCAGCGGCCGGACGAGGCGGGCGGTCTTGCCGGAACCGGCAGGACCGAGCGCCAACAGCGAGGTGCCAAGAACATCCGGTTCGAGCGCGAAGCCCGTACCCCGACGGTCATACGGGTTGCGTACGTCCTCGGAGGCGGTGCCGATGCGCACCTGGGAGGTCAGCAAGTCGTGCCGCGCGATGCGTGACGGCAGGTCACGGGCCCCGGACGGGTGGAGACAGGCAGCGGCCCCTGCTTTCCGCACGCTGTCGATGAATGCCGGCAGCCGGCTCGGCTGCGCACGTACGGACTGCCAGGCACGGGCAATCCGCGTGTGATCGACATCGTTCATCAGCCCGGATCGCGCCTCGGATGCCAGGCGGTCGGCAGCCTCGGGAGCGCCTGCCGCACGAAGATCGGCCCATTCGGCCTGGTCCACCTGAAGCAGCCGGGCCCCGTTTTCGGGTGTCAAGGCGGGATCGGATGGGGTGCGGCCCGGAGAGACATAGCGGCGCCGGAGCTCGGGAAGACAGGCGAACCTGCTGAAGAGGGCAAGAAGCACACCGAGATCGATGAGCGAATAGCTGGTGGCGTAGTAGAAGTACGACGCACCGTCTCCCGAGGCCGGAGTCAGGTTCTCCAACTGCAACATCAAGAGGGAGGAGTCGGTCGACTTGTCGATGCACCACTGCCAGAGGAACCAGACGAGCGCCAGGGTCAGAACGGCTCGCGCGACCAGCTGCCCCCCGGGGAGCGCACTGGGCTCCTTGGGCGCCAGCCACGAAGGCAGCCTGTTCCACACACGGTTCGCCACGGGGGAGATCAGCCGCCGAAAGAGTGCGGGCCATCGCCCCACCCGTCCGAAGACAGCGATGATCGCGCCGAGAATGAGCGCCATGTAGACGAACGACGTGATGATGTTGGCATTGCCCGTCTTCCATGAATCGGGCAGCATCACCTCGCGCGGCCACTTCCAGTAAGGGCCGAGATAGCCGTTCATCAGCAGCGACCAGATCAGCCATGCGCACAGGAACGAGACGACCGCTCCGGCGATGAGCTGCGGCACCGCGATTTCCTGCGGCCTCTCCTTCGGCTTGGGTTTGTGGTCGAAAGCCCAGACGCCTGGGCCCGCCAGCACGCGCGGAGTCCCCAGCCAGGCCATGAAGGGCGACTGTGGAACGCCGCCGCCCCGCCCTGCTGCACCCGCCGTCGTCGCTCCACTGCTCAGGCCGTACGAACCGGAGGCCCGCGGCGGCACACTGGGCCGCGGTGGGGGGTTCGGGGGCGCCGCCGGCCGTGGGATGTGGTCGGAGTGGGTGTTACGTGCGTCGTGCGTGCCCTCGGTGTCCATCCGGTGCCCCTTGTCCCCCTTGAGCCGTGGCCTGGTGCGTTGTCGAGGCGACCGGGGGTGGGGCCGGCCGCCTTGCCATTGTCATGCCCGCGCTCGTGCCCTCCGGTGCCGGGCACGCCGTCGCTCAATCTACTGGCCGTGGTCCGTCGCTATGTCCGGTGCGGACAAGGCAACACGCGCACTTCTCCCGAACGGAACATGCCAGACCCGCCCGGCCGCCCCTAACCTGCGAGAACAAGACCTCTGTACAAGACCTCTGCACGAGCCCTCGGCAGGAGGACCTCAGCAGGAGACCTCCGTACGAGACCGGTGTACGTTCCCGTCCCACTCAGGAGACTGCCATGACCGAACTGTCCGGAGGCCCCGGCCTCCCCCAGGAGCGTCGCGTCGTCACCGCGATCCCCGGCCCGAAGTCGCAGGAGCTGTGGGCCCGTAAGCAGGCCACGGTGGCCAGTGGCGTCGGTGCCGTACTGCCCGTCTTCGTCAAGCGCGCGGGCGGTGGCGTCCTGGAGGACGTGGACGGCAACTCCCTGATCGACTTCGGCTCGGGCATCGCGGTGACCTCGGTCGGCAACAGCGCGGAGGCGGTCGTCCGCCGGGCCAGCGCGCAGCTCGCCGAGTTCACCCACACCTGTGTGATGGTCACGCCGTACGAGCCGTACATCGAGGTCTGTGAGCAGCTCGCCGAGCTGACGCCGGGCGACCACGCGAAGAAGTCGGCGCTGTTCAACTCGGGCGCGGAGGCCGTCGAGAACGCCGTCAAGATCGCGCGGGCGTACACCAAGCGGCAGGCCGTGGTCGTCTTCGACCACGGGTACCACGGCCGGACGAACCTGACGATGGCGCTCACCGCCAAGAACATGCCGTACAAGCACGGCTTCGGCCCGTTCGCGCCCGAGGTCTACCGCGTGCCGGTGGCCTACCCCTACCGCTGGCTGACCGGCCCGGAGAACTGCGCGCAGGAGGCCGCCGACCAGGCCATCTCGCAGATCACCAAGCAGATCGGCGCGGAGAACGTCGCGGCGATCATCATCGAGCCGGTGCTCGGTGAGGGCGGCTTCATCGAGCCGGCCAAGGGCTTCCTCCCGGCGATCGCGAACTTCGCCAAGGAGAACGGCATCGTCTTCGTCGCGGACGAGATCCAGTCCGGCTTCTGCCGTACGGGTCAGTGGTTCGCGTGTGAGGACGAGGGCGTCGTGCCGGACCTGATCACGACGGCGAAGGGCATCGCCGGCGGTCTGCCGCTGGCCGCCGTGACCGGTCGCGCGGAGATCATGGACGCCGCGCACGCGGGCGGCCTGGGCGGCACCTACGGCGGTAACCCGGTGGCCTGCGCCGCCGCGCTCGGCTCGATCGAGACCATGCGCGAGCAGGACCTCAACGGCAAGGCGCTGCGGATCGGCGAGGTCATGAAGGCCCGCCTCAACGCGATGGCCGAGAAGTACGACATCATCGGCGAGGTCCGCGGCCGGGGCGCGATGATCGCGATCGAGCTGGTGAAGTCCGGTTCCAAGGACCCCAACCCGGAGGCCACCGGCGCCCTCGCGAAGGCGTGCCACCAGGAGGGCCTGCTGGTCCTGACGACCGGTACGTACGGCAACGTGCTGCGCTTCCTGCCGCCGCTGGTCATCGGTGAGGACCTGCTCAACGAGGGCCTGGACATCCTCGAGGCGGCGTTCACCAAGATCTGAGCGATGAGCTGAGTGACGATCCGGGTGGGCTGCGGGGTTCTCGCGGCACGCCTGCCGGCGCGGCCCGGGGTGCGACTACGGTCGAGCCCTGGGCCGCGCCCGTGTGTGCCCGCCCTCCGGCCGGTCCGCCGGGTGTGCCGGTGGGGCCGGACGCGCGTAGCTGGAGGCGGCGAGTGAAGAAGATGTGCGGGGCCAATGGCGGCCGGGTGATGCGGCTGTCCGGTGCGCTCCCTGTGCCGTACGGTTTCTGCAGATGAGAGAAACACCCCGCCCGCAGGGGACTGCGGGCGACGCCCGGTCGGCGCTTCCCCGGCTCCGATCAGGTCGTGCCCTCGCGCACAACACCGGGACCCCTCGCAGAGGGGGCTCCGGGAATCCTCACCGATCGGATGTCCGCCCGCCCCACACCCCCCGGGGCGCGCGGGACACCGGTCACCACGGCCGCCTCGGAACCACCCCCCCTGTTCCGAGGCGGCCGACCCTTTTCCCGCGCCGGCCGGGCCACCCCGGGCGATACGGCGCCCGCCCCCTGGCCGTCGCTCTCGTCAGCGCGCTGCTGTTCGCGGTGCTCACCTGGCAGGTGGCGGGCCACGGGCCGCTGCGCACGCTCGACGAGCGGCTGGGCCGTACCGTCGCCGGCAGCGGATTCCCGTCCTCCGCGGCGCACTTCCTCGCGGACCTCGGCAATACGGCCGTCGCGCTGCCGGTGCTCCTGCTGGTGATGGTGTGGGCCGGGTGGCGGGGCGGACAAGGGTGGCGTCGCGGGAGCCGCGAAGCGGTGGACGACGAGGTACGCGGTCGGTGGTGGCTGCCGCCGCTCGCCGCCGGGGCCGCCCTCGCCGCGGTGCCCGCCCTCGTCGTCCCGCTCAAGCTCTGGCTCGCCCGGCCGGGCCCGCCGCGGATGGCCGGCGGGGCGCACGACGGGTTCTATCCGTCGGGGCACGCGGCCACCGCGGCGGTCGCGTACGGCGTGGCCGCGCTGCTGGTGCTCAGGGGGCCGGCGGGCCGGGAAGAACACCGCCGGGGCCGTGGGGCGGCGGTGGCCGTGCTGGTGGCCGGGGTGATCGTGGCCGAGCTGGGCGTGGGCGTCGGCCTGGTCCGCTGCGGCTATCACTGGCCGCTGGACGTGCTCGGCAGCTGGTGTCTGGCCGGGGTACTGCTCGCGGCGTGGTGCGCGGTGTGCGGGCGGTGGGGCCCGGGGACGGGCGGCGGACGGCGGGCGGACCCGGGTACCGGAAGCGGCCGGACCGCGGAGCGCGGCGCCGCAGTGCCCGGCGACGACGGACGACCCGCGCGGTGCCGTACCTGAGCCTCTGACGGGGACGGGCGGCGGTCCGGGCCGGGGTCCGGCGGCGGGCAGTCCTCAGGGTGACGTGTACCGGCGCGCGGGGGCGGGCGGCCGAGTGCCGCCCGCCCCCGCGCGCTCCGATTTCTCAGCTGTCGAAGCCCAGCCCCACCTTGTCCATGGCCTTCAGCCACAGATTGCGGCGCCCCGCGTGGGTGTCGGCGCGGGTCATCGACCACTGGGTGATGCCGATGCCGGCCCAGCGCAGCGGCTCGGGCGGGAACGGCAGGGGCTTGCTGCGCACCATCTCCAGTTCCGTGCGCTCGGTGCGCTCGCCGGCGAGCAGGTCGAGCATCACGTCGGCACCGAAGCGGGTGGCGCCCACGCCGAGCCCGGTGTAGCCGGCGGCGTAGGCGACCCGGCCGGCGTGCGCGGTGCCGAAGAACGCCGAGAAGCGGGCGCAGGTGTCGATCGCGCCGCCCCAGCTGTGGGTGAAGCGCAACCCCTCCAGCTGCGGGAAGCAGCGGAAGAAGTGCCTTGCGAGCTTCTCGTACGTGGCCGGGTGGTGGTCGAACTCGGCGCGTACGCCCCCGCCGTAGCGGTAGACGATGTCGTAGCCGCCCCACAGGATGCGGTTGTCGGCGGTGATGCGGAAGTAGTGGAAGTGGTTGTTGCTGTCGGAGAGGCCCTGGCGGTTCTTCCAGCCGATGGCTGCGAGCTGCTCGTCGGAGAGCGGCTCGGTCATCAGGGCGTGGTCGTAGACCGGGACGATGTACGGGCGGACCCGCTTGACCAGTGAGGGGAAGGCGTTGGTGCCGAGCGCGACCCGACGGGCGAAGACCCGCCCGTACGGGGTGCGAACGGCCATGCCCGTGCCTTCGGCGGCGAGCGCGGTGGCGCGGGTGCGCTCGTAGATGCGGACGCCGAGGCCGAGGCACGCCTGCTTCAGGCCCCAGGCGAGGCGGGCCGGGTTGAGCATGGCGACGCCGTCGCGGTCCCACAGGCCGGCGAGGAAGGTCGGCGAGTCGACCTCGGCGCGCAGTGCGTCCCGGTCGAGGAAGGTGTGCCGGTCCAGGCCGAGCTTCGCGGCGTCCTCGGCGGCCTCCTCCAGTTCGGCGATCTGGTGCGGCTCGGTGGCGATGTCGATCTCGCCGGTGCGCTCGAAGGCACAGTCGATGTCGTAGCGGGCGACCGCCTCCTCGATGGCGTCGAGGTTGCGGATGCCCAGCTCTTCGAGCCGGGCGAGTTCGCCGGGCCAGCGGGCCAGTCCGTTGCCGAGGCCGTGGGTGAGGGAGGCGGCGCAGAAGCCGCCGTTGCGTCCGGAGGCGGCCCAGCCGATCTCCGCGCCCTCGACGAGCACGACGTCGCGCTGCGGGTCGCGCTCCTTGGCGATCAGTGCGGTCCACAGTCCCGAGTAGCCGCCGCCGACGACCAGCAGATCGCAGGTCTCGTCACCGATCAGGGCCGGCCGGGCGTCTGGGCGGGCCGGGTCGTCCAGCCAGAAGGGGGTGGGGGCGGCGTCCGCGAGCGCGTGGACGGGGGACGGGGCGTTCATGGCAGCTCGTGCCATGTCTCTCAGCTCCTCTAGCTCCTCTTGCGGCGTTTGCCGGCCAGTTGGCCGATGACTACGCACAACACGGCGACCAGGAACATCGCCGTACCGATGACATTGATCTGAACGGGCGTGCCCCGCTGGGCGGATCCCCAGACGAACATGGGGAAGGTCACGGTCGACCCGGCGTTGAAGTTGGTGATGATGAAGTCGTCGAAGGACAGGGCGAAGGAGAGCAGGGCTCCGGAGGCGATGCCGGGCGCGGCGATCGGCAGCGTCACCCGCAGGAAGGTCTGCACGGGCGAGGCGTAGAGGTCCTGGGCGGCCTGTTCGAGCCGCGGGTCCATGCTCATCACCCGCGCCTTGACGGCGGTGACGACGAAGCTCAGGCAGAACATGATGTGCGCGATCAGGATCGTCCAGAAGCCGAACTGGATGCCCATGTTGAGGAAGAGGGTGGCCAGCGAGGCGGCCATGACGACCTCGGGCATCGCCATCGGCAGGAAGATCAGGGTGTTCACGCCGGCCCGGGCGCGGAAGCGGTAGCGGGCCAGCGCGAACGCGATCATGGTGCCGAGCACGGTCGCCCCGACGGTCGCCCACACGGCGATCTGCAGGCTGAGGCCCAGCGAGCCGCACAGGTCGGCGACGCCGCACGGGTCGGTCCAGGCGTCCGTGGAGAAGCGCTGCCACTGGTAGTTGAAGCGCCCGTTGGGCTTGTTGAACGAGAAGACCATCACGATCACGTTGGGCAGGACCAGATAGGCCAGGGTGGCCAGGCCCGCGAGCGTGATGATGTTGCGGCGCAGCCAGCGCAGGCCCTTGTTGGGCGTGCGGGCGGCCGTGGTTGAGGGGGTTGCCGTGGTTCCGGTTGCCGCCATCAGACCAGATCCTCCGTCCCGGACTTGCGGATGTAGATCGTGACCATGGCGAGGATGGCCGCCATGAGGATGAAGGAGAGCGCGGCGGCGGTCGGATAGTCCAGGACCCGCAGGAACTGCGACTGGATGACGTTGCCGATCATCTTCTGGTCGGTGGAGCCCAGCAGTTCGGCGTTGATGTAGTCGCCGGCGGCCGGGATGAAGGTGAGCAGGGTGCCGGCGACGACGCCGGGCATGGACAGCGGGAAGGTCACCCGGCGGAAGGTGGTCGCCGGGCGGGCGTAGAGGTCGCCGGCGGCCTCGTGCAGCCGCGGGTCGATGCGCTCCAGCGAGGTGTACAGCGGCAGGATCATGAACGGCAGGAAGTTGTAGGTGAGTCCGCAGACCACCGCCAGCGGGGTGGCCAACACCCGGTGCCCTTCGGTGATGCCCAGGGCGCTGGTGAGGTCCAGGACGTGCAGGGCGTTGAGCGCCCCCACGACCGGTCCGCCGTCGGCCAGGATCGTCTTCCAGGCGAGCGTACGGATCAGGAAGCTGGTGAAGAACGGGGCGATGACCAGGATCATCACGACGTTGCGCCAGCGTCCCGCCTTGAAGGCGATGAGGTAGGCCAACGGGTAGCCCAGCAGCAGGCAGAGCACGGTGGCGACCGCCGCGAAGCCCACCGAACGCACGAACTGCGGCCAGTACTCGCCGAGCGCGTCCCAGTAGGTGGCGAAGTGCCAGGTGACCTTGAAGCCCTCTTCGAGGGAGCCGGTCTGGATGGAGGTCGACGCCTGGTAGACGAGCGGGGCGGCGAAGAAGACGAGCAGCCACAGGATGCCGGGCAGCAGCAGCCAGTAGGGGACGAGCCGTTTGCGGGCGGGGGTCCTGCGCACCTCCAGGGGCGCGGGGTCGGCCTGCTCGTCCGGTGGTGCGGGCGTCGCGGTGGTGGTCACGCGGCCTCCTCGTCGAGGTCCGCGCCGGCCTGGATGTCCTGGGTGGCGTCCAGTCCGAAGGTGTGCGCCGGGCTCCAGTGCAGGACGATCTCCGCGCCGGGGACCAGGCGCCCGTCGCGCTCGATGTTCTGCTCGTAGACGGCGAGTTCGCCGAGGCCCGGGACCTCGACGACGTACTGGGTGGAGACGCCGATGAAACTGGCGTCCTTGATGCGGCCGGACAGCCGGTTGTGGCCCTCCGGGACGGACCCGGCGTCGTCGGTGTGCCGCAGTGCGACCTTCTCGGGCCGTACGCCGGCCAGCACCTTCTCGCCGGTGCGGGCCGAGGCGCTGCACCGGGCGGCGGGCAGCCGCAGCTTGCCGTCCGCGGCCTTGAGCAGCAGCTCCTCGCCACCGGCCTCGACGACCTCGGCCTCGATGAGGTTGGAGGTGCCCAGGAAGTTGGCGACGAAGGTGGTCGCGGGGTTCTCGTAGAGGTCGGCGGGCGCGCCGAGCTGCTCGACCCGGCCGCCGTTCATCACGGCCACGGTGTCGGCCATGGTCATGGCCTCCTCCTGGTCGTGGGTGACGTGGACGAAGGTGATGCCGACCTCGGTCTGGATGCGCTTGAGCTCCAGCTGCATCTGGCGGCGCAGCTTGAGGTCGAGGGCGCCCAGCGGCTCGTCGAGCAGCAGCACCTGGGGGTGGTTGATCAGGGCGCGGGCGACCGCGACGCGCTGCTGCTGGCCGCCGGAGAGCTGCTGCGGCTTGCGGCGCGCCATCGGACCGAGCTGGACGAGGTCGAGCATCTCCTCGACCTGCTTCTTGACGGACTTGATGCCGCGGCGGCGCAGGCCGAAGGCGACGTTCTCGTAGATGTCCAGGTGCGGGAAGAGCGCGTAGTTCTGGAAGACGGTGTTGACCTGGCGCTTGTAGGGCGGCAGGACGGTGACGTCCTGGCCCGACAGTTCGACGGTGCCGGTGGTGGGTTCCTCCAGGCCGGCGATCATCCGCAGGGTGGTGGTCTTGCCGCAGCCCGAGGCGCCCAGCAGCGCGAAGAAGGAGCCCGCGGGGACGGTCAGGTCGAGCGGATGGACGGCGGTGAAGGAGCCGTAGGTTTTGCTTATCCCGTGGAGGCGGACGTCGCCGCCGCTGCTCTGGGTGTTCGCGTTCTTGGTCATGTCGGTCGTCCCGTGGGTCGGATGGCGAAACGGCTCGGGCGGGCCCGGTGGATCAGGCGCCGGTGAGGTCGGAGAACTTCTGGGCGAACTCCTTGTTCTCCTTGGCGGTCAGCGCGCGGAAGGAGTGGGACCTGGCGGCCATCTCCTTGTCGGGGAGGATCAGCGGGTTGTCCGCCGCCGACTTGTCGATTTTGGCGAGCTCCTCGCGCACCCCGTCGACGGGGCAGACGTAGTTGATGTACGCCGCGAGCCGGGCCGCCACCTTCGGCTCGTAGAAGTAGTCGATGAGCCGTTCGGCGTTCTGCTTGTGGCGGGCCTTGTTCGGCACCATGAGGTTGTCGGTGGACGTCATGTAGCCGGTCTTGGGGACGGCGTAGGCGATGTCCGGGTTGTCGCTCTGCAGCTGGACGATGTCGCCGGCCCACGCCACGCACGCGGCGAGATCGCCCTTGTCCAGGTCGGTGGTGTAGTCGTTGCCGGTGAAGCGGCGGATCTGCTTGGAGTCGACGCCCTTCTGGAGCCGGGCTATCGCCGCGTCGTAGTCGTCGGCGGTGACGTCCTCGGGCTTCTTGCCCATGTCCAGCAGGGTCAGCCCGACGGTGTCGCGCATCTCGGAGAGGAAGCCGACCCGGCCCTTGAGCTGCGGGTCCTCCAGCAGCTGGCTGACCGAGTCGACCTTCTTGCCGCCGGTGGCCTTCTTGTTGTACGCGATGATCGCGGGGATGCCCTGCCAGACGTAGGAGTGCGCGCGGCCGGGGTCCCAGGCCGGGTCGCGGAACTGCGCCGTGAGGTTGGCGTAGGCGTGCGGCAGGTTGGCCGGGTCCAGCTCCTGGATCCAGCCGAGGGAGATCATCCGTGCGCACATCCAGTCGGTGAGCACGATCAGGTCGCGGCCGGTGTCCTGGCCGGCCGCCAGCTGCGCCTGGATCTTGCCGAAGAACTCGTCGTTGTCGTTGATGTCCTCGGTGTAGTTGACGGCGATGCCGGTGCGGCGGGTGAAGGCGTCCAGCGTGGGGTGGTGCTTGCCGTTGTCGCTGACGTCCATGTACTCGGTCCAGTTGGAGAAGTTCAGGCGCTTCTCCGCCCTGGAGTGGTCCGTGGTCCGGGCGGCGTCGGTACGGCCCGCGGGCGGGATGCCGCAGGCCGACAGGGCGCCCAGGCCGCCGATCGCGGTGGCCATGGCGCCGGTCGCGCGCAGCAGCGAGCGGCGGGTCATGGCGAGCCGGCCGTCGGTCAGGCTCCGGCGCATGGCGGTGAGTTCCGCCTGGGACAGTGGTTCGGGCTGCTCGTGGTGGTCCATGCGCGGTGCCCTTTCAAGGGGGTGAGCCCGGCGCTCGGCCGGTGGTGACGATGGCGCGCGGCGCTGGCCGCCGGCGTGGGGCCCGGTGGGGCGGGCGTTTCCGTTACGCGCGGTCCCCGAACACGGTGCGGTGCCAGTCCTTCCTGGCGACCGCGGTGTTGTCGTACATCACGTGCTTGACCTGGGTGTACTCCTCGAAGGAGTAGGCCGACATGTCCTTGCCGAAGCCGGACGCCTTGGCGCCGCCGTGCGGCATCTCGCTGATGATCGGGATGTGGTCGTTGACCCAGACGCAGCCGGCGTTGATCTCGCGGGTGGCGCGGCCGGTGCGGTAGACGTCGCGGCTCCAGGCCGAGGCGGCGAGCCCGTAGGGCGTGTCGTTGGCCAGCGCGATGCCCTCGTCGTCGCTGTCGAAGGGCAGCACGACCAGCACCGGACCGAAGATCTCGGACTGCACGATCTCGCTGTCCTGCGCGGCACCGGCGATCAGCGTGGGCCGGTAGTACGCGCCCTTGGCCAGCTCGCCCTGGGGGGCCTCGCCGCCGGTGACGACGGTGGCGTAGCCGCGGGCCCGCTCGACGAAGCCGGCCACCCGGTCGCGCTGGGCGTGCGAGATCAGCGGTCCGAGGTCGGTGGCCGGGTCGAAGGGGTCGCCGAGCCGTACGGTCGCCATCAGGTCGGCGACCCCGCTGACGAACGCGTCGTAGAGCGGGCGCTGGACGTAGGCGCGGGTGGCGGCGGTGCAGTCCTGGCCGGTGTTGATCAGCGCGCCGGCGACCGCTCCGTGGACGGCGGCCTCCAGGTCGGCGTCGTCGAAGACGACGAAGGGGGCCTTGCCGCCGAGTTCGAGGTGCAGGCGCTTGACGGTGCCGGTGGCGATCTCGGCGACGCGCTTGCCGACGGGGGTCGAGCCGGTGAAGGAGGTCATCGCGACGGCGGGGTGGCCGACCAGCCGCTCGCCGGCGTCCCGGCCCGCGCCGGAGACGATGTTGAGCACGCCGTCCGGCAGCCCGGCGCGCCGGGCGGCCTGCGCGAACAGCAGCGAGGTCAGCGGGGTGATCTCGGCGGGCTTCAGGACGATGGTGTTGCCCGCGGCGATGGCCGGCAGCACCTTCCAGGCGGCCATCTGCAGCGGGTAGTTCCACGGTGCGATCGAGCCGACGACGCCGATCGGCTCGCGGCGGATGACGGAGGTGTGGTCGGCGCTGTATTCGCCGGCCGCCTTGCCCTCCAGATGGCGGGCGGCACCGGCGAAGAATGCGGCGTTGTCGATGGAGCCCGGTACGTCGAACTCATTGCTGAGCTTGATCGGCTTTCCGCAGTTCAGCGATTCGGCGTAGGCGAGATCGGCGGCGTCCTCGGCGAGCGCGGCGGCGAAGCGGTGCAGGGTGTCGGAGCGCTCACCGGGCGTCGCGCCGCCCCATTCCGGGAAGGCCCGCGCCGCTGCCTCGACGGCGGCGTCCACATCGGCCGTGCCTGCGAGTTCGTAGGAGTACACCGTCTCGCCGGTCGCCGGGTCCACGACGGCCTGGGTACGGCCGGAAGTACCACCGCGGAGACTGCCCGCGATGAATTGCGCGCCCGGGGCGAAGCGCTCGGTGACATCGAAACGGTGGTCCATGGTGCTCTCCTCCGCCGGGCGCCGGGGCCGCTCAGCGGCACTGCCTGGCGTAGCTACTTCCGGAATTGATGGCCGATCTTGACAGAGGAAGGGAGCCTCAACAAGTGATTCCGTTGTTGCCTTTTGGTTACGCGACGAATTCTGCGTTTTACCGGTCCTGAGCCCCGACACGTTGTCAGTGCCCGCTGACAGAATCCCGGCATGATGCACGACACGGGGACGACGACGGGGACGACTACGGGGCGGGCGGCGGACGGACCGCGCTCGGTCGAGGAGCTGCGCCGGGAGACCGCCACCGGCCGGCGGGTGAAGTACGTCCACTTCTGGGGCCACAGCCCGCGCCGCGACGGCAGCCCGGGACCGAGCTGCTTCAGCCAGTGGTGGCCGGCCCCCTTCACCGTCGACGGGGTCGGCTACGCCACCGCGGAGCACTGGATGATGGCCGGCAAGGCCCGTCTGTTCGGGGACCAGGAGGCGGAGCGGCGGGCGCTCGCCGCCAGGCATCCCAAGCAGGCCAAGGACGCCGGCCGCGCGGTCCGCGGCTTCGACGACGAGACCTGGCAGCGGCACCGCTTCGACCTGGTCGTCGCCGGCAGCGTCCACAAATTCGGGCAGCACCCGGCACTGCGGGAGTACCTGCTGGGCACGGGCTCCCGGGTGCTGGTCGAGGCCAGCCCGCTGGACCGCATATGGGGCATCGGCCTCGCCGCCGACGACGAGCGGGCCGGGGACCCGGGGCGCTGGCGGGGGCTGAATCTGCTGGGCTTCGCCCTGATGGAGGCCCGCCAGCGGCTGCGGGAGGCGGCCGACGGGCGGCCGTAGCGACCCGCATAGCATGACCAGGCCGTGCCGCGCACCGTGGCGCGCTCTTCGACCAGGAGGAAGCGTTGTCCGATCTCGATGCCTTCATCGCGGGCCTGCCCAAGGCGGAGCTGCATGTCCACCACGTCGGATCGGCGTCGCCGCGCATCGTCTCCGAACTCGCCGCCCGGCACCCCGACTCGGCCGTGCCCACGGACCCCGAGGCGCTGGCCGACTACTTCACCTTCCGCGACTTCGCGCACTTCATCGAGGTCTACCTCTCCGTCGTGGACCTGATCCGCGACGCCGAGGACGTCCGGCTGCTGACGTACGAGGTCGCCCGGGACATGGCCCGCCAACAGATCCGCTACGCCGAGCTGACGATCACGCCCTACAGCTCCACCCGCCGCGGCATCCCCGACGCCGCGTTCGTCGAGGCCATCGAGGACGCCCGCAAGGCGGCGGAGGCCGAGCTGGGCGTGGTGCTGCGCTGGTGCTTCGACATCCCCGGCGAGGCCGGCCTGGAGGCCGCCGAGGAGACCGCCCGCATCGCGTGCGACCTGCAGCCCGAGGGACTGGTCTCGTTCGGGCTCGGCGGCCCCGAGATCGGCGTCCCGCGGCCGCAGTTCAAGCCGTACTTCGACCGCGCCCTCGCCGCCGGCCTGCACTCCGTACCGCACGCCGGCGAGACCACCGGCCCCGGCACCATCTGGGACGCGCTGAACGACCTGCGCGCCGAGCGCATCGGCCACGGCACCAGCGCCACCCAGGACCCGAAGCTGCTGGCCCACCTCGCCGAGCACCGCATCCCGCTGGAGGTCTGCCCCACCTCCAACATCGCCACCCGCGCGGTGCGCACGCTGGAGGAGCACCCGGTCAAGGAGATGGTCGACGCGGGCGTCCTGGTCACCATCAACAGCGACGACCCCCCGATGTTCGGCACGGACCTCAACACCGAGTACGGCGTCGCCGCCCGCCTGCTGGACCTGGACACCACCGGTCTCGCCGCCCTCGCCAAGAACGCGGTCACGGCCTCCTTCATGGACGCCACCGCGAAGGCCCGGCTGGCCGCCGAGATCGACACGTACACGGCGTCCTGGCGCGGCTGACCCCCCGCCCGCGGAAAGCGGCGCCACCGGCTACAGCCCCACGATGGCGTTCCACTCCTTCGCGAACTCGGTGCGCTCCGCGGAGGTGATGTCGCGGGCGATGGCCAGTCGCCCGCGCATCGCGTCGTCGGGGAAGATCAGCGGGTCCTCGGCGAGCGCGGCGCGCTCCTTGTCCTTGGAGGAGGCCAGGACGTCCCGCGCGGCCGGCACGGGGCAGACGTAGTTGACCCAGGCGGCCAGCTCGGCGGCGACCGCCGGCTCGTAGTAGTAGTCGATGAGCCGCTCGGCGTCGCGCTTGTGGTCGGCGAGGTTGGGGATCATCAGGCTCTCCGCCCACAGCTCGGCGCCCTCCTGCGGCACGACGAACTCGATGTCCGGGTTGTCCGCCTGGAGCTGGATCACATCGCCCGAGTACGCCTGCGCGGCGAGCACGTCCCCCGAGTCCAGGTCCTTGATGTAGTCGTTGCCGGTGAAGCGCCGGATGTGGCCCTTGTGCACGAGCCCGCGGATCTGGTCGGTCATCCGGTGGAAGTCGTCCGCGGTCCACCGGGTGATGTCGGCCCCGTTGCCCTGCATGAGCAGGGCGAACGCCTCGTCGAGACCGGACAGCAGGGTGACCCGGCCGCGCAGGTCGTCCTGCCACAGGTCGGAGGTGTGCTTGATCTCCCGGCCGAGCTTCCTGCGGTTGTAGGCGATGCCGGTGATCCCGGACTGCCAGGGCACGGAGTGCTTACGGCCCGGGTCGAAGTGCGGGGTGCGCAGCAGCGGGTCGAGGTACTCGGCGACGTGCGGCTGGGCGGCGCGGTCCATCTCCTGCACCCAGCCCAGCCGGACGAACCGGGCGCACATCCAGTCGCTGATGACGATCAGGTCCCGGCCGGTGCTCTGGTGGTTCATCAGCGCGGGGCTGACCTTGCCGAAGAACTCGTCGTTGTCGTTGATCTCCTCGGTGTACGTCACCGAGATCCCGGTGCGCCGCTCGAACGCGTCGAGGGTGGGCCGGCGTTGCTTGTCGTGGTCGTCGACGTCGATGTAGAGCGGCCAGTTGGCGAAGACGATCCTGTGGTCCCGTGCCGATCGGTCCGGGCTGCCGCGGTCGGCCGCCGCGACGTACGCCGGCGGCACCCCGCACCCCGTCATGGCGGCCAGCGCCCCCGTCACACCCATTCCGCCCACACCCCGGAGCAGCGCACGCCGCGAAAGATCAGCCATGGCGAGCACTCTCACGCGTCGCGGGCGGAGGCGGCAAGCGACAGAGCGTCAGTTGCCGGGCCTCCGCTCGCGACGGTGTGTCGAGCGTTCCGTGCCGCTCGACGGTGGGAATCCCCCGGATCGGCCGGTCCGGCCGTGCGGCCGGCTCAGCCGTCCAGCGAGGTCATCACGTGCTTGATGCGGGTGTAGTCGTCGAAGCCGTAGGCGGAGAGGTCCTTGCCGTAGCCGGACTTCTTGAAGCCGCCGTGCGGCATCTCGGCGACCAGCGGGATGTGGGTGTTGATCCACACGCAGCCGAAGTCGAGGCTCTTGGACATCCGCATGGCGCGGGCGTGGTCCTTGGTCCACACCGAGGACGCCAGCGCATACTCGACGCCGTTCGCCCACTCCACCGCCTGCTTCTCGTCGGTGAAGGACTGGACGGTGATGACCGGGCCGAAGACCTCCTGCTGGACGATCTCGTCGTCCTGCTTGAGGCCGGAGACGACGGTCGGGGCGAAGAAGTAGCCCTTGTCGCCGACCTGCTCGCCGCCCGCCTCGATCTTGGCGTGCGCGGGCAGCCGGTCGATGAAGCCCTTGACCTGCTTGAGCTGGTTGGCGTTGTTCAGCGGCCCGTAGAGGACGTCCTCGTCGTCCACCGCGCCGGTCTTGGTCTCCGACGCGGCCTTGGCCAGCGCGGCGACGAACTCGTCGTGGATGGAGTCCTGGACGAGCACCCGGGTCGCGGCCGTACAGTCCTGGCCGGCGTTGAAGTAGCCGGCGACCGAGATGTCCTCGACGGCCTTGGCGATGTCGGTGTCCGCGAAGACCACGACCGGGGCCTTGCCGCCCAGCTCCAGGTGGACCCGCTTGAGGTCCTTGGACGCGGACTCGGCGACCTGCATGCCGGCGCGCACCGAGCCGGTGATGGAGGCCATCGCCGGAACCTTGTGCTCGACCATCAGACGGCCGGTCTCGCGGTCACCGCAGATGACGTTGAAGACGCCGCGGGAGTGACCGAGCTCGTCCAGCACGCTGCCGATGATGTCGGCGATCAGCACCGTGGAGGCCGGCGTGGTGTCGGAGGGCTTGATGACGACGGTGTTGCCCGCGGCCAGCGCCGGGGCGAACTTCCAGACGGCCATCATCATCGGGTAGTTCCACGGCGCGACCTGGGCGCAGACTCCGACCGGCTCGCGGCGGATGATCGAGGTGAAGCCGTCCATGTACTCGCCGGCCGAGCGCCCCTCCAGCATCCGGGCGGCACCCGCGAAGAAGCGGATCTGGTCCACCATCGGCGGGATTTCCTCGGAGCGTACGAGCGCGATCGGCTTGCCGCAGTTCTCGGACTCGGCGGCGATCAGTTCCTCGGCGCGCTCCTCGAAGCGGTCGGCGATCTTGAGCAGGACCTTCTGGCGCTCGGCCGGTACCAGGTCGCGCCAGGCGGGGAAGGCGGCCTCGGCGGCAGCCATCGCCGCGTCGACGTCCGCGGCGGCCGAGAGAGGGGCGGTGGCGTACGCCTCACCGGTGGCCGGGTTGACCACCTCCGTGGTCCGCCCGTCGGCGGCGTCCCGGAACTCCCCGTCGATGTAGTTGCGCAGACGACGCAGTGCGGTGGTCACTGTGCGCCCCCTTCAGTCAGATGTCCGGTGGTTTGCCTCCACCCTAGCCGCGGAACCCACGTTTTCAACACACCCGCCACTCGGGAACAACGGAATCAGTGAAATTTGGAGCGCGACACGACTAATTTCATCGATTCGGGGTTGCAAGACTGACGAGGCTCGTGCACAGTGAGGGACGTGGCCACTCGTGACAGAAACGGCACTCCGTCGATCGACTCCGTCTCCCTGGCGATCATCGAGCAGCTCCAGGAGGACGGGCGCCGTCCGTACGCCGCGATCGGCAAGGCCGTGGGCCTGTCCGAGGCGGCGGTGCGGCAGCGCGTACAGAAACTGCTCGACCAAGGCGTGATGCAGATCGTCGCGGTCACCGACCCCCTCACGGTCGGTTTCCGTCGGCAGGCAATGGTCGGCATCAACGTCGAGGGTGACCTCGACCCCGTGGCCGACGCCCTGACGACCATGGAAGAAGTCGAGTACGTCGTCATGACGGCCGGCTCCTTCGATCTCATCATCGAGATCGTCTGCGAGGACGACGACCACCTTCTGGAAATGATCAACAAGCGGATCCGCACGCTTCCCGGCGTCCGGACCACCGAGAGCTTCGTCTACCTCAAGCTCCGGAAGCAGACCTACACCTGGGGAACGAGATAGCAATGAGTCGCGACCTCTCCAAGACGGCATACGACCACCTGTGGATGCACTTCACGCGCATGTCGTCGTACGAGAACGCCCCCGTGCCGACGATCGTGCGCGGTGAGGGCACCAACATCTACGACGACAAGGGCAAGCGCTACATCGACGGCCTTGCCGGCCTCTTTGTGGTCAACGCCGGCCACGGCCGGGTCGAGCTCGCCGAGACCGCCTACAAGCAGGCGCAGGAGCTGGCCTTCTTCCCCGTGTGGTCCTACGCCCACCCCAAGGCCGTGGAGCTCGCCGAGCGCCTCGCCAACGAGGCCCCCGGCGACCTCAACAAGGTCTTCTTCACCACCGGCGGCGGCGAGGCCGTCGAGACCGCCTGGAAGCTGGCCAAGCAGTACTTCAAGCTCACCGGCAAGCCGATGAAGCACAAGGTGATATCCCGCGCGGTGGCCTACCACGGCACCCCGCAGGGCGCCCTGTCCATCACCGGTCTGCCCGGCCTGAAGGCCCCCTTCGAGCCGCTGGTCCCCGGCGCGCACAAGGTGCCGAACACCAACATCTACCGCGCCCCGATCCACGGCGACGACCCCGAGGCGTTCGGCCGCTGGGCCGCCGACCAGATCGAGCAGCAGATCCTCTTCGAGGGCCCCGAGACCGTCGCCGCGGTCTTCCTGGAGCCGGTGCAGAACGCCGGTGGCTGCTTCCCGCCGCCGCCCGGCTACTTCCAGCGCGTCCGCGAGATCTGCGACCAGTACGACGTGCTGCTCGTCTCCGACGAGGTCATCTGCGCCTTCGGCCGTCTGGGCACGACCTTCGCCTGTGACAAGTTCGGCTACGTCCCGGACATGATCACCTGCGCCAAGGGCATGACCTCGGGCTACTCCCCGATCGGCGCCTGCATCATCTCCGACCGCCTGGCGGAGCCGTTCTACAAGGGCGACAACACCTTCCTGCACGGCTACACCTTCGGCGGCCACCCGGTCTCCGCGGCCGTCGGTGTCGCCAACCTCGACATCTTCGAGCGCGAGGGTCTCAACAAGCACGTTCTCGACAACGAGGGCAACTTCCTGAGCACCCTGCAGAAGCTGCACGACCTGCCGATCGTCGGCGACGTCCGCGGCAACGGCTTCTTCTACGGCATCGAGCTCGTCAAGGACAAGGCCACCAAGGAGTCCTTCAACGACGAGGAGACCGAGCGCGTCCTGTACGGCTTCCTCTCCAAGGCGCTGTACGACAACGGCCTCTACTGCCGCGCCGACGACCGTGGCGACCCGGTCATCCAGCTCGCCCCGCCGCTGATCGCCGACCAGTCGGTCTTCGACGAGATCGAGCAGATCCTGCGCACGGTCCTCACCGAGGCGTGGACCAAGCTCTGACCGAGGCGGCCGCGTCCCGGTTCGCCGAGGCGCTCCTGACGGCCCTACAGCCTCCGGTGCACAACTGAACATCCATCGGCCCGGATTCACTCACTTCAAGCCATACGAGTGAATCTGGGCCGTTGTGCTGCCAAGCCACGAATACCGGGGGTCACCAGTCTTTACCGTGCTAGTGACCGATACCCTCCATGGTCGTTCACCCGCTTGGGGGAACGAGTCGACGCGATCTATCAAGAGGTGCGCAGATGGTGGCCCCGCCTGACAACGACGTTCTCTGGGCCCGCGGCCTGCACCACACGCTCGGTGGCACCACCGCCCTCGCCGGAGTCTCCCTCGGCGTCCGCGAAGGCGAGATCCTCGCCGTCACCGGCCCGCGCGGCAGCGGCAAGACGACCCTCCTGAAATGTCTCTCCGGTCAACTCGTCCCCACCGAGGGCGAGGTCTGGTTCAACAGCGCACCCGTACACACCCTTTCCTCCCCCAGCCGCGAACGGCTGCGTCTGGACCGGTTCGGCTGGATCGACACCGAGCCGCACCTCGTCCGCGAACTCTCCGCCTGGGAGAACGCCGCACTCCCGCTGCTGCTGCGCGGCACCGGCGCCCGCTCCGCCAAGCACACCGCCCTCGAATGGCTGGATCGCCTCGACGTCGGCATGTGCGCCCGCCGCCGCCCCGGTCAGCTCGACCAGTCCCAGCGGCAGCGCGTCGCCATCGCCCGCGCCCTCGCCACCACCCCCCAGGTGCTGTTCGCCGACGAGCCCACCGCACCGCTGCACCAGGCCGACGGCACCCAGGTGCTGCGCACCCTCACCACCGCGGCCCGTTCGCACCAGATCACCGTGGTCCTGGCGACCCACGACGCCGACGTCGCCACGCTCGCCGACCGCTCCCTCGCGCTGCTCGACGGCCGCCCGGCGACCGCCGTGCCCGTCACCACCGGTGCCTCCGACGAGGAAAGCAGGGCAGAGTGCTCGCTCTCCGTCTAGCCCGCGGCTCCCACCCCCTGGTGCTGCTGCGCCGCCTCGGCGTCTCCGCCGCCGCGGCCGGTACCGGCTTCCTGCTGCTGTCCACCGTCGGTCACGCCGCCGGCCACCCCGCCGCGGTCGACGAGTCCCTGGTGCGCCTGCTGTGGTGCGCCGCGCCGCTCGCCGCCACCGCCCAGTTCGCGGTCTCCACGGCCCGCACGGACCCCGCCGCCCGGCTCCAGCGCGGAATGACCGCCGCCGGTCTCGGCCCCCTGCGTCTCACCCTGCTGGCCACCGCCTCCACCGCCCTGACCTGCTTCCTCGGCGTCCTCCTCGCGTTGGTCGGCTTCCTCCGCCTGCGCGGCGACCTCGGCGGTCCATTCGGCGACGCCCCCGTCGGCATCGACCCCGACCTGCTGGGCGCCGGCCACCCCGTGCCGCTCGTCGGCGCCCTCATGCTGCTGGCGCTCGTCCCGCTGACCGCCGCCGTCGCGACCGCCTTCTCGCTCCGCCCCCGCAACGAGGCCGGCGCCCCCGGCGACGAGACCCTCCCCAGGACCGCCCCGCCCTCCGGCCTCCCGTGGGGCATCGCCCTGGCCGCGGCGGGCCTGGCCATCGAGGCGTACACCAGCCCCGGCACCGCCGGCTCCGGCGGGCTGCTCCCCCTTCCCGGCCGGCTCGTCGGCAGCCCGCCCGGCGTCCTGGCCGGCTGGGCCCTGTCCGCCTTCGGCCTCGTCCTCGCCGGCCCCGGCCTGGTCCATCTGTGCGGCCGCCTGCTCTGCGCCGGCCGCCCCGGTGCGCTGCGGCTGCTGTCCGGCCGCGTCCTCCAGGAGGAGTCGCCCCGCCTCGGCCGCCCGCTCGGCGTCCTGTGCGCGGTCGCCTCCGCCGCCTACGCCGCGGTCAAGGTCTACGAGGCTTCTCCCACCCGTCCCTTCGGACCGCTCACCGCCGTCGGCGCTGCGGTCGTCCTCGCCTGTGTCACGGCCAGCGCTTTCACCGCCGCCCTCGAATCGCGTTCGGCGCGCGCCCACACCACCGCCGCGCTCCGCCGCCTCGGTGCCTCCGCCTCCGTCCTGCACCGCGCCGCTGCTCTGCGCACCCTCTCCCTCCTGCTCGTCCTGGCCCCTCTGACCTGGACCGTCGCCGAAATGGCCACCCTGCCGCTGGTGCATTGAGTCCCCGTAGAACCCTGACGGACCCGGCCGGGAGCGAGCCCTCATCGCTCCCGGCCTGACGGCCGTCTGAGGACGGGCCGGCCCGGTGCGGCGAGAACGGCCGGGGCGGGCTCGCCCGGTCAGTCGCCGAAGCGCCGGACGTAGCGCTTCTGCCAGGGGGTTTCGACGGCACGGGGGTGGTAGTTCCGGCGTACGTAGTCCACCGCCTGCGCGGCGGGAACGCCGTCGAGGACCGCGAGGCAGGCCAGTGCCGTGCCGGTGCGCCCGCGTCCGCCCTCGCAGGCGACCTCGACCCGCTCGCGGTCGGCGCGCGTCCATGCCTCACCGAGGAGGGCCCGGGCCTGTGCGTGACTGCTCGGCAGCCGGAAGTCCGGCCAGCGCAGCCACGCGGCTTCCCAGTCGACGTCGGGAGGCTGCTTGCCCAGCAGATAGAGGGCATAGGCCGGCGCCGGCCCGGACGGCAGCGGGTGGCGCAGCCCGCGGCCTCGGATCAGCCGCCCGGAGGGAAGTCGTAGAACCCCGTGGTCAGTTGTCTGCCAGCTCTCGGTCATCGGGCCACCGTACGTGCGCGGGCGGCGGAGGGGTGCGCGTTCGGACAGCTCGGGAGGAACTCCGATCCGCCGCCGGCGCCGGTCGCCCGCCGGCTCCGGTCAGTCGCGGGCGAGCGCCGTCGCCTCGATCTCTATCTGCCAGTCCGGCTGGGCCAGCGAAGACACCTCCAGGAGGGTGTCCGCGGGGTAGGGCCGGGAGAGGAACTCCTCGCGCAGCCTGATGACATCGTCGAGGTGGGAGGCCATGTCCGTGACGAAGATGCCCACCTTCACCACGTCCGCGAGCGAGGCCCCGGCCGCGGCGAGGACCCGTTCGACGTTCGCGAACGCCTGCCGCCCTTGCGCGAGGAAGTCGTCCGAGACGGTCCTGCCCTGTTCGTCGATCCCCGCTTGGCCCGAGACGTGAATCCAGCCGCCCGCCTTGACGGCCTGCGAGATCCGGTACGGCTCGTACCAGTCCGGAGTGGTGGCGACGCGCTCGATCTCCTGCGCGCCCCGCGTATCGGTCACTTCGGTCACTGTCATGGTCGCCGCTTCCTCTCCCCGTTCCATGCGCCTACATCACTTGCATGCGCATGCATTAGTTTCCGGTACATGTACGCTGCTGTCAAGGCCCCGCCCCCGCACGTCAATCGGCGGAGGAGCGGCAACGGCAGCAGAAAGCGGATGGCGATGGACGCGGAGCACTGGGACCGGCTCGGAGCACTGCACACACGCGTCGAGCAGGAACTGGCACGAGCCCTGCAGAGGCACCACAGCATCGGGCTCTCCGAGTACCGCGCGCTGTCCCGACTGGCCGAGGCGGACGACGGTGAACTGCGCATGCAGGAGCTCGCCGACCTCATCGGCCTGAACCAGAGCTCGGTGAGCAGGCTCGCCTCCCGCCTGGAGTCCTCCGGCCTGACGCGCCGGGACCTGTGCCCCGACGACCGGCGCGGCGTCTACAGCGTCATCACCGAGGAGGGGCGGGAGGTGCAGAAGAAGGCGCGACCGACGTATGACGGCGCGCTGCGGGAGGCACTCGACGCCGCTGCCGCCGACGGGCACCTCGGCCCGCTGGTGGAATCCCTGCGGTCCTAACATGGCGGGCGTGCAGCCGAATTCAGAGTCCCCAGCGCCCCGCCCCCGCCGCGACGACGACCGTGAGATCGAGTCCCTGGAGGAGTTCGACCAGGTCGTCGCCGCGGGCAGTCTCGCCGGGCACCGCGTCCAGTCGGTCGATCTGACGGACCGCACCTTCGCGCTGCTCAGCACGGACACCACGGAAGCCGTGTTCCTCGGCTGCCGCATGGAGCCGGACGCCGCCGCGAAGATACGCGCCGGCGGCGCCCTGGTCTTCCCACCCATACCCGGCCTGCCCTTCGACCCGTACCGGGGCAGCCTGTACGCGCCGGAGGAGCTCTTCGCCGGGCTGATCGACGACGGCTACGACGCCACCCCGGACGCCCGCGCCTACCACTGGTACCAGCGGACCAAGTCGGACGGCGACATCTTCACCTCCATGCTGCGCAGCATCCACGACGACGCCGTCTCCGACGCACTGGACGAACTCCTCGACGGCGCACGGGTCGTGGGCGTCATGGGCGGGCACGCCCTGGAGCGCGGCTCCGCCTCCTACGCCGGCGCCGCCCGGCTCGGCCGCCGGCTGGCCCGCAACGGACTGACCGTCGCGACGGGCGGCGGCCCCGGCGCGATGGAGGCGGCGAACCTCGGGGCGTACGCCGCGCCCTTCGACGACGACATGCTCGACGCGGCCCTGGAAGTCCTCGCCAAGGCACCGCACTTCGCCCCCTCGGTCACCGACTGGGCACGCGCCGCCTTCGACGTGCGCCGGAGCCGGCTCGGCGGCGGCGCCTCGGTCGGCATCCCCACCTGGTTCTACGGGCACGAGCCGCCCAACGCCTTCGCGACCCACATCGCCAAGTACTTCGTCAACGCGGTGCGCGAGGACGGCCTGCTGGCGCGCTGCAACGCGGGGGTGGTGTTCCTGCCGGGCGCGGCCGGGACCGTACAGGAGATCTTCGACAACGCGACACCGAACTACTACGGGTCGCGGGGCGAGCCCACCCCGATGGTGCTGGTGAACCGCGCGCACTGGACGGCGAAGCTGCCTGCCTGGCCGCTGCTCCGGTCCCTGGCGGCGGACCGGGCCATGGAGAGCAGGATCGCCCTGGTCGACGCGGTGGACGAGGTGCCGGAGGCACTGGCCCGGCTCACGAACGGGAAGGCGAGCTGAGCGGCGCCGCCGCCCGCCCCACGGCGCTCACCGCGTATCTGCCGGTCCGAGGCAACTTCCGTCCCGAAATGCGCGTCTGCCAGGCCAGGTAATGAACAGGTAATGCAGACAGCGGGCGAACGGAGCTCTTGGTGATCATCGGCCTTCTGACGGCGGTGGCGGCGTCAGCCTGCTACGGCACGGGTTCGGTCCTCCAGGCGGTGGGATCGCGCAAGTCCGCCCGCCAAGAGGCGGCCAAGGCGTCCACCACCGGTGTCACCCAGCACGGCGGCCCCAGCCTCTCCTCCACCGCGAAGGCGGCGGTGACCTGGGAATTCATGGTGGGCACCGTGCTGGACTTCATCGGTTTCGGGCTCGGCGCACTGGCGGCGCGCCTGCTGCCGCTGTTCCTGTCCCAGACCGTGATCAGCGCCAACCTCGTGATCACCGCCGTCCTGAGCATCAAACTCCTCGGCATCCGGCTCAGCCGGGCCGAGTGGGGCTCGATCACCGTGGTCTGTGCGGCGCTGGTACTGCTCGCCACGGCGGCCGGGCCCGAGGGCAGCGGGCACACCCCGATCGCCACCCACTGGTGGCTGCTCGTCGCGTCCGTCGTGCTCATCGGCGGCGGCACGCTGATCGTGCGCCTAATGGGCGGCCGGGCGGCGATCCTCGCCGGTCTGCTCTCCGGCCTGGGCTTCGGCGCGCTCGGCGTCGGCGTACGGGTGCTGAACGGCGCCGACCCGTTCCACCTGCCCACCCTGCTCGCCGACCCCGCCCTGTACGCGATTCTCGTCGCGGGCCTCGGCGGGATGTACCTGCACACGGTCGCCCTGCAGATCGGCTCGGTCAACGGGGCGACGGCGGCGCTGGTGGTGGGCGAGACGGTGGTCCCCGGCATCCTCGGGGTGGTCTGGCTCGGGGACGCCTCCCGTCCGGGCTTCGCCTGGGTCGCCGTCCTCGGCTTCGTGGTGGCGGTGGCGGGGGCGGTCGCGGTCGCCTGGTTCGGCGAGCCGGAGCCGTCGGAGCAGGCCGCTACGGGCACGGAGCCCGGTACGAACAGGGAGCACCCCGGTGCGGGCCCGGCCACGGGCACGGACACCGAAGCCGGCCCCGGCCGCATCGCCGCCGACCCGGCCGCGCCCTCCCTCGCGGCGTCACCCAAGCGCTGACCTCACCGGCCCCGGCCCTGAACGGGGCGGGGCCACGCCCTCCTACCCGTCCGCCGCGCCCAGCACCACGACGTCCGGCGCGGCGAAGGCGATGCCCACCCGCTCCCCCGTCTCCGGCGCGTCACGCAGCGCGCAGGCCGCCTCCACCTGGGGGCCGCCGGACGGCTGGAGCAGCAGCGCGACATGGGTGCCGCGGAACGTCCGGGCGGCGACCGTGGCGGGCAGCCCCTCGGCCGCGGGGGTCAGCCGTACGCCGGCCGGGCGTACCAGCAGACGGCACGGGCCGTCGGGGGTGCCGTCCGGGACCGGTACCTTCCCCCAGGGTGTGGCCGCGGACTCGCCCTGCACGGTCGCCTCGACGACGTTGTCGAAGCCGAGGAAGCGGGCGACGAATTCCGTGGCCGGCCGCTGCCAGACCTCCAACGGGGTGCCGGTCTGCGCGATCCGCCCGTCCTGCATCACCACGACCCGGTCGGCGAGGGCGAACGCCTCGCCCTGGTCGTGGGTGACCGCCAGCACCGTCGTGCCCAACTCGCGGAAGAGGCGGCGGAGTTCCACGACCAGCCGCTCGCGCAGACCGCGGTCGAGCTGGCCGAGCGGCTCGTCCAGCATCAGCAGACGGGGGCTCGGTGCCAGCGCGCGGGCCAGCGCGACCCGCTGCTGTTCGCCGCCGGACAGGGAGGCCACTGCGCGCCGCTGGGCGCCCGGCAGCCCGACGAGATCCAGCAGGCCGGCAACCGTACGTTCCCGGTCGGCGCGCGCGGAGCCCCGCATCCGCAGCCCGAAGGCGACATTGCCCGCGACGTCGCGCTGCGGGAAGAGCTGGTGGTCCTGGAACATCAGGCCGACCCCGCGCCGGTGCGTGGGCACACCCCCCTGCTCCCTCCCCTCCAGCAACACCCGCCCCGCGTCGGCCTGTTGGAGCCCCGCGACCACACGCAGCAGGGTGGACTTCCCGCTGCCACTGGGCCCCAGTACGCACACGATCTCGTGCGCGGCGACGTCCAGGTCCACCGCGTCGAGGGCGGGCCGCCCGGAGTTGCCGAAGCGGACGGTGACGCCGTCCAGCCGCAGCAGCTGCGGTGGCCGCGGCGCCGTGGTCCCGTGCCGTGCGGTCATCTAGAACTCCCCGGAATGGTCGGTTCGGGCGCGCTCCAGGAGCAGCAGCGCACCGGCGCACACCACCATCAAGATGGTCGACAGGGCCATCGCCTGCCCGTAGTTGAGCTCCCCGGCACGTCCCAGCAGACGGGCCACCGCCACCGGGAGCGTCGGCTGATCCGGCCGTGCGATGAACACCGTCGCGCCGAACTCGCCGAGCGACACGGCGAACGCGAAGCCCGCGGCGATCAGCAGCGCCCGGCGCACCAGCGGCAGATCGACCTCCTGCCACACCCGCCACGGCGAGGCGCCGAGCACCGCGGCCGCCTCCCGCAGCCGTCCGTCGACGGCCCGCAGCACGGGCAGCATGGTCCGGACCACGAAAGGCACCCCGACCAGGGCCTGGGCGAGCGGCACCAGCCACCACGAGGCGCGCAGATCCAGCGGCGGCCGGTCGAGGGTGATCAGGAAACCGAAGCCCACGGTGACCGCGGAGACGCCGAGCGGCAGCATCAGCAGCGCGTCGAAACCCCGGACCAGCCGGCTGACCAGCGGCATCCGCCCGGACCGGCCGCGCCGCAGCCGGGGCAGCGTCAGCGCGGCGGCCGCCAGCCCACCCACCACCAGGGCGATCGCGGTGGCCGCGGCCCCGTAGGCGAGCGAGTTCCACAGGGCTTCCAGAGGGGCGACGGCGAAGGTGCTGTCGGCGGTCGCGGCGGAGCGCAGCGACGCGTAGAAGACCGTTCCGTAGCCGTCCGGCCCGGCGAACGACCGCTCCACGAGCACCGCCAGCGGCACGAGGAGCAGGACGGTGATGACCAGCAACGTTCCCCACAGCAGGGCCCACTGGCCGCGGCCGTGCGGCCGGCGTGCGGTGCGCGAGGCGTCCACCAGCCGCAGCGCCGATTCCCTGCGGCGTACGGTCCAGGCGTGCAGCGCCAGCACGCCCAGCACGGCGGCGAACTGGATCAGGGTGAGTACCGCGGCCGTCGGCAGGTCGAGGAAGTCCGCGGTCTGCCGGTAGATCTCCACCTCCAGCGTGGAGAAGGTGGGGCCGCCCAGGATCTGCACCACCCCGAAGGAGGTGAAGGTGAACAGAAAGACCATCAGGGCGGCGGCCGCGACGGCCGGCGCCAGCGCGGGCAGGGTCACCCGCCGCCAGGCCGCGAACCGCCCGGCGCCCAGCACCCGCGCCGCCTCCTCCTGCCGCGGGTCGAGCTGACCCCACAGGCCGCCGACGGTCCGTACCACCACCGCGTAGTTGAAGAAGACGTGCGCCAGCAGGATCGCCCATACCGAGGTGTCCAGGCGGACGCCCCACAGGTCGTCCAGCAGACCGCCCCGCCCGAGCAGCGCCAGGAAGGCCGAGCCGACGACGACGGTCGGCAGCACGAACGGCACCGCCACCACCGCCCGCAGCAGCTGTTTGCCGGGGAAGTCGAAGCGTGCGAAGACGTACGCGCCGGGCAGCGCGATCAGCAGCGTCAGGCCGGTGGAGGCCGCCGCCTGCCAGACGGTGAACCACAGGACGTGCGCGACGTCGGGGTCGGTGACCACGTCGCCGAACCGGCCGAGCTGCCACTGCCCGCCACTCTTCAGCCCGCGTCCGACGATCGCCACGACCGGGTAGGCGAAGAACAGCGCGAAGAAGGCGAGCGGCACCGCCATCAGGCCGAGCCGCACCGCCGTTCCCCGCGCGGGCCGCCCGCGCCGGGCGCCCGCGCCGTCCGCGGCGTCCGTGGGCGTTACTTCAGGACGAGCGAGGACCACTGCTTGATCCACTGTTCGCGGTTCTTGGTGATCGTCCCGGGGGCCAGCGTCGCGGGCTTGTCGATCTTCGCGCCGTACTTGGTGAACAGCTCCGGTACCTTGGCGTCCTCACGGGCCGGATTGACGAACATCTGCAGCGGCTCGTCCTCCTGGAACGTCCGGCTCAGCAGGAAGTCCAGCAGCGCCTTGCCGCCCTTCTCGTTCTTCGCGCCCTTCAGGAGCCCACCGAACTCGATCTGCCGGAAGCAGGTGCCGGTCGCGACGCCGGTCGGTGCCTCCGCGGGTGCGGGCTTCTTGCCGAGCACCTCGGCGGGCGGGCTGGAGGCGTAGGACACCACCAGCGGCTTGTCGCCCTTCTTCTTGCCGGCGGCGGAGCCGGAGAACCGGTCGTTGTACGCCTGCTCCCAGCCGTCGACGACCTCGATGCCGTTGGCCTTGAGCTTCTTCCAGTACCCCTGCCAGCCGTCGTTGCCGTACGCCGCGATGGTGGCCAGCTGGAAGGCGAGGCCGGGCGAGGAGGTGGCGGAGTTCTCCGTGACGAGCAGCCCCTTGTAGCGGGGCTTGACCAGGTCGTCGAAGGTCTTCGGGGGCGCGATCTTGTGCCGGGCGAAGTAGCCGCGGTCGTAGTTCACGCAGATGTCGCCGTAGTCGAGCGGCGTGACGCGGTGCCGCCCCTTGTCCAGCTGCAGCCCGGCCGGCACGTTCTCCAGCCCCTTGGCCTTGTACGGGGTGAAGAGGTCCTCGTCGAGGCCGCGCGACAGCAGGGTGTTGTCGATGCCGAAGAACACGTCCCCCTGGGGGTTGCCCTTCGACAGGATCGCCTGGTTGACGGCCTTGCCGGCATCCCCGCCCCGGAGGACCTTCACCTTGTAGCCGCTCTCCTTCTCGAACGCGGCGAGCACGGACTTGGAGGCGTTGAACGAGTCATGGCTGACGAGCGTGACGGTCTTGGCGTCCGCGCTCCCGCCGCCCGAGCCGCCGCACCCGGCGAGCGCGGTCATGCCGACCGCGGCGGCGACGGCCGAGGCGGCGATTCTGCTGGTGGTGCTCACTGATGTCCTCCTGGCTGGCCAGGAAGAGACGCGGCCCCACCCCGGGTCGGCGGCTCGCGACGTCCGGGGACGAAGGGAGCGGACCCGGGGCAGGGCGCAACAGCATGAGTAACGACCGAACTTCCTACCCGGAATGACCCGGGCGAGGTTCAAGGGTCTGCGGGCACCGTAGGACTACGACGCTCCCGCACTCTCAGCGCTGTGGCGCTCCCCTGTCGGAATGTGTATTTGTTCGATCACACAGTACCAGCGGGCGGTCAGCGTTCCGAGGCCGCCAGCTGCCCGCACGCACCGTCGATCTCCTGCCCGCGGGTGTCGCGAACCGTGACCGGAACCCCGTGCGCCTCGATGGCCCGCACGAACGCCCGCTCGTCCTCCGGGCGCGAGGCGGTCCACTTCGAGCCGGGCGTCGGGTTCAGCGGGATCAGGTTCACATGGACCCGCTTGCCCTTCAGCAGCCGTCCCAGGAGGTCACCGCGCCACGCCTGATCGTTGATGTCCCGGATCAGCGCGTACTCGATCGAGATGCGCCGCCCGGACTTCTCCGCGTACTCCCAGGCCGCGTCGAGCACCTCACGCACCTTCCAGCGCGTGTTGACGGGGACGAGCGTGTCCCGCAGCTCGTCGTCCGGCGCGTGCAGCGAGACCGCCAGCCGGCACTTGAAGCCCTCGTCGGCGAACCGCAGCATCGCCGGCACGAGACCGACCGTGGACACCGTGATGCCCCGCTGGGACAGCCCCAGCCCGTCCGGCTCGGGGTCCGTCAGCCGCCGGATGGCGCCGACCACCCGCTTGTAGTTGGCCAGCGGCTCGCCCATCCCCATGAAGACGATGTTGGACAGCCGCGCCGGCCCGCCCGGCACCTCGCCGTCGCGCAGCGCGCGCATCCCGTCGACGATCTGGTGCACGATCTCGGCGGTGGAGAGGTTACGGTCCAGCCCCGCCTGCCCCGTGGCGCAGAACGGGCAGTTCATACCGCAGCCGGCCTGCGAGGAGATGCACATCGTGACCCGGTCCGGGTAGCGCATCAGCACCGACTCGACGAGCGTCCCGTCGTGCAGCTTCCACAGCGTCTTGCGGGTGGTGTCGTCATCGCACGAAATGTGCCGTACGACCTTCATCAGGTCCGGCAGCAGCTCGCCCGCCAGCTTCTCGCGCGCCGCAGCCGGGATGTCGGTCCACTGCGCCGGGTCGTGCGCGTAACGGGCGAAGTAGTGCTGCGAGAGCTGCTTGGCACGGAACGGCTTCTCGCCGATCGCGGCCACCGCTTCGCGGCGCTCGGCAGGACTGAGATCGGCAAGGTGCCGAGGGGGCTTCTTGGCGCCACGAGGCGCGACGAACGTGAGTTCTCCGGGTGCAGGCATGGTCCGTCCAGTGTGGCAGATCGTCCGGGGAGGCCCGCCCGGAGCGGGGAGGGTACCGGCCCGACGGGCGCCGGAGCGGGCTCGTCGAAGCCTCCGGCGATCATGCGAGAGCCCCTCACACCAGCGGTTTCGCCGCTGAGGTGAGGGGCTTCCGGTGGTCAGGCGCGGTCAGCCCGCCCCGACGAAGACGACGTACAGCAGCCAGACCACGGGGGCGGTCGGCAGCAGGGAGTCGAGGCGGTCCATGATGCCGCCGTGGCCGGGGAGCAGGGTGCCCATGTCCTTGATGCCCAGGTCGCGCTTGATCATGGATTCGCCGAGGTCGCCGAGGGTGGCGCTGGCCGCGACCGCGAAGCCGAGGATCAGGCCCTGCCACCAGGCACCGTCCTTGATCAGGAACTGCATGCACAGGGCGCCGGCGACCATCGCGAAGAGCACCGCGCCGACCAGGCCCTCACGGGTCTTGCCGGGGCTGATGCGCGGCGCGAGCTTGTGCGTGCCGAAGCGCCAGCCGACGGCGTAGGCGCCGGTGTCGCTGACGACCGTCAGCAGCAGGAACGTCAGCACCCGCTGCGGCCCGTCGGCTCCGGCGGCGAGCATCAGCGCCACGAACGTCGCGAGGAAGGGCACGTAGAACGCCGCGAAGACGCCGGCGGTGACATCCCGCAGGTAGTTCTCGGGCGCCTCGGTCATCCGCCAGACCAGGACGGCCAGCGCGGTGAGCGCCATGGCCACCCACGCGCCCTCGGCGCCCCGTACGTATCCGGCGACGACCATGGCCGTCCCGCCGACCGCCAGCGGCACCAGCGGCACCCGGATGTCCTTGCGCTCCGCCAGCCGCGAGGTCAGCTCCCACAGGCCCACGACGACGGCGATCGCGATCACGCCGACGAACACGGGCTTGTAGACGAAGAGCGACGCGAGGATGACCACGCCGAGGCCGACACCGACCCCTATCGCGGCCCGCAGGTTGCGGCCCGCGCTCTTCTTCTTCGGCTTCTCAGAGTCCGCCGTGCGGTCGGACCCGGGAAAAGAGGTGGGCATGGGCTCCTGCGGCTTTTCATCGCGGAACAGGGGGCCGCTCAGGCGAGCAGCCCCCCGGTCGTCCGGGTCGTGCCGGTCATTCCGGATGTCCCGTTGTTCCCGGTCGTCGTCCTGGTGTCCGCCTGGCTCGGGCACGATCGGCATGGGCCGAGTCTGCGCCGCTTCACCCCAGTCGTGCACGGGACCCGCCGAGGGCGGCGCCGCCCCGCGAAGCGAGGAGGCCGGTCCGTGTTCGGGCGGTCCCCATCGGCCGGCGCCGGGCGAGGCCCCCCAGGATGACTCGTTCATCAGACCTCGAGGAGCTCGGTTTCCTTGTGCTTGAGCAGCTCGTCCACCTGCGCGACGTACTTCGCGGTGGTGTCGTCGAGCTCCTTCTCCGCACGGCGCACCTCGTCCTCGCCGGACTCCTTGTCCTTGACGAGCTTGTCCAGCGCCTCCTTGGCCTTGCGCCGGACGCTGCGGATCGAGATCTTCGAGTCCTCGGCCTTGTTCTTGGCGACCTTGATGAACTCCTTGCGGCGCTCCTCGGTCAGCTCGGGGAAGGTCACCCGGATGATGCTGCCGTCGTTGCTCGGGTTGACGCCGAGGTCGGAGTCGCGGATGGCCTGCTCGATGTTGCGCAGCGCGCTCTTGTCGAACGGGGTCACCACGGCCATGCGGGGCTCGGGAACCGAGAACGACGCCAGCTGGTTGATCGGCGTCATCGCGCCGTAGTAGTCAGCCACGATCTTGTTGAACATCGCCGGGTGCGCACGCCCGGTGCGGATCGCGGCGAAGTCCTCCTTGGCGACCACGACGGCCTTCTCCATCTTCTCCTCGGCCTCGAGGAGGATCTCTTCGATCACCACTTGCTCCTGGTCTTATCGGTAAGAAGCAGAGCCTCGCCCCTGCCGCGCGTCTTCTCCTGCACGGTGTCCGACCGGCAGGCGGTTGTCCATCCCCGTACCGAGGTCTTCCCCCGGCCGGGAGTTGCCGCCCGTACGGGCCGATGCCCGTACGGAATCACGGCAGTTGGGGCCGTCAGGCCCGGGTGTCCTGATCGCTGACGAGCGTGCCGATCTTCTCACCCTTCACCGCACGCGCGATGTTGCCCTCGGCGAGCAGTTCGAACACGAGGATCGGGAGCTTGTTGTCCCGGCACAGCGTGATGGCGGTGGCATCGGCGACCTTCAGGTCGCGGGCGATGACCTCGCCGTACTCGAGCGCGTCGAACTTCACCGCGTCGGGGTTCTTCTTGGGGTCGGAGTCGTAGACGCCGTCGACACCGTTCTTGCCCATCAGCATGGCCTCGGCGTCGATCTCCAGGGCGCGCTGGGCGGCCGTGGTGTCCGTGGAGAAGTACGGCATGCCCATGCCGGCGCCGAAGATCACGACCCGGCCCTTCTCCAGGTGGCGCACCGCGCGCAGCGGAATGTACGGCTCCGCCACCTGTCCCATGGTGATCGCCGTCTGGACGCGCGAGTCGATGCCTTCCTTCTCCAGGAAGTCCTGGAGGGCGAGGCAGTTCATCACTGTGCCGAGCATGCCCATGTAGTCGGACCGGGCCCGGTCCATGCCGCGCTGCTGGAGTTCGGCACCGCGGAAGAAGTTGCCGCCGCCGATCACGATGGCGATCTCGTAGCCGTCGCGCACCACGGCGGCGATCTCGCGGGCCATCGCGTGCACGACGTCGGGGTCGACACCGAGTCCGCCGCCGCCGGCGAAGGCTTCGCCAGACAGCTTCAGCAGGAAGCGTTGCCTGCCTCCGTGACCGGCATGGTCTGTGTGCGCGCCGTCGGCACCGTGATTCATTGAGCTCTCCTCGTGCACATACGAAGAAGGCCATTGCCGTGGGTCTGTTCCAGATCCCTGTGCGGCAATGGCCTCCTCGTCACATCTGCGGCCGGCCGTTGAGCGGCCGACTGCGTACGACCCTAGCGGGGTCGCAGGTCATTCGCTGCCTTGCGGCAGGCTCTCAGATGCCGACCTTGATGCGCGAGAAGCGCTTCAGGGTGACACCGGCCTCCTGGAGGACCTTCTCGACGGACTTCTTGTTGTCGAGCGCGTACGGCTGACCGAGCAGCGTCGCGTCCTTGAAGAAGCCGTTGAGGCGACCCTCGACGATCTTCGGCAGGGCGGCCTCGGGCTTGCCCTCCGCACGCGTGGTCTCCTCGGCGACGCGGCGCTCGGCCTCGACGACCTCGGCCGGGACGTCCTCCTTGGCGAGGTACTTCGGCGCGAAGGCGGCGATGTGCTGCGCGACACCCTTGGCGACCTCGGCGTTCTCCTTGTCGAGCTCGACGAGGACACCGATCTGCGGCGGCAGGTCAGGCATGGTGCGGTGCATGTACGCCGACACGTAGCCGCCGGAGAACTGCGCGAAGCGGTCCAGGACGATCTTCTCGCCCAGGGTGGCGTTGGCCTCGTCAACGAACGCCTGGACGGTCTTGCCGGCCTCGATCTCGGAGGCGAGCAGGGCCTCGAGGTCGGCCGGGGAGGTCTTCGCGACGTGCGCAGCGATCTCGTTGGCGACGGCCTGGAACTTGTCACCCTTGGCGACGAAGTCCGTCTCGCACTTCAGCTCGACGATGACGCCGGAGGTGTTGTCGTCCGCGATCAGCGAAACCACGGCGCCGTTCTCGGCGGAGCGGCCCTCACGCTTGGCGACGCCCTTCTGGCCCTTGATGCGCAGCGCCTCGACGGCCTTGTCGACGTTGCCCTCGGCCTCGTCCAGGGCCTTCTTGCAGTCCATCATGCCGGCGCCGGTGAGCTCGCGGAGCTTCTTGACGTCAGCGGCGGTGTAGTTCGCCATGGTCTGTGAATCTCTTCTCGAAATCTCGAAGTCGAAAGATCTACGGGTGGACGGCGGGGGCGGCGCTCGTGGCGCCCTCCCCCGCCGTCATCGCCGGTTCTGAGGTCAGGCCTGCTCGGCGTCCGCCGGCTTCTCGGCCTCGGCGGCCGGGGCCTCAGCGGCCGGGGCCTCGGCGGGCTTCTCAGCAGCGTCCTCGGAGTCTGCCTTCTTCTCACCCTCGAGCAGGTCGCGCTCCCACTCGGCCAGCGGCTCAGCGGCAGCCTTGTCGCCGGGCTTCTGGTCGCCGGTGGCGGCACCGGAGCGGGCGATGAGGCCCTCGGCGACGGCGTCGGCGATCACGCGGGTGAGCAGGGTGACGGAGCGGATCGCGTCGTCGTTGCCCGGGATCTTGTAGTCGACCTCGTCCGGGTCGCAGTTGGTGTCGAGGATCGCGACGACCGGGATGTTGAGCTTGCGCGCCTCACCGACGGCGATGTGCTCCTTCTTGGTGTCCACGATCCAGACGGCGCTGGGCACCTTCTGCATCTCGCGGATACCACCGAGGGTCTTCTCCAGCTTGGCCTTCTCGCGGGAGAGAACCAGGAGCTCCTTCTTGGTGAGGCCGGACGCGGCCACATCCTCGAAGTCGATCTGCTCGAGCTCCTTCAGGCGCTGCAGGCGCTTGTAGACGGTCGAGAAGTTGGTCAGCATGCCGCCGAGCCAGCGCTGGTTCACGTAGGGCATGCCCACGCGGGTCGCCTGCTCGGCAATGGCCTCCTGGGCCTGCTTCTTCGTGCCGACGAACATGACCGAGCCGCCGTGGGCGACGGTCTCCTTGACGAACTCGTAGGCGCGGTCGATGTACGACAGCGACTGGAGCAGGTCGATGATGTAGATGCCGTTGCGCTCCGTGAAGATGAAGCGCTTCATCTTCGGGTTCCAGCGGCGGGTCTGGTGCCCGAAGTGGACGCCGCTCTCCAGCAGCTCCCGCATCGTGACGACGGCCATGGCCGTACTCCTTGTTGTGCTCGGTTCCACTGCGGCCGGTCGGCCGCGGTGCCTGACGCCCCGACGCGCCTGCCGGGGAAGACACCTTGCGGAGCCGTCCGAGGACCGAGGAGCGCGGCCGTCGTGCTGCCCGAACGGGACTGGGCACTTACGGCGGGGCGTGCGAAGTCGACCCGGTGACCCGGATCGCCATCAGAAGTGTACGGGACTGCCGATGCACCGGGCGACACGCACCATTTCGAGCCCCGGCCGAGTGAGCCCGGAAGCCCGACCGAGTGACAACCGGGGGCCGACCGGGTGAGGCGACGGCGCGGGGAGCCGGCCGAATACTCGGCCTCGGACAAGCGGGATCCCCCTCCCGGGTGACGCCGTTTTCCACAAGCCGCCCTTCGTCCACAGCTCCGGACCAAGATCCGCACGCCGCACCCGGCCTACGCCACTGTCGAGCCATGCGACGACAGACCCGAGAAACACACCGACCCACCCGACACCCGCGCCGCCCCCTCCACGGCACGCAGCCGCCGCGCCCCGTGCGAGGCGCGCGGCTCAAGAACGGGGCCGCCCGCCGGGGCACACTCCCTCGATTCCTCCGGCGCGCGCAGACCACGAGCCGGGGCAATCCCCACCACGGGCAGCGCCCCGCTCCCCCACCCACCACTCCCCGGCGCGCACCCTTACGCCCACTTCCCCACCAGCAGCCACGCACCCCCGGCGCCAGCTGCTTCTTCCCCGCCCGCGCGGCGACCGCACTCCTGACCCCCGCCACGGCCGCGCTGCTCCTCACCCTCCCGACAGCAACCGCGACCGTCCTCCCCCAGCCGTCTCCCGCGACGGCCCCACCCCTGGCGGCCACGGCGACGGCAACGACGGCGCGGCCGATCGCGTACACCGGAACACCCACACGCGGACGGACACGAGAAGCAACAGGGGGCCGGGACGTCCGGCACGGCGAGCGGCAGGAGGCCGGCCGGACGGGACAGCTGGCGGACCGGGCCTGGCCGGTGGACGGGAAGGGGCGGAGCGGCATACGGCCCACGGTGCTACGCGGCTGGGAACCGCCCCCGGCTCCCTGGGCCGCCGGGCACCGGGGCGTGGACCTGGCCTCCCCGGTCGGCGCGACCGTACGGTCCGCCGCGCCGGGCCGCGTGACCTACGCCGGGAAGGTCGCCGACCGTGGCGTCCTGACCATCGAACTGTCCCCCTCCGGCCGCCCGCCCTTACGAACCACGTACGAACCCGTACGCGCCACGGTCCACAAGGGCCAGCGCGTTGCTGCGGGCCAACCGGTCGGTGAACTGCAGCGCGGCCCGTTCCACTGCCGCGAACCGTGCCTCCACTGGGGCCTGCGCCGCGGCAAGACCTACCTGGATCCCCTGTCCCTACTGCCCCCGAGCATGCGCAACGGCGGCCCGTCCCGCCTGCTGCCGGTCTTCGGAGTCCCCCTGCCCGCCGACGGCCCCACCGGCCGCCGACTGCCGGGACCACCGAAGTCCGCAGCCGAGGAGACCAGGTCGAAACCGTCGGGCGCCGCTCTGACCGGGGCAGTCGCGCTCGCGGCCGCAACCCTCTGGGCCGTCGGCCGACTCTCGCCCCCTCGCTCGGCGAGAAAACGTGCCCACGCGGGGCACAAGGGCGCGCGTACTGCCGGGAAGGGAGGCCCCGAGGAGCACGTTTCCGCAGGCAGGGCGCGTGCCGCTGGGCCGACGACGTGAGCGGGCCCAGGTGCCAGCCGACAAGTGGGCAGAGCGGGAGGAGCCCGGAACACGGCACCGGGAAAAACGGGGGGCGCGCGGGGCGCGGGGCTCGGAGACCGGGCGCCGGTGGAGACCGAGTGCCGTTAGGGCATGGCCCGGTCGGCGGGGCCCGGCGACACGACGGGCCCGACGGCACAGCAGCGGCGTCGCGCCCTGCCCCGGGCCAGGTGTCACCAAGCCGACCAGGTGTCACCGGGCAGCAAGGCACGCCGAGGCCGCGGGCGCCCGGCCGCGCGGAGCCGGCTGCGGGCTGCGGGCTGCGGGCTGCGGGCTGCGGGCTGCGGGCTGCGGGCTGCGGGCTGCGGGCTGCGCAGACAACTTGAGGCGGGTGTGGAGGGGGTGGGGAGGGGGGTGGGGGGTGGGGGCCCCGGGGGGGCCGAGGCTACGGGCTAGGGGTGGGACACCCCGCGGAGGGCCATGGTGACCGCTGCCTCGGTGATGTCGGTCGGGTCTTCCGCGGCGCCGAGTTCGATGCGGCGGACCGCGGCGTCGACGACGCCCTGGAGGAGCATGGCCGCGAGCCGGGGCTGTTCGTGACCGAGGGCGGCGAGCGCCTCGACGATCATGGCGATGAGCCCGCCGTGCGCCGCGCGGATCTTCTCGCGTGCGCCCGCGTCCAGCTCGCCGGCCGAGATGGCGACGACGGCACGGTGGCGCCGGTCACCGACCAGTGCCAGCTGCCGGCGCACATACGCCTCGATCTTCTCCTCGGGACGCTCGACGCGCTCCATCGCCGCCGCGACCTCGGCGGCCCACACAGGGAAGTCGACGGCGCACAGCTCTTCGACGACGGCCGCTCGCGAGCGGAAGTACTCGTACACGGAGGAGCGCGCGAGTCCCGTCCGCTCGGCGAGGGCGGGGAAGGTCAGCGCTTCCGTTCCGCCCTCGGACAGCAGGGTGCGAGCGGCGTCCAACAGGGCGCCGCGCTGCATGGTCCGGTGCTCGGCCACAGAGGCCGCTCGAATCCTGGGCACGCCCCCACTCTACGGATGGGGCCCCGGCCGCGGCACTCCGCATGGCGACACGATGTGCGCGGGCCAGGCCGGCGGGCCGTGTTTCAGCGGCCGACGTCGGCGAGTTTCGCCCTGAGCTGGAGTACGGACTTGGTGTGGATCTGGCTGACCCTGCTCTCCGTGACGCCGAGGACGTTGCCGATCTCGGCGAGCGTGAGGCCCTCGTAGTAGTAGAGGGTGACCACGGTCTTCTCCCGGTCGGGGAGGGTGTTGATGGCCCGTGCCAGGAGCCGTCTCAGTTCGCGGTCCTCGGCGATCTCGACGGGGTTCTCGGCGGCCGTGTCCTCGAGGGTGTCCATCAGGCTCAGCCGTTCACCGCCCTCGCCACCGACGTGCAGGAGCTCTTCCAGCGCCACCACGTTCGCCAGGGACAGCTGGCTGAACACTCCGTGGAGCTCCTCCAGCGCGATGCCCATCTCCTCGGCGACCTCTGCCTCCGTGGGAGTGCGGCGCAGCTGGGCCTCGAGGGTGGCGTAGGCGCGCTCGACGGCGCGGGCCTTCTGGCGTACGGAGCGTGGGATCCAGTCCAGGGCGCGCAGTTCGTCGATCATCGCGCCGCGGATGCGGGTGATGGCGTAGGTCTCGAATTTGATGGAGCGTTCGGGGTCGAACTTCTCGATGGCGTCGATCAGGCCGAAGACTCCCGAGGACACGAAGTCGGCCTGCTCCACGTTGGGCGGCAGACCGACGCTGACGCGGCCGGCGACGTATTTGACGAGTGGCGAGTAGTGCAGGATCAGTTGTTCCCGCAGCCTGCCGTCGCCCGATGCCTTGTAGGAGCGCCACAGCTCGTCGAGGGAGCTGGGCGCGGCGGGGCGCACGCTGCCGCGCGCGGCGGGTGGTACTGCCGCGCGGTCAGACCCGGAGGTGTGCTGGGGCATTCGTCGCCTTGAGCCGTTCTGCCGAGACGTGGGTGGGTGGATGCATGAGGGTTGAATTGCCTGTGAGCGTAGCGTGACCGGAGTGTTGCGGTGCGCGAGGAGAGCGAGTTCGGGGGTGCGCAGATACGTTCCGCTGCCCGCACCTCAGGGTTACCTCGTACGGCGTGTCGACATCCGCATACGATGCCGGGTGCAGGCGTTCGGAGGGCCGTGCGGACGCACGCGGTGGCACGGCGGGCCGGCGCCCGTGCGCCCGTTGCGCCACATCGGCGCCTGCCCATGGGGCAGGCGGGTGCGGCGAAGTACGGCAAACCTGGATTCTGCGGTCATTCCCCTCACCCTTTCACCCGTTCGCCCCAGGTCAAGGACCGCCTCGCCGGGAACCGTCGGTGCTCTCGGCGCGTCGCGCCAACTCCCAGTGGTCGCCGTACCTTTGAACGAATCCGAGGGACTGCAGCTCCAGGAGCTTGGCGTGGGTGAGGTCGTGGGGCGTGCCGGCTTCTTGCGCCAGGCGTGCGCTGTCCGTTGCACCGCGGGCCGGCAGCGCCTCCAGCACGCGGGTCGCGACGGGGTCGAGGAGGTCGCGGACCAGGGTCGGTCCGCGGCGTTCGGGGGCGAGGTCGCCGATGCTGCCGACAAGTTCGATGACTTCGTCGGCGTCGGTGACCACCGCGGCCTCGCCGCGCAGGAGTTGGTGGACGCCGGCGGACAGGCCGCTGGTGACGGGGCCCGGCATACCCATCGTGTAGCGGCCGAGGGCGAGTGCGCGCCGGGCGGTGACCAGTGAGCCGCTGCGGAGTTCGGCTTCCACGACGACGGTCCCTCTGGTGAGTGCGGCGATGACGCGGTTGCGTTGGACGAAGCGGCTGCGGGTGGGGTGGTCGCCGGGCGCCAACTCGGCCACCAGCAAGCCTTGTTCGGCGATCCTTCCGATCAGTTCGGTGTGGCCGCGCGGGTAGGGGTGGTCGACGCCGCAGGCGAGTACGGCGATGGTGGCGCCGTCCGCGGCAAGGGTGCCTCGGTGGGCTGCGCCGTCGATGCCGTAGGCGGCACCGGAGGCGACGGTCCAGCCGCGGTCGGCGAGTCCGGCGCTGAGGGTGGCGGCGAGGTGGGCGCCGTATTCGGTGCAGGCCCGGGCCCCGACGACGGAGACGGAGCGCAGCGCCCACAGCCTGAGGTTGGCCTGCCCGCGCACCCAGAGGCCGATGGGGCGGGCATCGCCGAGGTCGTCGAGCTGGCTGGGCCATTCGTCGTCACCGGGGCAGAGGAAGCGGCCGCCGAGGGCGGCGACCTCCGCGAGGTCCTCGGCGGGGCGGGCCCGGGCGGCGCGCAGTCTCAGGCCCGCGATCTTGGTCCGGCTCGCGCCCGTCGGCGGGACGGCGTCGTCGTCGGTGAGTGCGTGCCACAGGGCTACCGGGCCCATCTCGCGGAGCCAGCGGCCGGCGGTCTCGTCGCCCGGTTCGAGAATCCGGGTGAGCGCGGCGCGGGCGGTGCGCTGTGGTTCGTAGGGCTGTCGAGGTGCTGGTGGGACGGGCGGGGTGCCGGTGGCGAAGCCCCATGCGTCGATTCCGGTCATGGCTCATCCCTGCTTGGTGGGCGGCCGCGTGGTGGCGGTCTCGCGGTGGAGTGCGCCGATGTCCGCGCCGGCGCCGCCCGCGCCTGCTGTGGTGAGCGCTCCGCGTCGTACGCCGGTGCGCAGTTCCAGGGCCCAGTTGACGTCTTCCCGGGTGGGGCGGTCGCGGCCGGCGAGGTCGGCGGCGGTCCAGGCGACGCGCAGCACACGGTCGAGGCCGCGGGCGGTCAGGAGGCCGCATTCGAGGTCGCGTTCCGCCTGGGCGAGGGCGCCCGGGTGCACCTGCCAGCGGGTGCGGAGTTCGTGGCCGGGGACTTCGCTGTTGGTGTGCCAGGGGGTGCCGGCGAGGCGGGCCTCGGCGCGTTCGCGGGCGGCCTGTACGCGTGCGGCGACGGTCGCGGTGGATTCGGCGCTGCGGCCGAGGGTGACCAGTTCGGAGCGGGCGACGGGTTCCACGCAGATCCGTAGGTCCACGCGGTCCATCAGCGGGCCGGAGAGCCGGGAGCGGTAGCGGCGGATGGAGGACGGCCGGCATTCGCAGCCTCCGCCGGTGGTGCCGTGCCGTCCGCAGGGGCAGGGGTTGGCGGCGAGGGCCAGGAGGAAGCGGGCGGGCATCCGCAGCATGCCGGCGGCGCGGGCGACGACGACGTGGCCGGATTCCAGCGGCTGGCGCAGTGCGTCCAGGACACTCGGGCTGCACTCGGCGGCCTCGTCCACGAAGAGCACGCCGTGGTGGGCGAGGGAGACGGCTCCGGGGCGGGGCATTCCGCTGCCGCCGCCGACGAGGGACGCCATCGTCGCGGAGTGGTGCGGGGCGCAATAGGGCGGGCGGTGGACCAGCGGTTGTCCCGGTGGGAGGGTCCCGGCGACCGAGTGGACGGCGGTGACCTCCAGGGATTCCTTGGGGGTCAGGGGTGGCAGCAGGCCCGGGAGGCGTTCGGCGAGCATCGTCTTGCCGGCACCGGGCGGGCCCTTCAGAAAGATGTGGTGCCGTCCGGCGGCAGCCACTTCGAGGGCGCGGCGGGCGGTTTCCTGGCCTGCCACGTCGGCGAGGTCAGGGGTGTGCTCGCCCCGGGGCAGGCCGGCGCTGACGCCCGTACCGGGGACGAGCAGGCCGGCCAGCAGCGGGTCGGGGCGGCCCTCCTCGAGTGCGTCTTCCTCTTCGGGTACGGGTTCGTCGGCGAGCACGGCGATCAGCTGCCGCAGGCTGCGGACGCCGAGGACGGAGATGCCGGGGACGAGCGATGCCTCGGCGGCGGTCCGCTCCGGCACGACGACCTGGCGGTATCCGGCGTCCGCGGCGGCGAGCACGGCGGGCAGCACGCCGCGGACGGGGCGGACACGGCCGTCGAGGCCGAGTTCGCCGATCATCATCAGGTCGGTGAGCTCGCGGGGGTCGAGTCGTTCGGCGGCGCCGAGGACGGCGCAGGCCACGGCGAGGTCGAATCCGCTGCCGCTCTTGGGGACGGAGGCCGGACTGAGGCCGACGGTGAGCTTCTTCTGGGGCCATTCGGCGCCGGAGTTCGTCACGGCGGCGCGGACCCGGTCCCTGGATTCGATCAGGCTCTTGTCGGGGAGTCCGACGAGGGTGAAGGCGGCGACGCCGGGTTCCAGGTCGGCCTGGACCTCGACGACGACCCCTTCGACGCCGACCAGGGCGACGGAGCACGTGCGGGCGAATCCCATCAGGCCACCCCCCGTGCGTGCTGGACGACCGGGGCGCCGCGGGCCGGGATCAGGACGCCGATGACGTCGATGCGTACGCCTCCCGGTGGCGGGCCGCCGTGCCGTTCCAGCCAGCGCTCGGCCAGCAGGCGCAGTCGGGCGGTCTTCTGGGGACGGACGGCCGCCATGGGGTGTTCGTAGCGGCCGGCGCGACGGGTCTTGACCTCGCAGACCACCACGGCATCGCCGTCGGCCGCGACGATGTCGATCTCGCCCTCACGGCAGCGCCAGTTGCGGTCCAGGATGCGCATGCCGGCTTCGGTGAGCCGTCGGGCGGCCAGGTCCTCGCCGTAGCGGCCCAGCGCGCGCCGCCGGATGTCAGCGGGTTTGGTGCCGGCCGGCCGGCTGGTCGCTGCGGCGGATGGGGCCGGTGCGGGTGGGGGCGCGGTGGGCGCGACGCCCGGTGGCCTGTTGTCTTCAGCGGCTCGTAAGTCCTGTCGTGGCCTGCTGCGGCGCCTTCCCTGCGCCCGGCCCGTGGGCTGCGTGCCGGTGTCGGCGCCGGCCGCCGGTTCGGGGCTCTGCCCGGGTGTCCGGGTGTCGTGTGCGGCCCTGTGGCCGGCCTGCGTGGTGTTCATGCGGTACCACCTCCGCCACCGACTGTGACGCGGCCGGGCGGAGCTGTTGGATCTTGGTGGAGAACAGCCGGAATGTGGATAACTCGCTCACCCGGGCGGGTGAAGTCGCGGCCGTCCAGGCCCCGCGCACCTCGGCCGCCACGCCACGCCACACCCGCCGGAGGCCGGGGGCGCCAGCCCGGCCCCCCACCCCCGGACAGCAGCGGGCCGCGCTCGCCAGGCGTCTCGCGTGCCCGGCCGTCGCGCGGCCCGTCGTTCGTCGGCTCGCCGCCGGATCAGCTCCCCGGCAGGTCCAGATCGCTCTTGTTCAGCTCTTCGATGTTCACGTCCTTGAACGTGAGGACGCGCACCTGCTTGACGAAACGGGCCGGGCGGTACATGTCCCAGACCCAGGCGTCAGCCATCGACACCTCGAAGAAGACTTCACCCTGTACCGAGTGCACCTGCATCTCGTAGTCGTTGGTCAGGTAGAAGCGACGCTCGGTCTCGATCACATATTTGAACAGTCCGACGACGTCGCGGTACTCCCGGTAGAGCTTCAGCTCCATCTCGGTCTCGTACTTTTCGAGGTCCTCGGCGCTCATGGCAGATCCCCTTCAGCCGTGCGTCCCCCTATTGTGCGTCAGACCCTCTCGGTCTCCAGGTGCACCGGCGCACTCGGGGGCCCATCGTCGAGCAGCGTGCGCAGCAGCTCGGCGAGTCTGGTCGGATACACCGTCTCATGGGACGCCGACAGTTCCTCCGAAGTCCACCACCTCAGTCCCGAAACGCTGCGTCGTTCCAGGTCGGTGTGGCCGGCGGTGTCGGTGGCCGTCCGGTCGGTGCGGGCCAGGTAGTACCACTCGTCCTGCTCCCAGCGCCGCCCGTCGAAGGGGAAGGCGCAGTGGCGCTTCCACAGGACGGGACCCAGCGCGACGTCGGTGATACCGGTTTCCTCGGCCAGCTCCCGGCGCGCGGCCTCTTCGCGCGTCTCGTCGCCTTCCAGGCCGCCGCCGGGCGTGAACCACCACGTCTCGCCCGGCCGGGCCGGTTCGTATCCGTGGAGCAGCAGGATCCGGTCGTCCGGATCGAGCAGCACGACGCGGGACACCTGGCGGACGGCTGCCGGCTCCGACCGGGTGCGGTCGCGCTCCGGCTGCTCAGTCACGCGGGCGCGCCTTGCGCCGGGCGAGGGGCCCGTAGGCCGCTCCGCCGAGGATGAGGACCGCGCCGGCGACGACGGCGAGGGTGATCGGCTGGATCGGGCCGGGCTGGGAGGTGCCGCCGGGGAGGGCGGAGAAGGCGGCCGGGCGCTGCATCACGCCGACGCTTCCCAGCGGCCAGGCGCGGGCGTCGACGCGGGCCTGGACGGCGCGGCGGGAGACCGCCCCGTGGTCGCCGTCGGTGAGGTGGACCCGGGAGTCGAGGGAGTCGCTGCGGTGGTCACCGAGCAGGAACAGCTGACCGGCCGGGACCTTCGCCTTGAAGCCGATGGGCGAGGCAGGGCCGCTGCCCTGCAGATACGGTTCGTCGATCGGGGTGCCGTTAACCGTCAGCAGGCCGCGCTTGGTGCAGCAGGAGACCTTGTCGCCGCCGACGCCGACGACGCGCTTGACCATCGGCAGGGCGCCCCACACGGAGTCCTTGAAGACGACGACGTCGCCGCGGCGTATCTCGGAGCCGTCCACCTTCTCGGCGATGACCCGGGCGCCGGGCGCGATCGTCGGTGACATCGAATCCGTCGGCACCGTATAGGGGCGGTAGATCAGCGCCGCCCACACGAAGCCGCCCAGGAACAGCGCACAGCCGAGGGCCACGGCCAGACCGGACAGCGCACTGCCCGTCGTCCGGCCGCGGCCGTCGGTCCTGCGTTCCGTACTGCTGCTCATCCCAGCTCCCACCCCGCGGACCGGCCGCGTCGAAGATCCGGGACGGCACCTTACCTGGGGTTACGCCCCGCGGTCAGCCTCCGGCGACGCCACATCACGATCGGCACCGCGCCGGCCAGTCCGAGGGCGGCCGGAGCCGCCGCCATTGCCTTGTTGATCCCGGGCTGGTCGAAAGTGTCCGGTACCGGCAGGGTCGCCCAGCGGTTGATGGGCCAGGCGATGGTGAATGCCCGGCCGACGACCTCGTCCTCCGAGACCGTGCCGTTGCCCTTGAGGTTCTGGTGGTAACGGGAGTCGAGGGAGTCGTCGCGGTGGTCGCCCATCACCCAGATCCGGCCCTTGGGGACGTGGATCGGGCCGAAGGCGCGGTCACCGCACGGGGTGGCGCCGGGGAAGATGTACGAGTCCTCCTTGAGCGCCTTGCCGTTGACCTTGACCGGGCCGCTGCCGTGGCACTCGACGGTGTCGCCGCCGACCGCGATGACCCGCTTGATCAGGTCCTTCTCCTCGGCCGAGGGCATCAGGCCGATGAAGCTGAGGACCTTCTGGACCGGGTTCGGCTCGGGGGTGGGGGTCTCGTTCAGCCAGCCGCCCGGGTCGTGGAAGACGACGACCTCGCCGCGTTGCGGCTTGGAGCCGAACCACGGCGTCAGCTTGTCGACCAGCACCCGGTCCCCGCGCTGCAGGGTGTCCTGCATCGAGTCGGAGGGGATGGAGAACGCCTGCACCAGGAACGTCTTGATCAGCAGCGCGAGGAGCAGGGCGATGCCGATGAGGATCGGCAGCTCCTTCCAGAAGGCACGCGGCTTCTTGGCCTTCTTCATGCTGCCGCCCGCCTCCTCGCCCGATGCTGGGTCCAACGTATCGGACGTGCCGGAAGTGCCGGGCTTGTCCAGCGGCACCGAGCCCTGCGGCTCCGACTGTGACTGTGAGCGTGACCCATGCACGGAACTCGCCGCCGACTGCTCACCGCGCCCTGCCGGCTCCTCGGGCTCTTCCGTTCCGGACCGCGCGCCGACCGCCAAGTCCCCCACATCTGCTCCTCACTCCACGGACTCGCCCACCCGTCAACCGGTGCAGGCCCACCACTCCCATAACGAGCGGGAGTTCCGCAGGGGTCGGGAGTACGGTCAAACTCTCGGGTGACACCCTATGCGGCACACCCGCCGCGGACGCCTTGGCGCCCGGCGCGTCGTGGACGGTCGCAAATGTGTCGGGCTCTTCGAGGCGCCGCCAGTGGCTGAACGGCCAGGCGATCACCACGGCGCGGCCCACGACGCTGTCCTCCGAGACCGTGCCACGGTACGGCTCGTCGAGGTGGAAGCGCGAATCCGCGGAGTCCGAACGGTGGTCGCCCATCACGAAGATCCGCCCGGTGGGGACGTTCACGGTGAACTTCAGCTGGGAGGGCGGGTTGCCCGGGTGGACGTACGGTTCGGTCAGCGGGTTGCCGTTGACGGTGACCCGGCCCTGCTTGTCGCAGCACTTGACGGTGTCGCCACCGACCGCCACCACGCGCTTGATCAGGTCCTGCTCATCGGCCGACGGCAGCAACCCGATGAAGGTCATGGCGTCCTTGACGGGCTGGAACGCGCCGCTGTCCCCGGTGGGCTGGTGCTGTTCGCCCTTGAGCCAGCCGCCGGGGTCCTTGAAGACGACGACATCGCCCCGTGCGGGCTTGGAGCCGAACCACGGGGTGAGCTTGTCGACCAGCACCCGGTCGCCGATCCTGATCGTCTGTTCCATGGAGCCGGACGGGATGACGAACGCCTGGACCAGGAAGGTCTTCAGGACCAGGGCGATGGCCAGCGCCACGCCGACAAGGATGGGGATTTCCTTGAGGTAGGAGCGCTGCCTGCGGCGCTTGATGCGCTTGGCCTGGCGCCGCCGCTCGGCCCGTCCGCCGGTCGGGGGCCGACGGGGCGTCGTGCCGCCGCCGCGGCCGTCGGGCTCGCGGGCGTCTCCGGGCGCCGGGGCACCGTCGTACGCGCCCCCGCCCTCGCGCTCCGGCCCGTCCTCGCCCTGCCGCCCGTGGCGGGGGCGCCCGCGGCTACCCACGAGGGCCTGCCGCGGCGGGTATCGGGGCGGACAGCGTGCGCCAGCGGCTGATCGGCCAGGTGATCAGGTCGGCGCGGCCGATGACCTCGTCCACGGGGACCGTGCCGCCGCCCGGGTCGCCGAGGTGGTCGCGGGAGTCGCTGGACCGGGCACGGTGATCGCCCATGACCCACAGCTTCCCCTCGGGCACCACGATGTCGAACGTCACCGAGGACGGCGCGTCCCCGGGATGGAGATAGCCCTCGCGCACGGCCTCACCGTTCACTTCGATCCGCCCCCGTTCGTCGCAGCAGGTCACATGGTCGCCGCCGATGCCGATCACGCGCTTGACGTAGTCGGTCTCGGCAGGCCGGGCCAGGCCCAGCGCCGCGCCGGTCGCACGCAGCAGCCCCGTGACGGGATTCTCCCCCTGCTCCCTGTGAACGAACGACCCGGTGCCGTCGAACACCACGACGTCGCCCCGTGCCGGCTGGTTGCCGAAACGGTACGCCAGCTTGTTGACCAGCACCCGGTCCCCGATCTGCAGGGTGTTCTCCATGGAGGAGCTGGGGATCAGGAAGGGCTGCGCGACGAACGCGCTGAGCAGCAGCACGAACGCCAGGCACAGCGCGAGCAGGGTGGCCGGCCGATGGCGCAGCCCGGCCAGACGAGCGGTGAAACGCGCGAAGCGCGACCCCTGCTCCGGCCCCTGGTCGGGGGCGGGAGAGGGATCGCGCTCCGTGAGTTGTACGTCGGTGTCCATCGGGCCCAGAGCCTATCCGGCCAAGTCCGGACACCGGACGCGAGAGGGGCTTTGCGTTGCCCGGGCGCAAAAAATCGGGCCCGGGAACCGCTCGGCTCAGCGCTCGCGCTTCTCCTTGATCTTGGCGGCCTTGCCGCGCAGCTCGCGCAGGTAGTACAGCTTGGCGCGACGGACGTCACCGCGGGTCACGAGCTCGATCTTCTCGACGATCGGGGTGTGCACGGGGAAGGTGCGCTCGACGCCGACGGAGAAGCTGACCTTGCGGACCGTGAAGGTCTCGCGCACGCCGGCGCCCTGGCGACGGATGACAACGCCCTTGAACTGCTGCACACGGGAGCGGTTGCCCTCGATGACGCGGACGTGGACGTTGATGGTGTCACCCGGGCGGAAGGCCGGGATGTCGCTGCGCAGCGACGCGGCGTCGACGGAGTCGAGAAGGTGCATGACCTACTGCTTTCTTCGTTGATGCCACAGGTCATCAACGGGATATCGGAAAGAGGATGTTCGGGTGCCGCCTCGTCGGGCGGGCGTCGTTCCCCCTGTGGCAGGGGCGCACGCCGGACGCAGACAACAGCGGCCTATTCTTCCACGGCCTCGCTCGTACGCCCAAATCGGCCGTCCTCGCGCTGTGACCAGCCCAGCGCCGCGAGCATCGCGCGGTCGTGTTTGTCGAACGCGGCGGGGTCGGCCCGCTCGATCAGATCGGGCCGGTTGCGGTCGGTACGGCGGAACGCCTCGTCGCGGCGCCAGCGGGCGATCTTGCCGTGGTGGCCGCTGACCAGCACCTCCGGGATCGTTCGGCCGCGCCACTCCGGGGGCTTGGTGTAGACGGGGCCCTCCAGGAGGTCGGCCATCGCGCCGGGTGCGAAGGAGTCGTCCTGGTGGGAGGCGGCGTTGCCGAGGACGCCGGGCAGCAGCCGGGCCACGGCCTCGACCATGACCAGTACCGGGGCCTCGCCGCCGGCCAGGACGTAGTCGCCGATGGAGACCTCGCGGACGTCGAGGCGGTCGCCGTACTCCTCGATGACGCGGCGGTCGATGCCCTCGTAGCGGGCCGGGGTGAACACCAGCCAGGGCTTGGCGGAGAGTTCCACGGCGAGCTGCTGGGTGAACGGCTCGCCGCTGGGGGTGGGGACGACGACGACCGGTTCGCCCTCGCCGGAGGCCAGCACGGAATCGAGCGCCTCGCCCCAGGGCTCGGGCTTCATGACCATGCCGGGGCCGCCGCCGTAGGGGGTGTCGTCGACGGTGTTGTGCTTGTCGTGGGCCCACTGCCGCAGGTCGTGGATGCGTACGTCGAGCTGTCCGCGGGCCCGGGCCTTGCCGACGAGGGAGACGTTCAGCGGTTCGAGGTACTCGGGGAAGATCGTGACGATGTCGAGCCGCATCAGCTGTCCTCGCGGCTGGAGGCGATCTCGGCCTGGCTCTCGTCGAGGAGACCGGGCGGCGGCTCGATGACCGCGCGCTGCTCCTCCAGGTCGATCTCCGGAACGATCTCGGCGACGAACGGGATCATCACCTCGCTGCCGTCGGGCCGCTCGACGATCAGCAGGTCCTGGTACGGCAGGTGGGAGATCTCGCGGATCCGGCCGACGGCGGTGCCGTCGCGGGTGACGACGTCGAGGTCGATCAGCTGGTGGTCGTAGAACTCCTCGGGGTCCTCGGGGACCTCCTCGGGGTCGACCTCCGCGATCAGCAGGGTGTTGCGCAGCGCCTCGGCGGCCGTGCGGTCGCCGACGCCCTCGAAGCGCAGCAGCAGCCTGCCGCTGTGCACCCGGCCGGTCGTGATGGTCAGCGGCCCGACGGAGGAGGGTTCGGTGGCGAGGACGGCTCCCGGGGCGAGCCGCAGTTCGGGCTCGTCGGTGCGGACCTCTACGGTGACCTCGCCCTTGATGCCGTGGGCGCGACCGATTCGGGCAACTACCAGCTGCACTGCGCAATTCCTTCTGTGCGGTCCACGGCAACGGGCCGGGGACGGCTCGAAAGCCCTCCCCGGCCCGAGCCGGTGTTCAACTTGTCAGTGGACCTGGTCCACGTCGACGAGGTCGACGCGGATGCCACGGCCACCGATGGCGCCGACGACGGTCCGCAGCGCGCGGGCGGTGCGGCCGTTGCGGCCGATCACCTTGCCGAGGTCGTCGGGGTGGACCCGGACCTCCAGCACCCGTCCGCGGCGCAGGGTGCGCGAAGCCACCTGCACGTCATCGGGGTTGTCGACGATGCCCTTGACGAGGTGCTCGAGGGCTTCCTCGAGCATGCTCAGGCCTCGGTCGACTCAGAGGTGGACTCGGCCGCAGCCTCGTCCGCCTTCTTGTCGGCCTTCTTCGCCTTCGGGGTGATGGCCTCACCCTTCGGCTCGTCACCGGAAGCCTTGGCGGCGGCCTCGAAGAGGGCGCGCTTGTCGGCCTTCGGCTCGGCGACCTTCATGGGCGCCGGGGCGGGCAGACCCTTGAACTTCTGCCAGTCACCGGTGACCTTGAGGATGGCCATGACGGGCTCGGTCGGCTGCGCGCCGACGCTCAGCCAGTACTGGGCACGCTCGGAGTCGACCTCGATGCGCGAGGGGTTCTGCACCGGGTGGTACAGGCCGATCTCCTCGATGGCCCGGCCGTCACGGCGGGTGCGGGAGTCGGCGACGACGATGCGGTAGTGAGGCGCACGGATCTTGCCCAGACGCTTCAGCTTGATCTTGACTGCCACGGGAGTGGTGTCTCCTGGTCTTGACGTGGTTGGGCACAACGAGATGCCACGTGGGGTTTGCGGTACTCGGGTGCCCGATGGACGCGTCAGCCGGAGGAGAGAGGGGTCCTGTGCGACTGTCGAGTACAGCTAGCCATTGTGCCACACGCCCTCGGGTCAGCCGACCGCGGCCACCTCGGGGATCCGGAAGGGCTTGCCGCACCCGCCGCAGACGATCGGCGCCTGGGCGAGGACCGACGGCACGACGCGGACGTTGCGTCCGCAGTCGCAGACGGCCTTGACGCGGACGCCGCCTCCGGAGGAGCCGTGCCGGGCGGCCGGGCCCCGGAAGCTGCGGGCGGTGTCGGTGGCGGTCGCGGCGGTGTGCGCCTTGAGGGCTCTGGCGAGGCGCTCGATGGTGGGGCGGTAGCGCCTTCTGGCCTCGGGGTTGAGGGTGACCAGCGAGAAGCCGCTGCTGGGGTGCGGCTCGTCGGCGTGGTCCAGGCCCAGCTCCTCGGCGATCGTCAGGAACCTGCGGTTGTGGTAGCGGCCAGCCCTGGAGGTGTCGCGGATGCCGCGGGCGGCGGCGATGCCGTGGACTGCCTCGTGGAGCAGCCGTTCGAAGGAGAGCTCGGCGCCACAGGCGGACGAGGACTCTCCGATCAGGGACTCGGGCGCGGCCAGGTCCGGCAGCTCGGGGTGGTGCCGTTGAATATCGGCCCAGGCGAGCGCCAGCTCGGCGGCGAGGACAGGCGGTGTCGTGCTCACGTCGTGACAACGAGCCGGGGTCGCCCAGTGTTCCGATTCCGGGCCATCCCAAATAATTTGCACGTACCAGTCAGTTTCTGGTCATGGGCCGTGCCTAGGGCCGGGTGCGTCGATCTGTGCAGAAGACGCTCATGTGCCCGCAAGCCGGTGCGTATCCCCGCGTACGCCGCATGGCGTAGCCGGTCGTATGCCGCTCCGGCGATCACCGCGGCGATGGTACGGCGGGAAGCTGTGCCCGCCGGCACCGGCCCGTCTCCACCGTAGGCCCGTCGGACGAGGCCGCCGAAGGCGGGGCCGGGGGCGCGCGGAGTGTCCGGACGGCGTGCGTTGGCGTGGCGGAACCGCACCGGCCGGGGCACCCTGGAACGGCGCTCCAGGGAGCGGGCCCGGCGCATACGGGGGCGCGCGGGAGACAACCCCGGCGCACCCTCTGGACGCCCGGACGGATGCGCAGTTGTCTGGATTCGGGGGCGCACACGGCGCGAACAACGGGGGCGATCGGTACGGAACAGCTTCGGTTTTCGGCGAATAGGGGCGCTATCGATGTCACCCACGCTCGTGCGGCACCAGCTTCCGAACTCCGGACCCATGCATTGCGACCGTCCGCCCGCGCCGCCCGGGTCGCGGGCCCGCACCCGTGACTGGGCCGAGATCCAGGAGCGGATGCTGGTACCGCTCTACGAAGCCGCGTACGACCGGCTGGGGGTCGGCCCCGGCACCCGGCTGCTGGGGCTCGGCTGCGGCTCGGGCCTGGCGCTGCTGCTCGCCGCGGCGCGCGGGGCGCAGGTCAGCGGCGTCGATGCCGACGAGTCCCGGCTGGAGCTGGCGCGCGAGCGGCTCACGCCGGACGGGATGCCCGAGCACACCCGCGTGGTCAGCGGCGGGCTGGAGGCCGCGGCGTCCGGGGAGGCCGCCTTCAACGTGGTCACGGCCTTCCACCCGGTGGGCTGTGTGAGCAGTGTCGAGGGGCTGACGGCGTCGCTGGCCACGGCGGTGGGGCTCGCGGAGCGCGGCAGCGCGGTGGTGCTGGGCGGCTGGGGCCCGGTGGAGCGGTGCGCGACGGCCGGGGTGCTGCAGGTGGCGCGGCGGCTGGCCGAGCCGTCGAGGGGTTTCGCCGGGTGGCGGCTCAGCGACCGGGACGACCTGGAGGAACTGGCGGCGCGGGCCGGGCTGCGGCCGGACGGGTCGGGGCGGGTGTCCTGCCCGTTCGGGTACGCCGACATGGCGAGCGCGGTGCGCGGGCTGCTGTCGACGGGGCTGTTCGACGCGGCGCTGGAGGCGGCCGAGCAGCGTCAGGTGGAGAAGGAGCTGGCCGAGGCGCTGCATCCGTACCAGCAGGCGGACGGGACGGTCTGGATGGCGAATGTCTTCCGGTATCTGATCGCGCGGACGCGGTAGCGGCGCACGGAACCGCAATGCCCGGACCCCCGGCCACGGAGGGTGTGGCCGGGGGTCCGGGCATTGCGGGTCCGCGTGGCGGGTCAGCCCATGAACTTCTTGAACTCCTCCGGGAGTTCGAAGTTCTGCGGGGCCTGGTCGCCCTGCGGCAGCCCCAGCGGGTTGCCGGCCTGGGCGGCCTCGCGGCGGGCGGCCGCGGCCTCCTCCTCCGCCTTGCGCTTCATCGGGTTGCCGCTCTTGCGCTTGCCCTTGGCCTGCTTGACCTGCTTCTTCTTGCGGGGGCCGCCGCCCATGCCAGGCATCCCGGGCATGCCGGGCATACCGCCCTGGGCCATCTTCGACATCATCTTGCGGGCCTCGAAGAACCGCTCGACGAGGCTCTTGACCATGCTGACGTCGACGCCGGAACCCCTGGCGATACGGGCCCGTCGGGAGCCGTTGATGATCGTCGGCTCGGCGCGCTCGGCCGGGGTCATCGACTTGATGATGGCGGCGGTGCGGTCCACCTCGCGCTCGTCGAGGTTGTTGATCTGGTCCTTCATCTGCCCCATGCCGGGCAGCATGCCGAGCAGCTTGGAGATGGAGCCCATCTTGCGGACCTGCTCCATCTGGGCCAGGAAGTCGTCGAGGGTGAACTCCTTGGGGCCCTTCGCCAGCTTGGCCGCCATCTTCTCGGCCTCGGCCTGGCTGAAGGTCTGCTCGGCCTTCTCGATCAGGCTGAGCATGTCGCCCATGCCGAGGATGCGGGACGCCATGCGGTCCGGGTGGAACGCGTCGAAGTCGTCCAGCTTCTCGCCGTTGGAGGCGAACATGATCTGCTTGCCGGTGACGTGCGCCACGGAGAGCGCGGCACCGCCTCGGGCGTCGCCGTCCAGCTTGGACAGGACGACCCCGTCGAAGCCGACGCCGTCGCGGAACGCCTCGGCGGTGTTGACCGCGTCCTGACCGATCATCGCGTCGACGACGAAGAGGACCTCGTCGGGGCTGACCGCGTCGCGGATGTCCGCGGCCTGCTGCATCATCTCGGCGTCGATGCCGAGGCGGCCGGCGGTGTCGACGATGACGACGTCGTGCTGCTTGGTGCGCGCGTGCTCGATCGAGTCCTTGGCCACCTGCACCGGGTCGCCGACGCCGTTGCCCGGCTCGGGTCCGTAGAAGGCGACGCCGGCGCGCTCGGAGACGACCTGGAGCTGGTTGACGGCGTTCGGGCGCTGGAGGTCACAGGCGACCAGCAGCGGGGCGTGGCCCTGGCTCTTGAGCCAGCGGCCGAGCTTTCCGGCGAGGGTGGTCTTACCGGCGCCCTGGAGACCCGCGAGCATGATCACGGTCGGCGGCTGCTTGGCGAAGCGCAGCCGGCGGGTCTCGCCGCCGAGGATGCCGATGAGCTCCTCGTTGACGATCTTGATGACCTGCTGGGCGGGGTTCAGCGCCTGGGAGACCTCGGCGCCGGTGGCGCGCTCCTTGACCTGCTTGATGAAGGCCCGGACCACGGGGAGGGCGACGTCTGCTTCGAGCAGCGCGATGCGGATCTCGCGCGCCGTGGCGTCGATGTCCGCCTCGCTCAGGCGGCCCTTGCCCCGGAGGTTTTTGAAAGTACTCGCCAAGCGGTCGGAAAGCGTATCGAACACGGCGGTCGTCGATCCTCGGGGTCGGGGGCAGGGTGCAGTCGGGTTCTAGGGTATCCGGCCGGGCAAGCGAACCGGCCCGGACCTGTGGACGGGGCCTGCGGATCCGGTACCCGCGGCCGGTGCGGGCCGGCTACCGGAGCGCGGCCTCCACCGCCGACGCGACCTCGTGGGCGGCCGCGTCCGCCAGCGGCGCCCCGTCCTCCCCCGTGACGTAGAAGGCGTCCACGGCATTGGCGCCCAGGGTGCTGATGTGCGCGCTGCGGACGGTGACGCCGGCGCCCTCCAGGGCCCGGCCGATGCGGTGCAGCAGGCCGTGCGCGTCCTGGGCGCGGACCTCGATGACGGTCGCGGTGCGCGAGCTGCCGCCGGCCACGGTGACCCGGGGCGGCGGGGCGGGCACGGCGCGCGAGCGGCGGGCGTAGGCGCGTTCGCGCTCGGCGAGCCGGCCCGGGACGTCGAGCGCGCCCTCCAGTGCGCGGACCAGGTCGACGCGGAGCCGGTCGGCCTCCGGCAGCGAACCGTACTCGGCGGCCACCCGCCAGCTCAGCAGCAGGACCGGGCCGTCGTTTATCGGGTCGAGGAACCGCAGGTCGGCGGCGCGCACGGTCAGGCGGTGCAGGGCGAGCACCCCGGCCGCGGCGGGCAGCACGCCGGGCTGGTCGGGGACGGCGATCAGCAGCTCGACGCCGACCGGCTGCTGGGCGGGCGGCTGCTCCGCGCTCTCCGCGGTGGGCTCGGCGCGGGTGTGCAGGGCCACGACGGGGCCGCCGGTGCGCCCGGCCTCGATCGCCAGCCGCTCCTGCTCCGCGGTGGGCCCGTCCGCGTCCGGCCCTTCCGGTTCGGGCTCCCCCGCGAGCCGCGCGGCGACCCGTTTGACCAGGTCGGCGACGAGCCCGCCGCGCCAGGCGCTCCAGGCCGCGGGCCCGGTGGCCAGCGCGTCGGCCTCGGTCAGGGCGTGCAGCAGTTCCAGGGTGCCGGTGGAGCCGACGGCGTCGGCGACCGCGCCGACGGTCTCCGGGTCGTCCAGGTCGCGCCGGGTGGCGGTCTCGACGAGCAGCAGGTGGTGCCGTACGAGGGTGGCGATGACCGTCGTGTCGCGGGCGTCGAAGCCGAGCCGGGCGGCCAGGTCCTCGGCGATGGTCTCGCCGGCCACCGAGTGGTCCCCGGGCCAGCCCTTGCCGATGTCGTGCAGCAGGGCGGCGACCAGCAGCAGGTCGGGGCGGTGCACCCGGCGGGTCAGCGTCGAGGCGCGTACGGCGGTCTCGACGAGGTGGCGGTCGACCGTCCAGGTGTGGACGGGGTTGCGCTGCGGGCGGCAGCGGACCCGCTCCCAGTCGGGCAGCAGCCGGGTGATGATCCCCTCGGCCTCCAGGGCCTCCCACACGGGCACCGTGTACGGGCCCGCGCCCAGCAGGGTGATCAGCTGTTCGCGGGCCTCGGCGGGCCAGGGCACGGGCAGCGGGTGGCCGGCGGTCGCGGTGGCGCAGCGGCGGATGGCGTGGGTGGCCAGCGGCAGCCCGGCCTGCGCGGCGGCGGCCGCGGCGCGCAGCAGCAGCACCGGGTCGCGCTCGGGCCGCGCGGTGCGGGCCAGTACCGCCTCGCCGTCGAGTTCGACGACGCCCTCGGCGAGCGGTGAGCGCTCCCCCTTGCCCGCCGTCCGGCCGGTCAGCAGTCCCCGCAGCACGGGCCTGACGGAGCGGGCGCGCAGCACCCGGCCGACCTCGCGCCAGGTGACGTCGGCGGCGTAGGAGATGGTGCGGGCTGCTTCGTAGGTCTGGCGCAGCAGGGTGTCCGCGTCCAGGACGCCGAGGGCCTCGGCGACCTGGTCCTGCTCCTGGAGGGAGAGCCGGTCGGTGGCCCGCCCGGTGGTCAGGTGCAGCGCGTCGCGGGTGTCGAGCAGGAGGGTGCGCGCGGCTTCGAGTCCGCCGCGCGGGGCGTCCGCGAGCCAGGAGGCGGCGACGGCGCGCAGTGCGGTGGCGTCCCGCAGTCCGCCCCTGGCCTCCTTGAGGTCCGGTTCGAGGAGGTACTGCAGTTCGCCCTGCCGCTCGGCGCGCTCCTGGCACAGGGCGTGCAGTTCCGGCAGCCGCTTGGGGGCGCTTTCGCGCCAGTCGGCGTACGCGGCGGTGCGCAGCGCGGCGCTGAGCTCCGGGTCGCCGGCCAGGTGGCGGGCGTCGAGCAGGCCCAGCTGCACCTTGAGGTCCTCGCGGGCGGTCTTGCGGGCCTCGGCGGGGGTGCGTACGGAGTGGTCGAGGGCCAGGCCGAGGTCCCATACGGGGTACCAGAGGTGGTCGGCCAGCGCGGCGAGGGCGCGGGGGTCGGAGCGTCCGTCGTGCAGCAGGAGCAGGTCGAGGTCGCTGCGTGGGGAGAGTTCGCCGCGGCCGTAGCCGCCGACGGCGACCAGGGCGGTGGCGGACAGGCCGGGGGCGGTGGCGTGCCGGTCGAGGAGGCCGGCCAGCCAGTCGTCGGTCAGCCGGGCGAGGGCGGCGCGGCGGTCGGGGCCGGTGGGGGCGCTGTCCTGGAGGAGCCGCAGCCGGGCCGCGGGGTAGCCGCCCGGGGCGGGCTCGCTCCCGGGGTGCGGCGCTCCGGCCGGTCCTGCCGTGTGCTCGACGCTCTCGGTCAACTCGCGCGCTCCTTGGTCGTGGGTCCCCCGTTGGTCACTTGGCCCGGCCGCGGCCCCGTAGGGGCTCGTACCCCGTGTGCCCCGACCGGTCCGGCCGGCCTCAGGGGTCCGCCGCCCCAGCGCCTGGCGGCGGACGGCCGCCGGGCGCCGGGCCGGACCGTTCCGGTTACAGCGCGTCCGGTCCCCGCTCGCCGGTCCGCACGCGTACGGCGTCCTCGACGGGGAGGCTCCACACCTTCCCGTCGCCGATCTTCCCGGTGCGGGCCGCCTTGACGACGATGTCCATCAGCTCCTCGGCGTCCGCGTCCTCGACCAGCACCTCGATCCGGATCTTCGGTACGAGGTCGACGGTGTACTCGGCGCCGCGGTACACCTCCGTGTGGCCGCGCTGCCGGCCGTAGCCGCTGGCCTCGGTGACGGTCAGGCCGTGCACCCCGAACGCCTGCAGGGCGTCCTTCACCTCGTCCAGCCGGTGCGGCTTGATTACTGCCGTGATGAGCTTCACGCGTCCACCTTCTTCGTCAGGGCCTCGCCGAGTGTCGGTCCCTTGCGGGCCGCGCTGCCGCCGCCCGCGCCGGTGAAGTCGTAGGCGGTCTCCGCGTGCGCGGCCTGGTCGATGCCGGAGACCTCTTCGTCCTCGCTGATCCGGAAGCCCATCACCAGGTCGATGACCTTGGCAAGGACATAGGAGACCACCAGCGAGTACACCAGCACGCAGACCACGCCGACGGCCTGCTTGCCGAGCTGTTCGAAGCCGCCGCCGTAGAACAGGCCCTTGGCCTTGCTCTGCACGCCGCCGGTGGCGAACAGGCCGATCAGCAGGGAGCCGGCGACACCGCCGACGAGGTGGACGCCGATGACGTCGAGGGAGTCGTCGTAGCCGAGCTTGTACTTGAGGTTGACGGCCATCGCGCACAGCACACCGGCGATGACACCGACCGCGATGGCGCCCAGCGGGCTGACCGCGCCGCAGGCGGGGGTGATCGCGACGAGTCCGGCGACCGCTCCGGACGCCGCGCCGAGCGTGGTGAACGAGCCGTGCCGCAGCTTCTCGTACGCCAGCCAGCCGAGCATCGCGGCGGCGGTGGCCACCTGGGTGTTGACGAAGGCGACCGCGCCCACGCCGTCGTCGTTGCCGAGCCAGGAGCCGGCGTTGAAGCCGAACCAGCCGAACCACAGCAGGCCGGCGCCGAGCATGACCAGGGGCAGGCTGTGCGGCCGCATCGGGTCCTTCTTGAAGCCGATGCGCTTGCCGACGACCAGGATCACGCCGAGCGCCGCGGCACCGGCGTTGATGTGCACGGCGGTGCCACCGGCGAAGTCGATGACGCCCAGGTTGAACAGCCAGCCGCCGTCGGCCCACACCCAGTGGGCGACCGGGAAGTAGACGAGGGTGACCCACAGGGCGATGAACAGTGCCCAGGCGGTGAATTTGACGCGGTCCGCGAGCGCACCGCTGATCAGCGCGGGCGTGATGATCGCGAACATCAGCTGGAAGACGGCGAAGACGTAGATCGGGATGGTGGTGGATCCCCACAGCTGGGTCAGCCCGATGCCGCTGAGGCCGGCGAAGTGCCCGTCCCAGCCGATGAAGTGGCCCTTGTCGGTGCCGAAGGCGAGTCCGAAGCCGTACAGGACCCAGAGCAGGGTCACGATGCCCAGGCTGATGAAGCTCATCATCAGCATGTTGAGCACGCTCTTGACCCGCACCATGCCGCCGTAGAAGAAGGCGAGTCCGGGTGTCATGACCATCACCAGCGCGGAGCAGATCAGCATGAACCCGGTGTTCGCCGGGCTCAGTGTCACCTTGTCTGCGGCTAGCGTCAGGATGCCTGGGGGCATCGGCGTCTCCTCGTCGTCGATGCGGCCCGTGCGGGCGTGTTTCTCGTGGGCCGACTTCGCGATGAGGTTGTCGCAGGGTGGTTTCGGCCAAACCTTGTCGGTGTTTCACCGCAGTGACGAAGGCGGCTTCTGTGTTACGCCCCGATGAACTCCGTGATCAGCGACGATTCACCCGTTCAACCCAGCGAAACCTTGCGCCCCGGTGGCGGGCCACCTGCGCGCGGGCGCACACGAGGGCCCGGCCGCGGCTGCCGTCCGCGTGACCTGGCAGGGGGGAGCCGAGTCGGGCTGTACGGGACGGTGGCCGCGGCCGGGGGCTGAAAGGGACGCCGTCAGACGGCGGCCTCGGCGTGTTCCGGCAGCTGGCGGGCGAGTTCGTCGCTGAGCTGGACGACCTCGGCGACGTGGCCGAATTCCCGGGCGGCGGTGTCCACGGTCTTCCGCAGCCGGGTGTTGACCCGCTCCGAGCGGACCTGCCGGGCGAACGGGATGGCCCGTTGCGCCATCTCCGCACAGGCTTCCGGCTCCTTCTGCAGCAGCCGCACGGTAGCCATGCCGATGAGGTTGAGCGCGTACGACCGCTGGTGCTCGGGATCCTTGCCGAACAGCTCGACGGCGCGCGTCATGACGGGCTCGGCGAGCGAGGCGTAGGTGGGGCTGCGGCCGGCGACATAGGCCAGGTCGCGGTAGGAGTGGGCGTTCTCGGCGTTCAGCTCGGCCTCGGAGAAGAAGCGGATCCAGTCCGGCTCGGGCTCGCCGGGCATGACGTCGGAGAAGGTGTCCTCGGCCATCCGGACCGCCCGCTTGACCTTGCTGGGCTGGCCCATCCCGGCGTAGGCGCGGGCCTCCATCGCATACAACATCGCCTGGGTGCGCGGGGTGGCCGTCTCCCGGCTGCCGTACTGGGCGAGGTGGATCAGCTCCAGGGCGTCGTCGGGCCGCCCGAGGTGGATCATCTGCCGGCTCATGCTGGAGAGGATGTACGAGCCCAGCGGCCGGTCACCGGCCTCCTTGGAGGCGTGCAGCGCCAGCACGAAGTACTTCTGCGCGGTGGGCTGGAGCCCGATGTCGTAGCTCATCCAGCCGGCCAGTTCGGCGAGTTCGGCGGCGACCTTGAAGAGTCGCTTGGCGACCGGCGCCGGCTGGGGTTCCTGGAGGAGGTCGGTGACCTCGTGAAGCTGGCCGACGACCGCCTTGCGCCGCAGCCCGCCGCCGCACTGCGCGTCCCACTGGCGGAACATCACGGTGGTCGCCTCCAGGAGGTCCAGCTCCGGCTTGGACAGCCGGGCCGGCCGCTTGGCGCGGTCGGGCTCCTCCGGGCCGCCGGCACCGGCCGGGACCGGCACCAGCCAGCGCTGCATCGGCTCGATGAGGCTGGGGCCGGCGGCGAGGGCGAGGGAGGTGCCGAGGAAGCCGCGCCGGGCCAGCATCAGGTCGCTGCGGGAGAACTCGCTGATGAGGCCGACCGTTTGGGCGCCGGCCCAGGGCAGGTCCACACCGGAGACGGACGGGGACTGGTGCGCGGAGCGCAGCCCCAGCTCCTCGATGCCGACGACGCAGCCGAAGCGCTCGGAGAACAGCTCGGACAGGATGCGCGGGATCGGCTCGCGCGGCTGTTCACCGTCGAGCCACCGGCGCACCCGCGAGGTGTCGGTGCTGATGTGGTGGGCGCCCATCTGGCGTGCCCGGCGGTTGACCTGGCGGGCCAGCTCGCCCTTGGACCAGCCGCTGCGCATGAACCAGGAACCCAGCTGCGCGTTGGGTTGTTTGACGGCGTCGGTGCCGCCGGTGCCGCCGTTGCCGCCCACTGGAAGCCCCTCCCGATAGCTGCCTCGGTGCTCGATGCCCGGTGCCTGCTGCGCTCGAACCACCCGCAGGCTCCCGCTCGTTGCGACGCCTGTCCGGGGTACATCTACCCGATCACGGATTCCGGGCACACCTTTTGGCCTGTGCTCAACCGGTGCGTTGCCACCGGCATACCCGTGCGAACGATGCCCCTCCGGGGTTCGTGTACCGAAAGTAATCCTACGATCACGCCCCTCGCGAGGGCGATTGGGGAAACGCCACCATTCGCCACCCCTTCGAATGAACTCCTCGGCGAGCTCTCGCGATTGACTTGACACAGGTCGAGCAGGGCCGGGCGGATCGGAGTGCGCACGGGCTCGCGGCGGTCACCGCACCACCCGTGACCCCACGTCGCACCACCGGCCCCGCCCACCGCCGACGGAGCGTGAACGGCGCCCGCCGTCAACGCGCCGGCTCGTAACCACTGGCACGCACCACCCGTTGGAGGGGGCATGGGCTTCACGATCGGCGGCATCCGGGAGATGCGTTCGGCCTCCCGGCGGCGCACCCGCTCGACCGAGGTCACGGCGGTGGCGGAGTACACCGGCCTGTGGGGCTGGGACGTGGCTCCCGGTGCCCGTGCGGTCCGGGCGGGCAGCGGCCGTACGGACTGCTCGTGCGGCGCCGCCGACTGCCCCTCCCCCGGCGCCCACCCGCTGGCCTTCGCCGAGGAGCTGGCGGCCGGCGTCACGCTGGAGAAGGCCGCGGCCACCTGGGCGGAGACCCCGGGCGCCGCGGTGCTCCTCCCGGTGGGCCGGTCGTTCGACATCCTCGACGTCCCGGAGGCGGCCGGGCGCAACGCGCTGGCACGGCTGGAGCGGATGGGTCTGCCGCTCGGCCCGGTGGCCGCGACCCCGACCGGCCGTGCGCAGTTCTTCGTCGCCCCCGGGGCGGCCGCCGAACTCCCCGATCTGCTCTACCGGATGGGCTGGGACGACGCCGCCCTGGACCTGCGCCCCCTGGGCGTCGGCGACCACATCACCGCGCCGCCGTCCGACCACGGCGGCCACGGGCCCATGCGCTGGCTGCGGCCGCCCACCCTGGACACGGCGGGCCGCCCGCCGCAGGCGCGGCTGGTGGTGGGCACGCTGGCGTACGTGTGCGCCCGGCTGTGCGGCTGAACGGCGCCGCTGCCGTACCGCCGGCGGACCACCGCGCACGTGCCGAGGCCGGGCAGGTGCGGGACGGCGCCGGGATGCGCAGGGCCGGGCCGGGCGGCCCGGTCCGCCGAGTGGCCGGTGTTCTCGACGCCGTACCCACCGGCTCGGCGGGCCGGGTGCGCGGGCCGCGTGGGCCGGGGACGACGTCGGCCCCCGGTACCCGCGAGGTGCGGGCCGGGGGCCGGGAGCGGCCGGGGCGGGTCGTCACCCTGCCGGCGGTCAGTCGATAAGCGCGTCAACGAACGCCTTGGGCTCGAACGGGGCCAGGTCGTCCGCGCCCTCGCCGAGGCCGACGAGCTTGACCGGGACGCCGAGCTCACGCTGGACGGCGATGATGATGCCGCCCTTGGCGGTGCCGTCGAGCTTGGTGAGCACCACACCGGTGATGTCCACGACCTCGGCGAAGACCCGGGCCTGCACCAGGCCGTTCTGGCCGGTGGTGGCGTCCAGGACGAGGAGCACCTCGCCGACCGGCCCGTGCTTCTCGACGACCCGCTTGACCTTGCCGAGCTCGTCCATCAGGCCGGTCTTGGTGTGCAGCCGGCCCGCGGTGTCGATCAGCACGACGTCGGCGGCCTCGGCGATGCCTTCCTTCACCGCGTCGTAGGCGACGGAGGCCGGGTCGCCGGCCTCGGGCCCGCGGACCGTACGGGCGCCGACCCGCTCGCCCCAGGTCTGCAGCTGGTCGGCGGCCGCGGCGCGGAAGGTGTCGGCGGCGCCGAGGACCACGGACTTGCCGTCGGCGACCAGGACCCGGGCGAGCTTGCCGGTGGTGGTCGTCTTGCCGGTGCCGTTGACACCGACGACCATCACGACGCCGGGGATCTCGTCGCCGCCGTTGCCGATGCCGTTGGCGGTGTGGACCGTGCGGTCAAGGTCCGGGCCGATGAGGGTGAGCAGCTCGTCGCGGAGCAGATCGCGCAGGTCGTCGGGGGTGCGGGTGCCGAGGACCTTGACGCGCTCACGCAGCCGGTCGACCAGCTCCTGGGTGGGGGCGACCCCGACGTCCGCGGTGAGCAGGATGTCCTCGATCTCCTCCCAGGTCTCCTCGTCGAGGTGTTCGCGGGAGAGCAGGGTCAGCAGGCCCTTGCCCAGGGTGTTCTGGGAACGGGAGAGCCGTGCGCGCAGCCGCACCAGCCGGCCGGCGGTGGGCTCGGGGACCTCGACCGCCACCTCGGGCGCGGCGGGCGCCTCGGGCTCGGCCGCCGGTGCCGGGGCCTCGGGGGCCTCGGCGGTCGGCAGGGTGACTTCCTCGATAGTGCGACGTTCTTCGTCGCTGGGGGTCTCGGCCTCCTCGCCGACATGCGGTTCGGCGGGGGGCGCGGTGACGGAGGGCTCGGGGGCAGCCGGCGGGGACGGCGGCAGCTGCTTCTTCTTGCGGCCACTGACGACGAGCCCGCTGATCGCGCCGAGCACGACCACGGCGATGACTACGGCAAGGATGACGAATTCCATAACCCCTCCAGTATCAGCCACGCCCTCTCCACGGGGACCGCACGCGCCGAATCCGGCTGCCGGCGGTCCGGCCGCTCCGAGGGCCTCGGGACGGCCCCGCTGGACGCTCCGACGAATCTGGGTGACACTCGTGGTCGTTGAGGGATCCAACGGTGCAGAGTGGCAGAAGTTGGATCAAACTACGATGGTGACGGCCGCGCAACGCGCGTAGAGTCCTGGCAACCACTTTCTGGCCAGGCACCACAGCCGCTGCCTCCGCCCCCTTCCCCCCGGGGGTGCCCCCCAGATCCCGCACGGAGACACCTGCACCATGGGCACCAGCACCACGTCCACGTCCATCCCTGCAACCGAAGGCGCCGTGGAGACCCGCGGCATCGAGCCGGTCCCCGATCACGAGCGTCGGGGCCGGGTCCGCGAACTCCTCCCCACCTGGGTCGCCGCCAACATCAGCGTGTTGTTGCTCACCATGGGGGCCTCGCTGGTGATCAACAACGGCCTGAACCTCTGGCAGGTACTGGTGGTGGCCGCCGTTGCCTCCGCGGTGTCCTTCGGCATGGTCGGCCTGCTGTCGGTCTCCGGCAAGTGGGGCGGTGCACCGGGCGCGATGCTCTCCCGGGCCGCCTTCGGCGTGCGCGGCAATTACTTCCCGGGCGCGATCCTCTGGGTCGCCCGCTTCGGCTGGGAGACGATCAACGCGGTCACCGGCGCCTACGCCATCCTGACCGTGCTGCACCTGGTCTTCGGGATCAAGGCCAACAACGTCCTGGTCGTGGTCACCCTGCTCGGCTTCGTCGCCTGCACCTTCCTGGTGAGCGGCATGGGCCGCAAGGCGCTGAACCTGTGCAACAAGTACTCCACGTACCTCTTCAGCGCGATCAGCGTGGTCGTTCTGGTCCACCTGATCGTCACGATGCCGTGGAGCGACATCCTCCACAAGTCGCCGGGCAGCGCGACCCTGATGATCGCCGGAATCGGCACCATCGCCGCCGGCGGCATCAGCTGGGTCCCCACCGGCCCGGACTTCGCGCGGTACCTCCCGCACTCCGCCTCCGGCAAGAAGATCGTCGGTACGACCGTCTCCGGCGCGGCCCTGGTGCTGATCCCGATGGTGCTCATGGGCGGGGTGCTGGCGGTCTCCAGCCCGTCACTGGCCAACCAGAACACCGACCCGATGTCGTTCCTCGGCGAGGTCCTGCCGCGCGCCATCGCGATCCCCTACCTGATCACCGCGCTCATCGGCATGATGCTGATCAACAGCCTGTCGATGTACTCCGCGGGCTTCACCGCCCAGACCATGGGCGTCAAGCTGCCGCGTGCCCTGGCGGTCAGCATCAACGCCGCGATCAGCCTGATCGGCGGTCTGTTCATGATGCTGGTGGCCAAGGACTTCATCGGCCAGTTCATCGCCTTCCTGACGCTGCTCGCGGTCTCCTTCTCCGCCTGGATCGGCGTCTACGCCGTCGACATGGTCCGCCGCCGCAAGCTGGCGGTCCGCTACGACGCCGACGGCCTGATGAACACCGGCCGCACCAGCCGCTACTGGTACACCGGCGGCTTCTGCTGGCAGGCCATGACCGCCTGGGCGGTGGCGCTCGTCGCGGGCCTGTGCTTCACCAAGGTCCAGTGGTTCACCGGCCCGCTGGCCACCACCTGGATCGGCGAGAACGGCCTGGGCTGGGCGGCGACCATCGCGCTCTCCGCGGCGGTCTTCGCCGTCCTTCCGGCGCCCCGGGAGAACGTCCCGGCGACCTCGGCTCCGGCCGGGGCGCGGCAGCCGGTCGAGGTGGGCTGACCGCGGGCCACCGCCGCGCGGCGCCCCGCACCGCGTCCGCACCCTAGTGATCTGACGCTGCGTCAGCTAACGTCCCCTTCGCCATCCGCCCTGGCGAAGGGGACGTCTGCCATGTCCGCGCTGCCCGCCCTGCCCGTCACGGTCGTACGGTTCAACCTCGTCGATCCGGCCCCCACCCCCGACGCGCTCTCCGCGCGCTACCGGGCCGCCGTCGACATGGCGGCGTTCGCCGACGACCGCGGCCTGACCATGATCCAGACCGAGGAGCACCACGCCACCACCAACGGCTGGATGCCCTCGCCGCTCACCTTCGCGGGCGCGGTCTTCGGTGCCACCCGCCGCATCGGCGTCACCGTCTCCGCCCTGATCACCCCGCTGCACGACCCGCTGCGACTGGCCGAGGACCTCGCCTCGCTCGACCTGCTCAGCGGCGGCCGGCTGGTCACCGTGGCCGGCATCGGCTACCGGCCCGAGGAGTACGCGGCGCACGGCGCGGACTGGCAGGGCCGCGGCGCCCTCCAGGACGAGGTCCTCGGAACCCTGCTGTCCGCCTGGACCGGCGAGCCGTTCCGCTACCGGGGGCGCACGGTCCGGGTCACCCCGCGCCCGTACACCCGGCCGCACCCGCTGCTGCTGATCGGCGGCAGCTCCCGCGCCGCCGCCCGGCGCGCCGCCCGGCTGGGGCTCCCCTTCTTCCCCAGTGCGCGCCTCCCCGGCCTGGAGGCGTACTACCACGAGCAGCGCGCCGTGTTCGGCACCGAGGGCTGGGTGATGCAGCCGCCCGAGCGGACCTGTCTGCTGCACATCGCCGAGGACCCGGACCGGACCTGGGCCGAGTACGGCGGCCATCTGCTGTACGAGGCGCGGACCTACGCCTCGTGGCAGTCCACCGGTGTCCGCTCCGCGGTGCGTTCGTCTGCCCAGGACACCGAGGCGCTGCGCGAGGAGGGCGTCTACCGCGTCGTCACTCCCGACGAGTGCGTGGGCCTGGCCCGGGAGGCCGGCCCGCAGGGCTCGTTGATCCTGCATCCGCTGTGCGGCGGGATGCCCGTCGACGAGGGCTGGCGCTCCCTGCACCTGTTCGCCGAGCGGGTGCTGCCCCGGCTCCAGGGGTGACGCGGTCTCAGCCTTCGGGGTAGAAGACGAAGAGGCGGCAGCCGGTGGCCGACTGCGGTACGTGCCAGGACCCGGCGGGGGCGTGGACGAAGGTCCCGGCGGGGTGGTCGCGGTCGCCGTCGTTGAAGGTGCCGGAGACCACGAACACCTCCTCGGGCCCCGGCTGGTGCACATCGATGCCGTCCCAGCGGCTGCCCGGGTCCATCTCCAGGACCTGGGCCTTGGCCCCGTTCCCGCCCGTCCAGAGCGGCCTGCTCCGGATGCCGGGGAACAGCTCCCGGACGGGGGCGTCGTCCACCGCGGCCCATACGTAGCCGGGGGTGCCGCCCACCCCGGGGGCGCCCGCGGGTGTGTCCCCGGTCGTGGCGCCGGTGGTGTCCTCGGTCGTGTTCGTCTCGCTCATGCCTCCACCCTGGCCCGGGTGCGGCGCGCTCCCCCAGTGTCAGAAATGACGTCGTGAGGTACTTTCCTGCCAGCGCGGCGGGGAACGACGTGCGCGGCACGGCATGCGCGGCAGGACGCGGAAAAAAGCTACTGCCCCGGCTCTCTGGTCGAGCCGGGGCAGTACCCAGTACTGAGGAGAAGGACTGGCGGGGGGTTAGCCCATCTCCTCCAACGCCTTGCCCTTCGTCTCCTTCACGAACTTGAGCACGAAGGGGATCGAGAGCAGGGCGAAGAATGTGTAGATCACGTACGTGCCCGAGAGGTTCCAGTCGGACAGGCTCGGGAAGCTGGCCGTGATGGCCCAGTTGGCGATCCACTGCGCGGAGGCGGCGACGCCCAGCGCGGCGGCACGGATCCGGTTCGGGAACATCTCGCCGAGGAAGACCCAGACCACGACGCCCCAGGAGAGGGCGAAGAAGAGCACGAAGACGTGGGCGGCGATCAGGGCCACGGTGCCTTCGGTCGACGGCAGGGTGCCGGCCGCGGTCTTGGCGGAGAAGGCCCAGGCTTCCAGGGCCAGGGCGATGGCCATACCGGCCGAACCGATCAGCGCCAGCGGACGGCGGCCGATCTTGTCGACGAAGATCATCGCGATGACGGTACCGATGATGTTGATGATCGACGTGGTGAAGCTGTAGAAGAACGAGCTGCTGGGATCGATGCCGACGGACTGCCACAGCGCCGAGGAGTAGTAGAACGCGACATTGATGCCGACCAGCTGCTGGAAGACCGAGAGTCCAATGCCGACCCAGACGATCGGCAGGAAGCCCACCTTGCCGAGCAGGTCCTTGAACCTCGGCTTGTGCTCGCGGCGCATCGCGTCCTGGATCTCGGCGACCCGCTTGTCCAGGTCCACCGAGTGGCCCTCGACCTCGGAGAGCACCTCCTTGGCGCGGTCAACCTTCTCGATGGAGATCAGGAAGCGCGGCGACTCGGGGATCGCGAACGAGAGCAGACCGTAGAGCACGGCCGGGATGACCATCACGCCGAGCATCCACTGCCATGCCTCAAGGCCGCCGATCTTGCCGCGCTGCTGGCCGTCGGCGAGGTTGAGGATGCCCCAGTTGACGAGCTGGGAGATGGCGATGCCGACGACGATCGCGGCCTGCTGGAAGGAGCCGAGCCGGCCGCGGTAGGCGGACGGCGACACCTCGGCGATGTAGGCGGGGCCGATGACCGAGGCCATACCGATCGCGAAACCGCCGACGATTCGCCAGAAGGCCAGATCCCACAGGGCGAACGGCAGGGCGGAGCCGACGGCACTGATGGTGAACAGCACCGAGGCGATCTGCATCACGCGGATGCGGCCTATGCGGTCTGCGATCCGGCCGGCGGTGGCGGCACCGATGGCGCAGCCGATCAGCGCGATGGCGATCACCTGCGCGAGGACGGCGGAACCGACCTCGTAACGGCTGCGGATCGCCTCGACTGCGCCGTTGATGACGGAGCTGTCATAGCCGAAGAGAAAGCCGCCCATCGCGGCAGCCGCGGTAATGAAGATGACATGGCCGAGGTGGTCGGGATGGGCCTTGCGGCCTTCCGGGACCGTCGGCTGCGCGGTGCTGGTCAACGTGAACTCCAGTGGCCCGGCTGCGCTGCCGGGCGTAGGGGGCTGGCCCTTCTAGTGGTGCACAGGTTGGGGGCACCCACCACTTGAAGGTAAAAGCGACGTTGCAGAGACTATGCCTTCAAGTTTCGAAGTCAATAGCGCGTGATGGATTTGTTTCCCGAGTGGCGATGCGCCTCTTTGTTCAAGTTGTGAAGCGATAGCGAACTGATGATTCGTCGGACACCCGGCGCAGTCAGCGGCGGCTCGGCGAGCGGTCCCGCCCGGCGCCGGCCCGGCGGGATCAGTGCAGCCGCTGGCTGATCACCTTCGACACACCGTCACCCTGCATCGATACCCCGTAGAGCGCGTCCGCGACCTCCATCGTCCGCTTCTGGTGCGTGATCACGATCAGCTGGGAGCTCTCCTGCAGCTCCTCCATGATCCGGATCAGCCGCTGCAGATTGGTGTCGTCCAGCGCCGCCTCGACCTCGTCCATGACGTAGAACGGGCTGGGCCGCGCCTTGAAGATCGACACCAGCAGCGCCACCGCGGTCAGCGACCGCTCCCCGCCCGACAGCAGCGAGAGCCGCTTGACCTTCTTGCCCGGCGGGCGCGCCTCCACGTCCACCCCGGTCGCCAGCATGTCGTCCGGATCGGTCAGCACCAGCCGCCCCTCGCCGCCCGGGAAGAGCCGCGAGAAGACGCCCTCGAACTCCCGGGCGGTGTCGTGGTACGCCTCGGTGAAGACCCGTTCCACCCGCTCGTCGACCTCCTTGACCACCTGCATCAGGTCGGCACGGGTCTTCTTCAAGTCTTCAAGCTGCTCGCTCAGGAACTGATGGCGCTCCTCCAGCGCGGCGAACTCCTCCAGCGCCAGCGGGTTCACCTTCCCGAGCTGCTGATACGCCCGCTCGGCGGCCCTCAGCCGCTTCTCCTGCTCGGCCCGCACGTAGGGCACCGGCTGGTGCCGGGGGTGGTCCGGGTCCTCGGGCAGCACCTCCCCCTCGGCGGGCGGCGACGGCGGTACGAGCTGGTCGGGCCCGTACTCGGCGACCAGCGCCGCCGGCTCCACCCCCAGCTCCTCCAGCGCCTTGGTCTCCAGCTGCTCGATCCGCAGGCGCTTCTCCGCGCCGAGCACCTCGCCCCGGTGCACCGAGTCGGTCAGCTTGTCCAGTTCGGACTTCAGCTCCCGGGCCGCGGTGCGCTCGGCGCCCAGCGCCTGCTCCCGCTCGGCCTTGGCACGTTCCGCGGCGCCCCGCTCCTCCTCGGCCCGTACGACCGACACCTCGACGTGCGCGAGCAGCTGCCGGGCCCCGGAGGCGACCGCTCCGGCCACCTCCGCCTCGTGCCGCAGCCGGGCGCGCCGCCGTTCTGCCCGCGCCCGTGCCTCGCGCTCGGCGCGCGCTCCCCGGTCCAGCGCATCCGCCCGTCCGGCCAGCGCCTTCACCCGCTCCTCGTGCGTACGCGCCTGGAGCCGCGCCTCCATCTCGGTCTGCCGGGCGTTGGCCCCGTCGGCCGCCAGCCGGTCCCGTACGGAGGTGTCCGGCTCCTCGTCCCCGACGCCCGGCTCCTCCTCGGCCACCACCAGCCGCTCGGCCAGCTCCTCGGCCTCCTCGGTGGCACGCGCCAGCGCCTCCTCGGCCCGGGCGGCGGCCGCGGCGGAACGCTCCGCCTCACCCGCGGCCGCCCGCGCCTGCCCGCCGAGCCGCCCCAGGTCGCCGGCGACCTTCGACTTCTCCCGGTCCGCCGCCCGCCGCCGCTCGGCCAGCTCCTCGACCAGCGCGGCACACTCCGTACGCCGCTCGGCCGCGGTCCGCTGCGCCTCGGCCAGCTCCTCGCAGCGTGCCGCCAGCTCCTCCAGTTCGGCCGCCGCCTCGTCGACCGACGCCTGCACCTCCAGCAGGCTCGGCGCACCGGCGGAGCCGCCCTGCGCGAAGTGCGCCCCGAGCAGGTCCCCCTCACCGGTCACGGCCAGCAGCTCCGGACGGGCGGCCACCAGGTCCTCGGCGTCCTCCAGCGTCCCGACCACCACGACGTCCCGCAGCAGCCGGGCCACCGCCGGCGTCAACTCCGCCGGCCCCCGGACCAGTTCACCGGCCGGCACCGGCGCGGAACGCGGCCCGGGAACACGGGGCCCGTCCCCCGACCCCGCCGCCTCCACCACACCGCCGGCAACCCCCGCACCACTGACACCACCAACACCATCAGCACCTCCGACACCATCAGCACCACTGGCACCACTGGAGCCATCAGCCTCTGCGGCCACAGCAGTCGCCCCGGTCGCGCTCCCGGCGCTCCCCAGCACCATCGCCGCCCGCCCCGCGTCCTGCTTGCGCAGCAGCCGGATGGCGTCGGCGGCGGTGGCCGGGTCGGTGACCGCGACGGCGTCCGCGGCCGCGCCGAGGGCGGCCGCGACCGGAATCTCGAAGCCGGGGGTGACGGTCAGCAGCTCGGCTGCCGGGCCGAGCACGCCGCTGAGCCGCTCGGCCGCGGCCAGCAGGGCGCCCGTACCGTCCTTGCGGCGCAGCCCGAGTGCCAGCGCGTCGTGCCGGGCGGCGGTGGCGGCGCGCTTGCGCTCGGCCGTGGTGAGCGCCTCCCGGGCGGCGGTCAGCGCGGCCTCCGCCTCCGCGAGCCCCTCGCGGGCCGCCCGGTGGGCCGCCGCGCTCTCCTCGTCGTCCGCGTCCAGCCCGTCGACCTCGGCCTTGAGCTGCTCGTACTCCTCCTGCGCGGCGGCCGCCCGCTGCCGGGCGTCGTCCCGGGCCTCGACCAGCCGGCCGATCTCCGCCTGCGCGGAGGCGGCCCGGCCGCGGGCAGCGGTGACCTGCCCGCTCAGCCGGGCCAGGCCCTCGCGCCGGTCGGCGATGGCCCGGGCGGCGTCCCGCAGCCGGCGTTCCTCGGCGGCCAACTGCCGCTCCAGTTCGGCCCGGTGTTCGACGGTGTCCTCCAGCGCCCGGCTGGCCGCCTCCAGGGCTGCGGTCAACTCCGCCTCCTGCTCGCGGATCCGGGCCGCCTCCCGCTCCATGTCGTCGGGGTCACGCCCCTGCCGGTCCTCGGGCGGGGCCGCCGTGGCGCTCTTGACCCGCGCCTCGGCCAGCGAGATCGTGCCGCGCACCCGCTCCGCGAGCTGCGACAGCTCGTACCAGGTCTGCTGCGCGCGCTGCACCCGCGGAGAGAGGGTACGGACCTCCTCCTCCAGCGCCGCCTCCCGCTGCTGGGCGGTGCGCAGCCGGTCCTCGGCGGCCTGCCTGCGCTCCTTGAGCGCCGCCTCGTCCGCGATCTCCGCCCGCAGCGCCTCGCGCAGCGTGACGAGATCGTCGGCGAGCAGCCGCAGCCGGGCGTCGCGCAGATCAGCCTGGATCACCGCGGCGCGCCGGGCCACCGCGGCCTGCCGGCCCAGCGGCTTCAGCTGGCGCCGCAGCTCGTCGGTCAGGTCCTGGACCCGCGCGAGGTTCGCCTTCATCGCCTCCAGCTTCCGCAGCGCCTTCTCCTTGCGCCTGCGGTGCTTGAGGACGCCGGCCGCCTCCTCGATGAAGGCCCGGCGGCCCATGGGGTCGGCGTGCAGTACGGAGTCGAGCTGGCCCTGCCCGACGATGACGTGCATCTCCCGGCCGATACCGGAATCGGACAGCAATTCCTGGATATCGAGCAGCCGGCAGGTGTCACCGTTGATCTGGTATTCGCTGCCGCCGTTCCGGAACATGATCCGGGTAATGGTGACTTCGGCGTACTCGATCGGCAGGGCACCGTCGGAGTTGTCGATGGTGAGCGAGACCTCGGCCCGGCCGAGCGGCGGCCGCCCGGTCGTCCCGGCGAAGATGACGTCCTCCATCTTCCCGCCGCGCAGCGACTTGGCACCCTGCTCACCCATGACCCAGGACAGTGCGTCCACGACGTTGGACTTGCCGGATCCGTTGGGACCCACGACGCAGGTGATGCCCGGTTCGAACCGCAGCGTCGTGGCGGAGGCGAAGGACTTGAAGCCTCGCAGGGTCAGACTCTTGAGATGCACGCCGTTGGACTCTACCGGCCGCCCCTCGGCGAGCGACCCCAACATTCCGGGTACGGCGACCCGCCCCGTACGGCCCCCGGGTATACCGTGCCGTTCATTTTCGGTTTCACCGAGGAAAGCGCAGGGCACATCATGCGGTAAGGGAGGGCCGGCACCGCACGGATGGCCGTTCGGTGGGGAAAGAAAAGCCGGCAGACGCAGAAACCCGGAAACGACGAAGGGACGCCGAAGCGTCCCTTGCAGATCTTGAAAGCGGTGCCTCAAGCGGCTGGCGAGCAGCCCTACCGGCCCCGGGGGTGAGGGTCAGGTGAGCGCGGGCTCCGCCTGGGGTACGTCGATGTCGAGCACCGACTCGTCGCGACGTGCGGCAGCCGACAGCATGTCGTTTTCGGCCTGCATCCGAATGAGTTCGGATTCAAGGTCTTGGACGCGCTGCTGAAGCCGTCGCATCTCGGAGAGGACTCGGGGGTCGGAGCCGCCGACGTAACCGAGAAGCGCCTTTGCCATGATGGATGGTCCTCCACAATGAGTGACCGACCGAAGCGGTGTGGGTCGTGAGGGATTCGCACCCGCGGTGCTTGTCATTCTCTGGTGTACTCAATGCCAAACAGCTAAGGTGCGCGGGGATTCCAGAGTCTCACCAAACGGTTTGACGGTCAACACGATCACACCCCGTATCCTCGGGCACCTGAGAGTGCGCGGCCGCGAGGGCGCTGCGCCGACTCCCCAGAAAGGTCCCGCGGGGCGTGGAGATCATCCGTACAGCGGCAGCCTTGCACGGGACGGCCGAGTTGGCAACCACCAGCGCTTATCTCCTGTAAGCAGCTGACAAAGGCACACCGGAAAGATCGCTGTCAACGCCCGTACGGACGGTTCCGGCGGGCCGGATCAGCGGATCTCGAAGCCGTCGTAGCCACCCCGGGGCGTGTCCCATATCTCAGTGACTCCGTCGACGCGCCCGGGCGTGTCTCCGGTACGCAGCCACTCCAGCAACTGGTCGCAGTGATCCTTCGGCCCCTCGGCGACCACTTGGACCCGGCCGTCACCGAGGTTGACTGCAAATCCGGCGAGTTCGCCGATGCGAAGTGCGTTGGCGCGGGTGAACCAGCGGAAGCCGACACCCTGGACCTGACCACGCACCCACGCGGTCACACGGACATCTTCCTTCATGTGTGCACGTTAACCGGCCAATTGCTCAACGAACACTTCGCCCCCTTGCGTCATGGCGTACAGTCCCCGGTCAGCGAGGCTCACTCTTTCGGGTGAATCATCTTGACGCGAGGAAGCTGTGCGGCGGTAGCCGCTCCCGTGGAGCCGGTGCTCGCACCGGAGTAAGGAAGACAGTGGATGGGCCGCCATCGACGCTCTGCTCCCCACGCCCCCGCAGCCCCCGGCACGGGGCCTGTTGACGCCCCGACGGCAGTCCTGCCGGCCGCGTCGGCTCCCGCGGCACGCCGCTCCCACCGTGCGGCGCGCGGCCGTGGAGCGGCCCCCGTACGCACCGGACTGCTCGGCGCCTCCGCCGCGGTGGCGATGGGAGCGGTGGCGGTCGCCTCCGGACTGATCCCCGGCAGCGGCCAGTTCGACGGCGGTACGAGCAGCGACCAGGACCGGGTCCGGGCCGACGCCCTGCCCGAGGCCACCGCCCCGATGGGCGGCCTGTCGGCGTCCCCTTCGGACCGGGCCACGGCCCCGACGAGCCGCGGCGAAGGCCGTTCCGCCCTCCCCGGCACCGTCCGCCCCTCCTCCCCCACGACGCCCTCGACGTCGCCCGTGCCCCAGCGGTCCGCCAAATCCCCCGCCGCGACCCACGGTTCGCACCGCCCCGCCCCGTCCGACCCGGCCCCCTCCTCAGCCGCGCCGCACCCCACCGCGGCCGCTTCGAAGACCCCCGACAGCGGATCGTCCACGGCGGCCCAGGTCCTCTCGCTGGTCAATCAGGAGCGCGCGCAGGCCGGCTGCTCCCCCGTGACGGCGGACCCGGAATTGGACGCGCTCGCACAGGGGTTCAGTGACGACATGGCCGCCCGCGGCTTCTTCAGCCACACCGACCCCGACGGCCACACCCCGTGGGACCGCGCCCGCGCCAAGGGCATCACGGACCTCGGCGGCGAGAACATCGCCCGCGGCCAGGCCAACGCCCAGTCCGTCATGGACTCCTGGATGAACAGCCCCGGCCACCGCGCGAACATCCTCAACTGCGAGTACAAGACCCTCGGCGTCGGCGTCCACTTCGGCCCGGGCGGCCCGTGGTGGACCCAGGACTTCGGCTTCTGACCCCACCCGCCCCTCCGGCATCCCCGGCCGCCGCTGCACCGAAGGCCCGCGCCGCCCCGTGACGGATCACGGGGCGGCGCGGGCCTTGCGCGGGTCACGGTCTCCCGGGCCGCGGCGGCAGGTCAGACGGCGAGGGCGGCGCGCCCCGCGGTCACGATGCGGGCCTGCTCGGCGATGCGGCGGCCGAGGTGCTCGGCGGTGGCGACGTCCGCCTTGTGGACGCCCTCGGCGCCCTGGTCGTTGTTGGACTGGGCGGCGGCCCCGAGGAAGAAGCCGAGCCGGTTCAGGTCGTTCTCGGAGGCGGTGGAGGAGTTCCAGCCCGGGAGCAGGTTGAGACCGACCCAGCTCATGCCGTGCTGGGCGGCGAGGACCGTGAAGAACTGCAGGGTGTGCAGCTTGTCCCCGCTCTTCGAGGCGGAGTTGGTGAAGCCGGCGGCGATCTTGTCCTGCCAGGCGCGGGTCGCCCAGCGCCCGGCGGTCGCCTCGGCGAAGACGTGGAACGCGCCGGAGGCGGTCCCCATGTAGGTCGGCGAGCCGAAGACGATCGCGTCGGAGGCGTCGAGCTGCTCCCACTGCGCGTCGGTGATCTCGTCCACCTTGATCAGGTGGACGGTGGCGCCCGCATCGGCGGCACCGGAGCGCACCGCCTCGGCCAGGACGGCGGTGTGGCCGTAGCCGGAGTGGTACGCGATCGAGACGACGGGGGCGGGCAGGGCGGGGCTGGTCATGGCGGATTCTCCTCCGGGTAACGGCGTCCGGGTGGTCGTGCCGCGCGGACGCCGATCAGGGCGACGACAGAAAGAGAAGCACTAACTTTTAGAAAGCGCAACCCAATGGTTAGCGCTGTGCGGAGGTATGGTGTCCGCATGGCGACCGAGAGCACCCCGCAGCCGGCCGGCGAATCCGCCGCCGGCTGTACGGACGACCTGGCCTACGACGTGTTCGCGCGCGACTGCCCCTCCCGTGACGCGCTCAAGCACATCACCGACCGATGGGGCAGCCTGACGCTGGGCGCGCTGCTCGACGGCACGTTCCGCTTCAACGAACTGCGCCGCCGGGTGGCCGGGGTGAGCGAGAAGATGCTGGCCCAGACCCTGCACGCGCTGGAGCGGGACGGGCTCGTACGCCGCGAGGCACAGCAGACGAACCCGCCCAGAGTGGATTACGCGCTGACGCCGCTCGGACTCCAGGTCGCCCGCCAGCTGCGGCAGCTGATCGACCTCGTGGAGGACCGGATGCCGCAGGTGCTCGCCGCGCGGGAGCACTACGACGCCCGGCACGCCGGGGCCTGATCCGTCCGGCCTGCCGGCACCCCGCGCTCAGGCCCGCGGCGGCCGCTGGCAGCGGGGGCAGAAGTAGCTGGAGCGGTTCATCCAGGGGCGGCGGCGGATCGGGGTGCCGCAGCGGCGGCACGGTTCGTCCTCGCGCCCGTAGGCGTCCAGGGACCGGTCGAAGTAGCCGGACTCGCCGTTGACGTTGACGTAGAGGCTGTCGAAGCTGGTGCCGCCGACGGCGAGCGCGGCGTTCATCACGTCGCGGACGTGGCCGAGCAGTTCGGCGGTGCGCGGGCGGGTGAAGGTGGCGGTGGGCCGTTCGTAGTGGAGCTTGCTGCGCCACAGCGCCTCGTCGGCGTAGATGTTGCCGACCCCGCTGATCAGCGTCTGGTCGAGCAGCGCCCGCTTGACGGTGGTCCGGCGGCGGCGCAGCGCGTCGTGGAAGGCGGCGTCGTCGAAGGCCGGGTCGAGCGGGTCGCGGGCGATGTGCGCGATGACGTCCGGCAGCTGGTCGGCGTCGCCCGGAACGGTGTCGTGCACCGAGAGGCCACCGAAGGTGCGTTGGTCGACGAAGCGGAGCTCGGTGTCCTGGTCGTCGTCGAAGCGGACGCGGATGCGCAGATGCTTCTCGTCGGGAGCGTCGTGCGGCTGGACCAGCAACTGCCCGCTCATACCGAGGTGGGCCAGGATCGCCAGGCCGTGGGTGACCGACGGCGTGACGAGCGGGGCGATGCCCTCGGCCGCGGTCTGCGCGGCCGGGCCGCCTCCGGTCACCGGGAGCCAGAGGTACTTGCCGCGCCGGCGGGCCACGCCCACCCGCAGCCCCTTGAGCCGGGCCGCGAAGTCGGCCGCACCGGCGGTGTGCCGGCGGATGGCGCGCGGATGGCGTACCTCGACCGCGTCGATCGTCCGGCCGCTGACCCAGCGCTCCAGTCCGCGGCGTACGACCTCGACCTCGGGCAGCTCGGGCACGGAGGACTCCTCGGGACGGCGGGAGGGGGCAACAGGGGATGCGGGAAAGACTTCTGACCCCGTACGGACGGCGCGCGGCCGCCCGTACGGGGTCAGAAACGGTGCTTCAGTGCCCCGGCGACGAGGTGTCGCCGGTGGCCGGAGCCGAGCTGTCGGAAGCCGGCGACGCATCGTCGCCGGAGGATGCCGCCTTGGCCGCCTCGTCCGCCGCGGCGCGGATCGCGCGCCACGCCGACTCGGCCGCCTGCTGCTCGGCTTCCTTCTTGCTGCGGCCGGTGCCGGTGCCGTACGAGACACCACCGACGCGGGCAGCAGCAGTAAAGGTCTTCTCGTGGTCCGGGCCGGTCTCGGTGACCAGGTACTCCGGGACGCCGAGACCTTCGGTCGCGGTGAGTTCCTGGAGGCTGGTCTTCCAGTCCAGGCCCGCGCCCAGGCTGGAGGACTTCTCGATGAGCGGGTCGAAGAGCCGGTGCACCAGCTCGGCGGCCGCGTCGAGGCCCTGGTCGAGATAGACCGCGCCGATCACTGCTTCAAGGGTGTCGGCAAGGATGGACGCCTTGTCCCGGCCGCCCGTGCCTTCTTCGCCCCGGCCGAGGCGGATGAAGGCGCCGAGGTCGAGGCCGCGGCCCACCTCGGCAAGCGCACGCGAGTTGACCACCGCGGCCCGCAACTTGGCCAGCTGGCCTTCGGGCAGGTCGGGGTGAATGCGGTACAGCGTGTCGGTGACCACCAGGCCGAGCACCGAGTCCCCGAGGAACTCCAGCCGCTCGTTGGTGGGCAGACCGCCGTTCTCGTATGCGTACGAGCGGTGCGTCAGCGCACGCACCAGAAGGGCGGACTCGAGCTTGTACCCGAGCCGCCCTTCCAGAAGCGTGTGAGACGAGGCCGTGTCCGCCGGAGCCTGTTCACCCTCGCGCGTGCGAGGAGTCGAATGGGCGTCTTCCGCCTTTTTGGGGCTAGACACAGTGCCTGTCACCAGCCGCTCAGACCTCGAGGACCTGGCGCTTGTTGTAGGTGCCGCAAGCGGGGCACGCAATGTGCTGCTGCTTGGGCTCGTGGCAGCGCTCGCACGCCACCAGGGTGGGGACCGCAGCCTTCCACTGCGACCGGCGGTGGCGCGTGTTGCTGCGCGACATCTTCCGCTTCGGAACAGCCACGGCTACTTCTCCTGAGGTTCATCCCCGCCGTCGCGGGGTGCGTTGTCCTTCTCGCCGTCCTTGACGGTCTCGGCGAGTCCCTGCAGTGCCGCCCAACGGATGTCGACGGCGTCGTGATGGTGGTCCGGGTCGTCCGCGAGCCGCGCTCCACAGTCGGAGCAGAGGCCCGGGCAGTCGTCCTGGCACACCGGCTGCATCGGCAGTGCGAGCACCACCGCATCGCGCAGCACCGGTTCGAGGTCGAACAGGTCGTCCTCGAGGAAGAGGGTGTCCTCCTCGTCCTCGGCGTCGTCGCCGGCGTCCTTGTCGTGGACGCGGGCATCGGCGTCGGGGTAGGCGAACATCTCCTGGAAGTCGCTGTCGAGCTCACGCTCCAGCGGCTCCAGACACCTTACGCACTCCCCCTTGACGGTCGCACGGGCGGTACCTGTGACAAGCACACCGTCCATGACCGATTCCAGGCGGAGGTCGAGTTCCACCGTCGCACCCTCGGGCACTCCGATGACCTCGTTGCCGAGATCCCGGGGGGCCTCGACGGAGCGGGAGACCCTCTTGAGCGCACCGGGACGCCGGCCCAGCTCACGTGTGTCGAACACGAGAGGGGAGCGGTGGTCGAGGCGGGCGTTGATGGCTTCCTGCTTTCTACGGGGTCTGCACGCCACCCGTATTCCCTCTGAGGAATTCGGGCAGCAGAGATCGCGTCAATACGCGCGACCGAAGAGCCAGGATACTGGACGGGCCCCGATAGGCCCAATCCGCTCCCGGCCGGAGAGCGGTTTTCGGCGGCGGACCGCCTACTGGCGCCCCTCCTCGTACTGCCGCAGCTGATCCAGGTCGATCATGCTGGTGTCGAAGAGGCTGGTCTCGTCCAGCGCGCCGGGCTGCGGCGCCTGGTGGTGCTGGGCCTGCTGGGGCACCTGCTGCTGCAAATACGCGTTGGGGTCGTAGCCCTGCTGCTGGGCCTGCTGCTGCCAGTCGTAGCCGTACGGGTCCTGGTGCTGGGCGTAGGCGGCCTGCTGGGGCTGGTAGCCGTAGACGTCCTGCTGCTGGTAGGCGGCGGGGTCGTAGTAGTCCTGGTGCTGCGGCTGGGGCTGGAGCGGCTGCTGGTGGTCCTGGGGGTGCAGGGGCTGCTGGTGGTCCTGCACCTGCTGGTGGTCCTGCATCTGCTGGGGCTGCGTCTGCGGCATCGGGGGAACCTGGGGCGCCTGGGGCGCCTGGGTGTCCCGGTCGGCGCCGATGCCCGCCAGCTCGGCCAGATACTCGGCGTCGGCCTGCGGCTGGCCGGTCAGCGGGTCGCCCGCGGTCGCCATGTGGGCCGCGAGCTCGTCGATCGCCTGGGCGCCCTGGAGCTTGTCGCGGCCCCGGCCGACCGCCTCCAGCGTCTTGGTCAGCACCGCCTGGAACGCCCCGAACTTGGCGTCCACATAGGCGTCGGCGCGCTGCCGGAGGGTCTCCGGGTCGGCGCTGCGCTCGGGGGGCCGGGTGCCGTCCTCGTCGAGGTAGCCCTGCTCGTCGTGGTCCGGCCCGCGGCCGAGCAGCTTCTCGCGGCCGCGGTCGACGGATCCGATGGTCTTGGTGAGCACGACCTCGAAGTTGGCGAGCTTGCTGTCGACGTAGTCGTCGGCCTCGGCGCGGATCTCCTCGGCCTCCCGGCGGGCCTCCGTGAGGATCCGGTCCGCCTCCTCCTGGGACTGCCGGGCGATCTCGGTGTCGGAGATCAGCGAACCGCGCTGGGCGTGCGCGGACTCGATGATCCGCTCCGCCTCGGCCCGCGCCTCCTCGACCAGCTGCTCCCGGCCGCCGATGAGTTCCTGCGCCTGCGCGAGCGAGCCGGGCAGCGCCGCGCGCACCTCCTCCAGCATGGCGAGCAGCTCGGCGCGGTTGACCACGCACGATGCCGACATGGGCATGGACCGGGCGCCGCCGACGGTCGCGACGATGTCGTCGAGCTTCTTCTGCACGTCCACCTTGGACTCGCCACTCTCTGAAGGGGATTGGAACGACGGAACGGGTCGACTGTACGTCCACGAGCCCCCGCCCGACACCGGCTGACGCTCCATCAGCCGGGCGGTACGGCCGGTGTGCCGTGGCCGGCGTCAGCCCTTCGCGCGCAGCCGCTCGCTGAGCGCGTCGAGGACGAACGGCGGGACGAGATGGGAGACGTCACCGCCCCAGGCGGCGACCTCCTTGACGAGGCTGGAGGACAGGAAGCTGTAGGTGGGGTTGGTGGGGACGAAGAGGGTCTCCACGCCGGAGAGGCCGTTGTTCATCTGGGCCATCTGCAGCTCGTAGTCGAAGTCGCTGACGGCCCGCAGCCCCTTGACGATCGCGGGGATGTCGCGCTGCTTGCAGAAGTCGACCAGCAGGCCGTGGAAGGACTCGACCTCGACGTTGCCGTACTCGGCGGTGGCCCGGCGGATCAGGTCGATCCGCTCCTCGACCGTGAACAGCCCCTTCTTGGACTGGTTGATCATCACGGCGACATGGACGACGTCGTACAGCTTGGAGGCACGGGCGATGATGTCCAGGTGCCCGTTGGTGATGGGGTCGAAGGACCCCGGACAGACGGCACGGCGCAACTTCGGTTCCTCGCTCTCCGATCGGGTCATGACACGCTTGTTGACGTCGATTCGGCGGACGTCGAAGCGGCGCGACCGTACCAAAGCGTGCCCTCGCCGTAGCGACGGGCCTTGATCGGTTCGAAACCGGCCGGCCACGGGAACGCGCCGCCTCTGGTGCTCCGTTCCACGGTGACGAGTGCCTGCTCGGCTAGCCACCCCTGACCACGGAGTGTGAGCAGGATCTCGCAGAGCTCCTGATCGGTCACCGCGTACGGCGGGTCCAGGAAGACGAGGTCGTACGGCTCGCCCGGCGCCGGTGCGGCGGCGGTCTGCTCGGCCTTGCCGGCCCGGACCTCGACGCCCGGGAGGCCCACCGCTCGGACGTTGTCCCGGATGGTGCGCACCGCGCGGGCGTCGGCCTCGACGAGCAGGACGTGCGCGGCGCCGCGCGAGAGGGCCTCCAGGCCGACCGCGCCGGAACCGCCGTAGAGATCGAGCACCCGGGCGCCGGCCAGCGGTCCGTCGAGCGACTCCCAGGTGGAGAACATGCCCTCGCGCGCCCGGTCGGAGGTCGGGCGGGTGCCGTTGCCCGGTGGTACGGCCAGGCGGCGGCCGCCGGCCGTACCGGCGATCACGCGGGTCATGGGCCCGTCCTTACGTTGTGCGTGGTCGGTGTGGAGCGGTGCGGGGGCCGGTGGCGGCTCCGCTCCTCCACGATATGGCGTCGGCCGCGGGCGGGCGCCCGCCGAGGACGCCGCGCGGGCACCCGGCCCCGTGATCGATCTCACGCGGCCGGCGGCCGGGGCGGCCACCGGCCGGGTCGTTTCCGTCAGCCCTTGTCCAGATACTGCTCCCGCTCCTCGTCCAGCAGGGCGGACAGCGCGGTCCGCAGCTCCGGATAGCCGGTCAGCTCGGGGTCGGCGGTGACCAGCGCCGTGGCCTCCTCACGGGCGGCCTCGATGACCTCCTCGTCGTCGATGACCGCGAGCATCCGCAGCGAGGAGCGGACGCCGGACTGCGCCTGCCCCAGGACGTCGCCCTCGCGCCGCTGTTCCAGGTCGATGCGGGAGAGCTCGAAGCCGTCGAGGGTGTTGGCCACGGCGGCGAGCCGGGCGCGGGCCGGGCTGGCCTCGGGCATCTCGCTGACCAGCAGGCACAGGCCGGGGGCCGAGCCGCGGCCGACCCGGCCGCGCAGCTGGTGGAGCTGGGAGACGCCGAAGCGGTCCGCGTCCATGATCACCATGGCGGTGGCGTTCGGGACGTTCACGCCGACCTCGATCACCGTCGTCGCGACCAGCACGTCCAGCTCGCCGGCCGCGAAGGCGCGCATCACGTCGTCCTTGTCGTCCGGCGCCATCCTGCCGTGCAGCACCGCCACCCGGAGGTCCGCCAGCGGGCCCTTCGAGAGCTGCTCGGCGATGTCGAGGACGGCCAGCGGCGGGCGCTTCTCCGCCTCGTCCTCCGGTGAACTCGCCTTCGCCGTCGCCCCCTTGGAGCCGCCCGACGCCTTCTTGGCCCCCTTCGGGGCCTCCCCGGCCGCCTCCTCGTCGTCGCCGATCCGCGGACACACCACGTACGCCTGATGGCCGGCGGACACCTCTTCACGGACCCGCTCCCAGGCCCGCGACAGGAAGTGCGGCTTGTCCTTGGCGGGCACCACGTGGGTGGCGATCGGCGAGCGTCCGGCGGGGAGTTGGTCCAGGACGGAGGTCTCCAGATCGCCGAAGACGGTCATGGCGACCGTGCGCGGAATGGGCGTCGCGGTCATCACCAGGAGGTGCGGCGTCTGCTTCTCCCGCTGGGAGTGCCCCTTGCCGCGCAGCGCGTCCCGCTGCTCGACGCCGAAGCGGTGCTGCTCGTCGACGACCACCAGCCCCAGGTCGTGGAACTGCACCTTGTCCTCGATCAGGGCGTGGGTGCCGACGACGATCCCGGACTCGCCGGTCACCAGGTCGAGCAGCGCCTGCCGGCGGGCCGCGGCCCCCATCGAGCCGGTCAGCAGCACCACCTTGGTGCCCTTCTCCGCCCCACCCAGCATGCCGCCCTCGGCCAGCTCCCCCATCATCTCGGTGATCGAGCGGTGGTGCTGCTGGGCCAGCACCTCGGTGGGCGCCAGCATCGCGGCCTGGCCGCCGCTGTCGACCACGCCGAGCATGGCGCGCAGCGCGACCATGGTGTTGTGCGTGACGGTGAAGTGGTCGGTCACATAGGCGTGGTCGGGGTGCGCCACGCTGATGCACTGGACGGGCTTGCGGCCGACGTGCTCGACGGCCCGGACGGCACGCCGGAAGTCCTCGCCGCCGTCGCCGGGCGCGGCGTCCGCTCCGCTCCCCGCGCGGAAGGGCGGATACCCGCCCGGCAGCGCCACGTACACGTCGCAGGCGCCCTCCCCCACGGCGCTCAACTGCGCGCGGCCGCCCAGCGAGCGCACCAGCCACCCGAGGTCGGCGGCCAGCGGCCCGGCCGCCGCGCGGAACACCGCCCGGCCCCCGGCGGCCGCGCCTCCCGTGTCCATCAGGCCCTGCACCACGGCCAGCCGGTCCTTCAGCGGCGCGTTGCGGTAGGCGTCCGGTACGCGGTCGCCGGGGCCGCTGCCGCCGCCCAGCGCCTTCCCCAGCTCGTACGGGTCGCGCGGACGCTCCCCGCCGTCCTCCAGGTCCACCGGCGTGGCCGGGGCGATGGACCACTTGGGGCGGCCGTCGGGCCGCACCAGATCCGCCCGCAGCGCGCGCGTCGTCAGCACCCGCTCCGTCAGCCCGTTCGCGGTGTCGTGGGTGCCGACGATCCACAGGTGCTCGTCGTCGCACTCGACGGTGCTGCCGTCCGAGAGGACCAGCCGCCACACGTCGCGCTCGCCCTGCGGGAAGACGCCGTCCACCAGGGCGAGCTCGCCGCTGGGCACCACCACTTCCGTGCCGACGGTCATCTCCCCCATGGGCCGGAAGCCGCGCGGCGTGAGCACCAGGGCGTCCAGCGGCTGCGCCTTGCCGGAACCGACCTCGCCCTGGAGGAGGCGGTGCATGGGGTGTTCGGTCGCCAGGTCGTCGAAGATCTCCCGGCTGACCTTCTGCTGCCCCTCGGTGAGCGTGAAGGGCAGCTTGGCGTCGAACGCGTCGAGGATGCCGTCGTCGACCGGTCTCCTTGCCACGGCGGGGAGTTGGGTCTCGGCGAGGCGGCGCCGGGCGAGCGCGACCTGCATCACGAACGCCTCGTCCCACTTCAGCCGGGCCCGCGCGTCGGCGATGTCGGCCTTGCTGCCGGGCCGGTGGATCTTGAGCAGCGCCTCGGTGAGCGGGACCAGCGACCGCCCCTCGCGCAGCGCCTGCGGCAGCGGGTCGACGGCGTCCTGCGCGCTGGGCAGCACCGCGTCGACCGCCTTGGCGATCTTCCACGACGCCATCTGCTGGCAGGCCGGGTAGATCGGCATCAGCTGCTGGGCGAAGGCGTCCACGGCCCCGCTGTCGGCGTCCCGGTCGAGGAGCTCGTATTCGGGGTGCGCGAGCTGGAGTTTGCGGTTGAAGACGGACACCTTGCCGGCGAACATCGCGCGGCGGCCCGGCAGCAGCTCCTTGTGCGGCTTGTGGATGCCCTTGCCGAAGAAGACCAGCTGGAGCCGGCCGCTGCCGTCCGTCAGCGTCACTTCCAGCCGCTGTCCCCGGCCGGCGTTGAACTTCAGCACCCGCGCGTCGGCGACCTGCGCCACGACCGTGACGTGTTCGTCCAACGGGAGATCGGCGAGCCGGGTCAGCTCGCCGCGCTCGGCGTAGCGCCGGGGGTAGTGGTGCAACAGGTCGCCGACCGTATGCAGGTCGAGATGCTCGGCCAGCACCTTCGCGGTGGTGCCACCGAGGATTTTCTTCAGAGGTTCGTCGAGCGCTGCCACGCGTCTATTGCACACCACACCTCTGACAATTGCGCCGGTACCGGCCGCCGGGGTGCCGTCACTCCACGCCGATGAGCAGGGGCGCGCCGTGCTGCCCGCCGTCGTAGACGACCGTGTCGACGGCGAGGTGCCGCTCGCGGACGTGCCGCTCCAGCCGCTCGGCGAGCGAGGGGGGCGCCTGGGCGCCCAGGACCAGGGTCACCATCTCCCCGCCGGCGGACAGCATCCGGTCCAGCACGGTCGTCGCGGTGACGGTCAGGTCGGAGCCGATCACCGCGACATCGCCGTCGATCAGGCCGAGGACGTCCCCGGCCTGGCAGACCCCGGCCATCGTCCACGACTGCCGTTCGGCGACGGCCAGCTCGGCGTAGCGGGTCGCGCCGGCGGCCGAGGTCATCGCGACCACGTCCTCGTCGAAGCTGCGGCCCGGCTCGTGCACGGCCAGCGCCGCAATGCCCTGGACCGCGGAGCGGGTGGGGATCAGGGCGACCCGCACGCCCTCGGTACGGGCCTGCTCGGCAGCGGCCGCCGCGGTGTGCCGCAGCTCGGGATCGTTGGGCAGCAGCATCACCTCGCGGGCGTGCGCCTGCCGGATCGCCTGCACCAGTTCGCCGCTGGCGGGCGGCTCCCCCGGCCGTACGGCGACGGGGGTCGCGCCGGCCTCGGCGCACAGCCCGGCGAGCCCGGCGCCCGGCACCACCGCGACCACCGCCCGCGCCGCCATCGCCGGTTCCTTGAGGCGGGTGGCGCCGCCGAAGTGGGTGATGCGGATCCGGTAGGGGCGGCCCGCCTCGATGCCGGCCTCCACGGCGGCACCCGCGTCGTCGACGTGGACGTGGACGTTCCACAGGCCGTCCCCGCCGACCACCACCAGGGAGTCGCCGAGCCCGTCGAGCCGGGTGCGCAGCCGCGCCACGGCGTCGTCGCCGGCTTCCAGCAGGTAGATCACTTCGAAGGCGGGCCCGTCGGCGTGGTGGCAGCCGTCCGCAGCCGCCCGGGTGGCGGCCTCGCAGCCGGCCGCCTCGGGGAGCGGGGCATCGGCCCGTACGGCGACCGGGGTCACCGAGGTCTCCCCGGAGAGCGCGTCGGCGAGCGCGCCCAGCAGCGCGACGAGCCCGCAGCCGCCGGCGTCCACGACGCCGGCCCGGCCGAGGACCGCGAGCTGGCCGGGGGTCGCCCGCAGGGCGCTGCGGGCGCCCTCGTGAGCGGCGCGGGCCACCTCGGCGGCGCCTCCGGTCCGGCCGGCGGCCCGCTCGGCGGCGTCCGCGGCGGCGGTAGCCACCGTCAGGACGGTGCCCTCCACGGGGTGCGCCACCGCCTCGTACGTCGAGGCGGCGGCCCGGCGCAGCGCCCGCCGCAGCGCCTCGGCGGAACGGCCGGCGTCGGCGGTGGCCGCGTCGGCCGCCAGCACCTCGGTCATCCCGCGCAGCAGCTGCGCGACGATCGTTCCGGAGTTGCCGCGCGCCCCTATGAGGGCGCCGTGCGCCATGGCGCCGATGGCGTCGGCGAGGCCGGGCGCGGTGCCGGCCGAGGCATGCCCGTCGAAGGCGGCCTCGACCGCGCGGGCGGCCGATTCGAGGGTCAGGTAGAGATTGGTGCCGGTGTCCCCGTCGGCCACGGGATAGACGTTGATCGCGTCGATCCGCTCGCGTTCCCGGCCGAGCGCCTCCAGGGCCAGTCCGCACCAGGCGCGGACGGCGGCGGCGTCGAGCGGGTTCGGCACGTCGTCCTCCTGGGTCGCGGGATGCACCGCACAGTAGCCGCGCGACGACGGGGAGGCCGGGGCGGGGGCCCGAGGGTGCGTGGTAGTTTCGTTCTGCGGGAGCGGTCGTTGTATGCTGCTCCGGTTGCCCGATGCGAATCGGGCCATTCCTCTCCTGACGACGCCGGCCGGGCAATGCACTCGGCTCGTCGGGATCTCACCGTAAGTGCATCTGAAGTCTTTGGAGTGACCCGTGGCTGCCAACTGCGACGTCTGCGGCAAGGGGCCGGGCTTCGGCAAGAGTGTCTCGCACTCGCATCGCCGTACCAACCGTCGTTGGAACCCCAACATCCAGACGGTGCGTGCAGTGATCGGGCGCACGCCGAAGAAGCTGAACGCCTGCACCTCGTGCATCAAGGCCGGCAAGGTCTCGCGCTGACGCCTTAGTCGTAGCGCAGCCCGACCGGTTGCCTCTGAAGCCGGTCCACCCCCGTGGTGGACCGGCTTTTGCCTTTCCTGAACCCGCGGGGCCCTCGCGGGCCCCCGCCCGTCGGGTGGTCAGCGCGCGCCGCGCAGCCGCCAGCCGTGGTCCACGGGGCCGATGCCCGCACCCAGCCGGAAGCCGGCCGCGAGGGCGCCGGTGACGTACTCCTTGGCCGCCGCGGCGGCCCGCACCACGGTGTCGCCCTTGGCGAGCTGGGCGGCGAGCGCGCTGGCGAGCGTGCAGCCGGTGCCGTGGGTGTGCCGGTTGTCGTAGCGGGGGGCGCGCAGCCAGTGCTCCTCGGTGCCGTCGGTGAGCAGGTCGACGGCGCCGGCCCCGGCCGTCAGATGGCCGCCCTTGATCAGCGCCCAGCGCGGCCCGAACTCCAGGACGGCGTCGGCCGCCCGGCGCATACCGGCCTCGTCGCGGACCTGTACGCCGGTGAGCTGGGCGACCTCGTCGAGGTTGGGGGTGGCGACGGTGGCGGTCGGCAGCAGCTTGCCGCGCACCGCGTCCAGGGCGCTCGCGGCGAGCAGCGGATCACCGTGTTTGGAGACCCCCACGGGGTCCACGACGACCGGGGCCGGCACCCCGACGAGGAGTTCGGCGACGGTCTCGACGAGCTCCGCCGAGGACAGCATCCCGGTCTTGACCGCCTCGACGCCGATGTCGTCGACGACGCTGCGGAACTGGGCCCGTACCGCCTCGGCCGGCAGTTCCCAGGCGCCCTGCACGCCCAGCGAGTTCTGGGCGGTGACGGCGGTCAGCACGCTCATGCCGTGGGTGCCGAGCGCCAGCATCGTCTTGAGGTCGGCCTGGATGCCCGCGCCGCCGCCGGAGTCGGACCCGGCGACGGTCAGGACGCGAGGAGGTATGTGCATACCGGCGAATCTACTCGCCCTCCCGTCACCCGACCTCCGCCCCCAGAGGAAGCCGCTACACGCCGCCCCTCTACTCGTTGTCCCCGAAGTGGTCCCAGCCGGCCTTCGCCCAGGGGGCGCCGTCCACCGTCACCTGCGGCAGCGCGGACGGGTTGAGGACCTCGCCGATGACCTTCCACCGGGCGGGCAGCTTCACGTCCGGCGGGAAGGTGGCCACGATGGCGTGGTCCTCACCGCCGTTGAGCACCCACTGCATGGGGTCCACGCCGACCGCGGTACCGATGTCGGACATCTGCGAGGGGATGTCGATCGCGGCGGACCGCAGATCGATCCGCACCTTGCTCGCCTCGGCGATGTGCCCGAGGTCGGCGACGAGTCCGTCGCTGACGTCGGTCATCGCGGTGGCGCCGAGTCCGGCGGCGGCCGGGCCCGCGTGGTACGGCGGCTCGGGGCGGCGGTGCGCCTCCACGAAGGCGCGCGGCGAGCGGAAGCCGCGGGAGAGCACCGCGTGCCCGGCCGCGGACCAGCCCAGCCAGCCGGTGACCGCGACCACGTCGCCGGGCTGGGCGCCGGCCCGGGTGACCGGTTCCTGGTTGCGCAGATCGCCGAGCGCGGTGATGGCGACGGTGATGATGTCGCCGCGTACGACGTCACCGCCGACGACCGCGGCGCCGGCGACCTGGCACTCGTCGCGCAGCCCGTCCATCAGCTCGGTCGGCCAGGTCGCGGGGAGTTCCGCGGGCACGACCAGGCCGAGCAGGATCGCGGTGGGCACCGCGCCCATCGCCGCGATGTCGGCGAGGTTCTGCGCGGCGGCCTTGCGGCCGACGTCGTAGGCGGTGGACCAGTCCCGCCGGAAGTGCCGGCCCTCCAGGAGGACGTCGGTGCTGGCGACCACCCTCCGGTCCGGCGCGGTCACCACCGCGGCGTCGTCCCCCGGCCCGATCCGTACGGCCGGGGTGGAGGTGAGCCGGGAGGTGAGCTCCCTGATCAGACCGAACTCCCCCAGCTCCCCCACGGTGCCCTTCATGATGTTGCCCTTCCCATGTGTACGGACGGTCCGTACGTGGCTGACGACTGCGCCGTACTTGCCGTGTTCACCGCGCGGGTCTCCCCGCTCCGCACGGTGACGCGGTACCGTGGCGTCCCTTCTCCCCACATGATCCTCGTAGCCGCCCTGGAGGTTCCGTGGTACAGGCTTACATCCTGATCCAGACCGAGGTCGGCAAGGCCTCGGCGGTGGCGGACGTCATCTCGAAGATCCACGGCGTGCTGCAGGCCGAGGACGTCACCGGCCCCTACGACGTCATCGTGCGCGCACAGGCCGACACCGTCGACGAGCTGGGACGGATGGTGGTCGCCAAGGTCCAGCAAGTGGAGGGCATCACCCGCACCCTTACCTGCCCGGTCGTTCATCTGTAGCTCCCCCGTATGCTCGGCCGGGTGATCTGGACGCGTCGCCGGCACCTGGCCCTTCCCCTGCTCACCGTGCTGTTCACCACGGTGAGCTGTTCGTCTTCCGTGGAAACGGCCGTGCCCTCGCCCACGGGAGAGGCGGCGCGGCACTGCAGGGCGCTCCACGAGGCATTGCCGCGGACCGTGGACGGGCTCAAGCGGGGTACCGCCGAGCCCGTCTCCGACTTCACTGCCATATGGGGCGATCCTGCCGTGAAACTGCGCTGCGGGGTACCGAAGCCCGACGTCCTGAGGTACGGGAATGAACATTACAACCCCAACCCCGACGCGGCGGAAGTCAACGGCGTCCGGTGGCTCTTCGAGAAGCAGGACGACGGCTACCGCTTCACGACCGTGCTGCGCAAGGTCTACGTCGAGGTGACCGTCCCGCACGACTACGCCCCCGAGGTCGATGTACTCCCCGACCTCGCGGGCGCCGTCACCAAAACCGTGCCGAAGGGCGTCTAGCGCAGCCCCGTCGAGCGCTGCAGCGCGGCCCGGAGGAGCCGGTCGATCAGCTCCGGGTAGCTCACGCCGCTCTCCTGCCACATCCGCGGGTACATCGAGATGGGCGTGAAGCCGGGGAGGGTGTTGATCTCGTTGATCACGAACTCGCCGTTGTCCTGAAGGAAGAAGTCCGCGCGCACCAGCCCCTCGCAGGAGGCGGCCTCGAAGGCGGCGACGGCCAGTTCCTGGACCTTCGCGGTCTGCTCGGCGGTCATCGGCGCGGGGACGATCCCGGTGGCCGAGTCGATGTACTTGGCCTCGAAGTCGTAGAAGTCGTGCGCGGTGACCGGGGGGATCTCGGCCGGCACGCTGGCCCGCGGGCCGTCCTCGAACTCCAGCACCCCGCACTCGATCTCGCGGCCGCGCAGCAGCGACTCCACGAGGATCTTGGGGTCGTGCCGGCGGGCCTCCTCGATCGCCTCGTCCAGGCCGCTGATGTCGTCGACCTTGCTGATCCCCATGGAGGAGCCGGCCCGGGCGGGCTTCACGAAGAGCGGCCAGCCGTGCTCACCGGCGAAGTCCACGATCTTCTTGCGGGCGGCGGCGGGGTCGTTCTCCCACTCCCGGGGGCGGATGACCTCGTACGGGCCGACGGGCAGCCCGAAGGAGGTGAACACCCGCTTCATGTAGTCCTTGTCCTGGCCGACGGCGGAGGCGAGCACGCCCGAGCCGACGTAGGGCACGCCGGAGAGCTCCAGCAGGCCCTGCAGGGTGCCGTCCTCGCCGTAGGGGCCGTGCAGGACGGGGAAGACCACGTCGACCTCGCCCAGCACCTTGGGCACCGAGCCCGGCTCGTTGTAGACGACCTCGCGGTTGGTCGGGTCGACCGGGAGCACCACGCCGCCCTCGGCCGACTCGGCGAGCTCGGCCACGCTGGGCAGCCGCCGGTCGGTGATGGCCATCCGATCGGGGTCGTCGGCGGTCAGCGCCCAGCGGCCGTCCGTGGTGATGCCGATGGGCAGCACGTCGTACTTCTCGCGGTCGATGGCGCGCAGCACGGCTCCGGCGGTGAGTACGGAGATGGCGTGCTCGGAGCTGCGGCCGCCGAACACGACGGCGACGCGGGGCTTGTGGGAGGGGGTCTGGCTGCTCATATCGCGTTGAGGGTACCTGCTGGTAGCGGCTGCGTCAGTGCTGCGGCGGCCGTTGGTGGCGTGGCGCTCGCGGACGGTCGCTCAGTGCCGCTCGGACTTCGCGCTGCGCGACATCAGCTCCTTGAGGGCCACCATCGGCGGCTTGCCCTCGTGGACGATGTCCACAACGGTTTCGGTGAGCGGCATGTCGACGCCGTGCCGGCGCGCCAGATCCAGTACCGATTCGCAGGACTTGACGCCCTCGGCGGTCTGCTTGGTGACCGCGATGGTCTCCTGGAGCGTCATCCCGCGGCCGAGGTTGGTGCCGAAGGTGTTGTTGCGCGACAGCGGCGAGGAGCAGGTGGCGACGAGGTCGCCCATGCCGGCCAGGCCCGCGAAGGTGTGGGCGTCGGCGCCCATCGCGAGGCCGAGCCGGGTGGTCTCGGCCAGCCCGCGGGTGATCAGGGATGCCTTGGCGTTGTCGCCCAGCCCCATGCCGGTGGCGATGCCGACGGCGAGCGCGATGACGTTCTTGACCGCGCCGCCCAGTTCGCAGCCCACCACGTCGGTGTTGGTGTAGGGCCGGAAGTACGAGGTGTGGCAGGCGGTCTGGAACCGGCGGGCGACCGCCTCGTCGGTGCAGGCGATGACCGCGGCGGCCGGCTGGCGGGCGGCGATCTCCTTGGCGAGGTTGGGTCCGGTCAGCACCGCGACGCGCTCCGCGGGCGCCTTGGCGACCTCCTCGATGACCTCGCTCATGCGCTTGGCCGTGCCCAGCTCGACGCCCTTCATCAGGGAGACCAGGACGGTGTCGGCGGGCAGCAGCGGCGCCCACTCGGCGAGGTTGCCGCGCAGCGTCTGGGAGGGGACGGCGAGGACGGTGAACTCCGCGCCGCGCGCCGCCTCCGCGGGGTCGGTGGTGGCCCGTACGGACGCGGGGAGCTCGACCCCCGGCAGGTAGTCGGGGTTGGTACGGCCGTTGTTGACGGCGTCGACCAGGGCCGCACGGCGCCCCCACAGGGTCACCTCGCATCCCGCGTCGGCGAGCACCATCGCGAATGCGGTGCCCCAGGACCCCGTGCCGTAGACGGCGCAGCGCGTCACTTGCCTTCATCCTCCTGTGCCTGCTGGGTGCTTCGGGCCTGCTGCGGGGCGGCGACGCCCTCGGTGGCGGCGGCCGCTTCGACGGGGGCCGCGGCGGCGGCCCGCTCGGCCTTGGCCGCTTCGCGGGCGGCGCGGCGCTCCTGGGCGACCGCCTTGCGCCAGTCGTACGGTTCGGCCGGCGCGGGCTCGCCGCGGAGCTGGGCGAGCTGCTCGGTGACGGCCGCCATGATGGTGTCGGTGACCGCCCGCAGCACCTCGGCGGTCGGCTCACGGTCGTAGAACGCGCTCAGGTCGACCGGCGGGCCGGCCTTCACCCGCAGCGTCTTGCGCGGGAGGAGCCGGAGCTTCTTCTCCTTGGCGTACGGCGGCATCGCGTCGTTGGCACCCCACTGCGCGACGGGGATGACCGGCGCCTTGGTCAGCAACGCGACGCGGGCGGCGCCGGTCTTGCCCTGCATGGGCCACAGCTCGGGGTCGCGGGTGAGGGTGCCCTCGGGGTAGAACGCGACGCATTCGCCCTTGTGGATGGCGGTGACGGCGGCGCGGAACGCGGTGGCCGCGTCGGTGGTTTCCCGGTAGACGGGGATCTGGCCGGTGCCGCGCATCATCAGACCGACAAAGCCGCTCCGGAAGAGTCCGGCCTTGGCGAGGAATCGGGGGACCCGCCCGGTGTTGTACTGATAGTGCGCATAGGAGAGCGGATCAAGATACGAGTTGTGGTTGACCGCGGTGATAAATCCGCCGTCGGCCGGAATGTGCTCCATTCCCTGCCAGTCCCGCTTGAACAGAACCAAGAGCGGCGGTTTGCAGATGACCGCGGCCAAGCGGTACCAGAAGCCGATTCTGCGGCGGGACACTGGGACACCCTCCTTGTGGGACCTGCAAAGCTGCTACGGGCCGGCAGCCGCACAAGTGTCGCCCCAGGTACCCGCTATGTCGAGGACACCGTAACCCCGGCGCTCCCGGAGAGCGGCGGCAGCAGGTGAGAATGGCGCGGATGCGAAGAGACGGAGCGGGTGTGGGCTGGAGCCTGGTGGTGCCGCTGAAACCGCTGGTGCGGGCCAAGAGCAGGCTCTCGCGGGCCGCCGGTGAGGAGTTCCGGCCCCGGCTGGCCCTCGCCTTCGCCCTGGACACCGTGGCGGCGGCGCTGGCCTGCGCGAACGTGCGGGATGTGGCGGTTGTCACGGACGATCAGCTGGCCGCGGAGCGGCTGGCGGCCCTCGGCGCGTCCGTCGTGCCCGACACACCGCGGGCCGGACTGAACGCGGCGCTGGCCCACGGGGCGGCCGCCGTCCGCTCCCGCCGCCCGGGCGCGCCGGTCGCCGCACTGAACGCCGACCTGCCCGCGCTGCGCCCGGCAGAACTGGAACTGGTGCTCCATTCCGCTTCGCTATTTCCCCGTGCATTTCTCGCGGATGCGGCGGATATCGGGACAACACTTCTGACCGCGACTTCCGGAGTGGAATTGGAACCGGCATTCGGCGGTGCGTCCCGGGCGCGTCACCTGGCATCGGGGGCGCGGGAGATCGTCGCGGCGGACGTGCCCTCGGTACGCCGGGACGTGGACACCGGCGAGGACCTGCGGGCGGCGCTGGCGCTGGGCGTGGGCCCGCACACGGCGCTCCAGGCCCCGCGGCTGCCGCCGCAGGTCAGAGCGTCTGGAGCGTGATCAGCTCGATGTGCCGGGCGTCGCCCTCGCCGGTGACCTCGATACGGACCCGCTGACCGGGCCGGAGCAGCAGCAGACCGCCGGCGTCGAACGCCGCGGTGTCGAAGGGCAGCGGGGTGCCGTCGTCCAGCAGCACGCTGCCGGAGCGGGTCTCGGAGTCGTACGTGTACGCGGTGGCCTGCATGGGAGAGAGCCTAGACGGCGGCGGGCGGCCACACGCACCGCGGGCCGGGCTCCCCGGAGGGAGACCGGCCCGACGCATGGCGTCGCCGCTGCTGTGGTCACCGCTTGCGAGCGGTGGTCTTCTTCGCGGTGGTCTTGCGCGCGGTGGCCTTCTTGGCAGGGGCCTTCTTGGCGGTGGCCTTCTTGGCGGGGGCGGTCTTCTTCGCCGTGGCCTTCTTCGCCGTGGCGGTCTTCTTCGCCGGCGTGGCCTTCTTGGCGGCGGCCTTCTTCGCCGTGGCGGTCTTCTTCGCCGGCGTGGCCTTCTTCGCGGTGACCTTCTTCGCGGCGGTGGTCTTCTTCGCCGTCGCCTTCTTAGCCGTCGTCTTCTTGGCGGCCGCCTTCTTGGCGGTGGCCTTCTTCGCGGCGGCCTTCTTGATGGCGGCGCCGCCGGTGAGGCTGCCCTTGGGGGCCTTCTTGACGGACACCTCGCCGCCCTTGGGGAGCTTCTTCGAACCGCTCACCAGGTCCTTGAAGCCCTGACCGGCGCGGAAACGCGGCACCGAGGTCTTCTTGACCCGCACGCGCTCACCCGTCTGCGGGTTGCGGGCGTAGCGGGCCGGGCGGTCGACCTTCTCGAACGAGCCGAATCCGGTGACCGAAACGCGGTCGCCGTTGACCACTGCGCGGACGATTGCGTCCAGCACTGCGTCAACCGCGTCTGCGGCGGCCTGTCGGCCGCCGACCTTGTCGGCAATGGCTTCTACGAGCTGCGCCTTGTTCACGTCTTCCCCTTCGGAGACATTGCTGGAAGGAAAGTTTCCAAGCTTTTTCGCACGTTAGGCAGATATATACCGCAAATCAAACACGAAACGGGCTAATCACCCTTGTGCCGCAACGAACTCGACCTTCACGGACTTCCGTCGGTGTGCACATCTTCGGGGTAACGACCTTCGTCGAGGTCTTCCATGAACCACTCCAGACGCCTTGCCGCGTCCGCAAGATCATGTTTAGCCGCGGCCGTGATGACGAGCAGCTTCCGGGTCAGCGCCATCCGTACGCCCTCCGGGACTTGCAGTGTCCGCACTCTTGCGTGTGCGTCCTTGAGTCGGTCGGCGACGAGACCGTAGAGCTCGAGTTGGTCGTCGCGTTCCATGCGCTAATTGTGCCATCTGCGGCGAGTTGTCGCTTCACGGGGCCTCAACAGCCGCCTCCACACACGGATGCGCCCCCTGCCAACTGCACAGGGGGCGCATCGTACGCAATAACGCTTTGAGCCAAAAACCCGAGGTCAGACCTCGATCGTACGCGGCTTGAATGACGGGCGATTTGCCTCGTACGCCACGATCGAGGACTCCTCCCGAAGGGTGAGGCTGATGTCGTCCAGCCCCTCCAGCAGACGCCAACGAGCGTTCTCGTCCAGCTCGAAGTCGGCGGTGACGCCCTCGGCGCGGACCTGCCGGGAAACGAGGTCGACGGTCACCTCGGCGGCCGGGTCGGCCTCCACCAGCTTCTGCAGCCGCTCCACGGTCTCCTGCGGCAGCACCACCGTCAGCAGGCCGTTCTTGAGGGAGTTGCCACGGAAGATGTCCGCGAACCGCGACGAGATGACGGCCTTGAAGCCGTAGTTCTGCAGGGCCCAGACCGCGTGCTCACGCGAGGAGCCGGTGCCGAAGTCGGGGCCGGCGACCAGCACCGTGGCGCCCTTGTGCCGCGCCTGGTTGAGGACGAACTCGGGGTCCTTGCGCCACGCCTCGAAGAGCCCGTCCTCGAAGCCGTCGCGGGTGACCTTCTTCAGCCAGTGGGCCGGGATGATCTGGTCGGTGTCGACGTTGCTGCGGCGCAGCGGGACGGCCCGGCCGGTGTGGGTGGTGAAAGCTTCCATGGTTCAGACTCCCGCGGGCGTGGCGACGTCGGACTGGCCGGCCGTGGCGGCCAGGTCGGCCGGTGAGGCCAGATGGCCGAGAACCGCTGTTGCGGCGGCGACCTGCGGCGAGACCAGGTGCGTACGACCGCCCTTGCCCTGGCGGCCCTCGAAGTTGCGGTTGGAGGTGGACGCGGAGCGCTCACCGGGCGCCAGCTGGTCGGGGTTCATGCCCAGGCACATCGAGCAGCCCGCGTGCCGCCATTCGGCGCCCGCCTCGGTGAAGACCTTGTCCAGGCCCTCGGCGACGGCCTCCAGGGAGACCCGCACCGAACCGGGGACGATCAGCATCCGTACGCCGTCGGCGACCTTGCGGCCCTGCAGGATCGAGGCCGCGGAGCGCAGGTCCTCGATGCGGCCGTTGGTGCACGAACCTACGAAGACGGTGTCCACGCTGATCTCGCGCAGCGGCTGACCCGCCGTCAACCCCATGTACTCCAGGGCCTTTTCGGCGGCGTGGCGCTCCGAGGCGTCCTCGTACGAAGCCGGGTCGGGGACGTTCGCCGAAAGCGGCGCACCCTGGCCGGGGTTGGTGCCCCAGGTGACGAACGGCGACAGCGCGGAGGCGTCGATGTAGACCTCGGCGTCGAAGACCGCGTCGTCGTCGGTGCGCAGCGTCTTCCAGTACTCGACCGCCGCGTCCCAGTCCTCGCCCTCGGGGGCGTGGTCGCGGCCCTGGAGGTAGTCGAAGGTGGTGCGGTCGGGGGCGATCATGCCGGCCCGGGCGCCCGCCTCGATCGACATGTTGCAGATGGTCATCCGGGCTTCCATCGACAGTTTCTCGATGGCCGGGCCGCGGTACTCCAGGACGTAGCCCTGGCCGCCGCCGGTGCCGATCTTGGCGATGATCGCCAGGATCAGGTCCTTGGCGGTGACGCCCTCGGGCAGCTCACCGTCGACCGTGATCGCCATGGTCTTGAAGGGGGCCAGCGGCAGCGTCTGGGTCGCCAGGACGTGCTCGACCTGGCTGGTGCCGATGCCGAACGCCAGCGCGCCGAAGGCTCCGTGGGTGGAGGTGTGGCTGTCACCGCAGACCACGGTGGTGCCGGGCTGGGTCAGCCCCAACTGCGGCCCCACGACGTGGACGACACCCTGCTCGACGTCGCCCAGCGGGTGCAGCCGGACCCCGAACTCGGCGCAGTTCTTGCGCAGCGTCTCCAGCTGGGTGCGCGAGACCGGGTCGGCGATCGGCTTGTCGATGTCGAGGGTCGGGGTGTTGTGGTCCTCGGTGGCGATGGTCAGATCCGTGCGGCGCACCTGGCGGCCGGCCTTGCGGAGGCCGTCGAACGCCTGCGGGCTGGTGACCTCGTGCAGCAGGTGCAGATCAATGAAGAGGAGGTCGGGCTCGCCTTCCGCGCGCCGGACGACATGGTCGTCCCAGACCTTCTCCGCGAGTGTCCGTCCCATCGCTTTCCCTCCGGCCGGCCACTGTGCCGGCCTTGCTCGTCCATGCGTGGTGCCCGCAGATATCCCCCTGCCGGGCCTTACGCGGGGCCCTGGTCGAGGGCCACATCTACAGACTGACGACTTCCCTGGAAAATTGAACTTGCGTTTCACAGTGTGAGACGTGAGTATCGTTGCATGGACAACTCTAGCGGCGTCGGCGTTCTCGACAAGGCAGCTCTGGTTTTGAGCGCCCTGGAGTCCGGTCCGGCCACCCTCGCCGGGCTGGTCGCGGCGACAGGGCTCGCACGACCCACGGCCCACCGGCTGGCCGTGGCACTGGAACACCACCGGATGGTGGCGAGGGACATGCAGGGCCGGTTCATCCTGGGCCCGCGGCTCTCCGAGCTGGCCGCGGCGGCCGGCGAGGACCGCCTGCTCGCCACGGCCGGACCGGTACTCACCCACCTGCGCGATGTGACGGGCGAGAGCGCCCAGCTCTATCGACGGCAGGGCGACATGCGGATCTGCGTGGCGGCCGCGGAACGGCTGTCCGGACTGCGGGACACCGTCCCGGTCGGCTCCACGCTCCCGATGAAGGCCGGCTCGGCGGCCCAGATCCTGATGGCCTGGGAAGAGCCCGAGCGGCTGCACCGCGGCCTGCAGGGCGCGCGCTTCACGGCGACCGCGCTGTCCGGCGTACGGCGCCGCGGCTGGGCCCAGTCGATCGGCGAGCGGGAGCCCGGCGTGGCCTCCGTCTCCGCACCCGTACGGGGCCCCTCGAACCGCGTGGTGGCCGCCGTGTCGGTCTCCGGCCCGATCGAGCGGCTGACCCGCCACCCGGGCCGGATGCACGCCCAGGCGGTCATCGACGCCGCCGCCCGCCTCTCCGAGGGCCTGCGGCGCAACGGCTGACCCACCACACCCGGCCCCGTACGGACCGCTCCGTACGGGGCCGTCCCGTACGCACAGCAGGCGCGGCACCGCCCGTCCGAAGGAAGGGCGACCGGCCGGGCACAGCGGGGCGTCCACCGTCACGATCAAGCACTGCCCGCGCGAGCGGCCGCCGCCCCAACAGGCTCTTCGGAGAAGGCGGTTAACGGGAAAAGGCCCCCCGCGTGATGCGGAGGGCCTTCCCTTTGCGTACCCCCGACCGGATTCGAACCGGCGCTACCGCCTTGAGAGGGCGGCGTGCTAGGCCGCTACACAACGGGGGCAAGTTTTCCTGCAGTTGAGCCTGTCGCGAGGACACGCTGCGCTGGGCTACCAGGACTCGAACCTAGACTAAATGAACCAGAATCACTCGTGCTGCCAATTACACCATAGCCCATGGTGGTTTAGACCAGTACCCCCGACCGGATTCGAACCGGCGCTACCGCCTTGAGAGGGCGGCGTGCTAGGCCGCTACACAACGGGGGCCCTAGCGATCCTGCATGAGAGGCAGCGGGTGCGACCCGGACTGTCTCCCTGGGAAGGATCTGTACCCCCGACCGGATTCGAACCGGCGCTACTGCCTTGAGAGGGCAGCGTGCTAGGCCGCTACACAACGGGGGCTTTGCAGATGAGCTCTGCGAGCTGGCCTACCAGGACTCGAACCTAGACTAACTGAACCAGAATCAGTCGTGCTGCCAATTACACCATAGGCCATCAAAGCGCAACCCCCTGGAGGGGGCTGATTTGATCTGCGCCTCCCGGCCGGGCCTCTCGGCCCTCTCGGGCGGCGCAGGAAGAACATTACCTGATCGTGGACGGGGCTCCAAAACCGATAACTCCGCGCAACAGCTCGGGGAGCTCCGCCAGGCTCGCGATCCGCCGCACCCCCGGCGGCAGCTCCGCGCCCGCCTCGCCCCCCTCGCCCGTGCGGTCCAGCCAGACGGCGGCCAGCCCGGCGTCCCGGGCGCCCAGCGCATCGATGTCCAGCCGGTCCCCTACGTAGACGACCTCCTCGGCGGCGAGCCCCAGGGCCGCGCAGGCGCTCGCGAACGCCTCGGCGGCGGGCTTGGCGTGCCCCAGCTCGTCCGCGCACAGCACGGCCTCGAAGCGGGCCCTGATCCCCAGCGCGACCAGCTTGCGCTCCTGGTTGGCGGTGGAGGAGTTGGACAGCACCGCCTGCCGGAGCAGCGGGGCCAGCGCCTCCAGGGCGGGCAGGGAGTCCGGGAAGAGCACCCAGGACGCCTCGTAGTGCGCGATGTACCGACCGAACCAGGCGTCCGCCTCCTCGTCGCTCAGCGTCCTGCCCAGGAAGGTCCGGGCGCGGGCCCTGCGGTGGTCGAGGAACCCCACCTCGCCGGCGAGGAACCGGGCGAATTCGGTCTCCATGGCGTGGCGCCAGCGGGCCAGCGCCGCCTCCTCCCCGCCGTACGCGGCCAGCAGCCCCTCCTCCCGGAGGTGGCGCAGCGCACCGGCCCGGTCCGACCCGGTGTAGTCGAAGAGGGTGTCGTCGATGTCCCACAGGACGGCGCGAAGGGCCATAGGAGCAATCTAGCGGCCCGCCCGGAGGTGCCGCCGGGGAATGCCGCGGGCCCGGACACCGTGCGGTGTCCGGGCCCGGAGGCGTGCGTACGGAACTCAGCCGGCCAGCTTGGCCAGGGCGGCGTCGATGCGCTGGAGGGTGCGCTCCTTGCCCAGGACCTCCAGGGACTCGAACAGGGGCAGGCCGACGGTGCGGCCGGTGACGGCCACCCGGACGGGGGCCTGCGCCTTGCCGAGCTTGAGGCCGTGCTCCTCGCCGGCGGCCAGGACGGCCTCCTTGAGGGGCTCGGGGCCGGCATTCCAGTCGGCGGCGTCGAGCTTGGCCCGGGCGGTGGTCAGCAGGGCGACCGGGTCGCCCTTCATCGCCTTGGTCCAGGACGCCTCGTCCTCCACCGGCTCCTTGAGGAACAGGAAGTCGACGTTGGCGGTGATGTCGGACAGGACGGTGACGCGGGTCTGGGCGTGCGGGGCGATGGCGCGCCAGGCGGCCTCGTCGAAGTCCTCGGGCGCCCAGTTGGCGAACGGGGCCTTCAGCCAGGGCTCGCACCGCTTGATGAAGTCCTCGCCGTCCAGCCGCCGGATGTGGTCGGCGTTGATCGCCTCGGCCTTCTTCAGGTCGAAGCGGGCCGGGTTCGCGTTGACGTCCGCGATGTCGAACTTCTCGATCAGCTCGGGCACGGTGAAGAGGTCCTGGTCCGCCGAGAACGACCAGCCCAGGAGGGCGAGGTAGTTCAGCAGGCCCTCGGGGAGGAAGCCGCGCTCGCGGTAGAGGTTGAGGGACGCCTGCGGGTCGCGCTTGGAGAGCTTCTTGTTGCCCTCGCCCATGACGTACGGCAGGTGGCCGAAGGCGGGGATCTCCTCGGCGATGCCCAGCTCGATCAGCGCCCGGTAGAGAGCGATCTGGCGGGGGGTGGAGGAGAGCAGGTCCTCGCCGCGCAGGACGTGGGTGATCCCCATCAGGGCGTCGTCGACCGGGTTGACCAGGGTGTACAGCGGCGCGCCGTTGGCGCGGACGATGCCGTAGTCCGGGACGTTCTCCGGGGTGAAGGTCAGCTCGCCGCGCACCAGGTCGTTGAAGGTGATCGGCGCGTCGGGCATCCGGAAGCGGACGATGGAGCTGCGGCCCTCGGCCTCGTAGGCGGCCTTCTGCTCGGCGGTCAGCTCCCGGCAGGTGCCGTCGTAGCCGGAGGGCCGGCCGGCCTGGCGGGCGGCCTCGCGGCGCTCGTCGAGCTCCTCGGTGGTGCAGTAGCAGTGGTAGGCGTAGCCGCCCGCGAGGAGCTTGTCGGCGATGTCCTTGTAGAGGTCCATCCGCTGCGACTGGCGGTACGGCGCGTGCGGGCCGCCGACCTCGGGGCCCTCGTCCCAGTCGAATCCGAGCCAGTGGAACGAGTCCAGCAGCTGGTTGTAGGACTCCTCGGAGTCGCGGGCCGCGTCGGTGTCCTCGATGCGGAAGACCAGGGTGCCCTTGTTGTGGCGCGCGTAGGCCCAGTTGAACAGGGCCGTACGGATCAGGCCGACGTGGGGGTTACCGGTCGGGGAGGGACAGAAACGGACGCGGACGGGGGTCGCGTTAGCCACGCTTGATCACCTTGTTGGTGAGAGTGCCGATGCCTTCGATGGTGACGGCGACCTCGTCGCCGACGTTGAGGGGGCCGACCCCGGCCGGGGTGCCCGTGAGGATGACGTCGCCGGGAAGCAGCGTCATCGCCTCGGTGATGTGGACGATCAGGTCCTCGATCGGGCGGACCATGTCGCTCGTGCGGCCGAGCTGGCGCTGCTCGCCGTTGACCGTGCACTGGATGGTGAGGTCGGCGGGGTCCAGCTCGGTCTCGACCCAGGGGCCGAGCGGGCAGGAGCTGTCGAAGCCCTTGGCCCGGGCCCACTGCTTCTCGCGCTGCTGGACGTCGCGCGCGGTGACGTCGTTGGCGCAGGTGTAGCCGAGGATGACGTCCTTGACGCGCTCGCGGGGCACCTCGCGGCACATCCGGCCGATCACGACGGCGAGCTCGGCCTCGTGGTGCACCTCCTGGGAGAAGGAGGGGTACGCGATGGGGTCGCCGGGGCCGATCACCGAGGTGGACGGCTTGAAGAAGGTGACCGGTACGTCCGGGACGGCGTTGCCCAGCTCGGCGGCGTGTTCGGCGTAGTTGCGGCCCACGCCCACGACCTTGTTGGGCAGGACGGGCGGCAGCAGCCGGACCTTGTCGAGGGGGACCTTTTGTCCCGAGCGCTCGAATTCCGCGAAGGGATGCCCCTTGATGACGTCGAGTGCGTCGTCTTCGACGACGCCGAAGCCGACGTTGCCGTCGATGGAGAATCTGGCGATGCGCACGGGTTGCCGCTGCCCCTCATTGATCATTGACCGGAGTTGACACTCCAGGCTATCGCGGGGGGCCCGGCCGCTCCGCTGCGCCGCTTACGCCGGTACGTCCTGCTCGGGGGCGACCATCAGGACGGTGCGGCGGGGGTTGGCGGTCTGCGTGGGCAGTTCGACGGTGTGCTTCGGGACCTCGGGGGCCGCGCCGGCGAGCTCGTCGGCGTCCTTGAGGTGGGCCAGGGTGGTGCGCCGCGGGTTGGCTATGTTGCGGAACATCATCGTCGTCTTCACTGCTGCATGCCTCGCGTGGTCGGGTCTCGGACGGCGGAAAAGCCGTTGCGGAAAGCTGCCTTGTCGTATCGGGCAACCATGTAAAGCGTCAGGCTATGCGCGCCATTCCCTCCGAAGTGGTGGGGAACTCGTCGATCTTCCTGTGAGTTTGCTCACCACCCGTGCGACAAATGCCGCATTTCCCATGATCAACAACCCTGGGCGAATCGGACAATGGCGGATTGAAGCGAACGTTCCGCTCCCGATCACCGCACCTGGGACAGCCGGTCCGGACGGTCGGTTCGGGGGTAAAAGTCCGGTATTTGCTGCAGTACCTTGTACAAGTCGTAACGCGCTCCGTACATTGCGTCACCCAAGTCACAGCGAGCGGCTCCGCTCTTGTTGGAGATCCTGCACTGTGCTGGAATTCCACGGACCGCCGCACGTTTCAGCCGGCGCGCAGGGCGCAAAGTCGCGCCGCGCGGTGGTGCCGCTCTCTCGGCCAGAGGGGGCAGCCCGCCGGTCACTTCACGACCGCCATGAGGGGACTTCGCGGTCTCCGACACGACTCGACACCGTCCCGCCGAGGTGGGACGCCTGGTCCAGAGGTTGCGACGCTAGTGCAGGGACGTTTCAAGAGGGATGGCAGCGCTGCGGCGGACCCGGAGCTGCGCGGCGGAACCGACCGCGCCTCCTCGCCCCAGCGCGACCGCAGCAACGGCTCCGCCGGTGGCACCTTGCCCACCGACGTGAGCGGCCAGGCGCCGGGCGGTGAGGGCACCGAGAGCCAGCCCAAGGCGGCGAAGGGCCCCAGCGGGCCCGGCTCGCGAATAGCGCTGCGCAACTGGCGCATCAGCACCCGCCTGGTCTCCCTGCTCGCGCTCCCGGTGGTCGCCGCGACCACGCTGGGCGGCATGCGCATCGCCACGCAGCTGGAGAACATCGACCAGCTGGACAAGATGCAGCTGCTCACCGAGATGACCCGCCAGGCGACCGAGCTCGCCGACGCGTTGCAGGTCGAGCGGGACAAGTCGGCCGGTCCGCTGGCCGGCAGCGGCAACGTCAAGGACGACGCGAACGTGGTCGCGCCCCGCGAGGCGACCGACCACGCCAAGCTGAAGTTCAACCAGGCCACCGACGACATCCGGGGCCAGGACGCCACGATGGCCGGTGTCCGGGCGACCGTCCTGGAGATCACCCGGCAGCTGAACACCCTCAACGAGATCCGCGCCAACGCGTACAAGGACGACAACAACGCCGCGCGGACCGTCACCAGCTACAACCAGCTGATCAACTCGCTGCTGTCGCTCTCCCAGGACATGGCGCAGGCGACCAGCAACCCGGAGATGATCCGCTCGACCCGTGCGCTGGCGGCGTTCTCGTCGGCCAAGGAGTACGCGTCGATCCAGCGGGCCCTGGTCAGTGCCGGCCTCGCCCATTCCGGCGGCCCCCAGCTCTCCTCCAACGACCGGCTGGCCGGCCGTAACGCCGAGGACAGCGAGAAGGCGGCCCGCGACCGCTTCCAGCAGATCTACGCCAACAACGCCGGCGCGCTCACCCGCGGCCTGGACGGCAACAACGACGAGATCAAGGCCGCGGTCGCCTTCGCGCACCGCGCCTTCGCCAGCGGCTCCGGCATCCGCAGCCAGGACTACCGGTACCTCGACTGGTACGACTCCGACACCGTCAAGATCGACGAGATGTCGCGGATCGAGACCAGCCTGCTCTCCGAGATGGAGCAGAAGTCCCGCGAGCTGCGCAACGAGGCCACGCAGGACGCCATCCTCAACGGTGCGGTGATCCTCCTCGTCCTCGGCGTCTCGCTGGTCGGCGCCTTCGTCGTGGCGCGGTCCATGGTCCGCTCGCTGCGCCGGCTCCAGGACACCGCCCAGAAGGTCGCCCAGGACCGGCTGCCCGAGCTGGTCAAGCAGCTGTCCGAGTCCGACCCGCAGGACGTGGACACCTCCGTCGAGTCGGTCGGTGTGCACAGCCGGGACGAGATCGGCCGGGTGGCCGCGGCCTTCGACGACGTGCACCGCGAGGCGGTCCGCCTCGCCTCCGAGCAGGCGCTGCTCCGGGGCAACGACAACGCGATGTTCACCAACCTCTCGCGCCGCAGCCAGGGCCTGATCCAGCGCCAGCTGTCGCTGATCTCCGAGCTGGAGTCCCGCGAGGCCGACCCGGACCAGCTGTCCTCGCTGTTCAAGCTCGACCACCTCGCCACCCGCATGCGCCGTAACGGCGAGAACCTCCTGGTCCTCGCCGGTGAGGAGCCGGGGCGCCGGTGGACGCGGCCGGTGCCGCTGGTCGACGTCCTCCGTGCCGCCGCCTCCGAGGTGGAGCAGTACGAGCGCATCGAGCTCAACGCCGTACCGCAGACCGAGGTCGCCGGCCGGGTCGTCAACGACCTCGTGCACCTGCTCGCCGAGCTGCTGGAGAACGCCACCTCGTTCTCCTCGCCGCAGACCAAGGTCAAGGTCACCGGCCACGCCCTGCCCGACGGCCGGGTGCTGGTCGAGATCCACGACACCGGCATCGGCCTGTCGCCCGAGGACCTGTCGGCGATCAACGAGCGGCTGGCCAGCCCGCCGACCGTGGACGTCTCGGTGTCCCGCCGGATGGGTCTGTTCGTGGTCGGCCGCCTTTCGCTGCGGCACGGCATCCGCATCCAGCTGCGGCCCTCCGACTCCGGCGGCACCACCGCGCTGGTCATGCTGCCGGTCGACGTCGCCCAGGGCGGCAAGAAGCCGGCGCCGAGCAACGCCAAGGGCGGCGCCGGCGAGTCCGGCGGCACGCCCTCCAGCCGGCTCGCGGGGCTCCAGCCGCGCGGCCAGGTCGGCTCCGGACCGGCGGCCGGGCGCCCCGCGCTGCCCGGTCGCGGCGGCCCGGGCGGCGGCGCCCCCAACACGTTCAACTCCCCCGCGCCGGGCGGGCGTCCGACGCCGCCCGCCGCCGGCTCCCAGGGTGCGCCCGCCGCGGGCCGTCCCGGTGGCCAGCGCCCGTCGCTGCCCACCCGTGGTGCGGACGCCGGCTCGACGCCCACCGTGGCGCCGCCGACCGGTGCGCCGCGCCGTGAGGAGCGTCCGCAGCTGCCGCCGCGCAACGCCGCGGCCGAACTGCCCGGCGGTCCGCAGCACGCTCCCCGGGGCGGCCAGGACAGCGGGTCCGGCCAGCAGCCCGGCGGTACGAGCTGGGGCGCCCGCCGTGAGCGCGGCGGTGCCGACGACTGGCCGCTGGCGCCCCGCGAGGCACAGGACCAGCCGCGCGGCCACGAGGAGGCCCGAGAGCACCGGCAGCTTCGAGCGGCCCGCTCCGGGCGGTGGCCCCGGCGACACCGCGGCGTTCGCCCGTCCCGACTTCAACGGCCCGCCGCCCGCCGCGGACGGCTCGCAGGGCGGCCGTCCGGCCGGCCGGGGTGCCGCCGACGGCGCCGAGGACACCGGCCGGTTCGCCCGGCCCGGCAGCGGTCCGGACCAGTACGACACCGGCCGGTACGAGACGGAGCGGTTCCAGCCGCCCGCGGCCGAGGACGACCCGTACCAGACCGGGCAGCTCGACACCCGGCAGTTCCAGCGGCCGGCCGGCGAGCGCGCCGGGTACCCCGACGAGGTGCAGGCCACCGGGCAGTTCCCGGTGCCGCAGCAGCAGGACCGCGGCCCGTCCGAGGACGTGCTCGGCGGCGCGGACGCCGGTCCCGGGGACGGCCGTACGCCGATCTTCGACACGATCGAGTCCGACTGGTTCAACCACCCGGCGGCGGGCGCTGCCGGGGTGCCCCCGCAGGGCACCGACGCGGGAGAACCGGCGGGCCGCGCCGAGTCGTCGCAGCTGCCCCGCCGGGGCACCGGGCAGGAGTCCGGCGGGCGCGCCGAGGCACCCGTCAACGGCGCGCGCAACGGAGCGCAGCCCGACGCCGCCGCGCAGTGGCGGAGCTCGCCGAACGACGAGACCTGGCGGCAGGCGGAGCAGATCCGCCAGCCGGCCTCCGGCGGTGTCACCACCTCCGGTCTGCCCCGCCGGGTCCCCCGTGCGAACCTCGTCGCGGGCACCGCGCAGCAACAGCAGCCCCAACAGAGCGGTCCCCAGGTCTCGCGCGCGCCCGGTGACGTGCGCGGGCGGCTGACCAATCTCCGTCGGGGTATCCAGCAGGGCCGGCAGGCCGGGACGTCGAGCACCGGCAACCACGGCATTGTCGATCCCACACACCAGCAGGAGCGTTAGTTGAGTCCGATGAGCCAGGCGGCGCAGAATCTGAACTGGTTGATCACCAACTTCGTGGACAACACCCCCGGGGTGTCACACACGGTGGTGGTCTCCGCGGACGGGCTGCTCCTCGCGATGTCCGAGGGCTTCCCGCGCGACCGTGCCGATCAGTTGGCGGCGGTGGCCTCCGGGCTGACCTCGCTGACCTCCGGCGCCTCCCGCATCTTCGAGGGCGGGACGGTCAACCAGACGGTCGTGGAGATGGAGCGCGGCTTCCTCTTCATCATGTCCGTCTCCGACGGATCGTCGCTGGCCGTGCTGGCGCACCCCGAGTGCGACATCGGCCTCGTCGGTTACGAGATGGCCCTGCTGGTCGACCGCGCGGGGACGGTGCTGACGCCGGACCTGCGCGCCGAACTCCAGGGCAGCCTGCTGCACTGAGGCGTCCGCAGCGCCTTTCCGTGCAGCACCCCACCACCCATTCGACCGCCGCCACCCCCCACCGGCCCAGACCGACGACAGATCTTCTGTTCCGTCCGGAGGACCCATGACCCCGCCACCTGCCACTTCCGGCCCGTACGGCGCGTACAGCCAAGCGCCGTACGGGGGCGAAGGTGACCAGCCGCTGGTGCGCCCGTACGCGATGACCGGAGGCCGGACCCGGCCGCGCTACCAGCTCGCCATCGAGGCGCTGGTCAGCACGACCGCCGACCCCTCGCAGCTGCCCGGGCTGCTGCCCGAACACCAGCGGATCTGCCACCTGTGCCGCGAGGTGAAGTCGGTCGCCGAGGTCTCCGCGCTGCTGCACATCCCGCTGGGTGTGGCGCGGATCCTGGTCGCGGACCTGGCGGAGGCCGGCATGGTGGCGATCCACCAGCCCGGCGGCAGTGGCGAGGCCGGCGGCACGCCGGACGTGACCTTGCTGGAGAGGGTGCTCAGTGGACTTCGCAAGCTCTGACAGCGGCACCGACGGGGGTACGGCCCGCTCCACCACGTCCGCGAAGATCGTGGTGGCGGGCGGTTTCGGCGTGGGCAAGACCACGTTCGTCGGGGCCGTCTCGGAGATCAATCCGCTGCGTACGGAGGCCGTGATGACCTCCGCCTCGGCGGGGATCGACGACCTCAGCCACGTCCAGGACAAGACCACGACGACCGTGGCGATGGACTTCGGACGCATCACGCTGGACCAGGACCTGATCCTGTACCTGTTCGGTACGCCGGGTCAGGACCGCTTCTGGTTCATGTGGGACGACTTGGTCCGCGGTGCGATCGGCGCGGTCGTGCTGGTGGACACCCGGCGGCTGGCCGACTGCTTCCCGGCGGTCGACTACTTCGAGAACAGCGGGCTGCCGTTCGTCATCGCCCTCAACGGCTTCGAGGGGCACCAGCCCTACACGCCCGACGAGGTGCGTGAGGCGCTGCAGATCGGCCCGGGCACCCCGATCATCACCACCGACGCACGGCACCGCAGCGAGGCCAAGAGCGCGCTCATCACGCTCGTCGAGCACGCGCTGATGGCCCGCCTGCAGTAGGAGTACCGACGGCCCGTCGCCTCATCCGGGATGGGCCGTACGGAAGTTGCCTTCCGTTGGGCGTGTCGCCTGCCCGGGGCCGGTTCCCCTCATCCTTGAGTGGATCTGTGTCCTTCGACACGCCCACAAATCTGCTTCATAACGTTTCGACAGTGAATCAGCGCGGTTTCGACACCCCGCGCGCATGCCCGGCTTCGCTGTGCGCACACAGCGCCTGTCTTTTGGCGCCTCTCGCCCCTAACGCCCCTTTTATCTCAGGCACTTCCGTGCCCTCTCCGGCTTTGCCCAGTGTTTGGAACGCACCGCCCTGACGTGCTGAAATTCGCTGAACTCCGGAGTAGGAACGCCCAGAAGAAACGGCACAGCAGGTAGTGCCGGCGCCGAGAGGTTGTTGGTCGAGTGAGGCGAAGCAAGTCGAGCCCCGAGCCGCAGGAACCGCGGCGGGGCAACTTCACCCCGCCACCCAGAGGTGGCGTACCGGCTTCCGACGCGTCCGAAAACCCGGTCGCGAAGCCTCCGGTCAGCGGCAGCAAGTACGCGCCGCGCAACTGGCGGGTGGCGACCCGTCTGAACGCCATTCTGCTGATCCCGGTGCTCGTCGCGCTGGTCTTCGGCGGTCTGCGGGTGGACAGCTCGTTCGCCACCTGGCAGGAGGCGCAGGACGCGGAGAACACCGCGAAGCTGGTGCGCGCGGCGCTCTCCTACAGCACCGCCCTGATCGACGAGCGGGACCGCACCGCGGCGCCGCTGCTCCAGGGCAAGAAGGACGACCCGGCGGTGCAGGAGGCGCGGGACGCCACCGACGCCGCGGCCAACACCTTCCACCAGGCCGCCAAGGCCATGCCGGACAAGCCGGGCCTCAAGCGCCGGCTCGCCGCGTTCGAGAAGACCGAGCCCAAGCTGGCACAGCTGCGCCAGGCGGCCTACACCTCCAAGCTGCACGGCGTGCAGACCGAGGAGGGCTACGTCGAGGTCCAGCACCCGCTGATGGAGTTCGCCAACGAACTCGGCCTGGGCACCGGCAACATCACCTCCTACGGCCGCACCGTCTACGCGGTCGCGCTGGCCAAGGCCGCGGAGTCGCTGCAGCGCTCCATCGGCACCCACCTGCTGGTCGACCCGGCGTCCCCGCAGGGCGGCAAGGAGCACAAGCTCCAGCTGACCGCCTTCGCGTCGTACCGCTACCTGGAGGGCATCGCCATCGGCGAGTACACCTCCGGCGGCACGCCCGAGGACGTCCAGCGGCTCCAGAAGGACGCCGCGGCCCTCAAGCAAGCCGCGCAGCAGAAGGTCGCACAGGCGAAGGCCCAGGCGGAGGCCGCCAACCGGCCGTTCCGCACCCCGCCGTCGATCGACCAGATGTCCACCCTGATCGCCACCGGGGCGGCGCCGGAGACGCTGAGCCTGAAGGGCATCACCTCCGACAGCTACTTCGCCGCCGCGACCGGCAAGTTCAACATGTACCGGGCCATCGAGAAGGACCTGGCCGACAAGGCGGTGAACGAGGCGGCGCAGATCGCCGACGACGCCAAGCAGTCCACCTTCGTCGACTCCGCGATCGTGCTGGCCGCGCTGATCATCGCCTTCGTCGTGGCCGGCCTGATGGCCCGCCGGATGAGCCGCAACATGCGCCAGCTGCGCAACGCCGCCTTCGGTGTCGCCGAGCAGCGGCTGCCGATGCTGGTCGACCAGCTCTCGCGGACGGACCCGGGCCGGGTCGACACCCGGGTGACGCCCATCCCGATCGCCACCACCGACGAGATCGGCGAGGTCGCCCGCGCCTTCGACCAGGTGCACCGCGAGGCTGTCCGGCTCGCCGCCGAGCAGGCGCTGCTGCGGGGCAACGTCAACGCGATCTTCACCAACCTCTCCAGCCGCAACCAGGGCCTGATCGAGCGCCAGTTGGAGCTGATCACGGACCTGGAGAACAACGAGGCGGACCCGGACCAGCTGGAGAGCCTCTTCCGGCTCGACCACCTCGCCACGCGCATGCGGCGCAACGGCGAGAACCTCCTCATCCTCGCCGGCGAGGAGCCCGGCCGCCGCTGGAACCAGCCGGTCCCGCTGGTCGACGTCCTGCGGGCGGCGATCAGTGAGGTCGAGTCGTACGAGCGAATAGACCTCACCGGCGTCCCCGAGAGCGAGATCCACGGCACCGCCGTGACCGACCTCATCCACCTGCTGTCCGAGCTGCTGGAGAACGCCACCACGTTCTCCTCGCCGCAGACCAAGGTGCGGGTGGCCGCCACCCGGCTGCCCGACGGCCGGGTGATGATCGAGATCCACGACAAGGGCATCGGGCTCACCCCCGAGGACTTCGCGGACATCAACCACAAGCTGGCGAACCCGCCGAGCGTGGACGCCGCGATCTCCCAGCGCATGGGCCTGTTCGTGGTCGGCCGGCTGGCCGACCGGCACGGGATCCGGGTGCAGCTGCGCCCCTCCGGCGAGCAGGCGGGCACCACGTCGCTGGTCATGCTGCCCGAGGCGATCACCCACGGTGGTGGCGGGGAGCAGTACGAGGACGACTTCACGGTGTCGCGGATCGTGCCGGAGCACCAGCACGCGGCGTTCGACGACCGTCAGCGCACCGCCGCCGAGCTGGGCTTCGACGACACCCGCTACGGCCGGCCGGACAGCGCGGACATGGACATGGCCGGTCGCTCGCTGATGCGCGAGGAGCGCCGGGCGGCCCTGGAGGCGCAGGCGTCCGGTGAGCAGCCGGCCGACGGCGGGCCGGACTTCGGGTACGAGGGCGGCAACCCGCTCTTCCGCGACGAGGCGCCGTCCGCGACCGGCTACCAGGACTTCCCGTCCCAGGATTTCCGGCCGCAGGACTTCCCGGCTCAGGACCACGCCCCCCAGGACTACGCCTCCCAGGGGTATGCGGAAGCCGATCAGCCGCTCTACGACGACCGGTCGCACGGCAGCCAGGCGTTCGGCGAACCGCACCTCGGCGAGACCACCGGCCAGCAGGCATACGGCTCCCACGAACCGGCACAGCCGGACGAATGGGCCGAACGCCCCGCATTCGAGGGCTACTTCGGGACCGAAGCGGAATCTGACCGGAATGCAACTGCCGCTCCCGCTGACGCGTCTGAGCGCGTACCATTCGAGCGTCCCGGCCCCACACCGAGCGATGCCCCCTCGCTGACGGACGCCGGCCTTCCGCGCCGCGGAGGCCGCGACCAGCAGGCACAGCAGGTTCAGCAGCAGCGGGGCACGCCGGAGACCGGCCAGGACGGCACGGACTGGCGCAGCTCGAACGACGAGCGCTGGGAGCGGGCGGAGCGGCTGCGCGAGCCGAAGGCGGGCGGGGTCACGGCCTCCGGCCTCCCCCGGCGGGTGCCCAAGGCCAACCTGGTCGAAGGCGCGGCGGAGCTGACCCCGCAGGGCGGCCCCCAGGTCTCCCGCGCCCCGGAGGACGTCCGCGGCAGGCTGAGCAATCTGCGCCGCGGAGTCCAGCAGGGACGCAGCGTCGGCACGGACCCTTCCGGGGTCCCCCAGAATGACCAACAGGGCTTCGGCCCCGGCAGCACCTACGATCAGGAGCGTTAGTGTGAGCCCGATGAGCCAGGCGGCGCAGAATCTGAACTGGTTGATCACCAACTTCGTGGACAACACCCCCGGGGTGTCCCACACGGTCGTGGTCTCCGCGGACGGGCTGCTCCTTGCCATGTCCGAGGGTTTCCCTCGTGACAGAGCCGATCAGTTGGCGGCGGTGGCCTCCGGGCTGACCTCGCTGACCTCCGGCGCCTCCCGCATCTTCGAGGGCGGGAGCGTCAACCAGACCGTGGTGGAGATGGAGCGCGGCTTCCTCTTCATCATGTCCGTCTCCGACGGATCGTCGCTGGCCGTGCTGGCGCACCCCGAGTGCGACATCGGCCTCGTCGGTTACGAGATGGCCCTGCTGGTCGACCGCGCGGGCAGCGTCCTGACGCCGGACCTGCGCGCAGAACTGCAGGGCAGCCTTCTCAACTGACAAACAGGCAGTGCGTTTCCCGCCACCGGGCCTTAGGGTTCGGTGGCGCGACCGGCGTCAGACAGGCAAGTTGGAGGAGGAGACGTGGCAACGCCCCCGAACGGATACCCGTACGGTTCCGGGCAGGAGTCCGGACCTGTGGGCGAGACCCATAACAACCGCTTCAACTTCCCGTCTGCGCCGAGCCGCCGGCCGCAGCGGTACCAGCAGCCGCAGCAGCCCCAGCCGCAGCAGCCCCGGCCGTACGACTCCCAGCCGTACGAGCCGTCGGTGTACGACGAACCGCAGGTGCCGCGCATCCAGCCGGTGCAGCCCCCGCGGAAGCCCGAGCCCGCCCCCAGTGGCTCGAACAACCCGCTCGTGCGCCCGTACGCCATGACCGGAGGCCGGACCCGGCCGCGCTACCAGCTCGCCATCGAGGCACTGGTCAGCACGACCGCCGATCCCTCCAAGCTGCAGGGCCAGCTGCCGGAGCACCAGCGCATCTGCCACCTCTGCCGCGAGATCAAGTCAGTAGCCGAGATCTCCGCGCTTCTCTCCATCCCCCTCGGCGTCGCCCGGATCCTCGTCGCCGACCTGGCGGAGGCCGGACTCGTCGCCATCCATCAGCCCGGCGGGGACGAGTCCGCCGGCGGACAGCCAGATGTGACACTGCTCGAAAGGGTGCTCAGTGGACTTCGCAAGCTCTAGCGGTGCAGCCCGCTCCACCACCTCCGCGAAGATCGTGGTGGCGGGCGGCTTCGGCGTGGGCAAGACCACGTTCGTCGGGGCCGTCTCAGAGATCAATCCGCTGCGTACCGAAGCCGTGATGACCTCCGCCTCGGCGGGGATCGACGACCTCACGCACGCGCCGGACAAGACGACCACGACGGTCGCGATGGACTTCGGCCGTATCACCCTGGACCAGGACCTGATCCTGTACCTGTTCGGTACGCCCGGTCAGGACCGCTTCTGGTTCATGTGGGACGACCTGGTCCGCGGCGCGATCGGCGCGGTGGTCCTGGTGGACACCCGCCGCCTGGCCGACTGCTTCCCGGCGGTCGACTACTTCGAGAACAGCGGCCTGCCGTTCGTCATCGCCCTCAACGGCTTCGACGGACACCAGCCCTACACGCCCGACGAGGTGCGTGAGGCGCTGCAGATCGGCCCGGACGCGCCGATCATCATTACCGACGCACGGCACCGCAGCGAGGCGAAGAGCGCGCTCATCACGCTCGTCGAGCACGCGCTGATGGCCCGCCTGCGCTAGCCGCGTACGGGCTCCCCGTGCCCGTGTACGCCGCGAACGACGAAAGGCCCCCACACCCTTGCGGTGCGGGGGCCTTCGTCGTGCACGGGCGCGTCTGCCGTCCTCCGGCGGAACGGCCGGGGCCCCGCACGCACCGGCGGGCGGGGGCCGGCCGGCCGGTTCACTTGCGGGCGGGGCACTCCTTCCAGGCGAAGTGGTAGACGGTGTTGATGCTGCCGTCGGTGGAGTCCATGGCCATGAAGCTGGTGGCCTTCGGGTCCGCCGACTTGCCGTCCACCCTCAGCTCGGTGTTGATGTTGAAGTAGCGCTCCTCGCCGCACGGCGCGTAGACGAGCGCGTCGATGTCGGTCTCGTCCGAGGACTGCCAGTTGTTGTCGTAGGGGCCGGCGAAGTTGTGGCTCTTGCGTGCCGTCTGCTGCTGGCCCTGGAAGTAGTAGTTCGCCTGCTCCAGTCCCTTGGCGCCGGGGGCCAGCGAGGCGTAGCCGCGGTAGTCGGCGCGGGCGATCGCGTAGGTGAAGCCCTGCGGGACGTGGACGTTGAGCGCGATCTGGCAGTTCTTGCGGGCGTCGGTGGGCTTGCTGGCGCCGCCCGCCTGCGCGAGGTACTCGCTGTAGGTCACCGTGAAGGCGGTGTTGTCGGGTGCGATGGCCACCGCGGCGCTGCCGGGTCTGCAGCCCGATCCGTTGACCGTGGCGACGGTTATGGTGATCTTTCCGGTGGGCGGATCATCGCCGAACCGTACCGGTGTGGTGGGGGATGCCGATCCGAGGAGCAAGGATGCCACTGCGGCACCAGCACTGAGCGTGCTGAGCATGGGCTCGTCCTTCCGGTCGTCCTAGGGCCCGCGGCGCGGGAACACCAGGTGTGGGATGACGAGCGCATGCCAGCACGAGGATCTCCCCTTGAACAGCTCTGCTCCCCAGGGTTGGGGCGAACCTACGCCTCTATCCGGCCGCCCCTGCCGTCCGGCGGCGGTCGCCGGTACGCGGACGCCCGCCGCGGCCGGAGGGCCTGCGGCGGGCGTCGTGGCGCGTGGGGTGCGGCGGGTCAGCGCTGCCAGCTGGTCGCGCCGTGGAAGCCGTTCTGGCGCTCCAGACGGCGCCAGCGGGCGGCGCTGGCGTGCGGCCGGGCCGGGGCGTCGGCCGGCCGGTGGGCGGCGCGGGCCAGGAGGACGGCGGTCAGGGCGGCCAGCTCTTCCTCGCTGGCCTGGCCCTTCTCCACCCGGATGGCGTCGGTGCGGTGGGCAGGATTCACGGTGTCTTCTCCGTCGTCGCGGTGGGCGTGGTGCCGGGTGCGGGGCGCGGTTACTGGGGCGGGTTGCCGTGCTTACGGGCCGGCAGGTCCGCGTGCTTGGTGCGCAGCATGTCCAGGGCCCGGATGAGCGTGTGCCGGGTGTCGGTGGGGTCGATGACGTCGTCGACCAGTCCGCGCTCGGCCGCGTAGTACGGGTGCATCAGCTCGGACTTGTACTCCTTGACCATGCGGGTGCGCATGGCGTCGGAGTCGTCCGCCTCGGCGATCTGCTTGCGGAAGATGACGTTGGCGGCGCCCTCGGCGCCCATCACCGCGATCTCGTTGGTCGGCCAGGCGTAGGTCAGGTCGGCGCCGATGGACTGCGAGTCCATGACGATGTAGGCGCCGCCGTACGCCTTGCGCAGCACGATCGAGATCCGCGGGACGGTGGCGTTGCAGTAGGCGTAGAGCAGCTTGGCGCCGTGCCGGATGATGCCGCCGTGCTCCTGGTCGACGCCGGGCAGGAAGCCGGGGACGTCCAGCAGGGTGACGATCGGGATGTTGAAGGCGTCGCACATCTGGACGAAGCGGGCGGCCTTCTCGGACGCCTCGATGTCCAGCACGCCGGCCAGCGACTGCGGCTGGTTGGCGATGATGCCGACGACCTTGCCGTCGAGCCGGCTCAGCGCGCAGATGATGTTGGTCGCCCAGCGCTCGTGGACCTCCAGGTATTCGCCGTCGTCGACGATCTCCTCGATGACCTTGCGCATGTCGTACGGGCGGTTGCCGTCGGCCGGGACCAGGTCCAGCAGCGCGTCACCGGAGCGGTCGGCGGGGTCCTCGCAGGACACCGTCGGCGGGTTCTCGCGGTTGTTGGCCGGCAGCAGCGACAGGAGGTAGCGGACCTCCTCCAGGCAGGTGGCCTCGTCGTCGTACGCGAAGTGCGCCACACCGGAGGTCTCGGCGTGCACGTCGGCGCCGCCCAGGCCGTTCTGGGTGATCTCCTCGCCGGTCACCGCGCGCACCACGTCGGGGCCGGTGATGAACATCTGCGAGGTCTCGCGGACCATGAAGACGAAGTCGGTCAGCGCGGGGCTGTAGGCCGCGCCGCCCGCGCACGGGCCGAGCATGACCGAGATCTGCGGGATGACGCCGGACGCCTTGGTGTTGCGCTGGAAGATGCCGCCGTAGCCGGCGAGCGCGGAGACGCCCTCCTGGATACGGGCGCCGGCGCCGTCGTTGAGCGACACCAGCGGGGCACCGGCCTGGATGGCCATGTCCATGATCTTGTGGATCTTGGTGGCGTGCGCCTCGCCGAGCGCGCCGCCGAAGATCCGGAAGTCGTGGGCGTAGACGAAGACGGTCCGCCCGTGCACGGTGCCCCAGCCGGTGATCACACCGTCGGTGTAGGGCTTCTTGGCCTCCAGGCCGAAGCCCGTCGCCCGGTGCCGCCGCAGCGGCTCGACCTCGTTGAACGAACCCTCGTCCAGCAGCAGCTCGATCCGCTCGCGCGCCGTCAGCTTGCCCTTGGCACGCTGCGCTTCGGTCGCCCGCTCGCTGGGTCCTCGCCGGACCTGCTCACGGATGGCGTGCAGCTCGGCGACGCGCCCGCGGGCGTCGTTGGCGCCGGCGGGCAGATCTTCGACAGTGGTCATGTATCGACGGTACGTGTGCGGGGCGCCGCACACCGATGTCGGTTTCGTACAACGTCCCACGTGTTTTCGTGGGCAGGCAGTACAGAACCATCCTGGAGGAGACCCGCGCCCCGGCACCCGTTCGGGTGGGTCGGCCGTACCGGTCTGTAGGGGCCCGACAAACCACGACCCCGTGATGTTGTCGTGTCCGGAAGGGCGGGGCGGGGCCGCTCAGCCGGTCCGGAACGTGCAGGTGTGGGTGGCGCAGCCGGTACCGGGGGCGATCCGCAGCCGCAGCGCCGGCCCGGTGGCCAGCACCTCCACCGCCGGATCGTGGGTGAGGACCGCGCGCACCGGCCGCGACCAGGTGATCTCCAGCGTATCGCCGGACCGCTCGGGGGCCGCGACGCACAGCCGCGCCGTCCGGTGCCGGCGTTCCTCGCGGACCAGGACGCTCGCCGGACCGCTGCTCGTGAGGGCTCCGGCGCGGCCCGCCCGCCAGAAATTGGCGGCCGTTACGCCGAGCGGGTCGACCGCGACCGCCTGCCGCCCCTCGTCGTTGGCGAGCACGGTCAGCCAGCGGCGGTCGGCGGCCCGCCCGGCGAGGGCGCGGGGCGTGGCGCCCGGCATCAGGAGGTAGGCGTAGCGGGCGCCGTCCGGGTCGGTCCCGTGGTCGTGCCGGAGGGTGAGGTAGCGGCGGGTGAACGGCTCCGTGGAGGAGGTGGTGTTGATGTCGTGCCAGGAGCCGGTGCGGGCCTCGCGCAGCGCCGTGAGGGGCGCGCCGCCGGGGAAGACCCAGCCGCCGTGCCCGGCGAGGTGGGCCCAGTGGGCGCGGCGGAAGCAGGTGGTGCGGCCGAGCGTGCCGGGCTGCCGTACGCCGTCGACGGTGAGCGGCTGGGTGCCGTCCTCCCCCAGGCAGCGGTTGTCGACGACGGTCTCGACGGGCACCCCGTCGCGGGCGGTGATCCCGGCGCCCAGGCAGACGACGCAGTCCGCGAGCGCGAACCAGGACTTCCGGGCGGTCAGCGTCGAGGACAGGCCGCGCAGGTCCTGGCCGATCGCGGCGAACTCGCCGTCGGTGGTGCCGCCGACCCAGCGGGCGGCGGGCTTCGGCGCGCCCCAGCCGCCGCCCTCGTTGTCGGCGAGCCGCTTGGTGGAGACGGTCGTGCCGGGCAGCCGGTAGGGGTCGACGGTGGGCCAGAAGGCGTCGGTGTACTGGTCGCCGCCGAAGTCGGCGCCCCACCAGTAGAGCATTCCGGCGCCGGTGTGCCAGCCGCGCGGGTTCTCGCCGTTGCCGTTCTCGTAGTACGTGATGCGGTCGGAGGCCATCGCGAGGCCGGCGGCCCAGCCGGGGCGGCGGTGCACGGCGCGGTCCATGGCCGGGAAGAGCCGGTGGCCGACGGGTTCGGGGGCGGCCGGTTCCGGGCCCTCGGCGATCTTCCGCAGCCGGGCGAGGTCGGCGACGCCGTACTGCCGGTCGGTGAGGACGGCGAGCGTCCGGTCGCGGGCCGCCCAGCCCTTGACCATGGCGTGCCAGCGGGTCCGTTCGGCGGGGCTCGCGCTCTCGGCGAGCAGGGCGACGGCGGCGATCAGCGCATGCCCGTGGAAGTGGTCGCTGCGCAGGATCCGCCGCTCGTCGCTGCGCAGGTAACCGCGGCTGACGGCACGGCCGTTGACGCTGTCCATCATCAGGCCGTTGAAGAGCAGCGGGGCGTAGGCGTGCTCGACGCTGTCCAGGACGATCTGCCGGGCCGGGTCGGTGACCTGCCAGGGCGAGGTGTCGAGCAGCGCGAACAGCCGGCCCAGGCCGTCCAGCAGGACGTAGCCGTAGGTGCCGGAGTAGGCGACCCAGGTGTGCTGGACGAACGAGCCGTCGGCGTAGAGCCCGTCGCCCTCGGTGACGTACGGGAAGACCGGTGAGAGGGCGTCCCGGGCCAGCGCGAGCTTCTGCGGGGACCGGCCGAGGACACCGCGCAGGGCGACCACCCGGCACAGGTCGACGCGGTTGGCGCCGGTGCTGGTGCCGGTGTAGTCGCCGAGCATGGCGTCGGGGACGAAGTGGTCGACGGCGGCCAGGCAGCGGTCGCGCAGGTCGCCGGGCAGGCCGCCGCCGGCGGGCAGGTGCTCGTCCAGGATCGCGAGGGTGTCGAGGAGGAGTCTGGGACTGCCGATCTGCCACTCCCACCAGTTGCCGTAGCGGGTGGTGCCGGTGTTGTAGACGGTGGCTTCGAGGTGGTCGAGGCCGGCGAGGACGGCGTCGGCGAGGCCGGGGTCGCCGGTGCGGCCGGTGCCGGGCTGGGCGTACGCCTGCGCCATGGTGTTCAGCCGGCTGTAGCTCTGGGTGATGCCGGAGGGCGGGTCGTAGCGGCAGTCGGGCCAGAGGGAGCCGGCGGCCGGCCGCATGCCCGCCCGGAAGGTGTCGGCGAGGCCGCCGGTCTCCTTCAGTACGGCGGCGTACGGCGGCGCTGCGGCGTCGAAGCCCGCGCCGAGGGTGAGCGCGCACCAGCGGCTGCGGAGGGTGTCGTAGGCGTCACCGGCGGCGGACCGGGGGGCGGCGGACGCGGGGCGGGCCGCGGCGAGGGCGAGTGCGCTCGCGGTGGAGACGGTGAGAAATCCTCGGCGTGACCAGACGGACGGGGCGGGCTCGGTCGGCACGGTCGGTCCTCTCCATGGCGTCAACTGGGGCGTGGCGCTGCGCACTTGGGAGTTTCCGATGGTCTAGCACGGCCTCTCGCGGCACGGCAATGACCGCGCCGCAACGCCGTCGGCCACCCGTCCGGCCGAACCCGGCGGCCCGTCCCGCAAGCCTTTCGAGGAGAGAGGTTGAACATTGAACTAAATGCCGCTACGGTGGCGGAGTCGTTGAACATTAAATCACCTGCTGCCCGCAGCACCCGTCCCGAGGAGGAGCCATGGCTCTGTTCACCCGCAAGCGCACCGCCGAGACCGCCGCCCCCGCCGCCGTCCTCGAGGCGGACCCCGCGCTCGCCGCGCTGACCGGCGACTACACCATCGACCCGGCCCACAGCAGCATCGGCTTCACCGTCCGGCACGCCATGGTCACCAACGTCCGCGGCACGTTCGGCGCCTACGAGGGCACGCTCGCCCTGGACGGCACCGACCCGTCGCGGTCCGCCGCCTCCCTGGACGTCGAGATCGCGAGCGTCGACACCGGCATCGCGGACCGCGACGGCCATCTGCGCGGCGCGGACTTCTTCGACGCCGAGAACTTCCCGCGGATGACCTTCCGCAGCACCGCCGCCGAGCGCGTGGCCGGTGACCGCTACCGCCTCACCGGCGACCTCACCCTCCGGGGCGTCACCAAGCCGCTCACCCTCGACCTGGAGTTCAACGGCTCGGCCACCGACGTCTACGGCGCCGAGCGGGTCGGCTTCGAGGGCAGCGCCGAGATCCTCCGCTCCGACTGGGGCCTGACCTGGAACGCGGCGCTGGAGGCCGGCGGCGTCATGGTCAGCGACAAGGTCAAGCTCAGCTTCGACATCTCGGCGGTCAAGGCGTAGCCGCCGGCTGCCCACGGGAACGTGCGTGGGGGCGGGCGTGATCATTCACGCCCGCCCCCACACACGTTTGCGCGGGCGGCGCTACGCCTGCGGCTCGACCCCCGCCCGCAGCAGCCCGTACGCGTAGGCGTCGTCCAGGGCCTGCCAGGACGCGGCGATGACGTTCTCCGCGACGCCGACGGTGGACCACTCGCCGCGGCCGTCGCCGGTGGAGACCAGGACCCGGGTGATCGAGCCGGTGCCCAGGGCGCCCTCCAGGATGCGGACCTTGTAGTCGACCAGTTCCATCGTGGCCAGCTGCGGATAGATCCGCTCCAGGCCCACCCGCAGCGCCCGGTCCAGGGCGTTGACCGGGCCGTTGCCCTCGGCGGTGGAGACGATCCGCTCGCCCTTCGCCCACAGCTTCACGGTCGCCTCGTTGGCGTGCGTACCGTCCGGGCGGTCCTCGACGATCGCCCGCCAGGACTCGACGTCGAAGTAGCGCAGCGGCTTGCCCTGCACCTCCTCGCGCAGCAGCAGCTCGAAGGAGGCGTCCGCGGCCTCGTACGTGTAGCCCGCCAGCTCGCGTTCCTTGACCCGGGCCACCACCCGGCCGACCAGCTCGCGGTCGCCGCCCAGGTCGAAGCCCAGCTCCTTGCCCTTGAGCTCGATGGAGGCCCGGCCGGCCATGTCGGAGACCAGCATCCGCATGGTGTTGCCGACCAGCGCCGGATCGATGTGCTGGTAGAGGTCCGGGTCGACCTTGATGGCGGAGGCGTGCAGCCCGGCCTTGTGCGCGAAGGCGGAGACCCCGACGTAGGGCTGGTGGGTGGAGGGGGTGAGGTTGACGACCTCGGCGATGGCGTGCGAGATCCGGGTGGTCTCGGCGAGCTTGCCCTCGGGCAGCACCCGCCGCCCGTACTTGAGCTCCAGCGCGGCGGCCACCGGGAAGAGGTTGGAGTTGCCGACCCGCTCGCCGTAGCCGTTGGCGGTGCACTGGACGTGGGTGGCGCCGGCGTCCACGGCGGCCAGGGTGTTGGCGACCGCGCAGCCGGTGTCGTCCTGGGCGTGGATGCCCAGCCGGGCACCGGTGTCCGCGAGGACGGTCCGGACGACCGCGGTGATCTGCGCCGGCAGCATCCCGCCGTTGGTGTCGCAGAGCACCACCACATCCGCACCGGCCTCGCTCGCGGTGCGTACGACCTGCTTGGCGTACCCGGGGTCGAGCGCGTAGCCGTCGAAGAAGTGCTCACAGTCGAGGAAGACCCGGCGGCCCTGGTCGCGGAGGTACGCGACGGTGTCCCGCACCATCGCGAGGTTCTCCTCCGGCGTGGTGCGCAGCGCCAGCTCGACGTGCCCCAGGTGGGACTTGGCGACCAGCGTGATCACCGGGGCGCCGGACTCAAGGAGCGCGGCGACCTGGGGGTCGTCCTCCACCCGGACGCCGGCCTTGCGGGTGGCGCCGAACGCGACCAGCTGGGCGTGCCGGAACTCGATCTCCGCGCGGGCGCGCTGGAAGAACTCGGTGTCCCGCGGGTTGGCGCCGGGCCAGCCGCCCTCGATGAACCCCACTCCGAAGTCGTCGAGGTGCCGCGCGATGGTCAGCTTGTCGGCGACGGTGAGGTTGATGCCCTCGCGCTGCGCGCCGTCGCGGAGGGTGGTGTCGAAGACGTGGAAGTCGTCGGACACCGCGCCGGTCGGCGACGGGTGGGCTGTGTGTGCGTCCGTCATGCTGGTCTGGCTCCTGTCGGGGATCTCGGTCTACCGGAATAACCGGTTCCACCGTCCCTCCATGGTCCCTCGCGCTCCGCCTCCGGTGCGGTGTGGTCCGGAAACGAAAAAACCCCTCGCGGGTGCGAGAGGTCTGCGCGCGGGTCTGGGACGACGATGGCCGCGCCGTACTCGGTTCGTACGGGGCGGTCACTGCGGACCGGCGCGCCTGCTGCCAATAATCATGGCGAACGAGAGCACGGTCCGCAGTGTGCCATATCGGACGCACCACGCACCCGGCCGTCTCACCATTCGGTCGGACTGTCCACCCCTGCCCAGCGGCGGAGCGCGGAGGTGGCCCGGGCGCGGTCCCGGGGCGCCAGCTTCCCGATGCGCACGACGTGGCTGGTGTGCGGGGCCAGGTAGACGTGCGCGTCCCGGCTGCCCCGGCCCGTACGGAAGGGCTCGGCCCGGGCGGGATCCCTCTCGCCGTACACGAACAGCAGCTCGCTGCCGTGGTGTCGCACCCAGCGGTCGATGTCGGGCATGGCGTCCGGCCGGAAACGCAGCGGGATGCTGCGCGGCACATAGGTGCGCATCTCCTGGATGCCGGGGTAGCGCAGCAGCCCGGCGAGTTGCGGGGCGGCCATCGACACCTGGCCGAGCTGGGTGCCCAACTGATAGTAGGAAGCGGTCATGGCGGCCAGGTAGTAGTCGCTGAAGGCCGGGAGCATGGTCTTCTCGGCGAACCAGGTGAACAGCGCGTCGCCGGGGGCGGCGGGCCCGGGGATCGCGCAGTCGTCCCCCTCTTCCTGCTGCATCCAGAAGAGCAGGGGCAGCTGCAGCACGGTGAGTTCCAGCGCGCGGTCGGCGCTGCCGACGGTGTGGAAGGTGTAGCCCTGGTCCGCGGACCGGCGTGCGAGCCGGCCCGCCATCTCCGCGCGCCGGGTCCCGAGCATCGCGCGCTGCACCGCGGTGAGCGCACTCCGGCAGGCGGGCGAGCCGACCCGCTGGAGGAAGCGGTCCACGGCGGTGTCGTCCCGGTCGTCGGTGTTGTTGGGCGCCGAGTACACGACGGAGCCGGCCACATCGTGCGGGTAGAAGCGCCGGTGGTAGACGGTGGCCATGCCGCCCTTGCTGCCGCCGGTGGAGATCCAGGCCGCGCGGTAGACCGTCTTGAGGGCCCGGATCAGCCGGTGGTGATCGCTCGCCGCCTGCCAGATGTCGAGTTTCGACCAGTCGGTGGGGTGAGGGCGGGAGGTGCCGAAGTACCGCTGCTCGACGCTGATCTGGTTGCCGTCCACGATCCCGGTCGGCTCGGCACGGAAGCCGGGGTCCCGGGTGTTGAGGTCGTAGCCGCCGGTGTAGAGCACCATCGGCCGGGCGGTGGACCGGTGGAGCAGCGACAGCCGCTGCTCGAAGCTGCCCCTGCCGGGGTGCCGGTGGTCGACGGGCTGGCGGTAGACCAGCGCGAAGGAGCGGTAGCCGGCCGGGGCGGGGTTCTCCTTGACCACCCGCATCCCGGGTACGGCCGCGATCCGGGCCCGGATGTCGTCGGCGGCCGGGCGGGGCGCGGCCGGGCCCACCGTGCCCGGCGGCGCCGTGGCCGGGTGCGCCCCGCCGGTCCGGGCCGTCGCCGTGGACGGGGCCGCGACGGCCGAGGCCAGCAGGCCGGTCAGCAGCAGCGGCAGGCACAACTGTCTCGTGATCTTCATGCCGTTCAGCCAACCAGCCGGCGCCCCACGTGCCTATCCCGGAACCGGCCCTGCCGCGGGCGCGGAAGGCCGGTTCCGGTCAGGACGGACGCCCCTCAGCCGGCGACTCAGTCGGCGACGGGCTCCCCCACCCGCGTCCGGCCGGCTCCCGTGCCCTCGCCCTGCCGGCCGACCCGGTGCAGATCGATGGTGCGGGTCTCCCGCATGGTGAGGTAGACGATCAGCGAGACGGCCGCGCATCCCGCCACGTACCAGTAGTAGCCGGATTCGATGCCGCCCTCCTTGAACCACAGGGCGACGTACTCCGCGGTGCCGCCGAACAGCGCGTTGGCGATGGCGTACGGCAGGGCGACGCCCAGGGCGCGGATGCCGGTGGGGAACAGCTCGGCCTTCACACAGGCGTTGATCGAGGTGTAGCCGGTGACCACGACCAGGGCCAGCAGCGAGAGCCCGAGGGCGGGCCAGAAGCTGCCGGCGTGCTTGAGCAGCGTCATGATCGGCACGGTGAGGAACGTCGAGCCGACCGCGAAGGTGATCAGCAGCGGCCGCCGGCCGATCCGGTCGGAGAGCTTCCCGGCGAGCGGCTGGAGGCACATGAACAGGAACAGGGCGCAGAAGCTGACCAGCGAGGCGGTCGGCTTGGCCATCCCGGCACTGCCCGAGAGGTATTTGGTGAGGTAGGTCGTGTACGTGTAGTACGCGACGGTGCCGCCCATGGTGAGCGCCATGACCAGGAACGCCTCGCGCTTGTGGGCCAGCAGCGCCTTGAGGGTGCCGCGGGCCGGGTCGGCGTGGGCGCCCTCGTCCTGGGCGTAGACCTCGGTCTCCAGCATGTTGCGGCGCAGGTAGAAGACGATCGCGGCGCCGAACGCGCCGATGATGAACGGGATCCGCCAGGCCCAGCTGTGCAGCGCGTCCTCGGACAGGGAGCGCTGGAGCACGATCTGCAGGCCGAGGCCGACCAGCTGTCCCGCGGTCATCGACACGTACTGGAAGCTGGAGGCGAAGCCGCGCTGCCCGGGCGCGGACGCCTCGGTGAGGTAGGTGGCGCTGGCCGCGTACTCCCCGCCGACCGAGAGCCCCTGCAGCATCCGGGCGAGGAGCAGTACGGCCACCCCGCCGTAGCCGGCGACGGCGTACGTGGGGGCGATCGCGATCAGGATCGCCGAGGCGGACATCAACGTGACGGTCAGCGTCAGCGCGGCCTTGCGGCCCCGGCGGTCGCCGACCCGGCCGAGCACCCAGCCGCCCACCGGTCGCATGAAGAAGCCGACGGCGAAGATCCCCATGGTGTTCATGAGGTTGGCGGTGTCATTCCCCTTCGGGAAGAACGCATCGGCGAAGTAGACCGCGAAACTGGCGTAGACGAACCAGTCGAACCACTCGACCATGTTGCCGGCCGAGCCGACCCAGATCTTCTTCCATTGCTCTCGTCCCATAGCCGATCACGGTCGCGGACCGGGGGGCCTTCGGCAAGAGCCGCGTCGGCAACGATCGCGCCTACTTGAGTGCGTTGTGGTCACGGACGGGGGACGCTGAGCGACTCGTCCAGGAAGTCGCGTATGTGCGTGCGGACCTGTTCGCGGTCGGTGCCCGGCAGACCGACGACGAGGTGGGTGCCGAAGCCGTCGAGGAGCGCCCGCAGGCGGGTGGCGAAGCGTTCGGCGTCGACCGGCCGGAACTCGCCCTTCGAGGCACCTTCGACGAGCAGGGCCACCAGGTCGCGGTGCCAGGCGAGTTCCAGGTCGAGCTGGCGCTCGCGGGTCTCCTCGTCGGCGTTCTGCGAGCGGTTCCACACCTCCAGCCACAGCGTCCAGCGCGGATCGCGGTGGCCTTGGGGGAGGTAGAGGTCGACCAGCGCGTCGAGGCGCTCCCGGGCCGGGACGCGGCGGGAGAGGGCGGCCCGGCGCTCGGCGCCGAGCTGCTCCTCGCTCCACTGGAGGGTCTGCAGCAGCAACTCGTCCTTCGTACCGAAGTAGTAGAGGATGTGGCCGCTGCTCATGCCGACCTCCCGGCCCAGCCCCGCCATCGTGAGCCGGTCCAGGCCCTCCGCCGCGATGGTGGCCATCGCGGCGGCGAGGACCTGCTCACGGGGCTGGCTGAGCCGGCGCCGGGGACGGCGCACGGGACCGGGCACGGGGACCTCCGGGTCGCTGGACGGGGCCTGCTGGTCAGGCCGACGGCTGCTGCTGGGTGATGCAGTGGATACCGCCACCCGCTGCGAAGATCGTACGGGCGTCCACGAGGGTCACCGTCCGCCCGGGGAAGAGCCGGCGGAAGAGGGCGGCCGCCTCCTCGTCGCGGGGGTCGTCGAAGGCGCACAGCACCACGCCATCGTTGCAGAGGTAGTGGTTGATGTAGGAGTAGTCGACCAGCTCTCCGTGCTCCTCGATGACGGTCGGCGCGGGGATCTCGACGACCTCCAGCTCCCGGCCCCTGGCGTCCGTGGAGGCGCGCAGCAGCTTGACGATCTCGTTGCAGATCGCGTGGTCGGGGTGGTCCGGGTTCGGCTGGGTGTGCACCATGACGACGCCGGGTCGGGCGAAGGCGGCGACGATGTCGACGTGGCCGCGGGTGCCGAACTGGCCGTAGTCGGCGGCCAGTCCGCGCGGCAGCCAGATCGCCTTGGTGGTGCCGAGGTGGGCGTGGATCTCGGCCTCGACCTCTTCCTGGCTGCGGCCGGGGTTGCGGCCCGGGTCGAGCTGCACCGTCTCGGTGAGCAGGACGGTGCCCTCGCCGTCGATGTGGATGCCGCCGCCCTCGTTGACCAGCGGGGTGGCGTAGCGGCGGGCGCCGGCCAGCGCCGAGACCTGCTCGGCGATCTTCTCGTCGTGTTCCCAGCGGGCCCACTCCTGGGCGCCCCAGCCGTTGAACACCCAGTCCGTGGCGGCGAGGTTGCCGTTGCCGTCGGTGAGGAAGGTGGGGCCGATGTCGCGCATCCAGGCGTCGTTCAGCGGGCGCTCGACGAGGTCGATGTCGTCACCGAGGAGCGCGCGGGCGCCGGTCAGCTGGCCGGGGCCGGCCACGACGGTGACCGGCTCGTACCGGCGGACCGCGCGGGCCACGGCGGCCCATGCCGTACGGGCCTCGGCCAGGGTCTCGCCGCCCTCCTCGCCGAACGTGAAGTTGGGGCCGGGCCAGGCCATCCAGGTGCGCTCGTGCCGGTCCCACTCCGGGGGCATGCGGAAGCCGTCGGCGGCAGGGGTGCTCATGCGGGGGTCCTCAGGGTCGTGGCCGAAGGGGCGGGCGGGGCGGGTCACAGGAAGTAGAGCCGGGACAGCGAGACGGTCTCGGCCGCCTCGGAGCGCATCGGGTCGCCGTCGAGGGTGACCAGTCCGCTGCGCCCGTCGACCTGGACGTCGCCGATCCGGGAGTTGTGGACGAGGTCGCCGGGGCCGATGCCGCGGGTGCCGCGGACGGCGACCCGGCGGCGGCGGGTGGGCAGGTGGTCGCCGCCCTGCGCGACCGCGGCGCCCGCGACGAAGGCGACCGAGATCTCGGCGGGCGTCGCGCCGTGCGCCCCGAACTGCGGGCCGAGCACCAGCGGTTCGCAGGTGTCGGTGGCGGCGTTGGGGTCGCCGGTGACGCCGTACGCGGGGAAGCCGGACTTCAGCACCAGCTGCGGCTTGGCGCCGAAGAACTGCGGCTTCCACAGCACGATGTCGGCCATCTTGCCGACCTCGATCGACCCGATCTCGTGCGAGAGGCCGTGGGCGAGGGCCGGGTTGATGGTGAGCTTGGCGATGTAGCGGAGCACCCGGGCGTTGTCGTCGTGGGCGCCGTCGCCCTCCATCGGGCCCAGCTCGGCCTTCATCTTCCCGGCCATCGCGAACGTACGGCGGACGGTCTCGCCGGCCCGGCCCATGCCCTGCGCGTCGGAGGAGGTGATGCCGATCGCCCCGAGGTCGTGCAGCACGTCCTCGGCGCCCATGGTCCCGGCGCGGATGCGGTCGCGGGCCATCGCGGCGTCACCGGGCAGGTCGGTCTTCAGGTCGTGGACCGAGACGATCATGCCGTAGTGCTCGGCGACCGCGTCCCGCCCGAAGGGGAGGGTGGGGTTGGTGGACGAGCCGATGACGTTGGGGACGCCGGCCATCTTCAGGACGTTGGGGACGTGCCCGCCGCCGCAGCCCTCGATGTGGAAGGCGTGGATGGTGCGGCCGTCCAGGACCCGCAGGGTGTCCTCGACCGTGAGGCATTCGTTGAGGCCGTCGCTGTGCAGGGCGACCTGGACGTCGTGGTCCTCGGCGACCCGCAGCGCGGTGTCCAGGGCGCGGGCGTGTGCGCCCATGTCCTCGTGGACCTTGAAGCCGCAGGCCCCGCCCTCGGCGAGCGCCTCGATCAGCGGGGCGTCGCCCGAGGACGAACCGCGGCCCAGGAAGCCGATGTTGACCGGCCAGGCGTCGAAGGCACCGAAGGCGTGTCCCAGCGCCCAGGGCGAGTTGACGCCGACGCCCCAGACCGGGCCGAACTCCTGGCCGATGATCGTGGTGACGCCGGAGGCCAGCGACGCCTCCATGACGCGCGGCGAGAGCAGATGGACGTGGGTGTCCACGGCGCCGGCGGTGGCGATCATGCCCTCGCCGGAGACGATCGAGGTACCGGTGCCGACGACCACGTCGACACCGTCCAGGGTGTCGGGGTTGCCGGCCCGTCCGATGGCGTGGATACGGCCCTCGCGGATGCCGATGGACACCTTGCGGATGCCCTGGACCGCGTCGATGACCAGCACGTTGCTGATCACCACGTCGCAGGTCTCGCGGACCGCGGCGGCCTTCAGCAGCAGCCCGTCGCGGGCGGTCTTGCCGAAGCCGGCCAGGAACTCGTCACCGGGCTTCTGCGCGTCCGACTCGACCCGGACGACCAGGCCCGAGTCGCCGAGGACCACCCGGTCGCCGGCCCGCGGGCCGTGCACCGCAGCGTACTCGTGAGGGTCGATGGTCATGCCTGCTCCTCCGCTCCCAGGTAGCCGCAGGCGGCGGCCCGCCGCAGCGCTTCTTCCTTCGCGCCCGGTGCGTCCAGCGGGCCGTCGACGAGACCGGCGAAGCCGATCGCGATCCGGTCGCCGCCGATCGGCACCAGACCGACCTCCGCGGTACCGCCGGGGTCGAAGCGCACCGACGAGCCGGCCGGGACGCACAGCCGCATGCCGTACCCGGCGGCGCGGTCGAACTGCAGCCGGGGGTTCGCCTCGAAGAAGTGGAAGTGCGAGGTGACGCTGATCGGCACCGACGCGGTGTTGCGCACGGTCAGCACCACCGCGGGCCGGGGCTCCGGGTCCGCGGGGCCGGGGAGCACGGCGCCGGGCGCGGGCGCCGCGGGCCGCTCGCCCGCCGCGGCCGGCGCACCGGCGCCGATCGGGTCGCTGACCACCGCGAGCCGGGAGCCGTCGTCGAAGACGGCCTCCACATGCACCTCGGTGACCACGTCGGCCACGCCTGGCAGCACATCCTCCGGACCGAGCACGCTGCGTGCCGCCTCGATGGCTTGAGCGAGGCGGCGCCCGTCCCGCGCCGCCTCGCAGACTGTGTCCGCGATCAACGCGGTCGCCTCGGGCACATTCAGCCGCAGTCCGCGGGCCCGGCGCGTCCGCGCCAGCTCGGCTGCGCCGAACAGCAGCAGCCGGTCGCGTTCCGTCGGAGTCAGCCGCATCCCGTCACACCTTCCAGCTCGATTAGAGCATCACTCTAACCATGAAACGAGTCAACAGGAAAGCATTGACCTGAGGCACAGGGATGAGCGACATTGAACGCTGTTCTAAATAAGCGGTGAATAGAGCACCGCTCAAATGATCTCGGGGCGGTCCCACAGCGTCCGCCGCCCGGGCCCCGCCCGTCACGGGCACCGCCCCCATCTCTCGGAGCACTGCACGCAGAGCACTGCTCACACACTGTTGTCCGGCCTCTCAGGGGAGCCTCATGCCGATCGAACAACGCGGAGTCGACACCATCCCGGACGAGGAGCGCACCAGCGGTCCCCGCGACCTCATCTCGATCCTGCTCGGATCGAACCTCGCCCTCGGCGTGGTGATCTTCGGTTGGCTACCGGTCTCGTTCGGCCTGGGCTTCTGGGGTTCGGTCAGCTCCCTGGCGGCCGGCACCCTCGTCGGCGCCGTCCTCACCGCCCCGCTCGCGCTGGTCTCGCTGCGCAGCGCGACCAACCTCTCGACCAGCAGCGGCGCCCACTTCGGCGTGCGCGGCCGGCTCATCGGCTCGGTGATCGGCCTGCTGCTGTCGCTCGGCTACACCGCGCTGACCCTGTGGGTCGGCGGCGACGCCATGGTCGGCTGTCTGCACCGCCTGATCGGCCTGCCGGCCGGCGGCGCGTCGTACGCCGTCGTCTACGCGGTGCTGGCGGGCTGTACGGCCGTGGGCGCGGTGTACGGCTACCGGGTGCTGCTGCGGATGAGCAAGGTGCTCTCGGTCGGCCTGACGGTGCTGCTCGCGGTCGGGGTGTTCGCCTACGCGCAGCACTTCACCACCGCCCCCGTGCCCGGCACCTCGTACGCGCTGGGCGGCTTCTGGCAGACCTGGCTGCTGTCCGCCGTCTCCGCCGGGCTCAGCGGTCCGATCGCCTTCATCACCCTGCTCGGCGACTACAGCCGCTACATCTCGCCCCGCCGGCACTCCTCGAAGAAGGTCTTCGCGGCCACCTACCTCGGCCTGGTGGCGGGCCTGCTGGTGCCGCAGCTCTTCGGCACCTTCAGCGCGCTCGCGGTCGGTGCGGGCGACGACTACGCGGGCCCGCTGGTGGCCGGCGCCCCGTTGTGGTACCTGGTCTTCCTGCTGCTCAACGCCTCGGCGGGCTCGGTGGGCAACTCCGGCCTGATGCTCTACAGCATGGGCCTCGACCTGGACGCGATCCTGCCCCGGGCGACCCGCACCCAGGCCACGTACGTCGTCGCGGCCGTGGCGACCGCACTCGTCTACGCCGGCCACTTCCTGTGGGCGGCGCAGGACGCGATGACCTCGTTCGTGCTGCTGATGACCGCCATCGGCACGCCGTGGGCGGTGATCACCGTCACCGGCTTCCTGCGCTGCCGCGGCGCGTACGACCCGGAGTCGCTCCAGGTCTACAACCGCGGCACCCGCGGCGGCGTGTACTGGTACCGGGCCGGCTGGAACGTCCAGGCCACCGTCGCCTGGGCGCTGGGCTCCGCGGTCGGGCTGATGGGCGTGGACACGCCCTTCTACCAGGGCCCGCTGCTGCCGTACACCGGCGGCATCGACATCAGCTTCCTGCTGGCGGCGGCGGTGGCCGGCGTCGCCTACCTGGCGCTCACCGCCCGGGACCCGCGGCCGGTCCCGGCACTGCGGACCGTCACGCCCGCCGCCCCGCCGGAGACGCCCGCGGAGGTCGGCTGACGCCCCTCCGTGACGGCCGAGGCCGCCCCCGACACACGGTCGGAGGCGGCCTCGGTCACGTCCGGGGGCACGCCCGGCGGGCGGTTCAGCCCAGGGGGTGCATCCAGCCGTGCTCGTCCTCGGTGATGCCGCGCTGGATGTCCAGCAGCGCCTCGCGCAGCTTCAGCGTGACCTTGCCCGGCTCGCCGCCGGACTGGGTCCACTCGCCGCCCGCGCTCTTGACCGTGCCGACCGGCGTGATCACCGCCGCGGTACCGCAGGCGAAGACCTCGGTGAGGGTGCCGTTCTCGGTGTCGGCCCGCCACCGGTCGATGGAGACCCGGCCCTCCTCCGCGGTGTAGCCCAGGTCGCGGGCGACGGACAGCAGGGAGTCACGGGTGACGCCGGCGAGCAGGGAGCCGGTGAGCGTGGGGGTGACGATCCGGTCGCCGTAGACGAAGTAGAGGTTCATCCCGCCGAGTTCCTCGACCCACTTGTGCTCCACGGCGTCGAGGTAGGCGACCTGGTCGCAGCCGTGCACCGCGGCCTCGGCCTGCGCGAGCAGCGACGCGGCGTAGTTGCCGCCGGTCTTGGCGTCGCCCACACCGCCGGGGACGGCCCGCACGCGGTTCTCCGACAGCCAGATGGAGACCGGCTTGACGCCACCGGCGAAGTACGCGCCGGCCGGCGAGGCGATGACCACAAAGAGGTACTCGTTGGCGGGCTTGACCCCGAGGCCCACCTCGGTGGCGATCATGAACGGCCGCAGGTAGAGCGACTCCTCGCCGCCGTGCGCCGGCACCCAGTCCTTGTCCTGCTGGACGAGCAGGTCACACGCCTCGATGAAGGTCTCGACCGGCAGCTCCGGCATGGCCAGGCGGCGGGCCGAGGACTGGAAGCGCCGGGCGTTGGCGTCGGGGCGGAAGGTGGCGACGGAGCCGTCGGGCTGGCGGTACGCCTTGAGGCCCTCGAAGATCTCCTGTGCGTAGTGCAGGACATTGGTCGCCGGGTCGAGGGAGAGCGGCCCGTACGGCACGAGCTGTCCGTCGTGCCAGCCGCGGCCCTCCGTCCACTTGATCGTCACCATGTGATCGGTGAAGTGGCGGCCGAAACCGGGGGCCGCCAGGATCTGCTCCCGCTCCGCCGCGGACAGCGGGTGCGAGGAGGGCTTGAGCTCGATCGTGGGCGTCGTCATGTATGCGTGTCCTTCACTGCGTGTTCCGATACCGCTCGTCACCGGCCCAGCCCTCCGGCCGGGGGTCGGGGGTCGGCCCCCACCTTGCGGCACCGGTGCGGTCTGTGGCGGCCGCGCTCACGTGGAGCTCCTGAACGTACCGGTCGTTACTGGGACGTCCGAGTTTCCCCGCGGACGGCGATGCCACGTCCGATTATCGCTCGTGGGTGTCCGCCGCCGGAACCGGTGTGCGCGGTCCGGGTCCGATGGTCGCACCGAACCGGGCGGGAGCCCAAGGGGTTCCTACGCGGACAGCGCCGGGCCTGGACGATGAGGTCCCGGCCCGGCGCTGTCCGTGCTGCTGAGGTGCTGCCGCTGGCCTCAGCCCGCTACGCGTGCGGCGAGCGCGTCGCCGATCTCGTCGGTGCTGCGGGCGGTGCCGTCCCGGGCCTCCAGGTCGGCCGCGACGGCCTCCTCGATCCGGGCGGCCTGCGGCGCGAAACCGAGGTGGCGCAGCAGGAGGGCGACGGAGAGGATCGTCGCGGTCGGGTCGGCCTTGCCGGTGCCGGCGATGTCCGGGGCGGAGCCGTGCACCGGCTCGAACATCGAGGGGAACTCACCGGTCGGGTTGATGTTCCCGGAGGCGGCCAGGCCGATGCCGCCGGTGACGGCCGCGGCGAGGTCGGTGAGGATGTCGCCGAAGAGGTTGTCGGTGACGATCACGTCGAACCGCTCGGGCTGGGTGACGAAGAAGATCGTCGCGGCGTCGACGTGCAGGTAGTCGGTGGTGACCTCGGGGTACTCCGCGCCGACCTTGTCGAAGATGTTCTTCCACATGTGACCGGCATAGACCAGCACGTTGTTCTTGTGCACCAGCGTCAGCTTCTTGCGGGGCCGGGCGTTGGCCCGCTCGTACGCGTCCCGGACCACGCGCTCGACGCCGTAGGCGGTGTTCAGGCTGACCTCGGTGGCGACCTCGGCGGGCGTGCCGGTGCGCAGGCTGCCGCCGTTGCCGGTGTACGGGCCCTCGGTGCCTTCCCGTACGACGACGAAGTCGATCTCGGGGCGGCCGGCCAGCGGGGTGGCGGTGTTCGGGAAGAGCTTCGACGGGCGCAGGTTCACGAAGTGGTCGAAGGCGAAGCGGAGTTTGAGCAGCAGCCCGCGCTCCAGGACGCCGGACGGCACGGACGGGTCACCGATCGCGCCGAGCAGGAGGGCGTCGTGCTGCTTGAGCGACTCCAGCTCCGCGTCCGGCAGGGTCTCGCCGGTCGCGTGCCAGCGCTTGGCACCAAGGTCGTACTCCTTGGTTTCCAGCTTGACGTCCTGCGGGAGGACCGCGGTCAGGACCTTCAGGCCCTGGGCCACGACTTCCTGGCCGATACCGTCACCGGGGATCACTGCGAGGCGAATGCTGCGAGACATGTCTGGACCCTACTCTTCGTCCCATTCATTGACACGTCACGTCCGCCATCCGGACAGTGGCGCCGGTCAACCCGGGGGTCGACCGGCGTTCACCTCACGGTCCCTTGATCGTCGGGTCATCCTGCGACATTCGGCCGCATGACTGGAAATCCCTGGGGGGACATTCCCCGGCCCTCGCACACCCCGCGCGTCGGCATACCGGAGCAGCTCGCGGCCCGGATGACCATGCCCGAGCAGCACGACTACCTCCGCACCAAGCTGACCCGCCGGGGACTGCTGCGCACCTCGGCCGTCACCGCGGGCGCGGTCGCGGGCTCCGGTCTGGTCACCGGCTCGGCCCGGGCCTCCTCCCCCACCCTGCCGGCCGCCTCCGCCACCACTGCCGTCGACGGCGCCCTCGTCGCGCCCTTCGGCCGCCACCTCGCCTTCGGTGCCGACCCCAGGAGCCAGATGCGGGTGAGCTGGCAGGTGCCGTTCGCCGTCCGGCGGCCGTACCTGCGGGTGGGACTGACCCCCTGGGACCTGGGGCGCAAGATCGAGGCCGAGGTGCGCCCGCTGCACACCCCCGCGCTCTCCGCCAAGCTGCCTGCCGTCGACCAGTACTACCTGCACGCGGCGCTCGACGGGCTGCGCCCGGGCACCACGTACTACTACGGCGTCGGCCACGAAGGCTTCGACCCCGCCGAGCCGCGGCACTTCTCCACCGTCGGCACCTTCCGCACCGCCCCGGCTCGCGCCGAGCGGTTCGTCTTCACCGCCTTCGGTGACCAGGGCGTCAGCTACCACGCGCTCGCCAACGACCAGTTGATCCTGGGCCAGAACCCGTCCTTCCACCTGCACGCGGGCGACATCTGCTACGCGGACCCGGACGGCCAGGGCTCCGACCACGACACCTACGACGCCCGGGTGTGGGACCAGTTCCTCGCCCAGACCGAGTCGGTGGCCAAGTCCGTGCCGTGGATGGTGACCACCGGCAACCACGACATGGAAGCCTGGTACTCCCCCAACGGCTACGGCGGCCAGCAGGCCCGCTGGTCGCTGCCCGGCAACGGCCCGGACGCCGCGAACGCCCCCGGCATCTACTCCTTCACCTACGGCAACGTCGCCGTCGTCGCGCTCGACGCCAACGACGTCTCGTACGAGATCCCCGCCAACCAGGGCTACACCGGCGGCAGGCAGACCCGCTGGCTCGACCGCCGCCTGACGGAGCTGCGCGCCGCCGAGGGCATCGACTTCGTCGTGGTCTTCTTCCACCACTGCGCCTACTCCACCACCAACTCGCACGCGTCCGAGGGCGGGGTGCGCGACGCCTGGCTGCCGCTGTTCGAGAAGCACCGGGTGGACCTGGTCATCAACGGCCACAACCACGTCTACGAGCGCACCGACGCGCTCAAGGGCGGCCGGGTCGCCAAGAAGGTGCCGGTCGGCGAGTCCGTCGACGCCGCCCGCGAGGGCATCGTCTACGTCACCGCCGGCGGCGCGGGCAAGTCCCTCTACGACTTCCCCGTCCCCGACAGCTACGAGGGCCACGTCAAGGACCTCGACCACGTCGACACGTACCACTGGTCCAAGGGCCAGGTGAAGACCAAGGACACCGTGGAGTGGTCCAGGGTCCGCTACACCGGCTACTCGTTCCTCGCCGTCGAGGTCTTCCCGGGCCACCGCCCGCGGATGAAGGTCACCGCGCTCGCCGAATCCGGCGAGCGCATCGACCACTTCGAGGTCACCCGGTCGCACCGGGCCGGCTGACGCCCGCGCGCGGCACCCGGGACCCGGGTGCCGCCGCGCGAGCGTTCCTCAGGGGCAGATCAGACGGGCCAGCGAGGACCGGAGCCGCCACCAGCAGCGGCACGGCACCGACGGCAGCGCCGCCCCGGCGTGTGCGCGCACCGTCTCAGTGCCCGGTCGAGCCGCCGTTGTCACGGCGGTCGAGGGCGCGCTGGAGTGCGGCCGCGGCGTTCCTGCGGTCGGCTTCGTTGGTCGTACGGGCGGAGTGACGGGTCCTGCGGACGGCAGTCTCAGCCATGATTCACGTCTCCAATGCCAGAGCCCCGAGAAGGATGGATGCGTCGATCCAGAAGCGGCCGGAAGGGGCGGGGGCCTCGGCACGGCAGGGGTCACCTGCGCTGACGCACCGGGCCGCATCCGCATGCGCTCGATCGAGCGGTACGTTCGGCTCCTACAAAGCTAGGACAGCTCGGCCGTGATGTCTGCACAATTACTTGGGCTTCCTACTATTTGAGACGGCGACCGTGTGCTCGAACGAGTGATCCCCGGACATTCGCAGGTCGTGGCCCCCTTCGCGTTCCTAGCGTGGCGGTGTCGCTTGTGCCACCAGGCCGAGCCCGCCCAGACTTAGGAGGAGGTGCTGCACCATGACCGCGCTCGCACAGGAGGCGCCCGTGACCACGCCGGAGATCACGACACCGGAGACCACAACACCCGGCGATCTGGACGAGGTCCTGTGGCAGGCATGGAAAGCCATGGAACTCCCCGAGGGCTTTCACGCCGAGATCATCGAGGGGTCCATCGAGGTGTCGCCCACCGGCCGCCACAGCCACAGCCACAGCAGGATCAGCTTTCAACTGCGCCGCCAGCTCACCCAGTACCTCGACAAGACGTCGAGTGCCTATGCCGTCACCAACGACACGAACATCATCCATGGCCGTAAGGTCTGGATTCCGGACCTCGTCATCGCCCTCGAAGACGCCATCACCGCCTTCGCCGACGACACCGAATACGTGGCCGAAGACGGGATCGGGCTCGACGTCGGCTGCGTAGCACTCGTCGCCGAGGTGGTCTCGCCCGGTCATGACTGCAAGCAGCGCGACCGCGTCCGCAAGCGCCGCGCCTACGCCCGTGCCGGAATCCCCGTCTATGTCCTCATCGACGACTACGACGGCATGGGCACCGTCACCGTGCTGTCCTCGCCGAGTCCCGGCGAAGGCACCTACGCCCAGAGTCACCGGGCACGGTACGGAATCGACGTCGTCATCCCCGACGGCCCCGCCAAGGGCTTCGTCATCGGTGAGGCGATCACCGGACCGCCGCGCAAGGGCTGACACCACGCCGACGGCCCGGCGCCCCCTCGTGAGGGGAGCCGGGCCGTCGTCGTGTTCCCGGGCGGTCAGCCCATGTGCGGGTAGCGGTAGTCCGTCGGCGGGACCAGGGTCTCCTTGATGGAGCGGGTGGAGGTCCAGCGCATCAGGTTCTGCTTGGCACCGGCCTTGTCGTTGGTGCCGGAGGCACGGCCGCCGCCGAAGGGCTGCTGGCCGACTACGGCGCCGGTGGGCTTGTCGTTGATGTAGAAGTTGCCGGCCGCGAAGCGCAGCTTCTCGCAGGTGGCGGCGGCCGCCGCGCGGTCCTGGGCGATGACGCAGCCGGTCAGGCCGTAGGCCGAGGCGGACTCCATCTGGGTGAGCATGGCGTCGTAGCCCTCGTCGCTCTCGTCGTCGTAGACGTACACGCCGAGGATCGGGCCGAAGTACTCGTCCTTGAAGATCTCGTTCTCCGGGTCGGTGGAGACCAGGACCGTCGGACGGACGAAGTAGCCCTCGCTGTCGTCGTACGTGCCGCCGGCCACGACCTCGACGGTCGGGTCGGCCTTGGCGCGGTCGATCGCGGCCTTGTTCTTGGCGAACGAACGCTCGTCGATGACGGCGCCGATGAAGTGCGACAGGTCGGTGACGTCACCCATGGCGAGGGACTCGACCTCGGCGGCGAACTCCTCCTTGAGGCCGGAGTTCCACAGCGAGGCCGGGACGTAGGCGCGGGAGGCGGCGGAACACTTCTGGCCCTGGAACTCGAAGGCACCACGGGTCATGGCGGTCTTCAGCACGGCGCGGTCCGCGGAGGGGTGGGCGACGATGAAGTCCTTGCCGCCGGTCTCACCGACGAGCCGCGGGTAGGTCTTGTACTTCTCGATGTTCACGCCCACCGTCTTCCAGAGGTACTGGAAGGTCTTGGTGGAGCCGGTGAAGTGGATGCCCGCCAGGTCGGGGTGGTTCAGCGCCACCTCGGAGACGTCCTTGCCGTCACCGGTGACGAGGTTGATCACGCCCTTGGGCAGCCCGGCCTCCTCCAGCAGCTGCATCAGCAGCACGGCGGCGAAGGTCTGGGTCGGGGACGGCTTCCAGACGACCACGTTGCCCATGAGGGCGGGCGCGGTCGGGAGGTTGCCGGCGATCGCGGTGAAGTTGAACGGCGTGATCGCGTAGACGAAGCCTTCGAGCGGGCGGTGGTCGGAACGGTTCCAGACGCCCGGGGAGTTCGCCGGGGGCTGCTCGGCGAGGATCTGGCGCGCGAAGTGCACGTTGAAGCGCCAGAAGTCGATCAGCTCGCAGGGGGTGTCGATCTCGGCCTGCTGGGCGGTCTTGGACTGGCCGAGCATGGTGGCGGCGGCCATCGTCTCGCGCCAGGGGCCGGAGAGCAGGTCGGCGGCCTTGAGGATGATCGCGGCGCGGTCGTCGAAGGACATCGCGCGCCAGGCCGGGGCGGCGGCCAGCGCGGCGTCCACCGCGTCCTGGGCGTCCTTGACCGTGGCGTTGGCGTACGTGCCGAGCCGGGCGCGGTGGTTGTGCGGCTGGACGACGTCGAAGCGCTCGCCGCCACCCATCCGCCGCTCGCCGCCGATCGTCATGGGCAGTTCGATCGGGTTGCCGGCCAGCTCCTTGAGCTTGGTCTCCAGACGGGACCGCTCCGGGGTGCCGGGGGCGTAGGTGTGGACCGGCTCGTTCACCGGCACGGGGACCTGGGTCACAGCGTCCATGGCCGTTCTCCTTCGATCGTCGGTTCGTACGTACGTAAAGGGCCGGGGGCTCAGCCGATCAGCCGGTCGCCCGCCACCGTCATCCTCGGGTCGCCAGCGACCGGAGGAAGAATCCGAGGTTCGCGGGGCGCTCGGCGAGCCGGCGCATGAAGTAGCCGTACCAGTCCGTGCCGTACGGGATGTACACCCGCATACGGTGCCCCTCCGCGACCAGTCGCTGCTGCTCCGCCTCGCGGATGCCGTACAGCATCTGGAATTCGTAGTCGGCCGGCTTGCGCCCGTTGCGGTGCGCCAGCTCCTGGGCGATGGCCACCATCCGCGGGTCGTGCGAGCCGACCATGGGGTAGCCCTGCCCCGCCATGAGGATCTTCAGACACCGCACATAGGCCCGGTCGACCTCTGCCTTGTCCTGGAAGGCGACGGTCGCGGGCTCCTTGTACGCGCCCTTGACCAGCCGCACCCGGGAGCCTTCCCCGGCCAGTGCGTGGCAGTCGTCCTCGGTGCGGAAGAGGTAGGACTGCACCACCGCGCCCGTCTGGGGGAAGCGCTCCCGCAGCTCGGCGAGGATCGCCAGGGTGGAGTCAACCGTGGTGTGGTCCTCCATGTCCAGGGTCACCGTCGTGCCGGCCTCGGCGGCGGCCTCGACCACCGGAGTGACGTTCTTGAGCGCCAGCTCGTGGCCGCCGGACAGCGCCTGGCCGAAGGCGGACAGCTTCACCGACATCTCGGCCTTGACGCCGAGCCCGTGCTCCTTGAGGGCCTGCGCCAGCTGGAGGTAGGCGTCGCGGTTGCGCAGCGCCTCGGCCGGGTCGGTGATGTCCTCGCCGAGGTGGTCCAGGGTGACCTCCAGGCCGCGCGCGGCCAGGCCCCGGACGGCCGTCATGGACTCCTCCAGACGCTCGCCGGCGACGAACCGCTCCACCACGGGGCGGGTGACCGGCGCGGCCGCGACGATGCGGCGGATGCTGTCGCTGCGCGCGGCGGCGAGAAGCACGGGACCCAGCATGGGGCACCTCCACGATTCAGGATGACAAATGCCTGCGACGCCGGCGGCGCGAACGCGTCGGCAAGATTGAGCCACCTGAAATTTAAGGATCGCGCCACTTCGCGGCCATCGACAGCTGTCACGCCTTCGTGGCCGGGATCTCAGACAGATGTATGAGAATGGTGGCGGGAGCGACCAGTGCGACAGGAGAGGGCCGGGTGACCGATGCGGGGCGACTACCAGCAGCTCGTGGACGAGATCTCGGCGGCGCTCGGCGCCCCCGCGACCCTGGAGGACCGGGACTTCGGGCTGATCGCGTTCGGTGCCCACGAGAGCGAGGACGACGAGGTCATGGACCCCGTGCGGACCCGTTCGATCCTCCAGCGCCGCTCGTCGGCGGCGGTACGGGCCTGGTTCGAGGCGTTCGGCATCGCGCGGGCCAAGACGCCGCTGCGCATTCCGCCGGACCCGGCGGCCGGCGTCTTCAAAGGCCGGATCTGTCTGCCCGTACGCCACCGGGGCATCGTGCACGGCTACGTCTGGCTGCTGGACGACGGACACCTGACGGATCTGGCCCTCGGCGGCCACGGCGCCCGGCCCGACCCGCGCATCGCGCAGGCCATGGAGACCGCGGCCCGGATCGGCGCGCTGCTCGCCGACGAGGCCCGCGCCGGGTCCGAACTCGGCGATCTGCTGCGGGAGTTGCTGGTCGCCCCGGCCGACGGCCGGCCCGCCGCGGCGGCCGCGCTGGGCGAGGCGCTGCGCGACACCCTGCGCTTCACCCCGGGCACCCCGCTCACCCTGGTGGCGGTGACCCCCTGGGACACCTCGGACACCGGCGCGGCACCGCTGCCGAGCCTGCCGGGCCTGCTCGCCGCCTGTCCGCTGCGGCCGGGGCAGCAGGCGGCGGCCGTGCCCGCCCTGGCCGCGCTGGTCCGGCTGCGCCCGGCCGGCGCGCTCGCCCCCGCCCATACGGTCGCCGAGCATCTGCTGCGCTCACCGCGGGCGGGCAGCGCACCGGCCGCGACGAGCCCGGCCGGGCCGGCCCGGGCCACCGCCGCCGGCCGGCCGGCCCGGCCGGGGACCGCCGGAATCGGCCTCGGCACAAGGGAGTTGACCGAGCTGCCGGCCGTCTGGCGGGAAGCGCTGGACGCGGCCCGCGCGGCGCGCGCCGAGCCCCTGCTGGGCCCGGTCGCCCAGTGGGACGACATCGGCTCGTACCGCATGCTGACCGCCCTGCCGGCGACCGGCCCCGACCCCGCCATCGGCCCGCTGCTCTCCCCCGCACACGCGGAGCTCGCCCGTACCGCCGAGGTGTTCCTCGACTGCGCGGGCCAGGCGAGCCGTACCGCCCAGGTGCTGGGCATCCACCGCCAGACGCTCTACTACCGCCTGGGCCGGGTGGAGAAGCTGACCGGCCTCGACCTGGACGACGGCGGACACCGTCTGCTGCTGCACATGGCGCTCAAGGCGGCGCGGCTGTGAAGGAGGCCCCGGGACGGTGCCGGCGGAGCGACTGCTCGCCCAGCACTTCCTCCGCCCCGCTGCCCGGGGTCACGCCCCGGGCGGAGGTCTGCCGAGCCACGAAACAGCCGGTTCACCCAAGGCGTCGTCAGCGGTAACACGCGCTTCCTAGCGTTCCGGCCCTGACCGGAAAGCACCGGCGCAGGCCCCACGGCACCTCAGGAGGCGCGGCATGACCCAGGCTGATCCGAAACCGGCGGTCGCCGGGGCACCCGCCGCCGGGCCGGCGGCCGACGAGACGCTGGAGGACTACACGCTGCGGTTCGCCCCGCGCAGCTACCGCCGCTGGACGCCGATGGTGGTGGCGACCACCGCGCTCGGCGGCATCGCGTACATGGCGGACTTCTCCATCGGCGCCGGCATCGGCCTCGCCCACGGCACCGGCAACGCGCTGGCCGCGATCCTCGTCGCGGCCGTGGTCATCTTCGTGACCGGCTTCCCGCTCGCCTATTACGGCGCGCGCTACAACATCGATCTGGACCTGATCACCCGCGGCTCCGGCTTCGGGTACTACGGCTCGGTGCTCACCAGCGTCATCTTCGCCAGCTTCACCTTCATCTTCTTCGCGCTGGAGGGCTCGATCATGGCGCAGGGGCTGAAGCTGGGCCTCGGGCTGCCGCTGTGGCTGGGCTATCTGGTCTCCACGTTCATGGTGATCCCCCTGGTCGTCTTCGGAATGAAGGCGCTCAGCAAGCTCCAGGTCTGGACGACCCCCGTCTGGCTGCTGCTGATGGTGGGTCCGCTGCTCTATCTGGTCGGCACCGACCCGGGGTCGGTGCACCGCTTCGTGTCGTACGCCGGTTCCGACGGCCACGGCGGGGTCAACGCCGCCTCGGTGCTGCTGGGCGCCGGCGTGTGTCTGTCGCTGATCGCGCAGATCGGTGAGCAGATCGACTATCTGCGCTTCATGCCGCCCAAGACCGAGGCGAACAAGCGCAGTTGGTGGACCGCCGTGGTGCTGGCCGGGCCCGGCTGGGTGGTGCTGGGCGCGCTGAAGCAGGCGATCGGCCTCTTCCTGGCCGTCTACGTCCTGGCGAAGGTGGGGCCGGCCGCGGCCACCGAGCCGATCCAGCAGTTCACCGGCGCGTTCGCCGCGATGCTGCCGTCCTGGCTGGTGATCCCGCTGGCGGTGGTCCTCGTCGTGATCAGCCAGATCAAGATCAATGTCACCAACGCCTACTCCGGCTCGCTGGCGTGGACCAACTCCTTCACCCGGATCACCCGGCGCTACCCGGGCCGGATGGTCTTCGTCCTGGCCAACCTGGCGTTCGCGCTGGTGCTGATGGAGGCCGACATGTTCAGCTTCCTCAACGCCGTCCTGGGCTTCTACTCCAACTGCGCGATCGCCTGGGTCGTCACCGTCGCCACCGACATCATCGTCAACAAGTACCTGCTGAAACTGTCCCCGCACGCGCCCGAGTTCCGCCGCGGCATGCTGCACGCGGTCAACCCCGTCGGCGTGGTGGCCTTCGTCGCCGCCTCCGGCCTGTCGATCGCGATGTACTTCCGCGCTCTCGGCGACACCCTCCAGCCGTACTCACCGGTCGCGGCGGCGCTGATCGCGTTCGCGCTCACCCCGCTGATGGCCGTCGTCACCAAGGGCCGGTACTACCTGCGGCGGACCGACGACGGCATCGCGGAGCCGCTGCTGGACGCCGACGGCAACCCCAGCGCGGCCACCGTCACCTGCCACGTCTGCCGGCAGGTCTTCGAGCGCCCCGACGTCACGGCGTGCCTCACCCACGGCGCGGTGGTCTGCTCGCTGTGCCTGAGCACCAACCGGGTCGGCGATCATGTGCTGCCCGCGGCGGAAGGGCCGGTCACTTCGGGCCCAGCACCTCGCCCGCGGTGACCCGGCGCAGCGCGTCCGCGAGGTCGGCGCCGGACGGCATCGCGTCCGGGGTGATCAGCGACTGCACCATCAGGCCGGTGAGCAGCGCCTGATAGAAGGAGCCGACGACCCGGGCGGCGTCCGCGTCGACCTCGGTGTCCGGCACCCCCTCGAAGACCGCCACCAGCCCCTCGCCGCCCTCCGGCAGCACCTCGCCGATCGCCTCGCGCAGCCCCGCGTCGCGCGGCAGCAGCCCGAGCACCTCGACCTGCGCGGCGATGAACTCCCGTTCCGTGATGATCCGTTGGAGCACCTTGTCCCAGACCGCGGCGAACCGCTCCAGCGGGTCCGCGTCGGCCGGCGGCGCCGCGTCACCGGCCGCCGGCGCCCCGGCGACGCCCGCCCCCCACTCCTCGCTGGACGCGATGACGGCCTGCCGCATCAGGGCGTCCTTGGAGCCGTAGTGGTAGCCGATGGAGGCGAGGTTGGCACCGGAGGCCGCGACGATGTCGCGGGCGGTGGTACGGGCGTAGCCCTTCTCCAGCAGACAGCGCTTGGCGCCTTCCAGCAGGTCTTCACGGTGTCCCATGCGGGCAGCCTAGCCCCGCGCATACGCCCGTACCAGACAGCTGTCTAAAACGTACGTATACGACGGCCCGCGGAAGGAAACCGAGGTCAGCGCGGCCGGTCCGGGCCGGGCCGGGTGCCCTGGCCGGTGCCGTCGTCGATCTCGACCTCCTCCCGGTGGACCTCGGTGGTGATCTCCCGCTGCTCGGTCACCCGCTCGGTCTCCAGCCACACCCGCTCGACCGGCACCATCTTCTTGCTGACCGTGGGTGTCTCCTCGTGCAGCACGACCTCGGCCTGCTCGCCACCGGACCGCGGACCGGTCCGGCCCGCCAGCCGGTCCTCCTCGGTGATCTTCTCCCGGACCACCCGCACCTCCTCGTGGCTGACCGGGACGGTGCGGTGCACCTCCTCGGTGACCACGTGCTTCCTCAGGTACGCCCGGCCGCTCACCCGCTCCTCGGTGCCGATCTCGACCTGCTCCTCGGAGAGCACCACCTCGTGCACCTCCTGCCCCCGCGGCTCCCCGTCCCGGCCGGCACCCGTGCGGTCGCTCCCCCGGCCGCCCGCACCCGCGCCCGCCGTGGGCCGGTCGATCAGCTTGTTGCGCTCGCCGCGCGGCGGGACCCGGTGGGCGGTGTCCGCCATCGCCCGGGTCCTGGCGGTGGCGCGCGGCGGTGCGCCGGCGGCGGGGGGCGTGGCCGCGGTGACCGTGGGTTCGTCGGCGACGCTCTCCAGCCCGCCCGGGTCGTCCGCACCCCCGGCCTGACCCGCACCGCCCGGGTCCGGCGCCTCCCCCGGCCGGTTCAGCCCGTAGTGGCGGTAGAGCCGCTCCTCCTCCGACGGGTCGAGATGGCCGTCGGCGTCGATCCGCGGCGCCTGCTTGATGGTGTCCTTGGTGTACGGAACGTGCAGGTCACCGCCGGTCCGCCGGGCCCCGGGCAGCGGGATGAAGGTCTCCTTCATGCCGAACAGCCCGGTGCGTACGGTGACCCACTCGGGGTCGTTGGTGGCGTCGTCCCGGTAGACCTGCTGGACGGTGCCCACCCGCACGCCGTCCGCGTCGACCACATGCAGGCCGGTCAGACCCTGCGGGGAGTCTCCCAGGGGTGCGTTCATGGCGTGTCGTCTCCTTCTGCCCGCGCCGGCGGGGACCGCACGGTGCCCCGTGCCCCGTTCCCATTGCGCGTCGCCGGACGGGGGCGCGCAAACGCGGACGGGCCCGGACCCCGCCGAAGCGGGGCCCGGGCCCGTTGGCCGGGTGCGGGGCCGGTCAGTGACCGAGGTTCACCGCGCGTGCCGAGGTCGCACCGATCTCCTCGGCGATCTCGTTGAGCACCTGCGCCGGAATCGTGTCGTCGACGGTCAGCGCCACCAGCGCCTCGCCACCGACATCGGCGCGGGACACCTGCATCCCGCCGATGTTGATGCCCGCCTCGCCCAGGATCCGGCCGACCGTGCCGACGACACCCGGCCGGTCGCTGTACCGCAGGAACGCCATGTGGTCGGCGAGCGACAGGTCGATGGAGTGCTCACCGACCGCCACGATCTTCTGGATGTTCTTGTGACCCGCGAGCGTGCCGGAGATCGACACCTCGTCACCGCCCGTCAGGGTGCCGCGCACGGTCACCACATTGCGGTGCTCGGGCGACTCGCTGCTGGTCGTCAGGCGCACCTCGACGCCGCGCTCCTGCGCGAACAGCGGGGCGTTGACGTAGCTCACCGTCTCGTCCACCACGTCCTCGAACACGCCCTTGAGCGCGGAGAGTTCGAGCACCTTGACGTCGTGCTGGGTGATCTCGCCGTACACCTCGACGTCGAGGCGCATGGCGACCTCGCCGGCCAGCGCGGTGAAGATCCGGCCCAGCCGCTCGGCCAGCGGCAGCCCCGGCTTGACGTCCTCGGCGATCACACCGCCCTGGACGTTGACCGCGTCCGGCACCAGCTCGCCGGCCAGCGCCAGACGCACCGACTTGGCGACCGCGATACCGGCCTTCTCCTGCGCCTCACCCGTCGACGCGCCCAGGTGCGGCGTGGCGACGACCTGGTCGAACTCGAAGAGCGGGGAGTCCGTGCACGGCTCGACGGCGTAGACGTCCAGGCCGGCGCCGGCCACCCGGCCCTCCTTCAGCGCGCTGGCCAGCGCCGCCTCGTCGACGATCCCGCCGCGCGCGGCGTTGACGATCCGGACGGACGGCTTGACCTTGTGCAGCGCCTCGTTGCCGATGAGACCGACGGTCTCGGGCGTCTTGGGGAGGTGAACGGTGATGAAGTCCGAGACCTCCAGCAGCTCGTCCAGGGTGAGCAGCTTGACGCCCATCTGCGCGGCACGGGCCGGCTGGACGTACGGGTCGTAGGCGACGACCTTCATGCCGAAGGCGGACATCCGCTGCGCGACCAGGACGCCGATCCGGCCGAGGCCGACCACGCCGAGGGTCTTCTCGCTGAGCTCGACGCCGGTGTACTTGCTGCGCTTCCACTCGCCGTTCTTCAGGGCGGTGTTGGCCTGCGGGATGTTCCGGGCGGTGGCGACCAGCAGGCCGCAGGCGAGCTCGGCGGCGGTGACGATGTTGGAGGTCGGGGCGTTCACGACCATCACGCCGGCCTTGGTGGCGGCGGAGACGTCGACGTTGTCCAGGCCCACACCCGCACGGGCGACGACCTTCAGCTTCTTGGCGGCGGCGATGGCCTCGGCGTCGACCTTCGTCGCGCTGCGTACGAGGATGGCGTCGACGTCGGCGATCGCGGGCAGCAGTTCGGCGCGGTCCGCGCCGTTGCAGTGCCGGATGTCGAAGTCCGGGCCGAGTGCGTCGACGGTGGCGGGGGACAGCTCTTCGGCGATCAGTACGACGGGTTTCGAGCTCACGTGGTCTTCATTCCTCACTAGTCCTTCGCGGACGGCCGTCCCGACGGCCGAAGGCGGTGAAGGGGGAAAGCCGCGTGGAAGACGCACGACGCTGTGAGCCTGACGCGCTTGTGTTGGCAGTGTAGTGGCGGTGCGGGGCCGGTCCTGTGCCGTTGCGGAAGGATCACCCGTGCGTGGTTCTACGCGGTGGACAAGGCACCCGGCCGGCGGACGGCCGGGCACATGGACGAGGGGGCCGCGAGTTGCTTCGCGACCCCCCGTCCACTTGGCTTACGCCTCGTCGTCCACCCAGCTCATCAGCTTCCGCAGCTGCTTGCCGGTGGTCTCCAGCAGGTGGTCCCCGTCGGCCTTCTTGTACTCGTTGTACTTCGGCAGACCGGCGTTGTACTCCGCCATCCAGTTGTTGGCGAAGGTGCCGTCCTGGATCTCGGTGAGGACCTTCTTCATCTCCGCCTTGGTCTGGTCGGTGATGATGCGCGGACCGGTGATGTAGTCACCCCACTCGGCGGTCTCCGAGACCGACCAGCGCATCTTCTCCAGACCGCCCTCGTACATCAGGTCCACGATGAGCTTCAGCTCGTGGAGGCACTCGAAGTACGCGATCTCCGGCTGGTAGCCCGCCTCGACCAGGGTCTCGAAACCGGCCTTGACCAGCGCCGACGCACCACCGCACAGCACCGCCTGCTCGCCGAACAGGTCGGTCTCGGTCTCCTCGGTGAAGGTCGTCTTGATGACGCCCGCACGCGTACCGCCGATGGCCTTGGCGTACGACAGCGCCAGCGCGAACGCGTTGCCCGACGCGTCCTGCTCGACGGCCGCGATCGCCGGAACGCCACGGCCCTCCTCGTACTGGCGGCGCACCAGGTGGCCCGGGCCCTTGGGGGCGACCAGGGCGACGTCCACGCCGGCCGGGACCTTGATGAACCCGAAGCGGATGTTGAAGCCGTGGGCGAAGAACAGCGCGTCGCCGTCGTTGAGGTTGTCCTTGATGGACTCCTCGTAGACCTTCGCCTGGATCGGGTCCGGGATGAGGATCATGATGACGTCGGCCTCGGCCGCCGCCTCGGCGGGGGTCACCACGCGCAGGCCCTGCTCCTCGGCCTTCGCCTTGGACTGGGAACCCTCGTGCAGGCCGACGCGCACGTCGACGCCCGAGTCACGCAGGGAGAGCGCGTGGGCGTGGCCCTGGCTCCCGTAGCCGATCACCGCGACCTTGCGGTTCTGGATGATGGACAGGTCGGCGTCGTCGTCGTAGAACAGCTCGGCCACTTCGGGTATCTCCTTGGATCTAGCGGGGTGCCCACAGTATGTCGGGCGGGGTGAGGAAGGTCGGTGGGTCTCGCCATACGGTCCGGTACCGGGCCGCGGCGGACCGGGAGGATCAGGCCGTACGGTCCAGGGCGCGCAGCGAACGGTCGGTGATGGACCGGGCACCGCGGCCTATGGCGATGGTGCCGGACTGCACCAGCTCCTTGATGCCGAACGGCTCCAGCATCTTGAGCATGGCCTCCAGCTTCTCGCTGGATCCGGTGGCCTCGATCGTCACGGCCTCCGGGGAGACGTCCACGGTCTTGGCGCGGAAGAGCTGGACGATCTCGACGATCTGCGAGCGGGTCTCGTTGTCCGCGCGGACCTTGGCCAGGACCAGCTCGCGCTGGATCGCGGCGCCGGGCTCCAGCTCGACGATCTTCAGCACGTTGACGAGCTTGTTGAGCTGCTTGGTGACCTGCTCCAGCGGCAGCGACTCGACGCTGACCACGATGGTGATGCGGGAGATGTCGGGGTGCTCGGTGACGCCGACCGCGAGCGAGTCGATGTTGAAGCCGCGGCGGGAGAACAGGGCGGCGATCCGGGCCAGGATGCCGGGGGTGTTCTCCACCAGGACGGAGAGCGTGTGCTTGGACATGGTCTTCTCTCTTTCGCTCTTCGTCGTCTCAGTCGTCTTCGTTGTCGCCGAAGTCGGGGCGCACGCCCCGGGCGGCCATGACCTCGTCGTTGGAGGTGCCGGCGGCGACCATCGGCCACACCTGGGCGTCCTCGTGGACGATGAAGTCGATCACGACCGGGCGGTCGTTGATCGCGTTGGCCTTGGCGATGACCGCGTCCAGCTCGGCCGGGTCCTCACAGCGCATCGCGACACAGCCCATCGCCTCGGACAGCTTCACGAAGTCCGGGATGCGAGTGCCCGCGCTGGGCTGCTTGCCGTCGGCGTCGGGGCCGCTGTGCAGCACGGTGTTGGAGTAGCGCTGGTTGTAGAAGAGGGTCTGCCACTGGCGGACCATGCCCAGCGCGCCGTTGTTGATGATCGCGACCTTGATCGGGATGTTGTTCAGCGCGCAGGTGACCAGCTCCTGATTGGTCATCTGGAAGCAGCCGTCGCCGTCGATCGCCCAGACCGTGCGGTCCGGCTGCCCGGCCTTGGCGCCCATGGCGGCCGGCACGGCGTAGCCCATGGTCCCGGCGCCGCCGGAGTTCAGCCAGGTGGCGGGCTGCTCGTAGTCGATGAAGTGCGCGGCCCACATCTGGTGCTGGCCGACGCCCGCGGCGTAGATCGTGTCGGCCGGCGCGAGCTGGCCGATGCGCTCGATGACCTGCTGCGGGGAGAGGCTGCCGTCGTCCGGCTGCTCGTAGCCCAGCGGGTAGGTGTCGCGCCAGCGGTTGAGGTCCTTCCACCAGGCGGTGTAGTCGCCCTTGTGGCCGGCGTCGTGCTCGGCCTGCACGGCGACGATCAGGTCGGCGATGACCTCCCGCGCGTCACCGACGATCGGCACGTCGGCGGCCCGGTTCTTGCCGATCTCCGCCGGGTCGATGTCGGCGTGCACGACCTTGGCGTACGGCGCGAAGGAGTCCAGCTTGCCGGTGACCCGGTCGTCGAAGCGGGCGCCGAGGGTGATCAGCAGGTCCGACTTCTGCAGCGCGGTGACCGCGGTGACCGCGCCGTGCATGCCGGGCATACCGACGTGCTGGGGGTGGCTGTCGGGGAAGGCCCCCAGCGCCATCAGCGTGGTGGTGACCGGCGCGCCGGTCAGCTCGGCGAGCACCTTCAGCTCGGCGGTGGCGCCGGCCTTGAGCACGCCGCCGCCGACGTACAGCACCGGGCGCTTGGACTCGACGATCAGCCGGGCGGCCTCACGGATCTGCTTGGCGTGCGGCTTGGTCACCGGGCGGTAGCCGGGCAGCTCGGTGTGCGGCGGCCAGCGGAAGGTGGTCTGCGCCTGGAGGGCGTCCTTGGCGATGTCGACGAGGACCGGGCCGGGGCGGCCGGTGGAGGCGATGTGGAACGCCTCGGCGATCGTCCGCGGGATCTCGGCGGGGTCGGTGACCAGGAAGTTGTGCTTGGTGATCGGCATCGTGATGCCGCAGATGTCCGCCTCCTGGAAGGCGTCCGTGCCGATCGCCTTGGACGCGACCTGACCGGTGATCGCGACCAGCGGGACGGAGTCCATGTGGGCGTCGGCGATCGGGGTGACGAGGTTGGTGGCACCCGGCCCCGAAGTCGCCATGCACACGCCGACCTTGCCGGTGGCCTGGGCGTATCCCGTAGCGGCGTGCCCGGCGCCCTGCTCGTGGCGGACCAGGACGTGCCGGACCTTCGAGGAGTCCATCATCGGGTCGTACGCCGGCAGGATCGCACCGCCGGGAATGCCGAACACGGTGTCGGCCCCGACCTCCTCCAGCGCACGGATCAGGGACTGCGCACCCGTGACGTGCTCGACGGTCGCGGGCTGTTGCGGTCCGCCGGCGGTACGGGCCCGCGGCTGCGGATGGTGGGCCCCGGTGGCCTGCTCGGTCATCTGCGTCTCTTCTCGAAGCTGAGGGTTTTGGTGGGATTTGTGAGGTTGCGGTGCAACAAAAAACCCCCCGTGCCATGTGGCAAGCGAGGGGAGCGCGTCGGTGCGGTCTGCTGGGTGTCTTCAGGGCCCAGCTTCAGCCGACGCGCTTTCCAAGTACGAGAATTCGGGTGCGCATGGCACTGACCCTCCCCCCGCCGTGCACCGAGTGTCAAGTGGGTGGGACGGAGGTCTCACTATTTGAGCGCAATGGCGGATGTACGAGCGAATCCGGGCCCGCCGTCCCACCGTGCCGCACCGGCAGGCCGCGGCCGCTGAGCACCACCTCGCGGCCCTGCCCGGGCAGCTCGGGCACCGGGTAGCCGGTGTGCGTCAGCGTCCGGCGCAGCCGGTGCTCATCGAGCGGGCCGGAAAAGGCCAGCCCCATGCCGTGGGTGCAGCCCATGGACCGCAGCGCGAGGATCTGCTCGGGCAGGTCGACGCCGTCCGCGACGGAATGCATGCCCAGGTCGCCGGCGATCCGCAGCAGGCCGGCGGTGATCTTGTGCAGCCGGGCGGACTCCACGACCCCGTCGACCAGCCCGCGGTCCAACCGCAGCACGTCGATGGGCAGCCGGCGCAGCGCGCTGATCGCCGCGTACCCGCTGCCGAAGCCGTCCAGGGCGATCCGTACGCCGAGCCGGCGCAGCGCGACCAGCCGGCGCTCCAGGTCGTCCAGCGGGAGCCGGGGGTCACTTTCGGACAATTCCAGGACGAGCGAACGGGACGGCAGGCCGTGCCGGGCGAGCAGCGATTCGACACCCTTGGGGGACAGTGCCCGGTCCAGCAGCCGCCGGGCGGAGAGCCGGACGGCGACCGGGATCTGGTGCCCGGCGCGGTGGCGCGCGGCCGCCTGCGCGACGGCCTCCTCCAGCTGCCAGCGGTCCAGCTCGGCGGCGCGGTTGCCGTCGTCGGTCAACCGGCCGCGGTCCCCCACCCGCAGGAATTCGGCCGGGGTGAAGAGGATGCCCTCGTCGGAGCGCCAGCGGGCGTGCGCGGCGACCGCCGTGACCCGCCCGGTCGCCAGCTCGACCACCGGCTGGTGCAGTAAGGCGAAGGCGCCCTCGTTGAGAGCGGTGCGGAGCTTGGTGGCGAGCTCGGCGCGGTGAGCCACCTCGTCCTGCATCTGCGGGGCGTACAGCTCCACCCGGCCCTTGCCGGCCTGCTTGGCGCGGTACATCGCGAGGTCGGCGTTGCGCAGCAGGCCGGCGGGGGTGACGCCGGGCTCCGCGAAGGCCACCCCGATGCTGGCCGCCACCCGTACGTCCCGGCCGTCGATGCGGTACGGCTCGGAGAGCTTGATGCGCAGCCGGTCGGCGATCTCCAGGAGGCGGAACTCGCGGGCCGCGCGGTCGCGGGTGCCGTCGCCGGTGATCAGCGCGGCGAACTCGTCGCCGCCCAGCCGCGCCGCTATGTCCCCGGAGCGCACCGAGTCCCCCAGCCTGCGGGCGGCCTGTACCAGCAGCTCGTCCCCGGCCTGGTGCCCGATGGTGTCGTTGACCTGCTTGAAGCCGTCGAGGTCGATGTAGAGCACCGCGGTGTCGTGGTCGCTGGCCCGGCGGCCGGTGACGGCCTTGGTGACCCGTTCGGTGAACAGCGCGCGGTTGGGCAGGTCGGTCAGCGCGTCGTGCGAGGCGTTGTGCTGGAGCTGGGCCTGCAGCCGGACCCGCTCGGTGACGTCACGGGAGTTGAAGATCAGGCCGCCGTGGTGGCGGTTGACCGTGGACTCGACGTTCAGCCAGCCGTCGCCGCCGGAGCGCCGCGCGCCGGCCCGGAAGCGGCACTCGATGCGGGTGGTCGGTTCGTCCTGCGGGTCGGCGGCGAGGAATCTGCGGACCTCGTGGACGACCCGCCCCAGGTCCTCGGGGTGGATCAGCGCGGACAGCTCGGAGCCGACCAGTTCGTCGGCGTCCCGCCCGTAGACACCGGCGGCGGCCGGGCTGACGTAGCGCAGCACACCCGAGGGGGCAGCGATCATGATGACGTCGCTGGAGCCCTGCACCAGGGAGCGGAAGTGGTTCTCCTTCTGGGCCAGCTCCTGGGCGAGGGTGATGTTGTCGAGCAGCATGATGCCCTGGCGGACGACCAGCGCGAGGACGACCGTGCAGCCCGTGAAGAGCACCACCCGGTCGATCTGCCGCCCGTCCAGGACGTTGGTGAGGATGCCGAGGGTGCACACCGCGGCGGCGAGGTACGGGGTGAGCGCGGCGAGCGAGCCGGTGATCGGGCGGCTGCCGTGCGGCTCCGGGCGGGCGACCGGCGGTGCGAGCTCCTCCGGGTCCTCCTCGCCGGCCCGCCGGGCGACCCAGGGGGCGTACGCGAGCAGCATCGAGCCGGCGAACCAGCCGGCGTCCAGGATCTGGCCGGAACGGTAGTGCTCACGCAGCAGCGGCGAACTGAACAGGGCGTCGCACAGCACCGTCAACGCCAGCGCCGCGACCGCGGTGTTGATCGCAGAGCGGTGCACCGAGGAGCGCCGGAAGTGCAGCACGAGCACCATGCTCACCAGCACGATGTCCAGCAGCGGATACGCCAGCGACAGCGCGCACTGGGCCACGCTGCGGCCCTGGAAGTGGGCGGTGTGGGCGAGCGCGAGGCTCCACGAGAGGGTGAGCAGCGACCCGGCGATCAGCCAGGAGTCCAGGCCCAGGCAGACCCAACCGGCCCGGGACACCGGCCGCTTGGCGAGCACCAGCAGGCCGACGATGGCCGGCGGCGCGAACAGCAGGAAGCAGAAGTCCGCGGGCGAGGGGCTGGGGACGGGTGTCCCCTTGACGACCTCGTACCAGCCCCATACGCCGTTGCCGATGCCGGCCATCCCCGAGGAGACGGCGAACAGCAGCCAGGCCGGGCGGAACCGGCTGCGGCGCCGGCGCGCGTACAGACCGCAGGAGACGGCCGCCACCAGCGCGGCGAAGCTGAGCCCGAAGTCCCCCATGAACAGGGCGACTTCGCGGGACCCCCAGCCGAGGGCGGCACCGAGCGCGTAACCGCCGCAGAGCACGGCCAGGGCGACCTGCGGCACCGCGCTGGGCGGACTGCCGGCCGGCGTCGGGGGCCGGGAGAGCATCGCGCCGGGGGCGCTCACCGCGCTCTCCCGCTGTCCCGTACCGGCTGCCACCGCGAGCGGTGCGCCTGGGGTCGTCGACGCGCCCCCGCGAATGCTCGTGGATAGCGCCTCTCACGGATCGTCCATCGGCCGTCCATCGCCCGTCGCCCCCCTCGCGTTCCGGATCTTTCGCACTGCGCCGCTTTCGTCCGGCGCTGTCCCCGCTCGGGACGATACACCAGTTCCGTCACTCAGCGACATAGCACTTCTACGGAGCGTGACCGGCGCAGCTTTTTGAATACCCCCTGCAGTCGTACGGCCTCGTAGTGCTACGCGCAACCCGTTTCAGTCGGCGGTGGCGATCACGTTCCGGAGGGGTTCACGGGCCGCGAACAGCGTCAGCTGGTCCCGCAGCAGCCGCTTCGCACGGGGCAGAAAAGCAGAGCTGGGGCCACCGACGTGTGGAGTGATGAGCACGCCGGGAGCGTGCCACAGCGGATGCCCGGCGGGCAGGGGTTCCGGTTCCGTGACGTCGAGCGCCGCGCGCAGCCGCCCCGACTCCAGTTCGGCGAGCAGCGCCTCGGTGTCGACGATCCCGCCGCGCGCGATGTTCACCAGCAGTGCGCCGTCCTTCATCCGCGCCAGAAAATCGCTTCCGACCAGGCCACGGGTCTCTTCGGTGAGCGGCGCGGCCAGCACCACGACGTCCGCTGCGGGCAGGAGGGCGGACAGATCGGAGAGTGGGTGCACAGGACCGCGCACTGTGTCACGCGCGGTGCGAGCGACGCGCACCACCCGCGCACACTCGAAAGGCGTGAGCCGGTCTTCGATGGCACTGCCGATCGAACCATAGCCCACAATAAGGACCGACTTGTCGGCAAGGGCCGGCCGGAAGCCCGTCCGCCACTCCCCCGCGTCCTGGCTCCGTACAAAACCGGGGATGTCGCGCAGCGCCGCCAGGATCAGGGTGAGCGCGAGCTCGGCGGTGCTGGCGTCGTGCAGCCCGCGGGCGTTGCACAGTTGGGCACCGGACGGCAGCCGGTCGAGTCCGGGCAGCATGTGCTCGATACCGGCGGTGAGGGTCTGCACCACCCGCACCCGGCTCATCCGGGACAGCGGGCGCAGGCTGACTTCGGCGCCCTTCATGTAGGGGACGGCGTAGAAGACGCACCGGGCCGGGTCGGCCGGGTAGTCGGGGCCGGCGTCCCAGTGCACGTAGTGGAGACCCTCGGGGAGGCCCTCGATCTCACCGGGGGGAATCGGGAGCCATACGTCGTTCGCATCGGTGCACTGGTCTGCGGTTGCCATGGCTCGAGGCTATGCGAAGAGATGTTCTGCTCAGACGTTAGTTTGGTCTGGCCCTTGACCGGGGGCGAGGGGACGGAGGCACAACCAGGTGGAGCGCAGGACAATCGGTGCGGCGGCCCTCGAAGTGGGCTCCGTAGGGCTCGGCTGCATGCCGATGAGCTGGGGGTACACCGCGTCGCAGCGCAGCGGGGAGAGCTCGCTGCGGGCCGTGCACACCGCACTGGACCGGGGCTGCAGCCTGCTGGACACCGCCGACATGTACGGGCCGTTCACCAACGAGCTGCTGGTGGGGCGGGTCCTCAAGGAGCGGCGGGCGGAGGCGTTCGTCTCGACCAAGTGCGGGCTGCTGGTCGGTGAGCAGCACATCGTCGCCAACGGGCGGCCCGGTTACGTCAAGCGTGCCTGCGACGCCTCGCTGCGCCGGCTGCAGACCGACCGAATCGACCTCTACCAGCTGCACCGCGCCGATCCGGAGGTGCCCATCGAGGAGACCTGGGGGGCGATGGCGGAGCTGGTGGCGGCCGGGAAGGTGCGCTCGCTGGGGCTGTGCGCGGTGGGGGCGCGGGCGGTCCGGCAGGCCCGCGCGACCCGTACGGTGCGGGGGTCCGGGCTGCGGGCGCGCTCGCGGATGCATGACGTCACCCTCGCCCAACTGGAGCGCATCCAGCAGGTGTTCCCGGTCAGCAGCGTGCAGGCCGAGCTGTCGGTGTGGTCGCCGGAGGCGCTGGAGGAGCTGCTGCCGTGGTGCGAGTCGCGGGGTGTCGGCTTCCTGGCGGCGATGCCGCTGGGGAACGGCTATCTGACCGGCACCCTCACCCCGGGCCAGGGCTTCGAACCGGAGGACATACGGGCCCGCCATCCGCGCTTCACCGCGGAGATGATGGCCGCCAACCAGCCGGTGGTGGCCGGGCTGCGGCGGGTCGGCGCCCGGTACGGCGCGACACCGGGGCAGGTGGCCCTGGCGTGGGTGCTCGCCCAGGGCCGGCACGTGGTCCCCGTACCGGGGACGAAGAAGGAGCGCTGGGCCGCGCAGAACGCGAAGGCCGCGGAGCTGCGGCTGACCCGGGAGGACCTGGCGGAGATCGCGACGCTGCCGCCGGCGCGACAGTCCTGGTGACCCCGTGCGGGCCCGCGGTGTGGTGGGGTGGTGCCAGCCGGACGACGAGAGGATCCCCGCCGTGCAACGCCGTTCCCTCACCACCCTGTTGGCCGCCGCGTCGCTGCTCCTGGCAGCGGGCTGCTCGTCGGGCGGCGGGCTGCCCCAGGGGGGCGGGGGCACCCCCGCCCCGGCGCGGAGCCCCGGTGCCTCCGGCGGGGCCCCGAGCGCCACGCCGTCCGCCACCGCCCCGCCCGCCAAGGGCTCGGTGAAGGTGACCGCCACGCTCACCACCGGGCTGAAGTCCCCGTGGGGCGTGGCGGTGCTGCCGGGCGGCGATCTGCTGGTCGGCTCCCGTGACACCGGGAAGATCTTCCGGGTCGCGGCGGACGGCGGCAAGACCACCGAGCTGGGTTCGGTGCCGGGCGTGGACCCCGGCGGCGAGGGCGGGCTGCTGGGCATCGCGGTGCCCTCGACCTTCGGCACGGACCACCAGGTGTACGCGTACTTCACCACCGCGTCCGACAACCGCATCGCCCGCATGATCTACGACGAGAAGCGCCCCGCGGGCGATCAGCTCGGCGCGCCGGACACGATCCTGCGGGGCATCCCCAAGGGGCAGATCCACAACGGCGGGCGGATCGCGTTCGGCCCGGACAAGATGCTCTACGCCGGTACCGGTGAGACCGGCGACAAGGGGCTGGCGCAGGACAAGGCGTCGCTGGGCGGCAAGATCCTGCGGATGACGCCGGACGGCGAGCCCGCGCACGGCAATCCCGAGGCGGACTCGGTGGTCTACGACTACGGGCACCGCAATGTGCAGGGCCTGGCCTGGGACAGCGACCACCGGCTGTGGGCGTCGGAGTTCGGGCAGGACACCTGGGACGAGCTCAACCTGATCGAGCCCGGCAGGAACTACGGCTGGCCGGAGGTCGAGGGCAAGGCCAAGGCCGGACAGCGGGGCGCCGGCTTCACCGACCCGGTCGAGGTGTGGAAGACCAAGGACGCCTCCCCCAGCGGCATCGCCTACGCCAAGGGGTCCATCTGGATGGCCTCGCTGCGCGGCGAACGACTGTGGCGGATCGCGCTGAACGGCACCGAGCCGGTCGCGGCACCCCAGGCGTTCCTCAAGGGCACCTACGGGCGGCTGCGGACGGTCGTCGCGACCGACGACGGCGGCCTGTGGCTGGTCACCAGCAACACGGACGGCCGGGGCACACCGCACAAGGGCGACGACCGGATCCTGCGCCTCAAGGTGACCTGACCCTGCCGCACCCCGCATTCCGGTGGCCGGAGGAACAGCCGACCGAAGCCGTCACGGCGCCCCCGAGGGCACGTCGCCGAACAGGCGCAGGCGGTGTGCCACCGCGCCCGCCTCGCCCCGGCCGGAGACCCCCAGCTTGGCGAGGATGTTGGAGACGTGCACGCTGGCGGTCTTGGGCGAGATGAACAGGGCGTCGGCTATCTGGCGGTTGCTGCGCCCCTCGGCGACCAGGCGGAGCACGTCCCGCTCGCGCGGGGTGAGCCCGAGCGCCGCGGCGGAGGGGGCGTCCCCGGCGTCCGCGGCGCCCGCCTCCGGTGCCGTCGGCTGGGGCGGTATCAGGCCCGGCAGCGGGATCCGGGCGCGCCGGGCGAGCTGGGCGAGTTCCTCGGCGAGCGGCCGGGCGCCCATCGCTTCGGCGGCGGTGCGGGCCTGGGCGAGCAGCAGGACGGCGGCCTCGCGCGGGCTGCGGCCGTCCAGCCCGGCGGTGGCCGGCTCGCCGCCGTGCAGCAGGGACTCGGCCCAGCGGTAGCAGGCCCGGGCGAGTTCGTGCGGGCGCTCCACGGGTTCGAAGGCGGCGACCACCGCGGCCCAGGCGTCGGGGGCCTCGCGGCCCTCGGCGCGGCGGAGTTCGGCGTCGACCGCGAGGCCGTACGCCTCCCATACCGGGGCGACGCGGGGCAGCTTCTTGGCGGCGTCCCGGATGTGGGCGAGCACCTCGGGCCGGCCCGCTGCGGCGGCCGGCAGACCGCGGGCGTCCGACTCTGCGGCGGCGGCCCACCACAGCAGCGGCCAGGCGTAGCGCTGGATGCCGGGCGGGAAGCCGCCTTCCAGGGCCTGTCCGAGGATGGCGCGGGCGTCGAGGAGCCGGCCCTGGCGGGCGGCGACCCGCAGGGCGTGCCGCGCCATGGGGAGGGCGTGCTGCGGCTGCGGAATCTGGGTGCCGTAGTACTCCCGCGCGACGGCCAGTTCGCGCTCGGCCTCGGCGAGGTCGCCCCGGTCCAGGGCGAGGTCGGTGAGGTGGTTGGCGGCCAGGGCCATGGCGCGGCGGTTCTGGGCGAGGCCGCGGGCGTCGACGGCGGCCCGGCCCGCCTCCTCCCAGCGGCCCAGCGCGTGGAGCGATTCGGCGCGGTTGCCCAACACCCAGCTGGTGGTGTCCTTGAGGCCGTAGTGGGTGGTGAGTCGGACGCCCTGCTCGGTGACCCCGACCGCCTCGCGCGAGCGGCCGAGGCCCTCCAGCGCGGACGGAAGGTTGATGTGGGCGCGCCCGATGACGGCGAAGTACCCGCGCTCGACGGCGCGGTCGAGGGCCGTACGGAGGTCGTCGAGGCCCTCGTCGGTCTCGCCGGAGTCGATCCGCAGCCCGGCGAGGGTCACTCGGGAGTTGAGCTCGGCCTCCTCGTCACCCACCAACTGGGCCAGTTCCACGGCACGTTCGGCGGTGGTGTAGGCGCCCGGGCCCGGTTCGTGCAGCGCCGACCAGCTGGCGACGGCGGCCATCACCCCGGCGTGCACCGAGGACGGCGGCAGGCCGCGCACCAGCTCCTGCGCCCGGCCCAGGTCCTCCCAGCCGTTGCCGCGGCCGGTGCCCTGGCACAGCCGGGAGCGCTGCACCAGGAACCAGGCCGTGCGCAGGGGGTCGTCCTCCTCGCGCAGGGACCGCAGGGCCCGCTTGGTGATCGTGAAGGCTCGCTCGCTGTCGCCGGACAGCCGGGCGGCCACCGCGATCTCGGCGAGCAGGTCGAGGAAGCGCAGCGCGTCGTCGTCGCAGCCGCAGGCCGGATACGCCTCGGCGTAGTCGACCGGGCGCACCCCTTGGCGGACCTCCGGCGGGGCGTCGTCCCACAGCTCCAGGGCGCGGTCGAGCAGCCGCAGCTGCTCGGCGTAGGCATGGCGGCGGCGGGCCTGGACGGAGGCGGCGAGCACGGCGGGCAGCGCCTTGGCGGCGTCGTGGGCCTTGTACCAGTAGCTGGCCAGCCGGGCGGCGCAGACGTCGCTGCGCACCAGCGAGGGGTCGGCCTCCAGGGCCTGGGCGTAGCGGCGGTTGAGGCGGGTGCGTTCGCCGGGCAGCAGGTCGTCGACGACCGCCTCGCGGACGAGGGCGTGCCGGAAGCGGTAGCCCGTACCGTCCTGGGTGGGCACGAGGGTGTTGCTGCCGACGGCGGCCCGCAGCGCCGCGATGAGGTCGTCCTCCGGCATCCCGCAGACGGCGGAGAGGAGTTCGTGCTCGACGGTCGAGCCGCCCTCGGAGGCCGTGCGCACCACGCGCTGGGCGTCCTCCGGCAGTGCCTCGACGCGCACCAGCAGCAGGTCGCGCAGCGGATCGCTCAGGCCGTACAGGCAGCCCTCGGCGAGGCTGCGGGCCAGCTCCTCGACGAAGAAGGCGTTGCCCTCGGAGCGCTTGAAGACCCGGTCGACGGTGTCCTCCTCGGGAGCGCTGCCGTTGATCCCCGCTATCTGGGAGCGGACCTCGTCCCGGTTGAAGCGGGCCAGCTCGATGCGGCGTACGGTCCGCATCCGGTCGATCTCGGCGAGGAAGGGCCGCAGCGGGTGCCGGCGGTGGATGTCGTCGGAGCGGTACGTCGCCACGAGCAGGACCCGGGCGTCGTGCAGGGCCCGCAGGAGGTAGGCGAGGAGTTCGCGGGTGGAGCGGTCGGCCCAGTGGAGGTCCTCGACGACGATGACGAGCGTACGGTCGGTGGCGAGGCGCTCCAGGAGGCGGGCGGTCAGCTCGAAGAGGCGGGCGCGGCCGATCTCCTCGTCGTGCGCCTCGCCGGGGGTCTCGCCCAATTCGGGCAGGATGCGGGAGAGTTCGCCCTCCTGGCCGGCGACGGCCGCGGCGAGCTCGTCGCGCAGGTGCCAGTTGAGGGTGTGCAGGATCGCCGAGAACGGCGCGAAGGGCAGGCCCTCCGAGCCGATCTCGATGCAGCCGCCCAGGGCGACCAGCGCGCCCCGGGCGCGGGCCTCCTCGGCGAACTCCTCGATGAGGCGGGTCTTGCCCACCCCGGCCTCGCCCCCGATCAGCAGGGCCTGGGGCTCACCGGTCGCCGCGATGCGGGCGAGCGCCTCGCCCAGCGCGGCGAGTTCGGCCGCGCGGCCGACGAACACGGGACTGACGGACCTGGTCTCCACGCTGCTGAGCATCGCACAGGCGTCTGACAATCCGGCAGTGGGATTCACCGCGGTGCCCCGGCTGTTGAGTCCGCGGCGGGTCAGGCGGCGGCACGGCGTACCCGCCACCGCCGGGCCCGCCCGGAACTCACCCGCCCCTCGGCGTCGTTCTCCCCGGAACGGACGGCCGCGCGCCCGGCGCGAGCGCCCTCGCGGGCCTCGCGCACCAGGTGCTGCCGCTGGGCCTCGCGGCGCAGCTCTTCGTAACGGACGCGCATTTCCAGCTCGTTGTGGAACATGGTGACTCTCCTTGGATGACGTGGCTCGTTGACGGGATCAAGCCTCGTCTCCAAGGGGGGTCGGCCACATCGGGAGAGTTCCCGATCTTTGTCCGCGGGCGGTGCTTAGAAACCGGCCCGCGGGGACCTCAGGAGCCGCCGCGGTCCTTAGGCGCCGGGTGCGGGGCCCTTAGGGATGCTGGGCATGCTCCCGAACAGGTCGAGGTACATGCCCGCGGAGATCAGGATCCCCAGTACGGCGAGCGCCAGCCCGCCCCATGCGACGGCCCGCACCCAGCCGGCGCGCGGGCGGCTCAGCACCACCGCGGCGACGATCCCGGCCAGCAGCGCGAAGACGCCGTTGACCAGGGCGGTGGTGTGCCAGGGGGTGCCGTACATGGCGGAGATCTGGTCGGTGGCCTGGTGCGTCTGGAGCTTGATCTGCCCCATCAGCGTCTGCCGCTCGGCCATCAGCGTGCCGAGCCAGGTACCGGTGACGGACGCGAGCCCGAGCCCCGCCGCGACGACCGCGCCGGCTCCGGCGGCGACCCCGGTAGCGGGCGGCGCGGAAGCGTCGTTCGCCTCCGTGTCGCCGAGGTCGGCGGTGTCGTCCTCCGCCTCGGCCTCACTGGACTCGTCCTGTTCGGCGAGGACCGCGTTCTCGTCGGTCCGCTCGTCGGCCTTGGCGCTCGCCTTGGCCGCCGCCTCCGCCTCCGTGGTCTCCGGGAGCGCTGCGGTCTCCGTGGCCGCACCACCGGCCTGCGCGGGCACGGTCTCGTCGTCGGTTCGCTTCTCGGTCGTCCTGGTCGTTCCCATGGGCGCGACCGTAGGGGCCGTGTCTGAGAGCGAGATGAGAAGACCGGATGAGCGCCACTGACCTGGGAAAACGTGGGCCGGAGGGGGCGTCGGGCGGCGCGTCGAGGGGGCGCGCCGGGCGGGACGGCACCAGCGGGCGGCCGCGGCCTCCGCCCTTCTGGCAGTCACTGACGGCACAGTGGAGCCATGAATGCGAACAACAGCGACATTCTGCCCCGGGCGCGCGCGGTGACCAGGCTGCCGGCCCAGGACCTGGAGCGGGCCCGGCGCTTCTACTCCGAGCGGCTCGGCCTGGAACCCGTCGACGAACGCCCCGGCGGGCTGCTCTACCGGACCGGCGGCACGGAGTTCGTCGTGTTCCGGTCGGAGGGCGCCGCGTCCGGCACCTGCACGCAGATGGCGTGGGAGGTCGACGACATCGAGGCGGCCGTCTCGGCGCTCAGGCGGCGCGGGGTGGTGTTCGAGGACGTCGAGCTTCCGGGGCTGCTGGGCGGCGGGCGGACGCAGGACGGGATCGTCGAGGTCGTGGGGAACTACCCGAGCACGGGCGCGCGGGGCGCGCGCGGCGCCTGGTTCCGTGACAGCGAGGGCAATCTGCTCGCCCTCGACGCCCCCGTCAGGTGAGCGGCGCGCGACTGCGGCGCCGCGGCGGCCGGGGTCTGGTCCGCGCCTGACCCGAGGGGCCAGGGCCCTTACCCCCCGGGCCGACCCTGACCGGCCGGGCCAGGCCCTTACCCGTCGGTCCGGCCCGTCGGACGCCCCACCCCCTGGGCGCCCACCAGGGGCCGGTCCCCCTCCCGGGGGCGGGGTGGGGCCGGCGCGTCCCGCGGCTCCGGCGGCGGTTCGATGCTGATCCGGGGCAGCCACCGGTCCAGCCAGGACGGCAGCCACCAGTTGGCGCCGCCCAGCATGTGCATCAGCGCCGGGACCAGCAGGGTACGGAGCACGAACGCGTCCAGCGCGACCGCGGAGGCCAGCCCGATACCGAACATCGCGATGGTCCGGTCGCCGCTCAGCACGAAGGCCGCGAACACCGCGATCATGATGACCGCCGCCGAGTTGATGACCCGGCTGGTCTCGGCCAGGCCGACCCGTACCGCCTGGCGGTTGTCGCGGGTCAGCTGCCACTCCTCGTACATCCGCGAGACCAGGAACACCTGGTAGTCCATGGACAGGCCGAAGAGCACCGAGACCATGATGACCGGCAGGAACGGCTCGATCGGCCCGGCGCTGCCCAGCCCGAGCAGCTCGCTCCCCCACCCCCACTGGAAGACCGCGACCACGACCCCGAAGGCCGAGGCGACCGCCGCGACGTTCATCAGCGCCGCCTTCAGGGGGATGCCGATGCTGCGGAACGCGAGCAGCAGCAGGATCGACCCGAGTGCCACGACGACGCCGATGAACAACGGCAGCTTGCCGACGATCACCGAGGCGAAGTCGTCATAGCTCGCGGTGACCCCGCCGACCCGCACCTGGAGCGTGGTCCCGTCCGCAGCCTCCGGCAGGACCTCGCCGCGCAGCCGTTCCACCAGGTCAGAGGTCTGTCGCGACTGCGGGGAGCTGTCCGGTACGACGGTGATCACGCCGGTGCTGCGGCTCCCGTCGAACTCCGGGCCGCCGACCTGGGCGACGCCGGGAGTGTGCCGCAGCCGCTGCGGCAGCTTGTCGAACGCGATCCGGTCGTCGGGGCCGTCGAGGGTGCCGACGAGGGTCAGCGGCCCGTTGAACCCGGGCCCGAAGCCGCTGCCGTGACCGCCACCGGCCCGCTCGCCCGCGAGCAGGTCGTACGCCTTCCGGGTCGTCGACGTGGCCGGGTTGTTGCCCTGGTCCGACGTCCCCAGATGCAGGCCGAAGGTGGGCAGTGCCAGGGTCAGCATGACGGCGGCCGCGGCCGCCCCCAGCAGCTTCGGGTGCCGCTCCACGAATCCGGCCCACCGGGCGGCGATCCCCGCCCGCTGCTCCGGCTCCGGTCCCTGCTCCGCCAGCCGCCGCCGCTCCCGCCGCCCGAGCGCCCGCATCCCGATCACGCCGAGCAGCGCCGGCAGCAGGGTCACGGACGCGGCGACGGTCAGCACGACCGTGAGCGAGGCGGCCAGCGCGACCCCGTTGAGGAAGCTCAGCCGCAGGACCAGCATCCCCAGCAGCGCGATGCACACCGTCGCCCCGGCGAAGACGACGGCCCGCCCGGAGACCGACACCGCACGCTCGGCGGCCTCCTGGACGGGCAGCCCCGCCCTGAGCCCCTTCCGGTGCCGGGTCACGATGAACAACGCGTAGTCGATCCCGACCCCGAGCCCGATCAGACTGCCGAGCATCGGGGCGAAGTCGGCAACGGTCATCGCATGGCTGAGCAGCGCGATCCCGGCCGAGGCGGTGCCGACCGCGGCCACCGCGGTGACGATCGGCAGAAACGTCGCGGCGAGCGACCCGAAGGCGAGGAACAGCACCACGGCCGCCGCGCCCAGCCCGATCAACTCCGGCAACTGCGCCCGCGGCGCCTCGGTCAGCGCGATCCCGGCGCCGCCCAGCTCGACCTGCAGCCCGTCCCCGTCGGCTGCCCGCGCGGTCTCGACGACCTTGCGGACCTGCGCCACGCCCAGTTCCTCGGTCGGCCGGTCGAACACGAGCGCGGCATAGGCGGTACGCCCGTCCCTGCTGATCTGCCGCCCGCCCTGCGCCCCGCCGACGTCCGCCTTCGCGTGGCTGCCGTACGGCCCGTGCACCTCGGCGACCCCCGGCAGCCGAGCGACCTCCCCCAGCGTGCGCCGCATGGTCTTCTCGACCGCGCCGGCCCGCACCGTCCCGCGCTCGGTGTGCCACACGATCGTGTCGCTGTCCCCGGCCTGCCCGGGGAACGCCTTCGCCATCAGCGCGCCGGCCTGCCCGGACTCGGTCCCCGGCACCTCGTAGTCATTCGAGTACGCGGCCCCGCTCACCCCTGCGGCAACCGCGACGCCCGCGAAGGCGGCAAGCCAGAGAACGATCACCACGATGCGGCGTCTGAGACACCACCGAGCCAGAGCCGTCACGGACCTCGACTGCTTCCCGGGTTGTGCGTCGATAACTCCCGGGTACGGGTGGTGCCGAGCGCGGACGAACGGGTTGGGAGGCCCCCGCCACCCACCGATCAGGCAAGCGGCCCCGGGCCCTCATCAGAGCAGAGTGACACCCGGAAAAGATCCTTTGCCCCCTTTGTGGCCTTCACCACACACAACCCGGAAGAGGAGCCTCCCACCCTGGTCGCCCGAGGTCAGCCACCCGCCGGCACCTGCACCTCGCTACGGATCTTGCTCGTCTCGTCGGCGAGTTCCTGCAGATCGACCGACTCGGGCGCCTTGGCCAAATCGGCGGCGTCGGTCTGCGCGACGCTGGCCGTCGTACTGGAGGTGCCCCAGGCGCAGAACTCCAGCGTGACCTTCTGACCTGCCACGGCCTTCACATCCACACCGCAGGTCAGCGGCTCGCCACCATCGCTCGGCGTGAACTTCTTCTCCGGAACGGCGACTTCCACCCCCGGGGACTTGGTCATGCCGTTGATCATGTGGTCGATCCCCTCTTCGGGATCATCGATGGTGCCGTAGATCCCCGACACCACCAGCGAGGTGGTACCCCCGGTGTACTGCCCGCCCGCCGCACGCATGCCGTGCGCGTTCACCCCGTCGCTCGGCACCTGGGCTCCCATCTGCTGGGACAAGTCCTTGGCCAGCGAGTACTTCCCGCCGACCAGCGACTGCGGCACCGTGATCTTGTACTTCGGCCCCGCGGACTGCTTGCTCCCGCCGCCACCGCCCCCGAAAACCACGGCCGACGCCACGCCGCCCAGGACCAGGACCCCCACCACCGCCCCGACGATCCCCAAGACCTTCCCCGTATTGCTCTTGGGCGCCTGCGGCGGCTGCGGCACCATCCCGGGTCCGCCGTACCCGTACGGAACCTGCTGCGGCGCCCCGTACGGCCCCTGCTGCGGCGCCCCGTAGGGACCCGGTGCCCCGTACGGCCCCGGCTGAGGCACCCCGTACGGCCCGGGCGGCACCTGCCCACCCGGGCCCTGCGGCGGATAACCCCCCGGCTGCCCGCCCTGCGGCACACCCGACGGCACACCACCGAATCCGTTGTTCGCCTGCTGCGGCGTATTCACTTACCGACCTCGGTCTCTTCCATGCCAGTTTGCCTGCTGCGCGAGGGACCTCACCGCCGCGGATCCCGCAATGAGCTTGAGAGGGGCGGCACTTGGCGTTCGCTCACCCCGCGGAGAGCGGGAAACCTCCGGTCTCCAGGATTCAGAAGTGCCCCCGCTTTTCGAATCAATTGCCGGGCCCACTTTGGCATACGGCACCGACAACGAAACCGCGGAGCCTCATCCTGTCGCGACCCTTGACCGGCCCATTGGTCTGAACCATTCTGTGGCCAGGGTCGGACCGGTGTCGGAGTGGTGTCGGGCCGGCCCTCGTAGCGGTGGCCACCGTCTCGTGCAGTTCTGCCCGGGCTCCGGGCTCCCCCTCTTCGGCACTGGAGACAGGTATGCCTCGCATCGCGCGCACCCGACCGTCCCGCCACAGACGCCTGTTCGGCGGGCTGCTGGCGGCACTCGCCACCGCCGCGGCCACCACGACCGCCACCCTCACCCCGGCTTCGGCCGCTCCGGCGGCTCCGGCCCCGTCGGTCACCGGCGCCACGGCAGCCGATGTCAACGTGGCCAGGAACGCCGGATACGAGGCGGGGCTGGGCAACTGGACCTGTTCGGCGGGCAGTGGCAGCACCGTGGGCTCGCCCGTGCACGGTGGCGTCGCCGCGCTGAGGGCCACGCCCACCGCGTCGGACAACGCCACCTGCTCGCAGGTCGTCGCCGTCAAGCCGGGTGCGACGTACCGGCTCAGCGCGTACGTGCAGGGCTCGTACGTCTACCTGGGCGCGTCGGGTACCGGGACCACCGACGTCTCGACCTGGACTCCGTCCGCCACCGACTGGCAGCAGCTCGCGACCACGTTCACCACCGGCCCCGCCACCACCTCCGTCACCGTTTACACCCATGGGTGGTACGGGCAACCCGCCTATCTGGCCGACGACTTCAGCGTCCTCGGTCCTGATGGCGGAGGCGGCACCGACCCCGGTCCCGGGGTACCGGCGGCGCCCGGTGGTCTGACCGCCGGCGCCGTGACGTCGTCGTCGGTCGCCCTGTCCTGGAACCCGGTCGCCGGCGCCACCGGCTACACGGTCTACCGCGACGGCGCCAAGGACCGCACCGTGAGCGGCACCGCGGCCACCGTCACGGGGCTGTCACCCGCCACCGCCTACCGTTTCCAGGTCACCGCCGGCAATGCGTCCGGGGAATCGGCACGTTCGGCGGAGGTGTCCGCGACCACCGCGCCGGCCGGCGGCGGCACCGACCCCGTCGTCCCCAGGCACGCGGTCACCGGCTACTGGCAGAACTTCAACAACGGTGCCACCGTGCAGAAGATCAGTGACGTTCCGGGCCAGTACGACATCATCGCGGTCGCCTTCGCCGACGCCACGACCACACCCGGTGCGGTCACCTTCAACCTCGACTCGGCAGGTCTCGGCGGCTACACCGTCGACCAGTTCAAGGCCGACATCAAGGCCAAGCAGGCGGCCGGCAAGTCGGTGGTCCTCTCCGTCGGCGGCGAGAAGGGCACCGTTTCCGTCAACGACTCCACCTCGGCCGCCAACTTCGCCGACAGCGTCTACGCCCTCATGCAGCAGTACGGCTTCAACGGCGTCGACATCGACCTGGAAAACGGGCTCAACCCCACCTATATGACGCAGGCGCTGCGCTCCCTCTCCCAGAAGGCGGGAGGGAAACTCGTCCTCACCATGGCGCCGCAGACCATCGACATGCAGTCGACGTCGGGTGGCTACTTCCGGACCGCGCTGAACGTCAAGGACATCCTCACCGTCGTCAACATGCAGTACTACAACAGCGGTTCCATGCTGGGCTGCGACGGCAAGGTCTACTCGCAGGGGTCGGTCGACTTCCTCACCGCGCTGGCCTGCATCCAGCTGGAGGGCGGCCTCGATCCCTCACAGGTGGGCCTCGGGCTTCCCGCCTCCACCCGCGGCGCGGGCAGCGGCTATGTCGCGCCGAGTGTCGTCAACGCCGCCCTGGACTGCCTCACCAAGGGCACCGGCTGCGGCTCCTTCAAGCCCGCGAAGACCTACCCCGGCCTGCGGGGAGCCATGACCTGGTCCACCAACTGGGACGCGGCGAGCGGCAATGCCTGGTCGAACGCGGTCGGCCCGCACGTCCACGGGCTGCCGTAGCCGTACTCGCGGCCGCGCAACCCGCACCGCACGCTCTTCCCCGGCACGCGCTCGCCGGCGCCCCACGCGTCGGCGAGCGCGGACAACGGCAGCAGCCCGCCCGGAGGCGCCCGCGGCTCGCCCGGACCCATCGTCTACAGTCTTGTAGACGAAAGCCGGGCAGTGGCCACCGCTCACGCGTGGTCGGCTGAACGGCGCCCGACATGCAGAAGGTTGCCGACACGGCGCACCGCGCCGGGAGGGCGGACAGGACGATGGCGCAGTCGAGCAGCGAGGCGCTGGCACGGCCGGTGGGCGGGGAGTGGTCGCGCACCCCCGTGCCCGGAGCCGGACACGCACCGGGCTGGAGCAAGGTACCTCAGGTCACGGCCCTGTTCTGGGGTGTGAAGGTACTGACCACGGGCATGGGCGAGACGGCCTCGGACTACCTCGCCCGGACGCTCGGGCCGATCCCGGCCGGCGGCCTCGGGCTGGCCGGCCTGGTGGCCCTGCTGGTCCTCCAGTTCCGGTCCACCCGCTACCGGCCCGTGGTCTACTGGTCCGCCATCGTCATGGTCAGCGTCTTCGGCACCATGGCCGCCGATGTCGTGCACGTCGTGGCCGGCATCCCCTACACGGTCTCGGTCATCGCCTTCTCGCTCGGACTGGCCGGGCTGCTGACCGTTTGGTACGCGTCCGAGGGAACGCTGTCCATCCACAGCATCCGCACCCGCCGCCGCGAGACCTTCTACTGGGCGACGGTGCTCACCACCTTCGCCCTCGGCACCGCGGTCGGCGACCTCACCGCAGGCACCCTGCACTGGGGCTATCTGCCCTCCGGCCTCCTGTTCACCGCGCTCATCGCGGTGCCCGCACTGTCCGGGCGCTTCCTCTGGCTCAACGCCGTCGCCGCCTTCTGGTGGGCGTACGTGCTGACCCGTCCGCTCGGCGCCTCCTTCGCCGACTGGATGGGCGTCTCCACCGCCCGCGGCGGCCTCGGCTGGGGGACGGGTCCGGTCACGCTGGCGCTCATCGTGCCGATCGTGCTGCTCGTGGGCTACCTGGCGATCAGCCACAAGGACACCCCGTCCGAGTTGCCGGCCACCGGTACCGCCGCCTGACGCGGAGCGGCCGCGGCCCTGCCGCGTACCGCTGTCGGGCTCAGGACCCGGTCAACGCCGGTGCCAGCGCGCGGAGTTGATCGAGGCCCAGGCCGCCGTCGGCGGCGAGCGGCTGGAGGGCGACGTGGTCGGCGCCCGCGTCGAGGTGCTCCTGCACCCGGCGCCGGACGGCGTCCACGTCGCCCCAGGCCACCAGCGCGTCCACCAGCCGGTCGCTGCCGCCGCCGGTGAAGTCGTCGTCATCGAAGCCGAACCGGCGCAGATTGCCGACGTAGTTGGGCAGTTCCAGGTAGAACCGCGTGTGGGCGCGGGCCGCGGCACGGGCCTTCGCCGGGTCGGTCTCCAGTACGACGGCCTGTTCGGGGGCGAGCAGCGGGCCGTCCCCGAGGATCTCGCGGGCGCGGGCCGTGTGCTCCGTGGGCACGAGGTACGGGTGCGCGCCGGCCGCCCGGTCCCGGGCCAGCTCCAGCATCTTCGGGCCCAGCGCCGCCAGCACCCGGGCCGGCGGGGGTTCGGCCACCGGGCCCTCGTACGGGGCCGCGTCCATCCCGTCGAGGTAGTCCCGCATCGCGGCGAGCGGCTTGGCGTAGGTGTGGCCGCGCAGGTTGACGATCGGCGCGTGACTGGCGCCCAGGCCGAGCAGGAAACGGCCGTCGTACGCCTCGGCGAGGGTGTGCGCGGCGCCGTTCGCGGCGGCGGCGTCCCGGCCCCAGATGTTGGCGATGCCGGTGGCGACGGTGATGCGCCCGGTGGCGGCGAGCAGCAGCGCCGCGTGGCTGAACGCCTCCTTGGTGCCGGGCCCCTCGCCGAACCACAGCGCGCCGTAGCCGAGTTCCTCGATCTCGGCTGCCACCCGCCGGGCGGTGGCGGCCGGGATCCGGCCGAGCCCGCCGTGCCAGACACCGATCCGGCCGATCCGCGACGCAAGAGCCTGCTGCTGCACCGTTCCTCCACTGGCTGGGGGCGGCCCGCCCGCGCGCGTGCGAGGGGGCCCGCCATCGATCACAGCACGGCGGGACGTCCCGGCATTCCGCACCGGGCCGAACGGGTGAGCCCGGGGCGGTCGGGGCCCGGACGCCGAACGGCCGCCCTTCCGTGGGAAGGACGGCCGCGCGGCGGAAACCCGGGTGTCAGCCCTCGACGCCCAGCTTCTCCAGGATCAGCTCACGGACGCGCGCCGCGTCCGCCTGGCCGCGGGTGGCCTTCATGACCGCACCGACCAGCGCGCCGGCCGCGGCCACCTTGCCGCCACGGATCTTGTCGGCGATGGCCGCGTTGGCGGCGATCGCCTCGTCCACGGCCGTGCCCAGCGCGCCCTCGTCGGAGACGACCTTGAGGCCGCGCTTCTCGACGACGGTGTCCGGGGCGCCCTCGCCGGCCAGCACGCCCTCGATGGTCTGGCGGGCCAGCTTGTCGTTGAGGGAGCCCTCGGCGACCAGCTGGGCGACCCGCGCGACGTCCTGCGGGGTGATCGAAAGGGCCGCCAGTTCGACGCCGTCCTCGTTGGCACGGCGGGCCAGCTCGCCCATCCACCACTTACGGGCCGCGGCGGAGTCCGCGCCGGCCTCGACGGTGGCCACGATCAGGTCGACCGCGCCCGCGTTGAGGATCGACTGCATGTCGTGCTCGCTGATGCCCCACTCCTCGCGGAGCCGGTTGCGGCGGACCCGGGGAAGCTCGGGCAGACCGGCCCGCAGCTCCTCGACCCACTCGCGGGAGGGAGCCACCGGCACCAGGTCGGGCTCGGGGAAGTAGCGGTAGTCCTCCGCCTCCTCCTTGATCCGGCCGGGCGTCGTGGAGCCGTCCTCCTCGTGGAAGTGACGGGTCTCCTGGACGATCGTGCCGCCGGAGGAGAGCACCGCGGCGTGCCGCTGGATCTCGAACCGGGCGGCACGCTCGACGGAGCGCAGCGAGTTGACGTTCTTCGTCTCCGAGCGCGTACCGAACTTCTCGGTGCCCTGGGGGCGCAGCGAGAGGTTGACGTCGCAGCGCATCTGGCCCTGCTCCATCCGGGCCTCGGAGACGCCGAGCGCCTTGATGAGCTCGCGCAGCTCGGCGACGTACGCCTTGGCGACCTCGGGGGCGCGCTCGCCGGCGCCCTCGATCGGCTTGGTGACGATCTCGATGAGCGGGATGCCGGCGCGGTTGTAGTCCAGGAGGGAGTGCCGCGCGCCGTGGATACGGCCGGTGGCGCCGCCGACGTGCGTCGACTTGCCGGTGTCCTCCTCCATGTGGGCGCGCTCGATGTGCACCCGGAAGACCTCCCCGTCCTCCAGCTGTACGTCGAGGTAGCCGTCGAAGGCGATCGGCTCGTCGTACTGGGAGGTCTGGAAGTTCTTCGGCATGTCCGGATAGAAGTAGTTCTTCCGGGCGAAGCGGCACCATTCGGCGATGGAGCAGTTCAGCGCCAGGCCGATCTTGATCGCGGACTCGACGCCGATCGCGTTGACGACGGGCAGCGAGCCGGGCATGCCCAGGCAGGTGGGGCAGGTCTGCGAGTTGGCGTCCGCGCCGAGAGCCGTGGAACACCCGCAGAACATCTTGGTCTTGGTGCCGAGCTCGACATGGACCTCCAGGCCCATGACGGGGTCGTAGGCCGCGAGGGCGTCCTCGTACGACACCAGGTCAGTGACAGTCACGGTGAAACAATCCCTCTCAGCCCAGCAGGACGTCGTCGTCGCCCAGGCGCTTCAGTTCGCGGTAGAGGATCGCCAGGCCGGTGACGATCGCCGCGGCCGAAACGGCGGCGTCGATCAGGCGGAGCGTGTCGTTCTCCTTGCGGGCCAGCTTGGCCTGCTTGGCGACGCTGATGGCGCCGAACGCGGTGCTGCCCATCGACAGGTACAGGCCGGACTTGGACTTCTTGAAGTTCTTGGCCTTCTTGGTCATGGCGGTCACAGTGCAGGTGCCTCCTCGAGCAGCGGGTGGCCCCACTTGCCGGTGAACGCGGCCTCGACCGCGGCACCGACCTTGTAGAGCCGGTCGTCGGCCATGGCAGGAGCGATGATCTGCAGACCCACCGGCAGCCCGTCCTCAGGGGCCAGGCCGCAGGGCAGCGACATGGCCGCGTTGCCTGCCAGGTTGGTGGGGATCGTGCACAGGTCGGCGAGGTACATCGCCATCGGGTCGTCGGCCCGCTCACCGATCGGGAAGGCGGTGGTCGGCGTGGTCGGCGAAACGATCACGTCGACCTGCTCGAACGCCTTCTCGAAGTCGCGGGTGATCAGCGTCCGCACCTTCTGGGCGGAGCCGTAGTACGCGTCGTAGTAGCCGGACGACAGCGCGTACGTGCCGAGCATGATGCGGCGCTTGACCTCGGGGCCGAAGCCGGCCTCGCGGGTCAGGGCGGTGACGTCCTCGGCGGACTTCGTCCCGTCGTCGCCGACCCGCAGGCCGTAGCGCATGGCGTCGAAGCGGGCCAGGTTGGAGGAGCACTCGGACGGCGCGATCAGGTAGTACGCCGCCAGCGCCAGGTCGAAGGACGGGCAGTCCAGCTCGACGATCTCGGCGCCCAGCTCCTTGAGCAGCTCGACCGACTCGTCGAAGCGCTGGAGGACACCGGCCTGGTAGCCCTCGCCGCGGAACTGCTTGACGACACCGACCCGCATGCCCTCGACGCTGCCGTTGCGGGCCGCCTCGACGACCGCCGGGACGGGCGCGTCGATGGAGGTGGAGTCCAGCGGGTCGTGGCCGGCGATCACCTCGTGCAGCAGTGCCGCGTCCAGGACCGTACGGGCGCAGGGGCCGCCCTGGTCCAGGGAGGACGAGAAGGCGACCATGCCGTAGCGGGAGACGCCGCCGTAGGTGGGCTTGACGCCGACGGTGCCGGTGACGGCGGCGGGCTGGCGGATGGAGCCGCCGGTGTCCGTGCCGATGGCGAGCGGGGCCTGGAAGGAGGCGAGCGCGGCGGAGGAGCCGCCGCCGGAGCCGCCGGGGATCTTGGTCAGGTCCCAGGGGTTGCCGGTCGGGCCGTAGGCGCTGTTCTCCGTCGAGGACCCCATGGCGAACTCGTCCATGTTGGTCTTGCCGAGGATCACGACGTCGGCGGCCTTGAGCTTCTTGGTGAGCGTGGCGTCGTACGGCGGGAGCCAGCCCTCAAGGATCTTGGAGCCGACGGTGGTGGGAATCCCCTCCGTCGTGAAGATGTCCTTGAGCGCGAGCGGGACGCCGGCCAGCGGGCCGAGCTTCTCGCCGCGGGCCCGCTTCTCGTCCACGGCACGGGCCTGGGCGAGCGCGCCCTCGCGGTCGACGTGCAGGAAGGCGTTCACCTTCTCGTCGACGGCCTCGATGCGGGCCAGGTGGGCCTCGGTCACCTCGACGGCGGTGAGTTCGCCGGAGGCGATCTTCGACGCGATCTCGGCGGCGGTGAGCTTGATCAGGTCTGCCATGTCGGTCACTCCTCCCCCAGGATCTGCGGCACCTTGAAACGCTGCTGCTCCTGGGCCGGGGCGCCGGACAGCGCCTGCTCGGGGGTCAGCGACGGACGGACCTCGTCCGGCCGCATGACGTTGGTCAGGGGCAGCGGGTGGGAGGTCGGCGGTACGTCTTGGTCGGCGACCTCGGAGACGCGGGCGACCGCGCCGATGATGTCGTCGAGCTGCGTGGCGAAGTGATCGAGCTCTTCGGCCTTCAGCTCCAGACGTGCCAGCCGGGCGAGGTGAGCGACCTCCTCGCGCGTGATGCCAGGCATGCAGCGATCCTCTGGTCTTCTTGGTGGAGTGTTCTTGCTGGTATTCGGGCCCAATCCTATTGCCAACGCCATGAGGATCGCGCAGCCCTTTCCGCCGGGGGCGCCGGGGTGGGCGGCAGGAAGATCACCGGCGGGGCGGCGCGGGACCGTCGCGGGTCTCGTGGGTGTCGGGGGCGTCGTCGCTCACGTCGGCCTCGTACGCCCCTTCCCGACCGTCGGCCCCTTCCGGATCGCCGGTCCTCTCCGGCTCGCGATGATCATGAGGGCCGCTCGGCTCGCCCTGGCCTTCCCGGTCCGGCCGGACAGGCCGGGGCGGCCGGGGCGGCCGGTCTTCCCGGTCGCTCCCGACGTTCGGGTTCGCGTCGGACCGGTTCGCGTCGGGCCGGTCCGCGTCGGACCGGTTCGCGTCGGGCCCGTCGCCGGGGTCGTGGTCGCCGTGGGAGTCGTTGTCGCCGTCGGGGTCGTGGTCGTCGTCGGGGTCGATCGCGCCGTCGGGGTCGTTCTCGCCGTTGGGGTCGTTGTCGTCGCCGGGGGCGTTTTCGTCGCGTTCGGAGCGGGGACAAGGGACGGCCGGTGGCCGGGTCAGTTCAGGACCTGTCCCGAAGGGCGCTCAGCTGCCTTCTCCGCCGCCAGGGCGGCCGTCTCCGACTCGCGGTGCCACCCGCGCTCGCCGCGGGCCCTCAGCCAGGCCGTGGTCTCGTCCGGTGGCATCGCGGCCGCCACCAGCCAGCCCTGTACGGCGTCACAGCCGAGGTCGCGCAGCCGCTCCCAGGTCTCGTCGTCCTCGACGCCTTCGGCGACGACCAGGAGGCCGAGGGAGTGGGCGAGGTCCAGGGTGCAGCGGACGATCTCGGCGTCCTCCGTGTCGACGGCGAGCCGGGCCACGAAGGAACGGTCGATCTTCAGCTCGCTGACCGGGAGGCGCCGCAGATGGACCAGGGAGGAGTAGCCGGTACCGAAGTCGTCGAGCGACATCTTCACGCCGTGGGCGGTGAGCGCGGCGAGGGTGTCGGCGGCCCGCTGCGGGTCCTCCAGGAGGACGTGCTCGGTTATCTCCAGTTGTAGCGCGCCCGGTGGGACGCGATGTCGGGCGAGCCGGGCGGCGACGGCGCCGGCGAAGCCCGGGGAGTGCACATCGCGCGGGGAGACGTTGACCGCGACCGGCACCTCCAGGCCCATCCCCCGCCAGCGCGCCACCTGGGCGAGCGCGGTCTCCAGGACGTACTCGGTGAGCCGGGGCATCAGGCCGGAGGACTCGGCGATGGCGATGAACTCGTCCGGTGGCACCCGGCCGCGGTCCGGGTGCACCCAGCGGACCAGCGCCTCCAGGCCGGCGACATGTCCGTCGAAGCCCACTTTGGGCTGGTAGTGCAGCTCGACGTCACCGGCGTCCAGAGCGCGCCGCAGATCACCCAACAGGCCGAGCCGGTCGGGGGTGTTGCCGTCCCGCTTGGCCTCGTAGAGCTCGACGCCGCTGCGGTCCCGCTTGGCCTGGTACATCGCCACATCGGCGCGGCGCAGCAGCCCTTCGGCGTCCAGGGCGTGGTCGGGGAAGACGGCGACCCCCGCGCTGGCTTCGAGCACGAGGGTCAGTCCGTCGAGGTCCAGGGGGGAGCCGAGGGCGGCGACGAGGTTGCGGGCCACCCGCTGGGCACTGGTGAGGGAGTCGGCGGTGGGCAGCAGGACGGCGAACTCGTCGCCGCCGAGCCGGGCCGCCTCGGCGCCGCGCGGCAGGGCGTGCCGCAGGCGGTCGGCGATCTGCAGCAGCAGCCGGTCGCCGGCGAGGTGGCCGAGGGTGTCGTTGACGGAGCGGAAGCGGTCCAGGTCGATGAGGACCAGCGCGGAGCGGACGCCGACGCGTTCGGCCTCGTCCAGCGCGGTCCAGGTGCGCTCCAGCAGCCGCTGGCGGTTGGGCAGCCCGGTGAGCGGATCGCGCAGCTGCTCCTCCGCGCGGGCCCGGGCTATCCACAGGGTGGAGTCCAGTGCGATCAGCGGGACCGCGAACAGCGGCAGCAGCAGGGGGGCGGCGACCGCGCAGACGGCGATCAGCGGGGAGATGCCGAGCAGTGCGATGCCGACGAGTGCCTGGCGGACGACGGCCGTTCGGGGGATGGCGGGCAGCGTGCCGCTGCGCGGGGTGAGGCTGATCCACAGCAGGCCGCGGCTGACGACGAGATAGCCGGCGGCGGTGACCAGGACCTCGGGCAGGACGGTCAGGTCCCACGCCTTGGGCGTCCAGGGGTGGCGGACGCTGGAGACCACGCCGAACGCGGCGAGCCCCAGCGCCGCGGCACCGATGCCGAGGACGTCCACCGCGCCGTGCACCAGGGCCTGCCGCCAGCGGTGCCGGCGGGCGGCCCCGACGAGCACGACGACGGAGAGGCTGACGAGGGTGGCCGGCACCCAGCCGTACAGCAGCAGGACGGCGAGGGCGAGCGCGGCCCCGGAGCCCGTGCCGCCCCACCAGCGGTCGCGGCCCAACGCGACCAGGTGGCCGACGATGACGCCGGTGAGGATCGCCAGCGACCATCCCACGGAGCCTCCGGGGAACAGCGCGTCACCTTCGCCGAGGGTCCGTATGACGCCCACGGCGAGCGCGAGGCCCGCCACGGTGACGATGGTCGCGGGCAGCGCGGGCACGACGAGCCGCCGGAGCCGCGACGCCGGAGCGGCGCTGTCGGTCGGTTTCATTCCGATCCCTCTCACAGCCGGCTGAGCCCGCGCCACGGCAGGCGCACCCCTCAAGGTTAGGCCGCGGAAGGCCGCCACGGGCAGCGATCGGCGACGGTTGCCCGAATGCGACCCGGCGTCCGGGATCAATCTGGTATGCGCCGATGGGGTGACACCTCACTCCTCCTCAGGCGGAGTGACAGCTACCGCTCGTGCCGCCTCGGGACCCTGTTCCAGCAGCACTGCAAAGCCGTCATCGTCCAGGACGGGGACCTTCAACTGCATGGCCTTGTCGTACTTCGAGCCGGGGTTGTCGCCCACCACTACGAAACCGGTCTTCTTCGAAACGGAACCGGTCACCTTCGCTCCGAGCTTCTGGAGGGCCTCTTTCGCGCCATCTCTGGTGTGTGACTGAAGTGTGCCCGTTACGACGACGGTGACGCCTTCCAGCGTGCGCGGCCCCTCTTCGCCCGTTTGCTCCTCTTCCATCCGGACACCGGCGGCCCGCCACTTCTCGATGATCTGCTGGTGCCAGTCGACGGCGAACCACTGCTTCAACGAGGCGGCGATGGTGGGGCCGACACCGTCCACGGCGGCCAGCTCGGCCTCGTCCGCGTCCCGGATGCGGTCGATGGAGCGGAACTCCCGCGCCAGCGCCTCGGCCGCCACCGGGCCCACGTGCCGGATCGACAGACCCGTCAGGATCCGGGCGAGCGGGCGCTCCTTGGCCGCCTGGATGTTCTCCAGCATCGCCAGGGCGTTCTTCTTCGGCTCGCCCTTCTGATTGGCGAAGAAGGTGACGATTTTCTCCGCACCGGTCTTGGGGTCGCGCTTGGGCAGACCGGAGTCGGGGTCGAGCACATAGGACTTGATGGGGAGCAGCTGCTCGATGGAGAGGCCGAAAAGATCCCCTTCGTCCTTCAGCGGCGGCTCGGACGGCTCCAGCGGCTGGCTCATGGCCGTGGCCGCGACATAGCCGAAGTTCTCGATGTCCAGGCATTTGCGCCCGGCCAGATAGAACAGCCGCTCACGGATCTGGGCGGGGCAGGAACGGGCGTTGGGGCACCGCAGGTCGATGTCGCCCTCCTTGGCGGGCTGCAGCGCCGTCCCGCACTCGGGGCACTCGGCCGGCATCACGAACTCCCGCTCGCTGCCGTCCCGCAGCTCGACGACCGGCCCCAGGATCTCGGGAATGACGTCACCGGCCTTGCGGATCACCACGGTGTCCCCGATGAACACCCCCTTGGCCTTGACCACGTCCTGGTTGTGCAGGGTCGCGAACTCCACCTCGGACCCCGCCACCGTCACCGGCTGGACCACGGCGTACGGCGTGACCCGGCCCGTGCGCCCGACGCCGACGCGGATGTCGACCAGCTTGGTGTTGACCTCCTCCGGCGGGTACTTCCAGGCGATCGCCCAGCGCGGCGCCCGGGAGGTGGAGCCCAGCCGCCCCTGGAGCCGGATCTCGTCCAGCTTGACGACGACCCCGTCGATCTCGTGCTCCACGGCCGTGCGGCGGGTCTCGGCGTCGCCGTAGTGCGCGATGAACTCCCGGACCTCCGCCAGCGAGTCGACGACCCGGTTGTGCGTGGCCGTCGGCAGGCCCCACTCCTTGAGCAGGTCGTACGCCTCCGAGAGGCGGTCGATCTCCAGGCCGTCGCGGGCGCCGAGGCCGTGCACGACCATGTGCAGCGGGCGGCCGGCGGTGACCTTGGGGTCCTTCTGGCGCAGCGAACCGGCGGCGGCGTTACGGGGGTTGGCGAACGGCGGCTTCCCGTCGGCGACGAGCCGCTCGTTGAGTTCGAGGAACTTCTCCATCGGGAAGTAGACCTCCCCGCGCACCTCGACCAGGTCCGGGACCCGGTCGCCCTTGAGGCGCTGCGGGATCTCGGTGATGGTGCGCACGTTGGGCGTGATGTCCTCGCCCGTACGCCCGTCGCCCCGGGTGGCGGCGCGGGTCAGCCGGCCCTTCTCGTAGGTGAGGTTGACGGCGAGGCCGTCGACCTTCAGTTCGCACAGGAAGTGGTACGCGGCGCTCCTGGGGTCGCCGCCCAGCTCACCCGCGAGGCGCTCGGCCCAGGCCGCCAGCTCCTCGTCGTCGAAGGCGTTGTCGAGCGAGAGCATCCGCTCGCGGTGCTCGACCTCGGTGAAGTCCGTGGCGTAGGCGCCGGCGACCTTCTGGGTCGGCGAGTCCGGGGTGCGCAGCTCGGCGTACCGGTCCTCCAGGGCTTCCAGCGACCGCAGCAGCTTGTCGAACTCCGCATCGCTGACAACCGGGGCGTCCTTCACGTAATAGCGGAAGCGGTGCTCCTCGATCTGCTCAGCGAGCTGCGCGTGCTCCTCCCGCGCCGCCGCGGGCACCTCGGACTCCGCTGCGTGCTGTTCGCCAGCCACCGTCATTCCTCCCGTTGTCCTCGAGTGCGGTCACTCAGGGTTGTCTGCGAGTGATCTCGCCGCCCGGACGCAGTGCGCGAGGACCGAACGGGCATAGCCGGGCGAAGCGCCCGCCAGCCCGCACGACGGGGTGATGACCACGGACTCGCTGAGAGTCCCCGGCGTCAGCCCCAGCCTGCGCCACAGCGTCCTGACACCCATGACGCTACCGGCAGGGTCTGACAATCGGCCGTCCACGCCCGGCACCACGCCCGCGAACAGCGCCGTACCGCCTTCGACCGCCTCGCCGATCGCCTCCTCCTCACGCTCGGTGAGCAGTGCGAAATCGAACGAGATGCCCGTGACGCCGGCTCGCCGCAGCAGCGCGAACGGCACCTCGGGCGCGCAGGAGTGGACGACCACGGGCCCGCCGTCCGCGACCGCGACGAGATCGCGCAGCGCGCCCTCGACGACCGCGCGGTCCACGGCCCGGTGGGTGCGGTAGCCGCTCGCGCTCTTCACCCGCCCCTGCAGCACCGCGGTCAGCGACGGCTCGTCGAGCTGCAGCACGACCCGGGCGCCCGGCACCCGCCGCCGTACGTCGGCGAGATGGCCGCGCAGTCCCTCCGCCAGGGATCCCGCGAGGTCCCGGCAGGCCCCGGGGTCGCTGAGGGCGGCCTCGCCGTTGCGCAGCTCCAGGGCGGTGGCGAGGGTCCACGGGCCGACGGCGGAGACCTTCAGCGGTCCCTCGTACCCCTGGGTGAACTCCTCCAGGGCGTCGAGGTCCTCGCCGAGCCAGGAGTGGGCGCGCCGGGTGTCGCGGCCGGGCCGGTCGCTGATCCGCCAGCCGCTGGGCTCCACATGGCCGTAGACCTCGACGAGCATCCCGAGGGTGCGTCCGATCATGTCGGCGCCGGGCCCGCGGGCCGGGAGCTCCGGCAGGTACGGGAAGGTCTCCAGCGATCCGGTGACGGTCTTCGCCGCCTCGCGCGCGTCCCCGCCCGGCATCGACCCGATGCCGGTCGCGGCGCCCGCGGGCCACTTCTGCGTACTGTTCTCGCTCACCCGGAAAGGGTATGCGGCGGCGGGGCGGGGAGGCCCACCCCGTCCAACCACCGGCCTCCACGCCCGACCGCCGGTCTCCCCGTCGGGCCAGCGGCCTTCCCCCTCCCCCGGCCGGCGCCGGTCACCGGCGGCCGCGTACGCCCAGCCACCCCGTCAGGGCCGCGGCCGCCAGCGCGAGCGCCGTCAGCGCGAAGGCGTACCCCGCGCCCCGGTAGCCGCCGCCCGCCGCGGTCAGTACCGCGCCCATCCCGGCGATGCCGACCAGGGAGCCGATCTGGCGGTTGGCGTTGAGGGTCGCGCTGCCGATGTCGGCGTGCTCGCGTCCCGCGGCCTCCATCAGGACACCGGTCAGCGCCGGGGAGCTGACCCCGCTGCCGACGTTGGTGACGGCGAGGAGCGCCGCGATCGTCCAGTACGGCAGGCCGGGCGCGAGGATCAGGAACAGCAGGACGTACCCGGCGGCGGAGACCGCCAGCGATCCCGCCAGCGCGACCCGGTTGCCGATGCGCAGCCCGATCCGGGCGTAGAGCATGTTGCCGACCGGGATGACCAGGACGGCCGGCAGCATCTGCAGTCCGGCCGTCACCGGGCTCGCGCCGCGCGCGGTCTGGAGGAACAGGCCGAGGACGAACAGGGCCCCGTAGAAGGCGAAGTTGAAGAGGAAGCCGACCACGTTGGCCGCGGAGAAGCTGCCGTCCGAGAAGAGCGCGACCGGCAGGATCGGCGTACGGGAGGCCCGTTCGCGGAGCAGGAACCCGGCCGCCGCGACCACCGTGACCGCGAACGCGCCCAGGACGAACGGCGCGGACCACCCCTTGTCCGGCCCCTCGATGAGGGCGTAGCTCAGCGCCCCGAGGGCGAGCAGGCCCAGGACGTGACCGCTGCCGCCGAGCGCCGAGCCCCGGCCGGGGACGGCCGCGACGACCCGCCGGGTGAGCAGCAGCCCCACGATGCCGATGGGGAGGTTGACCAGGAAGATGGAGCGCCAGCCGAGGGTGCCCACCAGGAGGCCGCCGAGGGTCGGCGCGAGCCCGACGGACGTGGAGACGATCGCCGACCAGATGCCGAGGATCTTCGCCCGGCGGGCCGGCTCCGGGAACGCGTTCATCAGCAGCGACAGCGAGCTGGGCATGAACAGCGCCGCGCCCACGCCCTGCGCGAAGCGGGCCGCCACCAGGACGTCACCGTTCGGCGCGGCGGCACCCAGCAGGGAGGCCGCGGTGAAGGCGGCGAGCCCGACGAGGTAGATCCGGCGCGCTCCGAACCGCTTGGCCAGTGAGCCGGCGAGCAGCAGCAGTGCGGCGAAGGCGAGGACATAGCCGTCGACGACCCAGGTGAGGCCGGACATGCTCAGCCCGAGCCGGTCCCGCAGGGCGTTCGCGGCGACGTTCATGATGCCGGTGTCCAGGCTCGCCATCACGAATCCGAGCGCCAGGACGAGGAGTTGGAGCCCGCCCCGGGGCTGCTTGTGCCGGTCCGCCGGGGTCGGCGCCACGCTTGCCGCGGTGCGCGGCGCGGCCTTCTGAGTGATCATGAATTTAGTTATAGCTGTATCCATCACGACGGATGATGGTTACAGCTATAACTTTACTGAATGCATACGAAACCCCGGAGAGGTGAGGTGACGGAGGGGACGCGAATTCCGGGAAGGGACCGGGAGGCACCGGCTGGACTCACAGGACTCGGTCGGGGGACGCGCGGGCCGGGCTCGGCCGGGGAACCGCGCGGGCCAGGCTCAGTCGGCCCGGCCCAGCGCCTTCAGCAAGTCGTCGCGCAGCGCGGCGCGCTCCTCGTGCGAGAGATGGTCCAGCGGTGACGCGGTACCCATCCGGCGCAGCAGGTCGAGTCGCAACTCCCGCCCCGCCTCGGTCAGTACGAGCTGCTTGGCGCGCCGGTCCAGCGGATGCGGCTGGCGTATGACCATGCCCTGCTTCTCCAGCTTGGAGATGACATAGGTGACGTTCGGCGGCTCGCAGCACAGCACCGCGGCCAGCTCCCGCGCGGTCTTCGGCTCGCCGAGCTCCTCCAGCGCCTTGGCCTGCGTCGGCGTCAGATCCAGCTCGGCGATCCGGCTGCGCTGATGGGCGTCCAGCCGGCGGCTCAGTTCCGTCACCAGCCCCCGGATCTCCCGGAACCCGCATCCGGCCGCCGCGGTCGACTTCGCTTCAGTGGTCACTCATGCAGCGTACGTCGCCGCGGCGGGAAGCAGCGGACGGCTGTGGACAACGGCGCCCCGGCGCCCACCGGGCCTGTGGACAACGGCGCGACGGCGGCATTCCCGAGGGCCGCGTCACGCGGCGGCTCAGCGTCCCGGCCGCACCGACACATCGTTGATCTCCGCGTCCCGCGGCAGGTCGATGGCGGTGATGATGGCCGTCGCGACCGACTCGGGGTCGATCCAGCGGGACGCGTCGTAGTCCTTGCCCTCCTGCTGGTGGGTGCTCTCCTGCATCGGCGTGGCGGTGCGCCCCGGGTAGACCGACGTCACCCGGACGCCGTTGCCGTGCTCCTCCGCCCGCAGCGAGTCCGCCAGCGCCTTCAGGCCGTGCTTGCTCGCGGCGTACGCGCCCCAGTTGGCGTGTGCGTGCAGCCCCGCGCCCGAGTTGACGAACACGACGTGCCCCTTGGCGGCCCGCACCAGCGGGAGCAGCAGCCGGGTGAGTTCGGCGGGCGCGACGAGGTTGGCGGCGAGCTGCCGCTGCCACGCCTTGGCCGGCAGGTCGCCGACCGCGCCCAGCTCGATGACGCCGGCGATATGGTGCAGGGTGTCGATACGGTCCGGGAGCGGCTGGTGGCCGAGCGCCCAGGACAGCTTCTCCGGGGTGCCGAGGTCACCGACGAGCGTGCGGGCGCCGGGGAACTGCTCGGCGAGCGCCTTGGCCCGGACCGCGTTGCGCGCCAGCAGCCACAGGTCCTCCCCGCGCTCCGCGAGCCGCCGCGCGACCGCCGCTCCGATGCCCGAACCTGCCCCGGTGATCAAGTGCGTACCCATGGGGCCGATCCTAACGAGCACGGAGGGGAGGCGGACGAGGCCGGGGCAACGGGCGGGGCGGGGCGGGCCGGGCGGCTCAGCCCTGCACGCCCGCCTTCTGCTCCAGGTGGGCCAGCGCGCTGATGCCGTCCGCCGCGAAGAACACCAGGTCGCTCAGCGGCAGCGGCAGGAAGCCCTCCGCCTCCATCCGCTGGAACTGCTGCCGCAGACCGTCGTAGAAACCGGCGGTGTTCAGCAGCACCACCGGCTTGGTGTGCAGCCCGTGCTTGCGCAGCTCCAGCATCTCGGTGGCCTCGTCCAGCGTGCCGGTACCGCCCACCATGATCACGATGGCGTCGGCGCGCGCCAGCATCTGCGCCTTCCGCTCGGCGAGGTCCTTGGTGACGACCATCTCGTCGGCGCCCGCGCGCGCCTTGTGCGCCAGGAACTCCACGGAGACACCGATCAGCTTGCCGCCGGCCTCTTGCACGCCGTCGGCCATGACCTTCATCAGCCCGGTGTCCGAGCCGCCCCAGACCAGCGCGTGCCCGCCCTTGCCGATCAGCTCGGCGAACTCGCGGGCGGCAGCGACATAACGGTCATCAAGGTCGGCGGCGGAACAGAACACGCAGATATTCATGCGACTCACCTTACGAGCCGGGCCGGCGCGGAGGACGACCGCACGTCTGCCGGACCGGACAGCCGGGCCCCGGGGGTCGCCCCCGGGGCCCGGCCGCTCAACGCTTCCCCGCCTCGGACCAGCCCCTGGTCCGGATCCGTCCCTGGTTCAGATCAGTCCCTGGTTCAGCATCGCGTCCGCGACCCGTTCGAAGCCGGCGATGTTGGCGCCCGCGACGTAGTCGCCGGGGAGGCCGAAGCGTTCGGCGGTTTCGTAGCAGGTGCGGTGGATGTCGCGCATGATCGCCGCGAGTTCGCCCTCCGTGCGCTCGAAGGACCAGCTCTCGCGCGCGGAGTTCTGCCGCATCTCCAGCGCGCTGGTCGCCACCCCGCCGGCGTTGGCCGCCTTGCCCGGGCCGAAGGCCACGCCGGCCTCCTTCAAGAGCGCCACCGCGTCCGGCGTGGTCGGCATGTTGGCGCCCTCGGAGACCGCCTTGACGCCGTTGCGGATCAGGATCCGGGCGGCGTCCGCGTCCAGCTCGTTCTGGGTCGCCGACGGGAGCGCCACCTCGCACGGCACGTCCCACACCCGCCCACCGGGCACGTACGTGGCCGACACCCCGCGCCGCTGGGCGTACTCGCTGATCCGGCCGCGCTCGACCTCCTTGATCTGCCGCAGCAGCGCCAGGTCGATGCCCTTCTCGTCGACGACGTAGCCGCCGGAGTCCGAGCAGGTCAGCACGTTCGCACCGAGTGCCTGCGCCTTCTCGATGGTGTAGATCGCGACGTTGCCGGAACCGGAGACCACGACCTGCTGGCCGTCGAGCTCCTCACCGCGCTGCTTGAGCATCTCCTCCGTGAACAGCACATTGCCGTAACCGGTGGCCTCCGTACGGGCCTTGGAGCCGCCCCAGGACAGGCCCTTGCCGGTGAGCACACCGGCCTCCCAGCGGTTGGTGATCCGCCGGTACTGGCCGAAGAGGTAGCCGATCTCGCGGCCGCCGACGCCGATGTCCCCCGCCGGCACGTCGGTGTGCTCGCCGAGGTGGCGGTGCAGCTCGGTCATGAACGACTGGCAGAAGCGCATCACCTCGGCGTCCGACCTGCCGTGCGGGTCGAAGTCGCTGCCGCCCTTGCCGCCGCCGATGTTCAGCCCGGTCAGGGCGTTCTTGAAGATCTGCTCGAAGCCGAGGAACTTCACGATGCCGAGGTTCACCGAGGCGTGGAAGCGCAGCCCGCCCTTGTAGGGGCCGAGCGCGCTGTTGAACTCCACCCGGAAGCCGCGGTTGACGTGGACCGCCCCGGAGTCGTCCTGCCAGGGCACCCGGAACATGATCTGCCGCTCCGGCTCACAGATCCGCTCCAGGATCTTCGCCTCGGCGAACTCCGGGCGGGCGGCCAGCACGGGGGCCAGCGTTTCCAGCACCTCCAGGGCCGCCTGGTGGAACTCCGGCTCCCCGGGATTCCGCCGGACCAGCTCCGCGTACAGGGATGCCGGCCCGGCGGTATGAACGCCCGGATTGACCCCAGATTGCACAGTCGACATTGACTTCTTCCCTTCGTCGCCGAGGAAAGGCCGCCCTCGGTCCGGACCGCGACGTCTCCTCATACGTCCTTGAACAGCACTCGGGCCCTGGGCGTCACCGGTCCTCACGCAAGCGCCTTCGACGTCCGTTCGCGGCAGACCCTATGCGGCGACCCACCCCCGTTGGCTGTTAGATGAGCGACACCCCGCTCTTCTGCGCACTCCCGCCGATTCGTCGGACCGACCGCTTCCCCTTCACATTGCCGCAGGTCAGCGGCGATATGCGGGCGGCCGCACGGCACCCTTCCGAGGTGTGCCCTGTGCGGCAGCTCACAGCGCGACGGCCCGGTCGCCGTCACTCATCCGGCCGAACCCACCGCCGCACCGGCCCCGGCGGCCGGCACCGGGTGGGCGGTTTCCCCCGCCTCGGACGCGGCGTCGGCCGCGCGCTCGATCTCGGCCTTGACCATCTTCTCCATCGGCTCGGCGCAGCTGCCCCCGGCGACGATCATCGCCACCAGGATGGCCACCACGCTCAGCACCGTGCCCAGCCAGACCATGGTGTGCACCGGCAGCGTGTAGGCGCCGATGACCTTGAGCACGCACTCGGTCAGCAGCGTGCCGCCCCAGATCGCCGAGAAGCGGCGTTCGGCCCGACGGAACCGCTCGGAGCTCGTCAGCAGCCGGTCCCAGGCCGCGTTCCCGGCCGGGCCGCCCTTGGCCACCCACGGCTTGAGCCCGGCGGTCATCAGCGGCCGGCGGGTCCGCAGCGACAGCAGGATCGCGATCCCGATGGTGCTGCTCACGGCGCTGTCCTTGGCCATCATCAGCCGGGCGTCGCCGGCCACCACGCTCGTCGCCAGGCCGACGACGTTCACGACCAGCATCAGCAGCGCCAGGCCGTTGACGGCGCGGCTGCGCACCAGGCCCCACACCGTGCGCAGCGCCGGTACCACGCTGCTCCAGCCGAGCGCGGCGACCGTGCCGAGGCCGAAGCCGTCACTGAGGACGTAGTACGAGGCGATCGGGACCCCCGCGTCCACGATCAGCGGCACGAGGCTCTGCACGAGCGGGTTGCCCGGTGTGCCCTCGGCGGCGGTCTGGTGCTGGCTCACGGCGTACTCCCCCATGTCGGACGGTGAACTGCTGCGCGGTGTCGGGACTTTCGACCCCTTGAGCTTCGCTCACCGCCCGGCGCGTGGGCAGTTCCGACTGTCCCGCCTTCGCCATGACATTTGTCAGTGCCGAGGTGCCGCGGCGCCGCGAGCGGTTCCGTGCTGCCGAGGCCGGTTGCGGGCGACGCGCAGTGCGTCGCCCAGCGCCTCGGCGAGCCGCCGCGAGAGATAGCGGAACTCGCGGTCCGGCACCTTGCGGTCGGCGTGCATCGCGCGGGCGTGGCGCAGCAGTTCCTCGCCGATGTCCAGCTGCATCTCCTCGATGCCGTCGGCGAGATCGGACACCGGGCCGCCCGCACCGTCCGTGATGAGGAAGCAGGGCCGGTCGTCCGGGGTACTCCAGGGCAGCAGCCGCATCTGCGGTGCGGGGTCTTCGGGGCGTTCGTGTTGTTCGGAAGGTGCGGAAAGTTCGGATCCTGGTGGTTCGTTCATCATGCGGACAAGCGTCTCCGCCCGCGTCTAGCCTGGCCACGGAAACGACGCAACCGTGCGTCACCGCACGGCAACTGTGCGAGGTGTGCGATGCCCCACAACGACGAACCCCCCGTCAGCCTGAGGATCTTCGGGAAGCAGTCCCGGTTCCTGCGCGAGCAACGAGGAATGACGCGCCGCGAACTGGCCGCGCTCGTCCCGTACTCCGAGTCCCTGATCGCGATGGTCGAACGCGGCGAGCGGCCACCGAAGCCGGGTTACGTCGACGCGGTGGACGCCGCCCTCGACGCGGGCGGCGTGCTGCGCGTACTGATCCCCGATGTCGCGGAGAAGCACCATCCGGCGTGGGCGGAGGAGTACGTCAACCTCCAAGCCCAGGCGTTGGCGCTGCACAGCTACTCCACGCACCTGCTGCATGGCCTGTTACAGACCGAGTCATACGCCCGCGCGGTCTTCCGCTCCCTGCGACCCAGCCTGGAGGACGAGGAGATCGAGAATTCCGTTCAGGCCAGGCTGACCACACAGAACCTCCTCCTCCGTAAGCCTTCTTGCCGGATGACCTTCGTCCTGGAGGAGCTCACGCTTCTACGAAAGATCGGTGGACAGGCGATCTGGGAAGAGGAGTTGCGGAAGCTTCTCAAGATCTCCCAGCTGCACAACGTCCAGCTACAGATCATGCCGGTAAGCAGGGAGACCCATGCCGGACTGGATGGTCCGCTCACGTTGCTGGAGACTCCGGCTCACCACACCATCGGCTACGTCGAAGGTCAACGGGGGAGCTACTTCCTGACAGATCCGGACGACGTCAGCGTGCTGAGCCACCGGTACGGAACAATCCGATCGCAGGCCCATGACGCCGAAGCGTCCCGAGCCTTCATTCAGCGTCTGCTGACAGGAGAAGCATCAGCATGAACACCGAACTGGCGTGGTTCAAGAGCAGTTACAGCGGCGGACAGGGCGAAGCCTGCATCGAAGTCGCCGTTGCCTGGCGCAAGTCCAGCTACAGCGGCAGTGAGGGCGAAGCCTGCATCGAGGTCGCTGCCTGCCCCGACACCGTCCACATCCGCGACTCCAAGGACACCTCGCGCCCGTCCATAGCGGTGAGCCCCGCCTCCTGGGCGTCCTTCCTCGCGTACGCGCAGGTCGCACCGGAAGCCGTCTGAGCGGACACCGGTGGGGCGGCACCAGGTGCCGTCCCACCGCCCGCCGGTGACCCGGCCGACTACCCAAGAACCCGGGGAGAGAACCCACCCACCTACCGCCGCCCAACTCCTCACCCCATTGGGTGACTTGGGCGCGAGGGCGTCCGGAATGCGGTTACGCTCGCGGCAGCTCGACCACAACTGCACATGGAACGGCCCTCGGCGGGACGGCAATCCCAACCCGAGGGCCTGATCACAAGGAAGAAAAGGCCTTCCCGATGACTTCAGCGCAGTCTAACGCGCCCTCGGCCGCGCCCTCATGCCCTTCCAGCGGCGTCATTCACATCCGTACCCGCCAGACCTCCCGCTTCACCGTCCTCGCCAACCGCCTTGCGCAGCGGGCCGGTAGCGCGGTCACGGTCGGTGTCGCCGCGTACATCCTGTCGCTCCCCGATGGCGCGCCCGTCACCATCGCCGCCCTGTGCACGCACTTCGCCGAGGGCAAGAAAGTGATCGCCGAGGCGTTACGCGAGCTGGAGGACGAGGGCTGGCTGGAGCGCCGTATCGAGCGCGGACCGGGCGGCCGGATCATCACCCGGACCTTCGCGTACGACCTGCCGGGAGCGGAACCGGAGGAGATCACCAGCGCCCAGGCGGCCGAACCGGACCCCGAGCCGGAACCCGTACCGGCCCCGGCGCCGGAACCCGCCCCCGAAGCCGTCGGCCTCCTCACCCGCCTCCCCCACCGCGACCGCCGGCTGCTCCTCTCAGAGCGGGAGATCACCGCGCTCGCCCCGGCCGTCACGGCGTGGCTCGACCGTGGCGCGCCTCCGCAGGAGATCACCGCCGCCCTGACCGACGGCCTCCCGGCCCGGTTCACCCGCCGCCCGGCCCGCCTCCTCGCCCACCGGCTCGCCGTCCTGCGGCCACCGGCCCGTACGGGCCCGCTCCCACAGCCCGACCGGTCACCGCTCATCCCTCTCCAGAACTGCGACGGCTGCGACCGCGCCTTCCGCGCCGACCGCCCCGGGCACTGCCGGGGCTGCCGCTCTGCCTCGCCGGAGGTGCGGTGTGCCGCATGACACGAACCGCGCCACGGGTGCCGTCAGGATTCCCGGCAGCTGCGGAAGGCGCGCGAGTAGGCTGGGACGCCCGGCAGAGCGAGGAGACGAGTTCCGCATGAGCAGCCAACCAGTGCACAGTGACGGGCCCCTCATGCCGATGCCTGACCTGACCCTCCCCGCCCTTCGCTCGGCAGTCGCCGCCCTGTCCCCCGGCAAGCTGCCGGAGCTGGTCGAGGAGATGCAGCAGGCGTTCGACAGAGCGGGCCAGGACGGCAGCACGGCGCCGATCCGCATGTTCTACCGGCGCTGGGCCATCTTCGTCGCCATCGAGCGTGATCCGGCCAGAGCAGCCCGATTCCACGCGGCGGAGCAAGTGCTGGAGTCCAGCGAGGCCGGAACCGAAAGACAGGCCGCCGTTCGACTGATCGGGAGCATCGTGCGCACCGCGCAGTGTGAGGTCGAGGCGCTGGAGGCCGGGTGAGCACGTGGACGTGGGAGTACGAGCCCGACGACTACGGTGACAGCCTGCCGCCAGCGGTCAGAGCAGAAACCGAACGGATCTGCGCCGAGCTCGCCGTCGTCAACTCGATGGTCTATTTGGAAGGCGCCGCCTACCAAGGGCCGTCGCCGGGGCTTCGGGTCGAGCACGGAAAGACGCCCGGGGGGCGATATCTCATGCTGAGCTATCTCACGGACGTGCGTGGGGAACGCATCGTGGTGGTCAGCGTCTCCTGCCTGTGAACCACGTGGGCTGGGGAAAGCACACCCATGACAGTGCAGAGGGAGAGCCCGGTGCAGACCGAAGAGATGCGGCGATTCGAGGAAATCGACGCGGCGTTTCCGGATTACCACGCGGAAATGATCGACGGAGGCGTCTACCTCAGCACCGTGGTCACCAGTCCGCACGGGAACGTGATTCCCGCCGTCGCGTCGCAGCTCATAGGCGAGTGGTCCGTCATGACCCGCGTGGACACAGTCCACGAAGGGTGGCACGGCAAGACGCTCCTCCGGCCGGATTTCTCCGTGGCCGGCCCTTCCTACCGCGGCACACGGCTCAAGCAGTTCCCCGCCGACGAGGTCATTCTCGTCAGCGAGGTCGTCTCGGAATCCAACCCCGAGAACGACACCGACAAGAAGGTGAAGAAGTACGCCCAGGCGGGAATTCCGTACTACCTCATCGTGAACCCCATAGAGGGCAAGTGCCTGCTCTACTCGCTGCCTGAAGGGGAGCACTACCGCGCGTCGCTGGAGACCGACTTCGGCAAGCCGGTGCCGCTCGGCGAACCGTTCGACCTCGCCCTCGACACCTCGGCGCTCTACACCTACTGAGCGGCGGCCTACGCCCCCGCCGCCACCCGTCGCTGCGTGGTGGCGATCGTCGCCGAGCCGACCACCCGGGTGCCGTCGTAGAGGACGATCGCCTGGCCGGGTGCCACGCCGCGGACGGGCTCGGTGAAGGTCACCAGGAGTTCGCCGTCGTCGGTCAGCTCCGCGGTGACCTCGGTCTCGCCGCCGTGGGCGCGGAGCTGGGCGGTGTAGTCGGCGGGGCCGGCCGTCGGGGGGCGGCCGCACCAGCGGGGGCGGATGGCGGTCAGGGCCGTGACGTCGAGGGACTCGACGGGGCCGACGGTGACGGTGTTGTCCACCGGGGAGATGTCGAGGACGTAGCGCGGCTTGCCGTCGGGGGCCGGGTGGCCGATGCGCAGGCCCTTGCGCTGGCCGATGGTGTAGCCGTACGCGCCCTCGTGCGTGCCGAGGTGGTTGCCGGCCTCGTCGACGATGTCGCCCTGGGCGGTGCCGAGCCGCTTGGCGAGGAAGCCCTGGGTGTCGCCGTCGGCGATGAAGCAGATGTCGTGGCTGTCCGGCTTCTTGGCGACGAACAGGCCACGGCGGGCCGCCTCTTCGCGGATCTCGGCCTTGGTGGTGCGGGTGTCGCCGAGCGGGAACATGGCGTGCGCCAGCTGGCGGTCGTCGAGGACGCCGAGGACGTAGGACTGGTCCTTGGCCATGTCGGTGGCGCGGTGCAGCTCGCGGGTGCCGTCCTCGGTGACGACGACGGTGGCGTAGTGGCCGGTGCACACCGCGTCGAAGCCCAGGGCCAGGGCCTTGTCCAGGAGGGCGGCGAACTTGATCTTCTCGTTGCAGCGCAGGCAGGGGTTCGGGGTGCGCCCGGCCTCGTACTCGGCGATGAAGTCGTCGACGACGTCCTCGCGGAAGCGCTCGGCGAGGTCCCAGACGTAGAACGGGATGCCGATGACGTCGGCGGCGCGCCGGGCGTCGTGCGAGTCCTCGATGGTGCAGCACCCGCGGGCGCCGGTGCGGAACGACTTCGGGTTCTCGGAGAGCGCGAGATGCACACCGGTCACGTCGTGGCCGGCCTCGGCGGCGCGGGCGGCGGCGACGGCGGAGTCGACGCCGCCGGACATGGCGGCGAGTACGCGGAGGCGGCGGGGGGCGTCATCAGTCATAGCCCGTCCAGAGTAGACGGAACCGCCGACAGGTCGGAAAGCGTTATGCAGCGCATGGGGAAGAGGGCTGGGGAAACGGCCGGCGGGGACGGCGGCAGCGGCGAGCCGGAGGGCGCGGCGACGCCCACCCGGCGGCGGGCGCTGTGGGTCGGCGGCGGGCTGCTGGCCGCCGGGGCGGTGGGGCTGGCGGCCCGGGACGAGCTGCGGCACTGGTGGTGGCAGCTGCCGGGGAACGACAAGCCGCGCAAGCCGGGCGAGGTCGACCACCGGGGCGCGCGGTGGGTGGCGGCGTCCCCGGAGAACTACCGGCGGGCGGACCGGCCCGCGGACTACGACGTGGACCGGGTGGTCGTCCATGTCGTCCAGGGCAGCTACGCGAGCGCGCTGCGGGTGTTCAGGGACCCGGCCCACGAGGCCGCCGCCCACTACGTCGTGCGCGCGGACGGGCGGATCGCCCAGGCCGTGCGGGAGCTGGACGTGGCCTTCCACGCGGGCAACCGGGCGTTCAACGAGCGGAGCGTGGGGATCGAGCACGAGGGGTTCGTGGACCGGCCGGAGTCCTTCACGGATGCCATGTACGCGTCGTCCGCGGCGCTGACCGCGGACATCTGCCGGCGGTACGGCTTCCCGGCCGACCGGGAACACGTCGTGGGGCATGTGGAGGTCCCCGGGACGGATCACACCGATCCGGGGCCGCACTGGGACTGGGACCGCTATCTGCGGCTCGTGCGGGCGGAGCTGCGCGGGCCCGGACCGCGGCCCGCGAAGACCTGAGGGGCGCCCCCGGCCGCCGGGCCTTTCGTCTGGATCAGCCATGATCCAAACGGCACCCCCTAGCTCAGGCCGGCGCTGCGTGCCCGTTCCACCACGGGGCCGATGGCCTGCGCCAGCGCGGCGACGTCCTCCGCGGTGGAGGTGTGGCCCAGGGAGAACCGCAGGGTGCCGCGGGCCAGCTCCGGTGTCATGCCGGTCGCGAGCAGGACGTGGCTGGGCTGGGCCACGCCGGCGGTGCAGGCGGAGCCCGTGGAGCAGGCGATGCCCTGGGCGTCCAGGAGGAGCAGCAGGGAGTCGCCCTCGCATCCGGGGAAGGAGAAGTGCGCGTTGGCGGGGAGGCGGCCGGCGGGGTCCGGGTCGCCGCCGAGGACGGCGTCCGGGGCGGCGGCGCGCACCGCCTTGATCAGGTCGTCGCGCAGTGCCCCGATGTCGCGGGCGAAGTCCGCGCGGTGGGCGACGGCGTACCGGCCGGCGGCGGCGAAGGCGGCGATGGCGGGGGTGTCGAGGGTGCCGGAGCGCACGTGCCGCTCCTGGCCGCCGCCGTGCAGCACCGGCACCGGGGCGTACTCGCGGCCGAGCAGCAGCGCGCCGATGCCGTAGGGACCGCCGATCTTGTGGCCGGAGACGGTCATCGCGGCGAGCCCGGAGGCGGCGAAGTCGACCTCCAGTTGGCCGACCGCCTGCACCGCGTCGGCGTGCAGCGGGATCTCGAACTCCGCGGCCACGTCGGCGAGTTCACGGACCGGCTGGACGGTGCCGATCTCGTTGTTGGCCCACATGACGGTGGCCAGCGCGACATCGGCGGGGTTGCGGGCGATGGCCTCGCGCAGCGCGTCGGCGTGCACCCGGCCGTATGTGTCGACGGGCAGCCAGTCGACGCGGGCGCCCTCCTGCTCGGCGAGCCACTCCACGGCGTCGAGGACGGCGTGGTGCTCGACGGGGCTGGCCAGCACGCGGGTCCGGGCCGGGTCGGCCGCCCGGCGCGCCCAGTACAGGCCCTTGACCGCGAGGTTGTCCGCCTCGGTGCCGCCCGCCGTGAAGACGATCTCGCTCGGGCGCGCGCCGAGCGAGGCGGCGAGGGACTCGCGTGCCTCCTCGACGGTGCGCCGGGCCCGCCGGCCGTCGGCGTGCAGGGAGGACGCATTGCCGGTGACGGTCAGCTGGGCGGTCATCGCCTGCACCGCCTCCGGGAGCATCGGGGTGGTGGCGGCGTGGTCGAGGTAAACCATGGTGCGCACGATTCTACGAGCTGCCCCGACGGAGGCCCGGGGCGCGTCCTGGGCGCGCGGGAGCACCGGGACGCATCGCACCTCTCGACACCCGCTGTAAGGAGTCACTAGCCTTACGGTCATGACCTCATGGCAGCTGGCGCGCACGTTCCGCACCACCTCGGGCGACGAGGTGCGATGGGCCGCCCTCGGGGAGGAGCGCGCCGGGGCGCCGGCCGTGGTGCTGCTGCACGGGACGCCGTTCTCCTCGTACGTGTGGCGGGGCGTCGCCCGCGCCCTGGCCGCGCGGCACCGGGTGTTCGTCTGGGACATGCCGGGCTACGGCGCCTCGGAGCAGCGGGACGGACAGGACGTCTCACTCGGCGCGCAGGCCCGGGTGTTCCGGGAGCTGCTCGGGCACTGGGAACTGACCGGCGAGGCGGCTCCGGCCGTCGTGGCGCACGACTTCGGCGGCTGCGTGGCGCTGCGCGCCCATCTGCTGCACGGCGCGCGCTACGCGCGCCTGGCGCTGGTCGACCCGGTGGCGCTGGCGCCCTGGGGCTCGCCCACGTACCGGCTGCTGGGCGCGCACCCCGACGTCTTCGGACAGCTGCCGTCCGCGCTCCACCGGGCGCTGGTGCGCGAGTACCTCTCCTCCGCGAGCCGGCCTGGGCTGCGTCCGGAGGTGCTCGACCGGCTGGCCGAGCCCTGGTGCACCGAGGCGGGGCAGCCGGCGTTCTACCGGCAGATCCAGCAGAACGACCAGCGGTTCACGGACGAGATCGAGGGGCGCTACGGCGAGCTCGGACTGCCGACGCTGATCTGCTGGGGCGCACAGGACAGCTGGATCCCGGTGGCGAAGGGACACGAGCTGGCCGCCCGGATTCCCGGCGCACAGCTGCGGCTGATCGAGGGCGCCGGGCATCTCGTGCAGGAGGACGCGCCCGCGGAACTCACCGCGGCGCTGGCGGAGTTCCTGCGGGCGGACGGTTAGGGGACGGCACGCGCGACGCCCCCGCGGGCCCGGGCGGGTCCGCCCGTCGCGTCACCCTTCCAGCAGTGCCCGGGCCAACTGGCGCGACTGGGCGACGAGTCGGTCCTGGCTGTCCCAGACCTCCGCGTCCTCCTCCAGGAAACCGCCCGCCAGGTTGCGGGTGGTGATGGCGACGCGCAGCGGTCCGGGTGCCGGGCGGTGGCGGACGTGGACGGTCAGTTCGACGGTGGGGACCCAGCCGGACAGGCCGATGTCGAAGGCGGTGGGCGGCAGCGCGTCGACGGTCAGCAGCAGCGAGAGCGGGTCGGGGTCGCGGCCGTCGGCGAGGCCGAACCACGCGCGCATCTCGCCCTTGCCGGACGGGGCGCCGACGGCCCAGCCGGCGGTCGCCGGGTCCAGGCGGAGCGCGAGCCGGTCGGCGATGGCGGTGCTGCCGGGGATGGCGGGGCGCCCGCCGGGGGCGGAGTCGGCGCCCAGGCAGTGCTCGTACGGGGGGATGGCGGGCGGCTTGGCGGTGGTGCGGACGTCGTCGGGCAGCGCGTCGAGGTCACCGTAGGTGGCGAGCACCCGGAGCCGTTCGACCTCCGTGCCGTCCTCGGCGAACTGGATGAGGCGGGCGGTGCCGGTGGACATCGTGCGGCCGCTGCGGACCACTTCGGTGCGGACGACCGCGGGACCCGGTACGGAGGCGGTGAGGTAGTGCGCGCTCACCGAGAGCGGGTCGGGGTGCGGGAGGGCGTCGGCCAGGGCGCGGCCCATCACCGCGAGGAGGTAGCCGCCGTTGACCGCCTGGATGATCGTCCAGCCCGCGGACAGGTGGGTGTCGTAGACGCCGGGGGCGCTGCGGGTGACCGCCGTGTCGCGGTCGAACTCACTGTTGCCAAGGGTCGCCAGAGCCATGGGTTGCACGCTACACCGGATAGTTACCGACCGGTAGTGTCAATTTTGACGACCGCGGGCGGAAGCGTTCCCTCCGGCCCTGCGATGATGGGCGCCATGCTTCACGTGCTCTACCTGTTCGGCGTCGCGGCCTTCGCGGCGAGCGGGGTGCTCGCCGCCTACCGCGCCAACATGGACCCCTTCGGCGGTCTGGTGCTCGCGTTCGCCGCGTCCATCTCCGGCGGCACGCTGCGCGATCTCATCCTCGACCGCCGGCCGCTGTACTGGACGCACGACTGGGTGCTGCTGACCGTGATCATCTGCGTCGGCGTGGGCACCATGATCTATCTGCGGTTCTGGCAACTGCCGCACAAGTCGCTGCTGGTGGTCGACGCGGTCGGCCTGTCCGTCGTGACGGTGATCGGCGCCCGCGCCGCCATCGAGGCGGGCGCCACCCCGCTCGCCGTGATCATCCTGGCGGTGCTGACCGGGGTCGCCGGCGAGGTGATCCGCGACGTGCTGTGCGGGGAGTTCCCGCCGCTGCTGCTGCGCGAGGACGTCTACGCCATCGCCGCGCTGGCCGGCGGCTGCTGCTACCTGCTGCTGCACCACCTCGGCGTGGGCCCCACCCCCGCCGCGGTCGTGTCGGCGGGAGTGGTCTTCGCCCTCCGCATGGGCGCGGTCTATCTGGGCCTCCATCTGCCGCGCCCCCAGCACCTGCGCCCCCGTCCGGGCCGCGGCGGCACCGGCTGACCCGTGCGCCGCGCCCCGGACCCCGTGCGGGGCGGCGTTACTTCCCCGGCAGCGCGGGCCGGCCCGAGGTGTTCAGCCAGGTCGTGAAGAGATCGCCCAGCTTCTGCCCGGAGATCTTCTCGGCGAGCGCGATGAACTGCGAGGTCTCCGCGTTGCCGTAGCGGTGGGCGGCGGTCCAGGCCGGCAGCAGCTTGAAGAACGCCTTGTCGCCGATCCGCTCGCGCAGCGCCTGCAGCGTCATCGCACCGCGCTCGTAGACCGCGCCGGAGAACATCGTGTCCCGCTGCGGATCGGCGATCTTCTGCTGCCAGAAGGCGTCGCCCGCCGGGATCGAGTCGTACGTCTTGCGGAACGCGTCATGGGCGGTGGCGGTGCCGCGGTGCTCGGCCCACAGCCACTGCGCGTAGGTGGCGAACCCCTCGTTCAGCCAGATGTTCTTCCACTGCTTGACGGAGACCGAGTCGCCGAACCACTGGTGGGCCAGCTCGTGGACGATGGTGCTCTCGCTGCGCACGGCCGAGTAGACGGGCTTGGACTGCACCTCCAGGGAGAACCCGGCCTGCGGCATGTCGTCGACGATCGCCCCGGTCTCCTCGAAGGGGTAGGGACCGAAGACCTTCGACCAGTAGTCGGTGGCCTCGGCGGTGATGCCGTAGACGTCGACCTTGCCGGTGGGCAGCGTCGGGTCGGTGGCGACGTAGATCGGGACCCCACCGGGGGTGGTGCCCGTGCGGACGTCGAACTTCCCGATGGTCGCGGTGGCCAGATAGGTCGCCATCGGACGGGACTCGCGCCAGTGCGCGTACGAGCGGCCGCGCGCCTCCCCGGAGCTGATCAGGCGCCCGTTGGAGACCCCGGTCAGGCCCTTGGGCGCGTCGATGCGGATGTCGTAGGTGGCCTTGTCGCCGGGGTGGTCGCTGGAGGGGAACCACGTCGAGGCGGCGTTCGGCTCGCAGGCGACGAAGACGCCGTCCTTGGTCTTCATCCAGCCGTAGTCGGAGCCGAAGACGATCGGCCCGCTCAGCGGCTTGGGGACGCCGTGGTAGGCGACGGTGACGGTGAACTTCGCCCCGCGGTGCAGCGGGAAGCCGGGGCGCACGGCTATCTCGTCGCCGGATCTGGTGAAGCGCGCGCGGTGGCCGTTCACCCGGACCGAGTCGACCGTCAGCTTCTGGAGGTCGAGGTCGAAGCCGGAGAGGTTCTGGGTGGCTCGGGCGGTGAGCGTGGTGCGGCCGTCGAGCCGCCCGCTGTCGGGCTGGTAGCTGACCCCGAGGTCGTAGTGCAGGGCGTCGAAGCCGCCGTTGCCCAGTTCGGGGAAGTACGGGTCACCGGCCCCCGGGGCGCCGGGAGTCGGGGCGGGCGCGGCGGACGCGACCGGCGCGGCCGCGAGGGTGGCGGCCGACGCGACCGCGGTGGCCAGCGCGAGCCAGCGGGAGGTACGACGTACGGAACGGGAGAGTGCCATGAGCCATCCCTTCGGACACGGATGAGGAACGATCAAAGATCGAACAACCGTGCTGACTCTGCACTCTCCCGCTCCGTTTCACCCACGACTTTGCCAAGTCGTCAGGTGTTACTGATCACTTGATGCCTGACCGTCGGCGGCCTGCGTCCCCGCCGCGGCCGGCTCCCCGGCGTTCTCCGGGTGGTGGCAGGCCACCTGGTGCCCGGTCCGCAGCGCGACCAGCGGCGGCTCGGTGGTGGTGCACACCTCGGTCGCCTTCCAGCAGCGGGTGCGGAACCGGCAGCCGGAGGGCGGGTTGATCGGCGAGGGCACATCGCCCTTGAGCAGGATCCGGTCCCGCTGGGTGCGCCGCTTGGGGTCGGGCACCGGCACCGCGGACAGCAGCGCCTTGGTGTACGGGTGCATCGGGTTCTCGTAGAGCGCCGTGCGGTCCGCCAGCTCCACGATCTTGCCGAGGTACATCACCGCGATCCGGTCCGAGACGTGCCGGATGACCGAGAGGTCGTGGGCGATGATGACGTACGTCAGGCCCAGCTCCTCCTGGAGGTCGTCCATCAGGTTGACGACCTGCGCCTGGATGGAGACGTCCAACGCCGAGACCGGCTCGTCGGCGACCACCAGCTTGGGCTTGAGCGCCAGCGCGCGGGCGATGCCGATGCGCTGCCGCTGGCCGCCGGAGAACTCGTGCGGATAGCGGTTGTAGTGCTCGGGGCTCAGGCCCACCAGCTCCAGCAGCCGCTGCACCTCCTTCTTCACCCCGCCCTCGGGCTCGACGCCCTGGAGGCGGAAGGGGGTGGAGACGATGCCGCCGATGGTGTGCCGCGGGTTCAGCGAACCGTACGGGTCCTGGAAGATCATCTGCACGTCGCGGCGCATCGGCCGCAGCCTGCCCGTCGACAGATGGGTGATGTCGGTGCCCTGGAACTCGATGGAGCCGCCGGTCGGCTCGTCGAGCCGGGTGATCAGCCGGCCCATCGTCGACTTGCCGCAGCCGGACTCCCCGACGACGCCGAGTGTCTCCCCGGGCCGTACGTCGAAGTCGATGCCGTCGACCGCCTGCACCGCGCCGACCTGCCGCTTGAGCAGGCCCTTGGTGATCGGGAAGTGCCTGACCAGCCCGCGGACCCTGAGCAGCGGCTCGGCGTCGGCGGCCGGACCGGGCCGGGTGTCCGCCGACTTCTGGAGCGGGATCTTGTTGTTCGGGTCGTCAGTCGTCTCGGTCACAGCTTCGGCGCAATCTCTTCGGTCCAGATACGCTCCCGCTCCTCCGGCGCCATGTGGCAGGCGGAGTAGTGGCCGCCGCCGGCCTCGCGCAGCTCGGGGCGGACCGTACGGGTGAGGTTGTCCTTGGGCACGTCCGCGTACGGGCAGCGCGGGTTGAAGGCACACCCGGACGGGACGTTGATCAGGCTGGGCGGGGAGCCCTTGACCGGGATCAGCCGCTCGGTCTGGTCGCGGTCGATCCGCGGCATGGAACCGAGCAGGCCCCAGGTGTAGGGGTGCTGGGGCTCGTAGAAGACCTTCTCGGCCGGGCCGCGCTCGACGCACCGCCCGCCGTACATCACCAGCAGGTCGTCGGCGAGCTCGGCGACCACCCCGAGGTCGTGGGTGATGACGATGACCGCCGAGCCGAACTCCTTCTGCAGATCGCGGATCAGGTCCAGGATCTGCGCCTGGACGGTGACGTCCAGGGCCGTGGTCGGCTCGTCGGCGATCAGCAGCTCGGGGTTGTTGACCAGCGCCATCGCGATCATGGCGCGCTGCCGCATACCGCCGGAGAACTGGTGCGGATGGTCGTCGACCCGCTTGTCGGGCTGCGGGATGCCGACCCGGTCGAGCATCTCGATCGCCCGCTTGCGCGCGGTCTTCTTGTCGACGTCGTTGTGGACCCGGTACGCCTCCACGATCTGGCTGCCGACCGAGTAGAAGGGGTGCAGCGCGGACAGCGGATCCTGGAAGATCATCGCCATCCGCCGGCCGCGCAGCCGGCGCACCTCGTCCGGATCGGCGGAGACCAGCTCCTTGCCGTCCAGCAGGATCTCGCCGGACATCCGGACCTTGCTGCGCTGCTGGCGCGAGGCGCGGTGCAGGCCCATCACGGCGAGCGAGGTCACGGACTTGCCGGAGCCGGACTCGCCGACGATGCCGAGCGTCTTGCCCTTCTCCAGGCTGAAGGTCAGCCCGTCGACGGACTTGACCAGGCCGTCGTCGGTGGGGAAGTGGACCTTGAGGTCGCGCACCTGGAGGAAGGCGTCCCCCTTCGGTGCCGCCTCGGTGGTGGCCGCGGCGGACCCGGCCGCGGCGCTCTGGGACGGTGCTGCGGTCCTGTCCTCGGAGGAGTCGGTCACGAGAGCCTCACCCGCGGGTCTACGGCGGCGTACAGAACGTCCACCACCAGGTTGCACATGACGATGAAGAACGCGGCGAGCAGGGTGACGCCGAGAATGTTCGGAAGGTCGTTGGCATTGATCGCCTCGACGGCGAAGGCGCCGACTCCCTTGAGCGAGAAGACCTGTTCGGTGATGAGCGCACCGCCCAGCAGCAGGCCCAGGTCCATGCCGAAGACCGTGATGATCGGGGTGAGCGCGGCACGCAGACCGTGCCGGACGACCACCTTGCGCTCCCGCAGGCCCTTGGCGCGGGCGGTGCGGATGTAGTCCTCGCTCAGCGTCTCCAGCATGCCCGCCCGGGTGAGCCGGGCGTACAGCGCGGAGTAGAGGAAGGCCAGGGTGACCCAGGGCAGCACCAGGGTGCGCGCCCACAGGAACGGATCCTCCATCAGCGGTACGTAGTCGCTGCGTTCGAAGATCGGCCACTGGTAGGTGAACAGGGCCAGCGCCAGGGCGCCGGTGAAGAACATCGGGAGGGAGACGCCGGCCAGCGCGACGCCCATCGCCAGCCGGTCGAAGATCGAGCCGGGGCGCAGCGCGGACAGGACGCCGGTGGCGACACCAGAGACGACCCACAGCACGGCCGCGCCGGCGGCCAGCGAGAGGGTCACCGGCAGCCGGGACTGGATCTCCGGCCAGACCTCGATGTGGGTCTTGAAGGAGTAACCGAAGCACGGCACATGGCACTTGGCCGCTTCCGGGCCGAACTTGTAGTCGACGCCGACGAAGATGCCCTTGAGGAAGTCCCAGTACTGCTCGTACACGGGCTTGTCCAGGCCGAGGTTCTTCTTCACCGCGGCGATGTCCGCGGGCGTGGGGGCCTTTCCGATGTACTGCTGCGCAAGCTGGTCGGTGCTCTGCCCGGCCAGCTTCGGCAGCAGGAAGAAGATGCCGAACGTGACCGCGCTGACGATCAGCAGCAGGATCAGTGCGCTGATCAATCTGCGGATGAGGTACGAGAACACGGGGATGCGGCGTCGGCGCCGCGGGCCGGCCGGAACCGGCCCGCGGACACCAATGCCTTCACCTGCCTTCCAGGGCTGCTACTTCTTGACGCCGATGTTGAGGTAGTCGTACTGACCGCTGAAGGCCGAGGTGGACACCAGGTTGGTGGCCTTGGGCGAGCGGTACATCAGGACCTTGAAGTAGGTGAGCGGGACCAGCGCCGCCTGCTCCATCGTCTTCTTGTCGATCTCGGCGTACGCCTTCTCGCGGGCCGACTTGTCGGTGTTGGCGATGGAGGTTTCGAGCAGCTTGTTGATCTCCGGGTCGTCCAGCTCGGAGAGGTTGGTGTTGCCGGACTTGCTGATCGCCTTGCCGTTGAGGATCTGCTGGAGGTAGCCGTAGCCGGTCGGGAAGTCCGAACCCCACTGCATCATCATCAGGCCGACGTTGTTCTTCTTGTTGAACGACGGCACACCGGCGTAGTCCGAGAAGTACTTGCTGGTCGGGTACTGCTGGAGCTTGGCGGTGATGCCGATCTTCTTCAGCGAGTCGATGACCGAGGTGGCCGCATCGACCTCGTCCTGGCGGTCGCTGCGGGCCAGGATGGTGGTCGTGGCCTTGCCGGCACCGCACTTGCCCCAGTACTCCTTGGCCTTGGCCAGGTCCAGCTTGTCGCCGTCGTACTTCTGCGGGTACAGGTCGTACTTCTGGTAGCCCTCGATGTCGGTCGGCAGGACCGTGGACGCCAGCTCACCGCGGATCGGGCCGCCGAGCGCGGTCTGCACGGCCTTCTTGTCGATGGCGTACTCGACGGCCTGCCGGCACTCCAGCTTGTCGAACGGCTTCACCTTGGTGTTGATCGCCGTGTAGACGAGGCGCTGGCCGAGCGCGTTGTCGGTGTTGGCCTTCGCCTTGGAGTCCGTCAGCAGCTGGGCCTGCGTCTGGCCGTCCACGCCACGACCGGCCAGGTCGACCAGGGTGTTGCCGGACTGCAGGTCCTTGTCGATGGTCGACTGGGCGACCTTCAGGTTCAGCACGATCTTGTCGGGCAGCTGCTTGCGCAGCGGGTCGGTCTTCGCCGACCACTGCGGGTTGCGGACCAGGGTGAGGCTCTTGCCCTCCTGGTAGCTCTGGTACTTGTACGAGCCGGTGGACAGCACGGACTTGGTGTAGTCCGCGCCCTTGTCCTTCGCCTGCGGGACCGGAGCGGTCTGCGGCGCGCTGACCAGGTAGTCGAACTCGGCGAACGGCTTCTTCAGGTGGAAGACCACCGTCTGGTCGTCGGGCGTCTCGATGGACTTCAGGCCGGCCTTGCTCTTGTCCTTGTACGGACCCTTGTAGCCGCCGTCGTTGTCCACGAGGAACTGCTGGAAGTAGTTCGGGCCCAGCGAGAGGGTGTCGCGGGCGAAGTTGGAGCGCTCCACCGCGTACTTGACGTCCTGCGAGGTGACGGTCGAGCCGTCCTCGTACTTGACGCCCTTGCGGATCTTGTACGTCCACGTCTTGCCGCCGTCGCTGGGCTTGCCCATCGACTCGGCGAGGTCCGGCACCAGCTCGTTGCCCTTCGAGCCGGGGCCCGGCTTGAAGGTGGTGAGCGGGCGCGCGTACAGCCGGCTGAAGTTGTAGATGAAGGCGTAGTACGTGTTGCCGGGGTCGAACGACTCGGGGGCGTCGCTGAGCGCGTAGGTGACCGTGCCGCCCTTCGCGTCCGAGGCGTTGACGACGCCCTTCGTCGCGGCGTTCGCCTCCGCCGAGCCGTCCGAGGAGCTCTTGCCCCCGCTGCAGCCGGCCAGCACGAGGCCCGCACTGGTGATGGCCGCTATCGCCGCGACCGGAACTGACCTTCGCATGTTGGTCGGTCTCCCCTTCGTTCGTCGAAACTCAAAAAGGCACAACGTCAAACGCGGTTGAGGCTTCTGGACGCAGCCCGTCCGGCGGGCCGTCAGCGGCTGCGCGGGTCCAGGGCGTCCCTCAGACCGTCACCGAGCAGGTTGAAGGCCAGCACGGTGACGAAGATCGCGAGGCCGGGGACGATCATGTACTGGGGGTCGACCTCGTAGTACTTGACCGCCTGGTTGAGCATGCCGCCCCAGGACGCCTGGGGCGGCTGGATGCCGACGCCCAGGAAGCTCAGCGCCGCCTCGAAGAGGATGTTGGAGGGGATCAGCAGCGTCGAGTAGACGATGACCGGTCCCACCAGGTTGGGCAGCAGTTCGCGGAACAGGATGAACGGCCCGCGCGCCCCCATGCCACGCGCGGCGTCCACGAATTCGCGCTCGCGCAGCGACAGGGTCTGCGCCCGCACGATCCGTCCCATGTACGGCCAGTTGAAGAAGCCGATCACGAAGATCAGCACCGAGATGTGCAGCGGCAGGCCCTCCATGCCGAAGGCGCCGCCCTGCAGCGAGGCGGAGATGGCGATGGCGAACAGCAGCAGCGGGAACGCCAGGAAGACGTCCATCATGCGGCTGATGAAGGCGTCCACCCGGCCGCGGTAGAAGCCGGCGACCACCCCGAGGACGGTGCCGATGGCGACCGACAGCAGCGTCGCGCCGAAGGCCACGATCAGCGACACCCAGGAGCCCTCCAGGATCCGGGCGAGCAGATCGCGGCCGAACTTCGGGTCCACGCCGAGCGGGTGGTCCGCGCTCATCCCGCCGAAGTCGCCCTTGGGAAGGGTGGTGTTGGGGTCGATCAGCGACTGGTCGGGGTTGTTCGGGTCCAGGCCGAGCAGTGCCTGGAGGGGGCGGGAGAACGCGGCGACGGCCACCAGCAGGATGACAACGATGGCACCGGCCACCGCGACCTTGTCCCGCCGGAAGCGCAGCCATGCGATCTGCCCGAGCGAGCGTCCTTCGATGCGCTTGCTCTCCACGCCTTTGAGCACCGCTTCCGGCTGCGCCTCAGCAGCCGCCCCGGTGGTCTCGATCGGTGCGGTCACGGTGCCTTTGACCCCTCTCGGCCGACGGTGGCCGGCCCCTGCCCGCCGCGGTAGCGGCCTGATTCACATCACTGGTGCACGTGCAAGTTCGGTGCAAGGTTGGTGCAAGTCGGTGCAAGTCCCGGGAGCGCCGCGGAAGTTCGCGCTGCGGAAGCCGGGGGTTCATGCGAGGTCCTACGGGATGACGCTCGTACAAAGGACCGAGGCCCTGTTGGTTCCGGAGTCTTCATCCCCTTCGCGATCAGTCACCAGACCTGGCCGAGAAAGGATGCATAACTGTGATGTGCTCCACCGCTTTCCGTTATACGGACAGCAGTTCGGGCTGAGCGGGGCGAAGGGCCGCGGGAGAAGACCTCAACCGCGGTGCATACAGGGCGAATTCGGCCCGTACCTCCGCCGGAGCGCACTGCTCCGGCGGGCGGGGGTGCGCCGTCAGTAGGGGCGCGGGTAGCCGTAGCCGTACGAGGGCGCGGGCGGCTGCTGTCCGGCCGGCTGGGTATAGCCGTCGCGGTCGAAGAACGCGCGCGTCGAGGCCCGCATCCACATCCCGACGGGGTCGTACTCGTCGTTCATCGCGACCGTGGAGACCGGCAGGCCGTCCGGCACCGCGCCGATGGACTGCTGGATCATCAGCCGCGCCGCGTCCACCGCCTGCGGGCCGGTGTCGTACAGATCCAGACCGATCGCCAGATACGGGGCACCGAGCGCCGGTTGCACCCAGGCGCGGCGCAGCGACCGCACGGCGGGCGTGCGGTGGGCGTTCTGCGCGAGCAGGGCGTAGAACTGCGGGATGTCGATGACCGGTTCCGAGATCCGCAGCGGCCCGGCCGGCAGCCGGTCCAGGCCGCCGGCGATCCGGCGCAGGTCGAGCCAGGGGATGCCGACGCCGCCGCCGGGGGCATGCGGATTCAGCCACAGGCCCCAGCGGTCGGGGAAGAGCGAACCGGCGATCTCCAGGCCGCCGACGACCTCGTGGTCGCGGTTCCAGCCGGAGGCGGCGAGTTCGGGCGCCGAGGTCACGCACGGCGCGTAGCCGAGCCCGTCGACCTCCATGTTCCCGTACTGCGCGTCCGGTGAACCGGCCCGGCCGTGCCAGAGCAGCATCCAGACCTGGCCCGCGGCGAGCGCGTGCAGCACCGCCTCATAGGCGTCGTAACGGCCGGGCGAGACCTGCGCCAGCAGCTGCTCCAGCTGCCCGGCCGCCGCCGGCCCCTGATGCGCACCCGCGCTCACGTGGTCCGTCCCTTCTCTCGGCAGGGCACGTGTGGGTGCGCCCGCGCGTCATCCAACCAGCTTACGAGTGGTCCCGAGAGTAGAAGGGCCGCACGCGCTCCAGCAGCCAGTCGGCGACCGGGTCGCCCTGGGCGAGATCGAGCATCACCAGCTGCACGGGCCAGGGCACCGGCACCGCGCCGAGCGCACGTCCCAGGGCCGCGAGCGCCACCTCGCGGGCGGCGCCGTCCTGCAGCGCGGCCGGGGCCGCCTCGACCTGAACACCCACGAACAGCGCGGGCGTGTCGCCCTCGACACTAGCCAGGGCACGCCGGGCAGTCAGGACAATTCCGGCGCCGGAGAACTCCAGTCCGGCCGCGGCCAGGAAGTCCACCGGCTCGTCCTGCCAGTCCGGCTCGAACAGCCGCACCCGGCCGCCGCTCGGCATCCCCTCCACCTCGTGCCGCCCCGTCCGGCACAACGCGGCCACCGCGAGCGGCGGCAGCGGGACACCGACCGTGCCGTCGGGGTTGACCACGATCCCGACCTGCGGCGGCAGCCCGCGGGCGAACTCCTGCGCCGGGGCGACGGTGAAGGGCATGTGCGCGCCGACGACGCGGAGGAACTCCTGCTCGGAGCTGTAGACGGGGACGTAGGGCGCGCCGCCGATGTCGACGGTGGGCAGGTCGAGCCCGCGGGCTCCGGGCCCCGCGCTGTCCGGTCCGCCGCCGTTGGGCAGCGGCACCCACAGCCGGCTGCGGCCCAGGACCTCGACGATCCGACCGCCCGCGCCCGGATGGCCGACCGACGCGGCCAGCACCTCTTCGCACTCGTTCGCCGGCCACGCCAGCTGCGGTATCCCCTGCTCCGGAAAGTTCATCTGCACCCACCCGCTCCAAACCGCGCCTTCTGCCGCACGACCCTAGACGAGAAAGCACGAGGTGGGACCTACCGGGGCAGCGCGCACCGCGGCCGGAAGCGGCGCTCCGCTCAGTGGAAGCCGAGGGTCTCCAGCGCGCTCGCGGCCGGCCGGTCCAGCAGCACCGCCGAACCGAACCCCGCGGGCAGCCCGGCCGACTCCGCCGCGCCGATCAGCCGGCCCACCGCCCTGCGGTGCCGGGCGAAGGCGTACCCCGACACACCGCGCCCGCGTGCCTCCTGGCCGGCGCGGGCCACCTCCGGCTCCACGTCCAGCAGCACCAGGTGCAGCCCGCGGCCGCCGCGCACGGCCGACCGCGCGATCCAGCGGCGCACCCACGCCAGCGTCCCGCAGTCGTGCACCACCACGCTGTCGCCGGAGCGCAGCGCCCGGCCCAGCGCCCAGTAGTGCGCGGCCCGCACCAGCGGGCGGTACAGGCCGTACGGCAGCCGGCGCAGCCTGCCGCGCTCCCAGCGCTCGCGCACGTCCTGCGAGTCGATGCGGTGCACCGCGGCTCCGCGCGCGTCCAGCGGCGGTACGACGCGGTGCATCAGGGTGCTCTTGCCGCTGCCCGGCAGGCCGGAGACCACGACCAGGTCACCGGCCGGGAACCGCAGCTCGGCGGCGTCCCGGACGCGGCCCGCGCCGCGCAGGTCGACGAGCCGCACGCCGCGACCGGGCCGGAGCGCGGAGCGCCGCCGGCCGGTCCGGGGCGGGGCGGCGGGGGCCACCGCCGGCGCGGTGTCCGGGGGCACGACCCCTGAAGTGGCCGCGAGTGCCGCTTCGCTGTGCACCGTGATCGCCTCCCCGTCCGGTTCCGGTCCGACCCGAGTCCGTCCCTTACCCGCAGAGTGTCAAGAAAAGGTAATGACCAGCAAGGCGATTGCCCGATCTGCCCACGTCATGGACGGGGTGGCGGTCAGGGCTCCTCCATTCGGCGATCCCGTGCAATGATGTGGCCGCCACGTGCACATCCGGTTTCACCCGTGCACCGCCAATTCCATACCGGCCGCTTGAATCCGCGCGGGAGAGTCCCCGGCCGCCACGGCGGGGCGCCGAAGGAGCAAGTCCTCCCTTGAATCTCTCAGGCCCCTATACCGCGCGGGCGAGGCAGATCTGAAAAGCGAGCCACTGCCCGGTTGCAGGGGCGGCTCCACCCAAGGTGCAAACCGGGTCCGTTCGCGGTATCCCGGTGAACCTCTCAGGTTCCGATGACAGATGGGGAGAGACGTCCTGTCACCCCTGCCTGGGAGCCCAGAACCATGAGTGATGCCCCCCGCCGCACCGCGCTCGACGCCACCCATCGCGCGCTCGGCGCGACCATGACCGACTTCGCCGGCTGGGACATGCCGCTGCGCTACAGCAGCGAGCGGGACGAGCACGTCGCCGTCCGCACCCGTGCCGGTCTGTTCGACCTCTCCCACATGGGCGAGATCACCGTCACCGGCCCGCGCGCCGCCGACCTGCTCGACTACGCGCTGGTCGGCAACATCGGCGGCGTCAAGACGGGCCGCGCCCGGTACACCATGATCTGTGAGGCCGAGGGCGGCATCCTCGACGACCTGATCGTCTACCGGCTGGCCGACGAGGAGTACATGGTCGTCGCCAACGCCTCCAACGCCCAGGTGGTGCTGGACGCGCTGACCGACCGCGCCGCCGGTTTCGACGCCGTGGTCCGCGACGACCGGGACGCCTACGCGCTGATCGCGGTGCAGGGCCCGGAGTCCCCCGGCATCCTCAAGTCGGTGACGGACGCCGATCTGGACGGCCTGAAGTACTACGCGGGCCTGCCCGGCACGGTCGCCGGCGTCGACGCGCTGATCGCCCGTACCGGCTACACCGGCGAGGACGGCTTCGAGCTCTTCGTCCGGCCGGCGGACGCGGTCACCCTGTGGGAGGCGCTGACCGAGGCCGGCAAGGACGCCGGGCTGGTGCCCTGCGGGCTGTCCTGCCGCGACACGCTGCGCCTGGAGGCCGGCATGCCGCTGTACGGGCACGAGCTGACCACCGCGACCACGCCGTTCGACGCGGGCCTGGGCCGGGTCGTGAAGTTCGAGAAGACGACCAACGACGGTGACTTCGTGGGCCGCGCCGCGCTGACCGCGGCCGCCGAGCGCGCGGAGACGAACCCGCCGCGCAAGCTGGTCGGCCTGGTGGCCGAGGGCCGCCGGGTACCGCGCGCCGGATACCCGGTCACCGCCGCGGACGGCACGGTCATCGGCGAGGTGACCTCCGGTGCGCCCTCCCCCACGCTCGGCAAGCCGATCGCCATCGCCTACGTGGACGCGGCCTACGCCACTCCGGGCACCGAGGGTGTCCGCGTGGACATCCGTGGAAGCCATGAGCCGTACGAGGTCGTCGCGCTGCCCTTCTACAAGCGGCAGAAGTAACGGCTGCTCGTCCGCGGACCGGCACCGGCGCGCCCCGCGCGTCCCACCACAAGACCCGCCCCTCGGCCGCACCGGGGGCGACCCCCTTCACGACCACACCCTCGCGTACAGGAGAATCGAGCCATGAGCAACCCCCAGCAGCTGCGCTACAGCAAGGAGCACGAGTGGCTGTCGACCGCCGAGGACGGCGTCTCGACGGTCGGGATCACCGAGCACGCCGCCAACGCGCTCGGCGATGTCGTCTACGTGCAGCTCCCTGAGGCCGGCTCCACGATCACGGCGGGCGAGACCTGCGGTGAGCTGGAGTCGACCAAGTCGGTCAGCGATCTCTACGCGCCCGTGGACGGCGAGATCGTGGAGATCAACGAGGACGTCGTCAGCGACCCGTCGCTGGTGAACTCCGCCCCGTTCGAGGGCGGTTGGCTGTTCAAGGTGAAGATCAGCGGCGAGCCGGGCGAGCTGCTGTCGGCCGACGAGTACGCCGCGTTCATCCAGAGCTGACGCCCTCCCTCCCCAGCCACCGCCGGTAGGTACCCCCTCCCGACCTCCGCCCCAGAAGACGGTGCCGCGCGCCGACCCCTTCTTAGGAACTCTCATGTCGATTCTCAACAGCTCCCTGCACGAGCTGGACCCCGATGTCGCCGCCGCCGTGGACGCCGAGCTGCACCGCCAGCAGTCCACCCTCGAGATGATCGCCTCGGAGAACTTCGCCCCCGCCGCCGTCATGGAGGCTCAGGGGTCGGTCCTGACCAACAAGTACGCCGAGGGCTACCCCGGCCGCCGCTACTACGGCGGCTGCGAGCACGTCGACGTCGTCGAGCAGATCGCCATCGACCGGATCAAGGCCCTCTTCGGGGCCGAGGCCGCGAACGTCCAGCCGCACTCCGGTGCCCAGGCCAACGCCGCCGCCATGTTCGCCCTGCTCAAGCCGGGCGACACGATCATGGGCCTCAACCTCGCCCACGGCGGCCACCTGACCCACGGCATGAAGATCAACTTCTCCGGCAAGCTCTACAACGTGGTGCCCTACCACGTCGGTGAGGACGGCCTGGTCGACATGGACGAGGTCGAGCGCCTCGCCAAGGAGACCCAGCCGAAGCTGATCGTCGCCGGCTGGTCCGCCTACCCCCGCCAGCTCGACTTCGCCGCCTTCCGCCGCATCGCGGACGAGGTCGGCGCCTACCTCATGGTCGACATGGCCCACTTCGCCGGCCTCGTCGCCGCGGGCCTGCACCCCAACCCGGTGCCGCACGCCCACGTCGTCACCACCACCACCCACAAGACCCTCGGTGGTCCCCGCGGCGGCGTGATCCTGTCCACCCAGGAGCTCGCCAAGAAGATCAACTCCGCGGTCTTCCCCGGCCAGCAGGGCGGCCCGCTCGAACACGTCATCGCCGCCAAGGCCGTCTCCTTCAAGGTCGCCGCCTCCGACGACTTCAAGGAGCGCCAGGAGCGCACCCTCGAAGGCGCCAAGATCCTCGCCGAGCGCCTCACCCGTGAGGACGCCAAGGCCGTCGGCGTCGACGTCCTGACCGGCGGCACCGACGTCCACCTCGTCCTGGTCGACCTGCGCAACAGCGACCTCGACGGCCAGCAGGCCGAGGACCGCCTGCACGAGGTCGGCATCACCGTCAACCGCAACGCGATCCCCAACGACCCCCGCCCGCCGATGGTCACCTCCGGCCTGCGCATCGGCACCCCGGCCCTGGCCACCCGCGGCTTCCGGGCCGAGGACTTCCGCGAGGTCGCCGACATCATCGCGGAGGCGCTCAAGCCCAGCTACGACGCCGAAGCCCTCAAGGCCCGCGTCACCGCCCTCGCCGAGAAGTTCCCGCTCTACCCGTCCCTGTGACGCGTCTCATGCGGTGAACCCCCGGCCCGCCGGACTTCGGCGGGCCGGGGGCCGAACGGGCCATGAGCCCGGGGCCGTTGGTCCCGGGCTCATGCTCTGCGCAGCCCGTTGTCGCCCCGCCGTCGGCACATCCGAAGGAATCCCGGGTCTTTGGCCACAAATAAGGTGGTCGACGGCACAGAACAGCGACCCTTTCAACGGCGAGGGGGCATCGACGACGGCAGGACGGACCACACCTCCCATGGACATGAGCGCGGGCGACCGCAAGGGGCTCAGCCTCTTCGCCCTCATCATGATCGGCATCGGATCGATCTTCGGCTCCGGCTGGCTCTTCGGCGCCGGCGCCGCCGCCCAGGTGGCGGGGCCCGCGGCACTGGTCGCCTGGGTGATCGGCGCCGTCTTCATCGGCATGATCGCGATGTCCTACGCGGAGGTCGGCGCGGCCTACCCGATCCCCGGCGGCATGGCCCGCTACGGCCATCTCTCGCACGGGCCGGTCCTCGGCTTCCTGACCGGCTGGGCGGTGTGGATCGCGGTCGCCTCGCTGATCCCCATCGAATCGATCGCCGCCACCCAGTACATGACGTCCTGGGACGTCGACTGGGCACAGGGCCTGGTCGACCCGGCGTCCCACCGGCTCACCCTCTCCGGCACGGTCACCGCGCTGGTCCTGACCGTGGTCCTCTGGCTGACCTGCTACTGGTCGGTCCGGCTGCTGGCCCGCGCCAACACCGTGCTCACCCTGGTGAAGTTCGCCATCCCGGTGCTCGCGGTGGCCGCGCTGATCGCCTCCGGCTTCCACACCTCCAACTTCACCGCGCACGGCGGCTTCGCCCCGTACGGCTGGCCGGCCGTGCTCACCGCCGTCACCACCTGCGGCGTGGTCTTCGCCTTCAACGGCTTCCAGGCCGTGGTCAACCTCGGCGGCGCGGCCAGGAACCCCGGCCGGGCCATCCCCGTCGCGCTGGCCGGCGCGCTCGCGCTGGGCCTGGTGCTCTACCTGGCGCTGCAGACCGCGTACCTGGGGGCGGTGCCGCCCGGGCAGCTCGCGCGGGCCGGCGGCTGGCAGGGCGTGGACCTCAACTCGCCGTTCGCCGACCTCGCCAAGCTGCTGATGCTGCACTGGGTGGTCACCATGCTGCAGTTCGGCGCCTTCATCTCGCCGGCCGGTTCCAACATCGCCAATGTCGCCTCGGCCGCGTACATGGTGACCAACCTCGCGGAGACCGGCTTCTTCCCCCGGAAGCTGGCGGCGGTGCACCCCCGCTACGGGACCGCGCGCCCCGCGATGTGGCTCAACCTCGGCTTCTCCGTCCTGCTGCTGCTGACCGTCGGACGCAGCTGGCAGGCGCTGGCCGGGGTGGTCTCGGCGGCCATGGTGATCTCGTACCTGATCGGCCCGATCGCGGTGGGCGTGCTGCGGCGGACCCGGCCCGGGCTGCCCCGACCCTTCCGGCTGCCCGCCGCCGGGGTCCTGTGCCCGGTCACCTTCGCGTTCGCGGCCTGCGCGCTGTACTGGTCGAAGTGGCCGGACACCGGGAAGGTCGCCCTGCTGACGCTGGTGTCCGTGCCGGTCGCGGTGCTGGTGCTGCGGCGCAAGGGCGCGGGCGCGACGGGCCGCGCGGCGTCGGACCGGCTGCGCTCGCAGCTCGCGCCGGCCTGGTGGATGATCCTCTTCCTGGTCTGGATGGCGACGCTGTCCGCGCTGGGCAGCCCCGACTTCGGCGGCCGCGGCCTGATCCCCGGCGGTCTGGACATCGCCCTGGTCGCGCTCACCGCCCCGGCCTTCTACTTCTGGGCCGTACGGGCCGGGGTCAGGGCGCACGAGGCGGGCCTGACCGGCACGGAGCCCGCCACCGCGGCGGCTCCGGCACCCATTGTTACCCCCGACGACGGACGCCCGATGGTTTCCGTCTGAGGGCACCGCGCCGGGTCCGCGTTACGCTCGAAAACCGGCACGGAATCGAACCCCTCCCCACAGCTTTTCGTCCGCTTCACCCGCTCCACCGTCCACCACGAGCAGACAAGGGAGTCCGCCACCGTGGCCATCTCCGTCTTCGACCTCTTCTCCATCGGCATCGGCCCCTCCAGCTCCCACACCGTCGGCCCGATGCGCGCCGCCCGGATGTTCGTCGGACGCCTCAAGAAGGACGGCCTGCTCGCCCAGACCACCGCCGTGCGCGCCGAGCTGTTCGGCTCACTGGGCGCCACCGGTCACGGTCACGGCACGCCCAAGGCCGTGCTGCTGGGCCTGGAAGGCCACTCCCCGCGCACCGTCGACGTGGAAACCGCCGACGACGAGGTGGAGCGCATCCGCTCCACCGGCCGGCTGCGTCTGCTGGGCGCCGAGATAGGCAGCGCCCACGAGGTCGCCTTCGACGAGGCAAGCCAGCTGATCCTGCACCGCCGCCGCGCCCTGCCGTACCACGCCAACGGCATGACCCTGGCCGCCTACGACGCCACCGGCGCGCCCCTGCTGGAGAAGACCTACTACTCGGTGGGCGGCGGCTTCGTCATCGACGAGGACGCGGTGGCCGGCGACAACCCGATCGTGCCCGACGACACCGTGCTGAAGTACCCCTTCCGCACCGGCGACGAGCTGCTGCGGCTGACGCAGGACACCGGCCTGTCCATCCCGGCCCTGATGATGGAGAACGAGAAGGCGTGGCGCACCGAGGACGAGATCCGCGCCGGGCTGCTGGAGATCTGGCAGGTCATGCAGTCCTGCGTGGCGCGGGGCATGTCGCGTGAGGGCATCCTGCCCGGTGGGCTGAAGGTCCGCCGCCGCGCGGCGAGCTCGGCCCGCAAGCTGCGCGCCGAGGGCGACCCGCAGGCCCTGGCGATGGAGTGGATCACCCTCTACGCGATGGCCGTCAACGAGGAGAACGCCGCCGGCGGCCGGGTGGTGACCGCCCCCACCAACGGCGCCGCCGGCATCATCCCCGCCGTGCTGCACTACTTCGTCAACTTCGTCCCCGGCGCCGATGAGGACGGTGTGGTGCGCTTCCTGCTCGCCGCCGGCGCGATCGGCATGCTGTTCAAGGAGAACGCCTCCATCTCCGGTGCCGAGGTCGGCTGCCAGGGCGAGGTCGGCTCCGCCTGCTCCATGGCCGCCGGTGGCCTGGCCGAGGTCCTGGGCGGCTCCCCCGAGCAGGTCGAGAACGCCGCCGAGATCGGCATGGAGCACAACCTCGGCCTGACCTGCGACCCCGTCGGCGGCCTGGTGCAGATCCCGTGCATCGAGCGCAACGGCATGGCCGCCGTCAAGGCCGTCACCGCCGCCCGCATGGCGCTGCGCGGCGACGGCCGCCACCACGTCTCCCTCGACAAGGTCATCAAGACCATGAAGGAGACCGGCGCCGACATGAGCGTCAAGTACAAGGAGACGGCGCGCGGCGGACTCGCCGTCAACATCATCGAGTGCTGACGTGCCGGCCGCCGGCCCCGGGCGCGGGGCCGGCGGTCGGGCGCTATCTGCCGATCTCCCAGGCGCAGGGCGGGAGTTCGCGGGCCCGGGAGTAGATGTCCAGGGCCTGGCGCGCCGGGACGAAGGGGTGGACGCGGGCGCCTTCGAGGCCGGCCAGCAGGCGGGCGCAGTGCTGGACGCAGCCCGCGACCTCCCTGCCGTGGCGGTCGACGATGGTGGCGGCGTCGTGCGGGCCCTCGCAGGGGGTGGGGTCCTTGGCCGCCGCGGCGGGGCAGCGGCCGGTGCGGGCCGCCGTGGGCGGCAGGGCCTCCCCGGCCGGTGCGGGGCGCGGGGTCGGGGCGTCGAGCGGCTGATTCATGGCGTGGTGTCCCCCGGTTGATGCGGTGGTACGTGCCGTGGGCGCGGCTCCGGGGTGGCGCGATTGCTGCGGTCCCCGGGGCCCAGGACAGTGCTGCTCGGTGCGGGAGCCGTCCATGCCGCCTTGGGGAAGACCTGGTCCGATCGTCAGCTCTTCATGGGAATACGCGCCAAAAAGGGGCGTACGGCGCACAAAGCAGCGCGTACGGAGGCGCGCGCGACGCGCACGCGGCCCTCACGCGGGGCCGGCACCGCCCGGTTCGGGAATCCCGTCCGCCGCGTCCCGGTCCGGGAGGGCGTACCGCTCCAGGAGCAGCGCGAGGCTCAGCACGGTACCGGCCAGCAGCCAGCCGCCCAGCACGTCGCCGGGCCAGTGGACGCCCAGGTAGACCCGGGTGAGCCCGACCGCGACGGCCCAGAGGGCGAGCACCGCGCACCAGGTACGGGCCGGGCCCCGGCCGGCGTACCGGGCGACCCCCCAGGCCAGGAGGCCGGCGGCGAGCGCGGAGGTGGTCGCGTGGCCGGAGGGGAAGGCGTAGCCGGAGGCGCGCCCGGCCCAGTCGGCGAGCAACGGCCGCGGCCGGGCGAGCAGCTCCATCAGGCCGTAGCGGACGGCCTGGCCGACGGCGAGGACGGCCACCGCGCAGCCGACCGCGCGCAGCCGTCCGCGCGCGCCGCGACCGGCCAGCAGGCCCGCAAGGACGGCCATCAGGTACGGCACCGGGCCGGTTCCGGTGGCGGTCAGCGCGCCGGCCGCCGAGCGCAGCGGTTCCCCGCGGTGCGCCAGGGCCCAGCGGTGGGCGGCCACTTCGGGGGCGAGCGGGGCGCCGTGCCGTACCGCGACGGTGACGGCCACGGCGGTGAACAGCGCGGCGCAGAGCGCGGCGAGCGCGAGGAGCGTCCGGGTACCGGGGCGCGGGCCGGGGCGGGCGCCCCGGCGACCCGGCTGCGGCACCGGTCCGGCGCCCCGCTCCGGTCCGGTCTCCGCGTCCCCTGCGGGCCCGGTCACCGCGCGGCCACCAGAGGGCGCAGCCGGGTGGCACCGATCCGGTCGACGACCGGCGCCGCGCGGCCGGCCAGGGGCGTGAGCCACCAGGCGACGAGGGTGCCGACGAGCAGGCCGACGGCGGCGTCGTGCGGGTAGTGTGCGCCGATCCAGACGCGGGAGGCCGCCATCAGGAGCGCGGCGGGTACGGCGATCCGGCCGAGCCGCCGGTCGCACAGGAGGAGGGCGACCGCGGCGGCCGCCGCGATGGCGGAGTGGTTGCTGGGGAAGGACCAGTCCCCGAGGCCGGGGCAGACCTCGACCGTGACGGTGTGCAGCGTGCGGCAGGGCCGCTGTTCGTCGAAGAGGCTCTTGAGCACGTCGTTGAGCAGGAAGGCGGCGACCACGACGGCGGGGGCGGCCAGCGCCCGCGCCACGGCGCCCGCCCCGCTGCGCCGCGCCCGCCACCACGCGAGCAGCATGAGCACCGCGAAGAGGACGAGTCCGTAGTCGCTGAAGCCGGTGATGACGGTGTTCAGGCCGTGCGGGGCGTGCCGGGCCAGGTGGGTGACCGCGACGTAGGCGCCGCCGTCGATCGAGGCTCCGCCGAAGGCGAGGTGGTTCACGGGTGCTCCTTGGCGGCGTGCGGGGGTTACGGGGGTGCGGGCGGGCGGCGGGGCCGGGTCAGGTGCCGGGCGGCGGGGTCGGGGTGTCGCCGGGGGTCGCGGCCGGGCGGCGGCGGGCGCGGAGCACTTCGAGGGCGATCGGGGTCAGCGAGACCAGCACCACGAGGGCGACGATCGGCAGCAGATAGCGGTCGACGTTCGGTACGGACGCGCCCAGCGCGTATCCCGCGAGGGTGAGGCCGAGCGTCCAGACCAGGCCGCCGGTGACCTGCCAGAGGGTGAAGGTGCGGGCCGGCACGTTGAGGGCGCCGGCCAACGGGTTGAGGACGGTGCGCACGACGGGGACGAAGCGGGCCAGGACGATGGCCTTGGCGTGGCCGTAGCGGGTCAGGTACTCCTCGGCGCGGGCGGCGCCCTCGCGCAGCTTGCGGGCGCGACTGCGGGCGAGCAGGCTGCGGCCGCCGCGCCGGCCGATCCAGTAGCCGGTCTGCGAGCCGGCGAGCGTGCCGGCCGCGGCGGCGGCGAGCACCTGCGGCAGGGCGAGGTGGACGGCACCGCCGGCGCCCGGGACGCACAGCAGCCCGGCGGTGAAGAGCAGCGAGTCGCCGGGCAGGAAGAAGCCGACGAGCAGCCCGGTCTCGGCGAAGAGGACGACGGCGACGCCGACGGCGCCGAAGGTCGCGAGCAGCGAGCCGGCGTCGAGCACGTCGACGGCCTGGCCCATGCCCGCCGCGCCTCCCGTCACCTGCGCGAATGCGGCGGCTACGGCCATGTCGGTGGCCCCTCCCATAATGGTTGCGGGCCTGCCGGGCGGCCGGCCCGACCGACTACAGTCACGTAGACGGTCTACGAACTGTAGACGACAACCAGCTGAAGGGCGTTCCATGTCGCAGACACCCCCCGCGCGGCGACGCCCCGCCGGCGAGCTGGAGGCGAGCGTGCTCGCCGCGCTCTGGGCGGCCGGGGTGCCGCTGAGCCCGGCCGAGGTGCAGGGCGCCCTCGGCGGCCGGCTGGCCCGTACGACCGTCACGACGATCCTCACCCGGCTGCACGACAAGGGGGCGGTCTCCCGCTCCCGGGCCGGCCGGGGCTTCGCGTACTCCCCGATACAGGACTCCGCGGGGCTGACCGCCCGGCGGATGCGCAGCGAACTCGACAAGCAGGACGACCGCGGCACCGCGCTGGCCCGCTTCGTCTCGCAGCTGACCGACGAGGACGAGCAGCTGCTGCGCACCCTCCTGGAGGGCGCGGGCGGCGACGCGGCGCCGGCACCGGACGCCGGCCCGCGGACCGGCCCCGGGGCCGCCCCGTGATCGTCGCCGTATGGATCCCGCTGCTGATGCCGCTGCTCGCGGTGCCGGCCGCCCGCCGGCTGGCCGAGTCGCTGCCGCCGCGCCCCGCGGCCTGGCTGCTGACCGGCTGCGCCGCCCTGCTGGCCGGCTGCACGACCGCCGCGCTCGGCCTGCTGGCCACCGCCGGCGCGCTGCGGCTGCCGCCGGTCGCCGCGCTGGAACACCTCTCGCGGCCGCTGCTCGGTGACGATCCGACCGTCTCGGTCCCGGCCGCGTGGGGGGCCGTCGGGCTGCTCGCCGCCTGCGCGTCCGCGGTGGCGTACCGCACCGCCCGGCACCACCGCGAGCTGCGCGCCGCCCGCCGCGGCACCGCCGCGCACCCGGTCTCCGGCGACCTGTGCGTGCTCCCCGACGCCGCACCCGACGCCTACGCCCTGCCGGGAGGGCCGGGACGGCCAGGACGGGTGGTGGTCACCGCCGGCATGCTGCGCGCGCTGTCGCCGGCCGAGCGGGAGGCGCTGTTCGCCCATGAGCGGGCCCACCTCGCGGGGCGGCACCACCTCTTCCTGCTCACCGTCGCGCTGGCCGCCGCCTGCCACCCCCTGCTGCGCTCGCTGCGCGCCCCGCTGGCCTTCGCGCTGGAGCGCTGGGCCGACGAGTCGGCGGCCTCCCGGGTCGGCGACCGCCGGGTGACCGCCCGCGCCATCGGCCGCGCCGCGCTGGCCGCCCGCCCGGAGGCCCCCGCGTCGCACCGCCCCCGCACGGTCCTGGCCGCCACCACCGGCCCGGTCCCCCGCCGGGTCGCGGCCCTGCTCGCCCCCGGCCCGGTGCCGCACACCCCCGCGCTGCGCACCGGCTTCCGCGGCCGCCGGCTGATCGCCGCGGCCCTGCTCACCTGCGTCACCTTCTCCGCGGCCGGCGCCCTGGACGCCGCCGCCGACCTGCACCAGACCGTCGAGGTCGCCCAGGGGGAGACGACCGGGCGCTGAGCACGGACCGGCCGGGAGCGCGTCGCTCGCCCCTCCCGCAGCCTTCCGCGGCCCGCTTCAGGCCCCGGCCCGGCGCCCCGCGCCCTCGTCGTTTCCGGTGCGCCGGCCCCTCCCCACCGTGAAGCCAAGGGTGGCGCCGCCGCCCGGGCGGTGGGTGGCGAAGGCGTGGCCGCCGTGCGCGGTGGCGATCTCGCGGACGATGGCGAGGCCGAGGCCGGAGCCGGGCAGGCCGCGGGCGGCCGGCGCGCGGTAGAAGCGGTCGAAGACCCGGGTGAGGTCGGCCTCGGCGATGCCCGGGCCACGGTCGAGGACCTCGATGCGGGTCCCGGTGACGAGCACCTCGATCGGCTCGGTGCCGCCCGCGTCGAATTTGGCGGCGTTCTCCAGCAGATTGGTCAGCGCCCGGCTCAGCGCGGCGGACCGGCCCTCGACGACGGCCGGGCGGACGGTCCGTACCGCGATCTCCCGGCCGGTGCGGCGGCGCGCCGAGGCCGCCGCCTTCTCCGCGACGTCGGCCAGGTTCACCTCGGACAGCGGGTCGTCGTCGCCCTGGCCGGCCGCCAGATCGACCAGCTCGTTGACCAGGTCGCTGAGCTCCCTGGCCTCCCCCGCCAGGTCGGCGAGCAGTTCCTCGCGGGCGTCCGGCGGCAGCTCGTCGAACCGCTTGAGCAGCGAGATGTTCGTACGGAGCGAGGTCAGCGGGGTGCGCAGTTCGTGCCCGGCGTCCTGGACGAGGCGCTGCTGGTCCTGGACGGCGCTGGCCAGCCGCCCGAGCATGTCGTCGAAGGCCCGTCCGAGCCGGGCGACCTCGTCGCGGCCCGCCACCGGGACCGGTACGTCCAGCCGCCCGTGCTCCGCCACGCTCTCGGCGACCGCGGTCAGCCGCACCAGCCGGCCGGTGATCCGGCGTGCCAGCCACCAGCCGCCCGCGCCGGCCAGCGCGATGACCACGGCCGCCAGCAGTGCGGTGCGCTGCTGGAGCGCGGAGAGCAGGTCCTCGGTCTCGCTGAACTTCTGGGCCACCTGCACCGCGCCGCGGCCACCGCCGAGCGCCACGGTCGCGACGTGGTACTCCTCGTCGCCGATGTCCGCCTCGCGCTGCGCGTACCGGCCGGGCTGCCGGTCCGAGGCGATCCGGCGCTCCTGGGACCCGACGGGCAGCGCCGGGCGCCCCAGTTCCACGACCCGGCCGCCGGCGCCCAGCACCTGCACGTCCGTACGGGTGGGCCGGGTCAGATCGTCCCGCGGCCCGTCGTGGTCGGGGTCGGAGGTCGCGTAATCGGCGGGCTGGAACGGCTTCTCCTGGACCTGGGCCCGCAGATCCCGTACGACCTCGGAGAACACCGACTTCTCGTCCACCCGCACCAGCCGCGCCGCCGCGTCGTAGCTCAGGAACCCGACGAGCACGGTCACCCCCGCGGCGCCGACGGCGAACGCCACCGCGAAGGCGGTCCGCAGACTGGCGGGCCTGCGGGTGCGCAGCCAGGCGTTCCGGCCGCCCCGCCGCCAGGCGGCCGCCCAGGCGCGCAGCCGGGCGCGCAGCCGGCCCGTCCGCCGGGCGGCGCCCGCGGTCCCGTCCTGCCGGGTACGGCGGCGCGGCGGGCGCATCTCAGTCCTCCCGCAGGACGTAGCCGACGCCCCGCACGGTGTGGATCAGCGGGCGGCTGCCGGGCACGTCGACCTTGCGGCGCAGATAGCCGACGTACACCGCGAGGTTCTTGGAGCCGGGCCCGAAGTCGTAGCCCCAGATCCGGTCGTAGATCGTCGAGTGGTCCAGGACGATGCCGGCGTTGCGGGCCAGCAGCTCCAGCAGCTCGAACTCGGTCCGGGTCAGCTCCAGCTCGCGCTCACCGCGCCAGGCCCGGCGGGAGGGGCCGTCGATCCGCAGGTCGGCGGCCTCCACGACACCGCTGTCGGCCGCCCGGGCGGCCGACGCCTCGCCCGGCTCCCCCGCCTCGCCCGCGGCCTCCGCGCCGGTGCCGGCCGCGGCGCCCTCCCCCGCCGTGGTGCGCCGCAGCAGCGCCCGCAGCCGGGCGAAGACCTCCTCGACCTCGAACGGCTTGACCACGTAGTCGTCGGCGCCGGCGTCCAGACCGGCGATCCGGTCGGCCGTCTCGACCCGGGCGGTCAGCATCAGGATCGGGGTGCGGTCCTGCTCGGCCCGCAGCACCTGGCACACCTGGAGCCCGTCGATGCCGGGCATCATCACGTCCAGCAGGATCACGTCCGGCCGCTCGCGGTGGGCGGCGGCCAGCGCCTGGATGCCGTCGGCGACGGCGGTGACCCGGTAGCCCTCCAGGGTCAGGGCGCGCTCCAGCGCGGTGCGGATGGGGCGGTCGTCCTCGGCGAGCAGTACGGAATGCGTCACCCGGCAAGTCTGCCAAGGTCACCGGGGTGCGGCCGACGGCGGCCGGACCGGGCCCGGCTTTCTTACCCGGCTCTCACCCGCGCTTCTTACCGCGCTCTCACCCCCGCCACGCCCTCGGCTTACCCCTTGACGACACGGTTGCCCCCGTGCCGGACGGGGCCGGTCGCGGCGGCCCGGTGCCGCGGCGGGGGCCCGCACCGGTCGGAACGACCGGTCACACCTCGGGAAGAACACGACACCGTATGAAGATCACTCTGCTGCTGCACAACGCCTACGCCATCGGCGGCACCATCCGCACCACCTTCAACCTCGCCGCCGCGCTGGCCGACCGGCACGACGTCGAGGTCGTCTCGATGATGCGGCACCGCGAGGTCCCCCGCTTCACGCTGGACCCCCGGGTGCGACTGGTACCGCTGGTGGACACCCGGGTGGGCAGCGCGGACATGGCCGATCCGCTCTTCGGCGAGCCGGCACAGGACTTCCCGCTCGCCGAGAAGCGGCACCACCAGTACAGCCGGCTGATCGACCTGCGCGCGGCGGAGTACCTGCGCGGCACGGACGCGGACGTGCTGATCGGCACCCGCCCCGGCATCAACGTCTACCTGGCCCGCTTCGGTCCCCGCCGGGCGCTGCGGATCGCCCAGGAGCACCTGCGCCACGACGCGCACAGCAAGCCGCTGCGCCGTGAACTCGCCCGCCACTACCGGACGTTGGACGCCGTGGTCACCACGACCGAGGCGGACGCCGCCGTCTACCGTGCGCGGATGCGACTGCCCGGCGTACCGGTCCTGGCGGTGCCGAACATCGTGCCCGCCCCGGTCGGGCCACTGTCCGAGGGCACCTCGAAGGTGATCTCCGCGGCCGGCCGGCTGGTCCGCGGCAAGCGCTTCGACCTGCTGATCGAGGCGTTCTCCGCGGTCGCCGCCAAGCACCCCGACTGGCGGCTGCGGATACACGGCGGCGGCGCCGAGCGGGCGCAGCTCCAGGGGCTGATCGACGGTCTCGGGCTGGCCGAGCAGGCCGAACTGACCGGGCCGCGCTCGCCCATCGAGGCCGAGTTCGCCAAGGCGGCGATCGTGGCGTCGGCCTCGGACGCCGAGTCGTTCGGCATGACGCTCGTCGAGGCCATGCGCTGCGGGGTGCCCGTCGTGAGCACCAACTGCCCCTTGGGGCCCGCCGAAATCATCGACCACGGCAGCAACGGGCTGCTGGTCCCGCCCGGCGATGGGCAGGCGCTGGCCGCCGGGCTGCTCGAACTCATCGAGACGCCCGAGCGCCGCCGGGAGATGGCCGAGGCCGCGCTGGCGAGTTCGGCCCGCTACGCCCCGGAGCCGATCGCCGAGCGCTACCAACTCCTGTTCGACGAGCTGCACTCGACGCGCGTCGCCCGCGCCTGGCAGCGGGCCGTGGGCCGGGCCCGCGACCGCGCGCGCCGGCTGCTGCGGCGGGCCCTTCGGCGCTGACGCCCGGATCGTCCGCCCGCGCCCGGCGGGCCGGGCGCACCCCGTACGGCGGGGCCGGTCCGGTCGGCGGGACCGGCCCCGCACTCACGCCCGCGCACATCGCCCCGTTCCGTCGCCTCCCATGAGCCGCAATATGCCGGTGCGTCTTGCAACTTCCCGACAACTCTCTGGCGTCCTTGCCGAGGAACATGCTGAACTGCTGGAACGAACCGGCACACCTACGCATCGCAACGGGACAGACAAACGCACGGAGCGCACGGAACACTCCACGGCAAAGAGCGCGGGCCCGCACGGATCACGAGCCCGTACGGAAATGACGACACCGCCGGAAAGCCGGCAACACCGTGGGTGGTTCGCGCAGTTGGCGCTTCGCATCCGCAGGTCCGATCGACAGGAGGCCGTTCATGCTGCACGGTGTCGATGTCAGCGCCTACAACACCTCGTATTCCGCCGAGGGGTTGGACTTCGTTTTCGTCAAGGCGACCGAAGGCCGTTCCTACATCAATCCCCACCAGAACACGCAGGCGGCAAAGGCCCGTAAGGCAGGCTGCGTGGTCGGTTTCTACCACTTTCTGTGGCCCGGGAATATCGCGGCCCAGGCGCGGTATTTCGTCGAGAAGTGCGCCTCGGTGCACGGCGACATCCTGGCCTGCGACTGGGAGCGCACCGGCGAGGGGACCTGTGCCAGCACTGCGCAGAAGGACCAGTTCCTGCACGCGGTGAAGAACCTGCGCCCCACCCACCGCGTGATGCTCTACTGCAACCGCGATTTCTGGCTCAACCACGACACCACGTCCTACGCGGCCGACGGTCTGTGGATCGCCGACTACGTCAGCGCGGGGCATCCGCGGATCAAGGCGAAATGGCGCATCCACCAGTACACCGACCGCCCCCTGGACAAGGACGTCGCGGACTTCTCCAGCAAGGCCGCCCTGAAGAAGTGGGCGCACCCGGCATAAGGTTTCCTACCGGTGCGCGGATCCACGTCACCGCGCGTACGCACGGGGCGCACCCTGCGTGGGCGTACGGAACACGTGGGTGACGGCGGCCGCGCCACAACCCTGTCAGAGCCGCGCCGTGCCCGTACGGTGCGGCGCGTGAGAACCAGAGGAGCAGCCGTGAGCGACCCGGCGTCCAAGACCCTGCAGCAGGAGATCGCCCGGGATCTCCAGGTGACCGCGTCCTTCGACGCCGAGCAGGAGATCGAGCGCCGGGTGACGTTCCTCACGGAGCGGCTGACCTCCACCGGCCTGCGCTCGCTGGTGCTGGGGATCAGCGGCGGCGTCGACTCCACGACCACCGGCCGGCTCTGCCAGCTCGCCGTGGAGCGGGCCCGGGCGGCCGGCCACGAGGCGACGTTCTACGCGATGCGGCTGCCGTACGGCGTCCAGGCGGACGAGAAGGACGCCCAGCGGGCGCTGGAGTTCATCCGCGCCGACCGCGAGCTGACCGTCGACATCCGCCCGGCGAGCGACGCGGCGCTGCAGGCCGCGCTGGACGGCGGGCTCACCTTCCGCGACGCGCGGCACCAGGACTTCGTCCAGGGCAACATCAAGGCCCGGCAGCGCATGATCGCGCAGTACGCGGTCGCGGGTGCCCAGGACGGTCTGGTCGTGGGCACCGACCACGCCGCCGAGGCGGTCTCCGGCTTCTTCACCAAGTTCGGCGACGGCGCCGCGGACGTGGTGCCGCTCACCGGCCTGACCAAGCGCCGGGTGCGCGCGGTGGCGGCGGCGCTGGGCGCCCCGCGGGAGCTGGTGACCAAGGTGCCGACCGCCGACCTGGAGACGCTCGACCCGGGCAAGCCCGACGAGGACGCGCTCGGCGTGACCTACGACCAGATCGACGACTTCCTGGAGGGCAAGCCGGTCGACGGCGACGCCGTCGAGTCGATCGTCCGCCGCTACCGCCTCACGGCCCACAAGCGGGAACTGCCGATCGCGCCGTGACGCCGGGCGGGCGCTCCACCGGCCGCGGCGCTCCGCCCGGCCGGGGAGCGCCCCGGCCGCACGCGGCCACCGCCCCCGGCACGTCATGCGCCCGCAAGGGGACAGTCACCCTGCCGGTGCTAAACCGTGGGTGGCAGCGGGCATGCATGCGGCCATGGGAAGCCGCGAAATCCGATCGGAAGATCAATTGTCAGTGGGGCCGCCTACGCTCCGGGACATGGGTTACGCAAACCTGCGCGAACTCCAGACCGCGCTGACCACCGCCTCCGACCTCGCCTGTGCCCTGCAGTCCGCCCCCAGCCGGCGCGACGCGGACCAGCTCGTCGACGTGCTCCGCCAGGCACTGACCGCCGCCGGCTCGCTGGGCGCCGAGACCGGCCCGACCGGCTGCGCCGTCCATCCGAACGGCGCGGTCGACCCGCTGTACGGCGACCCGGAGGACCCCCTCCCGCCCGGCTACGGCAAGTGCCTGCTCTGCAACGACCGCCGCCGCCGGGCCGACGCCCACCACCCGCACATCCGGCCGCGCGCCCGCCCACGCCCCCGCCGGATCGGCGCCTAGGGACTGTCGTGCGGCCGGTCGGACTACCATCCGCGCATGCGACCTGCCAGATACAGCGATGAGGACCTCGACCAGCACTCCCTGCGCCGGCGGGTGCCCGACGACGGGCAGCGGTCCGGGTTCGAGCACGACGTCGACCGGATCCTGTACTCGACGCAGTGGCGGGCGCTGGCCGGCAAGAGCCAGGTGGTGGCGAGCGCCGAGCTGGGCGCGTACCACACCCGGCTGACGCACTCGATGAAGGTCGCCCAGCTCGGCCGCCGGATGGCGGAGCGGCTGGAGCGCAAGTACGGCGGTCCGAACCCGGCCCTCGTCGAGGCCGCGTGCATGGCGCACGACATCGGACATCCGCCGTTCGGGCACGCCGGCGAGCTGGCGCTGCGCGCCACCATGGACGAGCTGCACTTCGCGGACGGGGTGCTGGACAGCTTCGAGGGCAACGCGCAGACCCTGCGGGTGCTGACCTTCCTCGCCGCCCACAAGTACCCGGGCCACCGCGGACTCCATCTCACCCGCGCCTGTCTGGACGCCGCCACGAAGTACCCGTGGGAGCGGACGCCGGCCGACCAGGATCCGGCGCGCCATGTGAAGTGGGGCGTGTACGTCGCCGACCGGGAGGCGTTCTCCTGGGTGCGGGCCGGCCGTACGGACACCTCCGTGCCGGTCGAGGAGCAGGTCATGGACTGGGCGGACGACGTCACCTACGCCTGCCACGACGTCGAGGACTTCTACCGCACGGGCCTGATCCCGCTGGCCGCGCTCTTCCCGCCGGACGGCGCGGCGGGCGGCGACACCGAGCGGGAGACCAGGCGCTTCCTGGACTACGTGGCGGCCAAGCGGGCGCGGGCGGGCGAGCCGTTCGACCGGGCGGCGGCGCTGGTGATGATGGCGGACATCGGCAAGCGGCTGGCGGTGCCCGCCCCGTACAGCGGCAGCCATGAGGACGCGGTCGCGGTCAACCGCCGCACCGCCGACCTGATCTCGTACTTCACCCGGGGCGTCGAGCTGGAGGTGGGCGGCACCGCGGCGATCAGGTACGGGGCGCGGCTGGTGATCCCCGAGGACCGCCGGGCCGCCTGCGACCTGCTCAAGGAGCTGGTGTGGTGCTACGTCATCGACCGGCCCGCGCTGGCCACCCAGCAGCACGGCAAGCGACGGGTCGTCAGCGAGCTGCTGCGCTGGACCCATGACGCCCCCGAGCTGCTGCCGCCGGACCGCGCCGAGGAGCTGGCGCTGCACGGCGACCGGCTGCGCACCGCGGCCGACCACGTCGCCTCGCTCACCGAGGACCAGGCACTGGCCCTGCACCGACGGCTGTCCGGTACGGGCCTGGGCTCGGTGAACGACAACGTGTGGCTGTGAGCGACGGGCGGCGGCGCGGGCCGTGCGCACAGGTCCGGCCCGCGCCGCGCCGCCGTGTCGCTAGGGGGTGTCGTCCCGGTCCTCGCGCCGCTTGCCCGGCCGCTGCGCGATCCGGCCCAGCACCGCGGCCACGATCAGCGCGCCCACCGCGACGAGCACCGCGTCCGGTACGCCGTTGCCGATCCGGGTGGCCCATTCCTCCACCCGGAACTCGCTGTCCGCGTCGAGGACGCCGGGCAGTGCGCTGGTCCCGTTGAAGCGCAGGAACAGCACGCCGATGCCGATGAAGAAGAGCCCGGACAGCAGCGAGGTGGTGTGCAACCGCAGCACGCCCAGGCGCAGTTCACGGCCCCGGAGCCAGCCCCGGCCGCCGAGCCGGAAGCGGTCCCACAGCAGGGCGAGGACGAACAGTGGCAGGGCCATGCCCAGCGCGTACACGGCGAGCATCGAGGCCCCGTACACGGGGTTTCCGCTGACCGCGGTCACCGTCAGCACCGCGCCGAGGATCGGGCCCGCGCAGAAGCCGGCGAGGCCGTAGACACAGCCCAGCAGGAAGGTGGAGACCGCCGAGCGGGGGGTGATCCGGGCGGCCGCGGCCTGCGCGCGCCGGGAGGCGAAGCCCAGGCCCAGGATCTGCGCCACCCCCAGCGCGATGACGACCCAGCCGCCGACCGCGACCAGCAGCTCGCGGTGGCCGTTGAACAGCCGGCTGGCCGCCGTACTGGCCGCGCCGAGCGGCACCAGGGTCGTGGCCAGCCCCAGGTAGAACACGCCGGTGCGGGCCAGCAGCCGGCCGGGGGAGGCGAGGGAGTACGCGAAGAACGCCGGCAGCAGCAGCGCGCTGCACGGGCTGATCAGGGCGAGCGCCCCGCCCAGGAACGCCGCGAGGTAGCCGATGTCGGTGGTCATTTCCCGGCCCCCGCGCCCTTCGCGCCCTTCGCGTGCGCCCTGGCCGCGGCGTCCTCGACGGCCTGCGCGAAGACCTCGGTGGGCTGGGCGCCGGCCACCGGCCGGCCGTTGACCAGGAAGGACGGCGTGGACTGCACGCCGAGCCGGTAGCCCTCGTCCTGATCCTTCTTCAGCGCCCGCTCGGCCCCGGCGCTCTTGAGATCGTCGCGGAACCGGTCGAGGTCCGGCACCCCGCCGGCGCGGGCCAGCTCGACGAGCTCGTCCTCGGCCAGCGCGGCGCCCTTGCGGGTCTTCGCGTACAGCACGTCGTGCAGCTGCCAGAACCTGCCCTGCCGGCCGGCGGCCCAGGAGGCGCGGGCGGCCCGCTCGGAGTCGGCGCCGAAGACCGGGAAGTTGCGGAACTCGATGCGCAGGGTGCCCGCGTCGACGTACTTCTTGATCAGTTCCGGCTGGGTCTCCCGGGTGAAGCGCCCGCAGAACGAGCACTGGTAGTCGGCGTACTCGACGAGCACCACCGGCGCGTCCTTCCGGCCCTTGGCCAGCGGGTCGCCCTCCTGGCGGCGGCTGGTCTGCCGGGCGAGGTCGTCGAACATCTTCTGCTGTGCGGGGTCCTCCTGGGACCCGGCGGAGGCCGCGGCCTCCGGGGCGCCGGCGGGGCCGGGGTCACGGTCGCCCTCGACGGCCTTGCCGACGGCGATGCCGAGGGCGACCACGGCGACGACGAGCGCGACGATCGCGCCGATGGCGGCCAGTTTGCGGGTGGGAGAGGCGGAAGCGGGCATGCGAAAGCTCCAGACGTACGAAAGGGGAACAGGGCCGTGTGCGTCGGGGCTTCGGCCTATATCCGCAGTACGAGCAGGAGTGCGGTGTGGTCGGCGGAACGGGCGCCGTCGGTCGGTGGCCGGGCGAGCGCGTACTGCGCCGGCAGGTCGGCGGCCAGCGGGCCGGCGCCGGTGGTGGCGGGGGCCAGGGGCTCGCCGCGGTGCGGCGCGGGGAGCGGAGCGGACTCGTCGGGGCTCGGCGCATGGCGGCCGGAGCACCGCTTGGGGACGGCCGCTACCGGGACGGCGGCCGCGGCCCGCTCGCCGTCGTCCGCCACGGCGGCCCGCCCGCTCCCGTCCACGGTGCGCACGCCGGGACCGGGCCCCCACGCCTGCTCACCGCCGTTACGGCACAGCAGCGGCCCGAAGGCGACCGCGAGGAGGAGCAACAGCAGCACCGCCGGCCGGTGCGTCCGGTGCATGTCCCTCCTCCTGCCTGCCGCGAGCATCAACGGCCCATCCTACGGACCGTCGGCCGACGCCCGGAGCACCGGCCGCGCCGCGGGTCAGCGGTCGGCGATCCGCATCTCGAACCAGGTCGTCTTGCCGCGCGGCAGCAGATCGACGCCCCAGCGGTCGGAGAGCTTGTCGACGAGGAAGAGGCCGCGCCCGCTGGTGTCCATTTCCTGGACGGGCATGAGACAGGGCAGGCCGCGGGACGGGTCGCGCACCTCGATGCGGATCCAGCCACGGCGGCGCAGCATCCGCAGCCCGAAGGTGCGGGCGCCGGTGTGCCGCACGGCGTTGCCGACGAGTTCGGAGACGAGCAGCACGGCGTGCTCGGCGAGCTGCGGGGTGAGGGACCACTGTCTGAGGAGGACGGCGGCGGTCAGCCGGCGCGCGATGCCGGCGGACTGCGGACGGGACGGCAACCGGACCTCACCGAGGGTCGGGTCACCGACGAGATCGACGGCCGCGGGCGCCGGGCCGCGCGGCGCCAGAGCCGGTTTCCGGTGCGCACCGGGGATGCCCCATCGCGCGGCGGCCGGATCACTCCGCGGCCGCGGCTGCTCCATTCCTTCGAGGCCCGCCATGTCTCCCATCATGGCTGCTACCCGGCGGTCGGTGGGGTGGAACCGGCGGAATCCGTTGCCCGGAATCAGTGGTTCCGTACCCCCCTCCGGACCTCGGCCAAAGCCCGACAAACTTCCGGGGGCAACCGGCTGACCTGCGACGACATCGGGCCGCCGAGCGAGCGGCCCGATGCGTCAACAAGGTTGCCTTAAGGCGTGGTTAAGATTTCCCTCATTCGCCCACACGAGGCATCCGGGCCCGGCCAAACCTCAGGCGCCCCACCAACGTCACGCGTTTCAGCGGAACTTGGCCTTGCCGGGCCCTTCCTCGACGAAGCTGCGCATCCCGGTCTCCCGGTCCTCGGTCGCGAACAGCCCCGCGAACCAGTTGCGTTCGATGGTCAGACCGGTGTCGATGTCCGTCTCCAGACCGGCGTCGACCGACTCCTTCGCGGCCCGCAGCGCGAGCGCGGGGCCGGTCGCCAGCCGCGCCGCCCAGGCGTGCGCGTGCTCGTAGACCTCGGCGGCCGGCACCACCCGGTCCACCAGCCCGATGGCGAGCGCCTCCTCGGCCTTGACGTGCCGGCCGGTGAAGATCAGGTCCTTGGCCTTGGACGGGCCCACCAGGCGCGCCAGCCGCTGGGTGCCGCCGGCGCCCGGGATCAGGCCGAGCAGGATCTCCGGCTGGCCGAGCTTGGCGTTGTCGGCGGCGATCCGGAAGTCGGCGCAGAGCGCCAACTCGCAGCCGCCACCGAGCGCGTAGCCGGTCACCGCGGCGACGACCGGCTTGGGGATGCGCGCCACGGCGGTGAAGGAGTCCTGCAGCGCCTTGGAACGGACCACCATCGCCGGGTGGTCCATGGCCTGCATCTCCTTGATGTCCGCGCCGGCCGCGAACACCTTCTCGCCGCCCCAGATCACGACGGCGCGCACGTCGTCGCGGCGGGTGACCTCTTCGGCCAGCTCGCGCAGCCGGTCCTGGGTGGCGATGTCCAGCGCGTTCATCGGCGGGCGGTCCAGGCGGATGGTGCCGACGCCGTCGGCGACCTCGAGATTCACAGTCATGCGGGAAGGTTAGTACGCGTTAACGACAGCGGGGCCGGTGCGCTGTGTCACAGTGCACCGGGCCCGCTGTCGTGTGCCGGTCTCCTACTGCGCGGCCTTCCACTTCTCCCAGGAGAGGTTCCAGTCGCTGAAGCCGTTGTCCGGCTGGATCGTCTCGTCGTGCGAGTTCTTCACGATGACCACGTCGCCGATGAGGGAGTTGCGGAAGAACCACGCCGCCGGGGTGGAGCCGTCGCCGCCGCCGCGCTCGTCGAAGAGGCCCACACAGCCGTGGCTGGCGTTGCGGGTGCCGAACGTCGGCCGGCCCGACCAGTAGTTGCCGTGGATGAAGGTGCCGGAGGTGCTCAGCCGCATCGCGTGCGGCACGTCCTTGATGTCGTACTCGCCGCCGAAGCCGACCGTGTCGCCGTTCATCCGGGTCACCGGGTGCTTCTCGCTGATCACCATCGTGCCGTTGTACGTCTCGGTGCCCGGCGCGCCCGAGGTGATGGGGATGGTCTTGAGCTTCTTGCCGTCGCGGACCACGGTCATCTGCTTCGACCGGGCGTCGACCGTGCTCACCTGGCTGCGGCCGACGGTGAAGGAGACTTCCTTGGCCTGGGTTCCGTAGACGCCGGGGCGGCCCTCGACGCCGTTGAGGTCGAGCTTCAGGGTGACTTTCGTGCCCGGCGCCCAGTACTTCTCGGGGCGGAAGTCGAGCCGGTCGTTGCCGAACCAGTGGCCCTCGACGGGCACCGACGGCTCGGCGCTGACCTTGATGGCGTCCTCGACGGCCTCGGGGTGCGTGATGCCGCGGGTGAAGCGGATCGAGACCGGCATCCCGACGCCGACCTGCTGGCCGTTCTCGGGGCTGTACTGGCCGATGAAGGTGTTCTTGGGGACGAGGGTGGTGAAGGCCGAGTGCTCGGCGGACTCCCGGCCGCGGCCGTCCACCGCGACCGCGTCGACGGTGTACCGCGTCGAGGCACCCAGATGGCCGCTCGGCTGCCACTGGGCGCCGGCGCCGGATATCTTCCCGTCGACCTCGTTGCCCTTGGCGTCCTTGACCTTGACGGACCTGAGCCGGCCCTTGCTGACGGTCACCTTCAGCGCGCCGCTGGTGGCGACGCCGTCCGCGCCGTCCTTGGGCGCTATCGTCACCGCGGCCTGGGAGGCGGCCCGGTCCGCGCCCGCCTTCCCCGCGCCCTTCTCGTCCTCGGTCTCGTCACCGCCGCACGCGCTGACCAGCAGCAGCGTGGCACCGAGCAGCAACGCGAGCGGTCCCCGGCCGCCGTGCGGCCACCGACGCCGGCGCGCCGGCACCCCCGGATTCGGCTGGACGTTCACCACTGGCCCCTTTCCCCCTCGCACGACCCGCTCCCCCGCGCGCGTCCGCGGGCGGCCACGCGCTTTTCGCTAGACAACCACACAGCAGTGACATGTGAACTGCCCGCGGAGGTCACCGTTCAGTCCCAAGTGCGGAGGTGGCCGGGGCCGTCGGCCCGGCGCCAGCCGTTCAGCGCACCGCCGAGCCGGCCCGCCACTGCTCCCACGGCAGGTTCCAGCCGCCGAGCCCGTTGTCCGGCGCGACGGTGCGCTCCGGGGAGTTGAGCACCACCACGGTGTCGCCGACGATCGACCGGCCGAAGAACCAGCCGGCCGGGGTGTCGGGGGCGCCGCCCCTGAGGTCCCGGAGGCCGACGCAGCCGTGGCTGGTGTTGACGCCGCCGAAGACCTCGGGCCGCGCCCAGTAGTTGCCGTGCAGGAAGGTCCCGGACCGGGTCAGCCGCATGGCGTGCGGGACGTCCGCGATGTCGTACTCGCCGCCGAAGCCGACGGTGCCGCCGTCCATCCGCGTCACCGAGTGCCGCTCCAGGATCACCATCCGCCCGTTGTACGTGGGGTTCTCGGCGTCGCCCGCGGTGACCGGCAGCACCGCGACGATCCGGCCGTCGCGCCGGACCGTCATGGTGTGCCGGGCGGCGTCGATGGTGCTGATCTGATCCCGGGCCACCCGGTAGCGGACGGTGCGTGCCTGGGTCCCGTAGACGTCCGGGGCGGCCTTGACCCCGCGCAGCCGCAGCCGCACCGTGATGACGGTGCCCGGCCGCCAGCGGTCGCGGGGCCGGAAGTCCAGCCGCCGGCGGCCGAACCAGTGGCCGGCGACCTCGACCTGCGGGCGGGCGGTGACGGTGACGGCGCGTTCGACGGCCGCGCGGTCGGCGACCGGCCGGTTGAAGACCATCGAGAAGATCAGGCCGGTGCCCACCGTGGCGTCGCCCTGGGGGGAGAAGTGGCCGGTGAGGTGGTGGACGGGCCGGGCGGTGCGGAAGGTGGTGCGGCGGACCGAGCGGTGGCCGCGGCCGTCCAGCGCCACCGCGTCGACGGTGTACGTGGCGCCGAGGTGGAGCGGGCCGCGGTCGGGCCGCCAGACCGTGCCGTCCGGCGAGATGCGGCCGGCGACCCGCTGCCGGCCGGCCGCACCGGTCCGGCTGACCTCAACCCGCTCCAGCCGCCCCTGCGGCACCCGGATCTCCAGCCGCCCGTCGGCCCGTACGCCGTGCGCGCCGTTGTGCGGGACGATCCTGATGGTCTCCTCCGGGGAGGGCGGGGTGCCCGGGTCGAAGAAGGCGGAGTCCGCGCAGCCGGTGAGCGCCACCGCCCCGGCGAGGCCGGCGACGGCGGCCAGGGCCAGACGGATGCGGCACGCCGTCCGCCCGGCCGGCCGGTGGCCCCCCGCCCGGTCCCGGGCCCGGTCCGGCGTGCGCCCCCGCGGCCGGATGCCCCCGTGGCGCTGCGCTCGGTCCCCTGCTCGGTCCTGCTGATGGGCGGTCATGTACCGGATTGTGACGGATGAATCCGATATTGGGATGTATGCCGCGTAACGGAATGTCAGCGGTATTCCCTCGGCGGGGCCGGAACAGAACAATGAGCCGCGGCAGCGGGAAACGTGAGGCAACGCCCGGTTGCGGGCAGAACAACCAGGAGGGCGGGGACACACCACGGCCGGGACTCACCCAGCGGACGCTGGGCGGTACCCCGTGCCGCGGCACCGCCCGACCGAGCCATGAGCCGCAGGAGGCCGGCACGTGTCGAGCGCACCCGAGCAGGAGGCGGTGGCGGACGAGCCCCTCGCCCCACCCGCGGAGATCCGCCCCGGCAGCCCGACGCCGCTGGGAGCCCGTTACCGCACCGGCCCCGACGGCGTCACCGGGACCAACTTCGCCCTGTGGGCGGGCGGCGCCGAGGCCGTGGAGCTGTGCCTCTTCGACGAGGCGGAGCACGAGACCCGGCATCCGCTCACCGAGCTGACCCATGAGATCTGGCACGGCTTCCTGCCCGGTGTCCGCCCCGGCCAGCGGTACGGCTACCGGGTGCACGGCCGCTGGGACCCGTGGACCGGCGCCCGCTGGAACCCGGCGAAGCTGCTGCTCGACCCGTACGCCAGGGCCGTGGACGGCGACTTCGGCGCCCGGGCCGAGCCGGCCGGTCCGGGCTTCGCGCTGCCCGCGCAGCTCTACGCCCACGTCCGCGACTGGCCGCAGCAGCAGCTCGCCGACACCGTCCGCGACGACCGGGACTCCGCGCCGTACGTCCCCAAGGGCGTGGTGGTCGGCGAGGACACCGCGGACGAGGGCGGCGAGGACGAGTGGCGCGACGACGTCCGGCCCAAGACGCCCTGGCCGGACTCGGTCCTCTACGAGCTGCACGTGCGCGGGTTCACGATGCGCCACCCCGGCATCCCGGAACGGCTCCGCGGCACCTACGCCGGCCTGGCGCACCCCGCCGCGCTGGAACACCTGGTCCGGCTGGGCGTGACGGCCGTGGAACTGCTGCCGGTCCATCAGTTCGCCCACGAGGACCACCTGGTGCGCCGGGGGCTGCGCAACTACTGGGGCTACAACTCCATCGGCTACTTCGCACCGCACGCCGGCTACGCCGCGACCGGCACCCGGGGGCAGCAGGTCGGCGAGTTCAAGCGGATGGTGCGGGCGCTGCACGACGCGGGCATCGAGGTGATCCTCGACGTCGTCTACAACCACACCGCGGAGGCCGGCGAGCTGGGCCCCACGCTCTCCCTCCGGGGCATCGACAACCGCGGCTACTACCGGCTCGCGGGCGACGCCCGGCGCTACGCCGACTACACCGGCTGCGGCAACACCCTGCACGTCGTCCAGCCGCACGTGCTGCGGCTGATCACCGATTCGCTGCGCTACTGGGTCACCGAAATGGGCGTGGACGGCTTCCGCTTCGACCTGGCGGCCGCGCTGGCCCGCTCCATGCACGACGTCGACATGCTCTCCCCCTTCCTCGCCGTGATCGCCCAGGACCCCGTACTGCGCCGGGTGAAACTGATCGCCGAACCCTGGGACGTGGGCGCGGGCGGCTATCAGGTCGGCGCCTTCCCGCCCCTGTGGACGGAGTGGAACGACCGCTACCGCGACACCGTCCGCGACTTCTGGCGGGGCGCCCAGCACGACGTGCGCGACCTGGGCTACCGGCTGTCCGGATCGAGCGACCTGTACGCCTGGGGCGGCCGCCGCCCGTACGCCTCGGTCAACTTCGTCACCGCACACGACGGCTTCACCCTGCGCGACCTGGTCAGCTACGAGCACAAGCGGAACGCCGACAACGGGGAGAACAACCGCGACGGCACCCACGACAACCGGTCCTGGAACTGCGGCGCCGAGGGCGAGACCGACGACCCCGAGGTCAACGCGGTGCGCCGCCGCCAGCTGCGGAACCTGCTGGCCACCCTGCTGCTGTCCACCGGCGTACCGATGCTGGTGGCCGGCGACGAGATGGGCCGCACCCAGCACGGCAACAACAACGCCTACTGCCAGGACAACGCCCTCAGCTGGGTCGACTGGTCGCTGCTGGAGGACCCCCACTGGCGCCGGCTGGCCGACCTGGCGGCCCGGCTGATCGCGCTGCGCCGCGCACACCCCGTCCTGCGCCGCCGCGCGTTCTTCTCCGGACGGCCGCACGGCCAGGGCGGACTGCGCGACCTGGCCTGGTTCACCGCGGACGGCACGGAGATGACCGAGCAGGACTGGTACACCCCGGGGGCCACGCTCGGCATGTACCTCTCCGGGAACGACATCTCGCAGCGCGACGCCCGCGGCATCCGGATCGTCGACGACAGCTTCCTGGCCGTGCTGCACGCGGCCGCCCGCCCCCGCACGGTCACCCTCCCCGGGCCTCCCTGGGCCCAGTCGTACGAACTCCTCCTCGACACCGCTCGGGAGGACCAGCCGGGGGCGGCCGAGCGGGTGTACCCGGCGGGCGGCACGCTCACGCTGCCCGAACGGTCGGTGGCGCTGTTCCGCGCGGTCCCGGGCTGAGCGGGCCGGGCGGCGGTACGGCCGGCCGGGAGGGGCGGCCGGCGGGGGCGGGGCGGCCGAAATCCGGATGAGCGTTGTCAGTGGTGCGCCTTACGCTCGCGCATGATGGCCGACACCACGCAGACGACGCCCCCGGCCCGGCACCGGACCGAGCCCACCGACCCGACGAACCCGGCCGCCCCGACAGACCCCGCGGACGGCTCCGGCTTACCCCGACGCTCCGTCGTGCGCGCGCTGTTGCGGCTGTGGCCGTATGTGCGCCCGGTGCGGGTGCGGCTGTCCGCCGCGGCCTTCGTGGCGGTGATCGCCTCCTGTCTGAGCCTGGTCATCCCGCTGGTGCTCAAGTGGCTGGTCGACGGGCCGGTGGCGGACGGGGACCCGGGCGGGGTGTGGCTGGGCGCCGGCTACCTGCTGCTGCTCGGGGTCGCCGAGGCGCTGCTGTTCGGGCTGCGGCGCTGGCTGGTCTCGCGCCCGCTGGCCGGGGTGGAGGCGGCGATGCGCGAGGCGCTCTACCGCCACCTCCAGCGGCTGCCGGTCGCCTTCCACGACCGCTGGCCCTCGGGCCAGTTGCTGTCACGGGGCACGACCGATCTGCAGACGCTCCGTCAGTTCCTCACTTTCCCGCTCATCTTCCTGCTGGTCAACGGCGTGACCATCCTGGTCGGCGGGGTGCTGCTGGTGGTCCAGCGCTGGTCGCTGGGACTGGTGCTGCTGTCGCCGCTGGTGCCGCTGCTGGTGCTGTGCTCGCTCTTCGAGGCGAAGTACGGGCGGGCGGCGCGCCGGACGCAGGACCAGCTCGGCGATCTGACGACGGTGGTCGAGGAGTCGGTGCTCGGCATCCGCATCATCAAGGGCTTCGGACGCCACCGCAGCCAGGCCCGCGCCTTCAAGGAGCTGACCCGCGCCCTGCGCACGACCGAGCTGCGCAAGGCACGGCTGCTGGCCTGGATCTGGGGCGTCAACACGGCCCTTCCGGAGCTCGCGCTCGGCGCCGCCCTGGTGTTCGGCACCGTCCAGGTCGCCGACGGCGCACTGTCCGCGGGAACCCTCGTCGCGTTCCTGTCGACGGCGCTGGCACTGCGCTGGCCCGTGGAGTCGATCGGCTTCATGCTGGCGATGAGCAACGAGGCGGCGGCGGCCACGGACCGCTACTTCGAGGTGATGGACGAACCACCGGTGCGGGACGAGCCGGCGGTTCGCGACGAGCCGTCGGCACGGCCCGAGCCGGAGGTACGGGTCGAGCCGGAGGTACGGGTCGAGCCGGAGGTACGGGTCGAGCCGGCGGTGCCGGTCCACGGGGGCGGGCCGCGGGACGCGCCCGGCGGGCTGCGCTTCTCCGGCGTCGCGTTCCGCTACCCCGACGCGCCACCGGACGCGCCGCCCACCCTCAAGGACGTCACCCTGCACGTCCGGCCGGGCGAGACGATGGCCCTGGTCGGCGCGACCGGCAGCGGCAAGACCACCCTCACCGCGCTGGTGCCCCGGCTGTACGACCCCACCGCCGGACGGATCACCCTCGACGGGCGCGATCTGGCCACGATCGGCCGGGCGGAGGCCCGTGCCCTGGTCGCGGTGGCCTTCGAGGAACCGACGCTCTTCTCGGCGACCGCCGCGGAGAACGTTCTGATGGGCGCGGAGGGCGCCGGCGAGGCGGAGCTGCGGCGGGCGTTGCGGATCGCGCAGGCCGAGGAGTTCGTCGCCGCGCTCCCCGACGGCAGCGCGACCCAGGTCGGCGAGCAGGGCCTGAGCCTGTCCGGCGGCCAGCGGCAGCGGCTCGCCCTGGCCCGTGCCGTCGTCAGCCGGCCCCGCTTCCTGATCCTGGACGATCCGCTCTCCGCGCTCGACGTGCACACCGAGGCCCTGGTGGAGGCGGCGCTGCGCCAGGTCCTGTCGTCCACCACGGCCCTGGTCGTCGCCCACCGCCCGTCCACGGTCCTGCTCGCCGACCGGGTGGCGCTGCTGTCCGACGGCCGGATCGCCGCCGTCGGCACCCATCACGAACTCCTCCGGGACAACCCCGAGTACGCCGCGCTGATGTCCGGCGGGGAAGAGGGCGACCGATGACGACCACCACCGCCGAACTGCCCTCGGACGACTCCCCCGGCGGCCCCGGCCGGCGCCGGGAACGACCCCCGGAGCAGGCGGAGTCCGCGGACCTCTTCGAGCGGGACCGGCTCCCCGCGCCCGGGGGAGCCGCCCGGACGCTGCTGGCCTCCCTGCTGGCGCCGCACCACCACCGCGTCCGGCTGGTGGCCGTCCTGCTCCTGCTCCAGCAGGCCGCGGTGCAGGCCGGGCCGCTGCTGGTCGCCTACGCCCTGGACCGCGCGGTGCCCGCGCTGCGGGCGGGCGAGCACGGTCCGCTGCTCGCGGTGGCGGGGGCGGCCGCGTTGTGCGCCGCGGCGTCCGGCGGGCTGCAGTTCGGCTTCGTCCAGCTCTCCGCACGGGTCAGTCAGGACGTGCTGCTGGACCTCCGCGGCCGGATCTTCCGGCACGGCCAGGCGCTGAGCCTGGACTTCCACGAGCGCTACACCTCCGGCCGGCTGATCTCGCGGGCCACCACCGACGTCGAGTCGCTGCGCACCCTCCTCGACGACGGGCTGCAGGAACTGATCACGATCGTCCTGGCAACGGTCTACATCACCGCCACCCTGCTGTACCTGGACTGGGGCTTCGGGGCCGCCTCCCTGGTGTCCGCCGGCCCGCTGTACCTCCTCGTACGCTCCTACCGGCGCCGCGTGCACCGCGTCTTCAGCGCCAAGTCCACCGCCATCGCGGACGTCATCGTGAAGTTCGCCGAGACCCTGGGCGGCATCCGCCCGGTGCAGGCGTTCCGCCGCGAGCCGTCGAACGACGCGGTGTTCGCGCGGCTGAACCACCGCCACGAACGGGTCAACGGCGACGCCTTCCTGGAGATGGCGCGCTATGTCGTCACCTCCCGCCTGGTGGCCAACACCACGATCGCCGCGGTCGTCCTGTGGGGCGCCTACCGCGTGGCCACGGGCAGCCTCGCGCTGGGCGTGCTGGCCGCCGCGGTGCTCTACCTGCGCCGGCTGTACGACCCCATAGACCGGCTCGGGATGTTCCTGAACGCCTACCAGTCCGCGGCCGCCTCGCTGCAGAAGATCGCCGGGCTGCTCGCCCAGCGGCCCACGGTCCCCGAGCCGGCGGCGCCCGTCGCGCTGCCCGCCCTCGCCGGCGGCCGGCCGGGCCGGGCGGTGGACTTCGACGGCGTCCGCTTCGCCTACCGCACCGGCGGCGAGGTGCTGCCCCGTTTCTCGCTGTCCCTCGCGGCCGGGACGACCGTCGCCGTGGTGGGCGCCACGGGCGCCGGCAAGTCCACCCTCGCCAAGTTGCTGGCCCGCTTCTACGACCCCACGGAGGGCCGGGTCCTGCTCGACGGTGTCGATCTGCGCGAGCTGGCCACCGCGGAGCTGCGCCGCGGCGTCGTGATGGTCACCCAGGAGGCGTTCCTGTTCTCCGGCACGGTCGCCGACAACATCGCGCTCGGCCGCCCGGACGCCTCCCGCCGGGAGATCGAACGGGCCGCGGAAGCCATCGGCGCCCATGACTTCATCACCGCGCTGCCGGACGGCTACGACACCGACGTACGCAAGCGGGGCGGCCGCATCTCGGCCGGTCAGCGTCAGCTCGTCGGCTTCGCCCGGGCGCTGCTCGCCGACCCGGCCGTGCTCGTCCTCGACGAGGCGACCAGCTCCCTGGACATCCCCGGCGAACGAGCCGTCCAGGCCGCCATGGACACGGTGTTGCGGGGCCGCACGGCCCTGGTCATCGCCCACCGCCTGTCCACCGTCGAGCGGGCGGACCGGGTGCTGGTCGTGTCGGACGGCCGGATCGTCGAGGACGGCCCGCCGGACCGACTCATCAAGGACCGCGGCCGGTTCGCCGATCTGCACCGGGCGTGGCGGGACAGCGTGGGATGACCCGGCTCACCCGGCATGCGCCGCCTCGTCAGCAATGATCGTGCGCGTTTGACCTCCTTGACTCACTAACTGTCGTGCCGGTGCTTATCAACTGCTCAGGTGGAAACGTGGTGATTTTCGGAACGCCGGGACGGGCGGATTGCCGGCTGGGACACTTCCCTCCGGTGGGCGTTTGTCCCGCCGCCTGTGGCATCGGGGAGGTTTGATGGAAATCAGGATCGGTGCGATCGGAGACGAGGGCGTCGGGGAGCTCACGGCTCTGTTGCAGTGGCTCCGGGCCGAACGTCAGTTGTCGGGACTGGTGCAGCCGGCGTTCCGGGCCGCGGGGCCCGAGGAGCTTTCCGGTGGCGTCTTGGACGCGGTGATTGTCGCCGTCGGATCGGGCGGCTTCGGTGTCGTCCTGGCCCAGTCGCTCACCGCATGGCTCAAGAGCCGTCGCCCCGCGGTGAAGTTCACCATCACTTCGCCGGAGGGAGTCACGGAGCATCTGGAGACGGCGGAAGCGGAGGTTGCCGCCCCCCTCATCGAAGCGATGGTGCGGCGGGCCGGCAGTGGCCGCGAGTAGTCACCGCGCGGATCTGCAAGGGGCCCGCGCTGTTCTGCTGGGGGCCTCGGCGTTCCGTCACCCGGGCATTCCCCCGGTTCCCGCCGCCGCGAACAGTGTGCGTGCCATGAAGCTCATGCTCACCGACCCCGGTCTGGGTGGGTGGCCGCCGGAGCAGGTCGTGGATCTGCAGGACCCCTCCGACGCGATCCAGCCGATCCTGCAGATCCGCCGTCTGGCTCAGGAAGCGATGGGGACGTTCCTGCTGTACTACGCCGGTCACGGTCTCATCAGCCCGTCCGGCGAGCTGATCCTCACCGTTGCCGGTACCGATCCCGAACACGCCGACGTGACCGGCATCGAGTACAGCAGGGTGAAGAGGGCGCTCGTCAGCTGTCCCGCCGAGGTCAAGATTGTCATTCTCGACTGCTGTTATTCCGGACGTGCCATCGAGGCCCTCAGCGTCGACGCGGTGGATCATGCCACGGCGGCCACCGGTGTCTACACCCTGACTGCCGCCGACCTGACGGCTCATGTCCCTCCGCTCGCGGAACAAGACGGGGTTCCGACCTCGTTCACGGGCCAGCTCCTCGAAGTCCTGCACAAGGGACTGCCTGCGGAGTCACCGTGGCTCACGCTGGAGACCATCTACCCGCACCTCAAGGCGCGACTGCGGCAGGCCGGCCTGCCCAGGCCCAACCAGCGGTCCACCGACAGCGTGGCCCGCTTCCGCTTCGTACGGAACAACGCCTGGACCAGCGCGGGGTCAGCTGTCGCGGACGCGTCGGCAGCGCAGCCGACGGCGCCCGCCGGGCGCGACTTCGATCTGGTCGAAGGCGGCGGATACAACATCACACAGGTGGACGCCCACCGGCACGATGTCATCGCTCTGGTCGCCGATCCCCATCGTCGGTCAAGGGGCAGACCGCCCTACTTCCCCGTGGTGTCCGGCGAGGACCGCCACGGCTACAACATCGCGCAAGTGGACGCCTACATCGAGCGCCACCGGGTCGAACCGGCGTCCTTGGCCGACGCCCTGCGCATGCTGCTCGCCGACCTCGGCATCCCCCTCGTGACGGAGCGCCGACCTCGACGGGGGAAGACCGCCAAGATCAAGCGCACTTGTGCGATCCACGGGGACGAACAGCTCCTGGGTTTCGTCAAGGTCGGCCTGCTGGGCTTCACGCCGGGAGTGGTCGCCTTCTCCGACACGCACGTCGTCGTCCGGACCGTCGATCGCCGCGTCAGGGTTCCCTACTCCCGCCTGCATGACGTCACCTTTTCCCATTCGTCCAGATGGGAGGGCTGGGGCGCGGGACTCGCGGCGGGTGCAAGCCAGGTGACCACGCTGATCGTGGGATTCGCAGGCAGTGAAGTGAAGATCGAAGAGTGCAATCAGCATCCGCTCCAGGACACCCTGAATCAGACCTGGCCCGCTCTGAAGGACCTCCTGAAGAACCACCCCGAATGGTTTCGGGCGGACACCCGGAACGAGTAGGACCTCTTCCACCGGGGTCCTCCCGGATCACGTCCTGAACGGCACATCATCCGGTGAACCCCGGTGGAAGAAACCGGGGTTCACCAAGATCATGCCCCGGTCAGCCCCGAGCAGCGGCCGCGGCGGCGGCGCGCTCCTCGCCCCTGCGCCCTGCCCGCTTGCCGTACGCGCTGGTCCACAGGACGAGGCCGCCGAGGACGCCGTAGATCAGGAACGGGCTGAGCGTCACCACGGTGTCCGTGTTCAGCGTGTACGCGAGCCCGACCCGGAGCGCGGCCTCCAGGCAGTAGGCCACGCCCCAGACCGTCGTCATCGTGGCGAGGGTCTTGCGGAATCCTTCGAACTGCCACAGGCCGTTCCACCAGGCGGTGCTCGCGGCGGTGCCGTCGGTCGCGAACTTGCGGCCGAAGTAGAACATCAGCGGGCGCGGAGCCAGCAGCGTCGCCAGGCACAGCAGCCCGAACAGCCCGGTGACGGCGGAGTCCTTGACCAGCAGGGCTCGTGCCGAGTGCGCGCCCAGGAGCGTCACCACGGCCGTGATCACCAGGAACGCCAGGGTGACGAGCGCGAACTCGTCGAGACGGCGGCGCCACACCAGGTGGACGACGCTGTCGAGCACCGGCCAGGCGCCGCCCGCCAGGAGCGCCGCGACCTCGCTCCAACCGTGGTCGCGGAGGGCGTTGTAGGTGAGGATCGGGGCGGCGACGTTGAGCGCGAGGGTGAGCAGCCAGCCGAGCGCGGCGGCACGCCCGGACCGGGCCGGCGGCGCGGGGCGCTCAGCCGTCCGGGCGACCCCCGGGTCCGATGCGCTCGAAGTGTCCTGCGTGGTCGTGGTGTTCTGAGCGGGCACTGTTCCCCCTGAAGGTGCCTGACAAGCGCGGCAGCGCGCACGTGATGAGGGCCCGTGGTGCGGAACCAACGGCCCACGCACAGATGATGGCCATATCTGACCGGAATGCCTAATTCCGATCGGTCTCCATGACCGGCCCGGCCAGCCACCGCTGAACCACCGCCGCACAGGCTGCCGTTCCGCTCCCCGCGGCGTGCGGAGGTTCGCGCGTCCGCGCCGTCCCGCCCCCGGGCTCCCCCGGCCGACCGTCCACCGGCTGTGCCGCCGGTCACCGGACGCGGACTCCGGGCCCCGCAGGAGCCGGGGTTGACGGAGTCCGGATCATGGGACGAGGACGAACGGGGGGGCGGCACATGGCGGACGACGCAGCGGGCCCGGGGGCCGTGGGCCACCGCGGTGCCGGGCGGTACCTGTGGTGGCTGGTGGCCTGTCAGCGCCGGCGGGTCGCGGCGGGGGCGGCGTACGGAAGCCTGTGGATGATGGGGCTGATGGTGCCGCCGTACGTGCTGTCCCGGGCGATCGACGAGGGGCTGGTGCCGGGCCGGATGCCGGCGCTGCTCGGATGGACCGCGGCGCTGCTGGGCGTCGGGGTGCTCAACGCCTGTCTGGGGGCCCTGCGGCACCGCACGATGACCCGGATCCGGATGGACGCCACCTTCCGCACGGTTCGCACCCTCGTGGCGCACACCGTACGGCTGGGCGCGGCGCTGCCGGGGAAGACCACGGCCGGGGAGATCGTCACGATCGGGATCGGCGACGTCGGGGTGATCAGCCAGACCCTGACGATGACCGGGCCCGGTGTCGGCGGGGTGCTGGCCTACGTCGTCGTCGCGGCGCTGCTGCTGGCCGTCTCGCCGCTGCTCGCCGTGGTGGTGCTGCTGGGCGTACCGCTGCTCGCGCTGCTGGTGGGGCCGCTGCTGGGCCGGCTCCAGGGCGCGGAGGCGCGCTACCGCGAGCGGCAGAGCGGGCTGGCCGCGCGGCTGACGGACCTGGTCGGCGGGTTGCGGGTGCTGGCCGGGCTGGGCGGCAAGGAGGTGTTCGCCGATCGCTACCGCGGCGAGTCGCGGGCACTGTGCCGCGAGGGCTACCGGGTCGGCGCGGCGACGAGCTGGATCCAGGCGCTCGGGGTGGGGCTGCCGGCGCTCTTCCTGGCCGCGGTGACCTGGCTCGCCGCCCGGATGGCGGCCCAAGGGCAGATCACGGTGGGCGAGTTGGTGGCGGTCTACGGCTATGCGGCGGCCCTGGTGCTACCGGTCTCGTTCTTCATCGAGGGCGGCTACGACCTGACCCGCGGACTGGTCGCCGCCGGCCGGGTCGTCCGGTTCCTGGCATGCGAGCCGGACACCGCGGACGGCTCCGCGGCGCGGGCCGGTACGGTGCGCGCGCCGGAGGGGCCGGCCGTGCTGCGGGATCCCCGCTCGGGCGTCGAGGTGGTGCCCGGGCAGCTGACGGCGCTGGTCTCCGCCCGGCCGGCCGAGTCGGCCGCGGTGGTCGACCGGCTGGGCCGGTTCGCGGAATCCGCGGCGACCTGGGGCGCGGTGCGGCTCGACGAGCTGCCGCTGGCCGAGGTCCGCGGCCGGATCCTGGTGGCGGACAACGAGGCGGCGCTGTTCGCCGGGACGCTGCGCGAGGTGCTCGCGGGGCGTCGCGACCGTACCGAGCAGGCCATCGGGGACGCCGTACGCGCGGCGATGGCCGAGGACATCGTGCGCGGTCTGCCGGACGGGCTGGACTCCCCGGTCGAGGCGCGCGGACAGAATCTCTCCGGCGGGCAGCGGCAGCGGCTGCGCCTGGTGCGGGCGCTGCTGGCCGACCCCGAGGTGCTGCTCGCGGTGGAGCCGACCTCTGCGGTCGACGCCCACACCGAGGCGGCCGTCGCGGCCCGGCTGCACGCCGCCCGGGCGGGCCGCACCACCGTCGTCACCAGCACCTCACCGCTGCTGCTGGCCCGGGCCGACACGGTGTGCTTCCTCGTCGACGGCCGGGTGGCCGCGGCCGGCAGCCACCGCCGGCTCCTCGACGAACAGCCCGGCTACCGGCGTCTGGTCGCGCGCGGCGAGGACGGGACGGACGGGAACGGGGCGGACGGCGGCGGGGCGGGCGGCGGCGTCCTGCCGCTTCCCCGGGCGGTCCCCGCGACGGAGGAGGGCACGCGATGACGGCCACCGGACCCACCCCGACCGCGCCGCCGGAGCGGGCCGGCACGGCCCGCCGGCCGTCCGCCGCGGATGCTCCGGACGCCCCGCCGGACGGTGCCGGGCTGCCGGTCGCCGCGCGTGCCGCGACCCGGCGGGCGGCCCTCCGGCTGATCCGGCCGGACCGTGCGGCGTTCGTCCTGATGCTCGTGCTCAACGCGCTCGCCGCCGGCGCCGGGCTGGCCGGCCCGTGGCTGCTCGGCCGGATCGTGGACTCGGTCCGGGCGGGCGGCGGGGTGCGCGCGGTCGACCGGCTGGCGCTCGCGATCGTGGTGTGCGCGCTCGCGCAGCTGCTGCTGGCGCGGTACGCGCGGTACGTCGCGCACCGCTTCGGCGAGCGGACCGCGGCGCGGGTCCGCGAGCAGTACCTGGACCGGGCGCTGGCGCTGCCCGCGGCGGTCGTGGAACGGGCCGGCACCGGCGATCTGACCGCCCGTGGCACCACCGATGTCACCGCCGTCGCACGGACGTTGCGGGACGCGGTGCCGCAGGTGTGCGTCGCGGCGGCGCAGGCGCTGTTCCTGCTCGGCGCGGTGGTGGTGCTCGATCCGCTGCTCGGGCTGTGCGGGCTGGGGCTGCTGAGCGGTCTGCTGGCGGTCCGGTGGTACCTGCGGCGCGCGCACGCCGCGTACCTCGCGGAGGGGGCCGCGACGTCGGCGCTGGCGGAGCTGCTCGCGGCCACCGCGGAGGGCGCCAGGACGGTCGAGGCGCTGGGCCTCCAGGAGCGCCGGCGGGCGGCGGGCGAGCGGGCCGTCGAGGGCTGCCGCCGCACCCGGCTGCGCACGCTGTTCCTGCGCAGTGTGCTGCTGCCCGCGGTGGACGTCTCGTACGTGCTCCCGGTGGCCGGCGTCCTGCTGGTGGGCGGGGCGCTGCACGGGCGGGGCGGGATCAGCCTGGGGGTGGTGATCGCCGCGGCGCTGTACCTGCGTCAGCTGTCCGAGCCGCTGGAGACGATCCTGCTGTGGGTCGAGCAACTGCAGTCCAGCGCCGCCGCGTTCGCCCGCGTCGAGGGGGTGGGCACGGCCCCGCGGTCACCGCGGGCCGGGGCCGCGCGGCCGCTGCCCGCCGACGACCGGATCGACGTCCGCGCGGTGCGTTACGCCTACGACCGGGGCGGTGCCGAGGTGCTGCGGGGGGTGGATCTGACCATCCGCCCCGGGGAGCGGATCGCCCTGGTGGGGCCCTCCGGCGCCGGCAAGTCCACGCTCGGGCGGCTGCTGGCGGGCATCGACGCGCCGCGCAGCGGCTCGGTGACCGCCGGGCGGGTGCCGCTCGCGGAGCTGGACCCCGAGGTGCTGCGCCGCCAGGTCGTCCTGGTCACCCAGGAGCACCACGTGTTCCTGGGCAGCGTCCGGGACAATCTGCGGATCGCCGCGCCGGACGCCGGTGATACCGCCCTGCACGCCGCGCTGGCCGCGGTGGGAGCCGACTGGGCCACGGAGCTGCCGGCCGGCCTGGACACCGAGCTGGGCCCCGGCGGCTACCGCCCGGACGGCTCGCAGTCCCAGCAACTCGCCCTGGCGCGCGTGGTGCTGGCCGACCCGCACACCGTGATCCTGGACGAGGCGACCGCGCTGCTCGATCCGCGCACCGCGCGCCACACCGAGCGGGCGCTGGCCGCCGTCCTCCGAGGTCGTACGGTCATCGCCATCGCCCACCGGCTGCACACCGCCCACGACGCGGACCGGGTCGCCGTCATGGAGCACGGCCGGATCGCCGAACTGGGCACCCACGACGAACTGGTGGCGGCGGACGGTGCCTATGCCGCCCTGTGGGGGTCCTGGCACGGCGGGGCGCGGCCGTGAACACCTACCGTCCGTCCGGCTTTCGGACGCCGATTTCGCGCAACGGACGTTTTCCGGCCAATAAGTTGAACGGAGCCTGACAACCGGTCATGCGTGGTGGGACTCTTCCCCGCAACCGCCGCGCGGCCCCCACAGCACCACACCTCGCGGCAGACGGTTCCACGCGCACCATCGGCATCTTTTGCGCCAACCGCTCCACAAGCACATCCAGTACCTCGCGTACGTCTCCCCCCACACGCTCCATGAGTTCTGCCTCGCTCTGCCCGGACGGCCGCTCCGCCGCCCGGTCCCCCTCCGGCCGCACCGTCACTGCGCGGCCACCGCAGAAGGAGTCAGTGTGAGACGCACCCCCCATACCCGCGCCGTTGCGACCGGCGCGCTGGTCGCCGTCACGGCGATGCTGGCCGTCGGTGTACAGGCCGGTACCGGAACGGCGGCCGCCCCGCGGCCGGGCACCACGCATGCCGCACCCGCTCCCGGCGCCCTGCCGGCGAAGCTGTCCCCGTCCCAGCGTGCGGAGCTGATACGGGCAGCCGGTGCCACCACCGCCGAGACCGCGCGGCAGCTGAAGCTCGGCGCGAAGGAGAAGCTGGTCGTCAAGGACGTCTCGAAGGATGTCGACGGCACGATCCACACCCGCTACGAGCGCACCTACGAAGGGCTGCCGGTGCTCGGCGGCGACCTCGTGGTGCACGAGAGCAAGGCCGGCAAGCTCAAGGGCGTCACCAAGGCCGTGGGCTCCCAGCTGAAGGTCGCGAGCACCACCGCGAAGATCAAGCCGGCCGCCGCCGAGGCGAAGGCCGTCACCTCCGCGCGGGCCCTGGGCTCGAAGAAGACCGAGGCGGCCAAGGCGCCGCGCAAGGTGATCTGGGTCGCCGACGGCAAGCCGGTCCTCGCCTACGAGACGGTGATCGGCGGGCTGCAGGACGACGGCACCCCCAACCAGCTGCACGTCATCACCGACGCCACCACCGGTGCCAAGATCTTCCAGTACCAGGGCATCGAGACCGGCGTCGGCAACAGCGAGTACAGCGGCAAGGTCACCATCGGGACCTCGGGCTCCGCCCCGAACTTCTCGATGACCGACGCCACCCGTGGCGGCCACAAGACCTACAACCTCAACCACGGTTCGTCGGGCACCGGTTCGCTGTTCACCGACGCCGACGACACCTGGGGCGACGGTACGCCGCAGAACGCCCAGACGGCCGGTGTGGACGCCGCCTACGGCGCCCAGGAGACCTGGGACTACTACAAGAACGTGCACGGCCGCAGCGGCATCCGCGGTGACGGCGTCGGCGCCTACTCCCGCGTGCACTACGGCAACAGCTACGTCAACGCCTTCTGGGACGACGGCTGCTTCTGCATGACCTACGGCGACGGCAGCGGCAACGCCGCCCCGCTGACCGCCATCGACGTGGCCGGCCACGAGATGTCGCACGGTGTCACCGCGGCCACCGCCAACCTCACCTACAGCGGCGAGTCCGGCGGCCTCAACGAGGCGACCTCCGACATCTTCGGCACGGCGGTGGAGTTCTACGCCAACAACGCCTCGGACCCCGGTGACTACCTCATCGGCGAGAAGATCGACATCAACGGCGACGGCACCCCGCTGCGCTACATGGACAAGCCGAGCAAGGACGGCGCGTCCGCCGACTACTGGTCCAGCACCGTCGGCAACAAGGACGTCCACTACTCGTCCGGCGTCGCCAACCACTTCTTCTACCTGCTGTCCGAGGGCAGCGGCCCGAAGGACATCGGCGGGGTCCACTACGACAGCCCGACCTTCGACAACCTGCCGGTGCCGGGCATCGGCCGGGCCAACGCCGAGAAGGTGTGGTTCAAGGCGCTCAGCCAGTACATGAGCTCCAACACCAACTACGCGGCCGCCCGTACCGCGACGCTGAAGGCCGCCGCCGACCTGTTCGGCGAGGGCAGCGCGTCGTACAACACGGTCGCCAACACCTGGGCGGCGGTCAACGTCGGCTCCCGCGTCCCGGACGGCGGCGGGGTCACCGTCACCAACCCGGGCAACCAGACCAGCACCGTGGGCCAGGCGGCGAGCCTGCAGATCAAGGCGACCAGCGGCACCGCGGGCGCGCTGAGCTACGCGGCGACCGGCCTGCCCGCCGGTCTGTCGATCAACGCGAGCACCGGTCTGATCTCCGGTACGCCGACCACGGCCGGCACCGGCAACGTCACGGTCACCGTCACCGACGCGGCGAAGAAGACCGGTACGGCCGCCTTCACCTGGACGGTCAACCCGGTCGGCGGCGGCAATGTCTTCGAGAACGCCGACGACGTGCAGATCCCGGACGCCGGCGCGGCGGTCACCTCGCCGATCACCGTCAGCCGCAGCGGCAACGCGCCGAGCACGCTGAAGGTCGGGGTCGACATCGTGCACAGCTACCGCGGTGACCTGGTCATCGACCTGATCGCCCCGGACGGCACGGCCTACCGGCTGAAGAACTCCAGCGTGTACGACTCGGCGGCCAACGTGAACACGACGTACACCGTCAACGCCTCCTCGGAGGCGGCGAGCGGCACCTGGAAGCTGCGGGTCCAGGACGTCTACTCCCAGGACAGCGGCTACATCAACGGCTGGAAGCTGACGTTCTGACCAGGTGGCCGCACCCGGCCGTCACCTTGGTGTGACATAGGCGGGCCGGCAGTGCGCAACTGATCACAACTGGCCCGTGAGGTAAGGAAGTTGGGCGTCGTTCCCGAAAATCCGGGAACGGCGTCCAACTCCGTTATACGAACAGCGCGTCCCTCTCTACGAACGAAAATCAGCCAAGTTGTTAACAGACTCCTGACATGCACGCGTTCGAATGGCAGTGTTCCGGTCGCACGTCACACCCGCATCGCTTTGCACCCCCACCACTTGGCAAAGTTGAAGGAGCACGCGTGACCCCCCGCATATCCCGTAAGACCCGTGTGACCGGTACCGCCCTCGCCGCCGCGGCCCTGCTGGCCGCCGGCATCACGGTCGGTACCGCCGGCGCCTCGCCGGCCCCCACCCCCACGAAGGCGGACGGCAGCCCGCTCCGCCTCAGCGCCTCGCACCGGGCGGAACTGCTGCGTGACGCGGGCGCCGCCCGCGCGCAGACCGCCCAAGCGCTCGGCCTCGGCTCGCAGGAGAAGCTGGTCGTCAAGGACGTCATCAAGGACGCCGACGGCACCACGCACACCCGCTACGACCGCACCTACGCCGGCCTTCCGGTGCTGGGCGGCGACCTGGTCGTGCACACCGCCAAGGGCGGTGCGATCAAGTCCACCACCAAGTCGACCGACAAGACCCTCAAGGTCGCGTCCACCACGGCGAAGATCGCCCCGCAGGCCGCCGCGAAGTCCGCGCAGGGCACCGCGGCGAAGTCGCTGGCCGCGAAGCAGACCGCCGCGCAGGCGCCCAAGAAGGTCGTCTGGGCCGCCTCCGGCACGCCCGTCCTCGCCTACGACACCGTCGTCAAGGGCACGCAGAAGGACGGCACCCCCAGCCGGATGCACGTCATCACCGACGCCAACACCGGCAAGAAGCTCTTCCAGTACGACGAGATCCGTACCGGCAAGGGCGAGAGCGAGTACAGCGGCAGCGTCGAGCTGGGCACCTCCAAGGAGGGCAGCGGCTTCACGCTGACCGACGCCGGGCGCGGTGGCCACAAGACCACCAACCTGGGCAACAGCGAGTCCGGTGACGGCAAGGCGTTCACCGACGACGACGACGCCTGGGGCACCGGCAAGCCCGACGACCCGCAGACCGCGGCCGTCGACGCGCACTACGGTGCGGCCGAGACCTGGGACTACTACAAGAACGTGCACGGCCGCAGCGGCATCAAGGGCGACGGCAAGGGCGCCTCGTCCCGCGTCCACTACGGCAACAGCTACGTCAACGCCTTCTGGGACGACAGCTGCTTCTGCATGACGTACGGCGACGGCGAGGGCAACAAGAAGCCGCTCACCGCCATCGACGTCGCGGCGCACGAGATGTCGCACGGTGTCACCTCCGCCACCGCCAACCTCACCTACAGCGGCGAGTCCGGCGGCCTCAACGAGGGCACCTCGGACATCTTCGGGACCTCGGTCGAGTTCTACGCCAAGAACGACAAGGACCCGGGCGACTACCTCATCGGCGAGAAGATCGACATCAACGGTGACGGCAAGCCGCTGCGCTACATGGACAAGCCGTCCAAGGACGGTCAGTCGCAGGACAACTGGGACTCCAACACCGGCAACCTCGACCCGCACTACTCCTCGGGCGTCGCCAACCACTTCTTCTACCTGCTGTCCGAGGGCAGCGGCGCGAAGGAGATCGGTGGCGTCAAGTACGACAGCCCGACGGCGGACGGCTCCAAGGTCACCGGCATCGGCCGGGACAAGGCCGAGAAGATCTGGTTCAAGGCCCTGACCGAGTACATGACCTCGAACACGGACTACAAGGCCGCGCGCGAGGCGACCGTCAAGGCCGCCACCGACCTCTACGGCAAGGACAGCGCAGAGGTCAAGGGCGTCGAGGCCGCTTGGACCGGTGTCGCCGTCAAGTGACGCAACGTGCGGGAACGTGCTGATCGTCCCGGGGTAACGTGACCCCGGAGCGGGCGGTGTCCGGAGATCTCCGGACACCGCCTTCGCACGTCACGGGGTGATCAGGGGGGGACGATGAGCCGGACCGTCACGGTGCTGCTGGCCGACGACGAGACGCTGCTGCGGGCGGGGGTGCGGGCGGTCCTCACCTCCGGGCCCGGCATCGAGGTCGTCGCGGAGGCCGCCGACGGCCGCGAGGCGGTCGACCTGGCACTGCGTCACCGCCCCGACGTCTGCCTGCTGGACATCCGCATGCCGCGCCTGGACGGCCTCGGCGCCGCCGCCGAGCTGGCCAGGGTGGTGCCGGGGACCGCCGTGGTCATGCTGACGACGTTCTCCGAGGACGCGTACATCGCCGACGCGCTGGGCTCCGGCGCCGCCGGCTTCCTGCTGAAGTCCGGCGACCCCCGGGAGCTGATCGCCGGCGTGCGGGCGGTGGCCGAGGGCGGCGCCTGCCTCTCCCCGACCGTCGCCCGGCACGTCCTGGCCCAGCTGGGCGACGGCCGGTTGACCCGCGGCGCGGCCGCCCGAGCCCGGATCGCCGGACTGACCGGGCGCGAGCGGGAGGTGCTCGGACTGGTCGGCGCCGGGCTGTCGAACGCGGAGATCGCCCGGCGGCTGTCCCTGGTCGAGGGCACCGTCAAGGGCTACGTCAGCGCGATCCTCGCCGGGCTCGGCGTCCGCAACCGCGTCCAGGCGGCGATCCTCGCCCACGAGGCGGGCCTGGTCCCCGCGTCGTGACGCCCCGGACCCGCCCGGACCGGCGGCGGCTGCACGCGGCGCTCACCGGTCTCGTCCTGTGGCTGGCGCTGTGCGGTGCGCCGGCCCTCGCGCTGGAGGCCGTGCCCGGCTCGCCCGTGGGGGCGACCGCGGCCGCGTTCCCGCTGCTCGCGGTGGCCGTGCTGGTGCGCGGCCGGTGGCCGCTGGTGGCGCTGGCGCTGCCGGTCGTACCCAGCCTGGCGATCACCCTGGACCTGTTCACCGTCGCCTACAGCCCCGCGCTGGCTGCCTTCGGCTATCTGGCGGGCGTCCGGATGCCGCGCGCCCGTCCCGCGCTGTGGTGCTTCGCCGGTCTCGCGGCCGGCGCGCTGCCGCTGACCGCGGTCGTCGGACGGACGGTGTGGCCGTGGTTCTCCTTCCTGCTGACCCTGTCGCTCAACGTGGTGCTGCCGTGGCTGCTGGGCCGCTACCGCCGCCAGTACGCCGAACTGGTCCGCACCGGCTGGCAGCTCGCCGCGCGGATGGAGCGCGAGGCGCGGGCCGTCGCCGAGCGCACCCGGCTGCGCGAGCGCACCCGGATCGCCGGCGACCTGCACGACTCCCTCGGCCACGACCTGGCCCTGATCGCCCTGCGGGCCGGGGCGCTGGAGCTCGCCCCCGAGCTGTCCGCGGACCACCGGGCGGCGGCCGGTGAACTGCGCGCGGCGGCCGGGTCGGCGACCGAGCGGCTCGCGGAGATCATCGGCGTGCTGCGCACGGACGACGAGGGCGCGCCCCGGCTGCCGGCCGGCGAGGGCGTCCCGCGACTGGTGGAGCGGGCGCGCGCCTCGGGGATGGCGGTGACGCTGGAGCAGCCGGACGACGCCGCGGGGGACGGACTTCCGGCCATGACCGGGCATGCCCTGCACCGGGTGGTGCAGGAGTCGCTGACCAACGCCGCCAAGCACGCCCCGGGCGCGGCCGTACGGGTGCGGATCACCCGGGAGGCCGAGGAGCTGGAGGTGACCGTGACCCACCCCGCGCGGCCGGCCGGGCCGGCGCCGACGCCGGTCTCCGGCGGCAGCGGCCTGGTGGGGCTGGACGAGCGGGTGCGGCTGGCGGGTGGCGCGCTGCGGGCGGGGCCCGCTCCGGACGGCGGTTTCACGGTCTCGGCCCGGTTGCCGACCTCCGGCGGCACACCGCCCGTTCCGCTCCGCGGCCCGGAAAACACCGCCACCGGGCGGGAGTTGGCGCACGCCCGGCAGCAGGTGCGGCGCCGGCTCCGGCAGACGCTGGCCGTCCCGTTCGCCCTGCTGGCGGCCCTGGTCGTGCTGATGGGCGTCTGCCATCTGCTCACCCCGTCCTGGACGGTGCTGGAGCGGCAGAGCTACGACCGGCTGCGGCCGGGCGATCCGCGCTCCCGGGTGGAGTCCGTCCTGCCGTTCTTCGCCCTGGACGCCCCTCCGGACGGCACCCCGCCGCCCCCGCCCGGCCGGTCCTGCGTGTACTACGGCGTCTCCCCGGACGGCGCCGCCGCCTACGAGCTGTGCTTCGCCGCCGACCGCCTGGCCACCAAGCGCGTGGTGCGGGACCGGCCACGCCGCTAGGCGACCGCCAACTCGTCTGTTGACCAGGGGAGTTCACTGGCGGTAAGGCATCCGGAGCGCTCCCTACCGCCGCGTTTGCCGATATGGCCGATTCCACCCCCTCAGGCGCTCTTGTACCGGCTCCCTCCTGGAGAGAGGCTCGGGGTGCGCCGAGGGGCCCCGGCGCGACACCGGACCTCCGCACACCGCAACTTCGCTGTGTTCACAACGAGTTGAGGAGGCGAAAGCCGACCGTGTCAGCGCAGCTCCGCGGCCGCCCGCGCACCGGCGGACGTATGTCGGACGGGTCACGGCGGACCCGAGGTTACGTACCAGTAGTTCACATTCCGTCGGAAATTCCGGGCACCACCCCAGGGAAGGCTCAACAGGGAGACCCCGGCCGGCCGTGTCATCCGCCAGCCGGGTGAAAGCGGACTGGAGCGCCCCTGCCCGCACCCGTCCCCCCTGCCGTAAAGCGGATACAAAGGACAAAACCCCGCAAAGCGTCACAAGCCAGGTGAGCTGATGATCGGTCGCATCCCTGTTCTGGACATCCGCCCGCAGATCGATTGCGGCCGCCGCCCGGCGAAGGCCGTGGTGGGCGAGACCTTCGAGGTCTCGGCCACCGTCTTCCGCGAAGGCCATGACGCGGTCGCGGCCAATGTGGTGCTGCGCAATCCCGCCGGCCGCTGCGGTCCGTGGACGCCGATGCAGGAGCGGGCGCCCGGCACCGACCGCTGGAGCTGCGAGGTCACCCCGGACGTCGAGGGACGCTGGACCTTCACCGTCGAGGCGTGGTCCGACCCGCTCGCGACCTGGCGCAAGCACGCCTCGGTCAAGATCCCGGCGGGCATCGACACCGAGCTGGTGCTCGCCGAGGGCGCCGCGCTGCACGAGCGGGCGGCCGCCGACGTCCCCAAGAGCGACGGCCGGGAGTCGGTGCTGGCCGCCCTGGACGCGCTGCGCGATCCGCAGCTGCCGGCCGCCACCCGTCTCGCCGCGGCGCTCTCCCCGCAGGTCATCGAGGCCCTCGACCGCCATCCGCTGCGCGAGCTGCTGACCGTCTCGCGCCCCATGCCGCTGGTCGTCGAGCGCCGCCGGGCCCTGTTCGGCTCGTGGTACGAACTCTTCCCGCGCTCCGAGGGCGCCGTCGTCACCGCACGGGGCACCGCCGTCAGCGGCACCCTGCGCACCGCCGCCGAGCGGCTGCCGGCCGTCGCCGCGATGGGCTTCGACGTGGTCTACCTCCCGCCCGTCCACCCCATCGGCACCGCCTTCCGCAAGGGCCCCAACAACGCCCTGTCGGCCGGCCCGGACGACGTCGGCTCCCCCTGGGCGATCGGCTCGGCGGCCGGCGGCCACGACGCCCTCCACCCCGACCTGGGCACCTTCGAGGACTTCGAGCACTTCGTGCGCACCGCCCGCGACCTGCGGATGGAGGTGGCCCTGGACTTCGCGCTGCAGTGTTCGCCCGACCACCCCTGGGTCACCCTGCACCCGCAGTGGTTCCACCACCGCGCGGACGGCTCGATCGCCTACGCCGAGAACCCGCCGAAGAAGTACCAGGACATCTACCCCCTCGCCTTCGACAGCGACTTCCGCGGGCTGGTCCGCGAGACCGAGCGGGTGCTGCGGTTCTGGATGGCCAAGGGCGTACGGATCTTCCGGGTGGACAACCCGCACACCAAGCCGGTGGCCTTCTGGGAGAAGGTGCTCGGCGACATCAACCGCACCGACCCCGACGTGCTCTTCCTCGCCGAGGCGTTCACCCGCCCGGCCATGCTGCACACCCTCGCCCAGATCGGCTTCCAGCAGTCGTACACGTACTTCACCTGGCGCAACACCAAGCAGGAACTGACCGACTACCTCACCGAGCTGTCCGGCGAGTCGGCCTCCTACCTGCGGCCCAACTTCTTCGTGAACACCCCGGACATCCTGCACGCCTACCTCCAGGAGGGCGGCCGGCCCGCCTTCGAGATCCGGGCCGTGCTGGCCGCCACCCTCGCCCCCACCTGGGGCGTCTACGCCGGATACGAGCTCTGCGAGTCGGCGCCGCTGCGCCCCGGCAGCGAGGAGTACCTCGACTCGGAGAAGTACCAACTCAGGCCGCGCGACTGGGATGCGGCGGCGAAGGAGGGGCGCACCCTCGCCCCCCTGATCACCACCCTCAACCGCATCCGGCGCCGGCACCCTGCCCTGCAGCAGCTGCGCAACCTGCATTTCCACCCGGTCGACAACGACGCCGTGCTCGCCTTCTCCAAGCGGGCGGGACACGGCGAGGGGGCCGACACGGTGCTCACGGTGGTCAACCTCGACCCGCACCACACCCACGAGGCGACGGTGTCGTTGGACATGCCGGAACTCGGCCTGGGCCGGCACGAGTCCTTCCCGGTGCGCGACGAGCTCACCGGCGATACCTACCACTGGGGCAGGGACAACTATGTGCGCCTGGAGCCGGGCAGCTCCCTCGCGCCCGCCCATGTGCTGTCGCTGCGACCGTCCTCACCGATCGGAGGGTCACCCAATTGATCGTCAATGAGCCTGTCCCCGACACGTTCGAGGACACCCCGGCGAAGGACCGCGATCCCGACTGGTTCAAACGGGCCGTCTTCTACGAAGTCCTGGTGCGGTCGTTCCAGGACAGCAACGGCGACGGCATCGGGGACCTCAAGGGCATCACGGCCAAGCTCGACTATCTGCAGTGGCTGGGGGTGGACTGTCTCTGGCTTCCGCCGTTCTTCAAATCGCCGCTGCGCGACGGCGGTTACGACGTGGCCGACTACACCGCGGTGCTCCCCGAGTTCGGCGATCTGGCGGACTTCGTGGAGTTCGTGGACGCCGCGCACCACCGCGGCATGCGGGTCATCATCGACATGGTGATGAACCACACCAGCGACCAGCACCCGTGGTTCCAGGAGTCGCGCACCGATCCCGAAGGGCCCTACGGCGACTACTACGTCTGGGCGGACGACGACAAGCAGTACGCCGACGCCCGGATCATCTTCGTCGACACCGAGGCGTCCAACTGGACCTTCGACCCGGTCCGCAAGCAGTACTACTGGCACCGCTTCTTCTCCCACCAGCCGGACCTCAACTACGAGAACCCGGCGGTCCAGGAGGAGATGATCTCCGCCCTGCGGTTCTGGCTCGACCTCGGCATCGACGGCTTCCGGCTGGACGCGGTGCCGTACCTCTACGCCGAGGAGGGCACCAACTGCGAGAACCTGCCCGCCTCGCACGCCTTCCTCAAGCGGGTCCGCGAGGAGGTCGACAAGCACTACCCGGACACCGTCCTGCTGGCCGAGGCCAACCAGTGGCCGGAGGACGTCGTCGACTACTTCGGCGACTACGCGGTCGGCGGCGACGAGTGCCACATGGCGTTCCACTTCCCGGTCATGCCGCGCATCTTCATGGCGGTGCGCCGCGAGTCCCGCTACCCCGTCTCGGAGATCCTCGCCAAGACCCCGGCGATCCCCTCCGGCTGCCAGTGGGGCATCTTCCTGCGCAACCACGACGAGCTGACCCTCGAAATGGTCACGGACGAAGAGCGGGACTATATGTACGCCGAGTACGCCAAGGACCCGCGGATGCGCGCCAACATCGGCATCCGCCGCCGGCTGGCCCCGCTGCTCGACAACGACCGCAACCAGATCGAGCTGTTCACGGCCCTGCTGCTGTCGCTGCCCGGCTCGCCGATCCTCTACTACGGCGACGAGATCGGCATGGGCGACAACATCTGGCTCGGCGACCGGGACGCGGTGCGCACCCCGATGCAGTGGACGCCGGACCGCAACGCCGGATTCTCCTCCTGCGACCCGGGGCGGCTCTTCCTGCCGACCATCATGGACCCGGTCTACGGCTACCAGGTCACCAACGTCGAGGCCGCGATGAGCTCGCCCTCGTCGCTGCTGCACTGGACCCGCCGCATGATCGAGATCCGCAAGCAGAACCCGGCCTTCGGCCTCGGCAGCTACACCGAGCTGTCGTCCACCAACCCGGCGGTGCTGGCCTTCCTGCGGGAGGCACCGGGCACCGACGGCGCGGACGACGACCTGGTGCTGTGCGTGCACAACTTCTCGCGGTTCGCCCAGCCGACGGAGCTGGACCTCCGGTCGTTCAGCGGCCGCCATCCGGTGGAACTCATCGGCGGCGTGCGCTTCCCGGCCATCGGGGAACTTCCGTACCTGCTGACCCTCGCGGGACACGGGTTCTACTGGTTCCGGCTGCGCAGGAACCCGGCGCCGACCGGCGGGAACACCGCGGGGAGACCCGCCTGACGCCGGTGCCCTGACCGGGCACGGGCGACCGGCACACCGCCCGTACGCGGCCCCGTGGCGCGTACGGGCGTTTTTTGACCTTTCGCTCGGGCAGCCTCCCTAGTACCGCACGGGCCGGGTGAGCCATCGTCGGTCCCCCGGCTCCGGAGAGGACCGCCACGCGGCGGAAGCGCACGCCGCGGACACCCCCGGTGCCATGCCCTTCGGGGGGACCCGCACCGCCTCCGTACGGGGGTACCGCCACCGCGCCACCGCACAGTGAAGGCCGCATTCCGGGACACTTTGCCCTACCTGTCGTGTGCCCGGGGAAAGGACGCGACGCCATGTCGGACACCGCCCCGACCCGTGCCACCCGCAACAGCCCTGACCGCCGACCGCTCGTCACCGCACCCGATCTGCTGTCCTCGCTGGTGCCCCTGCTCGCCGAATGGGTGCCACGCCAGCGCTGGTTCGCCGGCAAGGGCCGGCTGCTCACCGGCTTCACGCTGCTCTCGGCCACCGAGCTGCTGCCGTGCACCGGCGACGGCACCGCTCCGGGACTGCTCCAGTTGCTCGTACGGGCGCAGCAGAGCGCCCCGCCCAGCCGCACCCCGGCCGGCGGGGACTGCTACCAGCTCCTGCTGGGGGTGCATCCGGCCCCGGCACCGCAGCTGGCACCGGCGGTGATCGGCCGTCCGGGCGGCGGTCCGCTGCGCGGCCGTACGGTCTACGACGCGCTGCTGGACAACCGGCTGTGCGGGCTGCTGCTGGAACGGCTGCGGGTACCGGGGCGGCTCGGGGGCCTGCGCTTCTGCCGCGAGGCGGACGTGGACATCCCCTCCGGGCTGCCGGCCCGGCCGATCGCCGTCGAGCAGTCCAACTCCTCGATCGTCTACGGGGATTCGTTCATCCTGAAGGTCTTCCGGCGGATCGAACCGGGCGTCAACCCGGATCTGGAGCTGCCGCGGGCCCTGGCGGACGCCAAGTGCGCGCGGGTGCCGGCGCCCGCCGCGTGGTTCGAGTCGGCGACCGCCGACGAGAGCGGTGAGGCGACCACGCTGGGCGTGCTCCAGCCGTTCCTGGCGGGCTCGGCGGACGGCTGGCAGCTGGCGCTCAACGCGCTGGCGGTGCGCGCCGACTTCACCGGCTCGGCGCGCGCCCTCGGGCACGCCACCGCCGAGGTGCACACCGCGCTCGCCCAGACGCTGCCGACCACCGAGCTGCGCCGCCCGCAGCTGGACGTGATCGCCGCGCAGATGCACCAGCGGCTGGAGGCCACCGCCCGTGCGGTGCCCGTCCTCCAGCCCTACCGGGCGCGGCTGCGCACCGCCTTCGACGAGCTGGCCGCGGTGGGCCACGACGGCCGCAGCTGGGCCGCCCAGCGCATCCACGGTGATCTGCACCTGGGGCAGACCCTGCGCACCGCCGACGAGGGACGCTGGTCGCTGATCGACTTCGAGGGCGAACCGGCCCGCCCGCTGGCCGAGCGGCGACGGCCGCAGCCGGCGGTGCGGGACGTCGCGGCGATGCTGCGCTCCTTCGACTACGCCGCGCGCAGCGGGCCGGCCGGCGGGGACCCCTGGGCGCTGGAGTGGGCGCGGCGCACCCGCGACGCCTACTGCCTGGGATACGCCGAGGCCGGCGGGCTCGACCCGCGCTCCGCGCCCGAACTGATGCGCGCCTACGAGACCGACAAGGCCGTCTACGAGGTGCTCTACGAGGCCCGGCACCGGCCCGACTGGCTGGCCGTCCCGATGGCCGCCATCCGCCGGCTGGCGGCGGGCGGGGTACCGGCCGTGGGCGTGGACGGCTCCGGCCCGGCGCGCTCCCCCGGCTCCGACGGCCGGGGGTGAGCGGACCGGACGAGCCGCCGCAGCACCGCCACCGACCGACCGCCGCAGAGGACGCCGCCCCGAGGAGGCCCCGCCGTGACCGCCCGCCCCCCTTCCCGCCTCTCCCCTTCCGAGACCGCGCCACCCGCCTCCACCGGGCTGCCCCCCGCCGGCCGGGAGGCCGCCGCCACGACCCCGGGGTCCGGCGGCCGTGGGGTGCGCGCCGCCGCCCCGCTGTCCGACGAGGACCGCGGCCGGCTGCTCGGCGGTGCGCACCACGACCCGCACGGGCTGCTCGGCGCGCACCCCGTGCGCGGCGGGCTGCTGATCCGGGTGCTGCGGCCGCACGCCCGGAGCGTGACCGTCGTCGGCAAGGGCCTGCGCGCCGGACTGGTGCCGGAGGGTGACGGGCTGTTCGCCGGGGTGCTGCCGCTGCGCACCGTCCCGGAGTACGAGCTGCTGGTCGACTACGGCGACGGCCCGGTGACCGTACGCGACCCCTACCGCTTCCTGCCCGCGCTCGGCGAGCTGGACCTGCACCTGTTCGCCGAGGGGCGGCACGAGCAGCTGTGGCAGGCGCTCGGCGCCCGGACGATGGAGCACCAGGGCGTGACCGGCACCCGCTTCACGGTGTGGGCGCCCAACGCGCGGGGTGTCCGGGTGGTCGGCGACTTCAACTACTGGGACGGCACCGCGCACCCGATGCGGTCGCTCGGCTCCTCCGGCGTCTGGGAGCTGTTCCTGCCCGGCGTCGGCGAGGGCGAGCTGTACAAGTTCGAGATCACCCGGCCGGACGGGTCGAGGACGGTGCGCGCCGACCCGATGGCCCGGCGGACCGAGTGCCCGCCCGCCAACGCCTCGGTCGTGCACGAGTCGCACTACCGCTGGAAGGACGCCGACTGGATGGCCCGGCGCGGTGAGCGGCCGGTGCACGAGGCGCCGTTCTCGGTGTACGAGGTGCACCTGGCGTCCTGGCGCCCCGGCCTCACCTACCGCCAGCTCGCCGCCCAGCTCCCGGCCTACGTCAAGGACCTCGGCTTCACCCACGTCGAGTTCATGCCGGTCGCGGAGCACCCCTTCGGCGGCTCGTGGGGCTATCAGGTGACCGGTTTCTACGCGCCCACCGCCAGGATGGGCACGCCGGACGACTTCAAGTTCCTGATCGACGCGCTGCACCGGGCCGGTATCGGGGTGTTGATGGACTGGGTGCCGGCGCACTTCCCGCGCGACGACTGGGCGCTGGCGGAGTTCGACGGCCGCCCGCTGTACGAGCCGCAGGACCCGGCACGGGCCGCGCACCCGGACTGGGGAACCCTGGAGTTCGACTACGGCCGCACCGAGGTCCGCAACTTCCTGGTCGCCAACGCGGTGTACTGGTGCGAGGAGTTCCACATCGACGGGCTGCGGGTGGACGCCGTCGCCTCGATGCTCTATCTGGACTACTCGCGCGAGGACGGCGGCTGGACGCCGAACGTGCACGGCGGCCGGGAGAACCTCGACGCGGTGGCGTTCCTGCAGGAGATGAACGCGACGGTCTACCGGCGCTGTCCCGGGGTGGTGACCATCGCCGAGGAGTCCACGGCCTGGGACGGCGTCACCCGCGCCACGCACCACGTCGGGCCGGGCGGCTTCGGCGGGCTGGGCTTCGGGCTGAAGTGGAACATGGGCTGGATGCACGACTCGCTCGGCTACGTCTCCAAGGAGCCGGTGCACCGCAAGTACCACCACGGCGAGATGACCTTCTCGATGATCTACGCCTACTCCGAGAACTACGTGCTGCCGATCTCCCACGACGAGGTGGTGCACGGCAAGGGCGCGCTGGTGTCGAAGATGCCGGGCGACTGGTGGCAGCAGCGCGCCAACCACCGGGCCTACCTCGGCTTCATGTGGGCCCACCCGGGCAAGCAACTCCTCTTCATGGGGCAGGAGTTCGCCCAGGGCGCGGAGTGGGCGGAGAGCCACGGCCCGGACTGGTGGCTGCTGGACCCGTCCTACGACGCGGAGCCGGACCACCGCGGCGTACGGGATCTCGTCCGCGACCTCAACCGCCGCTACCTCGCCATTCCGGCCCTGTGGGAGCGCGACACCGACCCGGCCGGGTTCCGCTGGGTCGACGGCGACGCGAGCGAGGACAACGTCTTCTCCTTCCTGCGCTTCGCGGCCGACGGCTCCCCGCTGCTCTCGGTCACCAACTTCTCCCCGGTGGTACGCCACGCCTACCGGATCGGCGTGCCCGACGACGTCGCCGCCTGGCGGGAGGTCCTCAACACCGACGAGCCGCGCTACGGCGGCGGGGGCGTCGCCAACCCCGACCTCCTCAAGGCCGAGGCCACCCCGTGGAACGGGCGTACCGCCTCGCTCACCGCCGTCCTCCCGCCGCTGGCCACGCTCTGGCTCCGGCCCGCCTGACCCCCGCGCGGCACGGACCCGGCGGCCGGACATGCCGAAGGGGCGGGTGCCCGGTGGGCGCCCGCCCCTCCTCCCCTCCTCGCACGGCCCGGTTTCAGGCCCGGGCGGATTCCTTCGGCGCCCCGCCGTCGCGCGGTGCGGCGACCGCGCCGGCCACCGGTTCGTCCGCCGCGGCACCGTGCGCGGCACCGTGCGCGTCGACGGACAGCGTCTTCTCGTCGAACGGGATCCGGCCGGCGAGCACCTCGGCGGCCCGGGACGTGTCGATCTCCTTGGTCCAGGTGCCGATCAGGACGGTGGCCACCGCGTTGCCGGCGAAGTTGGTCAGGGCGCGCGCCTCGCTCATGAAGCGGTCGATGCCGACGATCAGGCCGACGCCGTCGACCAGTTCGGGGCGGTGCGACTGCAGACCGCCGGCGAGCGTGGCCAGGCCGGCGCCGGTGACGCCCGCCGCGCCCTTCGACGCGATGACCATGAAGACCAGCAGCGAGATCTGCTGACCGAGGGGCAGCGGCTTGCCCATCGCCTCGGCCACGAACAGCGAGGACATCGTCAGGTAGATGGCGGTGCCGTCGAGGTTGAAGCTGTAGCCGGTCGGCACGGTGATGCCGACCACCGGCTTGCTGACGCCGAGGTGCTCCATCTTCGCGATGAGCCGGGGCAGCGCAGACTCCGAGGAGGACGTGGAGAGGATCAGCAGGAACTCCCGGCCGAGGTACTTCAGCAGCTGGAAGATGTTGACCCCGGCGACCAGCCGGAGCAGCGTGCCGAGCACCACGATCACGAACAGCAGACAGGTGGTGTAGAAGCCGACCATGATGATCGCCAGCGACTTCAGCGCGTCCAGGCCGGTCTCGCCGACCACCGCCGCGATCGCGCCGAAGGCACCCACCGGCGCCACCCACATGATCATGGCCAGCACCCGGAAGACCAGCTTCTGGAGGTGCCCGACGCCGCGCAGCACCGGCTCGCCCGCCGAGCCCAGCGCCTGCAGGCCGAAGCCGACCAGCAGCGCCACCAGCAGCGTCTGCAGCACCTCACCCTGGGTGAAGGCGGAGACCAGGGTGGTGGGGATCATGCCGAGCAGGAACTCGGACAGCGACTCGCCGCCGCCCGACGTCTGCGCCTGCCCCGCGTGCCGCACGCTCTCGGTCAGGTGGAGACCGGAACCGGGGTCCAGCAGGTTGCCGACGACCAGGCCGATGGCCAGCGCCACGGTGGACATCACCATGAAGTAGCCGAGGGCCAGTCCGCCCACCGCGCCGACCTTGGCGGCCTTACGGACCGAGCCGACGCCCAGCACGATGGTGCAGAAGATGACGGGCGAGATCATCATCTTGATCAGGTTCACGAACCCGGTGCCGAGCGGCTTGAGCTCGACGGCCACCCCAGGGGCCGCGAAGCCCACGATGATGCCGAGCAGCACCGCCACGATGACGGCGATGTAGAGGAAATGGGTCCGGTCCCGCTTCCGGGGCGCGCTCTCCTCAGGGATGCCCTCACGCGGCGTTGTCTGTGCAGCCACGGCTGCCCTCCTCGGGTCTACGGTTGTGCGCTGATCTGCGGCTCTGCCACACAACAAGTCCCGGCGACTATGCACGCCGCTGTGGCGCTGGTCACCCTTGCGTACATTTCGTTCACGTAAAAGTGACCGGGCAGACTGTTCTGTATGCGACTCCCCCGCCCCCGCCGGCCTCGGTGGCCCGGCCGGCTGCGCGGCCCGCGCAGCCTCGCCGGCCAGCTCTTCGCCATGCAGGTGGTGCTGGTGGCGGCGGTCGTCGTGGGCTGCGCGGTCTTCGCGTACCTCAGCGCCGGCCGGCAGGCGGCGGAGACCGCCACCCGGCAGGCGACGGCGGTGGCCACCGCCGTCGCCGACTCCCCCGCCGTCGTCGCGGCGGTCCGCGGCAAGGACCCCACGGCCGTGCTCCAGCCGTACGCCGAGCGGCTGCGCCACGACGCGCACGTCGATTTCGTGGTGGTGATGACGCCGGGCGGGATCCGCTGGACGCACCCGGAGCCGTCCGCGATCGGCAGGAAGTACCTCGGGCACATCGGCCCCGCGCTGCACGGCAAGGTCTTCCCGGAGACCCACATGGGGGTGCTCGGCCCGTCCGTGCGCGTCGTCGCCCCGGTCCACGACCCGCGGCAGGGCGGCCGGATCACCGCGCTGGTCAGCGCCGGGATCACCATCGAGACCATCAGCGAGCAGCTGCGTGACCAGGTCCTGGCACTGGTCGGGGTGGCCGCGGCGGCGCTGGTGCTCGGCGGGGCGGGCACCTACGTCGTCAACGCCCGGCTGCGGCGGCACACCCACGGGATGAACGCCCGGGAACTCAGCCGGATGCACGACTACCACCAGGCCGCGCTGCACGCCGTACGCGAGGGACTGCTGATGCTGGACGGGGAGCGCAGGGTGGCCCTGATCAACGACGGCGGGCGGGAGCTGCTGGGGCTGTCCGGCGACGCGGTGGGCCTGCGGGTCACCGAGCTGGGGCTGCCGGAGGCGCTCACCGAGGCGCTGCTGGCGGCCGGCCCGCGCGTCGACGAACTGCATCTGACCGGCGAGCGGGTGCTGGTCGTCAACTCCGCCCCGGTCTCCGGCGGCGAGCGGCGCGGCAGCGTGGTCACCCTCCGCGACCACACCGAACTCCAGGCGCTGTCGGGCGAGTTGGACTCGGTGCGGGGGTTCGCCGAGGCGCTGCGCTCGCAGGCGCACGAGGCCGCCAACCGGCTGCACGCGGTCGTCTCGCTGATCGAGCTGGGGCGGGCCGAGGAGGCCGTGGAGTTCGCCACCGCCGAGCTGGAGCTGGCGCAGGCGCTGACCGACCAGGTCGTCGGCGCGGTCGCCGAGCCGGTGCTCGCGGCGCTGCTGCTGGGCAAGGCCGCCCAGGCCAACGAACGCGGCGTCGAGCTGGTCCTGACGCCCGACAGCCGGATCGATGACGGGCTGCTGCCGCCCGGGCTGCCGGCCCGCGACCTGGTGACGGTGCTGGGCAATCTGCTCGACAACGCCATCGAGGCCGCGGCCCCCGGCCCGGGGCACCTCCCCCCGGAGCCGCCCCGGGTGCGGGTCACCGCGCGGGCGGCCGGCGGCGAGCTGCTGCTGCGGGTGGCGGACAACGGCCCGGGGGTGGCCGCGGACGCCGCCGAGGAGATCTTCCGGCGCGGCTGGACCACCAAGCAGTCCACCACCGGCCACGGCCACGGGCTGGGCCTGGCCCTCGTCCAGCAGGCCGTACGGCGCAACGGCGGCACCGTCGCGCTGGACCCGGCACCGGAGGGCGGCGCGTGTTTCACGGTACGGCTGCCGCTGCGGAGCGAGGCTGCGGCATGAGAGAGCGGAGCGAGCGAATCATGGAAAGGTGCGAGCCGAGCGAATGCGAGGCCGAGCGGAGCGAGGCTTCGGCATGAGAGAGTCCCGCCCTGAGTGCCCGGCCGCGAGAGGAGGTGCCCGGTGAGCACCTCCGGTATCCGGGTCCTGGTCGTCGAGGACGACCCGGTGGCCGCCGCCGCGCACGCCCTGTACGTGGGGCGGGTGCCCGGCTTCAGCGTGTCCGGCACCGTGCACTCCATGACCGACGCCCGCCGCCACCTCGACCAGCACCCCGTCGACCTGCTGCTGCTCGACCTCTACCTGCCCGACGGGCACGGCCTGCAGCTGGTGCGCACCCTGCGCGCGGCCGGCCACACCGCCGACATCATCGCGGTCACCTCGGCCCGCGACCTGACGATGGTGCGCGAGGGCGTCTCGCTCGGGGTGGTGCAGTACGTGCTGAAGCCGTTCACCTTCGCCACGCTGCGCGACCGGCTCACCCGGTACGCCGAGTTCCGCGCCACCACCGGGGAGGCCAGCGGGCAGGACGAGGTGGACCGGGCGATCGCCGCGCTGCGCGCACCGCGTCCGGCCGCGCTGCCCAAAGGGCTGACCGCGGCGACCCTGCGGGCGGTGACCGATGTGCTGCGGGCCGCCGGGCACGGGCTGACCGCGACCGAGGCCGCCGCCGACGTGGGCATCTCCCGGATCACCGCCCGCCGCTATCTCGAACACCTCGTGGAGAGCGGCCGGGCCGCCCGGGCCCCGCAGTACGGCCAGGTCGGCCGGCCCGAACTGCGCTACCGGTGGTCGGGCCATTGACCCGGTGTGATCGGTGACTTACTTTCAGCGGACAGTACGCCGTGGCTAGTTGACCGTGGTAAGTCGCTGGAGGTCGTGCCGTGCGCCCCACCGCTCCGCTGATCCTGCTCGCCGTCGCCGTCGTGGCGGCCGGTACGCTCACCGCCTGCGGCAGCGGGTCCGGCGACGACCGGAACACCGTCAAGGTCGCCTTCATCAAGGACACCAACGCCAAGGTCACCGTCCGGGACGACTACATCCGGCTGGTGGCCAGGGAGTTCGAGAAGGACAACCCCGGCAAGAAGGTCCGGCTGATCCCGATCCAGGCGTCGGAGAACGACTACTACACCAAGATCCAGCAGATGATGCGCTCCCCCAGGACGGCGCCGGACCTGGTCTACGAGGACACCTTCCTGGTCAACTCCGACATCAAGGCCGGGCTGTTGCGGCCGCTGGACGCGCACGTGAACGCCTGGGACGACTGGCGGCAGTTCGAACCGGCCGCGAAGGCCGCGGCCCGCGGGCAGGACGGGAAGACGTACGGCGTCCCGGACGGGACGGACACCCGCGGGCTGTGGTTCAACAAGAAGATCTTCCGGAAGGCCGGGCTGCCCGCGACATGGCGGCCGAAGACCTGGGACGAGGTGCTGGACGCGGCCCGGACCGTCAAGCGCAGGGTGCCCGGCGTCATCCCGCTGAACGTCTTCACCGGCAAGGGCGCGGGCGAGGCCGCCGTCATGCAGGGCTTCGAGATGCTGCTGTACGGCACCGGCGAGAACCAGCTCTACGACCCGGCGAGCAGGAAGTGGGTCACCGGCACCAAGGGCTTCAAGGACAGCCTGGGCTTCCTCGACACGGTCTACAAGGAGAAGCTCGGGCCCGACGTCTCCGACGCGCTCAGCCCCAACATCCAGACCAATGTGGCCGCCGAGCTGCTCCCCGAGGAGAAGCTCGCGATCGACCTCGACGGCTCCTGGCTCGGTCAGCAGTGGCAGAAGACGGGCGGCGGCAACCCCTGGCCCGCCTGGTCGACGACGCTCGGCCAGACCCCGTTCCCGACCCAGCACGGCCGGCCACCGGGCCGGGTCAGCCTGGCCGGCGGCTGGACGTGGTCGGTGCCGCAGGAGTCCCAACAGCCCGACCTGGCATGGAAGTTGATCCAGACCTTCCAGTCGAGGAAGAACGCCCTGGAGTGGTGCGTACGGGGCGCGCAGATAGCCGTCCGCAAGGACGTGGCGGCCGATCCGCGCTATCTGAGGTCCGTCCCCGGCATCGGCTTCTTCACCTCACTGGTCAAGATCAGCCAGTACCGTCCCGCGCTGCCGGAGTACCCGAAGGTCGCCGCGGCGATCGGGGAGGCGATGGAGGCGGTCACCGCCGGCGACGCCTCCCCGGAGAAGGCGGCCAAGGACTACGACGCGGCGCTGGCGACCGCCGTGGACGGCAGGACGGTCGCCAAGCCATGACGGCCGGCGCCGCCGGCAAGGCCCCGGCGCTCCCCCGGGCAGCGCGCCGCGCCCCGCTGCGCACGCGTCTGCTGCGCTGGTCCCCGCTCGCCCCCGCCACCGTCCTGCTGCTGCTCTTCCTCGCCGGCCCGATCGGCTACTGCGTCTTCATCGCCTTCACCGACACCCAGCTGACCGGCCAGGCGTCGGCGTCCTTCGTCGGGCTGGCCAACTTCCGCCGCGCCTTCGGCGACCCGGCGTTCCGCAACGCGGTGGTGCTGACCCTGGTCTTCACCGTGCTCTCCTCGATCCTCGGGCAGAACACCCTGGGCCTGGCGCTGGCCGGTCTGATGCGGCGCGCCTCGCGGCCCGTACGGTCGCTGACCGGCGCGATGGTGATCACCGCCTGGGTGCTCCCGGAGATCGTCGCGGGCTTCCTGCTGTACACCTTCTTCGAGCGGCGCGGCACCCTCAACGCGGTGCTGGACTGGCTCCATCTGCCCACCCAGAACTGGCTGTTCACGCTGCCCGTCATGGCCGTGTCGTTCGCCAACGTCTGGCGCGGGACCGCGTTCTCGATGCTGATCTACTCCGCGGCGCTCTCCGCGATCCCCCCGGAGGTGACCGAGTCGGCCGAGGTGGACGGCGCGGGCGGGCTGCGGCGGCTGTGGCACATCACGCTGCCGATGATCCGCCGTTCCATCGGCACCAATCTGATGCTCAACACCCTCCAGACGCTCTCCGTCTTCGGGCTGATCTGGGCGATGACGCGCGGCGGCCCCGGCAACCGCAGCCAGACGCTGCCGGTGTTCATGTACGACCAGGCGTTCCTGAAGTCGCTGATCGGCTACGGCACCGCGGTGGCGCTGCTGTTGCTGCTGGTGGGCGCGGTGTTCTCGGTGGTCTATCTGCGCCTGATGCGCGAGGAGGTCTGACCGTGCCGCTGCCCCGCCACCGGCCCCCGGCGCTCCGGCGCGCTCCGCGCAGGGGGCTCCGCCGGCGCCTGGCCGCCGACGCCGGACTGCTGCTCGTCGCGGCGGCGTTCGCGACCCCGCTGGTGTGGCTGGTGCTGTCGTCGCTGGACGCCGGGGCGACGCTGCGGGTGCGGCTGCCGAAGACACCGACGCTGACGAACTTCTCGGCGGTGCTGACCGACGAGATCACCTTCACGCCGATGCTCAACAGCCTGCTGATCTGCGGCGGCGCCACCGCCCTGACCGTCGTCTGCGCCGCGCTGGCCGCCTATCCGCTGTCCCGCTTCCGCTCGCGGTTCGCCCGGCCGTACCTGCTGACGATCCTGTTCTCGACCTGTCTGCCGGTCACCGCCGTGATGGTCCCGGTCTACGGGCTCTTCGTGCAGGTCAACCTGATCGACACCCGGTACGGCACCGCGCTGTTCCTGGCCGCCGCCCAACTTCCGTTCGCCATCTGGCTGATGAAGAACTTCATGGACGGGGTGCCCCGGGCGCTGGAGGAGGCGGCGTGGACGGACGGGGCCTCCTGGCCGCAGACGCTGCTGCGGGTGATCCTTCCGCTGATGGGCCCGGGCGTCGGGGTCGTCGCCATCTACACGTTCATCATGATGTGGGGCAATTTCTTCGTGCCCTTCATGCTGTTGCTCTCCCCGGAGCAACTTCCCGCTTCGGTGAGCATTTTCAATTTCTTCGGCAATTACGGGGCCATCGCCTTCGGTGAACTCGCGGCATTCTCGATCCTGTACTCGACACCGGTCGTCCTGCTCTATGTCCTGATCTCCCGGCGGCTGGGCGGGGGATTCGCGCTGGGCGGCGCGGTGAAGGGTTAGGGAACGTCCACGGGAGCAGTTTTCACCGGTCAGCGGCCACTTGACGCAAAAACGCCGCACCGTGGCCGAGGAAAACCGGCCGGCTAGTAGCTTCCTACGACTTCCATCCTTGGGTATCCGCACGATAGGTGCGAAGCCACCTCGTCACCTACCGTGTGCCGGTGAACACGCAAGCCGGAGAGCCGCGCAGGCCCCCTTTCGACGCCGAGGCCGCCCGCCGCTTGCGGGAGGCTCTCGGAATGACCCCCGCCCATGTCGCGTACGGAATATGGGCGGCCTACGGAATTCGTATCCAGCCGGCCACGGTGGCGTCCTGGGAATCGGGCGAGAGCGCCCCGACGGAGGCCGAACTGACCGCGCTGGCCGGCGCCCTGTGGTGTGCGCCCGGCGATCTGCTCGGCGCACCGGGCACCCTGCGCGAGTACCGCCTGGCACTCGGCCTCGCCCCCGACGCGCTCGCCCTGACCATCGGCATGGACCTGGCCGCGTACGAGCGGCTGGAGGCCGGCGGGAAGTGGAGCGGCAACGACCGGCAGGCCGCGGCGCTCGCCGGGGCGCTGAAGCTGCCGCTGCCCGCGCTGCTGCGCTTCACCGGCCGGGACGGCAAGCTGACCGAGCTGCTGACCAGCGCCGCCACCACCCGCTGGCAGGCGTACGTCCGGCCGGTCGGCAAGCTCGTACCGCTGCCCAAGGAGCGGATCCAGCAGGTGCTCCAGGAGTTGCACACCGACTACCAGGCGGCCATGACGGCTACGCTCAACTGGGGCGGCGGGGACGGCACCGAGGAGTCCGGCCGGGCGGGGCGGGCCTTTCTCGACGGCGTCCTGGCGGAGTTCTGGGCCCGGCTCGGCGCCTAGGGGGTGTCGTTTGGATCATGGCCGGCCCGCGGCTGCTCCGGGAGATCCCGTCGGCCGCAGGTGGGAGCCGGGTCCGTCCAGAGGATGACACCGCCGGCACCGATGGCACTTCCGGCCGGTGCCGCTTTCGGTCCCTGCGGCTGAGGACCGGGCTGACCTGCACATTCGAGAATGGGGACGTCGATTCTTCCGTTCCCTCTCCAGGAGTCCCCGTGTCCCACGCGGCCGCCGTCCCGGGCTTTCCCGGCTCTTCCACCTCCCCCCGCGCCGCCACCGCCGTCGCCGCCCGCGCGACGGATCTGAGCAAGGTCTACGGCCAGGGGGAGACCCGGGTCGTCGCGCTGGACTCCGTCTCGGTCGAGTTCGGCAAGGCCCGGTTCACCGCGATCATGGGCCCGTCCGGCTCCGGCAAGTCCACGCTGATGCACTGCCTGGCCGGGCTGGACACGATCTCCGGCGGCTCGGCGCGGATCGGCGACACCGAACTCGCCTCGCTCAACGACAAGCAGCTGACCCGGCTGCGCCGGGACAAGATCGGCTTCATCTTCCAGGCGTTCAACCTGCTGCCGACGCTCACCGCGCTGGAGAACATCACGCTGCCGATGGACATCGCGGGCCGCCGGCCCGACCGCGAGTGGCTGGACAGGGTGATCCAGACCGTCGGCCTGTCCGGGCGGCTCAAGCACCGGCCCAGCCAGCTCTCCGGCGGCCAGCAGCAGCGCGTGGCGGTGGCCCGCGCGCTGGCCGCCCAGCCGGAGATCATCTTCGCCGACGAGCCGACCGGCAACCTCGACTCCCGCTCCGGCGCCGAGGTGCTGGGCTTCCTGCGCGAGTCGGTACGCGCCATGAACCAGACCATCGTCATGGTCACCCACGACCCGGTCGCCGCCGCCCACGCGGACCGGGTGGTCTTCCTCGCCGACGGCCGCATCGTCGAGGAGCTCTACGAACCGACCGCCGACGCCGTCCTGGACCGGATGCGGCTGTTCGACGCCAAGCACCGTACGAGCTGACGCCCGCCGCCGACCTCCACCTCAGGACTCCACCACCATGTTCCGTACCGCGCTGCGCAACGTCCTCGCGCACAAAGCCCGTCTGATGATGACCGCCCTCGCGGTCCTCCTCGGCGTCGCCTTCGTCTCCGGCACCCTCGTCTTCAGCGACACCGTCGGCGAGGCCGTCAAGAAAGCCTCGGCCAAGAGCTTCCGGGACGTGGCCGTCTCCGTGCAGGCGACGTCCGACGGGCCGCCCCAGGAAGAGAACGGCCACCGCACCACCGCCCTCAACGACAAGCTGGCGGACCGGGTCCGCGCGCTGCCCGGCGTGGCCGCCGTCCACGCCAACGTCAGCGGACGGGCCACCATCGCCGACAAGGACAACCAGCCGATCGGCAACGACTGGCAGAACGTGGCCACCAACTACCAGCCGGGCGCGGGTGGCAAGGACAGCCGTTACCCGCTCGTCCGGGGCCGCGGCCCAGCCTCGGCCGGCGAGATGGCGCTGGACGAGGGCGCGGCCGCGAAGGCCGGCCTGAAGGTCGGTGACAGCGTGCGCTTCGCCACCGACGGACCGGCCCTGCACAAGACGCTCGTCGGCATCGTCCACTCCGAGGACCCTCAGGTCACCGCGGGCGGCAGCCTGGCGCTGTTCGACACCGCCACCGCCCAGAAGCTGTTCGTGCACCCCGGCCAGTACGACGAACTGGTGGTGACCGCCAAGCCCGGCACCGACGAGAAGGCGCTGACCGCCGCGGTCGAGAAGCTGCTGCCGAAGGACCGCGCGACGGCGACCAGCGGCAGCAAGCTCGCCGCCGAGCAGGCCAAGATGGTCGAGATGAGCAACCAGGCGCTGAGCAAGACGCTGCTGGTGTTCGCCGGCATCGCCCTGTTCGTCGGCATCTTCATCATCGCCAACACCTTCACCATGCTGATCTCCCAGCGCAGCCGTGAGATCGCCCTGATGCGGGCGATCGGCGCCTCCCGCCGCCAGGTGGTGCGCTCGGTGCTGGCCGAGGCGGCCCTGCTCGGCCTGGTCTCCTCCGTCGTCGGCTTCGCGCTGGGCACCGGCATCGCGGTCACCATGCGCGCGGTGCTCGACGCCAACGGCGCGGGCTTCCCCGACGGCCCGCTGGTGATCACGCCGGCCGCCGTGCTGTCCGCCCTTGCCGTCGGTGTGCTGGTGACCGTGCTGTCCGCCTGGCTGCCGTCCCGCAAGGCCGCGAAGATCGCCCCGGTCGAGGCACTGAACACGGTGGACGCGGCGCCCGCGCTGCGCGGCCTGGTCCTGCGCAACACCATCGGCGCGGTGGTCACCGCCGTCGGCGTCGCGATCATGCTGTATGTCTCCACCCTCAAGACCGCCGAGGAGAGCGGCCTGATGACCGCCATGGCGGGCTCCGCGCTGACCCTGACCGGCGTCATCATCCTCGCTCCGCTGCTGTCGCGGCCGCTGGTCGGCCTGGCCGGCAAGGTCACCACCCGGCTCTTCGGCATCAGCGGCAAGCTGGCCAAGGAGAACGCGCTGCGCAACCCGCGCCGGACCGCCGCCACCGCCTCCGCCCTGATGATCGGCCTCACCCTGATCACCGGCATGACGGTCGCCGGCCTGTCGGCGCAGCGGGCCTCGGACGAGATGTCCGCCCAGGGCCTGACCGCCGACTACCAGGTCAGCACGGCCAACTTCCGCGGCCTGGACCCCGAGCTGACGAAGAAGGCCGCGCACCTGCCCGGCGTCTCGGCGGCGGTGCCCATCCGCTCGGCCGCCTTCGAGACCAACGGCGGCTACGGCTCGCTCACCGGCACCGACCTCGCCGACATCGGCAAGGTCGCCGACCTCACCTTCCGCAGCGGATCGCTGGCGGCCGTGCACGACGGCGGCATCGCGGTCTCCCGCTCCAGGGCCGAGAAGCTGGGCTGGAAGACGGGCGAGACCCACGAGCTCGGCTTCTTCACCGGCACGGAGAAGAAGGAGATGGCCCGGATCAAGGTCGCCGGCGTCTACGAGGACAACGCCACCGTCGGCGACATGTTCGGCGCCACCACGCTCGTCGACCCGCATGCGGGCAAGCCCCTCAAGGACGAGAAGGTCCTGGTCAAAACCGCGAACGGGACCAGCGACGGGCTGGAGAAGGAGATCCGCAAGGCGCTCGGCGACAGCCCGCTGCTGAAGGTGCAGGACAAGGACGACCTGCGCAAGGAGAACGCGGGCCAGATCGACACCGTCCTGAACATGATGTACGGACTGCTCGGCATGGCCGTGATCATCGCGGTGGTCGGTGTGGTCAACACCCTGGCCATGTCGGTCTTCGAACGCACCCGTGAGATCGGGATGCTGCGCGCGATCGGGCTGGCCCGCACCGGCATCAAGCAGATGGTGCGCCTCGAATCGGTGGTCATCTCGCTGTTCGGCGCGGTGCTCGGCATCGGCGTGGGCATCTTCCTGGCCTGGGCCGGCGGCAAGATGACGGCCACCTCGTTGCCGACGTACGAGATGCTCCTGCCGTGGGACCGGCTCGGCATCTTCCTGGCGATCGCCCTGGTCGTCGGTGTCCTCGCCGCCGCCTGGCCGGCCCGCCGGGCGGCCCGCCTGAACATGCTGGAGGCCATCGGCGCCCAGTGACCGGGGCGCACGCGACGGCGGCGGGCCTTCCCCTCGAAGGGGAAGGCCCGCCGCCGTCGTGGTCCGGGGGTGTCAGAAGACCGACTCGGCCTCGTCCATCCGCCAGGTGGGCACGGTCTTGAGCTCGGTGACCGCCTCGGCCAGCGGCACCATCGTGATGTCGGTGCCGCGCAGCGCGGTCATCCTGCCGTACTCGCCGCGGTGCGCGGCCTCGACGGCGTGCCAGCCGAAGCGGGTGGCGAGCACCCGGTCGTAGGCGGTGGGGGTGCCGCCGCGCTGGACGTGGCCGAGGATGACCGGGCGGGCCTCCTTGCCGAGGCGCTGCTCCAGTTCGTGGGCGAGCGCGTTGCCGATGCCGGAGAACCGCTCGTGGCCGTACTGGTCGATGGCGCCCTTCTTGTAGTCCATGGTGCCGGGGGCCGGGTGGGCGCCCTCGGCGACACAGACCACGGCGAACTTCTTGCCCCGGGCGAACCGCTCCTCGACCATCTTGACCAGGTCGTTCACATCGAAGCCGCGCTCCGGCAGGCAGATGCCGTGCGCACCGCCGGCCATCCCGGACTCCAGCGCGATCCAGCCCGCGTGCCGGCCCATGACCTCGACGACCATCACGCGCTGGTGCGACTCCGCGGTGGTCTTGAGGCGGTCGATCGCCTCGGTCGCCACGCCGACGGCGGTGTCGAAGCCGAAGGTGCGGTCGGTCGAGGAGATGTCGTTGTCGATGGTCTTGGGGACGCCGACGACCGGCAGCCCGGCGTCCGACAGCATCCGCGCGGCGGTGAGGGTGCCCTCGCCGCCGATCGGGATCAGCACGTCGATGCCGTAGTCCTTGGAGTGGTCCTTGGCGTTCTCGCACGCCTCCTGCAGCCGGGCGCGCTCCAGCCGGGACGAGCCGAGGATGGTGCCGCCGCGGGCGAGGATGCCGCTGACGGCTTCCAGGTCGAGTTTGCGGAAGCGGCCCTCCAGCAGTCCCTTGAAGCCGTCCTCGAAGCCGATGACCTCGTCGCCGTGGCCGGTGAGGGCGCGATGGACAACAGACCGGATCACAGCATTCAGGCCGGGGCAGTCGCCGCCTGCGGTGAGGACTCCGATACGCATCGTGCTGTGTCTCCTGTGCTCGCTGTTGGTTCCTGAGCCGGTCCGATTGTTTCACGGCCCGACGGGCACCGGCCTCAGAGAGGGACCTCCCCCCTACTGTCCTCACCCGTACTCCGCCGGGGAAACTGGGAGAGCGGCTTATCCACACGCGCAGGTATTGTCAAGAGGACACGCCAACGATAACGGCTGATTTTGACCTTGTGGCCAACGGAATGGATCGGAGAGCCCGCGTGACGCGCAGCGTGTACGTGACCGGTATCGACCGCGGCGACGGACGTCAGGTCGTGGAACTGGGAGTCATGGAGCTCCTGACCCGCCACGTCGACCGGGTGGGGGTCTTCCGCCCGCTGGTCCACGACGGGCCGGACCGCCTCTTCGAACTGCTGCGGGCCCGCTACCGCCTCACCCAGCCCGCGGAGACCGTCTACGGCATCAGCTACGACGAGGCCGCCGCCCTCCAGGCCGAACGCGGCACCGACGAGCTGGTCTCCCGGCTCGTCGACCGCTTCCACGCCGTCGCCAGGGACTACGAGTACGTCCTGATCCTGGGCTCGGACTACGCCGACACCAGCCTGCCGGCCGAGCTGAACCTCAACGCCCGGATCGCCAACGAGTGCGGCGCCTCGGTGATCGCCGTCGTCGGCGGCCAGGGCCAGGAGGCCGAGTCGGTGCGCGCCGAGGCCCGCAACGCCTACCGCGCCTACACCTCGCTGGGCTGCGACGTGGTCGCCATGGTCGTCAACCGGGTGGCCCCCGAACACCGCACGGCGGTCGTCGAGCGGCTCGCCGCCCGCCTGCCGGTGCCCTGCTACGCACTGCCCGAGGACGGCTCGCTCTCCGCGCCGACCGTCGGCCAGATCGTGCACGCCCTCGGCGCCCAGGTGCTGCTGGGCGACGACTCCGGGCTCGCCAGGGACGCCCGCGACTTCGTCTTCGGCGGGGCGATGCTGCCGACCTTCCTCAAGGCGCTCACCCCCGGCTGCCTCGTGGTGACCCCCGGGGACCGCGCCGACCTGGTCGTCGGCTCGCTCGCCGCGCACAGCGCCGGCGCCCCGCCGATCGCCGGGGTGCTGCTCACCCTCGACGAGCGGCCCGGCCCCGACATCATGGCGCTGGCCGGCCGGCTCGCCCCGGGCACGCCGGTGATCTCCGTACCGGGCGGGTCCTTCCCGACCGCCGCCGAGCTGTTCGCGATCGAGGGCAAGCTGAACGCCGCCTCGCCGCGCAAGGCGGAGACCGCGCTCGGCCTCTTCGAGCGCCACGTGGACACCGTGGAGCTGACCGACCGCATCTCGGTGGCCCGCTCCGGCCGGGTCACGCCGATGATGTTCGAGCACGAGCTGATCGAGCGCTCCCGCTCCGGCCGCCGCCGGGTCGTCCTGCCCGAGGGCAACGAGGAGCGGGTGCTGCGCGCCGCCGACGTCCTGCTGCGCCGCGACGTCTGCGACCTGACCCTGCTGGGCGAGGAGGAGGCGATCCGCAAGCGCGCCGCCGACCTGGCCATCGACCTGGCGGACGCCCAGATCATCGACCCGCAGACCTCCGAGCTGCGCGAGCGGTTCGCCGAGCTGTACGCCGCGCTGCGCGCGCACAAGGGCGTCAGCTACGAGCTGGCCTACGACGTGGTCGCCGACGTCTCCTACTTCGGCACGCTGATGGTCGAGGAGGGCCTGGCCGACGGCATGGTCTCCGGCGCCGTGCACTCCACGGCGGCCACCATCCGGCCCGCCTTCGAGGTCATCAAGACCAAGCCGAACGCGCAGATCGTGTCCTCGGTCTTCTTCATGTGCCTGGCCGACCGGGTGCTGGTCTACGGCGACTGCGCGGTCAACCCGGACCCGGACGCCGAGCAGCTGGCCGACATCGCCATCCAGTCCGCCACCACCGCGGCCCAGTTCGGCGTCGAGCCCCGGATCGCGATGCTGTCGTACTCCACCGGCACCTCCGGCTCCGGCGCGGACGTCGACAAGGTCCGCAAGGCCACCGAGCTGGTCCGCGAGCTGCGCCCCGACCTGCTGGTGGAAGGGCCGATCCAGTACGACGCGGCGGTCGACGACGCGGTCGCGCAGACCAAGCTGCCCGGCTCCGACGTGGCCGGCAAGGCCACCGTGCTGATCTTCCCGGACCTCAACACCGGCAACAACACCTACAAGGCCGTGCAGCGCTCGGCGGGCGCGGTCGCCGTCGGACCGGTCCTCCAGGGCCTGCGCAAGCCGGTCAACGACCTCTCGCGCGGCGCTTTGGTCCAGGACATCGTCAACACCGTCGCGATCACCGCCATCCAGGCGCAGGGCGCCCGCCCCGGCGCCGGAGCCACCGACTGACCCGGGCCGTGCCCGCCCCCGTCCCCACCCCACCGGAAAGCGCTACATGACTGCCACCGCCACCCGCGTCCTCGTCCTCAACTCCGGCTCCTCGTCGGTGAAGTACCAGCTGCTCGACATGGCCGACGGCCGCCGGCTCGCCGTCGGGCTCGTCGAGCGCATCGGCGAGGAGAACTCGCGCCTGGTCCACACCCCGCTGGCCACCGGCGGCGAGAAGCGCGAGACCGAGGGCGCGATCGCCGACCACGAGACCGCGCTGAAGGCGGTCGCCGCCGAGCTGTCCGCCGACGGCCTGGGCCTGGACTCCCCCCAGCTGGCCGCGATCGGGCACCGGGTGGTGCACGGCGGACTGAGGTTCACCGAACCGACCGTGATCGACGACGCGGTGCTCAAGGAGATCGAGCGGCTGGTGCCGGTCGCCCCGCTGCACAACCCGGCGAACATCACCGGCATCAGGACCGCCCAGGCGCTCCGCCCCGACCTGCCGCAGATCGCGGTCTTCGACACCGCCTTCCACTCCACGATGCCGGAGTACGCGGCCCGCTACGCCATCGACGTGGAGACCGCCGACGCGCACCGCGTCCGCCGCTACGGCTTCCACGGCACCTCGCACGCGTACGTCTCCCGCCGGACCGCGGCGCTGCTCGGCCAGGACCCCGCCGAGGTCAACGTCATCGTGCTGCACCTGGGCAACGGCGCCTCCGCCTCGGCGGTGGCCGGCGGCCGCTGCGTGGACACCTCGATGGGCCTGACGCCGCTGGAGGGCCTGGTCATGGGCACCCGCTCGGGCGACATCGACCCGGCGGTCACCTTCCACCTCAAGCGGGTGGCGGGGATGTCGGCGGACGAGATCGACGAGCTGCTCAACAAGAAGAGCGGGCTGCTCGGGCTGTGCGGCGACAACGACATGCGGGAGATCCGGCGCCGGATCGACGAGGGCGACGAGCGGGCCGCGCTCGCCTTCGACATCTACATCCACCGGCTGAAGAAGTACATCGGCGCCTACTACGCGGTGCTCGGCCGGGTCGACGCGGTGGTCTTCACCGCGGGCGTCGGCGAGAACGCCGCCCCGGTGCGCGAGGCGGCCGTCGCGGGACTGGAGGAGCTGGGCCTGGCGGTGGACGCCGGACTCAACGCCGTACGGTCCGACGAGCCGCGGCTGATCTCGCCGGAGTACGCCCGGGTCGCGGTCGCCGTGGTGCCGACGGACGAGGAACTGGAGATCGCTCAGCAGACATACGCCCTGGTCAGCGCGTAGGCCCTGGGGCTTCCACCAGCTGGAATATTCCGCTCGTAAACAAACCGATAGGATTCCGCTCATGCGCCGTTCCAAAATCGTCTGCACCCTGGGCCCCGCCGTCGACTCCTACGAGCAGCTGAAGACGCTGATCGAAGCCGGTATGAACGTGGCCCGATTCAACATGAGCCACGGGACCCAGCCGGAGCACGAGGAGCGGTACCACCGCCTCCGCAAAGCCTGCGAGGAGACCGGCCGCGCCGTCGGCGTGCTGGCCGACCTCCAGGGCCCCAAGATCCGCCTCGCGACGTTCGCCGACGGTCCGGTGGAGCTGGTGCGCGGCGACGAGTTCGTCATCACCACCGAGGACGTGCCCGGTGACCGGACCATCTGCGGCACGACCTACAAGGGCCTGCCCGGCGACGTCTCCAAGGGCGACCCGGTCCTGATCAACGACGGCAACGTCGCGCTCCAGGTCGTCGAGGTCGAGGGCTCGCGGGTGCGCACCATCGTCATCGAGGGCGGGGTCATCTCCGACCACAAGGGCATCAACCTGCCCGGTGCCGCGGTGAACGTCCCCGCGCTGTCCGAGAAGGACATCGAGGACCTCAAGTTCGCCCTGCGGATGGGCTGCGACATGGTGGCGCTGTCCTTCGTCCGGGACGCCAAGGACGTCCAGGACGTGCACCGCGTGATGGACGAGGTGGGCCGGCGGGTCCCGGTCATCGCCAAGGTGGAGAAGCCGCAGGCGGTGGCCAACATGGAGGAGGTCGTCATGGCCTTCGACGCGGTCATGGTGGCCCGTGGTGACCTGGCGGTGGAGTATCCGCTGGAGAAGGTCCCGATGGTGCAGAAGCGGCTCATCGAGCTGTGCCGGCGCAACGCCAAGCCGGTGATCGTCGCGACCCAGATGATGGAGTCGATGATCACCAACTCCCGGCCGACCCGCGCCGAGGCGTCCGACGTCGCCAACGCCATCCTCGACGGTGCGGACGCGGTGATGCTCTCCGCGGAGTCCTCGGTCGGCCAGTACCCGATCGAGACCGTCAAGACGATGTCGAAGATCGTCGAGGCGGCCGAGGAGGAGCTGCTCTCCAAGGGCCTGCAGCCGCTGGTGCCGGGCAAGAAGCCGCGGACGCAGGGCGGCGCGGTGGCCCGCGCGGCGTGCGAGATGGCCGACTTCCTCGACGGCAAGGCGCTGGTGGCGTTCACCAAGTCCGGTGACACCGCCCGCCGCCTCTCCCGCTACCGCGCGGCCCAGCCGATCCTGGCCTTCACCACCGACACGACCACCCGCAACCAGCTCACCCTGAGCTGGGGCGTGGACAGCTTCGTGGTGCAGCACGTCGACAACACCGACGCGATGGTCGACCTGGTGGACGCCGAGCTGCTCAAGCTCAAGCGCTACAGCAAGGGCGACACCATGCTCATCACGGCCGGTTCGCCCCCCGGCGTCCCCGGCACCACCAACATGGTCCGGGTGCACCACCTGGGCGGCGAGCGCGCCTGACGCACCCGCACAGCAGAACGGCGGTGGGTCGCCCCTCCTGGAGGGGCGGCCCACCGCCGTTTTCTGCGGCTCCCGGAAAAGCTCCGGCCGGATGGTGCTCCCGGTCAGTTCTCTATGGTCACGTGCATGCCCGGGACATGCAGGTTCCCGCCGAACTGGCCCGCCTGGTCGAGCTTGACCTTGCTGAAGTACGCGAACGGGACGTTCAGCGGCGGCGGGTGCTCGGGATCGAAGACGATCGGGATCAGACCGAAGAGGTTGCCCTGCAGCCGCTCGGTGTACAGGGTCACCTTGCCGCCGCGGATCGTGGACGTGGACCCCGGCGTCGACCTGACGTGGTACTTCTTGCCGGACGCCGGGTCATCGACGATCTGGTGCAGATCACCGATGTCGATGCTGTCGGCGGTGAACTTCAGGGCCTGCTTGGTGTGGCCGCTCTGCGTCGTGACGTTGACGACGCCCTCGTAGTCCAGGCCGCGCAGGGTGAGCCCGCTGGACTCCAGGTGCCAGGGGTCGTCGGGCAGGGTGACGGGGGTCTGCTCGTCCTTGCCCTTCTGCTTGTTCTCCACGACGCAGGGGTATGCCTGCTTGCCGCTGGCGTCCTTGCCGTCCAGCCCGCCGCCGGGCAGGGCGTTGTCCGCCGTGCCGATGGCGCCGTGGACGGTGTCGTTGACCGTCTTGGACCCGTTCTTGAGGGCGTCACCGGCCTTGCCGGCGCTGCCCGTGACGCCGCCGAGGGTCTCCTTGAGCGGCTTGGTGACCTTGTCGGTGGCGGATCCGGAGTCGTCGGCCTTCGGCGTCGCGTCCTTGGTGGCGGACTGCGACGGCGAGGGGCTCGGCGACGCGGAGGAGTCGTCGGACTTGTCGCCGCCCAGCAGACCGCCGAGCGCGTCACCGACGCCGCCCAGCAGACCGCCGTCGTCCTTCTTGTCCTCGGAGGCCGACGGCGACGGGGTCGCGGAGCCGGAGGGCTCGTCGGTCTTCTGAGAAGCGGACGGCGAGGGCGCCGGCTTGTCGGCGGTGTCCTTGCTCTTCGAGGGCGAGGGCGAGGACGAGGGATCGGCGGACGGCGTGGAGTCGCCCTTCGAGTCCTTGTTGTCCTTCTTGTCCTTCGCGGTGGTGTCCTTGGACTTGCCCTGATCGCCGGCCTTGTCCGGGGCGGAGACGCAGGGGCCGTCCTTGAAGGGGCTCTTGGGCGGCGCCGACTTGGCGATCGCCATCTGGGGCGTCAGCCCCATCCCCATCAGCACGGCGGACGGCATGGCGGCGATGGCTATCGCCTTGCCCGCGGGCACGTGCAGCCGAGTCAGCAGCGGCTTCTTGGGCGCCGCATGCCTCGGCCCGGTTCTCGCCCCGGCGGCTGCAGTCTCCTCGTGCAGCTCGTCACCCGGCACGGTGCCTCCTGTTGGTTCCGTTGGTCGGGCTCGTTCCTGACAGGTCGTCCAGTCCGTTGCCCGACCCGGATCCGGCCGGCGAGGGGTTGGTGGCCACGACCGGCCCGGCGACGTTGCGGGCCGCCGGCCCTTCGGTGTCCTCCCCGCCGGCTGCTGCCTCGCCCGGCGCCCAGGCCACTCCCAGCGCTCCGCCGATCAGCCCCAACAGGAAGCCGACCAGGAAGGCGCCGAAGTTCGAGACGACCAGCGAGACCAGGGCGAGCAGGATCGCCGCCACCCCCGCGAAGACGCGGGACGCCGGCTGGAACCACATGGTCAGACCGAGCACGACCAGCAGGACGCCGATGATCAGCGAGCCCGCGCCGGCGGTGGTCGCCATGCGGACGGTCAGCGAACCGATCGTGAGATTCGCGTAGGGGATATACATGATCGGGAGGCCGGCCAGCAGGGTCAGCATCCCGCCCCAGAACGGACGGTGTCCGCGCCACTCCCGGAACGACATCCTCTTGCGGCCGATGCCTTCGATCAGCCGTGGTCGCGTCTCGGCGCTCATGCGCCAGCCTCCCTACGGTCGGCGGGCTCGCATTCGCACCGCGCGCACCTGTCGATGATTCGCTCGCGAGGCTCGCTCATGTCGTACAGCTCCTCGGGACTGGCAAATCGGTGGTTCTGAGCTGATGTGTGCTACCTGGCTACCCGGCGTACGGGCACGGGGAACGGCATCCGACTCGCCGCGCAGCTCTTCACCCCGCGCCCGCACGCTCAGTGCGTCAGAAGCACTCGCTCTTGCCCTTGGCGACGCTCATCTTGAGGCCGCTGAGCTTGAACGTGCCGGCCGTCGTGGCCCACGCCGTCTGACGGACGTGGGTCAGCGTGGCCGAGTCGGCCTGCTGGGCGAACGAGCCCGGGTCGGCCTTGTCGCCCTTGTGCATGCCCGGACCCTTGGTCGTCGAGCCTGCAGCAACACCGATGTCGATGTTGTTGAAGGTCGCGTCCGCGGACAGCTGGTCGAGGTCGATGTAGAGGTTCTTCGCCTCGACGGGCGTGTCACCGCCACCGGCCGACAGCTTCATCGACACATCGCCGAAGACCGGGACCGGCACGACCACCGACTGGCAGAGGTTCCTGATCTTGGCGTTCGAGAACCCCGAGACCGCTACCGGGACCTGCTTGCCGCCCTTCTGGGCGTCAATGGCTCCATACTGAACAAATCCGGTGCCGTCCAGCCGGTCTGTAGCGACCTTGAACTGCTGACCGGACACGCTGAACGATGCCGCGAGCGCACCCTGCGAAAGGGCGACACCGATCGCGGCGGTCGCCGCGACGCTCGGCACCATGACGACGGCGAACCGCTTCCATCTGGTCCCGCCACGAGCCAGGGACTCCATGACTTTCCTCCTTCTCGGACGTACATCTCCGGTACCGGCGGCCTCAGTTGGGCAGCGGTACCTGGGATGGGAGAAGTGCTACGTCCTCGGGAAGGAGAGCGCCCGTTCTCGGAGGCACATCGTGTTCCGAACACCGGCGATCACCCCCGAGCGACAACCACTGGCCACGCTCTCGCGCAACCTCCTGGACAGGCCCTGCCGGATGGGGCAGAGACCCCCCTGTCCACGGCCGGCGCCACTGCCGCCGACCACTCGGTGGGGACCCAAGTGACCCGCCGCGCCGACCGGATGCCGGGCTGCGGGAATGGACCGAGCGTGGCCGATCGTGGTCCATTCGGAGCCGCCGCACAAGGGGCTCGTTACTTGCGGGTAACGGGCTGATAACCGCGTCACGACGCACCGATATCACCCGGGTACACAGGGTCGCCGCTCACTGCGGAAAGACATACGGCATTTGCGGACAGAGCGCCGCAAGAGGGCCGCCGCGACTTACTCCAAGTAACAGCGGCCACGATTACCAAGTTTAGGTAAAACGTGGCCGCTGCTTCGTTTGTTTGGTCAAGCGACGAAGGCCGTACAGGTCAGAAGGGGGCGCCTCGTACGACAGTGGGTCAGAACAGCACCCGGGCAAGCGCGGTACGCGCCGCGATCACCCGCGGATCGTCCGTCCCGACGACGTCGAAGAGCTCCAGCAGCCGCACCCGCGCGGCCTCCCGGTCGTCACCGGCCGTCCGCTTCACCGCGTCGACCAGCCGGCCGAACGCGTCCTCGACGTGCCCGCCGACCAGGTCGAGGTCCGCGGCACGGATCTGCGCCTGCGCGTCGGCCGGGTTCTCCGCGGCCTCCTTGCGCACCGCCTGCGGGTCGAGGTCCTGCACCCGGTGCAGGAGTTCGGCCTGCGCGAGACCGAGCTTGGCCTCCGGGTTGGTCGGGTCGTCGGCCAGCACGTTCTTGTACGCCTGGACGGCGCCGCCCAGATCGCCGGCGTCCAGCGCCTGACCGGCGGCCTCCAGCAGCGCGTCGTACGGGCCGACCGGGGCCGGGGCCTCGGCGACCGGCTGCTCCTCGGCGGCGGCCGGGTCGACCGGCGCGCCCACGATGCCGAACTGCTGCTCGGCGGCCTGCACCAGCTGGTCGAACACCTGCCGGATCTGCGCCTCCGGGGCCGCGCCCTGGAACAGCGGGATCGGCTGGCCGGCGACCACCGCGAAGACCGCCGGGATGCCCTGCACCCCGAACTGCTGGAACAGCATCTGGTTGGCGTCGACGTCGATCTTGGCCAGCACCAGCTTGCCGGCGTACTCGTTCACGAGCCGCTCCAGCAGCGGACCCAGCTGCTTGCACGGCTCGCACCACTCGGCCCAGAAGTCGATGACGACCGGGACCTCGGTGGAGCGCTGCAGGACCTCCTGCTGGAAGCCCGCCTCGTCAACGTCGAACACCAGGCGGGCGCCGCTCGTGGGGGCCCGGCCCGTACGGGCGGCCTCGGCGCGCGCCTGCTCCGCCTTCTGCTTCGCTTCACCCGCCGCCTTCACCGCTGCGAGGTCGACGACTCCACTCATGGACATATTGCGTGGCTGCATGGGTCCATCCTCCCCCCTGGGCGGTCCGTTCCGGAAAGCGATCCGGAAAGCGATGCGGCGGTGGCGCGATCGACCCGGCGGTCGGTGCGGTGATCGGTACTGCCTGCGGCCCGCGGAGGGCCGTCGAGCGCGGCCATGGGTCCCCACCCACGGCCAGTGGCTGTCGCTTTTACGCTACGACCCGTAGCGTAACTCGCCGTCGCCCCCGCGCGACAACCGGTTCCGGCCCCGTGCGGAGTGATCTGCCTCACTGGCCGGGCCGCCCGGCCCCGTACTGGCCGGTATGGTCGCCCGCATGCACCACTCCGCCAGCCCCCGGAAAGGCCGCACGGGCCGCCCGCGCAGCGTCGAGACCGACCACGCGATCCTCCACGCCACCCGTGCCGCACTCGTCGACCTGGGCTGGGGGCGGCTGACCATGAGTGAGGTGGCGGCCCGGGCCGGCGTCGCCAAGACGACGCTCTACCGGCGCTGGGCCAACAAGAACGAGCTGGTCGTGGACGCCGTGGCGGTGCTCTTCGACGAGCTCGAACTGCCCGACCGGGGCTGCCTGCAGGCGGACATCGAGGGCGTGGTGCTCCAGTTCGGCGCGCTGCTCGCCCGGCCCGAGACCAAGACCGCGCTGATGGCCGTGGTCGCCGAGTCCACCACCGACGAGGCGCTGCGCGAGCGGATCCGCTCGGCGATCGTCGACCGCCAGAAGCGGCTGGTGCAGCTGGGCCGCTCGCGGGCGCAGGAGCGCGGCGAACTGCCGGCGGACACCCCCGGCGAGGAGGGCGCGCGGACCGCCGCCCGCACCATGGACCTGATCTTCGATGTGATCGCCGGTGCGATCGTGCACCGCACCCTGGTCAGCGGCGAGCCCGTGGACGCCGCGTGGGGCCGCGACTTCACCGCGCTCTTCCTCACCGGCCTGGCGGGCCTGGGGGACGGCGAGCCGGCCTGAGCCGGCCCGGGCCGCCGCCGGCCCGGGCCCGCCCGCGGATCAGACCTGGTAGCGGTCGGCGGCGAACAGGTGCAGGTTCTCGGCGACCCAGTCCGAGGTCCGCTTCAGCCCCTCCTCCAGGGAGACCTCCGGCTGCCACGAAGCCCAGCGGCGCGCCCGGGAGTTGTCCGACAGCAGCCGCTCGACCTCGCTGCCCGACGGCCGCAGCCGCGCCGGGTCGACGACGACCTCCGCGTCCCGGCCCGAGGCGGCGATCAGCGCCTCGGCCAGCGCCCCGATGGCGATCTCCCGGCCGGTGCCGAGGTTGACGACCTGTCCCAGTGCCCGGTCGCAGTCCGCCAGCGCCAGGAACCCGGCCGCGGTGTCGGTGACGTAGGTGAAGTCGCGGGTGGGGGTGAGCGAGCCGAGCTTGATCTGCCGGGCGCCGGAGTGGAGCTGGGCGAGGATCGTGGGGATCACGGCGCGCGCGGACTGCCGGGGCCCGTAGGTGTTGAAGGGGCGGACGACCGTCACCGGCAGCTCGAAGGCGTGCCAGTGCGACAGCGCCATCATGTCCGCGCCGATCTTCGAGGCGGAGTACGGCGACTGCGGCTGGAGCGGGTGGTCCTCGCCGATCGGCGCGGTCAGCGCGGTCCCGTAGACCTCACTGGTGGAGGTGTGCACCAGCCGCCGCACGGCATGCTGCCGGCACGCCTCCGCGACGTTCTCCGTCCCCACCACGTTCGTCTGCACATAGGCGCCCGGTGAGTCGTAGCTGTACGGGATGCCGATCAGCGCGGCCAGGTGGAAGACCGTGTCGCAGCCCGCGACCGCGTCCCGCACCCGGCCCGCGTCCCGCACGTCCCCGGCGAGCATCTCGACCGGGCTGCCCGGGCCCAGGAAGCGCGCCAGGTGGCCCTTCTCCGCGTACGGCTTGTAGTGCACGAAGGCGCGCACCTCGGCGCCGGCCTCGACCAGCAGGTCGACCAGGGTCGAACCGATGAACCCCTCGGCCCCGGTGACCAGGACCCTGCGGCCGCTCCACGTCTGCGTACTGCTGCTCATATCGACTCCTTGAGAGGGGTGTTGGGGTAGGTGGCGCCGGGGTGGCCGGCCAGCGCCAGCGCCTTGGCGGCGAGCAGGTCGGCGGCCCGGGCGTGGGTGCCGGGGTCGGCGGCCCGCGCCATGGCGGCGAGCCGGCCGGGGTCGGCCAGCAGCGGGGTGATCAGCGCGTCCAGCGCCCGGGCCGAGGTCTCGGCGTCGGGCAGCAGCAGCGCCGCGCCGGCGTCGGAGAGCACCCGCGCGTTGTGCGTCTGGTGGTCGCCGGGCGCGTGCGGATACGGCACCAGGACGGCCGGCATCCCGATCGTGGCCAGCTCGGCGACGGTCGCCGAACCGGCCCGGCACACCACCAGATCGGCCGCGGCGTACGCCAGGTCCATCCGGTCCAGGTACGGCACGGCCTCGGCGACGGCCGCGCCCCCGTTGGCCGCCAGCCGGGCCCGGGTCTCCTCCAGGGCCGCCGGGCCGGTCTTGATCAGCAGGCGCAGGTCCGGCCGCGCCCGGTGGCAGCCCGCGAGGCCCACGGCCGCCTCGGTCAGCCGGGCGGCGCCCAGGCTCCCGCCGTTGAACAGCACCAGCCGCGCCCCGTCCGGGACGCCCAGCGCCCGCCGGGCGGCCGGCCGCAGTGCCGCCCGGTCCAGCTGGGCCAGCGGTCCGACCAGCGGCATCCCCACCGTCTCGGCCCGCTCGCCGCCGGTCAGGTGCGCCCGGCTGCGGTCGAAGGCGAGGGCGAGGTGCGGGGTGAGCCGGGCCGCGAACTTGTTGGCCCGGCCGGGGACCGCGTTGGACTCGTGGACCAGGCTCGGCAGCCCGGCCAGCCGCGCCCCGACGATCACCGGGGCGCTCGGATAACCGCCCATCCCGACCGCCACCTGGGCGCCCTGTTCCTTGAGGATCGCCCGGCACTGGGCGCCCGAGCGCAGCAGCGCGGCCGGCAGCAGATAGCGTCGGGCGCCGAGCGAGGGGTCGAAGGGGATCATGTCGACGGTGTGCAGCCGGTATCCGGCCTGCGGGATCAGCCGCGTCTCCAGTCCGCGTGCGGTCCCCACGAAGGAGATCACCGCATCGGGCGCGGCCCGGCGGAGCGCGTCGGCGAGGGCGAGACCGGGATAGATGTGGCCGCCGGTGCCGCCCGCACCGATCACGACCGAGAGTGGTGTGCGCATGGCCGCCACGCTCGCGATACGCCCTAAGAACGTTCTAAGAGAGGTGTTTGGCAGCCTATGTCCATGCCACAGCCCCTGCCGCCCGCGCCGCACAGCGCCCCGGCCGCCAAGATCCTCGTCGTCGACGACGAACCGGAGGTGCGCGCCGCCGTCGAGGACGGCCTGGCCGTGGAGGGCTACGCGGTGCGCGGTGCGGCCGACGGCCTGGCCGCCCTCTCGGAGGTCGCCGCCTGGCAGCCGGACGCCCTCGTGCTGGACGTGATGATGCCCGTCCTGGACGGGCTGGCGGTCTGCCGCCGGCTGCGCGCGCTGGACGACCGCACGCCCATCCTCGTACTGACCGCGCTGGACTCGGTCAGCGAACGGGTCGACGGGCTGGACGCGGGCGCCGACGACTATCTGGTCAAGCCGTTCGCGCTGGACGAGCTGGTGGCCCGGATCCGGGCCCTGCTGCGGCGCGCCTCGGCGGTCGCCGTGGAGGACGCCCGGCTCTCCTTCGACGACCTGGTCGTCGATCCGGTGACCCGCAGCGGCCACCGGGCGGGCCGCCCGCTGGAGTTCAGCCGCACCGAATGGGCGCTGCTGGAACTGCTGTTGCTGCACCCGGGGCAGGTGCTCCCGCGGGAGATGATCCTGGAGCGGGTCTGGGGCCGCGACTTCGGCCCGGACTCCAACTCACTGGCCGTCTACATCGGTTACCTCCGCCGGAAACTGGAGGCGGGCGGCGAGTCCCGGCTGGTCCACACCGTGCACGGCGTCGGCTACCGCCTCGGCCACGCGGAGGGCCGGTGACCGGCCACCGCGGCCTGGGCGCCCGCTGGCGCCGCCGCCGGCCGCTGCGGACCCGGCTCGCGCTGACCGCCTCCGCCGCGGTGGCGCTGGTGGCCGTCGGCGTCTGCGCCGCGGCCTTCGTCATCATCAGCTACCAGATGACCCGCCAGCTCGAACTCGACCTCGCCCAGACGGCCACCCAGCGCCTCCAGCAGACCCGCGACTGGGGCCCGACCGCCAGCGACGCCTCCTGCCGCTACCAGGCCGTGCCCTGCGTGCAGATCGTCCCCGCCGACCCGGCGCGGGACCCGCGCGGCGGCTACCGCGCCCTGCCGGTCACCACCGCCACCCGCGAGGTCGCCGACGGCCGCCGCACCGCGTACTACAGCGAGCTCACGGTCGCCGGGCAGCCCGTCCGGATGTACACCACCCGCTTCCCCGGCCGGCACCAGGCGCTCCAGGTGGCGCTCCGTTCGGACACCGTCGAGCGCGGCGTGCGGCACGCCGCCTGGGCACTGTCCGCGGTGGGCGCCGCCGGTGTCCTGCTGGCCGGCGCGCTCGGCTACTGGGTCTCCCGTACGGGCCTGGCGCCGGTCGCCCGGCTCACCGCCACCGCCGAGCGCATCGCCGCCACCCGCGACGCCCGGCACCGCATCGAGCTGCCGGCCGGGCCGCCGGCCCGCGAGGACGAGGTCACCCGGCTCGCCGCCAGCTTCAACGCCATGCTCGGCGAGCTGGAGGAGTCCGTCACCGCCCGGCGCCGGCTGGTCGCCGACGCCTCGCACGAGCTGCGCACCCCGCTGACCGCGCTGCGGACCAACGCCGAACTCCTCGCCCGGGCCGACCGGCTGACCGACGCCCAGCGGGACCGTGCCGCCGCGGCCCTGGGCCGGCAGCTCCGGGAGGTCACCACCCTGGTCAACGACCTCATCGAACTCGCCCGGGACGAGGAGCCCCGGCCGCTGGTCGAGCAGGTGCGCCCGGCCGCCCTGCTGGCACACGCGGTGGGCGCGGCCCGCGGGCACTGGCCGGAGATCACCTTCACCTCGGACGTGGACCCGGACGCCACCGCACTCACCGTCCCCGGTGTCCCCGCCCGCCTGACCCGGCTGCTGACCAACCTGCTCGACAACGCCGCCAAGTTCTCCCCGCCCGGCGGCCCGGTGGACACCGAACTCCGGCTGGTTTCGGACGAGTTGCACCTGACGGTCCGGGACCACGGCCCCGGTATCGCCCCCGGGGACCTCCCCCACGTCTTCGACCGCTTCTACCGCGCCGAAGCGGCCCGTGCGCTGCCCGGCTCGGGTCTGGGCCTCGCCATGGCCCGCCAGATCGCCCGGGCGCACGGCGCGGAACTCACCGCGGAGGCCGCGCCGGGCGGCGGGGCGCTCTTCCGGCTGCGGATCCCGGCGCACTGAGGCGCCCCCGGCGCGGAACGGGGCGCACCCCGCCCGCACCGGGGGCGTCCGGCCGGTCGCGCGGCCTCAGAAGCCGGCCGGCTCCGTGTAGATCCCCCATTCGTCGCGCAGCGCCCCGCAGATCTCCCCCAGGGTCGCCTCGGCCCGTACGGCCTCCAGCATCGGCTCGATCATGTTGCCGCCGTCCCGCGCCGCGGCCAGCATCTGCTTGAGCGCGGCGGTCACCCGGGCGTCGTCGCGACGCGCCTTGCGCTCGGCGAGGGCCCGCACCTGCTCGCGTTCGACCTCGTGGCTGACCCGGAGGATCTCCAGGTCGCCGGTGACCGAACCGTGGTGGCAGTTGACGCCGACGACCCGCTTGTCGCCCTTTTCCAGCGCCTGCTGGTACTGGAAGGCGGACTCGGCGATCTCACCGGTGAACCAGCCGTCCTCGATGCCGCGCAGGATGCCCGACGTCATCGGGCCGATCGGGTGCTGCCCGTCCGGCACCGCCCGTGCGCCGCGCTCCTTGATCCGGTCGAAGATCTTCTCGGCGTCCGCCTCGATGCGGTCCGTCAGCTGCTCGACGAACCACGAACCGCCCAGCGGGTCGGCGACGTTGGCGACGCCGGTCTCCTCCATCAGCACCTGCTGGGTGCGCAGCGCGATCTCCGCGGCCTGCTCGCTGGGCAGCGCGAGGGTCTCGTCCAGGGCGTTGGTGTGCAGCGAGTTGGTGCCGCCCAGCACCGCCGCGAGTGCCTCCACCGCGGTCCGCACGACGTTGTTGTACGGCTGCTGGGCGGTCAGTGAGACGCCGGCGGTCTGCGTGTGGAAGCGCAGCCACTGCGCCTTCTCGCTCGTGGCGCCGTACACGTCGCGCATCCAGCGGGCCCAGATCCTGCGGGCCGCCCGGAACTTGGCGATCTCCTCGAAGAAGTCGACGTGCGCGTCGAAGAAGAAGGACAGGCCGGGGGCGAAGGAGTTGACGTCCAGGCCGCGGCTGAGGCCCAGTTCCACATAGCCGAAGCCGTCCGCGAGGGTGTACGCCAGCTCCTGCGCGGCGGTGGCCCCGGCTTCCCGGATGTGGTAGCCGGAGACCGACAGCGGCTTGTACGCGGGGATGCCGCGCGCGCAGTGCTCCATCAGGTCGCCGATGAGCCGCAGGTGCGGCTCGGGCTGGAAGAGCCACTCCTTCTGGGCGATGTACTCCTTGAAGATGTCCGTCTGGAGCGTGCCGTTCAGCACGCCGGGGTCGACGCCCTGCCGCTCGGCGGCGACGAGGTACATGCAGAAGACGGGGACGGCCGGCCCGGAGATCGTCATGGAGGTCGTGACGTCGCCCAGCGGGATGTCCTTGAAGAGGACCTCCATGTCGGCCGCGGAGTCGATCGCGACGCCGCAGTGCCCGACCTCGCCCAGCGAGCGCGGGTCGTCGGAGTCGCGGCCCATGAGGGTCGGCATGTCGAAGGCGACGGACAGGCCGCCGCCGCCCGCCTTGAGGATCATCTTGTAGCGCTCGTTGGTCTGCTCGGCGTTGCCGAAGCCGGCGAACTGGCGGATCGTCCACGTCCGCCCCCGGTAGCCGGTGGGATACAGGCCCCGCGTGTACGGGAACTCGCCCGGCCAGCCGATCCGCTCGAACCCCTCGTAGGTGTCCCCGGGGCGGGGCCCGTACGCCGGCTCGACGGGGTCGCCCGAGAGCGTGGTGAAGTCCGCGTCCCGCTTCCGGGCAGAGTCGTACCGAGCCTGCCAGCGACGGCGGCCTTCCTCAATCGCTTCAGCGTCCATACTGTCGAATTTACTAGGACGTCCTAGTAGTTGTCGACGGGAGAAGGCCATGAGTCGTAGGGCATTACGGTGCGTAAGGGGTGAAGCGGCCGACGTACCGAGGGCCGGAAACGCAGCGGCGCCCGTCCCCGGCGGGGAACGGGCGCGACGTCACGAGGTGCGACGGACGGCCGGCGTCAGACCTTGACCGGCTCCGCGGCGTCACCGGCGAGCAGCGGCTCGACCTCCCGCACCACCTGGCGCTCCACGAAGAAGGCGGCGGTCGGGATCGTGCCCGCGACCAGCACCCACAGCAGCTTGCCGAACGGCCACTTGGCCTTGGAGCCCAGGTCGAAGGCGAAGACCAGGTAGATGATGTAGAGCACGCCGTGGACCTGCGAGACGACCAGGGTGAGGTCCTTGCCCATCCCGAAGCCGTACTTGAAGATCATGCACGTGCAGAGCACCAGCAGCATCACGGCGGTGATGTAGGCCATCGCCCGGTATCGGGTCAGGACGCTTCGCTTCATGCCCCAGAGCGTAACCACCCGTTCCGGGGCGATCTTCACCGCCCCCCGCGGACACCGGACCGCCGCCGGAGCCCGGGCGCGCCGCCCGCTACTCCTCCTCGAAGTCCGCGGCGGCCACCCGCAGCGGCCGCAGCATCGCGAAGATCTCGCCGCACTCCTCGGCGTCGTACGCGCCCAGCCCGAAGTCCATCGCCATCAGGTCCCGGGTCGCGGCGTCGCACACCTCCCGGCCCTTGTCGGTGATCGAGGCGAGCGTGCCCCGCCCGTCGTTCGGGTTGGGCCGCTTGGCGACCAGACCGGACCTCACCAGACGGTCGACGGTGTTGGTGACCGAGGTCGGGTGCACCATCAGCCGCTCGCCGATCTTCGACATCGGCAGCTCACCGGCCTTGGAGAAGGTCAGCAGCACCAGCGCCTCGTAGCGCGCGAAGGTCAGCCCGTAGGGCTTGACCACCGCGTCCACCTCGGACAGCAGGATCTGGTGGGCGCGCATGATCGAGGTGATCGCGGCCATCGACGGCACGGCACCCCATCGCTGCCGCCACAGTTCGTCGGCGCGGGCGATGGGATCGAAAGCAAGGCTGAGCGGCTTCGACACGTCTTCGACCCTACCCGGCGGTCATATGCTGGTCAGCCCTGTCTCAGTTTTCGGTCGTACGGGGGACCCCGAGTACCGCGGTCACCCCGCCTTCCGGGCGCCCGGAGCGGCCCCGGAACGCCGCACCTCCGCGAGCACCGCCAGCACGCAGACCGTCCCCACCACCCCCGCCGCCGGCATCACCACCCGCAGCGGCGCCAGCTCCGCCGCGGCCCCGGCCGCCCCCATGGCCAGGCCCATCACCGTCATCCGCCCGGCCTGCGTCACCGTCATCGCCTGCCCCAGCAGCCGCTCGGGGACGGCGGCGACCAGCCACCGGTCGACCCCGAAGTTGTACGAGATCCCGGTGCCGGTCAGCACCAGCAGCACCACCGCCCAGCCCAGCGACGGCTCGAAGGCGAAGCCGAGCGAGGGCAGCACCGCGAAGACGCCCATCGGGAAGGTGAGCCGGGCCCGTGCCGCCGGGCCGAGGAACGCGCCGACCAGGCTCTCGGCGGTCACCGCGCCCAGCGGCATGCTGCACATCAGCAGCCCCGCGCCGGCCGGACCGACGCCGAGCCGGCCCGCGTAGGCGATCAGCAGCGCCTCCGGGACCACGACGAACGCCGGCGGCAGCCAGCTCAGCAGCAGCAGCGCGCGCACCCCGCGGTCGGCCAGCAGCCGCCGGACGCCGCCCAGCGAGGCGCCCAGCAGCGCCGCACCGCCCCGCACCCGCCCGGCGGCGTCCCGCGCGGGCCGGGCGCGGGTGCCCAGCCGCAGCAGCACCCCCGAGCCGAGGAACGTCCCCGCGGTGATCGCGAGCACCGCACCGGGGGACGCGGCGGCCAGCAGCAGCCCGCCGGCCCCGAACCCCGCCAGCTGGGCGCCCTGATTGACGATGCGGATCACCGAGCGCCCCAGCACGAACAGCTCACCCTCGCCGAGGACGTCCCCCAGCGTCGCGGCGCGGGTCCCGGCGAAGACCGGCGCGACGGCGGCGATCACACAGCGCAGGGCGAGCAGCACCGCCACCGGCGTGCCGGGCACGGCCATGCACCCGGCGGCCGGTGCGCACAGCAGGTCGCAGACCACCAGCACCCGGCGGGCCGGGTAGCGGTCGGCGACGGCCGACAGCAGGGTGCCGCCCACGACGTACGGGAGCAGGCCCAGCGCGAAGGTCAGTGCGCTGAGCAGCGGGGAGTCGGTGAGCCGGAAGACCAGCACGGACAGCGCGATCTCGCAGACGACCACGCCGAGCGAGGAGAGCAGGTGGGCGGCGAAGACGTACCGGAACTCGGCGACGGCGAAGACGGCGCGGTAGCCGGGCGCACGCACCGGCCCGGCACCGGCGCCCGCCCCGTCAGGGCAGGCGGGAGGACGGCCCGGCGGTACGGGCCCGGTGGTCGCGGACATGCCGGAAGCCTGCCGGGCGGCGCCCGCAGCCCCTAGTGTTTCGGCTGCAGCCGAATCCGGGGGAAGGGACGGCCGTGCCGCTGCATCTGCACTTCGACGCCGACGACCTGCTCCGCATCCGGTTCGCGGTCTCGCCGCTGTGCGAGACCCACGAGGCCGTACGGACCCTGCGCCGCGCCGACCGGCACGGCTACCACACGCCCTGGCTGCGCAGGATGCGCGCGACGCTGGCGGGGCTGGACCTGACGCCGCTGTGGCTGTTCATGCCGTCCTCGCCCCCCGGTTACACCCCGGACTTCCTGGGCCGCCCCCCGGACACCCCGCTGGCCGACTTCGGCGAGGAGCTGGCGCGACTGCGGGCCACCGACCCGGCCCTGGCCCGCGCCGAGATGGCCAAGTCCCTGGCCTGCACACCCGGCGGGCCGGAGTCGGCGCGGGGCCGTGCCGCGCTGGCCGACCCGGCGGCCGCGATCCGCGAACTCGCCGAGGTCACCGAGCGGGCCTGGCACGCCCTCCTCGCCCCGGACTGGCCACGGCTGCGGGCGCTGCTGGAGGCCGAGATCGCCCACCGGTCGCGCCAACTGGCCGCCGGCGGGCTGCGCCGGCTGTTCGCCGACCTGCATCCGCGGGTGACCTGGTCCGACGGCACCCTGACGGTCCGTACCCGTACGGACTTCGTCCAGACCCAGGACCTGGCCGGCCGCGGGGTGCTGCTGCTGCCGAGCATCTTCGTCTGGCCGGACGTGGTGAGCGGCTTCGACCCACCGTGGCAGCCGACCGTCATCTACCCCGCGCGCGGGATCGGCGGCCTGTGGAGCCCGCCGCGGTCCGGGCCGGCGCTGGCCCGGCTCCTGGGCACCAACCGCGCCGCGGTACTGACCGCGCTCGATGCCCCCTCGACGACGACGGCCCTGGCCCACCGCCTGCGCCTGGCCCCCTCGTCGGTCTCCGCCCACCTGTCCGTCCTGCGCGACACCGGCCTGCTGACCGCCTCCCGCCACGGCCACGAGGTGCACTACGAACGCACCCCCCTGGGCGAGGCGCTGCTGGGTTGACCTCCCACGTTTTTGTCCGTCCCGCCGTGGTGGTTTCTCTCCGTGGCGCTTTGCGGCGCCCCGCACGTTGTTTCCCGTCCCGCCGTGTTTCGTCTCGCCGTGGCGCCTGCGGCGGGCCGGTTGTTGTCGGGTGCGGTGCCGGCCCTCCGGACTTCGTCCTGCGGTCCGTCCCCTCCCGTGGGAGGGAATGGTGAAGGCCGGTGGGGGCGAGCGTCAGTAACGACGCCCGCCCCCACCGGCCTTTACTTCTCCCACTACGGGAGGGGACGCGCCGCAGGACGAAGTCCGGAGGAGCGGCACCGCACCCAACCACCCACGCCCGCCGCAGGCGCAACGGCGAGAAACCAGCACGGCGGGAAAGCCGAAAACGTGGGAATCAGGCCCCAGCCAGGTACCGCTCGACGGTGTCCACCTTCGACGTCAACCCGTCCGTCACCCCCGGGCGGATGTCGGCCTTGAGGACCAGGGAGACCCGGCCGGCGCGTGCCTCGACGGCTGCGACGGCGCGCTTGACGACGTCCATGACCTCGTCCCACTCGCCCTCGATCGAGGTGAACATGGCGTCCGTACGGTTGGGCAGCCCCGACTCGCGGACGACCCGGACGGCGTCGGCGACGTACTCGCCGACGTCCTCACCGACGCCCAGCGGGCTCACCGAGAAGGCGACGATCATGCGTTCACGATTCCTTCCTTGCGCGCGCGGGCGGCGATCACGCCGGCCTCCTCCTCGCGCTTGAGGATGCGGTCCCCGTAGAGGCCGCCGAACGGCAGGATCGCCAGCAGGAAGAAGAACGCGACGCGCTTGACGGGCCACTTGGTGCGGTTCCACACGTCCAGCAGCAGCACCACGTAGGTGATGAAGAGCAGGCCGTGGATCATGCCGAGCGGCATCACCAGGGCGTCGTAGTCGAAGGCCAGACGGAAACCGGTGCCGAAGATCAGCAGCGCCGGGAAGGAGATGGCTTCCGGGATGGAGGCCAGGCGCAGGCGGTGCAGGGCGGCGGCGGTCTTGATGTCCACGGGAACCTCGTTCGGGTGGCAGATGGGCGGTCGGCGCGCAGCGCCGTCTTCTGGGGGCGGAGGTCGGGCGACGGGCGAGGGCATGCTTGTGCAAGAGTTCACAAGCGTCGCCCCATTGTTACAGCCGCCCCGGTGCGCACCGCCCACGGGGGACGTGAGGGTGGTCACCCGGGCGGGCCCCGGGGGGATATCCGGGCGTTGTCAGGGGCGAGGGGTCTGCCCCGGGCGGGCCCGGCCGACTACCGTCTGACCCGTGGCTCAGTTTCGGCTCCAGGGGAGCAAGGTGCTCGCCGTCGACATGACGGGCGATGCCGTCAAGGCGAAGAACGGTGCGATGGTCGCGTACGACGGCCAGATGGCCTTCAAGAAGATGACCGGCGGCGGCGAGGGTCTGCGCGGCATGGTCACCCGGCGGCTGACGGGGGAACAGATGGCCGTGATGGAGGTGAAGGGCCACGGCACCTGCTACTTCGCCGACCGCGCCAGCGAGATCAACCTGGTGCAGCTGCGCGGCGAGAAGCTCTACGTGGAGTCCAGCAACCTGCTGTGCACGGACGCCGCGCTGCGCACCGGCACGACCTTCACCGGCCTGCGCGGCGCCTCGCAGGGCAACGGCCTGTTCACCACCACCGTCGAGGGCAGCGGCCAGGCGGCCATCACCTCGGACGGCCCGGCGGTGGTGCTGCGGGTCACCAAGCAGTACCCGCTCCAGGTCGACCCGGGCGCGTACGTCGCGCACACCGGCGACCTGCGCCAGCACTTCCAGTCCGGGGTGAACTTCCGCACCTTCATGGGTGAGGGCTCCGGCGAGGCGTTCCAGATCCGCTTCGAGGGCGAGGGCCTGGTCTACGTCCAGCCCAGCGAGCGCAACACCGTGGGCGGTGAGGTCTGATGCCGTTCACGGCCCTCAACTCCCGCATGGTGCAGGCCACGGTCGCGCCCGGCCAGCGGATGTACAGCCAGCGCGGGGCGATGCTCGCCTACCGCGGCGAGGTGCACTTCACCCCGAACATCCAGGGCGGCCAGGGCGGCGTCGGTTCGATGATCGGCCGCCGGATCGCCGGCGAGGCCACGCCCCTGATGACCGTCGAGGCGCCCGCGGGCGGTACCGCCACGGTCATGTTCGGCCACGGCGGTCACCACGTCCATGTCGTCGACCTGACGGGCGAGACGCTCTACGTCGAGGCCGACCGGCTGCTGGCCTTCGACGGCTCGCTCCAGCAGGGCACGATGTTCATGGGCTCGCAGGGCGGGGTGATGGGCATGGTGCGCGGCCAGGTCACCGGCCAGGGCCTGTTCACCACGACCCTCAAGGGCGTCGGCTCGGCCGCGGTGATGGCGCACGGCGGCGTCATCGAGCTGCCGATCACGCCGCAGCGCCCGGTCCATGTCGACCCGCAGGCATACGTCGCCCACCGCGGCGAGGTCCGCAACAAACTGTCCACCGCGCTCGGCTGGCGCGACATGGTCGGCCGCGGCTCCGGCGAGGCGTTCCAGCTGGAGCTGTCGGGCCAGGGCACCGTCTACGTCCAGGCGTCGGAGGAGAAGCTGTGACCGGTCCCGTTGTGCACGACGTCGCGTCGCTCCCCGCCGATGACAACGTCAATCCGTACGCCTTCAGCGTCGATCTGGACGGCCAGTGGTTCCTGCAGAAGGGGAAGATGATCGCCTACTACGGGCAGATCGACTTCCACGGCATCGGGCACGGCCGGCTCGACCGGCTGATCGCCGGAAGTTTTCATTCGCCACTGCACGCCGCGGACTGGGTCGTCGCCGAGGGCCGGGGAAAGATGCTGCTCGCGGACCGCGCCTTCGACGTGAATTCCTTCGATCTCGACGAGGGCAACCTCACCATTCGCTCGGGCAACCTGCTCGCGTTTCAGCCATCTCTGTCGCTGAAGCAGTCGATCATCCCGGGCTTCCTCACGCTGATCGGAACGGGCAAGTTCGTGGCCGCGTCCAACGGCCCGGTGGTCTTCATGGAGCCGCCGATCCGGGTGGACCCGCAGGCGCTCGTCGGCTGGGCGGACTGCCCCTCCCCGTGCCACCACTACGACCACCAGTACCTGCGGGGATTCCTGGGCGGGCTGCGGGCGCACACCGGTATCGGCGGGGCGTCGGGCGAGGAGCACCAGTTCGAGTTCGTCGGCGCCGGCACGGTCCTGCTGCAGTCGACGGAACAGCTGATGCCGGAGCTGGCGACCGGCGCGGTACCGACGGAGGAGGGGGTTCCGGGCAACGGCGGACACGTTCCGCAAAGTGGCTCACAACTGCCCCAGCTGCCCGGCAACCTCGGGAGCCTCCAACGCCGCTTCGGGCTGTGAGCGGTAGTCTGCGGACGGTGACCTCGAACGTCTGACCCACACCGGCCCCGGCCGGACGACGTCACCACCCGCGACGATTCCCCAGCGGAATTAATTCATTATTCAACTTTTACGGATAGAATTCCTCCATGACGACCGACAGCGACACCCCCTGGCTGACCGACCAGGAGCAGCGTGCCTGGCGCACCCATCTGGACGTCAGCAGGCTGCTGATGCACCAACTGGAGCGCGATCTCCAGCCGTTCGGGCTCACGAACAACGACTACGAGATCCTGGTCAACCTCTCCGAGGCCGAGGACCACCGGCTCCGGATGAGCGACCTGGCAGCCAGCACCCTGCAGTCCAAGAGCCGTCTCTCCCACCAGATCACCCGGATGGAGAACGCCGGACTGGTGCGCCGCGAGAGCTGCGAGTCGGACCGTCGTGGCCTGTACGCGGTGCTGACGGAGGAGGGCTGGGAGACCATGCGCCGGGTGGCACCCCACCATGTCACCTCGGTCCGCAAGCACTTCATCGACCTCTTCACCTCCGGGGACCTCGAAGCGCTGCGCACCTCGCTGGCCCCGGTGGCCGAACACCTGCGCGCGCACCGCGGCGGCCTCTGACCGGCGCGACCCGGCCCCGGCCTCCCGTACGGGCCCCGGGGCGCCCCCGCGGCCCCGCACCGGGGCCGCGGGCGCCGGCGCGCGGTGGCTCAGCCCGCCACCGGCAGCCGCAGCTCGAAGACCGCTCCCTCCCGCACGGCCAGCGAGCCGCCGTGCCGCACCGCGACGTCCCGCGCGATGGCCAGCCCCAGCCCGGCGCCGCCGTCGTCCCGCGCCCGCGCGTCGTCGAGCCGGACGAACCGCTCGAAGATCCGCTCCCGTTCGGCCGCCGGCACCCCGGGCCCGTCGTCCTCGACCCGCAGCACCGCCCACGCCCCGTCGCGCACCACGGCCACCTCCACGGACGAGGCCGCATGCCGCTGCGCGTTGTCCAGCAGGTTGCCCAGCACCCGCCCCAACTGGCTCCGCGACCCCGCCACTTCCAGGCCCTCCGAAGGGCCCACCCGCACCGGCACCCGGTCCCCGGCCCGCTGCGCGGTCTCCTCCCGCACCAGCGCCGCCAGATCGACCCGGCGGCCCCCCGCGGGCCGCTCCCCCGCGTCCAGACGGGCCAGCAGCAGCAGATCCGCCGCCAGCCGCTGCAGCCGTACGGTGTCCGCCACCGCGCCCGGCACATCGAGCAGCTCCGGGTGCGCCGCCCCCACCTCCAGCTGGGTGCGCAGGCTCGCGATCGGGCTGCGCAGCTCGTGCGAGGCGTCCGCGACGAACCGCCGCTGCCGCTCGACGCTCGCCTCCAGCGCCGCGAGCGTCTCATTGGTCGTCCGCGCCAGCCGGGCGATCTCGTCCCGGGCCGCCGGCTCCGGCACCCGCCGCGACAGGTCCGTACTGGCCGTGATCGCCGCCATCTCCGCGCGGATGCCCTCCACCGGGCGCAGCGCCCGCCGGGTCACCAGCCAGGTCACCCCGGCCACCACCACGAGCAGCAGCGGCAGCCCGATCAGCATCGCGTCGCGCACGGACCCGACGGCCGCGCGCTCCGGCGCCAGCACCGACCCGGCGCGCACCGTGGCCTTCTCCCCGCGGCCGTCCTCGGCCTCGACGGCCGCGAACCGGTAGTCGGCGACCGTGCCGTCGACGTCCGCGGTCCCGTCGCTCTGGTGGGCGTCGTCGTCGACCTCACCGGGCCGCGGCCCGCGCGCGTCGTCGTCGGTGTCCTCGCCGGCGGCGGACCGCCCGGCCCCGGCGTGCCCCGCCCCGGTCCGCGCGCCGCCCACGGACCTGCCGTCGACCGCCCGCACGTCGTCGCCCACCGCCAGCACCCGGCCGTCCTCATCGGTGACCACCACCGGGTGCTCGTCGCCGTCCGGCAGGTCGAGCCGGTCGTACGGCGTGCCCGTGGCGATCTGCGCGGCCACCTCGCGCGCCGCGACCTCCGCCTGGAGCCCGGCCTGGCCCTGGAGATTGCCGCGCAGCACCAGCAGCACCGCGGTACCCGCCGCGATCAGCGCCAGCGCCACCACCGCGGTCGCGCCGGCCGCCGCCCGAGCCCGTACGGAACCCGGCACCCCGGCCCGCCGCCCCCGGGAGGCCCCCGCCCCAGGGGGTGCCTCCCCGATCAGGCCGGGCTCGCGGGGGGTGGCACGCACGCTCGCGGCGTTGTCGTCGCTCGCCGACGCTCCGCGTCGACTCCCTCCTCCGCCTTGCGATCGCACGCACCACCCCCCGCTCCCTGATCCGGCCTGATCGGGGAGACACCCCCTACTCACCGGCCACCAGCCGGTATCCCGCGCCGCGCACCGTCACGATGCGCTCCGCGCCGAGCTTGCGCCGCAACGCGCTCACATAGACCTCGATGATGTTGACATCGCCCTCGTACGCGAAGTCCCAGACGTGCTCCAGGATCTCCGCCTTGGAGACCACCTCGCCCGCGCGCACCGCAAGTTGCTCCAGTACGGCGAACTCCTTCGCGGTCAGCGCCACTTCGGCGCCGTCCCGCTCGACCCGCCGGGCCCCCTGGTCGACCGCCAGCGGCCCCACCCGCAGCACCGGCGGCGCGCTCCGCCCGCGCCGCCGCAGCAGCGCCTTCACCCGCGCCACCAGCACCACGTACGAGAACGGCTTGGTCAGGTAGTCGTCGGCACCGGTGTCCAGCCCCTCGGCCTCGTCGTACTCGCCGTCCTTGGCGGTCAGCATCAGGATCGGTACGTCGTCACCGGCCGCGCGCAGCGCCCCGCAGACGCGGTAGCCGTTCATGCCGGGCAGCATGATGTCCAGCACGACCAGGTCGTACCCGCCCTCACCCGCCCGGTGCAGCCCTTCCAGGCCGTCGTGCACCACGTCGACCGCGTAGCCCTCGGCCCGCAGGCCCTGCGCGAGCGACCGGGCCAGGCGTTTCTCGTCCTCCACGAGAAGGAGCCGGAACGGGGTGCGGTGGGCGGCGCGAGGGAGCATGGCACCCAAGCCTGCCAGCCCGGACCTGAAGATCCCTTCAGCCGGCTTCAGCTCCCCTTCAGGTCCGCCCGTCCAGTGTGGTGGCACAGCGTTCGCACAGCGCTGGCACAGCCGATCTCAGGGGAGAGACACATGAAGCGCCACCTCGTCATCGCCACCGCCGCAGCGGCCGCCCTGGTCGCCGGCGGCACGGTCACCGCCGTCGCGGTCAGCGGGGACGGAGCCCCCTCCGGACGCCCCGACGCCCCGACGCGGCAGGCGGACGGCCACGGCCGGCCCGGCACGGAGGACGCCCGCGAGGCCGCCGCCGCGAAGGTGACCGCGCCGCAGGCCGCGGCCGCCGCCCTGAGGGCCGTACCGGGCACCGTCACCGGCCTCGACCTGGACCGCGACCGTCCCGGGCTGGTCTGGGACGCGGACGTCCTGGGCAAGGACGGCAGGTGGCACGAGCTCACCCTCGACGCGGGCGACGCCCGGGTGCTGAACCAGCACGTCGAGCGGGGGGACGACGACGACCACGCCCGCGAGCGGGCGGCCCTGCGGACCGCCCGGACCGACGCCGCGGGCGCCGCCCGCAAGGCCGCGGCGGCACACGGCACGGTGACCTCCGTCGAGCTGGACGGCGACCACCGGGCCCGGGCCGTCTGGGAGGTCGAGACCGTCAGCAAGGACGGCAAGGAGCACCAGCTGCTGGTCGACCCGGACAGCGGCACGCTGACCACCGTGCCGGCGCACGACGCGGACGACGACGACAACGACGGCGCGGACGACTGACGGGCCGTCCGGCCCGGCCGGGGGCCGCGCGGGCGGCCCCCGGGTCCCGCCGGGAGGCTCAGCCCCCGTTCGTCAGCCCGTCCACCAACTCGTCCGCCGCCCGGTAGGGATCGGTCTCCCCGGCGACGATGCGCTCGGCCAGGGCATCCAGCCGGCGGTCGCCGCTCAGGTCCCCGATCCGCTCGCGCAGCGCGGTCACCGCGATGGTCTCGACCTCGTGGGCGGCCCGGGCGCGGCGCCGCTCGGCCAGCACGCCGTGCTCCTCCATCCAGGCGCGGTGCTTCTCCAGGGCCTCGACGACCTCGTCGACGCCCTCGGAGCGCTGCGCGACGGTCTTGACGATCGGCGGCCGCCAGTCGCCGGGTGCCCGGGACTCCCCCAGGCCCAGCATGTGGTTGAGCTCCCGGGCGGTGGCGTCGGCACCGTCCCGGTCGGCCTTGTTGACGACGTAGACGTCGCCGATCTCCAGGATTCCGGCCTTGGCCGCCTGGATCCCGTCGCCCATGCCGGGTGCCAGCAGCACCACGCTGGTGTCGGCCTGCGAGGCGATCTCCACCTCGGACTGGCCGACGCCGACGGTCTCGACCAGGATCACGTCGCAGCCCGCCCCGTCCAGCACCCGTATCGCCTGCGGCGCGGCCCAGGCCAGCCCGCCCAGGTGGCCGCGGGTGGCCATCGAACGGATGTAGACGCCGGGGTCGGAGGCGTGCTCGCTCATCCGGACCCGGTCACCGAGCAGCGCACCGCCGGAGAACGGGGAGGACGGGTCGACGGCGAGCACGCCGACCCGTTTGCCCGTCTTGCGGTACGCGGTGACCAGCGCCGAGGTGGTGGTGGACTTCCCCACCCCGGGCGAGCCGGTCAGGCCCACCACATAAGCGTTGCCGGTGAGCGGCGCGAGCGCCGCCATGACCTCGCGCAGCTCCGGCGCGGCCCCCTCCACGAGGGAGATCAGCCGCGCCACCGCCCTCGGCCGGCCCTGCCGTGCCTGCTCCACCAGCTGGGGGACGTCCACCATCGCTGCCCGTCTCCTTCGGCTCGCTCGTCCGCGTCCGGCCCGCCCGTACGCGCTTACTTACCCGGTACGCGAATGATCAGCGCGTCGCCCTGACCACCGCCACCACACAGCGCCGCGGCACCCACACCGCCGCCGCGCCGGCGCAGCTCCAGTGCGAGGTGCAGCACGATGCGGGCGCCGGACATGCCGATCGGGTGACCCAGCGCGATGGCGCCGCCGTTGACATTCACCTTTTCGGGGGAGACCCCGAGATCCTTCATCGACTGCACCGCGACGGCCGCGAACGCCTCGTTGATCTCGATCAGGTCAAGATCCTGGACGGTCAGCCCCTCCTTGCCCAGCGCGTGGTTGATCGCGTTGGACGGCTGGGACTGCAGCGAGTTGTCCGGGCCCGCGACGTTGCCGTGCGCGCCGATCTCGGCGATCCATTCCAGGCCCAGCTGCTCGGCCCTGGCCTTGCTCATCACCACGACCGCGGCCGCGCCGTCGGAGATCTGCGAGGAGGTGCCGGCGGTGATCGTGCCGTCCTTGGCGAACGCCGGGCGCAGCTTGCCCAGCGACTCCGCCGTGGTCTCCGCGCGGATGCCCTCGTCCTTGGCGAAGACGACCGGCTCGCCCTTGCGCTGCGGGATCTCCACGGGGGTGATCTCGGCCTCGAAGAGCCCGTTCTTCTGGGCGGCGGCGGCCCGCTGGTGGGAGCGCGCGGCGACCTCGTCCTGCTCCGGACGGGCGATACCCAGACGGGTGTTGTGCTTCTCGGTCGACTCGCCCATGGCGATGCCCTCGAAGGAGTCGGTGAGGCCGTCGTGCGCCATCGCGTCGAGCATCTCGACGGCGCCGTACTTGTAGCCCTCCCGCGACTTGGGGAGCAGGTGAGGCGCGTTGGTCATGGACTCCTGGCCGCCCGCGACGATCACGTCGAACTCGCCGGCGCGGATGAGCTGGTCGGCCAGCGCGATGGCGTCGAGGCCCGAGAGACAGACCTTGTTGACGGTCAGCGCGGGGACGTTCATCGGGATGCCGGCCTTGACGGCCGCCTGGCGCGCCGGGATCTGCCCCGCCCCGGCCTGCAGCACCTGGCCCATGATCACGTACTGCACCTGGTCACCGCCGATGCCCGCCCGGTCCAGCGCCGCCTTGATGGCGAAGCCGCCCAGATCGGCGCCGGAGAAGGTCCGCAGGGACCCCAGGAGCCGGCCCATGGGGGTGCGCGCGCCCGCCACGATCACTGAGGTGGTGCCGTTCGTGCCGTTCGTTTCAGACATGCGATGCGGCCTTCCTTTGCAGGGAAGTTAACGAGGGTTCCCGTCAATGTACTGAGCGGTACGCCCCGGGTCACCGGCAAGCCGGTGTGATCGCGCGCACGTTGCGTAACCAGCTGTGCGAGCGGTGCACTGGACTCATGCTGACGCGAATCGACCACATCGGGATCGCCTGTTTCGACCTCGACACCACTGTCGAGTTCTACCGTGCCACGTACGGCTTCGAGGTGTTCCACACCGAGGTCAACGAGGAGCAGGGCGTGCGGGAAGCCATGCTCAAGATCAATGAGACGTCGGACGGCGGCGCCTCCTACCTCCAGCTGCTGGAGCCCACCCGCGAGGACTCCGCGGTGGGCAAGTGGCTGGCCAAGAACGGCGAGGGCGTGCACCACATCGCCTTCGGCACCGCGGACGTCGACGGCGACTCCCAGGACATCCGCGACAAGGGCGTACGGGTCCTGTACGACGAGCCCAGGACGGGTTCGATGGGGTCGCGGATCACCTTCCTGCACCCCAAGGACTGCCACGGCGTGCTCACCGAACTCGTCACCGCCGCACCCCCCACCGGGACGGAGCACTGACCTTCGCGTTCCCCGGCCGGTAGAGTGCAGCTTCGGCCGGGGTACGGAAGTGGGGCTCGGCCCATACTCTGCCGATGATCTGACACCATTTCTTCGGAAGGGTCAGCTCCGATGGGCGCGAGTCCGGTACGACGTGACGTGTACGGGACGATCGCCGCAGGACCGGGGCCGGCCGCCACCATGACCAGGGGACGGATGGGACCGCGCAGTGCGGGGCAACGACCGCTACGAGGCTGACGACCACCTCTCGCAGTTCGAGGCCGAGATGGAGCGGCTGAAGACCGAGCGGGACAAGGCCGTCCAGCACGCCGACGACCTCGGCTACCAGGTCGAGGTGCTGCGTGCCAAGCTGCATGAGGCGCGCCGCAACCTCGCGACTCGCCCTGCCTACGACAACCTCAGCCACCAGGCCGAACAGCTGCTGCGCAACGCGCAGATCCAGGCGGACCAGCTGCGCTCGGACGCCGAGCGCGAGCTGCGTGAGGCGCGGGCACAGACCCAGCGGGTGCTGCAGGAGCAGGCCGAGCGGCAGGCGCGGCTGGAGGCCGAGCTGCACGCCGAGGCGGTCAGCCGCCGCCAGCGCCTCGACGAGGAGCTCAACGAGCGCCGGCAGACCGTCGAATCGCACGTCAACGAGAACGTCGCCTGGGCCGAACAGCTGCGCGCCCGTACGGAGTCGCAGGCCCGCCGGCTGATGGAGGAGTCGCGGGCGGAGGCCGAGCAGGCGCTGGCGTCCGCGCGCGCCGAGGCCCAGCGGCTGGCCGACCAGGCCAGGGAACGGCTGGGCACCGCGGCCGAAGAGGCCCGCGCCGAAGCGGAAGCCATCCTGCGCCGGGCCCGTACGGACGCCGAGCGGCTGCTCAACGCCGCCTCCGCGCAGGCCCAGGAGGCCACCGACCAGGCCGAGCAGCTGCGCACCACCGCCGGCAGCGAGTCGGAGGAGGCCCGCCGCCAGGCCACCGAGCTGACCCGCACCGCCGAGGCCCGCATCCAGGAGGCGGACGCGGCGCTGCGCGAGGCGCGCGCCGAGGCGGAGAAGCTCGTCGAGGAGGCCCAGCAGGCCGCCGGCAAGCGGCTGTCGGCCGCCGAGTCGGAGAACGAGCAGCGCACCCGCACCGCCAAGGCGGAGGTCGCGCGGCTGGTCGCCGAGGCCACCAAGGAGGCCGAGGCGCTCAAGGGCGAGGCGGAGCAACTGCGCGCCGACGCCCGCACGGAGGCCGAACGGCTGGTCGCCGAGGCGCAGGAGAGCGCCCGGTCGAGGGCGGCGGAGGACTCCGCGGCGCAGCTGGCGAAGGCCGCGCGGACCGCCGAGGAGGTGCTGACCAAGGCGTCGGACGACGCCAAGGCCACCACCAAGGCCGCCGCCGAGGAGGCCGAGCGGCTGCGCAGCGAGGCGGAGGCCGAGGCCGACCGGCTGCGCGAGGAGGCGCACGACACCGCGGCCCAGCTCAAGGGCGCGGCGAAGGACGACACCAAGGAGTACCGCGCCAAGACCGTCGAACTCCAGGAGGAGGCACGGCGGCTGCGCGGGGAGGCCGAGCAGCTGCGGGCGGACGCGGTCGCCGAGGGTGAGCGCATCCGCAGCGAGGCCCGCCGGGAGGCGGTCCAGCAGATCGAGGAGGCGGCGGGTACCGCCGAGGAGCTGCTCGCCAAGGCCAAGTCCGACGCCGAGGAGACCCGTTCGGGTGCCGTCTCGGAGAGCGAGCGGGTGCGGACGGAGGCCATCGAGCGCGCCTCGGCGCTGCGCCGGCAGGCCGAGGACGCGCTGGAGCGGGCCCGCAAGGAGTCCGAGCAGCTGCTCACCGAGGGCGCCGAGGCCGCCGAGCTGGTGACCACGGAGGCCGAGAAGGCCGCCACGAAGCTGCGCGCGGACGCCGAGGAGGCCGCGCAGGAGCGGCGGGCCGAGGCCCAGGCGGAGCTGGACCGGCTGCGCGACGAGGCGGAGGCCAAGGTCACCGCCGCCGAGGAGGCGCTGCGCGAGGCCCGCGCGGAGGCCGAGCGGCTGCGCCGGGAGACCCAGGAGGAGGCGGCCCGGCTCAAGGCGGAGGCCGCCGAGCGCCGTCGCACGCTCCAGCAGGAGGCCGAGGAGGAGGCCGAGCGGCTGCGCGCCGAGGCCGCGGCGGACGCCTCGGCGGCCCGTTCCGAGGCCGAGTCGGTGGCCGTACGGCTGCGCAGCGAGGCGCAGGCGGAGGCCGAGCGGCTCAAGTCGGAGGCGCAGGAGACCGCCGACCGGGTGCGTGCGGAGGCCGCGACGGCCGCGGAGCGCACCGGCACGGAGGCGGCCGAGGCACTGGCCGAGGCCCAGGAGGAGGCCGCGCGGCGGCGCCGGGAGGCCGAGCAGCTGCTGGGCGAGGCCCGTGAGGAGGCCCACCAGGAGCGCACCTCGGCGCGCGAGCAGAGCGAGGAACTGCTCTCGTCCGCCCGTACCCGGGTGGGCGAGGCGCAGGAGGAGGCCGAGCGGCTGGTCGAGGAGGCGGACCGCCGGGCCGGCGAGCTGGTGTCGGCGGCCGAGCAGACCGCGCAGCAGGTGCGCGAGTCGGTCGCGGGGCTGCACGAGCAGGCCGGTGAGGAGATCGCCGGGCTGCGTTCGGCGGCCGAACACGCCGCGGAGCGTACGAAGTCGGAGGCGCAGGAGGAGGCGGACCGGGTCCGCAAGGACGCCTACGAGGAGCGCGAGCGCGCCTCGGAGGACGCCGCGCGCACCCGCCAGGAGGCGCAGGAGGCGTCCGAGGCCGCGAAGTCCCTCGCCGAGCGGGCGGTGTCGGAGGCCATCGAGGAGGCCGACCGGCTGCGCGCGGAAGCGGCCGGGGTGCTGGACGAGGCCCGCCGGGACGCCAACACGGCGCGCACGGACGCCGCGGAGCAGGCCGACCGGCTGGTGGCGGAGGCGACCGCCCAGGCCGAGAAGCTGGTCGCGGACGCCTCGGCGAAGGCGCAGCAGCTGCGCACCGACGCCTCCGACGCGCTGGCGGCGGGCGAGCAGGACGCGGCCCGGGCCCGTGCGGAGGCGCGGGACGACGCCAACCGGATGCGCACGGACGCCGCGGAGCAGGCGGACCGGCTGATCACCGAGGCCCGTACGGAGGCCGAACGGATCGTCACCGAGGCCACCGAGCTGACCTCTTCGGCCCAGGACGACGCGGACCGTACGGTCGCCGAGGCCCAGCAGGCCGCCGAGCGGCTGCGCGCGGAGGGCGAGCAGCAGGCCCGGGCGCTGGTGGCGGAGGCCACGGACACGGCGGAGCGGCTGCGGGCCGACGCCGCCGAGGTGCTGGAGGCCGCCCGCAGGGACGCCGAGCAGACCGGCGACGAGGCCCGCAAGGCCGCCAACAAGACGCGTTCGGACGCCGCGGAGCAGGCCGACGAGCTGATGTCGGAGGCCGCGACCGAGGCGGAGCGGCTGCGCACGGAGGCGGCCGAGACCACCGCGGACGCCGAGCGGGACGCGGACCGCACCCGGGCCGACGCCCGGGAGCAGGCCGACCGGATGCTCGCGACGGCCACCGCGGAGGCGGACCGGCTGCGGGCCGAGGCCGCCGAGACGGTCACGGCCGCGCAGGAGCACGCCAACCGCACCCGTAACGAGTCCGCGAAGATCAAGGAGGACGCCGAGGCGGCCGCCGAGCGGACCCGCAACGAGGCCCAGCAGGAGGCCGACCGGCTGCTGGACGAGGCCCGCAAGGACGCCGCGAAGCGCCGCGGGGACGCCGCCGAGCAGGCCGACCAGCTCGTCGCCAAGGCCCAGGAGGAGGCCCTCAAGGCCGCCACCGCCGCCGAGGAGCAGGCCGACACCATGGTCGGGGCGGCCCGCAAGGAGGCCGAGCGGATCGTCGCCGAGGCGACGGCCGACGGCAACGGCCGGGTGGAGAAGGCCCGTACGGACGCGAACGCGCTGCTGGAGGAGGCCCGCGGCGACGCCACCGCGATCCGGGAGCGTGCCGAGGAGCTGCGGCAGCGGATCGAGTCCGAGGTGGAGGAGCTGCACGAGCGGGCCCGCCGGGAGTCCGCTGAGGCGATGAAGAACGCCGGCGAGCGGGTCGACAAGCTCATCGCGCAGGCCACCGCCCAGCAGGTGGAGGCCGAGGAGAAGGCCGAACGGATGATGTCGGACGCGAGCAGCGAGGCGAGCAAGGTCCGGATCGCGGCGGTGAAGAAGGCCGAGGGCCTGATCAAGGAGGCCGAGAACAAGAAGGCCGAGGCGGTGCGCGACGCGGAGCGGATGCGCACCGAGGCCGAGGCGGAGGCCGCCCGGATCGTGGACGAGGGGAAGCGGGAGCTGGAGGTCCTGGTGCGCCGGCGCGAGGACATCAACGCCGAAATCTCCCGCGTTCAGGACGTTCTGGAGGCCCTGGAGTCGTTCGAGACGCCGGGTGGGGGCGGCGACAACAAGGGCAATGGGGTGAAAGCGGGCGCGGGCGCCGGTGCAACTCGTTCGAGTGGCAAGCAGTCTGAAGGGTAGCCACTCAAATGAGGGGTCATTCTCCAGATCAAACGGGCAATGACTCGATGACACGCCGTTGTGACCCCTAGGATTCTCCTTATCACCTCACCGGTCTCTTCGACAGGAACCCCATGAGCGACACTTCCTCCCCCTTCGGCTTCGAGCTCGTGCGGCGTGGGTACGACCGCGGTCAGGTGGATGACCGCATCACGAAGCTCGTCGCCGACCGCGACAGTGCACTGGCCCGCATCACGTCGCTGGAAAAGCGGATCGAGGAGCTGCACCTCGAAACGCAGAACGCCCAGGCGCAGGTCAATGACGCCGAACCGTCCTACGCGGGTCTCGGTGCGCGCGTCGAGAAGATCCTCCGGCTCGCCGAGGAGGAGGCGAAGGATCTGCGTGAGGAGGCCCGCCGGGCCGCCGAGCAGCACCGCGAGCTGGCCGAGTCGGCCGCCCAGCAGGTCCGCAACGACGCGGAGGCGTTCGCCGCCGAGCGCAAGTCGAAGGCGGAGGACGAGGGCGCGCGGATCGTCGAGAAGGCCAAGGGCGAGGCGTCCACGCTGCGTGCCGAGGCGCAGAAGGACGCGCAGTCCAAGCGCGAGGAGGCGGACTCCCTCTTCGAGGAGACCCGTGCGAAGGCCGCGCAGGCCGCCGCCGACTTCGAGACCAACCTGGCCAAGCGCCGCGAGCAGTCCGAGCGTGACCTGGCCTCGCGTCAGGCCAAGGCCGAGAAGCGGCTCGCGGAGATCGAGCACCGTGCCGAGCAGCTCCGCCTGGAGGCCGAGAAGCTGCGTACGGACGCCGAGCGCCGGGCCCGCCAGACGGTGGAGACCGCGCAGCGCCAGGCCGAGGACATCGTGGCGGACGCCAACGCCAAGGCGGACCGTATCCGCAGCGAATCCGAGCGCGAGCTGGCGGCGCTGACCAACCGCCGCGACTCGATCAACGCCCAGCTGACCAACGTCCGCGAGATGCTGGCCACGCTGACCGGTGCGGCGGTCGCCGCGGCCGGCGCCCCGGGCGACGAGGAGGGCGTCTCCCGCGGCGTCCCGGCCCAGCAGAGTCGCTGAACCGTCGCACGGTTCCACCTCCGTACGACCGAGCCCCCGTACCGCCCGCTGAGGCGGTCACGGGGGCCTCGTCGTACAGGGGGTCAGCCGGGCGGCCCCGTCCCGGTGGCAGGGCCACCGGGGCGCGCCTAGCGTGCTGTACATGATCGAGCTTGCGGGGCTGACCAAGCACTACGGCGACAAGGTCGCCGTGGACCACCTCACCTTCACGGTGCGGCCGGGCATCGTCACCGGCTTCCTCGGCCCCAACGGTGCGGGCAAGTCGACGACCATGCGGATGATGCTCGACCTGGACAGCCCGACGTCGGGGACGGTCCGGATCGACGGCAAGCACTACCGGCAGCTCCAGGACCCGCTGACGTCCATCGGCGCGCTGCTGGAGGCGAAGTCGGTGCACGGCGGCCGCAGCGCCGCCAACCACCTGCTGTGCCTGGCGCAGAGCAACGGCCTCCCGCGCGGCCGGGTCGGCGAGGTGCTCGAAATGGTCGGGCTGAGCTCGGTGGCGAAGAAGCGGGCGAAGGGCTTCTCGCTCGGCATGAGCCAGCGGCTCGGCATCGCGGCCGCACTGCTCGGCGACCCGCAGGTGCTGCTCTTTGACGAGCCGGTCAACGGACTCGACCCCGAGGGCATCCACTGGATCCGCAATCTGATGAAGAACCTCGCGGCCCAGGGCCGTACGGTCTTCGTCTCCTCGCACCTGATGAGCGAAATGGCCCTCACCGCCGACCACCTGGTCGTGATCGGGCAGGGCCGGCTGATGGCGGACACGTCCATGAAGGACTTCATCCACCAGAACTCCCGGTCCTACGTCCGGATGCGTTCCCCGGAGCAGGAGAAGCTGCGCGACGCGCTGCAGGGCGAGGGGATCCGCGCGGTGGCGGTCGGCGACGGCTCGCTGGAGATCGACGGGGTGCCCGTCGAGCGGCTCGGTGAACTGGCCGCCGCCCACCACCTCGTCCTCCACGAGCTGAGCCCGCAGCACGCCTCGCTGGAGGAGGCGTTCATGCGGCTGACGGCCGGTTCGGTGGAGTACCACGCGCACGACGGCGACCCGGTACCGGCACAGGCCGGCCTCCCGCCGGAGTCGCCCCCTCCAGGGGAACCGCAGCCGGCCGGCTGGGGCGCGGACTGGCAGAAGAAGAGGAGCTGACGGATGGCAGCGGTCGGACAGGTCCTCCGGTCGGAGTGGACCAAGATCAGGTCGGTGCGGTCGACGGTGTGGACGCTGGGCATCGCGATCGTCGTCACCGTCGCGCTGGGCGTGCTGATCTGCACGCTGGCCAGCCACGACTTCACCTCGATGCCGGCCCGGGACCGGCTGTCCTTCGACGCCACCAACGTGAGCTTCGCCGGGATGGGCCTGGGGCAGCTCGCGATGATCGTCTTCGGTGTGCTGGTGGTCTCCAACGAGTACAGCACCGGCATGATCCGGGCCTCGCTCGCGGCCGTACCGCAGCGCGGCACCTTCCTCTTCTGCAAGCTGGCGGTGGCCACCGCACTGGTCTTCGTGGTGGGCCTGGTGACCAGCTTCGTGGCGTTCTTCGCCGGCCAGGCGGCGCTCGGCGACCTGCGGGTGCACCTCGGCGACCCGGGCGTACTGCGCGCGGTCATCGGCGGCGGCCTCTACATGACGCTGATCGCGCTGTTCTCGATGGCGGTCGCCACGATGCTGCGCAGCCCGATGCTGTCCCTGGGCATCCTGATGCCGTTCTTCTTCCTGATCTCCAACATCCTCGGGAACGTCTCGGCCACCCGGAAGATCGGCCGCTACCTGCCCGACCAGGCGGGCTCGAAGATCATGCAGGTGGTCCCCCGGGTCAACGACGACGTCCCGTACGGCCCTTGGGGCGGACTGGGCATCATGATCGCCTGGACGGTGGCGGCCCTGGTCGGCGGCTATGTGGTGCTGAAGAAGAGGGACGCGTGAGGCGGCACCCGGCGGCCCCGCGGTGCGCCCGCGGCGGCCCGGGCCGCCCGTGAGGGTGGACACCGGGATTAACGGGAACCGTCAACGCCCCGATAGCCTCCTAACCCTCACGGGGGCACGAGGGCGCCTCTGCCCCGACCATCTCGCGAGGGGCGGAGAATGATCGAGGCAGTCGGCCTGACGAAGCGCTACGGCGCCAAGACGGCCGTGTACAACCTGTCGTTCCAAGTGCGGCCGGGGACGGTGACCGGCTTCCTCGGACCCAACGGTTCCGGCAAATCGACCACGATGCGCATGATCCTGGGACTTGACGCCCCCACCTCGGGACACGCCACCATCGCCGGCCGCCCCTTCCGCAGCCTCCCCAACGCGCCCCGCCAGGTGGGCGCGCTGCTCGACGCCAAGGCCGTGCACGGCGGGCGCAGCGCGCGCCACCACCTGCTGTCGCTCGCCCAGCTCTCCGGCATCCCGGCCCGCCGGGTCGACGAGGTGCTCGGGGTGGTCGGCCTCCAGGAGGTCGCCGGCCGGCGCTCGAAGGGCTTCTCGCTCGGCATGGGCCAGCGGCTCGGCATCGCCGCGGCGCTGCTCGGCGACCCGCAGGTGCTGCTCTTCGACGAGCCGGTCAACGGACTCGACCCCGAGGGCATCCTGTGGGTGCGCAACCTGATGAAGCAGCTGGCGGCCGAGGGCCGTACGGTCTTCGTCTCCTCGCACCTGATGAGCGAAATGGCCCTCACCGCCGAGCACTTGATCGTGATCGGCCGCGGCCAGCTGCTCGCGGACATGTCGGTCAAGGACTTCATCTCGGCCCATTCCGCCGACTTCGCCCGGGTACGCACCCCCGACACCGAGCCGGAGCAGCGCGAGAAGCTGACCGCCGCGATCGGCGAGGCGGGCGGGCAGGTCACGCCCGAGCCGGACGGCGCGCTGCGGGTGACCGGGCTGCCGCTCCCCCGGATCAGCGATCTCGCGCACGGCGCCGAGGTCCGGCTGTGGGAGCTGTCGCCGCACCAGGCGTCCCTGGAAGAGGCGTACATGCAGATGACGCAGAGCGTCGTCGACTACCGCTCGACGACCGACCAGCGGGCCGGCCTTCAGCAGGTCCCGGCCGGATACGCCCCGCAGGGCTACGCCGGCGGTCCGCCCGTCGCGCCCGGGCCGGGGCAGCCGAATCCGTACGCACAGCAGGCTCCGTACGGCGGGCAGGCGCCCGGTGCGGTGCCGGGGGCGGGCCACCCGCCGGCGCAGGGTCAGGGTCACCCGTACGGGGCACCCGCGTCATACGGGGCACCCCACCCTTACGGGCAGCAACCCGCCGCGCCGATGCCGCCGGCCGCCCCGGCCGCGCAGCCCGCGCCCGCCGCGCAGCCCGTCGCCATGCCCATGCCGCAGAACGAGGACCCCCGATGACCAGCCCTCAGCAGCCGCAGCCCGATCCCGCGGCGAACGGAACGGAAGCCCAGCCGCAGCCCAGCCCCGCGCCCGGAACGCCTCCGCAGGCACCGGCCGCGCCCCCGATGCCGCCCGCCGCGCCGGCCGTCCCGCAGGCCCCGCCGGCCCAGGCGGCACCGCCCGCACAGCCCGGACAGCCCGCACAGCAGCCGGCGCCCGAGCAGCCCGCGCCCGCCGAGGCGGCCGGCACGATGATGCTGCAGGCCCAGCCGGCACCCGCCCCCGCGGGGGAAGCGGGCACGATGATGCTCCAGGCCCAGACCCCGGGTCAGCCGCCGCAGCCGGCACCGGCCGACCGGCCCGCGCCCGGAACGCCTCCGCAGCCACCGGCCCCGGCCCCGGCCCGCGAGGCCGGCACGATGATGCTGCAGGCCCAGCCGATGCCCGAGCCGCAGCCGCTGGCGGCGCACGGTCCGGGCAAGGACGCCGGCACGATGATGCTCCAGGCCCAGCCGCCGGTGCCGGCCCCGGCGCCGGCCCCGCAGCCGTCCGCCCAGGCCCCCGCCGCGCCGTACGCCGGGCCCGCCCCGGGCGCCGGCTACGTCTCGCCCATCCCGGCGGCCCCGACCCACCTCGGCCACGCGCTGGCCTCCGAGTGGACGAAGATCCGCTCGGTGCGCTCGACGATCTGGACGCTGGGCGTGATGGCCGTCCTGGTCCTCGGCATCGGCGCACTGGTGGCCACGGCCGTGTCGACGAACGAGAGCATCGGCGGCACGTCCCCGCTCTTCTTCGGGTTCTTCGGGATGCTGCTGGGCGTCCTGTGCGTGCTGCCGCTCGGCGTGCTGGTGATCTCCTCCGAGTACGGCACCGGCATGATCCGCACCACCCTGACCGCCTGCCCGGCCCGGGGCCGGGTGCTCGCGGCGAAGGCGCTCGTCTTCTTCGGACTGACCTTCGTCGTCACCACCGTCGTCACCGGGCTCGTCGCGATCATGGACAACGCCCTGCTCGGTGACCTCAGCACGGTGCAGCTCACCGGCGCCGAGTGGCTCAAGTCGACCGTGGGGGTCAGCCTTTACGTCTCGTTCCTGGGGCTGCTGGCGCTGGCCGTCGGCTCGCTGATCCGGCACTCCGCGGGGGCGATCACGATCATGATCGGGCTCGTCCTGCTGCCCTTCGTGCTGTCGATGTTCATGCTCACCGACAGCCTGAGCGACCTGCGGAACTTCCTGCTCGGCTACTCGATCCCCAACCAGATGACGGTGATGTACGGCAGCAAGTTCCCGTTCGTGGACGGCGGTCCGTCCGGCTGGGAGCCGCTGTGGATCGTCATGGGCCTCGCCGCCCTGGCCCTCGGCGGCGCGTACGCGGCCATGCGGCAGCGCGACGTCTGACACTCAGTACCTGGGTGCGTTACGGGACCGCTGGAGCCGCGCGCTCCGGCGGTCCCGTGCGTTCCAGCACGCCTTGTGCCAGTGCCGGCGGTCGTCGACGTCGCCGTGCTGCGGCCAGGCGACGACGTGCGGGACACCGGGCGGGATCTCCTGGTCGCACCCCGGGCAGCGGTAGTGCTTGGCCGCGCCGCCGCCCCCGACCTGCCGTACCACCCAGTCCTCGCCGCGCCACTCCTCCGTGCGTTCCAGCCCGTAGCGCTCGCCGCCCGTGCGGTCGACGGGCTTGGCGCCGCCGGGCTGGCGGTTTCGACGCGGGGACACAGGACACCTCGGGATGCATGACGGGTCACGGGCTGTCACCAGCCTACGCGGCGCGCCCGGGGGCGGGCGCCGGCCCGGGGGATCCTGCGATCATCGGGAAATTTCGCGCCAGGCCGTGCCCTTGGCACGTGTCAGCCGTTGTTGCCTGTAAGGGGAGTCGCGTCGGCTGCGAGGAGGCAGAGAGCGATGCGCGTTGGGGCTTTCATCCTGGCCGCTCAATTCCCCGGTCAGGGACAGGGGGAGGCACTGCACCGCGCGGTGCGCTCCGCGGAGGTCGCGGAGGAAGCCGGGCTCGACGACGTCTGGCTGGCGGAACACCACTTCGTACCCTACGGCGTCTGCCCGAACGCGGCGACGCTCGCCGCGCTGCTGCTGGGGCGCACCCGCCGGATCGGTGTCGGGACGGCGGTGAGCGTGCTGCCGACCCAGCACCCGGTGGCGCTCGGTGAGCAGGCGGCGCTGCTGCATCTGACGTCCGACGGCCGCTTCACGCTCGGCGTCGGCCGCGGCGGTCCCTGGGTGGACCTGGAGGTCTTCGGCTCGGGCCTCGCCGCGTACGACCACGGCTTCCCCGAGTCGCTCGACCTGCTGCTGCGCTGGCTGCGCGAGCCCCGGGTCGGCGCGCGGGGCGAGCGGTACGCCTTCCGGGAGGTGGCGGTGGTGCCGCGTCCCGACCAGGCGCTGGGCGATCCGTACGACGCGTGCGGCGGGCCGCCGCCGGGCCCGCAGGTCATCGTCGCCTGCACGTCCCCCTCGTCGGTGCGGATGGCCGCCGCGCGCGGGCTGCCGATGCTGCTGGGCATGCACTCCGGCGACGAGGAGAAGGCGGAGATGGTGGCGTTGTGGCGGAAGGCCGCGCGGGAGGCCGGCCGGGACGGCGACGAGATCGCCGCGGCCGGGCACGTCTCGGCGGGCGTCGTGCAGATCGCCGACGCCCGTGCGGCGGCGACGGAGACGCTGGCGAAGGCGATGCCGGGCTGGCTGCGGCAGGGACTGGGCGCGCATGTGACGGTCGACGGCCGCGTCCGCGCGATGCGCGATCCGGTGGCGTACACGGAGCTGCTGTGCGGGCTGCATCCCGTCGGCCCGCCGCGGCTGTGCGCCGACCGGCTGGCGGCGACCTCGGAGCGTACGGGCATCACCCGCTTCGCGTTGCTGGTCGAGGGCTCCGGCGATCTCGCGGCGACGGAGGAGAACGTCCGCCGGTTGGGCACGGAGGTCCTGCCACAACTGGGGTGAGCCCGCCCCGTGCGCCGGACGGCGTACGGGGACGTGCGGGTCATGCGGTGTGCTGCCGCTGGCGCACCCTTGCCTCGGAGCGCGCCCAACTCCGCGTACGCAGCGGCAGCAACTCCGATCAGCAGTCGCGGAGTTCGGGCGACTGGTTCAGCAGCTGGCCCCGGATCGAGGTGAACCTGGCCAGGCGGTCGTCCACCGCCGGGTCGAGCGGGAAGACCGCGACCCGGTGGCAGTTCTGGAAGGCGAGCCGCACACCGAAGTGGCGCTCCAGCGAACCACGAATGGCGTCGCTCGCCAGCGCGCGCAGCAGCTGGCCGCGCGCCTGCTCGTCCGGCGGGGGCGTCTGGTTGTCGGCGAACTCTCCGCCGTCCACCTTCAGCTGGGCCACCAGAGAGCTGATCATCCCCCACGCGTAGGGGAGGGAGTTCCGGACGCAGTCGACAAATGCGGCTTCGTCGACCTCGCCTCGCTCGGCCTGTTCGAGGAGGGCCGGTGAGACGTCGAGCGACATGAGGTTCTCCTCTCGCGACCCCGCCGGGACGGACGGGGCCTAGGGACGGGACTAGGGGTTCCGCGACGGAGCGTGTTCGCCTCACAACCCCCCGCTTCAACGGTATGCCGCACAAGAGGCCCGCACCAGGAGATTGCACATACAACCGGCCAATGGCGAGCGCCGGGGGTGCGGGGATTTCCCCCGTAAAGGCACCCCGGTCCAGGGCGAATCGCGCCGGGGGCCCCTGGTCGAGTAGCGTGACGCCCCATGCGTCTCGTCATCGCCCGCTGCTCCGTGGACTACGCGGGCCGGCTCACGGCCCACCTCCCCTCCGCCCCCCGTCTCATCCTGGTGAAGGCGGACGGTTCCGTCTCCATCCACGCGGACGACCGGGCCTACAAACCGCTCAACTGGATGTCCCCGCCCTGCACTCTCAAGGAGGGCGACGGGACGGTGTGGACGGTGGAGAACAAGGGCGGCGAGAAGCTCATCATCACCCTGGAGGAGGTCATGCACGACTCCTCGCACGAGCTCGGCGTCGACCCGGGGCTCATCAAGGACGGCGTGGAGGCCCACCTCCAGGAACTGCTCGCGGACCGGATCGAAACCCTTGGCGAGGGTTACTCCCTGATTCGGCGTGAATACCCCACTGCCATTGGCCCGGTGGATATCTTGTGCCGGGACGCCGACAACCAGACGGTCGCCGTGGAGATCAAGCGGCGCGGTGAGATCGACGGGGTCGAGCAGCTCACCCGCTATCTCGAACTCCTCAACCGCGACCCGCACCTGGCCCCGGTGAAGGGCGTCTTCGCGGCTCAGGAGATCAAGCCGCAGGCGCGAGTGCTGGCCACCGACCGCGGTATCGGCTGCGTCGTCCTCGACTACGACGCGCTGCGCGGCATCGAGGACGACAAGCTCCGGCTGTTCTGATCCCACCGCCCATACGAAGTCAGCACGACGGCCCGGTACTTGTACGTACCGGGCCGTCGTGCTGTCGCGTGCCGGGGGTCAGCCGGTGGGGGCGCTCTGCGTCCCGGACGTGGTGCCCGAGCCGCCGGACGGCGTACCGGTCCCGGAACCGCCGCCGTCCGAGGAGCTGCTGCTCGACGACGAGGCGGCGGAGCTCTGCGACGGGCTCTGGGAGGTGGAGCCGCCGGTGGACCCGGTCGGCGTGGGGCCCGTCGGGCTGTCGGTCGGGGTGGTCGGCGTCGGGTCGGTCGGCTCGTCCGTCGGCGTGTGCGTGGGAGGCGTCGGCCGGCCGGTGAGCCTGGGCGGCGTTCCGGTCGGGCGGGTCGGATCGGTGGCCGGGTCCGTCGGCGCGGTGCCGGCGTCCGACGGCGTGTCGCTCGCCGCGGCGCCGCTGGTCGACGGGGACGGGGCGCCGGGGTGGCGGGCGGTGTCCGGCTTGGCCGTTCCGGTGCCGGTGGACGGCCGGCCGGAGCCCGTGGCGGGTTGTTCCGCCGGCGACTCCGGGGCGTCGTCCTCGGTGGTCTGCTCCGTGGAGACCTTGCCGTCGTGGGTGTCCTCGCCGCCGGACGTCATGCCGAGGGTGACCACGGTGCCGAGGACGGCCACCAGCAGCGCGCCGGCGCCGGCGGCGACCATGTTGCGGCGGGCGCCGCCCAGCAGCCGGCCCGCGCCCCCCTTGGCAGCCTGACCGGCGGCGGGGACGGCCGCGGTGGCGGCGGTCTGCGCGGCGTCCCGGGCGACGAGCGTGGCCGGGGCCGTCGTGGCGCCCGGCAGCTGCAGCTTGGTGGTCGGGACCGCGTCGGGCGAGGCGGCGGCCGGTGTCTTCGGGGCGGCCGGCTGCCGGTCGGCGGTGGGCGCCAGGAACTGCGGGACGGCGGCGGTGGGCGCCGAAGCGGCCCGGGAACGGTCGGTGACCAGCGCCAGCGCCCGTCGCCCGGCCACCGCGCCGTTGCGGTCGGAGAGCACCCCGCGCAGCCCGATGGACGCCTCCAGTTCGGCGCGCGCCCGGTCGAGGCTGCCGGTGCACAGCGCCAGCACGCCCAGTTCGTGGTGGAAGTACGCCTCCTCGGCGACCTCGCCGGCCAGCCGGGCGGCCTCCTGTCCGTGCCGCAGGCTGCGTTCCCAGGCGCTCCAGTGCAGCGCCGCGGCGAACGCGGGGGCTGCCGTACGGGCGAGCAGGACGGCGGCGCTGGCGTGCCCGCCCTCCCGGCTGCCGGTGAGCACGCCCATCGCGGCCAGCGCGACATCGGCCTCGGCGGCGGCCCGTTCGGGGGTGACCGAGGGGTGGCCGGCCCACCAGGCGTAGTGCTGGGCGGCGGTGTGCGCGCGGGTGGCGGCGTCCTCGCCGTAGCCGGCGGCGGTCAGCTGGTCCAGGACGGTGGCGGCGAGCCGGTAGTGGCTGCCGACGGGCGTGATCAGGCCGCAGGCCAGCAGCTCGCCGAGGGCGGCGTCGGCGTGGGTGTCCTGGGTGAGGGCCGGCAGGTGCGCCTGGTGCGGCAGTTCGCCGCCGAGCGCGACGGCGAAGCGCAGCGTCTCCCGGGCGGCCTCGGTCAGCCGCGCGGCGAGCAGCGGGGCGGGGGCGGCGGCCTCGCCGAGCGACGGCAGCGGTGCCTCGGGGTGCTCCTCGGCCGCGGCGTCGGTGGTGTCCGCCTCCGGTGGCTCCGCGGGGAACAGCCCGTAGCCGTCGTCGAGGGCCCCGGACTGGTTGCGGGTCCGGTCGCGCTGCCGCAGCAGGGCGGCGGCCTGCACGAACCGCAGCGGCAGCCCCTCGGACTCGAACCAGAGGTCGGCGGCCCAGGCGGTCTCGTCGTCGGTGAGCGGGCGGTCCACGGCGCGTTCCAGCAGCCGTACGCAGCCGTCCCGGCCGATGCCGCCGAGGAAGACCTCTTCCAGGTGCGAGCCGGCGCTGGGGGCCGCGACGTCGGGCGTCGCGGCGATCAGGAAGGCGCACTCGGGGGTGGCGTCGAGCAGTTCGTCGAGCGCGGCGCCGCCGAACTCCAGGTCGTCCAGGACGACGATCGCGCCGATCTCGGCGACCGTGCGCAGCAGCTCGGGCCGGTCCGGGCGGTGCTGCGGGGCCTTGTACACCGCGGCGAACAAGGCGTACAGCAGGTCGGTGGTGGTGCGGTGGTAGCCGGAGAGCCGGACCACGCCGTCCGGGGCGAGGTCGCCGCAGGCGGTGGCGACGGCGTCCAGCAGCCGGGTGCGCCCGGAGCCGGAGGGCCCGGTGAGGCGTACCGAACGGCCGCGGGAGAGCAGCCGGACCAGGCGTTCGACGTCCTCGGTCCGTTCCTCCAGGGCCCCGTCGTGGGCGGACGTGCCGGGCGGACCCGGGGGCAGCGGGGGTGCGGCGGCGCGGGCGGCCGCGGCGCGCTCCTGGGGGTCGAGCTTGCCGGGTGCGGCGGGCCGCTCCCCGGGCGGGCAGGGTTCTATCTCGCTGCCGTCGACGGGGTTGACGGTGACGAGGTAGGGGCCCGAGACCAGCCGGACGACGCGGGCGAGCCCGCCGGAGCCGCCCGGTGCGCCGCCGAACGCGGGGGCCGGCGGGTCGGCGGAGCCGCCCTGCTCGCCGTACTCCTCAGGTCCCCGGTCAGTGTTCGGGTCCATGCTGCAAGCTCCCAGGTGCTTCGTTCCACTCCGCCTCGGCCACGCGTCCGCGCCCGGGAGGCCGGGCGCCGTGCCGGGTGCGGTCCCGGCGGGGCGCCCGCCGGTTCCGGCAGGTCGCCCTCGGCCGGCGCGTCCGGTCCGGTGCCCGCCCACCGCGGATGACGGCATACGGGCGGGAACCGAACCTTAGACCTGGAGCGCGCGGTGCCGCACCGCCGGGGGCGGCTCCCGACCGGATCATCCCGAATTGGCCATTGTCATGCACTTTACGACAATTCCGCGGTCGGCTCTGTCGTCCTTCGTGCGGTTCCTGCGCGCCCGGGGACGTCCGGCCCCGGGCGCGGCATCCGGTCACCGCGCCGGCGCCTCACACGCGGGGAAGCGATTCCGCTTCGATGCCGCCCTCGATGGCGAGGATGCGGTGGAGCCGGGTGGCGACCAGCAGGCGCTGCATCTGGGGCGGCACCCCGCGCAGCACCAGCCTGCGGTTGACCCGGCCCGCCCGGCGGTGCGCGCCCATGATCACACCGAGGCCGGTGGCGTCCCAGGAATGCAGCTCGGTCAGGTCCAGCACGAGATCACCGCGACCGGAGTCGACGGCGGTGTGCAGGGCCGTACGGGCGTCCGCCGCGCTGCGGACGTCGAGACGGCCCTCGACGACCAGCTCGGCGTGGTCGCCCCTGATGTGCATATGCGCTCCCCTGTGTCATGGGTTCATGCATGGACGTCTACAGATCTGACTGCCTCTCATGCGGCGAAGTTGCCGCCTGTAAGCGAACCGATACCGAATTCACCCCACCGGGTGACCCCATCGGGACCAGTTCTCTGACGCGGCATCAGTGCTCGTAGAAGCCCTGCCCACTCTTGCGTCCGATATCGCCCGCGTCGACCATCCGCCGCATGATCTCCGGCGGGGCGAACTTCTCGTCCTGGGACTCGGTGTAGATGTTGTCGGTGGCGTGCAGCAGGATGTCGATGCCCGTCAGGTCGGCGGTGGCCAGCGGCCCCATCGCGTGACCGAAGCCCAACTTGCAGGCGGTGTCGATGTCCTCGGCGCTGGCCACGCCCGATTCGTAGAGCTTGGCGGCCTCGACGACCAGCGCGGAGATCAGCCGGGTGGTGACGAAGCCCGCCACGTCGCGGTTGACGACGACGCAGGTCTTGCCGACGGACTCGGCGAACGACCGGGCCGTGGCGAGGGTTTCGTCGCTGGTCTTGTAGCCGCGGACCAGCTCGCACAGCTGCATCATCGGCACCGGCGAGAAGAAGTGCGTGCCCACTACCCGCTCGGGGCGGGAGGTGGCCGCGGCGATCTTGGTGATCGGGATGGCGGAGGTGTTGGAGGCCAGTACCGCCTCGTCCTTGACGAGCTTGTCGAGCGTCTGGAAGATCTCCCGCTTGACGTCGATCCGCTCGAAGACCGCCTCGACGACGATGTCCGCGTCGGCGGCCGCCTCCAGATCGGTGGTGGTGGTGATGCGGGCCAGCGCCTGCTCGGCGTCGGCCGCCGCCAGCTTGCCCTTGGAGACGAACTTCTCGTACGAGGTCTCGATGCCGCCCTTGCCCCGGGCCAGCGCCTCTTCCGTCACATCGCGGAGCACCACGTCCCAGCCCGCCTGGGCGGAGACCTGCGCGATACCGGAACCCATCAGTCCGGCGCCGATGACGGCGAGCTTCTTTGCCACTGCTGTCCCCTCACACCCTGTGCATTTGAAAGCCTGTCGGTCTTCGGGTGACGTTAGCGTTCGTTGACGATCCTTTGGTGGGTAAGAGATGCGCGTCACTTCGCAAATGACGGACATCACACCGCCGGGCCGGGGGTGCCGGAGGGGTGCGGTCAGCCGGCCGCCTTCACGGCGTAGTTGAGGACCCTTTCGCTCAGCAGGTCCTCCATCTCGTCCAGCAGGACCAGGGCCTCACGGGAGACCACGTCGGCCTTGCGGCCGGCGATCATCTCGTACGCGATGGCGGTCATCAAGGTCTGGTGGACCCAGTTGATCTGGCCGGCCATCAGGCCGGGCAGCGGGTCGCCCTCCGCGGCGCCGGTCTCCTGCCGGAGGGTCGCCACCAGGTCCTCGTACTGCTCGCGCTGGACGTGCCACAGCCGGGCCTGCAGGGCCGCCGAGCCGTGGACGACCTTCATGAAGCGCTCATAGCCCTCGATGAGGCCGACCTTGGGCGACACGCTCTCCACCTCTTCGCGCAGCTCGCGCAGGACGGCGGCGGCGGCCGACTCCCCCGCGTGCCGGGCCCGGACGAACCGCGACAGCCGGTCGACCAGCCCCTTGCTCCGGTCGAAGAAGAGGTCCTCCTTGGCGGGGAAGTAGTTGTACACGGTATTGACCGAGACGTCCGCCGCCTGGGCGATCTCGGCGATGGTCACCGCGTCGAAGCCGCGCTCCATGAACAGCCCGGTGGCCACGTCCGAGATGAACTGCCGGGTCTGCCGCTTCTTCCGCTCCCTGAGCCCCTCTGCCATGCCCCCACCCTACCCTTCGGTGGGCACCATTGAATTTTGGAGGCATTGCAATTTTTCAGTCCCTCTGTTTTTCTATCGGCATGCCAGTCCTCAGCGCGTCCGGCCTCGCCCGGACCTTCACCAGCAAACGCGGCCCCGTCGAAGCCGTACGGGGCATCGACCTCGCCGTCGAGCGCGGCGAGATCCTCGGCTTCCTCGGCCCCAACGGCGCCGGCAAGACCACCACCCTGCGGATGCTCACGACCCTGCTGGCGCCCACCGGCGGCAGCGCGACGGTCGCCGGCTGCGACCTGGCTCGCGATCCGGTGGGGGTGCGCCGCGCCACCGGCTACGTCGCCCAGTCCGGCGGCGTCGACCCGAACATCTCGGTACGGGAGGAGCTGTTCACCCAGGCCCGCCTCTACCGCCTGGGCGCGGCCGAAGCCCGGACCCGTACCGAGGAGTTGGCCGCCGACCTGGGCCTCACCGAGCTCCTCGACCGCAGGACCGCCACCCTGTCGGGCGGTCAGCGGCGCCGGCTGGACGTCGCGATGGGCCTCACCCACCGCCCGCAGGTGCTGTTCCTCGACGAGCCGACCACCGGGCTCGACCCGGGCAGCCGCGCCGACCTGTGGGAGCTGATCCGCCGGATCCGTGCCGAACGCGGCACCACCGTCTTCCTGACCACCCACTACCTCGACGAGGCCGACGCGCTCGCCGACCGGCTGGTGATCGTCGACAAGGGCGTGGTGGTCGCCGAGGGCACCCCGGACGCCCTCAAGCGCGACCACGCCGGTTCCCCCGACGCGTCCCTGCAGGACGCCTTCCTCGCCATCACCGGGCGCTCCCCCAAGCTCTCAGCCCCGTCCGAGCAGGGAGATTCCCCGACCGCACCCCAGGGCCCGTCCCCCGTCGCCCTCTAGGAGCCCCCGTGTCCGCCCTTCTCTCCGACACCGCGCTGATCTTCGGGCGCTACGCCCGCCAGACCCTGCGGTCCAAACTCCAGATGCTCTTCGGCGTGCTGATGCCGCTGCTGTACCTGCTCTTCTTCGGCCCGCTGCTGACCGACCTGCCGCTGTCCTCCGAAGGCAGCTCCTGGCAGGTGCTGGTGCCCGGCCTGCTGCTCCAACTCGCCCTGTTCGGAGCCTCGTTCTGCGGATTCGGCATCATCGTCGAGAAGCAGTACGGGGTCGTCGAGCGGATGCGGGTGACACCGGTGAGCCGACTGGCGCTGCTGCTGGGGCGGGTGCTGCGCGACGCGCTGCTGTTCGTCTTCCAGGCCGCGCTGCTGGTGGGCGCGGCGCTGGTGATGGGCCTGCGCGCGCCGCTGCCCGGCATCCTCATCGGTTTCGCGTTCGTCGCGGTGCTGACCGTGGCACTGGCCTCGCTGTCGTACACGCTGGCGATGAAGGTGAGCACCCCGCAGGAGTTCGGGCCGGTCATCAACTCCCTCACCATGCCCTCGATGCTGCTGTCCGGGCTGATGCTGCCGATGTCACTGGGGCCCGGGTGGCTCGATGCGCTGTCGCACCTCATGCCGTTCCGCTACCTCGTGGACGCGGTCCGGGCGGCGTTCGTCGGGGCGTACTCCTCCCCCGCCGTGCTGTACGGCGTGCTGGTGGCGCTCGGCTTCGCCGCACTGTCCGTGATCTTCGGCACCCGGGCCTTCCGGAAGGCCGCGGCGTAGGCTCGCCCCATGGTGAATCTGACGCGCATCTACACCCGCACGGGCGACAAGGGCACCACCGCCCTCGGCGACATGAGCCGCACCGCCAAGACCGATTCGCGGATCTCGGCGTACGCGGACGCCAACGAGGCCAACGCGGCGATCGGCGTGGCCCTGGCCCTCGGCTCCCTGCCGGAGGAGGTCGCCGCGGTGCTGCTGCGGGTGCAGAACGACCTGTTCGACGTCGGCGCGGACCTGTCGACGCCGGTGGTGGAGAACCCGGAGTTCCCGCCGCTGCGCGTCGAGCAGGGCTACATCGACAAGCTGGAGGCGGACTGCGACCGCTTCCTGGCCGAGCTGGAGAAGCTGCGCAGCTTCATCCTCCCCGGCGGCACCCCCGGCGCGGCCCTCCTGCACCAGGCGTGCACGGTCGTCCGCCGCGCCGAACGCTCCACCTGGGCGGCCTTCGAGGAGCACGGCGACACCATGAACCCGCTCACCGCCACCTACCTAAACCGCCTGTCCGACCTCCTGTTCATCCTCGCGCGGACGGCCAACAAGGAGGTCGGGGACGTGCTGTGGGTGCCGGGCGGCGAACGCTGAGCGGGCGGCCGTCAACGCAGGGACTTCCGGCCGGCGCCGGCCGTCTCCTCGGGGGCGGGGGCCCGGCCCCGGTCGGGGTCCTTCTTCTGCCAGATGAGGTACGACACCGCGATCACTCCGTGGATGATCAGGATGCGCAGCGACGTGGCCTGCCAGCTCCGCAGTGACGCGGTGTCGCCGTCCTCGCCGACGTACCAGATCGCGAGCTGCAGCAGCCCGGCGGAGAGCGCCACCCACAGCACCGTACGCAGCCAGAGCATCCCCTCGTGCTTGGCGCGGGCCATGCCGTAGCGCGGCGGCTTGACCGGCGGCGGGCCGCCCGCGAAGCGGTGCGAGAAGTGCCCGTCGACCCACTTGATCGTGTAGTGGCCGTAGGCGATCGTGTAGCCGATGTACAGCGCAGCCAGTCCGTGCTTCCAGTCGGCGGTCGCCCCGTTCTTCAGGTCGATCGCGGTCACGATCAGCAGCACCAGCTCCAGTACCGGCTCCGCCAGGAGCACCGCCGCGCCGGTGCGCGGCATCCGCGCCAGGTAGCGCAGCGCCAGGCCGGCCGCCAGCAGCACCCAGAAGCCGACCTCGCAGGCGATGATCAGCGTGACGACCACGGCTGTCTCCTTTCAGGGTTTTCCACCGAACACTCCAAGCCTCCCAGCGGGGTCCGCCCGGATCGTCGTCACGCACGACGATCCGGAACTGCATCTTTCGATGTAGCGCGCAAAGCGGGGGGATGACCCGGACGTGGACGCAGCGGGCCCCGGGGCCGTGTTTGATGGAGGGGTGACCGCCAGACCCCTCGCCGCCGTCGGCCGGCCGCACCGACTCGATGTGCTCATCGCGGGCGGCGGGCTGCTCGGCGGAGTGCTGCTCTGGGCGATGAATCTGCACGGCGGCCCGGCCCGCCTGGGACTGCCGCCCTCGCTCACGCTGGTGGCGCTCGGCGCGATGTCCGTCGCGGAACTGCTGCGCCGTACCGCCCCGATGGCCGCGCTGGCCCTCGCGGTGCCGGCGCTGGTGCTGGACATCACCACCGGCACGCTGGTCGCCACCGTCCTGATGTTCACCGACGTGGTCTACGCGGCGGTGCTCTACGGCCCGGCCGCCGCGGCCCGCCGGATCCCGCTGCACTCCGTCCTGGTGACGGTCGTGACGGCCGTCGCGCTGACCGCGCTGTGGCAGAACCCGCAGGTGGTGACGGCCGTCATCGGCGTCGCGCTGCTCACCGTCGCCCCGGCCTGGACCGGCCTGATCATCCGCAACCACCGCGACGCCGCCGAGTCCGCCCGGCTGCGGGCCGAGCAGATCGCGCTGCTGGCCGAACGCGACCGCACCCAGGCGGTGGCCGGCGAACGCGCCCGGATGGCCCGCGAGCTGCACGACATGGTCGCCAACCACCTGTCCGCCATCGCGATCCACGCGACCGCCGCGCAGTCCATCGACGACCCCTCGGCGACCCGCGAGGCGCTCGGGGTGATCCGCGAGAACAGCGTGCAGGGCCTGGCCGAAATGCGGCGCCTCATCGGCCTGTTACGGGACCCGAAGACCACCGAGGACGCGCAGGAACCCGCCGCGACCCCGACCCTCGACGGGCTGGACGCGCTGCTGGGCCAGGCCAGGGCGCACGGCACGAGCAGCGGGCTGTCCTTCGTCCTGGAGGACGCCCGGCGCCCCGGCGGTACGGACGCCGGGCCGCGGCCGACGGCCCCCGCCGAACTCGCCGCGTACCGCATCGTCCAGGAGTCACTGACCAACGCGCTCAAGCACGCCGCGCCCGGCGAGGTGCGGGTACGGCTCGCGCACGAGCGCGGAGGCGCGCTCACCGTCACCGTCCGCAGCCCGTTCGCCGACCGGCCCGGCCCCCGGGTACCGGGCACCGGCACCGGTCTGGTCGGGATGCGGGAGCGCACCGCCCTGCTGGGCGGGGCATTCGAGGCCGGTCCGGTAAGCGGGCCGGCCGGCAGAGTCTGGCTGGTGCGGGCAGCGTTGCCCGCCGCCGAGGAGGAAGAGCAACGATGACAGGCGCCGACGCGCAGCCGATCCGGGTTCTCGTCGCCGAGGACCAGTCCGCGGTACGGGCCGGGCTGGTCCTCATCCTGCGCTCCGCCCCCGACATCGAGGTCGTCGGGGAGGCGGAGGACGGCGAGGAGGCGGTGCGGCTCGCCCGCGAGCTGCGCCCCACCCTCGTCCTCATGGACATCCAGATGCCCCGCCTCGACGGGGTCTCCGCAACCCGGCAGGTGGTCGCCGAGAAGCTGGCGGACGTGCTGGTGCTGACCACCTTCGACCTGGACGAGTACGTCTTCGGGGCGTTGCGGGCGGGCGCGGCGGGCTTCCTGCTCAAGGACAGCGACGCGGCCGCGCTGCTGACCGCGGTGCGCACGGTGGCGTCCGGCGAGGGGCTGATCGCCCCTGCGGTGACCCGCCGGCTGATCGCCGAGTTCGCCAGTCCGCGGACCGCCGCCCGGCCCGCACGGGACGGCGCCGCGCCGGACCCGGCGGTACTGGACGCGCTGACGCCGCGCGAGCGGGAGGTGCTGGGGTGTCTGGGCCGGGGCCTGTCGAACGCCGATATCGCGTTACGGCTGGCCATGGCGGAGGCCACCGTGAAGACCCATGTCAGCCGGCTGCTGGCCAAACTCGACCTGCGCAGCCGGGTCCAGGCCGCTGTCCTGGCACAGGAATTGGGCGTCGGCAGCCCCTGACAAACCCGCCGCCCACCCCGCGGCCATCAGCGGCTTGCCGTCCCCTTACGGTGATCCGCGGCTTACCGGCCCCCTGCGGTGTTCCGCGGGTTGCCGGCCCCTCGCGGTGCTCCGCAGCTTGCCGGCTCCCTGCGGTGATCCGTGGGTTGCCGGCCCCTCGCGGTGCTCCGCGCCATGGCGGCCCTCGCGGTGCTCCGCGGCACGGCGGCCGCTGCGGCGCCCCCGGGACGCCGCCTCGTGCGGTGCCCGCGGAATACCTTCTCCCCACCCGCACGTTGTGGCCCGCAGGGGGCTCACCCGCCCCCTGCGGGATCCGTTCGCCCCCGCCCTACGGGACGCCCGCGCTCACCTCGGACGGTGCGCCCGGCGCTGTTCGAGCAGCCTTGGCCCGTCAAGCCACATTGACCCGTTGGCCGGGCGGTGCCGCCTCCAGCCAGGCCAGGAAGCCGGTGAGCGCGTCCTCGCTCATCGCCAGCTCCAGGCGGGTGCCGCGGTGCCGGCAGGCCAGCACGATGGAGTCGGAGAGCAGCGCCAGCTCCTCCTCCCCCTGAGGGGTACGGCGCTCCAGGACCTCGATGGCGGAGCGCTCCAGGACGCGGCGGGGCCGGGGAGCGTACGAGAACACCCGGAACCACTCGATCCGGTCGCCGTTGTACCGCGCCACGCCGTAGATCCAGCCCTTGCCACCGGTCTCGGTCTCCGGGACGTTCCAGCGCAGGCTGCAGTCGAAGGTGCCGCCGGAACGCTGGATGAGTCGCCGGCGCAGTCCGAAGACGAACAGCCCCAGCAGCACCAGCACCACGACCGCGCCGCTCACAGACAGAGCGAGGACCATCTCGACCGACCTCCTCGCCTCGTTGGGTGCCCCCGGACGGGATCCGGGAGACGGAAACGCACCTGCATTGCCTCAGCCGCGGGCCGCTCCGGAGAATTCCGGGCAGCCCGCGGCTGAGGATCGATCTCGTCGGTGACGGGGCTCAGTGAACGCCCGTCACCGCACGCAGACGGACGTCGGCGCGGCGCTCGGCGGCCGCGTCGGCCTCCGACTTCGCTCGCTCCAGAGCCCGCTCCGCGCGCTGGACATCGATCTCGTCCGACAGCTCGGCCACCTCTGCGAGCAGGGACAGCTTGTTGTCGGCGAAAGAGATGAAGCCGCCGTGCACAGCGGCGACGACGGTGCCGTCCCCGCTCTCCCCGGTCGTACGGATCGTCACCGGGCCCGACTGCAGCACGCCGAGCAGCGGCTGGTGTCCGGGCATGACGCCGATGTCGCCCGACGAGGTGCGCGCGACGACCAGGCTGGCCTCGCCGGACCAGACCTGACGGTCCGCGGCGACCAACTCGACGTGCAGCTCAGCCACGATGGCTCCTCGGGTCTCCACCTGCCTGGCGTGGCAGATGTTGGGTCAAATACTAGTGGTCGTACGGGCCGGGGGCGGCCAGGGCCGCCCCCGGGACCGTGCCGGGTCAGGAGACGCCCAGCTCCTTGGCGTTGGCCTTGAGGTCCTCCAGGCCACCGCACATGAAGAACGCCTGCTCGGGGAAGTGGTCGTACTCACCGTCGGCGATGGCGTTGAACGCGGCGATGGACTCGTCCAGCGGCACGTCCGAGCCGTCGACACCGGTGAACTGCTTCGCCACGTGGGTGTTCTGCGACAGGAAGCGCTCGATCCGACGGGCACGGTGGACGGTGAGCTTGTCCTCCTCGCCCAGCTCGTCGATACCCAGAATCGCGATGATGTCCTGGAGGTCCTTGTACTTCTGCAGGATCGTCTTGACGCGCGAGGCGCAGTCGTAGTGGTCCTGCGAGATGTAGCGGGGGTCCAGGATCCGGGACGTCGAGTCCAGCGGGTCGACCGCCGGGTAGATGCCCTTCTCCGAGATCGGGCGCGACAGAACGGTGGTCGCGTCCAGGTGGGCGAAGGTGGTGGCCGGCGCCGGGTCGGTCAGGTCGTCCGCGGGGACGTAGATCGCCTGCATCGAGGTGATCGAGTGACCACGGGTCGAGGTGATGCGCTCCTGCAGCAGACCCATCTCGTCCGCCAGGTTCGGCTGGTAACCCACCGCGGACGGCATACGGCCGAGCAGCGTGGAGACCTCGGAACCGGCCTGGGTGTAGCGGAAGATGTTGTCGATGAAGAAGAGCACGTCCTGCTTCTGCACATCGCGGAAGTATTCCGCCATGGTCAGACCCGCCAGGGCGACGCGCAGACGGGTGCCCGGGGGCTCGTCCATCTGGCCGAAGACCAGGGCGGTCTTGTCGATGACGCCGGAGTCCGTCATCTCCTCGATGAGGTCGTTGCCCTCACGGGTGCGCTCACCGACACCGGCGAACACCGACACACCGTCGTGGTTGTTGGCCACGCGGTAGATCATTTCCTGGATCAGAACGGTCTTGCCGACACCGGCACCACCGAACAGACCGATCTTGCCGCCCTTGACGTACGGGGTCAGCAGGTCGATGACCTTGACGCCGGTCTCGAACATCTCGGTCTTGGACTCGAGCTGGTCGAAGGACGGGGCCTTGCGGTGGATGGGCCAGCGCTCGGTGACCTCGACCGTGGACGGGTCCACGTTCAGGATCTCGCCGAGGGTGTTGAACACCTTGCCCTTGGTGACATCGCCGACCGGGACGGTGATCCCGGCGCCGGTGTCGGTCACCGCGGCCTGGCGGACCAGACCGTCGGTGGGCTGCATCGAGATGGCACGGACCAGGCCCTCGCCCAGGTGCTGGGCAACCTCGAGGGTCAGGACCTTGAGCGCTCCGGCCTCGGCCGGGTCGGCGACCTCGACGGTCAGCGCGTTGTAGATCTCCGGCATCGCGTCGACGGGGAACTCCACGTCGACGACCGGGCCGATGACCCGGGCGACGCGGCCCGTTGCCGTGGCCGTTTCAACAGTGGTGGTCATAGTGGTCAGTCACTCCCCGCGGTCGCGTCGGCCAGAGCACTGGCACCACCGACGATCTCGCTGATTTCCTGGGTGATTTCGGCCTGTCGGGCCGCGTTGGCAAGCCGCGAGAGCGACTTGATGAGCTCTTCTGCGTTGTCGGTCGCCGACTTCATCGCGCGCCGGGTGGCGGCGTGCTTGGAGGCGGCGGCCTGCAGGAGCGCGTTGTAGATCCGCGACTCGACGTACCGCGGAAGCAGGGCGTCGAGGACGTCCTCGGCCGACGGCTCGAAGTCGAACAGCGGAAGGATCTCCCCCTTGGACGCCTCGGCCGACTCCTCGGCCGCCTTGTCCAGGGACAGCGGCAGCAGCCGGTCGTCGATCGCCGTCTGCGTCATCATCGAGATGAACTCGGTGGTGACGATGTGGAGTTCGTCCACACCACCCTCGGCGGTGTCCTTCTGGACCGCCGCGATGAGCGGTGCGGCGACCGCCTTGGCGTCCGCGTACGTCGGGCTGTCGGTGAAGCCGGTCCACGACTCCACGACCTTGCGCTCGCGGAAGCTGTAGTACGACACACCCTTGCGGCCGACGATGTAGGCGTCGACCTCCTTGCCCTCGGCCTTGAGCCGCTCGGTGAGCTGCTCGGCGGCCTTGATGACGTTGGAGGAGTAGCCGCCGGCCAGGCCGCGGTCGCTCGTGATGAGCAGCAGCGCGGCCCGGGTCGGGTTCTCCGCCTCGGTCGTGAGCGGGTGCTGGGTGTTCGAGCCGGTGGCAACCGCCGTCACCGCGCGGGTCAGTTCACTCGCGTACGGCGTCGATGCCGCCACCTGGCGCTGCGCCTTGACGACGCGCGAGGCGGCGATCATCTCCATCGCCTTGGTGATCTTCTTGGTCGCGGAGACGGAGCGGATGCGACGCTTGTAGACCCGGAGCTTGGCTCCCATGGATCAGGTCCCTTCCGTCGTCACTTGGCGGTGCCGGCCGGGGTGTCCTCGCCGAGCAGCTTGCCGGTCGAGGTCTCGAACTGCCGCTTGAAGCCCTCGACGGCCTCGGAGATCGCACCGATGGTGTCGTCGGACATCTTGGCGCCCTCACGGATGCTCGTGAGGAGCTCCTTCTTGTCCCGGTGCAGGTGGTCCAGGAGCTCCCGCTCGAAGCGGCGGATGTCCTCGACCGGCACGTCGTCCATCTTGCCGTTGGTGCCGGCCCAGATGGAGACGACCTGGTCCTCGACCGGGTACGGGTTGTACTGGCTCTGCTTGAGCAGCTCGGTCATGCGCTTACCGCGCTCCAGCTGCGCCTTGGAGGCCGCGTCCAGGTCGGAACCGAAGGCGGCGAACGCCTCCAGCTCGCGGTACTGGGCGAGGTCCACGCGGAGCCGGCCGGACACCTGGCGCATGGCCTTGTGCTGGGCCGAGCCACCGACACGGGAGACCGAGATACCGACGTTCAGGGCCGGACGCTGACCGGCGTTGAACAGGTCGGACTCCAGGAAGCACTGGCCGTCGGTGATGGAGATGACGTTGGTCGGGATGAACGCCGACACGTCGTTCGCCTTGGTCTCGACGATCGGGAGACCGGTCATGGAGCCGGCGCCCATGTCGTCGGAGAGCTTGGCGCAGCGCTCCAGCAGACGCGAGTGCAGGTAGAAGACGTCGCCCGGGTATGCCTCGCGGCCCGGCGGACGGCGCAGCAGCAGGGACACGGCGCGGTAGGCGTCGGCCTGCTTCGAGAGGTCGTCGAAGATGATCAGGACGTGCTTGCCCTGGTACATCCAGTGCTGGCCGATGGCCGAGCCGGTGTAGGGCGCCAGGTACTTGAAGCCCGCCGGGTCGGACGCCGGGGCGGCGACGATGGTGGTGTACTCCAGGGCGCCGGCCTCCTCCAGCGCGCCGCGCACGGACGCGATGGTGGAGCCCTTCTGGCCGACGGCGACGTAGATGCAGCGGACCTGCTTCTTCGGGTCGCCCGAGCGCCAGTTGTCGCGCTGGTTGATGATCGTGTCGACGGCCAGGGCGGTCTTGCCGGTCTGGCGGTCACCAATGATCAGCTGACGCTGGCCGCGGCCGATCGGCACCATCGAGTCGACGGCCTTGTAACCGGTCTGCATCGGCTCGTGGACCGACTTGCGGACCATGACGCCCGGAGCCTGCAGCTCCAGGGCACGGCGACCGTCGGTCTCGATCTCGCCGAGGCCGTCGATCGGGTTGCCCAGCGGGTCGACAACGCGGCCGAGGTAGCCCTCGCCCACGGCAACCGAGAGCACCTCACCGGTGCGCTGCACCGGCTGGCCCTCCTCGATACCGCCGAACTCGCCGAGGACAACCGCACCGATCTCGCGCTCTTCCAGGTTCAGCGCCAGACCGAGCGTGCCGTCCTCGAACTTCAGCAGCTCGTTCGCCATCGCCGAGGGAAGGCCCTCGACCTTCGCGATGCCGTCTCCGGCCTCGCTTACCGTGCCGACCTCCTCGCGCGAGGCCGCGTCCGGCTTGTACGCCTGGACGAAGTTCTCCAGCGCGTCCCGGATCTCCTCCGGCCGGATCGTGAGCTCCGCCATCTGGGTTCCCTGCTCTCCTTGTTGGGCCCGAAGTTACTTGCGGGTGTCTGGGGGGCTGTCCCCCAGGGGCTTTCCGCTTACGGCCCAACTCGGGCCGCCGTCATGCTTGTGCTGGTCCCCGGGGCTTCCTCCGGACCGCAGCCGGACCTCTCGGTCCGGCCGGCTGGTCCGGCGCCTGTCCGCCGGTTGTGCAGCTCTTGAGTTGGTGGCTGGGTCAGCCGGCCAACCGCCGCGCCGCCTCTTCGAGGCGCGCCGCGATGGTCCCGTTGATGACCTCGTCGCCGATCCGGACCTGGACGCCGCCGAGGACCTCGGGGTCCACGTCGAGGTTCAGGTGGATCTGCCGTCCGTACAGCGAGGCCAGGGTGGCGCCCAGGCGCTCCCGCTGTCCGTCGCTGAGGGGCACCGCGGAGGTGACCACCGCGACCATCCGGTCCCGGCGGTGCGCCGCCAGCTTGGAGAGGGCGTCGAGCCCCGCTTCCAGGCTACGGCCCCGCGGCTGTACGACAAGACGGAGCACGATCCGCTCGGTGACCGGGTTGGCCCGGCCGCCCAGCAGCGAGTGCAGCAGCTCCGTCTTGGCCGAAACCGCCGCGTTGCGGTCGGTGAGCGCCCGTCGCAGTTCGAGGTTGGAGCTGACGATCCGGCCGAACCGGAACAGCTCGTCCTCGACGTCGTCGAGCGCGCCGGCACGCTGGGCCGCGACGAGGTCGGCGGTGTAGGCCAGCTCCTCCATCGCGTCCGCCAGGTCACGCGAGCGCGACCAACGGGCGCGGACCATGCCCGCGACCAGCTCGGCGGTCGGGGCGGCGACCCGGCTGCCGAGCAGCCGTCCGGCCAGCTCGGCCCGCGCCTCAGCGGGCTGCGCCGGGTCGGTCAGGACCCGACGCAGCGACACCTCGCGGTCGAGCAGAGCGGTGACGGCAGCCAGCTCCTCGGCGAGCGTCGCCGCGTCGACGGAGGTGTTGTCCGTCAGCGCGTCGAACTGCTCGCGCGCGGAGGCGAGTGCCTCGCGGCTCGCTCCGTTCATCGGCCGGCCTCAGCCTTCGTCGCGTCCGTCTTGGCCTCGAGCTCGTCGAGGAACCGGTCGACGGTCCGGCTCTGCCGGGACACGTCCTCCAGGGACTCGCCGACGATCTTGCCGGACAGCTCGACGGCGAGGGTGCCCACGTCGCGACGCAGGGCCTGCGCAGCCGCCTTGCGGTCCGCCTCGATCTGGGCGTGGCCGGCAGCGATGAGCTCCTCACGCTGCCGCTGGCCCTCGGCGCGCATCTCCGCGATGAGAGTCGCGCCCTGCTCCTGCGCCTCCTGGCGCAGCCGCGCGGCCTCGTGGCGGGCGTCAGCCAGCTGGGACCGGTAGTCCGCGAGGACCTGCTGAGCCTCGGCCTGAAGCGATTCCGCTTCCTCCATCCGGCCTTCGATCTGCTTCCGGCGCTCATCCAGAACCTTGTTGATGTTCGGGAGGAGCTTCTTGGCGAGGATGCCGAAGACGATGAAGAAAGCGATCAGGCCGATGACCAGCTCTGGAATCGGCGGGATCAGAGGGTTCTCGGGAACCTCCGCCGCCATGGTGACCAGGGCGTTCACATCAGTGCCTTCCGTCTATTGGGTGTCGGGGTTTCGTTTACTTGAAAACGAAGCCCATGACGATGCCGATGAGGGCGAGCGCCTCACAGAAGGCGAAACCCATGATCTGGTTGGTACGGATCAGACCGGCGGCCTCGGGCTGGCGGGCGAGGGCCTGGGTGCCGTTACCGAAGATGATGCCGACGCCGACGCCGGGGCCGATGGCGGCCAGGCCGTAGCCGATCGCGCTGGCGCTACCGGTGAAGGCGGTCGCGGAGGCGAGGTTGACGGTCTCGAGAGCAGCGGACATGCCGTTACTTCCTTCTCATTTCACGGACCGGTGGGGGTTGGCCACCGGACAGCTGTTGGGGCTGGGAGAGGGGGCTCAGTGGTGCTCGGCGAGCGCGCCCTGGACGTAGTTGCAGGCCAGCAGGACGAAGACGTACGCCTGGACGGCCTGGATGAAGAGCTCGAAGGCCGTCATCGCGAGGGTCATCAGGAACGACGCGCCGGCGTAGACGAAGCCGACGCCGTTCAGCAGGTACCAGCTGGCGATGGTGAACATCAGGATCAGCAGGTGGCCCGCGAACATGTTCGCGAAGAGCCGGACCGCGTGGGTGAACGGCCGGATGATCATGTTCGAGAGGAACTCGATGACCACGATCAGCGGCAGGACCCAGCCGAGCGACTTGTCATAGCCGGTGATGTTCTTCAGCGCGCCGACGAAACCGTGCTTCTTGAAGGTCAGGAAGACCCACAGGATGTAGACGATCGCCGCGAGGCCCACAGGGAAGGCGATGACCGACGTCACCGGGAAGGCGGCGACCGGAATGATCGACCACAGGTTCATGATCCACACGAAGAAGAACAGCGAGACCATGAAGGGGACGTACTTGTCGCCCTCCTTCTTCCCGAGCGCGTCATAGACGAGTCCGCGGCGCACGAAGTCGTAGCCCGCCTCGCCGATCATCTGCAGCTTTCCGGGAACCACCTTCGCCTTGCCGAATGCGGCCCAGAAGAAGCCGACTACGACGACCGTGCTGAGCAGTGCCAGCAGCATCGGCTTGTTGAACTCGAAGCCACCGACGGTGAAGAGCGGCTTGAAGACGAAGTTATGAAGCCCGGGAGCATCAAAGCCGCACCCGGAAAAGATGTGGCAGTCGGTCTCGAAGGCGAGCATCGTTTCAGCACTCACCGCGAGCTCCTTCAGCGTGGCGCATGGGTACGGCAACCTCGTTGTGTCGGCGCGGCGTTGAGCCACGGAGCGGCACTGGACTGGTCTTACGGATTTGGGGGCGGCCGGCTGGCGCTGGGCCGGGCCGGATCACAGGCATCGGCCGCGAGAACTGCCCGTTCCATCGAGTGGGACTCGGGAGCTCAGCCGCCTGCGCCATCTGTGCCGCAGTTGGCACCGGACGATAGCAGGCCCGCATGAGGCCATTTATCTCGGCCCTACGTGTCACGTCGGCGACCCCGCCGTCTCCGCCTTCTTCGACTCGGCGGAGTGGGGATCCACGTACAGAATCTTCGCCTTCATATGACCGCGGGTCTGCGCCGCGATCCACACGAGGGTGGCGCCGAGCAATGTGAGCGCAAATGCCTTGGTGTCGAACAGCGTTGTGTCCTTGAACGCGAGCAGGAAGACCAGCACGAACAGGATCTGCGTCGTGTAGAGCAGCAACCCCATCATCTGGAACAGCTGCGGCAGGTTCTTCGCGGTTTTCTGCAGGACCACCAGGCCCGCCCCCATGACGAGCATCACGAGCACGGTGCCGATGACGGCGCCGATCGCTCCCGTCGCGCCCGCGACCACAGCGCTCACGGCAACGGCGATGACGCCGACGGCGAACGTGGGCACGGCGGCGTGAAGGAGTAGTCGGGCGTCATTCGACTGCATGGCGGCGCTCCGGCAAGGGGTGGGGGTGTGTCGTCAGGGACGAGCGTAGACCCGGTCTGAGGCGGAACCTGAGGCCGAAAGACCGTCGCACTACGGTCCTGCGGCTCTGTCACCGGGTTTAGTGAACGGTATCACAAACTATTTGATGAGGTCTTTACCTGGTTCGTGTGGACCCTGTCACACGTGAGCGTGAACCCGCGCGTTGGTGCACTGACGGCTGGTTTTTTGTCTGGTATGGGGTCAACACGTCCGATTCTCGATGCCCGTTCGGGCGACCGAATCTTCGTCTCAGTGGTGACTGCCCGCCCTGCGGTGGTCGACGAAGCGTGACCGGTCGCCGATCGCGGTGGCACCGTTGATGCCCGCGGGAACCGGCTCGCACTCCCCCTCGGCCGCCTCCGGAGCGTCCTCGACGCGGTCCGCCGGCGGCACCAGGACCGTGCGTACGACCCTGCGGTAGCGGGGCGGCACCATCCGCTCGGCCCAGCGCGGCGCGCGCGGCGAGAAGCGCGGCAGCAGGAGCAGCACCAGGCCCACCGCGCTCAGCAGCACGATGCCCAGCACGATCCACATGCTCGCGTTGTTCACCGAGTAGGCGACCGCACCGAAGGCGATCAGCGCCGACCAGAAGTACATGATCAGCACTGCTCGGCTGTGCGAGTGCCCGATCTCCAGCAGCCGGTGGTGGAGGTGCCCGCGGTCGGCCGCGAACGGCGACTGGCCCTTCCACGTACGGCGCACGATCGCCAGGATCAGGTCGGCGACCGGCACCGCGATGACCGTCAGCGGCAGCAGCAGGGGGATGTAGACCGGCACCATCGCGTGGGTGGCCTCCCGCAGACCGCCCGCCTTCTGGTTGAGCAGGTCCGGGTCGACCTGGCCGGTCACCGAGACCGCGCCGGCCGCCATGACCAGGCCGATCAGCATCGAGCCCGAGTCACCCATGAAGATCCGCGCCGGGTGCATGTTGTGCGGCAGGAAGCCCAGGCACATGCCCATCAGCACGACCGAGAACAGCGTGGCGGGCGCGGCCGCCTCGATGCCGTAGCCGAACCACATCCGGTACGCGTACATGAAGAACGCGGCGGCGGCGATGCACACCATGCCGGAGGCCAGGCCGTCCAGGCCGTCGACGAAGTTCACCGCGTTGATGGTGATCACGACCAGCGCGACGGTCAGCAGGGTGCCCTGCATGGGGGTCAGCGAGACCGTGCCGACGCCCGGGATCGGGATCCACAGGATGGTCAGGCCCTGGAGGACCATCACACCCGCGGCGATCATCTGGCCGCCCAGCTTGACCAGGGCGTCCACGCCCCACTTGTCGTCCAGCACGCCGAGGATCCAGATCAGCGCGGCGCCCGACAGCAGCGCCCGCGGCTCGTTGGAGCTCTCGAAGACGCTCTTGAGGTTGGTCAGGTGCGAGGCGACGAGCAGGCCGGCGCACAGCCCGCCGAACATGGCGATACCGCCGAGCCGCGGTGTCGGTTCGCGGTGCACATCACGCGCGCGGATCTCCGGCATCGCACCGGCCGCGATCGCGAACTTCCGCACCGGCCCGGTCAGCAGGTAGGTGACCGCGGCCGTGACGCACAGCGTCAGCAGGTATTCACGCACGGGCTGCCCCATCGGTATAGCTGGCCATCACAGCCCCACACCCTATGCGTGTCCGCCCCCTGGCCGTGAATACAGGAGTAGACGCCTCGCGTCGGCGGGCGGTTCCCGCCCTCACCCCTGGTCCGGATATGGCGGAAAAGCGTGGACCAAAGTGACCGTCGCGGCGCGGGCCGCCGCGCCCTCCTCCCGCAGCGCCGCCGCCATCAGTCCGGCGATCGCGGCCATCTCGTCCTCGCCCATCCCCTGCGTCGTCACCGCGGCGGTGCCCAGCCGGATTCCGGTCCGGCGGGCGGCGGGCTCGTCCTCGCAGGGCAGCGCGCAGGTGTCCAGCACGATCCCGGCGGCCGCCAGCCGGCCCCGCGCGGTGCGCGCGTCCATGCCGAGGGGGGCGGGGTCGGCGGTGATCAGGTGGGTGTCGGTGCCGCCGGTGGTGATCGTCAGGCCCTGCCCGGCGAGCGCCTCGGCGAGCGCCCGGGCGTTGGCGACGACCTGGTGGGCGTACCCGGCGAAGGCGGGCGTGGCGGCCTCCGCGAAGGCGACGGCCTTGGCGGCGACCGCGTTCATCTGCGCACCTCCCTGGGTGAACGGGAACACGGCACGGTCGATCCGCTCGGCGAGCCGCTCGCCGCACAGGATCAGCCCGCCGCGCGGCCCGCGCAGCACCTTGTGGGTGGTGCCGCACACCACATGGGCGTACGGGACGGGGCTGGGCGCCGCTCCCCCGGCGATCAGCCCCAGCGGGTGCGCGACGTCCGCGATCAGGTACGCGCCGGTCTCGTCGGCGATGTCGCGGAAGGCGGCGTAGTCGATGTGGCGGGGGTAGGAGATCGAGCCGCAGACGATCGCCTTGGGGCGGCGGGCGCGGGCCAGCTCGCGGATCGCGTCGTAGTCCAGCAGCCCGGTCTCCTCGTCGACGCCGTAGCCGGCGAAGTCGAACCAGCGGCCGGAGAAGTTGGCGGGCGAGCCGTGGGTGAGGTGCCCGCCGTGGGGCAGCGACATGGCCAGAACGGTGTCTCCGGGGCGCAGCAGGGCGGCGTAGGCGGCCAGCACGGCCGAAGACCCGGAGTGGGACTGGACGTTGGCGTGTTCGGCGCCGAAAAGGGCCTTGGCGCGCTCCACCGCGATCCGCTCGGCGAGGTCGACGATCTCGCAGCCGCCGTGGTGCCGGGCGCCGGGATAGCCCTCGGCGTATTTGTTGCCCAGCGGGGAGCCGAGCGCGGCCAGCACGGCCGGTGAGGTGAAGTTCTCCGCGGCGATCAGCTGGAGTCCGTCGCTCTGACGGGCGCTCTCACCGAGCAGTACGCCGGCGATCTCGGGGTCCTGGCGCAGCAGCGCGGCGAAGTCCGGCGCGCCCGCGGGGCGGGTGACGCCCTCCCGGGCGGCGGCCCGGGCCCGCTCCTCCGGCGACCGGTCGGCGTCGGCTACGGGGGCGGCGGTGGCGGGGGCGGCCTCGGCGGCCGGAACACCGCTGGTCGAGGACTCGCTGCGGGGTGATGCGGTGGTGGCGGGCATCGCTGGCTCCGGGCCTCGTACGGGACGTAGTCCCAATGTAGGCGCGCCAGGGCGATCGGGCGCGGTGTGCCGGTCCGCCCGGGGCCCGCGGTCGCGCCGGGGCCCGCTACGCCCGCGCCGGGACCCCCGTCAGGGCGGTGACGACCGGGTCCAGCGCCTGGTTGATCTCGTCGCCGATGGAGCGGAAGAAGGTGATGGGGGCTCCGTAGGGGTCGTAGACCTCGTCGGACTCCGGGTTGGGCGCCAGCAGCCAGCCGCGCAGCGCCGCGGCGGCGCCCACCAGCGCCCGGGCCCGCTCGACCAGCCCGCCGTCCGGCCGCGCCGGGTCGGGGTCGGGCAGCGTGGCCGGGTCTATGGCCCGTACCAGCCGGTTGAACTCCTTGAGGGTGAAGGTGCGCAGCCCCGCGGAGTGGCCCATGGAGATGACCTGGGCGCGGTGGTCGCGGGTGGCGGTGAGCACCAGGTCGGCGCGGATGACGTGCTCGTCGAGCAGTTCCCGGCCGAGGAAGCCGGCCGGGTCGGCGCCGTAGTCCGTGAGCACGGTCGCGGCGTGCGCCTCCATCGGGGCGCCCTCATGGCCCCAGGTGCCGGCGCTCTCCACGACCAGGCCCCCGCTGTGCTCCCCGCCGAGTCGCAGTGCCAGGGCATGGCGGTGCAGCCGCTCGGTGATCGGCGAGCGGCAGACGTTGCCGGTGCTGACGTGCAGGATCCGGAACAGCGGTGCAGGGGGTGCGGGGGGAAGGGGGTTGTCGTCGCCGGGTCCCGCTATGCCACGCCCCAGGGGCGCCATCAATTGGCCACCTCGAGCTCGGGTACCACCTTGCGCAGCTCCGCCGCGCTGAGCGCGCCCTCGCGCAGCAGCACGGGGATCTTTCCGGTGACGTCGACGATCGACGACGGCACGGCGGCGGGCGTCGGGCCGCCGTCGAGGTAGACGGAGACCGAGTCGCCCAGCATCTCCTGGGCCGCGTCGCAGTCCTGCGGGGAGGGGTGGCCGGTCAGGTTGGCGCTGGAGACGGCCATCGGGCCGAACTCGGTGAGCAGCTCGATCGCGACGGGGTGCAGCGGCATCCGCACCGCGACCGTGCCGCGGGTCTCGCCGAGGTCCCAGGTCAGCGACGGCTGGTGCTTGGCGACGAGGGTGAGCGCGCCGGGCCAGAAGGCGTCGACCAGTTCCCACGCCTGCTCGGAGAAGTCGGTGACCAGGCCGTGCAGGGTGTTGGGGGATCCGACGAGGACCGGGGAGGGCATGCCCCGGCCGCGGCCCTTGGCCTCCAGCAGGTCGCCGACGGCCTCGGCGCTGAAGGCGTCCGCGCCGATGCCGTAGACGGTGTCGGTCGGCAGCACGACCAGCTCACCGCGGCGGACGGCCGAGGCGGCCTCGCGCAGACCGGTGGCGCGGTCGGTCGCGTCGCTGCAGTCGTATCGCCGTGCCATTACGGGACCTCCTCGTGCGGAACGAATACATCGGATGCATCGGATGCATCAGGCGTCAGGGCAGGACGCGTCATGGCGTCGCCCGGCGCGCGGTGGCGAAACGGGGCCTGTTGTTCAGGTCGGGGTGGTCGGCCGCGTCGGCCCAGCCCCGCTCCTCGGTGAAGATCCACGGCACCTGTCCGCCCTGGGTGTCGGCGTGCTCGATGACGACCACGCCACCGGGCCGCAGCAGGCGGTGTGCGGTCCGCTCGATGCCACGGATGGTGTCCAGGCCGTCCTGGCCCGAGAACAGCGCCAGCTCCGGGTCGTGGTCGCGGGCCTCGGGGGCGACGTACTCCCACTCGGTCAGCGGGATGTACGGCGGGTTGGAGACGACCAGGTCCACCTGCCCGTCCAGTTCGGGAAGCGCGGTCAGCGCGTCGCCGTGATGGAGAACGACGCGGGACCCCTCGACGTTCTTGCGGGCGTAGTCCAGGGCCTCCTCGGACAGCTCCACGGCGTGCACCCGCGAGCGCGGCACCTCCTGCGCCAGCGCCAGCGCGATCGCCCCGGAGCCGGTGCACAGGTCGACGATCAGCGGCTCGACGACGTCCATGGCCCGTACGGCGTCTATCGCCCAGCCGACCACCGACTCGGTCTCCGGGCGGGGCACGAACACCCCCGGGCCGACGTGGAGTTCGAGGTAGCGGAAGAACGCCCGGCCGGTGATGTGCTGGAGCGGTTCGCGGGCCTCACGGCGGGCGATGGCCTCCCAGTAGCGGGCGTCGAAGTCCGCGTCGGGGACCGTGTGCAGCTGGCTCCGCTTGACGCCGTGCACGTGCGCGGCGAGCTCCTCGGCGTCGAAGCGGGGTGAGGGCACGCCGGCGTCGGCCAGCCGCTGGGTGGCCTGGGCCACCTCGGCGAGCAGCAGGTTCACGGGCCTTCCTCCTGGTGCGCTGCGTCTTCCCCGGCCGGGGTCCGGCGCGTCCCCTGGGGGATGCGCGGTCTCCAGCCGGTACGTACGGGTCTTGCGGGCTTACTGGGCGGCGGCGAGCTTGGCTGCCGAGTCGGCGTCTACGCACGCCTGGATGACCGGGTCCAGCTCGCCGTCGAGCACCTGGTCCAAGTTGTACGCCTTGAAGCCGACCCGGTGGTCCGAGATCCGGTTTTCCGGGAAGTTGTACGTACGGATGCGCTCGGAGCGGTCGACGGTGCGGACCTGGCTGCGGCGGGCGTCGGACGCCTCGCGCTCGGCCTCCTCCTGGGCGGCGGCCAGCAGCCGGGAGCGCAGGATACGCATCGCCTGCTCCTTGTTCTGGAGCTGGCTCTTCTCGTTCTGGCAGGAGACGACGATGCCGGTCGGCAGGTGGGTGATGCGCACCGCGGAGTCGGTGGTGTTGACGGACTGGCCGCCGGGACCCGACGAGCGGTAGACGTCGATCCGCAGGTCGTTGGCGATGATCTCGACCTCGACCTCCTCGGCCTCGGGGGTGACCAGCACACCGGCCGCGGAGGTGTGGATGCGGCCCTGCGACTCGGTGGCGGGCACGCGCTGGACGCGGTGCACCCCGCCCTCGTACTTCAGCCGCGCCCAGACGCCCTGGCCGGGCTCGGTGGCGCCGCCCCCGCCCTTGGTCTTCACGGCGACCTGGACGTCCTTGTAGCCGCCGAGGTCGGACTCGTTGGCGTCGAGGATCTCGGTCTTCCAGCCGACCCGCTCGGCGTAGCGCAGGTACATCCGCAGCAGGTCGCCGGCGAACAGCGCGGACTCCTCGCCGCCCTCACCGGCCTTGACCTCGAGGATGACGTCCTTGTCGTCGCTGGGGTCGCGCGGGACGAGCAGCAGCCGCAGCTTCTCGGTGAGCTCCTCGCGGCGGACGTCGAGCTCCTTGGCCTCGTCGGCGAAGTCCGGGTCGTCCGCGGCGAATTCGCGCGCGGTCTCGATGTCGTCGCCGGTCTGCTTCCAGTCGCGGTACGTCGTGATGATCGGGGTCAGCTCGGCGTAGCGCTTGTTGAGCCGCATGGCCTCGCGCTGGTCGGCGTGGACCGCGGGGTCGGCCAGCCGCTTCTCGAGATCGGCGTGCTCGCCGATCAGTTCCTCGACCGCCTCGAACATCGTGGGTTCCTCTGCTGGCTGGCTGACAGTGCTGTCCGGGGGTGCCCCCCGGACCTCCCGCCGGGCGACGGGAGACCTGGGACGACGCAAACAAAGACGCCGGTCCGGTCACCCCTGGGCAGGGGCGACCGGGAACCGGCGCCTTGTGAGTCGCTACTTCTTGGCAGCGGCGGCCTTGCCGAAGCGGGCCTCGAAGCGGGCCACGCGGCCGCCCGTGTCCATGATCTTCTGCTTGCCCGTGTAGAACGGGTGGCACTCGGAGCACACGTCGGCGCGGATGTTGCCGCCGGCAACGGTGCTACGGGTGGTGAACGACGCGCCACAGGTGCAGCTGACCTGGGTCTCGACGTACTCCGGGTGGATGTCGCGCTTCAAGGGATTCTCCTAGGTTCGGGAGTGCACCGGGTCGTGTCGCGGGTTGCGTCACGTGAACCGGGGCCGACGGTCCAGTCTGCCAGGACTAGCCGTATCTCCCAAAACCGGGGTACCCGCGCAGGTATTCCCGCCCGCGGCACGCCCCGGTCCGGCTACTTCACGTAGCGGCTGGTGCCGCCGGTGTCACCGGCCGAGCCCTTGAGCGCGGACTTGGGGATGTCCCGGTCGTTGCGCAGCGCGTCCCAGACCTGCTTGCCGTGCTTGGTCAGCGGCACCACCCGGTCGGGGTTGGCGGTGTCGTAGGCGACCGGCAGCGTCACCATGTCGATGTTGTTCGACCCGATGGAGCCGAGGCTCTTGGCCAGCCCGGTCAGTTCGCTGACCGAGTTGAGGTCGGTGTCGGTGGTGATGGCCTTGGTGGCGGTGTCGGCGACGTCGTAGAGCTTGGTGGGGTTGGTGAGCACCCCGACGTTCTTGACCTGGTTCATCAGGGCCTTGAGGAACGTCTGCTGCAGCTGGATGCGGCCGAGGTCGCTGCCGTCGCCGCCGGGGACGCCGTGCCGGGTCCGCACCAGGCCGAGGGACTGCTCGCCGTCGAGGGTGTGCTTGCCCGGCTGGAGGTGCAGATGGCTCTTGTTGTCGTCGATCGCCTTGCTGGTGGTGATGTCCACCCCGCCGAGCGCGTCGATGAGCTTCTTGAAGCCGGAGAAGTCGACCTCGATGAAGTGGTCCATACGGATGCCGCTGATCGACTCGACCGTCTTGACGGCGCAGGCCGGCCCGCCGACCTCGAAGGCGGTGTTGAACATCGTCCGCTGCGCGCCGGGCACGTTCCGGCCGTCCTTGGTGCAGTCGGGCCGCTTGATCAGGGTGTCGCGCGGGATGCTCACGACGCTGGCCTTCTTGTGGCCCTTGAAGACGTGCACGACCATCGCGGTGTCGGAACGCGCCCCGCCCTCGTCCTTGCCGTACTCGCCGTTCTTGCCGGCGCGCGAGTCCGACCCCATGACGAGGATGTCCATCGATCCGTTGTCGACGTTCTGCGGCCGGTCGTGGCCGAGGGCGGCGTTGATGTCGACGCCCTTCAGATTGCCGTTGAGTTTGAAGTAGACGTATCCGAGCCCGGCACCACCGAGCAGTACGGCGCTGGTCAGCGCGCACAGGCTGATCGTCAGGGCCCTGCGGCGCCGGCTCGGCGCCCTGCGCCGGCGGCCCGTGGCACGTATGCCGCGGGTCCCGCTTTCGGCCGTCGCGGTCCCGTTGCTGTCCGCCATCTGCTCCTCAGTCCTCGCTCGCTCGGCTACCCCTCGCCGCCACCGTGGTGCGTGCTGTCACGGCTCGTTGCTCCTTGTCAGACGGGAGGCTGACGGGAAGGGTTGCACAGCGAGTGATGAGCGATTTCTTAGAAATCCCGCGGGACAGTTGCCGACGGCGCGCGGCCTCCTCCCTCCTCACCTGGACTTTCGCCCTGAAACCAGCCATGGCCGAAACGTTGCGTCAGGGACGGATCTGTGCGGAACGTCTCAGAAAGTGCAGTTCGGAGCCCCTCCGAAGGCGGCGTGGCTCACAGATCACCGGCGGCGGACGCACCGTACGGGGCACCCAGCACACGGCCCCCCTCACCCGTGGGGGCGAGGGGGGCCGTGCGGAGCGCGTTGCGGGGCGTCAGTCGTTGCCGTTGCCCGCGGTCGGCGTCGTCTTCTGGATCTGCAGCAGGAACTCCGCGTTGGACTTCGTCTGCTTCATCTTGTCCAGCAGCAGCTCGATGGCCTGCTGCTGGTCCAGGGCGTGCAGCACCCGGCGCAGCTTCCAGACGATGGCCAGCTCGTCGCTGCCCATCAGGATCTCTTCCTTACGGGTACCGGACGCGTCCACGTCCACCGCGGGGAAGATGCGCTTGTCGGCGAGCTTCCGGTCGAGCTTGAGCTCCATGTTGCCGGTGCCCTTGAACTCCTCGAAGATCACCTCGTCCATCCGCGAGCCGGTCTCGACCAGCGCGGTGGCCAGGATGGTCAGCGAGCCGCCGTCCTCGATGTTGCGCGCCGCACCGAAGAACTTCTTCGGCGGGTAGAGCGCCGTGGAGTCGACACCACCGGACAGGATGCGGCCCGACGCCGGGGCGGCGAGGTTGTACGCACGGCCCAGACGGGTGATCGAGTCCAGCAGGACGACCACGTCGTGGCCCAGTTCCACCAGGCGCTTGGCGCGCTCGATGGCCAGCTCGGCGACGGTGGTGTGGTCCTCGGCCGGGCGGTCGAAGGTCGAGGAGATGACCTCGCCCTTGACCGACCGCTGCATGTCGGTGACCTCTTCGGGACGCTCGTCGACGAGGACGACCATCAGGTGGCACTCGGGGTTGTTGCGGGTGATCGCGTTGGCGACCGCCTGCATGATCATGGTCTTGCCGGTCTTCGGCGGGGCCACGATCAGACCGCGCTGGCCCTTGCCGATCGGCGCGACCAGGTCGATGATCCGGGTCGTCAGGCCGCCCGACTCACCCTCCAGGCGCAGTCGCTCCTGCGGGTAGAGGGGCGTCAGCTTCCCGAACTCCGGCCGTCCGCGGCCCTGTTCGGGCGCCACGCTGTTGACCGTGTCGAGGCGGACCAGCGCGTTGAACTTCTCGCGCCGCTCGCCGTCCTTGGGCTGGCGGACCGCACCGGTGACGTGGTCGCCCTTGCGCAGGCCGTTCTTGCGGACCTGGGCGAGCGAGACGTAGACGTCGTTCGGACCGGGCAGGTAGCCGGAGGTCCGGATGAACGCGTAGTTGTCGAGGATGTCGAGGATGCCCGCGACGGGGATCAGCACGTCGTCCTCGGAGACCTGCGGCTCGTTGCCGAAGTCCTCGCGGCCCCCGCGACGGCCCCGGCGGTCGCGGTAGCGGCCGCGACGGCCGCGCCGGCCGCCCTCGAAGTCGTCGTCGTCATCGCGGCGGTCCCGGCCCTGGCGCTGGCCGCCCTGACCACCCTGGCCGCCGTCGCCGGCGTCACCCTTGCGGCGGTCGCCGCGGTCGCGCTGGCGGCGGTCGCCGCGGTCTCCGCGGTCGCCCTTCTGCCCGCGGTCCTGGCGGTCGCCGCGGTCCTGGCGCTCGCCGGCCTTGCCCGGCCGGCCCTCGCCGGTCTCCTGCGGGGAGACCGCGGTGTCGGTCTTGGCCTCGGCCTTGACCTCGGTCTTCGCCTCGACCTTGGTGTCGGTCTTGAGGTCACCGGCGGTGTCGGGGCTGCCCGCGGCGGCGGTGGCCCGGCGCCGACGGCGCTCGCCGGCCGGCTGCTCGTCGCTGACGGGCTGGCCGGGGATGTCGATCTGCTGCTGGGCGCCGGACTGGTCCGTGGCCTTGCCCGCCTTGGCGCGCTCGGCCTTCTCCGCCTTGGCGGTGGGCTCGGCGGCGTCCTCGCCGGTGCGGGCCTTGGAGGTCGTGCGGCGCTTGGGCTTGGTCTCGGTGGACGCGTCGGTCTTGGCGGCGGTGCCCGAGCCTCCGGCCTGCCGCTCCTTGATGACCTCGATCAGCTGGCTCTTGCGCATCCGCGCGGTGCCCTTGATACCGAGGCCGGAGGCGACCTGCTGCAGCTCTGCCAGGACCATGCCGTCAAGGCCGGTGCCGGAACGGCGGCGCCGCGTCGTTGCAGGAGCGGCGGGAGCGTCCGTGGCGGGCGTGGTGGCACTGCCGTCGGTGCGCGCGCCCATCAGATCGGTGGTGTCGCTCACGAAGGGTCCTTCCCTGGAGCGGGCGTCGGCCTGTCTGGCTCGGCGACCGGTTGTGCTGTCCGGCTGGGTCCCTGTGTCGTGCGGACCGGGCCGGGGCGGTGGTCCCGCCGGAAGTGGCGGAGAAATCAATTCATGACTACGGCGTGAAGAGATGCAGAGTGACTCAAGTCGTCACGCCGATTCCGGAGCATGCTCGCTTCCGCTCAGGCAATTGCTCCAAGCAGTTTGGGAGGCTCCCGGAAGAAAGGTGGTCCCGAATGGGGACACGAAGCACAGCGCCACTGCGGCGTCTCGTACTCACTTGAGGTTAACACTACCGGATCCAACAAACATTCCCCCTCTCAAAGACCGGCAATCGTCGATCACCCGCGTGATCACCCGGCGAGCGGCAGGACACAGGCGCCTGCCGCGTCGAGGGTCAGCCGGTTGGCCGCCCACCCCTCTCCCGCCAGCGCCGCGACCTTCTCGGCCGCCGCGTTCTCGACCAGTGCGAGCACCGTGGGGCCCGCACCGGACACGACCGCGGGGACGCCGTCCGCACGCAGTCGGTTCACCAGGGCCACGCTCTCCGGCATCGCGGGGGCGCGGTATTCCTGGTGGAGTCGGTCCTCGGTCGCGGCGAGCAGCAGCTCGGGGCGCCTGGTCAGGGCCTCGACGAGCAGTGCGGCGCGGCCGGCGTTGGCCGCGGCGTCCACATGCGGGACGGTGCGCGGCAGCAGTCCGCGGGCGGTCTCGGTGAGCACCGGCTTTCCGGGCACGAAGACCACCGGAACGATGGAATCAGCAGGATCCATCCGGATCGCGCGGGCGGATCCGGTGTCCATCCAGGCGAGCGTGAAGCCGCCGAGCAGACAGGCGGCGACGTTGTCGGGGTGACCCTCGATCTCGGTGGCCAGCTCCAGCAGCGCGTCGTCGTCGAGCTTCTGCTCGCCGCCTATCGTCACGGCGCGGGCCGCGACGATGCCCGCGCAGATGGCGGCCGAGGAGGAGCCCAGCCCGCGGCCGTGCGGGATGCGGTTGGCGCAGACGATTTCCAGGCCACGCGGCTGGCCGCCGAGCAGGTCGAAGGCGGTGCGCATCGACCGTACGAGCAGGTGGCTCTCGTCGCGCGGCAGGGTGTCGGCGCCCTCACCTGCGATGTCGATGTGCAGCCCGGAGTCGGCGACGCGCACCACGACATCGTCGTACAGGCCCAGGGAAAGACCCAGGGCATCGAAGCCGGGACCGAGATTGGCGCTGGTTGCGGGGGTGCGCACCCGGACGGCGGCGGCGCGGAACGCGGGACCGGCCATCGCTCGATGACTCTCCTTGATTGATGCTGCGGTACTGCCCCGGAGCGCCGCGGCACCGGAGTGCCCGGCCGGCTTGCCGGCGGCTGTTCTGACGGCCCTGCGCACCACTGCGTTGTGCGGTGGGGAGGGGAGTTGGCTGCCAGCCTATCGAAGGAAGGTTCTGTCGCGACATAGGGCGCACAGGAGGCGCACGATGCGTGTCGCGCGCCATCCTGTGCCTCGATACCGCCTTCGCCGGGCTTTGCAGCCTTTGCACTCTTTGCTGTGCGGGCGGTGGCGGGGCCCGGCCGGCCCCGTCACCGGGGGCCGTACGCGCAGGTCAGCGCGTACGGCCGGACGGGCTAGGCGAGGCCGAGGCGCTCGGCCGCGGCGTCCGCGTCGATCGGGACCGTCACCGGCTGCGGCGCACCGGCCACCGCCCAGTCCGGGTCCTTGAGGCCGTTGCCGGTGACCGTGCAGACGATGCGCTGGCCCGGGTCGACCTTGCCCTCCTCGGCGGCCTTGAGCAGACCGGCCACCGAAGCGGCCGAGGCGGGCTCCACAAAGACGCCCTCCTGCGCGGCCAACAGCCGGTAGGCGGCGAGGATTTGACGGTCGGTCACGGCGTCGATGAAGCCGCCGGACTCGTCCCGGGCGCGCTCCGCGTGCGACCACGAGGCGGGGTTGCCGATGCGGATCGCGGTGGCGATGGTGTGCGGGTCCTTGACGACCTCGCCGCGCACCAGCGGGGCGCTGCCGGACGCCTGGAAGCCCCACATGCGGGGGGTGCGGGTGGCGATGCCGTCCGCCGCGTACTCCTGGTAGCCCTTCCAGTACGCGGTGATGTTGCCGGCGTTGCCGACGGGCAGCACGTGGATGTCCGGCGCGTCGTCGAGCATGTCGACGATTTCGAAGGCGGCGGTCTTCTGGCCCTCGATACGCACCGGATTGACGGAGTTCACAAGTGCGACCGGGTAGTTGTCGGACAGGCCGCGGGCCAGCGTCAGGCAGTCGTCGAAATTCCCGTCGATCTGCAGGATCTTCGCGCCGTGGACCAGCGCCTGGCCCATCTTGCCGAGCGCGATCTTGCCCTGCGGGACGAGCACCGCGCAGACCATGCCGGCCCGGACCGCGTAGGCGGCGGCCGAGGCGGAGGTGTTGCCGGTGGAGGCGCAGATGACGGCCTTGGCGCCCTCCTCCTTGGCGCGCGTGATGGCCATCGTCATCCCGCGGTCCTTGAAGGACCCGGTGGGGTTGGCGCCCTCGACCTTGAGATGCACCTCACAGCCGGTGCGCTCGGAGAGCACCTGGGCCGGGACGAGGGGAGTGCCGCCCTCCCGGAGGGTGACGACCTCGGTCGTGTCGCTGACCGGCAGCCGGTCACGGTATTCCTCGATGATTCCGCGCCACTGACGGCTCGTGGTGGTCACGGTGGAATTCGCAGACATGGGTTCCTTTACTCCCCTTCGACCCGCATGATGCTGGCGACACCGCGGACGGTGTCCAGCTCGCGCAGTGCCCCGACGGTCGACGTGAGGGCCGCGTCGGTCGCCCGGTGGGTGACCACGACGAGGTCCGCCTCTCCGTCCTTGCCCTGCTGACGGACCGTATCGATCGATACGCCGTGTTCGGCGAAGACCGTCGCGACCTGCGCAAGTACGCCGGGCTTGTCGGCCACGTCGAGACTGATGTGGTACCGCGTGACGACCTCGCCCATGGGGCTGACGGGCAACGCGGTGTACGCCGACTCCCCCGGCCCGGTGGCACCGGCGAGCTTGTTGCGGCACACCGCGACGAGGTCGCCGAGGACCGCGGAGGCGGTCGGCGAGCCGCCCGCGCCCGGCCCGTAGAACATGAGCTGGCCGGCCGCGTCGGCCTCGATGAAGACCGCGTTGTACGCCTCGCGGACGGAGGCGAGCGGATGCGTCAGCGGGATCATCGCGGGGTGCACCCGCGCGGTGACCGAGGCACCGTCCGCGGCCCGCTCGCAGATGGCCAGCAGCTTGACGGTGCAGCCCATCCGCCGGGCGGAGGCCATGTCGGCGGCGGTGACCTCCGTCAGGCCCTCGCGGTACACGTCGTCGATGGTGACCCGGGTGTGGAAGGCGATACCGGCCAGGATCGCGGCCTTGGCGGCGGCGTCGAACCCCTCGACGTCGGCGGTCGGATCGGCCTCCGCGTACCCGAGGGCGGTCGCCTCGTCGAGCGCCTCGCTGTAGCCGGCGCCGGTCGAATCCATCTTGTCGAGGATGAAGTTGGTGGTCCCGTTCACGATGCCGAGGACCCGGTTGACCTTGTCGCCGGCCAGCGACTCGCGCAGCGGCCGCACCAGCGGGATCGCGCCCGCGACGGCCGCCTCGTAGTAGAGGTCCGCGCCGTTGGCCTCGGCCGCCGCGTGCAGCGCCGCGCCGTCGGCCGCGACCAGCGCCTTGTTGGCGGAGACCACGCTCGCGCCGTGCTCGAAGGCGGTGGTGATGAGCGTACGGGCCGGCTCGATGCCGCCGATGACCTCGATCACGACGTCGATGTCACCGCGTTTGACCAGCGCGGTCGCATCGGTGGTGACCAGCTCGGCCGGGACGCCGTCGCGCACCCTGTCGGGGCGGCGTACGGCGATCCCGGCGAGCTCGACGGGCGCGCCGATCCGGGCGGCGAGGTCGTCCGCGTGCGTCGTCATGATGCGCGCCACCTCTGAGCCGACAACACCACAGCCCAGGAGCGCCACCTTCAGCGGACGCGTACGCATCATTCGACCTCTGCTTCTCATTGATCAGCGATTCTCAGCTTGCTCATGCACCAGTCTCACGCACCGGACGGCAGATTCCGTCCGTCGTCCGGATGCCGAGACATTTATTTCATCCGGTGCCGGGGCCCGGCGATCCGGCCCTACCCGACATCCAACCGCAGGAGATCTTCCTCCGTCTCACGCCGGACGATCACCCTGGCCTCGCCGTCCTTGACGGTCACGACCGGCGGTCGCAGCGCGTGGTTGTAGTTGTTCGCCATGGCCCGGCAGTACGCCCCGGTGGCCGGCACCGCGAGCAGGTCCCCCGGCGCCACGTCGGACGGCAGGAAGGCGTCGCGGACGACGATGTCGCCGCTCTCGCAGTGCTTGCCGACCACCCGCGAGAGCATCGGCTCGGCGTCGGACGTCCGCGACGCCAGGGCCACGCTGTACTCCGCGTCGTAGAGCGCGGTGCGGATGTTGTCCGACATCCCGCCGTCCACGGACACGTACGTCCGCAGCCCCTCCAGCTCCTTGACCGTGCCCACCTCGTAGAGCGTGAAGGCGGTGGGGCCGACGATCGCCCGGCCCGGCTCGACCGACAGCCGCGGCACGCGCAGCCCGGCGGCGGCGCACTCCTTGCTGACGATCTCGTTCAGCGCCTTGGCGATCTCGTGCGGCTCGCGCGGGTCGTCGTCCGAGGTGTACGCGATGCCGAGGCCGCCGCCGAGGTCGATCTCGGGCAGCTCGATGCCGTGCTCGTCGCGTACGTGGGTCAGCAGCTGCACCACGCGCCGGGCGGACACCTCGAAACCGGCCATGTCGAAGATCTGCGAGCCGATGTGGCTGTGGATGCCGATGAGTTCCAGGCCGTCCAGCTTCAGGGCGCGGCGCACGGCCTCGGCCGCCGGCCCGCCCCCGACCTCCGACTGGGAGGTGCCCCCGGCGAGCGCGATGCCGAACTTCTGGTCCTCGTGCGCGGTCGCGATGAACTCGTGCGTGTGCGCCTCCACACCGACCGTCACCCGGATCTGCACGCGCTGCCGCTTGCCGAGCTTCTCCGCGATGTGGGCGACCCGCACGATCTCCTGGAAGGAGTCGAGCACGATGCGGCCCACCCCGGCCTCGACGGCCCGGGTGATCTCCTCGGTGCTCTTGTTGTTGCCGTGCAGCGCGATCCGCTCGGCGGGCATGCCGGCGTCCAGCGCGGTCGCCAGCTCGCCGCCGGAGCAGACGTCGAGATTCAGTCCCTCCTCGTGCAGCCAGCGCACGACGGCCCGGGACAGGAACGCCTTGCCGGCGTAGAAGACGTCGGCGTCCGGTCCGAAGGCGTCCTTCCAGGACCGGCAGCGGGTCCGGAAGTCGTCCTCGTCCAGGAAGTAGGCCGGGGTGCCGAACTCCTCGGCGAGCGAGGTGACGTCCAGCCCTCCGACGGTGACCACGCCGTCGGCGTTGCGCCGGACCGTACGGGACCAGACGCGCGGGTCAAGGGTGTTGAGGTCGGCGGGCGGCCCGGCGTAGTGCCCCTCGGGCAGCACGTCGGCATGCCGGGGCCCGGCGGGGTGCGCGGAACGACTCATGGCAGTGGAGATCCCCTCAAAATCATCAGAGGTGTTCGGGAGCGGAGATGCCGAGCAGACGCAGGCCGTTGGCGAGCACCGTTCCGGTGGCCTCGGCGAGGGCCAGCCGGGCGCGGTGCACGGCCAAGGGTTTCTGCTCCCCGACGGGCAGCGGCGGACAGTCGTCGTGCCACCGGAAGAACGCGTCCGCGGTCGCCTCCAGGTGCCGCACCAGGCGGTCCGGTGCCCGCAACCGCGCGGCGGCCTCGACGACGGAGGGATGGGTGGCGAGAAGGGTGTGCAGTGCGTGCGCCGAGGCGGGCGCGGGCCGGAACTCCGCACCGCTCCCGGCGGCCGCCGGCGCCCCGACGTCCCCGGGCTCGCCCGTGAACCCGAGATCGCCCGCGTTGCGCACCAGCGCCCGGGTCCGCGCATGGGCGTACTGCACCCGGAACCGCGGGTTGCCCTCCCGCTGCACGGGCCGCTCGGGCACCCGGACCGGATCGTGGGCGGCGGGCCGCAGCAGGATCCACCGGGTCTCGTCGGTACCGAGCCGGGCGGTGAGGGTGGCGAGGTCGTCGGGGACGGGGACGAGCGCGGGGGGTCCGCCGGCCCGGCCGGTCCGCCCGGCCGCCGCCCCGATCCGCTCCAGCGCCTCGCCGACCACGGCCGCGCGGGCACCCGTACCGGGCCGCCCGGCGGAGGCGCGGCCGGTGGCCGGCCAGTCCGCCGCGCTCCGGTCCCCGTACGCCGCCCCCTGCGCCAGCACGTCCCGTACGAGCGCGACCAGCGCCCCGTCGCCCAGCGTGAAGTTCAGAAAACCCGGCCCGGCGATCTCCACACGGTCGATCCCGGCGGTCCCCGCCAGCCGCTTGCGCAGAATCTCGGCGACCTCCCGGGCGGGCCGGCCGGCGGGCTTGGCGAGCTGCAACGCGACGTTGGAGGCGTAGTCCCCGCACCCGGGCCGCGGCGGCGGCTGCACCACGATCCGCGCCGGCACGGGCACGGAGAGCTCTCGCTCCTCGACGGCACCGCGCACGGAGCGCAGGACGGTACGGGAGAGCTCGGCGGGGGTCACGGGACAAGCGTATGGGAGGACAGGGGCATCCACGCGACCCGGTTTCGCTTTATGGACACCCCGGCGACCGGCCGACGGGGGCGCGCAGCGGTGCTCATCCCCCGGGCCGGGCCACCGGCCCCGCGTCCCCTCCCGCGTCGACCATTCCCGCGCCGGCCCGGTCGCTCTCCCCGTCCTCGCCGCCGCCGTCCTTCTCCTGCGCCCCACCCTCGGGCCCGCGCCCCCGCTGCCGGCCCTCACGCACCAGCTTCCCCACGGTCCGCACCAGCTCGGTCGGCTCGAACGGCTTGGCAAGGAACGCGTCCACGCCCACCGTCGCGCCGTTGTCCACCTCGCCCTGGGTGCACGCGCTGACGATGGCGATCGGGATGTCCCACGTCCGCGGGTCGGAGCGCAGCCGCGCCGCGGTGTGCAGACCGTTCAGCCGCGGCATCACGACGTCCAGGGTCACGACGTCCGGTCTCACGTGGTGCACGACGTCCAGACACTCGGCACCATCAGCCGCGGTCACGACCTCGAAGCCCTCCAGCTCGAGGTTGACCCTGATCAACTGCCGGATCACCTTGTTGTCATCGACAACCAGGATCCGACCGGACAAGCCAGGCACACCATGAGACTAGGCGCGCCCCCGCGGCGCCGTCCCGGTTTTACCCACTTCCGCCCCCGTGCGGGGGACCTTTCCCCGACCCCGACCACCACCCGCTCCCCATGCGCTAGGACGCCCCCTGCCGCCCTCCCCCGCCTCGCCCGAAACCTGTTCATGAACACCCCATCAGAGCTGGTAGGGTTCTACCCGTCGCCGCAACAAACAGCGGCAGCGCCCCCGTAGCTCAGGGGATAGAGCAACGGCCTCCGGAGCCGTGTGCGCAGGTTCGAATCCTGCCGGGGGCACTTCGCAGAGATCAGCGTGATCACACCGCTGATCCGCGTGAGTGCCAGAGATGAAGGGCCGGACTCAGTTCTACTGAGTCCGGCCCTTCGTCGTTGTCGCGCACCGGTGTCGTTCTTGCGCACCGGCCGGGACGGCGAACGGCCGGACGGCACACCTCAGCGGCTCGCCGGGGGAAGCCACGGCTGAATTTCGCCGGCCGAGCTCCTCGCCCTTGCGGCGGCCCGGCCGACAATGGAGAGAGCCGAGCATCCGTGCCGGAGTCGGCCGCGCAGGGCGGCACGCGCGAGGAAGGTTGCTCGCGCGACCCGGGGGCGGCAAAAACCTAAGGGGTTCCCATGCATACCGAGACGGGGCTGACCGGTGGCATCACAAAGAGCGGCCAGGGAACTTACGAAGTTCTTGATGTCAGAATGGAACTCGACGACAACACTTGTCGGCAATGGGAAAGCGATCCTCGGGGCACCCTGATTCGTTTCTGGAATCTCAGGGATTCAAGGTCAACGGCATGTCACTGCCGCCCGGAGTCGCCTCGCGCGGCGGGCGAATCATCACCATGAGCCTGATCCACATCAACGAGGGGGACCGGGAATCCCATTACTTCATTGATCATCTTCCGCCGTGAGTCGAAGAGATGCCCGGCTTCCCCTTCAGCTCGTCAGGACACCGCGGGATGCGAGTGGTTCGGGACGGGTCAGCCGTCGAGCCGGACCGGGAGTGACTCGATGCCGTAGACGATCGACAGCTTGCGGAATTCCAGCTCTTCCGGCTTGGCAGCCAGGCGCATGGCGGGGAAGCGGCGGACCAGGGCGGGATAGGCGGCGCGCAGTTCCATCCGGGCGAGTTCGGCGCCCACGCAGCGGTGGATGCCGTAGCCGAAGGCCAGGTGCGAGGGGACGTTGCGGGAGGGGTCGAACTGCTCCATCTCCGGGCCCAGTTTGCCGTCCCGGTCCGCGCCGCTGAGCGAGCAGAGCACCACGTCCCCGGCGGTGATCTGGACCCCGCCGATCTCCAGGTCCTCGCGGGCGAAGCGCGGGAAGGCGACCTGGACGACGGTCAGGTAGCGCAGCAGTTCCTCGACGTAGCGGTCGACGACGTCGTCGCCGTCGTTGAGGGCCGCGAAGTGCTTGGGGTCCTGGAGGAGGACCAGGGCGCCGAGCGCGAGCATGCTGGCGGTGGTCTCGAAACCGCCGGTCAGCACGCCGTCGGCCAGCCCGGCCAGTTCCTCGTCGGAGACCGAGTCGCCGTGTTCCTTGACGATCATGCCGAGCAGTCCGTCGCCCGGGTCCGCCCGCTGCTTCTTGACGATGTCCCGGAAATAGGAGAGCGATTCGGATATGGCTCCGAAGGAGGCGTTGGCGCCGCTGAAGAGATCGAAGCGCGCCGCGCTCAGCCGCTCGAAATCGGCCCGGTCCTCGTAAGGGACGCCCAGGAGTTCGCAAATGACGAGGGAGGGGATGGGCAGCGCGAAGGAGTGGACGATGTCCACCGGTTCGCCGTTCCGGCCCGCCTCTTCCATGGCGTCGAGGCGCTCCTCGACGATCTCGTGGATGCGCGGGGTGAGCCGGCCGAGGCGGCGCATGGTGAATTCGGGGGTGAGGAGCCGGCGGAGGCGGGTGTGAACGGGCGGGTCGGCGAATCCCAGGCCGCCGGGATTCTGTTCGGCGCCGGCACCGGCCTTGCCGACGAGGTTGGTGAAGTCGGAACTGAAGGCATTGGCCTTTCCGAGCACCTGCTTGACCTCGTCGTAGCCGGTGACCAGCCAGACGTTGGCGGCTATCGGCACCGGAAGCTTGCTGATGGGCTCCCGCTCCCGGACGGAAGCCAGCTCACCCACCGGGTTGAGGCCGTCGCGCCGCAAGGGCATCAGGACAGACTCGGGCAAGAAAGACATTCGAGACAGGTCGAAGCCTTTCCTCTGGGTTCTCGCCAGATACATACGGCCGGCCCAGGCGAGGATCCGGGAACGGAGGGTCGTCATGACGCTCATACTGCCTTTCGTCGAGGGGGGACGGTCACCCGCGCTCGGCGGCCCTGGGCTGCCGGGACAACACGGGACCTCCACTCGGCGTGCACGGGTGTGACGTACGCCATAGCCCCTCGCTCGCGGTGGTCATGGCACGCGTCCACGCCATCGACCGGTGTCTTCGGTCGTCCGCAGCAGCGTGACGAGCTCGGCCTTCTTCTATTCGGTCTGGAAGAGTTTACAAACTGCCATTGGCCGCGTTCACGGAACAACCCGCTACGGCCCTGGACACCCCCCGGGGCGCCCCTGATTCTTCCCTTAGTCACCACCCCGCCGGTCACCCCGTTCGCGCACTTCCCGCCGCGGCCCCTTGCCTTCACGGAGTACAGCGGGCCGCCGATGGTTCCACCGGATCGGTGATCATGTTCGTGCGCCCGCATTCCCCGCCGAACCGGCCGTCACTTCCGTACGGGCAAGCCGTCACTTCCGTACGGGGCGAACAGAAGTGAACGGAAGCGAACGGGAGTCGGTGAAGGGGAGGGCGGAGGGAGAGGGGGTGCGGGTGCGGGCCGGTCGGCGCCACCGGGGCGATGCCGTCCGAACGCCGTATCAGACATAACGGAAATAGCGGCCGGCGCTTGCTACGTTGCCAGGCATGACGGCAACGGCCGGGGCGCCTGCCACCGCGCGCCCCGCGGACACTCCCCCACCCCTGCCGCTCCTGCCCCGGCGCCGCGGCGTCGAACTGGCCCTCCTCGTGGGCGCCGTGCTGATCAGCGTCTGCGGGTACGCCGTCGTGGGACTGGCCACCCACCACGCCCTCCCCGGCGGCGCGGTCCGCTACGGCGCGGGGCTCGGCGGGCTCGCCCTGCTCGCCCACCTCGCCGTCCGGCTGCGCGCCCCGTACGCCGATCCGCTCCTGCTGCCCACCGCCGTGCTCCTCAACGGCCTCGGGCTGGTGCTGATCTTCCGGCTCGACCTGGAGACGCCCGGCGACCACGCGGCGCCCACCCAGCTGATGTGGTCGACGGTCGGCGTCATGCTCTTCATCGCGGTGGTCCTGCTGCTGGGCGACCACCGCGTGCTGCAGCGGTACGCGTATGTGTGCGCCGCGCTCGCGCTGCTCCTGATGGCGGCTCCGATCCTCTTTCCCGCCGTCAACGGGGCGAAGATCTGGGTCCGGGCCGCCGGATTCTCCATCCAGCCGGGCGAGTTCGCCAAGGTGCTGATCACCGTCTTCTTCGCGGCCTATCTCGCCGCCAACCACACCGCGCTGGCGCACGTCGGCCGCCGGGTGGTGGGGCTGCAGCTGCCGGCCGGCCGGGTGCTGGGGCCGATCGTCGCGATCTGGCTGATCAGCGTGGCCGTCCTCGTCCTGGAGCGCGACCTGGGCACCTCGCTGCTGTTCTTCGGGGTCTTCGTCGTGCTGCTGTACGTGGCGACCGGGCGGACCGGCTGGATCGCGGTCGGGCTGTTGCTGGCGGTCGTCGGGGCCGCGGCCGTCGGCACGCTGGAGCCGCATGTGCACGGCCGGGTCGAGGACTGGCAGCACCCGTTCGCCGGCATCGCGGAGGGCAGGGGGCCGGGGCAGCTGGCCCAGTCGCTCTTCGCCTTCGCCGCGGGCGGGATGCTCGGCACCGGGCTCGGCCAGGGCCACTCGGCCCTGATCGGCTTCGCCATGAAGTCCGACTTCATCCTGGCGACCTTCGGCGAGGAGCTGGGACTGGCCGGGCTCACCGCGCTGTTCCTGCTCTACGCGCTGCTGGTGGCCCGCGGCTACCGGGCCGCGCTCGGGCTGGACGACCCGTTCGGCAGCCTGCTGGGCGTCGGGCTGGCGGTGCTTCCCGCGCTCCAGGTCTTCGTGATCGCGGGCGGGGTGATGGGGCTGATCCCGCTGACGGGGATGGCGATGCCGTTCCTCGCGCAGGGCGGCTCGTCCGTCGTCACGAACTGGATCATCATCGCGCTGCTGGTGCGGCTCAGCGACCGGGCGCGGAGCCCGCGGCCGGCGACGCCCGCCCCGGCACACCGGCGGCGCCCGGCACCCCCGCCGACCGCCCCCGCCCAGGGGGCGGGGCGGTGATCCGGTGCATCCGGCACACCGCCGCGTTCTCCTTCCTGCTGCTGGTCGCCCTGCTGGTCAACGCCGCCCGGGTGCAGGTCGTCGAGGCGGAGCGCTACGGCGCGAACCCGGCCGACCGGCGGGTGGCGATCGCCCGTTACGCGAAGCCGCGGGGCGCCGTGCTGGTGGACGGCAGGCCGGTCACCGGGTCGCGGGACAGCGGCGGGCGGCTGCGCTACGAACGCACCTACACCGACGGCCCGCTGTACGCCCCGGTCACCGGGTTCTCCTCGCAGACCTACGGCACCTCGCTGCTGGAGCGGGCCGAGGACGGCATCCTCTCCGGCGCGGACGACCGGCTGACCGCCTTCCCCTGGTGGGACCGGCTGACCCGCACCCACCGCCGGGGCGGCGACGTCCACACCACGATCAACGCCCGGATGCAGCGCGCCGCGTTCGCGGGACTGGGCGGCAAGAAGGGCGCGGTGGCCGCGGTCGAGCCGCGCACCGGGCGGATCCTGGCGCTGGTCAGCTCGCCGTCGTACGAGCCGGGCGTGCTGTCCGGCAACGGCGCGGCGGTGGACGAGGCGTGGCGCGGGCTGAACGGTGCCGCGCGCCGGCCGATGCTCAACCGGGCGCTGCAGGAAACCTATCCGCCCGGCTCCACGTTCAAGGTCGTCACCGCGGCGGCCGCGCTGGAGAGCGGCCGGATCACCGACATCGACGCCCCTACGGACGCGCCCGACCCGTACACCCTGCCCGGTACCGCCACCCGGCTCGGCAACGCGGCCAAGGACTGCGAGGACGCCCCGCTCCGCTATGCCTTCCGGGCCTCGTGCAACACCGTCTTCGCGCGCCTGGGGACCGAGCTGGGGCTGCGCACCATGGCCGCCACGGCCCGCAGGTTCGGCTTCGACGACGACCGGCTGCGCATCCCGTCCCCGGTGGCGCCCAGCACCTTCGACACCCGGATGGACCGCGCGCAGCTCGCCCTGTCCGCCATCGGGCAGTACGACACCGCCGCCACCCCGCTCCAGATGGCGATGGTGGCGGCGGTGGTCGCCAACGGGGGGCAGCTGGCCCCGCCGTACCTCGTCGACAAGGTGACCGATGCCGGGGGCGTCATGGTGGCCGCCGGCCCGCACCGGCCCGCCCGCCAGGTGGTCGGGCCGGCCACCGCGCAGCAGCTCCAGGAGCTGATGACCGACGTCGTCGAGCACGGCAGCGGCCGGCGCGCCGCCCTCAAGGGGGTGACGGTCGGCGGCAAGACGGGCACCGCCCAGCACGGGGTGCGCAACGAGGGCATGCCGTATGCCTGGTTCATCTCCTGGGCGCGGGAGAAGGACGGCTACGAGCCCGCGGTCGCGGTGGCCGTGGTCGTCGAGGACGCGGCGGCCGACCGCGCGGACATCAGCGGCGGCGGCGACGCGGCGCCGATCGCCCGGGCGGTGATGGCGGCGGCGTTGCGGCGCGGGCCGGGGCGGTAGCGGGGGTGGTGGCCGGCGCGGGCAGCGGTGGGGCAGGCCGGCCGCCGGTACGGGGCGCCTGAGGGCGGCGCGGCGGGTCACAATGGCCGTATGACCGACACTCCCCCGTCCGCTCCCGCGCGGCTGTCCCTGGCCGAGGTCGAGGCGCTGGCCCGGCGCGCCCACGCGGGTCAGACCGACAAGGCGGGCCGCCCGTACGCCGAGCATCTGGCCGCGGTGGCGGCGGGGGTGCGCGAACGGGGCGGGAGCGACGAGCAGATCGCGGCGGCCTGGCTGCACGACGCCGTCGAGGACGCGGCGCTGAGCGCGGAGTGGCTGGCCGGCGCGGCGCTGAGCGAGGCCACCAAGGCGATGGTCCTGGCGGTGACCAAACGGGCGGGTGAGCCGCTGGCGGAGTACACCGCGCGCATCCTGGCCACGCCGGGCGCGCTGCTGGTCAAGGAGTCCGACCTGGCCCACAACGCCGATCCGGCCCGGCTGGCGGTGCTGGACGCGCCGACCCGGGACCGGCTGACCGCGAAGTACGCCCGGGTGCGGGGCCTGTTGGGCCTGGCCTGACGGCCCGCGCCCCCGTCCTGCCGGGGTCCACCCCCCGGACGCGCCCGCCGAAAGGTGCGGTGCACAGCTACTCTGCGGCGATGACTTCCACTCAGCCGTCGGACGCGCCGGCAGCGCGGGTGATCGCCGCCCTGGAAGGCGTCGGCGTCCGCCGCCACACCACCGGCCAGGTCATCCTCGACGCCGTCGACTGGACCGTACGAGCCGGGGAGCACTGGGCGTTGCTCGGCGCGAACGGCGCCGGCAAGACCACCGTGCTGCGCCTCGTCGGCGCGCAGATGTTCCCCACGGTCGGCACGGTCGAGGTGCTCGGGCACCGGCTCGGCACGGTCGACGTGCGCGAACTGCGCGCCGTCATCGGCCTGGTCTCCTCCGCGCAGAAGGTGCCGCAGGACGCGACGGGGCACACGGTCGTGCTGACCGGCGCGTCCGGCACCGTGCAGCCGCTGTGGCGCACGTACGACGAGGCCACCCGCGGGCGCGCCCACGAGCTGCTCGCCGAACTGGACTGCAAGGAGCTGGCGGACCGCCCGTACGGGGTGTGCTCGGGCGGCCAGCGGGCCAGGATCCTGATCGCCCGCGCGCTGATGGCCGATCCCTCACTGCTACTGCTCGACGAGCCGTTCAACGCGCTCGACCTGCCCTCCCGCGAGGACCTGATCGACGCGCTGCACCGACTGGCCCGCAGCCGACCGGAGTTGGCGACCGTGACGGTCACCCACCACTTGGAGGAGCTGTCCCCGGCCATCGGCCGGGCCCTGCTGCTGCGTGACGGGCGGGTGCAGGCGCGCGGCCCGGTGGAGGAGGTGCTGACCGGGGAGCGGCTGACGGCCTGCTTCGGCCGTCCGATCGAGGTCTCCCGGCACGAGGGACGCTGGCTGGCCCGGTCGGCCCGGCGCTAGCGGGCGGCGCCCCCGTCGTCCGCCGAGGCCGCGTCCCGTACGCCGGACAGGAAGCGGTGGACGGCGGCCCGTTCGCCGGCGTCGAGGGTGGCGAGCAGGGCGAAGGCGCGGTCGATCAGCGGGCCGAAGAACGACTGGCCCAGGGCGATCGCACGGTCCTCCACCTCCAGCAGGACGCGGCGCCGGTCGCGGGTGTCGCGGACCCGGCGGATCAGGCCGAGCCGCTCCAGCCGGTCGACCAGCGCCGTGGTGCCGGCCGAGTTCAGGCCGAGGTGCGCGCCGAGCCGGCCGGGGGTCGCTTCCTCGCCGGCCCGGGCCGCGTCCAGCAGGCTGATCAGCGCCCGCAGGTCGGTGGGGTGCAGGCCGTTGCGGCCGGCGAACCGCGCGCCCGCGAGGTCGAGTCGCAGGGTCGTCTCGCGCAGCAGATGGACCAGGTCCATCCCCTCCGGCTCCTGCCGCTGCCCCATGTCCGGCCACCTTTCCTCGCTCGCCGCCCCCTCTCCTATTATCTCGCTCAACGAGATACTTGGCGAGCGAGGGGATGGTCCGTATGGCAGCCGCCGACTTCCACACCGCCTACGAGGAGGCCATGGCGCGCTGGCCGGTCCCGGTGGAACGGCGGGAGGTGGTCTCGGAGTTCGGCACCACCCGGGTCAATGTCTGCGGGGCGGCCGGCGGCCCGCCGCTGGTGCTGCTGCACGGCGGCGGCACCACCTCGGCCGCCTGGTACGCCATGGCCGCCGCGCTCGCCCCGACGCACCGGCTGTACGCCGTGGACCAGATGGGCACGCCCGGTCTCAGCGTGCCCGGCGGGCGGGCCGTGCGGCGCCCGGCGGACCTGTCGGACTGGCTCGACGGGGTGCTCGACGGCCTCGGGCTCGCGTCGGCCGCGCTGCTCGGGCACTCGTACGGCGGCTGGGTCGCGCTGCGGCACGCGGTGCACACCGCCGACGGGGGTCCCGCCCGCTCCTCCGGGGCGAGGGTCGACCGGCTGGTGCTGCTCGACCCGACCCGGTGCTTCGCCGGATTCCGGCTGCCCTATCTGGCCCGCGCGCTGCCGCTGTTCCTGCGGCCCGGGGAGCCGAGCACCCGGCGGCTGCTGGAGTGGGAGGCGTACGGGGAGCCGCCGGCGCCCGGAACGGTGCGGCTGATGGGCCGGGGCGCGGTCGCGTTCCGGGACGCGAAGGTGGTGACCGGGCCGCGGCCGGACGCCACCCGGCTGCGCGGGTCCGGCGTACCGGTCCTGGTGCTGCTGGCGGGACGCAGCCGGGCGCACGACGTCCGCCGGGTCGCCGCGGGGGCCCGGCGGGCCCTGCCGGACGCGGTGGTCACGACCGTGCCGGGCGTCGGCCACCACGCGATGCCCGACGACCCGACCGGGGAGGTGGGCCGGCGGGTGCTCAGCTTTCTGGCAGCGGCTCCCGGCGCGCACCCCGCTCCTCCGGCGGCGCCGTGACGCCCGTCCACGGTGCCGTCGGCGCGCACCGCGGTCAGCCCGCCGCCTCCCCCTCCGCGATCGCCGCCGCGACCTCCGCCGTGCGGGCCTGCTCCTCGGCGGCGAACCGCTCGGCGTCCAGCTTCTCGGCGAGTTCCTCGTCCTGGGCCATCAGCAGGTCCAGATTGGCGTCGCCCATCTCGAAGACGCCCATGTCGAGGTAGGCGCGCTGCAGTCGTTCGCCCCACAGCCCGATGTCCTTCACGCACGGCACGATCCGGCTGAAGAGCAATTTCCGGAACAGGTGCAGGAATTCGGAGCGTTCGGTGAATTCGGCGGCCTCCTGGGTCGGAATGCCGAAGTTCTCCAGGACTTCCAGGCCGCGCAGCCGGTCGCGCATCAAATAGCAGCCCTCGATGACGAATTCCTCGCGCTCGCGCAGTTCGGCGTCGCTGAGCTGCTTGTAGTGGTCGCGCAGCGCCATGCGGCCGAAGGCGACGTGCCGGGCCTCGTCCTGCATGACGTACGCCAGGATCTGCTGCGGCAGCGGCTTGGTGGTGGTGTCGCGGATCATGCCGAAGGCGGCCAGCGCCAGGCCCTCGATCAGGACCTGCATGCCGAGGTAGGGCATGTCCCAGCGGGAGTCCCTGAGGGTGTCGCCGAGCAGCGCCTGGAGGTTGTCGTTGATCGGGTAGAGCATCCCGATCTTCTCCCGGAGGAAGCGGCTGTAGATCTCGGCGTGCCGCGCCTCGTCCATGGTCTGGGTGGCGGAGTAGAACTTGGCGTCGAGGTCGGGGACGGATTCCACTATGCGGGCCGCGCAGACCATGGCGCCCTGTTCGCCGTGCAGGAACTGGCTGAACTGCCAGGAGGTGTAGTGCCGGCGCAGTTCGCCGCGGTCCTTCTCGGTCATTTTGTCCCAGTACTTGGTGCCGTACAGGGACATCGATTCATCGGGGGTGCCGAGCGGGTCGTAGGGGTCCACCTCCTGGTCCCAGTCGATCCGGAGGGTGGCGTCCCACTGCTTGTCCTTGCCCTTCTGGTAGAGGGCCAGCAGCCGGTCGCGTCCGTCGTCGTAGTCCCAGCTGAAGCGGGCCGCGCCGGCGGCGGGCACCTTCCAGAGCGGGTCGCCTGGGTCCTGTACGTAGAGATCCGGTGTCGGCACGGACAGCCTCCTCGGCTCGCCAAACGCCTTGTCATGGGCGGTGGTTGGCAGGCTCACACGTTTCTTACCGGCGGGTCAATAAGTCGTGCGCGGGGGATTGACGAGCTTGCTGACGCGCAGTCTCATAAGAGGCGACCGCGGGTAAACCCACGAGCGAGGTAGCCACAGCCATGACGAGCGCGCCCACCGCAATGACCGTGACGGACACCGACGTGCTGCGCGACGCCCTCGGTCTCCTCAAGGACCGGGAGCAGGTCGCCGAGCGGTTGCTCGACTCCTCCGCCAAGCACTCCTTCGACCCCGACACCGAACTCGACTGGACCGCGCCCCCCGAAGAGGGCAAGTGGTTCTGGCCGCCGGAGCTGGTCTCGCTCTACGACACCCCGCTGTGGAAGAAGATGTCGCCGGAGCAGCAGCAGGACCTCTCCCGGCACGAGGCCGCCTCACTCGCCTCACTGGGCATCTGGTTCGAGATCATCCTGATGCAGCTGCTGGTCCGGCACATCTACGACAAGCCGGTCACCAGCGCCCACGTCCGCTACGCGCTGACCGAGATCGCCGACGAGTGCCGGCACTCGAAGATGTTCGCGCGCATGATCCAGTGGGGCGGGGCGCCCAATTACCCCGTCTCCCGCCTCAACCACAACCTCGCCCGCGTCCTCAAGACCATTTCCACCACCCCGGGTTCGTTCGCCTGCACCCTGCTCGGCGAGGAGATCCTCGACTGGATGCAGCGGCTGACCTTCCCGGACGAGCGGGTGCAGACGCTGGTGCGCGGGGTGACCCGGATCCACGTCGTCGAGGAGGCGCGGCACGTCCGCTACGCCCGCGAGGAGCTGCGCCGCCAGATGGTGACCGCGCCGCGCTGGGAGCGGGAGCTGACCCGGATCAGTTCCGGCGAGGCGGCCCGTGTCTTCTCCGTCGCCTTCGTCAATCCGGAGGTCTACACCAACGTCGGGCTGGACCGGCGCGAGGCGGTCGCCCAGGTCAAGGCCAGCGGCCACCGCCGCGAGGTGATGCAGTCCGGCGCCGAGCGGCTCACCGACTTCCTCGACGAGATCGGCGTACTGCGCGGCGCGGGCCGCAGGTTGTGGCGCAGCTCCGGGCTGCTGGCCTGAAGCGCCCGCTCACCCACCCGTTGGACACGAGCACCTGTACGAGCCGGAATCCGGGGCGGTTACGCTGCTGTTCATGAACGGCAGCGGCACCGCCCCAGCAGTACCCCGACCCGCCTATCGCAGGCTGAGCGTCGAGCAGCGCCGCAGCCAATTGCTCACCGCCGCGCTCGGCCTGTTCGCCCAGCGCGCCCCCGAGGACGTCTCGCTGGACGACGTCGCCACCGCGGCCCAGGTGTCGCGGCCGCTCGTCTACCGCTACTTCCCTGGCGGCAAGCAGCAGTTGTACGAGGCCGCGCTGCGCAGCGCGGCCGACATCCTGGAACGCTGCTTCGCCGAGCCGGAGAGCGGGCCGCTCACCCAGCGGCTGTCGCGCGCCCTCGACCGCTATCTGGCGTTCGTCGACGAGCACGACGCCGGCTTCAGCGCGCTGCTCCAGGGCGGCAGCGTCGTGGAGACCACCCGTACGTCCGCGATCGTGGACGAGGTGCGGCGCGCCGCGGCCGACCAGATCCTGCGGCACCTGGGCGAGCCGGAACCGGGCCTGCGGCTCCGGATGACCGTCCGGATGTGGATCACCGCCGTCGAGGGCGCCTCGTTGATCTGGCTCGACGAGGGCAAGCAGCCGCCGCTCGACGAACTGCGCGACTGGCTGGTCGACCACTTCGTCGCGCTGCTGACCGCGACCGCCGCGCGCGATCCGCAGACCGCGCGGGTGACCCGGGCGGCGCTGCGCACGGAGGCCGCCGACGGCCCGGTCGGCGACCTCACCCGCCGCCTGCTGCCCGTCCTGAGCGAGGCCGCGCACCTGCTGTGACCTGCGCCTGCGCGCCGCGGATGGAAGACTGGAGCGGTGCGAAGCGAGAACACCCTGTTCGTCGGCGGGCCGCTGGACGGCCGGGTCCTGCCCGTGCTCGTCGGCGTGACCGGCCAGCCGCCGAAGACCTACGAGGTACCGGTGCCGAACGACGACGGACGGCCGCCGACGGTGCACGTCTACCGCCGGGTCCCCGGGCGGGTGGGCCGGCTGGGCCTGCCGCGCGGGTGGCAGTACGTCTACGACCCGGAGGGGAAACCGGGCGGTGGCGTCCGGGGTCTCAAGTGGCCCTGGAGCAAGCCGGACTGAGCGGACGCGCGGGGTGAAGCGCACCGCCCCGGCGGCCGGGCACGGGTGCCGGGCCGCCGGGGCGGTGGGTGAGCCGGCCGTCAGCCGGTCAGCGAGGCCAGGTAGGCGTTCGCCTTGTCCGGTTCGAAGAAGAAGTTCTCGAAGTCGGACGGGTCGTCGAAGCCGTTGGCGAAGCGGTCCGCGACGGGCTGGAGCTGGCCGGCCGCGCCGATGAGGTTGAGGACGTGCTCCGGCGGCGGCGCCAGCATCGCGTTGGTCCACTTGGTGACGTGCCCGGCGGTCTGCCAGTAGCGCTCGAAGGTGTTGTGCATCCACTTCTCGTCGAACGGCTGCTCACCGCGCTCCACGATGGAGGCCAGGTAGGAGGCGGCGCACTTGGCGGCCGAGTTGGAGCCCTGGCCGGTGATCGGGTCGTTGGCGACGACCACGTCGGCGACACCGAGCACCAGGCCGCCGGAGGGCAGCCGGCCGATCGGGTTGCGCACGGTCGGGGCGTAGCGGCCGGCCAGCGTGCCGTTGGCGTCGGTCAGTTCGACCTTGGTGGCGCGCGCGTACTCCCAGGGCAGGAACTTCTCCATCAGCTCCAGCGTGAGCGCCAGGTGCTCGTCGGGGTCCTTGACCGACTGGAAGACGTCCAGCGGGCCACCGGGGATGCCCTCCCAGAAGAGGATGTCGGCGCGGCCGGAGAGGGTGTACGTCGGCATGACGAAGAGCTCGCCGACGCCGGGGACGAGGTTGCAGCGCACCGCGTCGAACTCGGGGTGCTCCGGGCGCGGGCCCAGGCCGTGGACGTAGGCGACGGCGAGCGCGCGCTGCGGGGTGTCGTAGGGCGAACGGGAGGCGTCCCGGCCGAACATGGACACCAGCTCGCCCTTGCCGGCCGAGACCAGCGTCAGGTCGTAGCGGCTCGCGAAGAAGTCCAGGTCGGAGACGGCCGCGCCGTGGATGACGAGCTGGCCGCCACGCTGTGCGAAGGTCTCCATCCAGCCGGCCATCTTCACCCGCTGGTCGACGGACTGGGCGTAGCCGTCGAGCTTGCCGACCCAGTCGATGGCGCGCTGCGACCCTTCCGGTGCCTCGTGGCTGCCGGGCGCGGCGACCGAGACGCCGAGACCCTCGATGCGCGGGGCCTGGCTCTCCCAGAAGTTGATGCCCAGGTCGCGCTCGTGCTGGAGCGCGGTGTCGAACATGCACTGCGTCGACATGACCCGGCCGGAGCGGATCTCGTCGGCGGTGCGGTTGGACATCAGGGTGACCTCGTAGCCCCGGGCCTGGAGGCCGAGGGCCAGCTGGAGACCGGACTGTCCGGCTCCGACGACGAGTATCTTCCGCATGGCGGCACTCTTCTCTGTTACTGCGTTGTTCGGGGAGGGGTTGGGGGGTGGCGCGGAGCGGGCCCCGGGGACGGGCCCGCCCGCCGGTGGGCGGCCGGTTACTCCGGCGCGGACTCCAGCGCGTGGCCGACCAGCGACAGGAGCGACTGGATGACCGTGGGCCGCTTGCGCGCGTCCATGATCACGATCGGTACCTGCGGCGGTACGGTCAGCGCGTCGCGGACGTCCTCGGCGTCGTACGCGTCGGTCCCCTCGAAGTGGTTGACCGCGACGACGTACGGCAGCCCGCAGCTCTCGAAGTAGTCCAGGGCCGGGAAGCAGTCCTCCAGACGCCGGGTGTCGGCCATCACGATCGCGCCGATCGCCCCGCGCACCAGGTCGTCCCACATGAACCAGAAGCGCTGCTGCCCGGGCGTGCCGAACAGGTACAGCACCAGTTCCTGGTCGAGGGTGATCCGGCCGAAGTCCATCGCGACCGTGGTCGTGGTCTTCTCCGGGGTCGCGGTCAGGTCGTCGGTGTCCTCGCTGGCCTGCGTCATCACCGCCTCGGTCTGGAGCGGGGTGATCTCCGAGACCGATCCGACGAAGGTGGTCTTGCCGACACCGAAGCCGCCGGCCACCACGATCTTGGTGGCGATCGGTGCCCGCGAGCGGTCCGTCTGCCAGCTCTGCAGCCCCGCGTCGGCGGCCGCGGCCACCGGGTCGGCCTGACCCACGGAACCGGCGGTCGTCGTCGGCCCGGCCGATATCGTGTCAGAGCCTGTGAAGTCCACTCAGCACCCTTTCGAGCAGCGCGCGGTCGGGCCGGCCGGTGCCGTGCCCGGTGCCGTAGACGCGAATCTTTCCCTGGTCGGCGAGGTCGCTGAGCAGGACGCGGACCACGCCCAGCGGCATCTTGAGGAGCGCGGAGATCTCCGCGACCGAGCGCATCCGGCGGCACAGCTCGACGATGGCGCGCATTTCCGGCATTACCCGGTCGCCCCAGCCGCCGGAGGTCAGCTCGGGCCGCTCCTCGGGGGCCTCCAGCGCGGCCACGAACGTCTCGACGAGCAGTACGTGGCCGAAGCGGGTCCGGCCGCCGGTGAGCGAATAGGGGCGTACCCGCGAGGGTTTGCGGTCCCCGCCGCGTATGGGGAGTTTGGGGGTACTGCTACTCACTGGGCGCTCTCCATCGACTTGCGCAGCTCACTGCGGAGTTCGGGGGTGAGGACATGACCGGCCCGGCCGACGAAGAGCGCCATGTGGTAGGCGATGACGTTCATGTCGCAGTCCGGAGTGGCGTGCACGCCGAGCAGCGAACCGTCGCTGATCGACATGACGAACACACTGCCCTCGTCCATCGTGATCATCGTCTGCTTGACGGCACCGCCGTCCATCAGCTTCGCGGCCCCCTGGGTGAGGCTGCCGAGGCCGGACACGATGGTGGCGAGGTCGGCACTGGATCCCCGGGGCCCGTCACCGGCCCCCGGAAGGGCCTCCTGCCCGTCCGCCCCATCCGGGTCGGAGTTGAGCAGCAGCAGACCGTCCGAGGAGACCACCGCGACCGAGCGGATGCCCGGCACCTCGTCGACCAGGTTGCTCAGCAGCCAGTGCAGATTCCGTGCCTGGCTGCTCAGTCCTCGTCCGTAACCTGTGGGCGCTTGCGCCTTCAATCGCGTGCCTCCTCGCCAACGTGGCTCTCTCCCGGGGCCCCCGCTCCGTCGGTGTCGGTCTGTGGGATGGTCTGCTCCACCGTGCGTTCCGCGATCTCGGCCTCGACCTCACGCCGGCCGACCCGCGCCCCCTGCTGAAAGCCGCCGAGCCGGCGCCGCAGCGCCTCGGCGTTGGCCGCACCGCTCTTGCGCGGGGCGGTGGGCGCTTGCTGCTGTGCCACGACCTTGGGCGTGCGCTTGGGCAGCCCCATGGCGGTCCGCCGCTTCTCCGCGGACGGGGCGGCGGGCTCCGCACCGGCGTCCGCCGGTGCCGCGTCGGTGGCGGGCGCGCCGGTGGGCGCCCCGTCCGGCACGGGCCGGGTGTGCTGCTCCGGGCCGACGGCGTACGGGCCGGGCGCGGCCGGGGCGGGCGCGGCCGGGGCGGCCGGTGTGGCGACGCCGGCGGCCGGCGGCACGGTCCTGTCCGCGACCGGGGCCGCCTCGTCCGCCGGCCGGGTGTGCTCGTCGACGTCGCCGGGCGCGAGCCCGGCCGCGTCGATCGCGCGCTCGGCGGCGGCGACCAGCGGGTCCGCGGCCGGCGCGGCGGGGGCGGCCTGCGGCGCCATCCGCTGCGCCCGCGTCGGCAGGGCGTTGGAGTTGGCCTCGGCGACCGAGCCGGGCAGGCTCGGGGTGTGCGTCACGTCCCGCGTCGCGGCGGGCGACGCGGCCGGCCGGGTCGGCAGGATCGAACCGGGCAGCACGATGACGGCGGTGACGCCGCCCTGCCTGGCGTCCCGCAGCTGCACCCGGACGCCGTGCCGGGCGGCCAGCCGCACCACGACGTACAGGCCCAGGCCCAGCGCCTCGTCGACGTTCTCGGCGGACGAGGCGGCCTCGGCGTCCGACAGCCGCTCGTTGAGCTCGGCCATCCGCTCCGGGGTGATCCCTATGCCCTCGTCCTGGACCGAGAGCATCAGCTCACCGCTCTCCAACAGCCAGCCGGACAGCTCGACATGGGCGTCCGGCGGCGAGAACGCGGTGGCGTTCTCCAGGAGTTCGGCGACCAGGTGGCTGAGGTCGTCCGCGGCGAAGCCGGCGACCTGGGAGTGCGGCGGCAACGACTGGATGCGCACCCGCTCGTAGCGCTCGATCTCACTGATCGCGGCGCGCAGCACGTCCAGCAGCGGCACCGGGCCCTGGTGGGTGGTGCCGTGCTGCTCCGCGCCCGCGAGCACGAGCAGGTTCTCGCTGTTGCGGCGCATCCGCGCGGCGAAGTGGTCCAGCTTGAACAGGGTCGCCAGCCGCTCGGGGTCCTGCTCGCTCTCCTCCAGCGACTCGATGACGGCGAGCTGGCGCTCGACGAGTCCGAGGGTGCGCAGCGAGAGGTTGACGAACCGGCCCTGCACACCGGCGTGCGCGGCGGCCAGCCGCTCGGTGAGCTCGGCGACCTGCCCCTGGAGCGTGGCGCTCTGCTGCTGCAGGACCTCGCGCTGGGCGGCCAGCCGCTGCCGGCCGCCGATCAGCCGCTGGCGCTCGCCCTCCAGTTCGGCGGTGCGCCGGGTCAGCTCGCCGACCTGGGCGTGCAGCGCGTTGACGGACCGTACGGCGGCCTTGAACTCGTCGTTGCGGCCCTTGTAGCTGACGGGTTCCTCGTTGGCGGGGTCGTCGGCCACCCGCTTGGCGCCGATCCGCAGCGCCGCCAGCGGCTGGGTCATGCTCCGCGCGGCCCAGATGCCGGCGCCGACGGCCACCAGCAGGCAGAGCCCCTCCAGACCGATGCGGATCTCCAGCTCGGTCACGTCGTCGTCGCGCAGCGCGCCGAGGCGCTGGATGTCGGCGGTGGCCAGGGCGGATTCGACGCCGCGCATCAGTCCGATGCGGGAGGTGAGGGTGGCCTGCACCCGCTGGCGGCTGAGCCGCATGTCGGCGGCGTCCAGACGGGGCTGGTCGGTCAGCCGGGTCAGATAGCGCTCGGCGGTGGCCACGTCGGCGCCGTTGACGGTGCGGTCGTAGCGGTCCTTGGCGCTCTGGCTCGCGGCCTGGCGGAAGTCGCCCAACGCGCCCTGGGCACGCAGGTGCGCGACCTGGGCGAGCGCCGTCAGCCGGGGCTGGCTGCCGCCCGCGTTGAGCCCGGCGAGCAGCAGCCCGCGGGTGCCGGCGGCCTGTTCGGCGGCCCGGCCGAGGGCGGGCAGCGCGCGGATGTCGGCGGCCTCGGCGTCCGCGCGGGCGGGCAGCCCGCGGGCGATGCCGTCGCCGATCGCACCGAGCGCCTGGAGGATGCCGGTATAGGCGTTGTAGACCTGCTCGGGGGTGTCGGTCCCGGACAGCGCCTGGTGCCGGGTCTGCGGCAGGGTGGCCAGCAGGCGGGCGGCCGCCTTGTAGGCGGGGGCGTCGCCCGACGCGTCCTGGGCCTCGGAGCGCAGCTCGTCGATCTGCCGGTCGACCCGGGCCTGCTGGGTCCGGGAGACCGCGGAGTCGGCGGAGACGGCGGCCTGCGCCCGGGCGCCGCCGATCCCGCTCGCGCGGGTCCCGGTGCCGTTGGTGCCCGTGCCGTGCGTGCCGATGCCGTTGGCGCCCGTCGTACCGCCGGCGGTGCCCGTTGCGTTGACACCCGCGCCGTTGAGGCCGGTTCCGCCGGTTCCGGTGCCGTTGAGCCCCGTTCCGCCGGTTCCGGTACCGGTCCGGGTGGCCCGGCCGGCGGCCGCGTACGCGGTCATGCCGTCGCGTTCGTCGGCGAGGGAGTGCGACAGCGCGACGGCGCGGGCGTTCAGCTCGGCCTGATCCACCAGCTGCTGGCTGCCGTTGGCGTCGTCGGCGGTGGCGGCGAGACCGGGGGCGCCGGCCCCGAGGACCGCCGCGGCGACCACGGCCACCGCTCCGACGAGCCGGTTGCGCACCCGCGCGGGACGCCGTCCCGCGAGGTCGTCAACGGCCGTACCCGGTCCCTTGCCGGACAGCGGGCCCTTGCCGGGTCCCGCGATCGAACCGGCCGGTGAACCCGGCTTCCCTGCGCCGCCCCGAAGCCGCATCTTCCGCACCGCTGCTCGCAATCCTGTCTCGCCTGCCCACGCCGTGTGGCGTCGCGGACCCGGCTGGCTCTCCGCTCGCGGGGCGGACCTGCGCGAACACCGCAGCAGCGCACACTTCCGCGAGGGTAGACAGTCCGGCTTGCGCGTCACGACGGACGTCCTGGCCGCGCCCCGTGAACGGGCAACGACCATTCCACCGGCGCCGCGCAGTGGCTCGGCAACACATGCCCGGCCACCTGAACGAGTGAACATCAATCGGAGTTTGGCCATCAACTTCCGTGCGCCGACGTTTTCGGCGGCAACCCCGCGCAACCCCCGGACGGGTTTGGAGATGCGACCCGCTCCTGGCAGGATGCGCGCCCGCACGCCGCCGGGCCCGTGGTCCACACCATTCCCGCACAGCTGCCCCGGCCGCACGGGGTTACCGCCGGACACGCCCGGACACCGGGCGGAAACCACGGCCTCCGGCAGACTTGCCGCCATGCGCATCGAACTCGCCACCGAGCCGGGCGACCCCCAACGCCCAAACGAGGACTACGCATCGGTAGCTCTGCCGGCGTCCGGTCAGGGCGGCGTCCTCGTCCTGCTGGACGGCGTGACACCGCCCGAGGAGGACTACGGATGCCGCCACCCGGTCCCGTGGTTCACCGCGCGGCTCGGGGGCGCATTGTTGGAACTGTCGGTTTCACACCGGGATATGACGCTCACTGAGGTGCTGGCCGCGGCCATCTCCCGGACAGCCGAGGTTCACCGGACCACCTGTGACCTTTCTCACGCCCGCACTCCGCAGGCAACTGTCGTGCTCGCGCGGTGGTCCGGGGACACCGTCGACCATCTCGTCCTGTCCGACTCGGTGCTGCTGGTGGAACGGACCGACGGCTCGGTGCGGCCGGTGCTCGACCCGCGGCTGGACGAGCTGCCGCCCGCGGTACGGGCGCAGCGGGACGCCGTACGGGCGCTGCCGCGCGGCTCGGCGGAACGGGCCGCCGCGGGCCGGGAGTACGGCCGCGCGGTCGAGGCGCTGCGCAACGCCGAGGGCGGCTTCTTCACCGCCGCGGCCGACCCGGCGGTGGCCGCCCGCGCGGTCACCGGCAGCACCCCGCGCGACCGGGTCCGCTCACTGACCGCCCTCTCGGACGGCGCGAGCCGCTGGGTGGAGGTCTTCCACGAGGGCTCGTGGGCCGACTGCGTGCGGCTGGTGGCCGGCGAAGGACCCCAGGCGCTCATCGACCGGGTCCGCGCCGCCGAGGCCGCCGACCCGGAGGGCACCGGCCACCCCCGTGGGAAGGCCCGGGACGACGCGGCGGTGATTTTTGTGGCGCCGTGACAGAAACGGGCTCCGGCACGGGAACCGGGGACGGGTCCGCGGCGGCCGTCCGGACCGCGACGGGCGACCGGCCCGGCGGTCCGGAAGGTGCGGCTTATCCCTCCTCGCCCTCCTGCTCCGTATTCAGCCGGTGCAGCAGCCGCGCCAGTTCGGACACCTCGCCGCGGTCCCAGGAGGCCAGACGCCGGGCGTACTGCGCGCGGCGCCCGTTGCGGACGCGGGTGAAGCGGGCGCGCCCCTCGTCGGTGATCCGCACCAGGACCGCACGGCCGTCGGCCGGGTCCGGTTCGCGGGCGACCAGCCCCAGCTTCTCCAGGGCGTGCAGCTGACGGCTCATCGTGGCCTTGCCGACGCCGAAGAAGCCGGCGAGGTCGGTGGCGCGCTGGGCCCCGGCATCGGCCAGCCGGAGCAGCAGCCCGTACGCGGACGGCTCCAGGTCGGGATGTACCATTCGGGCCAGTTCGCCGGAAGAGGCCCGGGCGCGGCGGAGAAATACCGCCAATTCGCGTTCCAGGGCCAGGAATACGTGGTCCACACCAGTCGGTTCGCCGTCCGCCGCCGTGTCGCCGGTCCCGGTGTTGTGCACGTCAGCGCCCATGCCCGCTTTCCCTCATCTGAAAGTTTCCGCCCTCGCCGGGCGAAGCCGCAGCTCCGCCAGTATTTCGCAGGATTAGACCAACGGCAGCCCACGGCACCTCTTTTGCCCCCCGGGTCTACGCGCGTATCGTCATTTCTGGCATGGCCACACCAATCGGCCGGACGGTGTCAAAGGTTCCGCCGCTCGTCATGCACGCCGCACCTCCGTGTCCTCGCGTCGTGTCGTGCCACTGGTTACCTCCCCCCTCAGAACACCCACCGAGATCTTCGGAGGCACGTATGCCCGTGCTCAGATCCGGCTTCCCCCACCGTCCCGCGCGGTCGCTGGCGACCGTGGCCGGGGCCCTCCTCGCGGTCCTCTCCCTCCTGCTCGGCCTGCCGGGCACCGCCGGTGCCGCGGCTCCCGGGCGCGCACCGGAACCCACCCACCCCGGGCAGGACTGGGCCGGCTCCCAGATCGCCGCCCACGAGGGCACCGGCGCCGGCACACCCACGGGTGCCGCGCTCGCGGGGTCCGTCGAAGGCGTGGACGTCAGCAGCCACAACGGCAACGTCGCCTGGTCGACGCTCTGGAACAGCGGCGTCCGCTTCGCCTATGCCAAGGCGACGGAGTCCACCAGCTACACCAACCCGTACTTCGCGCAGCAGTACAACGGCTCCTACAACGCCGGAATGATCCGCGGCGCGTACCACTTCGCCACGCCCAACACCTCCAGCGGCGCCGCCCAGGCCAACTACTTCGTCGACCACGGCGGCGGCTGGTCCAGGGACGGCAAGACCCTGCCCGGGGCGCTGGACATGGAGTACAACCCCTACGGCTCGACCTGTTACGGGCTGAGCGCGGCCGGCCTGGTCAACTGGATGAAGGACTGGTTCGCCACCTACAAGGCGCGCACCGGCCGGGACGCGGTCATCTACACCTCCACCAGCTGGTGGAAGCAGTGCACCGGCAATTCGTCCGCATTCGGCGTGGTGAACCCGCTGTGGGTCCCGCGCTACGGCTCGTCGGTCGGCGAACTCCCCGCCGGCTGGGGCTTCCACACCATCTGGCAGTACACCTCCACCGGCCCGACGGTCGGCGACCACAACCTCTTCAACGGCGCCTACGACCGGCTCCAGGCGCTGGCCAACGGCTGACCCCGCACCCCCGGCACCGGGCGGCCCCACCCACGCCCGGTCCGCGCGCGAGAGGGCCCCTGCCGCACCTGGCGGCAGGGGCCCGTCCCGTTCCCCGCGCGTCCCTCACGCCGCGACGGGGACCTCCGGCGCCGCCCCGTTCGACGCCGGGGTCAGCGCCAGCTCCAGCACCTGCCGGACGTCCGCGACCGCGTGCACCTCCAGGGCGGCGAGGATCTCGGCCGGCACGTCGTCCAGGTCCGGCTCGTTGCGCTTGGGGATGATCACCGTGGTGATCCCGGCCCGGTGCGCCGCGAGCAGCTTCTGCTTGACCCCGCCGATCGGCAGCACTCGCCCGGTCAGCGAGACCTCACCGGTCATCGCCACGTCCGGCCGGACCTGCCGGCCCGACAGCAGCGAGGCCAGCGCCGTGGTCATCGTGACGCCCGCGCTCGGCCCGTCCTTGGGGACGGCGCCCGCCGGTACGTGCAGATGCACTCCGCGCTCCTTCAGGTCGCCGACCGGGAGCTCCAGCTCCGCGCCGTGCGAGCGCAGGAACGACAGGGCGATGTGCGCGGACTCCTTCATCACGTCGCCGAGCTGTCCGGTCAGCTGGAGCCCGGACGCGCCGGTCTCCGGATCGGCGAGCGACGCCTCCACGTACAGCACGTCGCCGCCGGCGCCGGTGACCGCGAGGCCGGTGACCACACCGGGCACGGCCGTCCGGCGCTCCGCCGGGTCCTGCGCCGACTCCGGGGTGTGGTGCGGTCGCCCGATCAGCGGGCGCAGCTCGTCCACGCCGACCGTGAACGGCAGCTTCCGCTCGCCGAGTTCGTGCTCGGCCGCGACCTTGCGCAGCAGCCTGGCCAGGGCCCGCTCCAGGTTCCGTACGCCCGCCTCGCGGGTGTACTCGCCCGCCAGCTTGCGCAGCGCCGGGTCCTCCAGCGCCACCTCGCCCGGCTCCAGGCCGGCCCGCTCCAGCTGGCGCGGCAGCAGGTGGTCACGGGCGATGGTGACCTTCTCGTCCTCGGTGTAGCCGTCCAGCCGGACCAGCTCCATCCGGTCGAGCAGCGGCTCGGGGATGGCCTCCAGGACGTTGGCGGTGGCCAGGAAGACCACGTCGCTGAGGTCGAGTTCGACCTCCAGGTAGTGGTCGCGGAAGGTGTGGTTCTGCGCCGGGTCGAGGACCTCCAGGAGGGCGGCGGCCGGGTCGCCCCGGAAGTCGGAGCCCACCTTGTCGATCTCGTCGAGCAGCACCACCGGGTTCATCGACCCGGCCTCCTTGACCGCGCGCACGATCCGGCCGGGCAGCGCGCCGACGTACGTCCGCCGGTGGCCCCGGATCTCCGCCTCGTCGCGCACGCCGCCGAGGGCGACCCGGACGAACTTCCGGCCCATGGCCCGCGCGACGGACTCACCCAGCGAGGTCTTGCCGACACCGGGCGGCCCGACGAGCGCCAGGACGGCCCCGCCGCGGCGCCCTCCGACGAGGCCGAGCCCCCGCTCGGCCCGCCGCTTGCGAACCGCCAGGTATTCGGTGATCCGCTCCTTGACGTCCTCCAGGCCGGCGTGGTCGGCGTCCAGGACCTCCTTGGCGCCGGCGATGTCGTAGGCGTCCTCGGTCCGTTCGTTCCAGGGCAGCTCCAGGACGGTGTCCAGCCAGGTGCGGATCCACGAGCCCTCCGGGCTCTGGTCGCTCGCCCGCTCCAGCTTGTCGACCTCCTTGAGGGCGGCCTTGCGGACGTGTTCGGGCAGCTCGGCGGCCTCGACCCGGGCGCGGTAGTCGTCGCCCTCGTCCTCCGGGTCGCCGTTGAGCTCGGCGAGCTCCTTGCGGACGGCCTCCAGCTGGCGCCGCAGCAGGAACTCCCGCTGCTGCTTGTCGACGCCCTCCTGGACGTCCTTGGCGATGGACTCGGCGACGTCCTGCTCGGCGAGGTGGTCGCGCAGCGCCTCGGTGGCGAACCTCAGCCGGGCCACCGGGTCGGTGGTCTCCAGCAGCCGGACCTTCTGTTCGGTCGTCAGGAACGGTGAGTAGCCGGAGTTGTCGGCGAGGGCCGACACGTCCTCGATCTGCTGGACGCGGTCGACGACCTGCCAGGCACCGCGCTTGCGCAGCCAGCTGGTGGCCAGCGCCTTGTACTCGGTGACGAGTTCGGTCACCGCGCCGGGCAGCCGTTCGGGGACCGTCTCCTCGACCGTTGTGCCCTCCACCCACAGCGCGGCACCGGGCCCGGTGGTGCCGGAACCGATCCGCACCCGGCCCAGGCCCCGGATCAGCGCCCCCGGGTCGCCGTCGGAGAGCCGCCCGACCTGTTCGATCCGCCCGAGCGTGCCGATGCCCGCGTACGTCCCGTCGACGCGGGGCACAAGCAGCACCCGCGGCTTGTTACCCGATGAGGCGGCGGCCTGCGCGGCCTCCACCGCGGCGCGGACCTCGGAGTCGGACAGGTCCAGAGGCACCACCATGCCGGGCAGCACGACCTCGTCATCGAGGGGCAGCACGGGCAGAGTGAGCGAGGTGGACGTCGAAGCCATGATCTCCCCTTCGGCAAGCAAGTTGAGCTTTACCCACTCAATGTCAGCGGCTGCCGAGATGTTCCCCGAGGCGCGTTCGCTGTGAGCGATCAAGGCCGCGGCCCGGAAACGCAAACGGCCGAGCCGGGCCCCGTACGGGACCCGGCTCGGCTCGGAGGGGGCAGCGGCGGCCCGCTACCAGTGGGCGGGGCGGGACAGGGCGGGCGGCAGTGTGGTGGTGGCGTCGCCGCGGGCCGCGTTGACCTGGGCCTGGGTGAGGAAGAGGGCGCCGGTGAGGTCGGCGCCGCTCAGGTCGGCGTCCCGCAGATCGGCCCCGATCAGGTCCGCCTGCCGCAGATCGGCGCCCCGGAGGTCGGCGGCGATGAGGTACGCCCCGCGCAGGTTGGCGCCCCGCAGGTCGGCCTTCCGCAGCCGGGCCCCCATCAGGTCGGCGCCCCGGCGCTCCTTCTTGCGGCCCGGAACCGTGGCCCGTACGAGCTCGCTGGTGCGCAGCAGCAGGGCGTTGACCTCACCGCGGTGGGCCGGCACGTCCAGCCGGCCGAGCTCCTCGGCGCTGCCCCGGGTGAGGCGTTCGGTCTTCTCCAGGGCGGCGCGCAGCGCGGTGTGGACCGGGCGGGCGTCCGGCAGGCCCAGTGCCTCGGTGAGGTACCAGAGGAGTTCGTGCAGCTGCCGCATGACCGGGAAGACGTCGAACATCTGCCGGGCGGTGCCCGGTGCCTGCCGCCAGTCCCGGCCGCCGAAGGTGACCTGGGAGACCTTCTGGCCGGCGCCGAAGCAGTCGAAGACGGTGCAGCCGGAGAAGCCCCGCCCCCGCAGGTCGGCGTGGATGCCGCAGCGGAAGTCGGTCTGCAGGTTCGGGCAGGGCCGCCCGGCGTCCTTGTCGATCGCGAAGTCCGCGGAGGCGGCGAAGGGCAGCGCCACACAGCACAGCCCGAAGCAACTGCCGCAGTCGGACACCAGGTCCAGCTCGGTGGGGGGCGGATTCGACTGCTTGCGGTCCTGCGGACGTTCTGCGGACACGGTGCGGGTACTCCTGCGGGCGGCGGGCGGCGCACCTGCGGCGCCGGAAGAAGGGTCCATTCTTCCAGTCCGCGTACGGGGCGCCCGCGCCGGGCCGCCCCCCGCAGCCGACCACCGCGGCCGCGGCCGGACCCGCGCCCCTCTCTCACGGAACGTCAGGACTGCTACTTTCACGGCATGTTGCAGCGGATGTCCGGCGTGTTCATCGGTGCCTTCTTCGGGACGGTCTTCGTCGTCGCCAATGCCCACGACCCCTTGAATCCCACGATCGGGAACGCGCTGCGGGTGCTCGCGGTGCTCACTTTCGGGGGACTGCTGGCGCTGGCGCTGCGGGCCGGGCGCCGGAGCGGGCCCGCCGTGGGCGTCCCCGGGGCTCCCCGGGGGAGCTGGTACGGCGGGAAGTTCGGCTTCGTCGTGGCGGCCGAGGTGGTGCTGCTGATCGGCGGCAACCTCGCCCTGCGCGGGGCGGGCGCCCCGGCGGAGACGGCCGTGGCCTGGATCGCGCTGATCGTCGGGCTGCACTTCCTGGCGCTGACCGCGGTCTGGAAGCAGCGCAGCATCGCCGTACCGGGCACCGCGCTGACCGCGCTCGGTCTGACCGGCCTGGGGATGGCGGCGACCTCCGCCGTGGCGTGGGTGCCGTTCGTGAGCGGTGTGCTGTCCGGCGTGGCACTGCTGGGCGGCTGCGCCTACGCCATCGCCCACGCCTACCGCGCGACCGCACGGCCGTAGGGCCACCGGACGGACGACACGGGCGCATCCGCCGAGGGGCGAGGGGCCGCGGCTCAGTGCAGCCGCGCGCCGCGCAGTGCCGGGTGCCCCAGGTCGCCGAGGAGCGGCACCGGACCGGTGCGGTGGACGCGCCAGCGGCGGAGCAGCGGCCAGCCGGCCACCCCCAGGGCGACGGAGAGCAGGTGGCCCCAGTCGGTCATCGGGTCGGCGTAGGCCAGCAGATCGGTGAGGGCCAGATAGCCGACGCCCACCAGCAGCGGCCAGCGCACCCAGGCCGGAAGCACGCCCGCGAGGGCTCCGATGCAGGTCATCACGCCGAAGCTGATGCCGTAGTCGAGGCGGTGCAGGGAACTCTCCGGCAGCTGGCCGGCGGCGACCGAGAAGGCGACGGGCAGCTCGGTGGCGAGGGTGGCCAGCGCGTGGCCGCCGAAGAAGACCGCGGCGGTGCGCAGTCCGCCGATCCGCCGCTCCAGGGCCGTCAGCACGAAGAGGAAGGCGAGCGCGTACGCCGAGGCCATCCCGCCGGCGATCCACAGCGCGCTGGCCACCAGCACCAGCAGCGGCGCCTGCGCGAGGTGGACGACGTCGGTGCTGGAGCCCTGCAGCAGTTCGGAGACCAGGCCCGGGTCGGCGTACTCGGCGAACAGCGAGGTGCCCACCAGCAGGAGCGCGTAGCCGAAGGTGAAGGGGGTGCCGGCGGGGGTGGGCAGCAGCAGCCAGGGCCGCGGCCGGGCACGCGCCGGCCGGAGCGGTGGCGCCGCCCCGTCCGCGGGGGCCGCGGCGCCCGGGTCCCGCTGCCGGGGGATGCCCGGCAGCACCGGGAGCGGGTCCGCCGGCCGCTCACCACCGGCCGGAGCCCGGCCCTCCGACGCCCGCTCCCCCTGCATTCCCCCGAGGGTTTCCAGCCTGCTCACGGTCCTGGGCCCCTTCCGTCCATGCGCATCCGGTGAGCCGTGCCCGTGCCGCCCGGCGGTGCGTGCTCGCTCTGCCCTGCACAACGTCGCGCACCAGCCTGCACGCTCAACCCATGAAGAAGCTGTGTGAGTGAGATGCATCACGTCGGGCAACGGTCGCCGGGGGCCGCCGCGTCCGGCCCGCCGGCCCCGCAAACGAGGTGGACCGCCGCGGCCCGCGTTGGCCACCATGGCCGCATGGCGTCCGTTACTCCTCCGCATCCGACGACCGGTCCGGCCCCGGCCCCCCGCACGCTCGACCGCCGCGAGGGCCCGTACGGCGAGGTGGTGCTGCGGCAACGGGACGGGTCCCCCGCCGGGCCCGGCGCCCCGGCGGCCCGCGTCGTCTACGAGATCATCGCCAACGGCTGCTTCCTGATGGACACCTCCGACGGCCGCTCCGAGCGGCTGCTGGTCGACGCCGCGCTGGCCGCACTGCCGGCCGGCCGCGCACGGCCCGCGGTGCTGATCGGCGGCCTGGGCGTCGGATTCTCGCTGGCCCGCGCCGCCGAGCAGCCGCGCTGGGGCCGGATCGCCGTCGTCGAGCGCGAGGCGGCGGTCATCGACTGGCACCGCACGGGCCCGTTGTCCGACGTCTCGGCGGCCGCCCTCGCCGACCCGCGCTGCGAGATCCTGCACACCGACCTCGTCGCCCACCTGCGCGCCGACGCGGGCGGGGACACCTACGACGCGCTGTGCCTGGACATCGACAACGGCCCCGACTGGACCGTCACCGAGGGCAACGACACCCTCTACTCCCCCACCGGCCTCGCGGCCTGCCACGACCGCCTGACACCCGGCGGAGTGCTCGCCGTGTGGTCCGCGCAGCCCTCGCCGGCATTCGAGGAAGCCTTGCGAAATGCCGGTTTCAGCGGGGTGCGTACGGAAGAGATCCCGGTTGTCCGAGGCGTCCCCGACGTGGTCCATCTCGCGCGCAAGGGCGCGTAGCCGACAGTCGCGCCGTGCCCGTACGCTGCTGCCCAGCAAGACGCGACCACGCAGGGACATGCAGGGGCGGGCGATGGACCAGACTCAGACAACGCAGGGCGGCGCCGCTGCCACGCCGGGTGCCCAGCGCCGGGTGCTGGTCGTGGAGGACGACCCGACGATCGTCGACGCCATCGCGGCCCGGCTGCGCGCCGAGGGCTTCCAGGTGCAGACCGCCACCGACGGCCCGGCCGCGGTGGAGACGGCCGAGGCGTGGCAGCCCGATCTGCTCGTCCTGGACGTGATGCTGCCGGGCTTCGACGGCCTGGAGGTGTGCCGCCGGGTGCAGGCGCAGCGCCCGGTCCCGGTGATGATGCTCACCGCCCGGGACGACGAGACGGACATGCTGGTCGGCCTCGGCGTCGGCGCCGACGACTACATGACCAAGCCGTTCTCCATGCGGGAGCTGGCCGCGCGGGTGCATGTCCTGCTGCGCCGGGTCGAGCGCGCCGCGCTGGCCGCGCACACCCCGCGCAGCGGCATCCTGCGCCTGGGCGAGCTGGAGATCGACCACGCCCAGCGCCGGGTCCGGGTGCGCGGCGCCGACGTCCACCTGACGCCCACCGAGTTCGATCTGCTGGTCTGCCTGGCGAACACCCCGCGCGCGGTGCTCTCCCGTGAGCAGCTGCTGGCCGAGGTGTGGGACTGGGCGGACGCCTCCGGGACGCGCACGGTCGACAGCCACATCAAGGCCCTGCGCCGCAAGATCGGCGCCGAGCGGATCCGCACGGTGCACGGCGTCGGGTACGCGCTGGAGACCCCGGCCGCATGACGCGGCGGCACCCGTCCGCGCGCCGCTGGTGGCAGCCGCCGCTGCGGGAGTTGTGGCAGCGGGCCTGGGAGGCACTGCGCCCCCTGGACCCGTACCGCTCCGTGAAGGCCGCGCTCGGCGCGCTGGTCAGCGTCTCGGTGATCATCACCACACTCCTGGTGTTCGTCGCCATGCGCTCGGCCACCGAGCTGCGGGTGATCACGATCTTCTCGATCATCGCCTCGCTGCTGATCACCCAGTTCGTGGCCAACAACCTGACCGCCCCGCTCGGCGAGATGACGGACGTCACCCGCGCGATGGCGCACGGTGACTACAGCCGCCGGGTGCGCTCCGAGCGCCGCGACGAGTTCGGCGACCTCGCGGAGGCGTTCAACCGCATGGCGGCCGACCTGGAGGCGGTGGACACCCACCGCAAGGAGCTGGTGGCCAATGTCTCGCACGAGCTGCGCACGCCCATCGCCGCGTTGCGCGCCGTCCTGGAGAACGTCGTCGACGGGGTCTGCGAGCCCGATCCGGAGACGATGCGCACCGCGCTGAAGCAGACCGAGCGGCTCGGCAGGCTGGTCGAACACCTCCTGGACCTGTCCAGGCTGGACAACGGCGTGGTGCCGCTGCACGCCCGCCGCTTCGAGGTCTGGCCGTACCTGTCCGGGGTGCTCAAGGAGGCCAACATGAGCCGCGGCGCCTCCACGCTGTCCGGCACCGGCACCCACACCCGTACGGACGTCCACCTCCACCTCGACGTCTCGCCGCCGGAGCTGACCGCGCACGCCGACGCCGAGCGGCTCCACCAGGTCGTGGCGAATCTCATCGACAACGCGATCAAACACAGCCCGCGCCACGGCCGGGTCACGGTGCACGCCCGGCGCGGCGACGGGCCGGGGAGCCTGGTGGTGGAGGTCCAGGACGAGGGGCCCGGCATCCCCGAGTCGGAGCGCTACCGGGTCTTCGAGCGGTTCAACCGCGGCGGCCCGGGCACCTCGGGCCCCGGCACGGACGGCGGTACGGGACTGGGCCTGGCGATCGCCCGCTGGGCGGTGGACCTGCACGGTGGACGGATCGGGGTGGCCGAATCGTCGAAGGGTTGCCGGATTCGAGTCACTCTTCCGGGTAGGGAAGCAACGCGGAGCTGACATCCCGGTTGACGTCACCTGACGTAGGGTCGGTGGTAGGAGCATTCATCCCATGGGTGCGACGGCGGTAAGTCCTACCCGGACGCGGGCAAACTACGTGTGTTTCCCGCCAAGTCATGCCCCGAAACCCGTCGGGGAATGTGACGTGCGTGACGAGTAGCCCTCCCGGACTGCACCAAAGGTCACAAGAGGCGTAGCCTTTATTCCCGCTGTCCACCACCTTAGGAAGCGGAAGAGGGCGGTTGCCGCCGTGTCGCTACAGTCCCCCAACAGCTCGAGCATCTCGACCGAGGCCGATCAAGAGGGGCAGGGCAAGAGCCCTGCTGCCGCATTCGGCCCGAACGAGTGGCTCGTCGACGAGATCTACCAGCAGTACCTCCAGGACCCGAACTCGGTAGACCGAGCCTGGTGGGACTTCTTCGCCGACTACAAGCCGGGCGGCGCCACCGCGCCGAGCGCACCGGCGGAGGGCTCCCCCGGTGCGGCTGACGCCGTGCTGCCCCCCGCTGCTGCCCCGGACCGGTCGGCTCCCGCCGCGCCGGCCCAGCCGAAGCCTGCAGCTGCCGCGCCGGCGACCCCGGCGAAGCCGGCCGCGAGCGCTCCGGCCCCGGCCAAGCCCGCCGCCGCGAAGCCGGCCGCGAAGCCGGCCGCCGCGAAGGAGACCGAGGCCCCCGAAGGCCCCGAGTACGTCGTCCTGCGCGGGCCCTCGGCCGCCGTGGCGAAGAACATGAACGCCTCGCTGGAGCTGCCGACGGCCACGTCCGTCCGCGCGGTCCCGGTGAAGCTGCTGTTCGACAACCGCATCGTCATCAACAACCATCTGAAGCGCGCCCGTGGCGGGAAGGTCTCCTTCACCCACATCATCGGGTACGCGATGGTGCAGGCCCTCAAGGCCATGCCGTCGATGAACTACTCCTTCGCGCAGAAGGACGGCAAGCCGACGCTGGTCAAGCCCGAGCACGTCAACCTCGGTCTGGCCATCGACCTCGTGAAGCCCAGCGGTGAACGCCAGCTGGTCGTCGCGGCCATCAAGGCGGCCGAGACGATGACCTTCTTCGAGTTCTGGCAGGCGTACGAGGACATCGTCCGCCGGGCCCGCGACAACAAGCTGACGATGGACGACTTCACCGGGGTCACCGCGTCGCTGACGAACCCCGGCGGCATCGGCACCGTCCACTCCGTGCCGCGTCTGATGCCCGGCCAGTCCATGATCATGGGCGTCGGCTCGATGGACTACCCGGCGGAGTTCCAGGGCACCTCCCAGGACGCCCTGAACAAGCTCGGCGTCTCCAAGGTCATGACGCTGACCAGCACGTACGACCACCGCGTGATCCAGGGCGCCGCCTCCGGCGAATTCCTGCGCATCATGAACCAGCTGCTGCTCGGCGAGAACGATTTCTTCGACGACATCTTCAAGTCGCTGCGGATCCCGTACGAGCCGGTCCGCTGGCTGCGGGACATCGACGCCTCGCACGACGACGACGTCACCAAGGCCGCCCGGGTCTTCGAGCTGATCCACTCCTACCGGGTCCGCGGCCACGTCATGGCCGACACCGACCCGCTGGAGTACCACCAGCGCAAGCACCCCGACCTCGACATCACCGAGCACGGCCTCACCCTGTGGGACCTGGAGCGCGAGTTCGCGGTCGGCGGCTTCGCCAGCAAGTCCATGATGAAGCTGCGCGACATCCTGGGCGTGCTGCGTGACTCGTACTGCCGCACCACCGGCATCGAGTTCATGCACATCCAGGACCCCAAGCAGCGCAAGTGGATCCAGGACCGGGTCGAGCGTCCGCACAAGTCGCCCGAGCGCGAGGAGCAGCTGCGCATCCTGCGCCGGCTGAACTCCGCCGAGGCGTTCGAGACGTTCCTGCAGACCAAGTACGTCGGCCAGAAGCGCTTCTCGCTGGAGGGCGGCGAGTCCGTCATCCCGCTGCTGGACGCGGTCATCGACTCCGCGGCCGAGTCGCGGCTGGACGAGGTCGTCATCGGCATGGCCCACCGCGGCCGCCTCAACGTCCTCGCCAACATCGTCGGCAAGTCGTACGCGCAGATCTTCCGCGAGTTCGAGGGCAACCTCGACCCGAAGTCGATGCACGGCTCCGGCGACGTGAAGTACCACCTGGGCGCGGAGGGCACCTTCACCGGCCTGGACGGCGAGCAGATCACCGTCTCGCTCACCGCCAACCCCTCCCACCTGGAGGCCGTGGACCCGGTCGTCGAGGGTGTCGCGCGCGCCAAGCAGGACATCATCGGCAAGGGCGGCACGGACTTCACCGTCCTGCCGATCCAGCTGCACGGTGACGCGGCGTTCGCCGGCCAGGGCGTGGTCGCCGAGACGCTGAACATGTCGCAGCTGCGCGGCTACCGCACCGGCGGCACGGTGCACGTCGTCATCAACAACCAGGTCGGCTTCACCGCCGCCCCGGAGTCGTCGCGCTCCTCCATGTACGCCACCGACGTGGCCCGCATGATCGAGGCGCCGATCTTCCACGTGAACGGTGACGACCCCGAGGCCGTCGTCCGCGTCGCCCGTCTGGCCTTCGAGTTCCGCCAGGCGTTCAACAAGGACGTGGTCATCGACCTGATCTGCTACCGCCGCCGCGGGCACAACGAGTCGGACAACCCGGCCTTCACCCAGCCGCTGATGTACGACCTGATCGACAAGAAGCGCTCGGTGCGCAAGCTGTACACCGAGTCGCTGATCGGCCGGGGCGACATCACCCTCGAAGAGGCGGAGCAGGCGCTCCAGGACTTCCAGGGCCAGCTGGAGAAGGTCTTCACCGAGGTCCGTGACGCCACGACGACCCCGGCCGTGCCCGAGGTGCCGCAGCCCAAGGCGGAGTTCCCGGTCTACGTCGACACCGCGATCTCCCAGGAGGTCGTCAAGCGGATCGCCGAGTCGCAGGTGAACATCCCCGAGCACATCACCGTGCATCCGCGTCTGCTGCCGCAGTTGCAGCGCCGCGCGGCCCAGGTCGAGGACAACACCATCGACTGGGGCATGGGCGAGACCCTCGCCGTCGGCTCGCTGCTGATGGAGGGCACCCCGGTCCGGCTCGCCGGCCAGGACTCCCGCCGCGGCACGTTCGGCCAGCGCCACGCGGTGCTGATCGACCGGGAGACCGGCGAGGACTACACCCCGCTGCTCTACCTGTCCGAGGACCAGGCCCGCTTCAACGTCTACGACTCGCTGCTCAGCGAGTACGCGGCGATGGGCTTCGAGTACGGCTACTCGCTGGCCCGCCCGGAGTCGCTGGTCATGTGGGAGGCGCAGTTCGGCGACTTCGTCAACGGCGCCCAGACGATCGTGGACGAGTTCATCTCCTCCGCCGAGCAGAAGTGGGGCCAGACGTCCGGCGTCACCCTGCTGCTCCCGCACGGCTACGAGGGCCAGGGCCCGGACCACTCCTCGGCCCGCATCGAGCGGTTCCTCCAGCTGTGCGCGCAGAACAACATGACCGTCGCGATGCCGACGCTGCCGTCGAACTACTTCCACCTCCTGCGGTGGCAGGTGCACAACCCGCACCACAAGCCGCTGGTCGTCTTCACCCCGAAGTCGATGCTGCGCCTGAAGGCCGCGTCGTCGAAGACGGAGGAGTTCACCACGGGCGGCTTCCGTCCCGTCATCGGTGACGCGTCGGTCAAGGCCGAGGACGTCCGCAAGGTCGTCTTCACCTCCGGCAAGGTCTACTACGACCTGGACGCCGAGCGGCAGAAGCGCGGCGCGACCGACACCGCGATCGTCCGCATCGAGCGGCTGTACCCGCTGCCCGGCAAGGAACTCCAGGCGGAGATCGCCAAGTTCCCGAACGCCGAGAAGTACCTGTGGGCGCAGGAAGAGCCGGCGAACCAGGGTGCCTGGCCGTTCCTCGGCCTCAACCTGATCGACCACCTCGACCTGGCCGTCGGCGCGGACGTGCCGCACGGCGAGCGCCTGCGCCGCATCTCGCGGCCGCACTCCTCGTCGCCGGCCGTCGGTTCCGCCAAGCGTCACCAGGCGGAGCAGGCACAGCTGGTCGCGGAGGTCTTCGACGCGTAAGGCGTCGGGCCACCGGTCGTACCGGGACCGTCACAAGGGCCCGTCCCCGCTGCTGCGGGGGCGGGCCCTTCGGCGTACCGGAAAGCGGGGCGTCACACGGGCTGCGGTTCGAAGTCCCAGTACGGGCGCCTGCGGCGCCGGGCGGAGAGGGTGTGCGGGTGCTCGGCGCCCAGCGTCTCGGAGAGCTGCTGGATCGCCTCCTGCTCCAGCTTCGCCGCCTCCTGGCCCCGGCGGCGCAGCGCCCGCAGGTCCTCGGCCAGCGCCGTCTTCGCGGAGAGCGTCAGCGGATGGCGGTCGCCGAGCGTCACCTTGGCCCGCTCCAGGGTGTCGCGGCCCAGCTCCACCGCGCCGTCCTCGTCGTCGGCCCGGCTGCGGGCCGCGCCGGCGTTGAGCGCGCAGCCCAGCGTCCAGGGGTGGTCGGGGCCCATCGTCCCGGTCATCCCGTGCAGCGCCCGCTCGGCGAGGTCCAGCGCCTCCGCCGTCTCCCCGAACTCGGCGCGGACCAGCCCGACGTTGCCCAGGGTGCCGACGGTGTACGGGTGCCGCTCGCCGGCCAGCGCCTCGTAGCGCTCGGCGACCTCCTCGGCGAGGTCGCGGGCCTGGCCGAGGTCGCCGTGTTCGCGCAGGAAGGTGGCGTGGTCGGCGCGGACCATGAGGGTTTCGGGGTGGCGCGGGCCCTGCACCCGGCGGGAGCGCTCGACGACGTCGGCCATCAGCGTGGCGGCCTTGGTCACCTCGCCGGAGCGGCGCCAGCACAGCGCGAGGTTGTGCTCGGCGCGCAGCGTCTGCGGGGTGTGCGCGCCCATCACCTGGAGGTGCAGCCGGGCGTTGAGCTCCTGGCTGGAGGCGGCGTCGCGGTAGCGGCCCAGCAGCCGGAGCATCCGGGCGTAGGCGGTGCCCGCGTTGAGCGTGAGGTGGTGCCGTGCGCGCAGCTCCCGCTCCCGGAAGGCCAGCACCTCGCGGTGCGTGACCAGCGCTTCCTCGTAGCGGCCGAGCAACGCGAAGACGTTGCCGAGGTTGTGCCGCGAGGAGAGCGTGCGCGGGGCCTCGGGGCCGAGGAGGTCGGTGTAGGCCCGCCAGACGGCGTCGAAGAGTTCGTACGCCTGCTCGTAGGAGCCGAGGGCGAGCAGGGTGCCGGCGAGGCCGTCCTGGGCGCGCAGCAGGTCGGCGTCGGAGGGGTCCCGCTCGGCGGCGAGCTGGTCGACGACGGCGCTGCCGACCGCTTCGGCCTCGCGGTAGCGGCCCAGTCTGCGCAGCATGTTGGCGTGCTGGTGGGTGAGCACGAGCATGGTGCGCTGGGTGGGTTCGAGGCGGGTGCGCCAGCGGGACATGAACTGTTCGCACAGCCGCAGCCCGATCCGGTACTCGCCGCGGACCCGCAGGTACTCGACGCAGTTGAGCAGCAGCTGCTGGACCGCCGGATCGGCGCTGTCGAGCACGCCGGCCGGCTCCAGGTGCGGGATGAGTTCGGCGTAGCGCTCCCAGTAGCGGGTGTCGGCGGGGTTCTGCGGGTCGGCGGTGACCAGCACCCGGCAGGCGGTCGCCGACATCAGGTCGCGCTCGTCCTCGGTCATGTCGCTGCGCAGGAACCGGTGGTAGAGCCGGTGCATCAGCGCGGTCTCCACGGCCGGGTCGGCGTCCTGGGAGACCTGGTAGTCGAGGCGTACCGCGGTGGACTCGGTCAGCCGGCGCAGCGCGGTGTTCCAGCTGATCGGTTCGGCGGCCAGGTCCGCGAGGTGTTCGGGCAGGTCGCCGCGGCGGGCCTTGGCGAGCATCGGGACGGGGATGGCGTCGGGGGCGAAGAAGGCGAACAGCTTGAGGAGTTCGACCGCGGCGGGGCTGCGCTCGCGCAGCGTGTTGAGAGTTATGGCCCAGCTGGTCTGGAAGGCCATCGGGTAGTCGGAGGAGATCCGGATGCCGACGAGGCTGGGCTCGCCGCGCCGGATCAGCTCGATGTACTCCTTGGGCGACATCGGGTTGGCGTCGAGCCAGGCGGCGGTCTGGGCGAGCAGCAGCGGCAGGTCCTGGACGGCCTCGGAGAGCATGTCCGCCTCGACCGGGGTGAGCCGGGGGGCGCGGCGACGGGCGTAGGCGACGGACTCGACGCGGTTGAAGGGCAGTACCTCGATCTCCTGGGCGCTGCCGGAGCCCGACCAGTCGCGGGTGAGCGTGGTGATCAGGACGTGGCCGCGGCCGTCGGGGATCAGGTCCTCGATCTGCTCCATGTCGTCGGCGCTGTCGAAGATCAGCAGCCAGCGGCGGTAGGGGCGGCCGATGCGCAGCGCCTCGTGCACGGCGCGGATGCGGTCGCCGAGCTCCCGGCCGACGGGGAGGCCGAGGCGGGTGGCGAGTTCGGCGAGCTGTTCGCGGGCGGCGCCGCGGTTGGTGGCGCTGATCCACCACACCACGTCGTAGTCGTTGCCGAAGCGGTGGGCGTACTCGGCGGCGATCTGGCTCTTGCCGACGCCGGAGGTGCCGTAGAGCGCGATACGGGTCTCCAGCGGCGGGGCCGCGGTCGTCCCGGGCCCGGCCAGCTTGCCGTACAGCTCTTCGAGGACGTTGTCGCGGCCGGTGAAGCGGTTGTTGCGGCGCGGGATGTTCCACACCTCGGGCGGGTTGTTCGGGAAGCGGGGCTCGCCGGGGGCGTTCTCGTCCACGGTCCGCGGCGGCGCGACGATGCCCAGCCGGTGCAGGACCCGGCGGTTGGCCTCGTTGGCGTCCAGGTCGCGCAGGTCGGCGGGGCGCAGCAGGGACGCGGTGGCCGGCAGGCTCTGGGTGGCCACGCTCACCGCGGCGAACCGGTCGGCGTGCGGCGGGCACCACCTCCCGCAGCGCGGCGGTCCACTCGTCCTGCGTCTTGGGGCCCAGCCGGAAGTACCAGTCGTCCAGCACCATCAGCAGCCGCCCCTCGGCCTCCAGCAGCGCCGACAGCTCCTCGGCCAGGGCGGTGTCGACCTTCGGGTCCCAGCGGAGCAGGGTCGTGCCGTGGCCCTGCTGCTCCAGCTGGTGGGAGATCCACGCGGCCCACGGCCGGGCGAAGCCCGCGTAGCTGATGGTGATGTGCGCGGCGGAGCCGGCCGGGCCCGACGGACCGGAAGAAGCAGAAGAACCGGCTGAACCAACGGAAATGGACTGCTCGGCCATGCGACCGTCTCCCTGAGATGCGATGGTGCGCGCGTGCGGAGGGTGAGACATCGGGCACGCCCTGGCTCTTTCGCACGATAGCCCAAGTGTCGCTCCATATGACGACAGTGCGTCAGGTCTTCTTGCATGCAGGTCAGTTGAGGGAAACGGTCGCGTCGAGCCGGGCGGCGATGTGCCGGATGAGGCGTTCCAGGTCCGCGCAGTACACGGACGGATGAGTGAATCCGCCGGCGTCCGCGCGGTAGCGGTGCGCGTAGTTGCCGCCGCCGCACACCTCCACCAGGGCGCAGGCCCGGCACTGGGGGGCGAGCGCGTCCCGGCCGCGCTGCCGGGCGGCCATGCCGGGGTGGGCCAGGGCCTCGTCGAAGCTGTGGCGGAAGACGTTCAGGCCGGTGGCGGCGGCGCCCTCGTAGGCGGACTTCAGCGAGTCCACCTGTTCGATGGCGCCGTCGGTGTCCACGACCAGGGCCACGACGGGGGAGAGGCCGACCGCCTCACTGGTGCTGGGCCGCCCCAGCAGGAGGCCGAGGATCTCGGTGAAAACCCGCACGCGCGGCCCCGGGCCGCCGTCCCACCACAGGTCGAAGACGGTGCACAGCCAGTCGCCGTACGGGGCGCGGCCGGCCGGCACGGGCGGGCCGGGCCGGGGCCCCGGCCCCGCGGTGGCCGGCGGCGGGCTGGACCAGTTGGCGTGCGGCAGCAGGAAGTCGAGCATCGGGGGGTCCAGTGCGCGCAGCGAGCCGTAGACCTCGGCGGGGTCGGCGGTGATGTCGATGGTGCACAGGATTCCGGCGAACACGTCGGGGCGGTCGTGGAGCAGGCCGACGGCGCGGGCGACCGCGGGCCAGGAGGGCCGTCCGGCGTGGTCGAGGCGGCGCCGGTTGAGGCCGGGGGTGCCGCCGTCGAGGCTCAGGCCGAGCCGGAAGCCGGCGGCGCCGAGCGTGTCGAGGGTGTCCCGGGTCAGCAGCGTCCCGTTGGTCTGCACGCCGAATTCGGCGGTGCAGCCGGCGGGCAGCGCGGCGCGGACGGCGGCGGCCTGGGCGAGCAGCGGGCCGGGGCCGGTGAGCAGCGGCTCCCCGCCGTGCAGATCGATGCGGAGGTCCCGCAGCCGGTGGGTGCGGGCGTGTTCGGCGATGCGCAGGGCGGTCTGCCGGACGGTGGCGGGCGGCACGGTACGGGGGCGCTCGCGCCAGCTGTGGTCGGGGCCGGCGTAGATGTAGCAGTAAGTGCAGGCGAGGTTGCAGCGGCTGTGCACCTTCAGGACGAACTGGCGGAAGGGCACCGCGGTGGTCCGGCCGGTCGTCTCCCCCGCCACGGCGTCGCCCCCTGCCCCCGTAGAACTCGGTCGCGGTACGGGCCCGGCGCCGTCGGCCGTCACGTCCCGCCCGCTGTCTGGTACTTGGCTCCCCGTTCGATCGAAGAATCGAATTGCCGCGACAACTGGCCGGTTCCCTAGCGCGTTTGCCCAAAAATCACCTGCCGCACGACCGGACGACGCAAAGGGAGCGGCCGCGCCGGGCCGTCACCGCAGGAGTTTTCCCGGGCCGTCCTCGTAGTACGCGACGGCCTCGTCCCCGGTGGGCCAGTTGCGCAGCAGCAGGGTGGCGACCTCGCCGAGCACCGCATGGTCCGTCCGTGCCGCCAGCAGGCGCACATCGACCCCGGCGAAATCCGGCAGCGGCTCGGCCGACGGCCCGGACGGGGCGGCCGCAGCCCGTTCGGTGCGGGGGGTAGTCGCCACGCTGCTCTCCTCTGACCGGCTGGACGGTGGTTTCCCGGACTCCCGTCCACGGAAACACGCGGGGGCGGCGGACGGCCAGGCGGCCGGCCCGGGGGACGGACGGCCGGGCCCGGAGCCCCGCCGCCCGGCCGGCGTCGGGCGCGGTTCCGGTCCCGGCCGTCCGGGAGTCAGGCGGTGGACTCCAGGGCGCGCATCCGGGCGCGGGTGCGCTGCGCCTCGGGCCCGGCGTCCTCGCCGGCCCGCTGCCACTGCTCCCAGCTCTCCCGGTAGGCGTGCAGCGCGGAGCGGGGGCCGGCGGTGACCTCCAGGACCCCGGCGCGGCGGTGGTGGGCGCGGGCGGCCAGCAGGGCGCTGCCGGCCCGGCCGGCGGCCGCGGCGGCCCGGCGGTAGCAGGCGGCGGCCCGGTCGTGGCGCTCCCGGGAGTCGAAGCGGCGGTCCAGCAGCAGCTGCACGTCGCCCACTTCGAGCCAGGCTTCGGCGCACACCGCGTCCGGTACGTCCGCGCCGCGGGCGGCCAGCTCCAGCACCCAGTCAGCCTCGTGCAGATCGGCGAGCGAGGGCTGGCGTTCGTGGCGCAGCCGCAGCGCCCGGCCGAAGAGCAGCCGGTGGCTGCCCAGGTCGGGGTCGTGCGGCGCGACCCGGGCCAGCGCCTCGCGCAGGACGTGCACCGCCTCGTTGGCGAGCCGCTTGGCGGGCTCCCCCGGAGGCTCCAGCCGGGCCCGCAGCAGCAGCGCGGCGCCCCGCTCGGCGAGCAGGGAGCTGTGCTCGGGCGAGTCGGGGGCGGTCAGCCGCAGCGCGGCGGCCAGCGCGGCGATCGCGGCGTCCAGGGCGCTCAGCGCGCCGGTGCGGGTGTGGACGGCGCGGTGGGCCGCGGCCGTCCGGCGCAGGCTGTCCGCCTCCAGGCCCGGGTCGTCCAGCGCCCGGGCGATCTCCCGGGCGCGTTCGAGGGCCGGCAGCACCGACGGCAGGCCGGCGCCGCCGTTCAGCTCCCGGGCCGCGGCCAGGTCGAGCAGGGTCTCGCACACCAGCCGGTCGGCGGCGCTGCCGCGGCGGCGCAGCAGGACGGTGGCGGTGTCGAGGTCGTCGGCGGCGCGGACGGCCAGCGCCTCGGCGGGGCGCGGGCCTTCGGGACGCGTCCGGGCGGCCCGGCGGGCCTGGTCGAGCAGGACGCCGCCGCGGGCCGCGTAGACCTCGCCGGGCACCTGCTCGCCGCTGGGCCACTGGTCGAGCAGGTCGGTGAGGGAACGTTCGGCCTCGTCGAGGGGGTCGGCGGGGCCGTCGGCGCCGGCCGCGGCGTCGTCCTCCCCCGCACCGGGCGTCGCGCCGGGCGTCTCGGACAGGGCGGCCAGCCGCCGCAGGACCTCGGTGCGCAGCACCATGCTCTCCAGGACGCGGGGATCGAGCAGGCTCATCAGCCCGCAGGCGGTGTGCAGTTGACGGGCGGCGTCGGTGAGCGCCGCGCGCTCCTCCGCCACGGTGCCGGCCCGGCGCCGTTCGCCGGCCCGGGCGTACGCGACCCGGCCGCGCACGATCAGCGCCCGGGTGCGCTCGGCGTCCCCGGCGGTGTCCCCCGCGGCGTCGTCCCCGCCGGCGGCGTCGGTGGCGGACCGGGCCGCCCGCTCCGCCTCCTCCAGGGCGTCCGGCTGGCCCCACTTCGCCCAGGCGTGCAGCAGGGCACGGGCGAGGTCGGTGCCGGCCGGCGGCAGGCGGTCGGCGGCGGCGCGCAGCAGGCGCACCGCCTCGATCAGGTCGCGGACGGCGCGGTCCTGTTCGTAGCGCTCCAGCAGGGCGGCGCCCTCGGCGGCCGGGCCGTCGGGGACGTACGGCCGCCGGCCGGCCGGGCGCAGCGCCGGTTCGAAGCGGCGCAGGACGCGTTCGGAGACCCGGGCGAAGGGTGCGGGGACGGCGCTCCCCGGGCCACCGCCGGCAGGGACCCCCTGGCCGGCCTCCGGTTCGCGGCCGCTGCCGGAGAGCATGGCGACCGCGACGGCCGGGAAGTTGCGGGCGCTGCGGCCGAAGGTGCGCTCGATGTAGAGCGAGCAGTGCTTGAGGATCAGGGCCGCCTCGCCCGCGCTGAGCCGGCTGAGGAGTTCGTCCCGTACCCCTGGCGCGAAGTCGTACCAGGGGCCGGTGCCGGTGCTCTGCCCGTCGGACGGCCTCCCCCGGGCCCCCGGGGAGCGGGGAGGTGCCCCCACGTCCGGCGGGAGTTGCGTGACCAGGCCGCTGAGCAGCACCTCGGCGAGTTCGGCCGGCCCGGTCTGCGGCAGCATCGCGCGCTGGACGAGCTGGATGACGGGCAGCGCGAGCGGTACGGCCGAGAGGTGCACCGCGAGCAGCCGCGCGGCGGGGGACGCCTGCTGCTCGAACGCGCGGACCATGCGCGACGGTTCGCCGCCTCCGGGCGCGTCCTGCGGGCCGGGCGCGGGCTCGGCGCCGTGGTCGATCCGTACGACGCAGGCCGCGCCGCGCAGCGACAGCCCGGCGTCGGCGGCGGCGAGCCGGGCCCAGGAGCCGAGGGCCGAGGGGGTGGCCGACAGGACCGGGACGGCGCGCTCGCGGGGCGGGCCGGGCGGCGCGGCCGGCGCCGGGGCGGGCCGGCGGCGGCGCCGGGCCGGGAGGAAGTCCAGCGCCTGGTAGGGCCCCTGCCGGCGGACGAGGGTGCCGGGGACCGCGGGCAGCAGGGTGCGCCCCCACATGCGCTGCGGCAGCGGCTGGACGACGGCGAGCGGGGCGTCGGCCGCCCAGCGGTAGAGCAGCCGCTGCATCCGGCCGTCGCGCCACAGCGGGCCCGCGCAGTCGCTGATGACGAGGGTGAGGTGGTGGCCGGTGGGGTCGTGCAGCTGGTCGGCGGGGCGCAGCGGGCTGCCGGGGCCGGGCGCCGCGGCGACGCCGACGTCCCGGCCGTGCGGGTGGAGGTAGTGGACGGTGACGTCCCGGAACGCGCCCACCCGTTCACAGACCTGGCGCAGGTCGTGCAGCATCTGCTCCCAGACGGCCATCGAGGACGAGCCGTCCATCAGCAGGCGCAGGGCGGCGGCACGGCGGTGCACCCCGCGCAGCACCGGTATGACCGTTTCGGCGTGCGCGGAGAGTTCGGCGGTGGCGGGCTCGTCGAGGGTGTGGCGGGCCGGGGCGGCCGGCGGGCGGTAGCGCTGGACGGGGCGCAGCGCGCGCTGCAGCGGCAGCAGTCCGGGGAAGGCGGAGGCGATCGGCACGGCGACCTCGCCGAGGCGGTGGTGGTCCGGGTCGGCGGCCCGCTCGTCCTGGGCGGGCAGCAACTCGGCGACGCGGCGCCGGGCGCCGTCGCGCGACGAGGGGGGCCGCCCGGCGGAGGCGTCGGGCCCGCTGCCGGACGCGGGCGGTACGCCGTCGCGCGCCGGGTCCGCCGCACCGGCCGGCCCGACCCGGAAAGTGGCCGGATCCGTACGGTCGGGCCGGTCCGTGCGGTCGGTGGCCGCGTCGGCCGGGCCCCCGGGCGGTGCGTCGGGAGTGATCCACTGGGCGAGCCAGAGGGCGTCGGCCATCGCGCGGGCGTCGGGCGGCAGCCCCGCCGCGGTCAGCCGGGCGACCAGCTCGTCGAGGGGCCCTGGACCGGGCGCCCCGGAGGGCATCGCAGTCACCTCGTCCGATCGAGAGGCCGCATCAGCTCCGCCGTCAGGCGCCGTCGGGTCTCCTCCTCGTCCTGGTCGGTCCAGCCGGCCTTCTGGGTGAGGTGGATGGCGTTGAAGAGCTGGTCGACGGCGCGGACGTCGCCGGGCTCGCGGTCCAGGAAGCGGTCGATCACGGCTTCGTAGCGCTCGGCGGCCCCCTCGCCGAAGTGCGCCCGCACCATGGCGGCCAGCCGCTCCTTGTCGGGGGCCGGGATGTGGAGGTGGATGCAGCGGCGCAACAGGGGCGCCGGGAAGTCCCGTTCGCCGTTGCTGGTCAGGACGATGAAGGGGAAGGCGCGGCAGCGCACCCGGCCGTCGCGCACCGTCACCCGCGCCCCGTCGTCGCTGAGCACCTGCACCTCGGGGGCGGATCCGGCCAGTCGCTCCAGCTCCGGAATCCTGAACTCCCCTTCTTCCAGGACGTTGAGCAGGTCGTTGGGCAGGTCGATGTCGCTCTTGTCGAGCTCGTCGACGAGCAGGACGCGGGGCCGTGCGGCGGGCAGCAGGGCGGTGCCCAGCGGGCCGAGACGGATGTAGCGGCCGATGCCGCCGCCCGGCTCGTCCGTGGGGTCCTCGCCGTCCGCGGCGCCGCTGTCCGCCGCGGACGGTGCGGCGCGGGCGATCTGGAGGTCCTGGAGGCGGCCGATGGCGTCGTAGTCGTACAGGCCGTCGCGGAGCGTGCTGCGGCTGACGACCGGCCAGCCGAGCACCCGGCCGAGGCCGAGTTCGTAGGCGACCGAATGCGCCAGGGTGCTCTTGCCGCTGCCCGGGGCGCCGGTCACCAGCAGCGGACGGCGCAGATAGAGCGCGGCGTTGACCAGCTCGCGCTCGGTCTCGCCCGGACGGTGGTGGCTGGCCTCGCGGTGCTGCACGCCGAGGCGGCGCTCGGAGGCGGGGTCCAGGGCGGCGGGCGGCGCCACGAGCGGGCCGCCGTCGAAATCGCGCCAGGGGGGCGGCGGTGGAAGGTGCTCGATTCCGTCGTGCGGTGCGCCCGCGCCACGATAGATGAGCCAGTCGCTCACGTCGGAACTCCTCGTCGCCGGCCCGGCATCGGTCAGGAACGGGGGCCGGGGAGAACCGCCGGAGACGTCGGCACCCGCCCGGCCGTCCCCCGCGTCCGCCACCGACACACACGCAATCACGTCGTCACGTCATCACGAACAAGTCTTCCACGACGCTATGACAGTACCCATCCATACGGAAGCGCACGGGGCGGTTTCCGGTCTCGCGCCGCAGCACCGCGGGGCGCCAAGTGCCGTGCACGGGGCGCGGTTTGGGCATGTGCCGGGCCGTGCGCCGGTCCGGCGCGGGACGAGCGGCCGGGCCGGGAGCGGGCGCCGGGCGCATGCGCGGGGCGCACGCGGCGCCCCGGCAGCCGCACCCGTACGCGGCGCCCCGGCGGCCCCGCCGGACGGCCGTCGCGCGCTCATCCCGGCGACACCTGGGGGCGGTCCGGGAACAGCTGCGGAATCGGGTCCTCCGGATCGTCGTAGAGGAGCACCAGATCGCGGGCCCAGTGCGCGCCCTCCCCCGCGGCCTCCGCCGCCTTGGCGCGCAGCTGACGCACCAGCTCGGGCAGCCGGACCACACCGCCCGAGCCCTGGAGCAGCTCCCGGATCCCGCGGTGGAACTCCTCGCAGGAGGCGTCGCAGGCCCGCTCCTCCCCGTGGCCGCGGGCCGGCCACAGCGCGGCGGGGAAGCCGGTGTCCAGCGCGGCGCCGACCGTGTCGCGGCCGAACCCGTCGGCGACCGTGTGGCACAGCGCGGGCAGCGCGCCCTGGTCCGCCGTCTCCAGCAGCCGCCAGATCGCCTCGGTGCAGCCCCCGCCGGGGCGCGGGCCGGCGCCCGGGTCCGGCGGGAGGCGCAGCGCCCGCAGCCCGGGGGCGGCGGCCAGGCCCTGCCAGCGGCGCAGCCAGGCCGGATCGACCTGCCCGCGCCGCCCCTGGTCGCGCAGGACCACCGCGCGCCCGGGCCCCACCGGCCGCCGCCGGGCGGTGCGCCGGGGCGAGGCGGCGACCTCCCACTGGCCGACGGCGGTGTGCCAGCGGCCTTCGGGGACGGCGACCTCCAGGCGTACCCGGGCGCCCGGGCCCGCGTCACCGTCGGCCTGCAGCAGCCGTCCGCCGAGCCGTTGCAGCACCTGCTCCCGCGCCTGCTCGAAGGGCACCCCGCCGGCCGCTTCCTGAACGTCCACCCGCAGCCACTGGCCCCGGCCGTAGCCCTCGCTGACCGACCAGTTGTAGAGCTCGTGGCCGCCCTCGTCATAGAAGAGCGGCTCGAACTCGACGAGCACCGAGCGCGGCCGCCGGCGCACCGGCCCGATCCGGCGACGGTCCTGCGGCTGCAGCACCACCGCCTTGGCCTGGACGAACTCCGCGAGCCTGGCCGCGTCCTCGCGGACCGCGGCGGCCTGCTCGTCCGGCGCGTCCCGCACCGCGTCGGCGCAGCGCTGCGCCACGATCCGCAAGTAGTGCACGAACGCGCGCAGTTCGGTGTACGGATCGCTGCCCTGGTAGAGCGCGCCGTGGCCGTCCCGCCAGGTCCGCAGCGCCCAGGCACCGGGCCCGTCGCCGCGCTCCAGTACTTCGCCGACCGCCGCCTCCACCACCAGCGGGTCGCGGGGTGCGGGCAGCCGGGCGAGCAGGTGCAGCGCCTGCAGCCGCTCCTGCACGCCCCACAGCCGGCCGCGCCCCGCCATGATCGCGTGCTGGGCGTCGAACCAGGTGGGGCCGCCGGCCCGGCCGAGCTCCTGCCCGGCCCAGTGCCAGCGGTCGTGCAGGCCCGTCAGCGCGTGGTACGGGTCGGGGCCGAGGTCCTCCGCGCCGGACGCGCCCTCGACGAGGTGCTCGGGGCCCAGGCCGCGCAGCGCGGTGACGGGCACCGCGAGCCCGACGTGGTCCTGCTGGTGGCGGCCCTTGACGATGCCGACCACCTCGCCGCGGTCGCAGTCGAGCAGCGGCCCGCCGGAGGCGCCGGGGGCGACCCGGACGTCGCTGCCGAACTGCAGCCCGCGGGCGTCCCGGGCGCCGAACCGGACGGCGATGAACGGGTCGACCGGGGCGGCGGGCGGCGCGGAGCGGTCGGCGCCGCACCCGGCACCGGACTCGCGTATGTCGCGTTCGCCGGGCCGGGACCCGCCCGACCGTTCGTGTCCGCGGAAGATGTAGGCGTCCTCCAGGAGCGTCGCCGGCTGGTCGCTGAGCCAGGCGCAGGGGTGCGCGGGCGCGGGGTCGAGCAGCCGGACCAGGGCGAGGTCGGCGCGGGCGGCGGGCCCGGCCTGCGGGTCGGGCCGGCTCAGGTCGTACGCGAGCCGCGCGGGCGCCACACGGCCGCCGAACGCGACCCCGAACACCCCGTCCGGGCCGGTCGCGCGGCGCCGGCCGTCGCTGGCGGTGAGCACATGGGCGCAGGTCAGCACCCATCCCGGCGCGATCAGCACGCCGCTGCCCCACAGCGGGGCGTCGGGCACCGGGGGTGCGGCGCGCAGCGCGACGGTGGTGCGTCCGGCGAGGTCGAGGAGCTGGGCGTACCGGGCGCGGTCGCCCCGGCCGGCGGCCGGTCCTTCGGGGGTGGCCATCAGCGGCCCGCGTCGTCCGGCTCCCGGATGCCGGGCGGTGGCACCCGGTGCTCCTCGGGTGCGGGCGCCCCGCCGTCCCGGCGCCAGGTGAGCGTGACCGACAGATTGGTCTTGGCCTCGCCGTCCGCGAGCAGGGCCACGGCCTTGCCGGGCTTGGCCGACAGCTCCACGCCGAAGGTCACGCTGGTCTCGTCCGGCGCGACCCGTGCGGCGGCCTGGCGGACGCTGCTCGCGACCCCGCCGATCACCTCGCGGAGTCCCTCGACCCGGGCGCCGAGCGCGTCCCAGGCGCCCACGTCCTCGAAGTCGTCCGTGCTCCCGTCGGTCCCGGCGAGGCCGGCGGCGTCGAGCCGGGAGACCCGGGCCCAGACCTCCGTACCGTCGGGCATTTCGATGCGCTGCGCGCGCTCGTGCATCACGGCCTCCTGCTCCCCCTGAACGGCAATTCGGCCATTCCCCCATTGCCGCAGGGCCGTTGACAGGTGATCAGGCTAGCCCGCGGCCGCCGGTGGCGCGAGAGGTCCGCGGGCCTGCCTATCCTGGCCGGGAATGTCCCATGACCCCTGGTGGAGAGCGCGTGTATTTCACTGACCGTGGCATCGAGGAGCTGGAGAACCGGCGCGGCGAGGAGGAGGTCACCCTCGGCTGGGTGGCCGAACAGCTGCGGACGTTCGTCGATCTGAACCCGGACTTCGAGGTGCCGGTGGAGCGGCTGGCGACCTGGCTGGCGCGGCTGGACGACGACGAGGACGAGTAACCGGGCACCGGCCGCAGCAGCCCTCCGGGCGACCGAACACCCTGGTCAGCGGCCCTTTCGTGGGGCGTACCCCTAGGGGGTGTCGACCCACGGGACCGGGGTCGGCTCCGGGTCGGGGCCGCTTGACTTCCGCAATCCGCGATATATCGTGTTCATTGAGAACGCGATATGTTGCGTTGCACGGCTATCCAGGGGAGGCCAGGAATGTCAGCCCGGACCGAGTGGTCGCAGAATCCCGTGCAGGTGACCGAGCCACGCACACTGGAGATCACCGAGCCCGTCGACGCGCTCAACGTGCGCGTGTACGGCGGCACGGTCAATGTCGTCGGCACCTCGGACCGCGGCCCGGCCCGCCTGGAGATCAGCGAGCTGCACGGGCCGCCGTTGACCGTCTCGTGCGACGGCGGCGTCCTGACGGTCGCGTACGAGGACCTGCCCTGGCGGGGCTTCCTGAAGTTCCTCGACCGCCGGGGCTGGAACCGCAGCGCGGTGGTCTCGGTGACGGTGCCGGCCGGCACCCGCGTGGAGGTCGGCGTGGTCGGCGCCACCGCGGTGGTCTCCGGCATCTCCGGTGACACCGACGTCCGCGGCGTCACCGGCGACAGCACACTGGTCGGACTGACCGGCGCGGTGCGCGCCGAGACGGTGTCGGGCAACGTCGAGGCCCAGGCACTCACCGGCGACCTGCGCTTCACCTCCGTCTCCGGCGACCTGACGGTCATCGACGGCGCGGGCGGCGGGGTGCACGCCGACTCCGTCAGCGGCGACATGGTCCTCGACCTGGACCTCACCCACGCCGCCGACATCAACCTGACCTCGGTCTCCGGGGAGATCGCCATCCGGTTGCCCGACCCGGCGAACGCCCGGGTGGAGGCCGACACCACGACCGGCACGATCGCCAACGCCTTCGACGCGCTGCGGGTCAGCGGCCAGTGGGGCGCCAAGAAGATCACCGGCTCGCTGGGCGCGGGCAGCGGCACCCTCAAGGCCACCACCGTCTCCGGCGGCCTGGCCCTGCTGCGCCGCCCCGCCCGCGAGGACGGCCGCAGCGGGCCGGACGGCCCCGGCGCCGGCCCGCACGAGGACTCCCCCACCGCCCCGCCCGCCGGGAAGAAGGTGCTCTGAGCATGCCCCCCGTCTTCGCCCACGGCCGTCTGCGCCTGTATCTCCTCAAGCTGCTCGACGAGGCCCCGCGGCACGGCTACGAAATCATCCGGCTCCTGGAGGAGCGCTTCCAGGGCCTGTACGCCCCCTCCGCCGGCACGGTCTACCCGCGGCTGGCCAAGCTGGAGGCCGAGGGGCTGGTCACCCACGCGACCGAGGGCGGCCGCAAGGTCTACTCGATCACCGACGCCGGCCGGGCCGAACTCGCCGACCGCGGCGGTGAGCTGGCCGAACTGGAACTGGAGATCAGGGAATCGGTCGCCTCGCTCGCCTCCGACATCCGCGCCGACGTCAGCGGCTCCGCCCGCGACCTGCGCCGGGAGATCCGGGAGGCCGCCAAGCAGGCCCGCGAGGGCAAGCGGGGCTCCGCCGGGGCCGCGCGCGCGGGCACGGAGAAGCAGGCGGCCGGGGACGCGGGCGGCGGTCGGCCGTTCCCGGAAGCCGCGGACTACCTCGATGCCGCCTTCGGCGACAAGGACGCCTGGCGGCAGGCGAAGGAGGAGTTCCGGCGCGCCAAGGACGAGTGGAAGGAACAGGCGCGGCGGGCCAAGGAGGAGAGCAAGCGGGCCCGGCAGGACGCCCAGCGGGCCCGTAAGCAGGCCAGGGACGCCCAGGTGTCCGCGCGCGAGGAGGTCCAGCGGGTCATCCACCGCGTCCAGGAACAGGCCCAGGGGGCGGTGCGGACCGGCGACTGGTCGGGCGCGGTGCGCGAGGCGCTGGCGGAGGTGTCCCGCGAGGTCGGCAGGTTCACCGGCGACCGTCCCGGCGAGGGCCGGGCCGCGGAGGGCGCCGAGGGCGGCAACGGGACGGCCCGGGTGACCGTCGAGCGCGTCGCCCCGGCGGCGGAGACGCCCGGGGCGGGCCCGTCGGCCGCCGCGCCGCCCGCCCCGGCATGGGCCGGCGAACCGGGCAGCGGCGACCCGGCCCGCGACTTCGACCGGCTGCTGGACCGCTTCCGCGACGACCTGCGGGACGCGGCCCGCGACCACGGTGTCACCGCCGAGCAGCTCAAGGAGTCCCGCCGCCGGCTGTCCACGGCCGCCGCCCACATCGGCGCGCTGCTGCGCGAGCCGGAGCGGTACGCCTCGTCCGCGGAGGCCGACGCCGACGGGTAGCGCGGACCGGCCCCGGTGACCGGCGGCCGGGGCGGTCACCCGCGGGTGATCCGCCCCGGCCCGGCCTCAGGACGCCACGCACTCCCGCAGCGCCCCGATGAGCCGCTCCACGCGCCGGTCACCGCCGCCGCCCATCAGGTTCGCGGTGTAGGCGAAGCCCACGCCGAACGCGTCGTCGCCGAAGGCGAACTGGCCCCCGGCCCCGCTGCTGGCGAAGGAGCGCGGGCCCAGCAGCCGGCGGAACGGCGAGTCGAGGAGGAAGCCGGTGCCGTGGCGCGCGCCGAAGTCCGGCAGCCCCGACCAGGACGCACCGCCCGAGCGCGGCCGCACCGCGTCGCCGATGGTGTCCGCCGAGAGCAGCCGCGGTGCGCCGGCCACGCCGGTGGCGGCCGCCGCGTACAGCGTGGCCAGCCCGCGCGCCGACGAGACCGCGCCGGCGCCGGGGATCTCGGCGGTCAGCAGGGCGGGCCCGTTGTAGCCGTGCGGATCGTCGAGGCCGGGGAAGGGCAGCACGCCGTTCATCGTCAGCGCCCGCATGGGCAGCGCGTCGGCGTCCGGCAGCGCCGGCCGACCCGCGGCCTCGGCGAGCCGGGCCATGCCGTCCACCTCCTCGGGCGGCAGCCCGATCCAGGTACGCAGCCCCAGGTCGTCGGCGACGGCCTTGCGGAACCAGGCCCCGGGGGTGAGGCCGGTGAGGCGCCGGATGACCTCGCCGACGACGAAGCCGAAGGCGTGCGCGTGGTACTCGTACGCGGTGCCCGGCTCCCACAGCGGGCGCTGCTCCTCCAGGGCGTGGATCACCGGCGTCCAGGCGGTGATCTCCTCGAAGGTCAGGTGCTGCTCGGCGAGCGGGATGCCGGCGGTGTGGTCGAGCACCATCCGGGTGGTGATCCGCTCCTTGCCGTGCCGCGCGAACTCCGGCCAGTACGCGGCCACCGGCGCGTCGAGGTCCAACTGCCCCTGCTGGGCGAGCAGATGGGCGCAGACGCTCACGACGGCCTTGGCGCAGGACATCACCGGAAGGACGGTGTCCTCCTGCCACGCCCGCCCGGTGCGGCCGTCGGCGACGCCGCCCCACAGGTCCACGACCTTGCGGCCGCCCACGAACACGGTGACGGCGGCGCCGAGTTCGGCCCCGTCGGTGAAGTTGCGGGCGAACGCGTCCGCTACGGGCCCGAAGCCCTCGTCGGCCCCTCCGTGGTGTGACACCTGGTGCTCTCTTCCTCGCGTGCGGCCGGCGGCCCCCCGTGGGTCGCCGGCCGCGCCACGATAGGCGACCGGTCCGCGCCCGCTCGACCGAATATCCGCCCCGGTCAGCTCGCGCGCCGCCGCCCGCCGCCCTCCAGGACCCGCAGCACCTCGGCGTACGTCACCCCGTGGTCGGCGAGCACCGCGGCGGCCGGCCCCGGCCGCGCCGTGAGGGCCAGCAGCAGATGCTCGTCGCCGAGGTGCCGCTCGCCGCGGCCGACCGCGATCCGCAGCGCGCGCTCCAGCACCGCCTTCGCCTCCGCGGTGAACGGCCGGCGCGCCCGCCCGCGGCGCCCGGCGGGGCGAGCGGCGGCCAACGCGCCCGCCCCGTGCGCCCGTTCCACCCTGGTCACGATCTCGTCGACGTCGATGCCGAGCCCGGCCAGCGCCGCCGCGTCCTGCGCGGTGATCCCGCCGCGCCGGCGCACCTCCGCCAGGGCCCGGGCCACCGACGCGCGCCGCTCCCGGACACCGAGCGCGCCGAGCGCCGTCGCGGCCGGCGACTCCGCGCGGTCCAGCAACGCCAGCAGCAGCTCCGGTTCGCCGACCGTGCCGCTGCCCGTGCGTTCCGCCTGTTGGGCCGCCCCGCGCACCACCGCGCGCGCGTCCGCCGTGAACTTCTCGAACATCAGCGCCTCCCGTGCTTCTTGTGCACTGCCTGCCTGCTGACCCCGAGCTCCGCCGCGATCTCCTGCCACGACCAGCCCTTGGCTCGCGCACTGCGCACCTGTACGGCTTCGAGCTGCTCCAGCAGCCGCCGGAGCGCGGCCACCGCCCGCAGTCCGACCCTGGGGTCCTGATCACCCGCCCGCTCGGCGAGATCCGTCGCTTCGGTCATTCCGTCAATGTACGTTGACACACTCCGCCCGTCAACCATCGTTGACATGACACGGGACGCGAGGGCCAACCCCCTTGACCTCAAGCGCGGTTGAGAGAGCAGGCTGCTGGCCACCCCCGCCGAAACGGCGCAGAACGGAGCCCCCGATGCCGCTGTCCACCGACTTCCCCGACGCCCGCCGGCCGGACGCCGCCACGGTCCTCGTCAGCCCCTGGATCGTGCCGGCCGCCGGTCTCCAGGCGCCGGCGGCCGCGTCCGTCCTCGCCGAATGGGAGCACCGGCGGCGCCCGGACGCGATGCTCTCGCTGACCGCCTTCCTGAGCACCGACGGCAGCCATGTCCTCCACTACGCGCAGTGGACCAACGACGACGACCACCGGGAGTGGGTGCGCACCGGACGCCCCGCCGTCGTCCGCCGGATCGACGGGGCCGTCGACGGCATCCGCCGGCCCGGCCCGGTGCGCTACCGGTGCCACCGCAGCCATGTGCCGGCGGGGACGGCCGGGCTGCGCCCCGGTCTCCTGGTCACCCCGGCCCACTCCACGGACGGCCCGGCCGCCCAGCGGGCGCTCGCCGACACCGTCGTCGAGGTGCTGCGCGAGGAACGGGTGCCGGGCCTGCTCGGCGTCCACCTCCACCTCAGCCGGGACGGCCGGCGGGTGCTCCGGTACACGGAGTGGACCGACGACGCGGCGTGGCACGCGTACGTCGATCAGGGCCGTGCGGCGCGGCTGGACGCGGCCCTCGCCGGCCTGCCGGGCGTGGCCCCCGCCCCGGCCGCCCACCCGGAGCTGCCGGCGGTTCCGCGGTACCACCTGTACGGCAGCCTGCTCAACGTCGCTCCCCCGCAAGGAGCCTGACCTGTCCTGCCCCGGGTTCCGGCTCCCCGGCGGGGCCGGCGCCCCCGAGGGCCGACCGGTCAGCGGCCGGCGGTGAGGGCGATGACCGCCGCGGTGCCCTCGGTCCGCAGTTCGGCGGCCGCCGTGCGCGTCCCCGACAGCAGCGCCGCGTCGAACCGCCCCAGCCGCACCGGCGGCCGTTCGGCCACCGCGAGCAGGGCGGGCCCCTGGAGCGCCACCACCACGAGGGCGTCCGGGACCTCGGCGTCCGGGTCCGCCGACCGGGTCGTCGGCAGCGCCCGGGTGCCCCGTACGGTCTCGACGGTGGCCGCCGCCCGCCCGTCCCGGAGCATCACATTGAGGTTGACGACCGGGCCGGCGAGCAGCCGGCAGTCGGTGGCGGCACCGCCGGGGAAGGCGAACGGGCGGTACCGGTCCGCGAGGAGGTGGCGCGTGCCGTCCACGGTCAGCTCCAGCCCGCCGCCTTCGACGACGGTGAGGATCCGCCGGACGCCGGGCAGCGGCGAGTACGGGCCGTCCCGGCCGACCTCGGCCAGGCTGACCCGCCAGGCGAAGCCGTCCCAGCCGGCGCCCGGCGGGTGGGCGGCGACCTCGCGGGTCACCCCGCCGCCGTTGCTCCACGGGGCGGCGGACCGCTCCGCCGCCCGCAGGAGGTGGACCTCCCCGGTCACACCGTCAGCACGATCTTGCCGAACAGGTCGCCCTGCGCCATCTTCGCGAAGCCCTCGCGCGCCCGGTCCAGCGGCAGCGTCGAGTCGATGACCGGCCGGATGCCCTTGGCGGCGCAGAAGCTGAGCAGCCCGGCCAACTCCTCCTTGGTGCCCATCGTCGAACCGACGATCCGCAGCTCCAGGAAGAAGATCCGGTTGAGCTCCCCGCTCTCGGGGGTGAAGCCGCTGGTGGCACCCGAGATGACGAGCGTGCCGCCGGGCTTGAGCGACTTGACCGAGTGCGACCAGGTGGCGGCGCCGACGGTCTCGATCACCGCGTCCACCCGCTGGGGCAGCCGCTCCCCGGTGCCGAACACCGCCTCCGCGCCCAGCTCCAGCGCGCGCTTGCGCTTCGCCTCGTCCCGGCTGGTGGCGAAGACCCGCAGGCCGGCGGCGGCGCCCAGCACGATCGCGGCGGTCGCCACACCGCCGCCCGCGCCCTGCACCAGCACGCTGTCGCCGGGCCGTACGCCCCCGTTGGTGAAGAGCATCCGGTACGCGGTCAGCCAGGCGGTCGGCAGACAGGCGGCCTCCGCGAACGACAGCTCCTTCGGCTTCGGCAGGACGTTCCACGCGGGGACCGTGACCTGTTCGGCGAAGGTGCCCTGATAGCGCTCGGTGAGGATCGAGGGCTTCTCCCGGGGGCCGACGCCGTGGCCGGTCTGGCCGATGACGGAGTGCAGGACGACCTCGTTGCCGTCCTCGTCGATCCCGGCGGCGTCGCAGCCGAGGATCATCGGCAGCGAGTCCTCGGTGATGCCGACGCCGCGCAGCGACCACAGGTCGTGGTGGTTGAGGGAGGCGGCCTTGACGTTGACGGTCGTCCAGCCGGGGCGTACGTCGGGGGCCGGGCGCTCCCCCAATTCGAGGCCGTTCAGCGGCTGGTCACGGTCGATGCGGGCGGCATAGGCAGCAAACATGATCCCAAAGTAGGCCGCGACCGCGGCCGGCGGTACCGCGCAGGGGTGTGACACGCGCCGCGCCGTGTCACCGGGACGGGCCGGGCCCGCACCCTGGTCAGGTGCGGGCCCGGCCCGTCGGGGGATGCCGCGCGGTCAGCGGCGCGCCACGCCCTCGGCGCGGGCGGCCGCCGCGACGGCGGAGGTGACGGCCGGCGCGACCCGCTCGTCGAACGGCGAGGGGATGACCCGGTCGGCGCTGAGTTCATCGGCGACGACGGCGGCCAGCGCCTCGGCGGCGGCGAGCTTCATGCCCTCCGTGATCCGCGAGGCCCGCACCTGCATGGCTCCGGCGAAGATCCCCGGGAAGGCCAGCACGTTGTTGATCTGGTTGGGGAAGTCGCTGCGCCCGGTGGCGACGACCGCCGCGTACTTGTGCGCGACGTCCGGGTGGATCTCCGGGTTCGGGTTGGCCATCGCGAAGATCAGCGAGTTCTTCGCCATCTTCGCCACCGCCGCCTCCGGCACCGTGCCGCCGGAGACCCCGATGAAGACGTCGGCGCCGTCCAGCGCCTGCTCCAGCGAGCCGGTCAGCTGCGCCTTGTTGGTGAAGCCGGCCACCTCGCGCTTGACGTCGGTGAGGTCGTCGCGGTCGGCGGAGACGATGCCCTTGCGGTCGCAGACCGCGACGTCTCCGATGCCCGCCTCGATGAGGATCTTGGCGATGGCGACCCCGGCCGCGCCGGCGCCCGAGATGACCGCCCGCAGCTGGCCCAGCGACCGGTCGGTCAGCTTGGCGGCGTTGCGCAGCGCGGCCAGCGTGACCACGGCGGTGCCGTGCTGGTCGTCGTGGAAGACCGGGATGTCCAGGGCTTCCTGGAGCCGGCGCTCGATCTCGAAGCACCGGGGCGCCGAGATGTCCTCCAGGTTGACGCCGCCGAAGGACGGGGCGAGCCGGACGACGGTGTCGACGATCTCGTCGGTGTCGGTGGTGGCGAGCGCGATCGGCACCGCGTCCACCCCGCCGAACTGCTTGAAGAGGATGGCCTTGCCCTCCATCACGGGGAGGGATGCCTCCGGGCCGATGTCACCGAGGCCCAGCACCGCTGTGCCGTCCGTGACGACGGCCACGACCTGGGACTTCCAGGTGTAGTCGTGCACGAGCTCGGGCTGCTCCGCGATGGCGCTGCACACCTTGGCCACGCCCGGCGTGTAGGCGAGGGACAGGTCGTCCCTGTTACGCACCGGGACGGTCGCCTGGATGGCCATTTTGCCGCCGCGGTGCAGCGCGAAGGCGGGATCGAAGGTGTCGTCGGGCGCCGTGCCCGCCCCTTCGTCCGCGCCCGTATTGCCGTCGCTGCGAGGATTGACGATCTCCGCTGCCACTTGTCTTACCCCTTTTAATCGAAATTCTGCTGAGGGTGGCCACTCCCTGGTTGAGGAGTGGGCGGGCACCGCGTCCGCGCCCCGCCCGGCGGATGGCCGCCGCGCGGGGGGAGGTACGGACGCCGGGCGCGCCGCACACGCGCCCTGAGCCCCGGATGAGGGGTGTAACGAACCTTTCTACCGGACGGGCGCGGGCCCCGACGAGTTGGATTCATTACCCTCGAGTTCAGAGACACGACAATAACGGCGAAATACACAAAACCCGCAGAAGCTCACTCCCGTCCGATGTCCGGACTCCGAGACGCCCGGAGCGCACCCCGCGCCCCTCACGTCCCGTCGGCGACCGGCTCCCCTTGCGGCACAAGGGCGCCACCTCGCCGTATCCGTCCGTTATCCGATTTTGACCTGAACGACAGTCCGAATACCGGAGCCCTGATGGCAGGATTCCGTCACCAACCCAGGTCGCGACGCTCAAAGGTGTGTGCCGGCCCCTTTTGTCACGTCAGCTTCTCCATCCGCAGGAGGATCAGCATGACCGCAAGCACCACCCGTCGCCCGGCCACCGGCAGGTCACGCAAAGCCGTGGCCGCCGCGGCTGCGGTCGTCGCCTCGCTGATGCTGCTCAGCGCCTGCGGCGACCAGACGGACGCGGCCATCGCCCGGCGTGAGGCGCAGAAGAACCGCAACGTCAACGCGCCGCTGTTCAAGATGCTGCCGAAGGACGTCCAGGAGAAGGGCCTGCTGCAGGTCGGCTCGGACATCACCTACAAGCCGGTGGAGTTCCGCTCCAACGGCGCGATCGAGGGCATCGACCCGGACCTCGCGGCGGCGATGAGCAAGCAGCTGGGCATCAAGCTCAACTTCAACAACGCCACCTTCGACACCCTCATGGGCGGGCTGAAGTCCAAGCGCTACGACATCGCGATGTCGGCGATGACCGACACCAAGGAGCGCCAGCAGGGCATCGACAGCAACACCGGCAAGAAGATCGGCCAGGGCGTCGACTTCATCGACTACCTCAACGTCGGCGTCTCGCTCTACACCCAGAAGGGCAAGACCAAGGGCGTCGACGGCTGGGAGACGCTCTGCGGCAAGAAGCTCGCGGTGCAGCGCGGCACGGTCTCGCACGACCTGGCCAAGGACAAGTCGAAGGCTTGCGAGAAGAACGACCAGCAGCCGATCTCCATCGAGGCGTACGACAACGACTCCGAGGCCCAGACCCGGCTGCGCACCGGCGGCGTGGACGCCGTCTCCAGCGACTACCCGGTCGCCGCGTACGCGGTGAAGGTCTCCGGCCACGGCAACGACTTCCAGATGGTCGGCGGCGCACCGCTCAAGGCGGCGCCGTACGGCATCGCGGTCCCCAAGGGCCAGGAGAAGCTGCGCGACGCGCTCAAGGCAGCCGTGGAACGCACGATCAAGAACGGCTCGTACGCCAAGGTCCTGGACAAGTGGGACGTCAAGGACGCGGCGGTCAAGGAAGTGCAGCTCAACGGCGGCAGCTGAGCCGCCGGCAGCCGTCCCGTCCCCTCCGGCCACTCCCGCCGAATGCTGAAAGGCAACATCCGTGTCAGTTGACGTCGACAAGCCGGCGCAGCCGCCGGCTGACGCTCCGCCGCCCCAGCCCGAGCCGATCAAAGCCATCCCGGTCCGCCACTACGGCCGCTGGGTGGCGGCGGTCGTCGTCGTCGGGCTGATCGCCCTGCTCTTCAGGGCCTTCGCCTCCGGGAACGTCAACTGGGGCGCCATTCCCCAGTACATGTTCAACGCGGACATCCTCAAGGGTCTGCGCAACACCCTGCTGATCACCGTGCTCTCGATGATCATCGGTGTCGTGGGCGGCGTGATCCTCGCGGTGATGCGCCAGTCCAAGAACCCGGTGACGTCGTCCGTGGCCTGGTTCTACGTCTGGTTCTTCCGCGGCACGCCGGTCTACGTCCAGCTGTTCCTGTGGTTCAACCTCGGCCTGGTCTTCCAGTACATCGACATCATGCCGATCTACAAGGACGAGTGGTCGGACTTCATGACCCCGTTCCTGTGCGCGCTGCTGGGCCTCGGCCTGAACGAGGCGGCCTACATGGCGGAGATCTGCCGGGCCGGCCTGAACGCGGTCGACGAGGGCCAGACCGAGGCCGCGCACGCGCTGGGCATGAGCCACGCCAAGACGCTGCGCCGGATCATCGTCCCGCAGGCCATGCGGGTGATCGTGCCGCCGACCGGCAACGAGGTCATCAACATGCTGAAGACCTCCTCGCTGGTGATCGCGGTGCAGTACTACGACCTGTTGCAGGCGGCGCAGAACGTCGGCCGGGACTCGGGCGTCGTGGTCGAGATGCTGATCCTCGCCGCCGCCTGGTACCTGATCGCCACCACGGTGCTGAGCATCGGGCAGTACTACCTGGAGCGCTACTACGCCCGCGGATCCAGCCGCCAGCTCCCGCCCACTCCGCTCCAGCGCGCCAAGGCGAGGCTGTCCGGCGGCTTCCACCGCGCCGGAGGTGCGGCATGACCAGCAAGATCACCACGAGCAAGGCCGCGGGGACCAGCGGCGGTCCCATGGTCCTGGCCGAGGGCGTCCACAAGTCCTTCGGCGCGGCCCACATCCTCAAGGGCATCGACCTGGAGGTCGCGCCCCGGGAGGTCTTCTGCCTGATCGGCCCGTCCGGCTCCGGCAAGTCGACGTTCCTGCGCTGCATCAACCACCTGGAGAAGGTCAACGCCGGACGCCTGTCGGTCGACGGCGAGCTGGTCGGCTACCGCGAGCACAACGGCAAGCTCTACGAGCTGCGTGACCGCGAGGTCGCCGCCCGCCGCCGCGACATCGGCATGGTCTTCCAGCGCTTCAACCTCTTCCCGCACATGACCGCGATCGAGAACGTCATGGAGGCGCCGATCCAGGTCAAGGGCGAGTCCAAGGCCGCCGCCCGGGAGCGCGCGACCAAGCTGCTGGACCGCGTCGGCCTCGCCGACAAGGCCGGGAACTACCCCTCGCAGCTCTCCGGCGGCCAGCAGCAGCGCGTCGCCATCGCCCGGGCGCTGGCGATGGAGCCCAAGCTGATGCTCTTCGACGAGCCGACGTCGGCGCTCGACCCGGAGCTGGTCGGTGACGTCCTGGACGTCATGAAGGACCTGGCGGCGGACGGTATGACGATGATCGTCGTGACCCATGAGATGGGCTTCGCCCGCGAGGTCGGCGACTCGCTGGTCTTCATGGACGACGGCGTGGTCGTCGAGTCCGGCCACCCCCGCGAGGTGCTCACCAACCCCCAGCACGACCGGACGAAGTCCTTCCTGTCCAAGGTGCTGTAAGGCGTACGGCAGAGGTGGGCCGCTCCCCCGGGGGAGCGGCCCACCTCTGCCGTGCGGGGGTTACTTCAGCCCCAGTACCAGCGCGTCGGTGGGCGAGGACCACACCGCGCGGGCCTCACCGAAGCCCGCGTCGCGCAGCGCGGCGGCGTGCCACGCGGCCGCCGGGGTGTCGCCGTCGGCGTGCTCGCCGTAGATCGCGAAGCGCTCGGCGGTCGGCGCGGCCAGCCGCGGGTCGGCGGCGGCCAGTTGCCACCATGCGGACCAATCGACCGCGCCGGACGCCTTCGCCTCGTCCATCCGCGCGTGCCGGAAGGCCCGCTCGGCGGCGTTGATCCGCGGGGTGGACTCCTCGGGCATGCGGTCGGCGTTGAGGAAGACCCCGCCGTCACGGACGAGGGCGCCGAGCTGGCCGTAGAGCCCGCGCAGCTCCTCGGTGTGCAGCCAGTGCAGCGCGGTGGCGGTGAGCACCGCGTCGTAGCTGTCGTGCGGCAGCTTCTCGGTCCACCGGGGGTCCTTCAGGTCGGCCCGTACGAAGCGGACCCGGGACTCGCCCTCGAAGTACCCTTCGGCGATGGCCAGCAGCGCGGGATCCAGATCGACGCCCACGCTCTCGGCCCTGGGGAACCGCTTGAGCAGCCGGTCGGAGATACTGCCCGTACCGCACGCCAGATCCAGCACCCGGGGCTCGCGGCCCACCAGCGCCTCGACCATGTCGAGCATCACCCGGAACCGCTCCTCGCGGTCGGGGAGGTACCACTCCTGCTGACGGTCCCAACTGTTCTGCCACGCCTGCCAATCGGCGCCGACGACGGTCTCGGTCATCGCTTCCCCTTCAGGCCGTAATACCCTCGTAGTAACAACGCCCATTACTACGCGCAAGTACTCGCACCCTAACCCCCGCCCGTAAGGACTACAAGTGGAACTGGCCTATTACTCGGACTACGCCGTGCGACTGGTCAACACCGAGCAGCCCGAGCGCGGCGGCGACAGCCTCACCTCGGTCGAGGCCGTACGCGAACTGTTCGGAGCGGCCCAGCAGGCGGCCCGGCGCGCGACCGACAGCGACGTGACCCGGCTGCGTACGGTCCGCGCCCGGCTGCGCGCGGTCTTCGAGGCCGCGGACGCCGGCGACGAGGTGCTGGCCGTGGACCTGCTGAACGCGCTGATGATGGAGTTCCCGGTCAGCCCGCAGATCTCCGGCCACGAGTACCGGGACGACGACGGCCGGCACAAGTGGCACATGCACATCGCCGACCACGCGGCCAACGCGACGGCGGGCTACACCGCGACCGCCTGCATGGGCCTGGCCTTCCACCTGACCGAGCTCGGCGTGGACCGCCTGGGCATCTGCGAGGCGGCCCCCTGCCGCAACGTCTACCTCGACACGTCCACCAACCGCTCGCGGCGCTACTGCTCCGACCGCTGCGCCACCCGTGCCAACGTCGCCGCCTACCGCGCCCGCAAGCGCCTGGAGAGCGAGCGCGCGGCCCGTACGGGGCGGACCGCCGAGACCGCCCAGGACACCACCCCGGCGACCGAGCGCTGAATGCCGCGCGGCGGCCGCAGGCGCACCCAGGCGCGGGCGATGACCAGTTCGTCCGGTACCGCCCCGAATTCCCGGCTGTCGTTCTCGACGAACGGGTTGTCCCCCTGGACCCACCAGCCGCCGTCGCACCGCCGTACCGCACGCTTGACGATCAGCAGGTCCTGCCGGAACGGGTGCCGCAGCACCACCACGTCACCGGGCCGCACCGCCGCCCCGTACCGGACCACCAGCTGGTCACCGGGGAGCAGCGTCGGCACCATTGACGGGTTGTAGACCTCGGCCAGCCCGAAGGCCCGCAGGCCGCCGGCCCGCTCCGGCCCGTGCTCCGCACCCTCGCCCTGCCCCGGCCCGCGCTCGTGCACCCGCTCCGGCATCCCGTACCTCCCGGTCCGACCCTCCCCCGGACTCCGTCCGGGGGCACCCCCGTCTCGCTTCGCTCGCCGGTCCATCCTCCAACAGTCCCGGAGTGGCACCGGACTTTTGCCCTAAGACCCCCGGCCCACCCGAGAAAAGCCTTCCCGCACCGAGTAATCTCGCACGTGAGAAGACGATCACGAGGAAGGACTGAACATGCTTTCGCGCCTGTTCGCCCCCAAGGTGAAGGTCAGCGCCCACTGCGACCTGCCCTGCGGCGTGTACGACCCGGCCCAGGCCCGCATCGAGGCCGAGTCGGTCAAGGCCGTCCAGGAGAAGTACCAGGCCAACGAGGACGCGGACTTCCGCACTCGCGCCGTCCTGATCAAGGAGCAGCGCGCCGAGCTGGCCAAGCACCACGTCTCCGTGCTGTGGAGCGACTACTTCAAGCCCCCGCACTTCGAGAAGTACCCGGAGCTGCACCAGCTGGTCAACGACACCCTCAAGGCCCTCAGCGCCGCCAAGGGTTCGAACGACCCGGCCACCGGCCAGAAGGCCCTGGACTACATCGCCCAGATCGACAAGATCTTCTGGGAGACCAAGAAGGCTTGAGGCTTACCCGGGCGGTCTGACCCGCTTCCGCGGGTCCGCCCCGCCCACCTGTCCGCACCCGGTCCGCATGCCGCCCAGCAGGGCGCCATGACGGAGCGGGTGCGGTCTTCTTTTGTGCGGACTTTTTGTGCGAACGGCTCAGCTCTGCGGCGGGTCCCCCAGCAGGGCGGATGCCGCCTCCAGGGGGGTGACCGGGGTCGGGGGGACGGCCCCGGCGGCGGGGCGGCACTCGAAGCCGAGGCGGGTCAGGGCCCGGGTCACCTCACCGGCGGTGAAGTCCCGGCGGTCCTGGCCGGTGATGATCTCCCCGACCTGCTTGACGGGGTACTGGCGGCGGCCGATGAGTACGGACTCACCCGTGACGGGTTCGGGCGTGACGCCCTTCATCACGTCCTGTACCTCGGTCTTGATCAGGTCGAAGGGGAAACGGGCGATGACACAGCGCATGGTGCCTCTCCAGGGTCGAGGAGGAGCCGGGAACGGATCGCCGGCCGGGCGGGGGGGTGGGGTCAACGGGTGCGGAAGGCGTCGCCGTCCGGGCGGGGGCCTACGCGGACGAACCCGGGGTGGTCCGTCGGCGGGACGTCGCGGCCGCGGACCGGGGTGCTCCCGCGGAGCGCCGGGCCCGGGCGGAACGGCCGCGGCTGCCGCGCGAGGCGGAGCCGCCGCGCCGGTCCTGCTCGGCGGGCGGGGTGGTGAGGGTGACGGGGATTCCGGACGGAGCCCGGGCGCCGGTGATGCGGCTCAGCTCGGCCTCGCCGGAGCGGACCCGGGTGGACTGCGGAGTGATGCCGGCGTCGGCCATCAGGCGGTCCATCTCGCGGCGCTGGTTGGGCAGCACCAGGGTGACGACGCTGCCGGACTCGCCGGCGCGGGCGGTGCGTCCGCCGCGGTGCAGGTAGTCCTTGTGGTCGCCGGGCGGGTCCACGTTGACGACGAGGTCGAGGTTGTCGACGTGGATGCCGCGGGCGGCGACGTTGGTGGCCACGAGCACCGTGACGTGGCCGGTCTTGAACCGGTCCAGGGTCCGGGTGCGCTGCGGCTGGGACTTGCCGCCGTGCAGGGCGGCGGCGCGGACACCGCTGTTCAGCAGGTGCCGGGTGAGCTGGTCCACGGCGTGCTTGGTGTCCAGGAAGAGGATCGACCGGCCCTCGCGGGCGGCGATCTCGGTCGTGGTGGCGTACTTGTCGGCGCCGTGCACGAACAGCAGGTGGTGTTCCATCGTGGTGACGGCGCCCGCCGACGGGTCGACGGAGTGGACCACCGGGTCGCTGAGGTAACGCCGGACCAGGCGGTCGACGTTGCGGTCCAGGGTGGCCGAGAAGAGCATCCGCTGCCCGTCCGGCCCGACCTGGTCGAGCAGGGCGGTGACCTGGGGCATGAACCCCATGTCGGCCATCTGGTCGGCTTCGTCCAGCACGGTGATGCCGACCTGGTCCAGGCGGCAGTCACCGCGCTCGATGAGGTCCTTGAGCCGCCCCGGGGTGGCGACCACGACCTCGGCGCCGGCGCGCAGCGCGCCGGCCTGGCGGCCGATCGACATGCCGCCGACGACCGTGGCCAGCCGCAGCGACAGCGAACGGGCGTAGGGCGTGAGGGCGTCGGTGACCTGCTGGGCCAGCTCCCGGGTGGGTACCAGGATCAGCGCCAGCGGCCGGCGGGACTCGGCGCGCCGCCCGGCGGTGCGGGCCAGCAGGGCCAGGCCGAACGCGAGCGTCTTGCCCGAGCCGGTCCGGCCGCGGCCCAGAACGTCCCGGCCGGCCAGCGAGTTCGGCAGGGTGGCGGCCTGGATCGGGAACGGGACCGTCACCCCTTGCGCGGTCAGCGCCGCCAGCAGCGCGGGCGGCATCGCCAGTTCCGCGAAGGTGTCGACCGGGGGCAGGGCGGGGGTGTGCGTGACCGGCAGGGCGAACTCCGCCGGCCGTGCGGCGGCGGGACGGCGCCCCTTGCCGCCGGAGCGGTGCGCGGGCTGCGAGCGGTGGCCGCCGCGGCCGGAGCCGGCGGAGCGGGCGCGGGGTGAGCGGTCTTTCGAGCGGACTGTGCGGTTCATGTCGAACCTTCCTCGATACGGTGCGTCGAGGAATTCCCGGCGGTCATGAGCCGCAGCACGGAGAATCGCAAGAACGAACCGATGAAAAATGAAACGCAGCGGGTCGGGAATAAACGACCCGGCGTCGGCGGGAGTCGGCGACGCCGCGAAAAGGGCGACAGGCTCTTCGGCGGAGCCGGAAGATTTCCGGCCCGCCGCGTCCGGGGGGCGAGACTCGAACGAACTGCCCCGCGCCGCTCGCGCGGCCGTTGCGGAACGCAACGGAAGTACGGAAAAGCAACGGGCTGGGGCCCGCACCCAAGGTGCGGGCCCCAGCCACGGCGTACGCGTGTCAGCGTCAGGCGGGAGTGATGTTCTCGGCCTGCGGGCCCTTCTGGCCCTGCGTGACGTCGAAGTTCACCTTCTGGCCTTCCTGCAGCTCGCGGAAGCCCTGGGCGGCGATGTTCGAGTAGTGGGCGAAGACGTCAGCGCCGCCACCGTCCTGCTCGATGAAGCCGAAACCCTTTTCCGCGTTGAACCACTTCACGGTGCCAGTAGCCATGTCATATCTCCTTCGGGGCAGTGCCCGGAGCCCACACTGTGCGGACCCCGTGTCGCCGCGATGATTATCCCGTCGGAAATATTCCGGGAAATAGAAAAGCGCTCCCACCGTGAACCACGGCGAGCGCACTTGAAGCCTTCGGGAACCACAACTGCAACTGAAAACGACGTTAGCACGGCAGCGGCGGCCCTGCACAGCGCATACGTCCGGAGCTTTCGAGAGGGTAAAAAATCCCTACCGCACCCGTGGCCATTTCTGTCGTTGCGGCATTAGATATTCGGCCGCGGCGCACGCCGCTGTCCGACGGGAAATTCCCGGCCGCACCGCGGGGCCGCCGGGCAGCTCGCGGCGCGGCACACCGGACGCCACCGCGCCCGGTCGACCGAACAGTCGGATTCTGTTACTGCAACAGAGGGAAATCTGTGCTGACGAGAGTAGACATTCCTCCTCCTTGGCGTTAGCGTTTCCTCCATAGGCAACGAACCGACAGAAGGAGAGGAGCAGGCACCATCAGGATCGCCCGGGCGTGGGTCCAGCCCACTCGCCCGGGTACCGCAGACCCGGATTGGATGGTGATCCACGGTCCCGCAGCCACGGTCCCCGCATCCCCGCCCCCTCGGGCGCGCATGCGGAAACAGAAAGCCGGCGCCCGGCGCCGGCAGATGGTGTTGAAACCCTCGGGGCCCTGGTGCCGTACGGCACCAGGGCCCCTCGACGCGCCCCATGAAGAGGTTCAATGACCCGACAGTCCCCCGCCCGCCCCACCGACAAGTTCGATGACGACGACTACCCCGCCTACACCATGGGCCGCGCCGCGGAGATGATCGGCACCACGCCCGCCTTCCTGCGGGCCGTCGGCGAGGCCCGCCTCATCGTTCCCCTGCGCTCCGAGGGCGGCCACCGCCGCTACTCCCGCTACCAGCTGCGTATCGCCGCCCGCGCCCGCGAGCTCGTCGACCAGGGCACCCCGGTCGAGGCCGCCTGCCGCATCGTCATCCTTGAGGACCAGCTCGAAGAGGCCCTGCGCGTCAACGAGGAACTGCGCCGGTCCGCCGCCGGCTCCGGTCAGGCTCCCGGCGCCTGAAGCACCGCGTCGGTCCACGTCCCGCCACCCCGGAACGGTCAGTGCGTGTTCCGCCTGTTCCGGGCCCGCCGGCGCAGGCCGTGCAGGCCGCCGGCCGCCATGGCACGCACGGGGAGTTCGGGCAGCTCCCGGGGTGGCCGGCCGGTGGAGGCGGGCACCGCGCGTCCGTAGCGCTTCGCCAGAGGGGCGGAGGTCAGTCCGTGCGCGAGGACGCTGAGGAGCACGGTGACGCCGACCACCGGCACCAGGTTCCGCCGGTCGGGGCCGGACAGTTCCTCGGTCGCCAGCAGACCGAAGATGACCGAGGCCAGGCCACGGGGGCCGAACCAGCCCACGAAGAGGACCGACCGGATGTCCAGACCGCTGCCGATCAGTGACAGCGCCACCGGCACCATCCGGACGACGGTCAGGCTCAGCACCGCGTAGAGCACGGCCTGCCAGGTGAGGACGTCGAACGCCGCCGGCAGCAGCACCGCCCCGAAGACCAGCCACACCACCACCGAGAGCAGCGAGGCGGACTGCTCGACGTAGAGCAGGACGCGCGGCGGGGCGCCGTGCGCGCTGCCGAACGCCAGGCCCGCGAGGAAGGCGGCGACGAAGCCGTTGCCGCCGAGCGCGAGGGCGGAGGTGTAGCCGAGGAGCGCCAGGGCCAGCACCCCGGCCCCGGCGAAGTCCTCCGTCGCCCAGCCGGCGCGCAGCGCGGCCCGCAGCAGCAGGCCGGCCACCAGTCCGAGCGCCACGCCGTACGCCGCGCCGATGAGGAGCTCCACCAGGGCCTGCCCGGAGGCGCCCGGCCCGGCCGTCCCCTCGGCGGCGGTGACACCGGCCAGGGCGAGCACGACGAACGGCGTGACGATGCCGTCGTTCAGGCCGCTCTCCACATTGATCAGCCGGCGGATCCGCGCCGGCACGTCGGGGTTCACCATCATCGTGGCGCCGAGCGCGGCATCCGTCGGCGCGAGCGCGGCGCCGACGTACAGCGCGCCCCACCCCGACACCCCGGGCAGCAGGACGGCCGCGAGGAGCGAGCCGAGTGCCACGCACAGCGGCAGCCCGACGCCCAGCAGCCGTACGCAGAGGCCGAGTTCGGGCCGCAGGGCCCGGAAGGAGAGCCGCGCGGCATCGGTGAAGAGGACCCAGACCAGGGTGATCTCCGCGAGCGCGGTGACCGTCTCGTGCGGCAGGGCGAGGTGCAGGACACCGATGCCCTCGGCCAGCAGCAGGCCCGTCAGGACGAACGCGACCGGCGCGGTGAGTGCGTAGCGCTCCATCCGCCGCGCGCACAGGCACCAGACGAACAACAGCAGCAGAACGAGGGAAAAGGTGCCGTCCACGGAGTCTCCAGGGCTTGGCCGCGCTGCCGTCCGGCAGCCCACTCTCGGCCATCCGCGGACCGTACGGGCGCTCCCGGGAGGCCCGGGCACCGCCTTTCACACGGTTGGTCGACGGGCCCGCGGCCGCCGCCCCGGCCTGACGCATGATCATCCCGCGCTGGTACCAGAGAGGTTGGTGGGGCAGACTGGGGGCGGAGCCCGTCAGCGGGGGCGGGCCGCTCGGGGGAGTGCACACGATGAACCGCCTGATGTCCCTGCTGCTGACCGCGGGGTACACCATGGGCCAGGCGGTGTTCCTGTTCGCCTGCCACCAGGTGCGGCTGCGCGCCGCCGGCGGCGGCCCCGGCCTCGTCCTCCACGACGCCCGGCTGTTCGGGCTGGATCTCGACGGCTTCTCGGTACACGACACCGGCCAGGCCCAGGAGTGGGTCCCCCAGTTCGTCTTCCTCGTCCTGTGCTCCGTGCTGACGTACGCGGTGCTCAGGTCCGCGCCGGCGGACGGCCGGCCCCGGCTGCGGACGGTGCTGGCGCTGCTGGGCGCCACACTGCTGGCCGCGGGGATCGCGGAACCGATCGGTCCGGCGCTGGACCCGCGCTCGCCCCTGGTGCTGCCCACCGCCGACGAGTGGGTGGGCAGGGCGCAGGTGGCCGGGGTGACGGCGCTGCCCGAGCAGTACGCGCTGTGGTCGTGCTGGCTGCTGATGCCGTCCTGGGCGGCGGCGTGGCTGCTCCGGCGGTGGGCACCCGTGCGGATGCTGCTGGGGACGGCGGACGGCGTGGCCGGCGGGGAGGCGGCGCCGGCGGCGGTGTCCACGGTGGGCCGGCGCCGGGACGTGGTGTGCGCCGGGCTGATCCCGATGGTGCTGCTGGCCGTCGCCGGCGGGGCGGTCCTGCGGCACACGAACGTCCGGCATCTCGACCAGTCCGCCACGATCACCTTCGCCCCCGAACTCTGGCTCCCCTACCACCCGCCGGCCCTCGTCGAGCGGTGGAGCGGCGTCCTGTACCCGGCGCTGCGGATGCGCCCCCTCGACACGGAGGGGACCGCCGGGTGGCTGGCGACCCTCGTGGTCTGCCTGGTCTTCCTCGCGGTGCTGGCGGCCGGGCTGTACGCGGTGGTCCGGCGGGCCGCGGGCCGGCACCCGGTACGCCTCTTCATGAACTGCTGGTACGCGACCGTGCTCGCCGCCGCCGCGGCCGCCCTCGTCGACAGCGGCCTGCTGCAGCGGGCCGCGCCGCGCGTGGGGGCGGGGACGACGGGCCTCGTCCGCCCCTTCGAGGTGGCCCTGGGCGACGCCGTCCGCTTCGGCGCCGTGTGGGGGTGGGCGACGGGGGCCTGCTGCCTGGGCGCGGCCTGGGTGTTGACGCGGCGGGGAGCCCGTACGCGGCCGAGGGTGCAAGAGGAGCAACTGAGCCATGCCGAGTAACCGACCGCGGGTCCGCACGTCCGGGGCGCTGACGCGCAAGAGCGTCCGCCGGGGCCGTGAGCGTCCGGCGCCGGCGGATGCCCCGGACCGGCTGCGGCATGTCAAGAGGCCCGCCGCCTGGCTGGCCGGCATCGTGCTGGCGGTGGCGGCGGTGACCTTCCAGGACGTACTGGGCAGCACGGTGAAGGCGATCCTGCCGCTGGACCGGCTGCCGGACCGGCTCTCGCCACGGGACGCGATCGACGTCGTCGAGGTCAAGGACGTCAAGGACACCGGCCGGTACGTGGTCCGCGGGGGCGCGGGCAAGGGCTTCGACAAGACCCTCCGGTCCGACTTCGCCCGGCAGCACACGGCGGACGTCGTCGACGCCGGGGAGTCGGAGTGGATGATCACCCTCCAGGGCCGGGCCGCCCAGCAGGTCCGGATCACCGACATCGTGCCGCAGCTGGTGGGCGGGAAGTGCACGTCGCCGCTCCGCGGGGACCTGGTGCTCGCCCCGGGGCAGGGCGTGACGGACGTGATCCCGCTGGAGGTCGCCATCGACGCCCCGGTGCCCCGGCTCACGGCGTCCCGCAAGGGCGCCGAGAAGGGCGCACCGTACTTCACCGGCCCGCAGGCCAAGCAGATCACGCTGAACCAGAACGAGAGCGAGTCGTTCCTCGTCCGGGCCACGTCCGGGCGGGGCCACTGCCTGTGGCGCTACCGCGTCGAGTACCAGGTCGGCGGCAGCACCGCGGCGATGACGCTCAGCCGCGAGGGCGGCAAGCCGTTCGAGCTGACCGGTGAGCTGTCCGACGCGGGCGGCTACGGGACCGTCTACTTCCCGTCGTTCACCTGTCTCTCCCCGTCGGGGCAGGCCGCCCCCGCCGGCCGGTGGTACCGGCAGACCGGCGCGGACTACGCCCGGGCCAGGAGCAGGAGCAAGGACCGCCCCGCACCCTGTCCGAAGGGCTGAGCGCGGGCCCGGCCGGCCGCGACCGGGTCAGGTCGTCACCGGCAGCGGGGCGTCGTGCCGCACCAGCCAGGCCCGGTACGCCTCGCTCGCCCAGGCGATCTCCATGTACGAGGAGGTCAGGTCGGCGAAGAGGTCGTCGGGGGCGGCGGCCGGGGTGCCGTCCTGGCGGCAGGCCATGAAGAGCCGGACGGCCAGCGGATCGCCGTGCAGCGGGCGGATGGCCATGCCGTGCCGGGAGCGGGCGGTGGGCTGGCAGGGGGTGACCACCTCGCCGGCCGTGACCAGGTCCACCGCGGTGAGGTAGTCGCCGTGCACGACCCGGGGGTTGATGCCGGCCGCGGTCCAGATCCGGCGCAGCCCGGCCCATTCGCCGTCCACGGTCGGGTCGACCATCCACTGGTCCTCGGCGAGGTCGGCGACCCGGACGATCTCCTCGGCGGCCGCCGGGTGGCTGTCCGACAGAGCGATGAACTGCGGCTCCCTCGCCAGGAGTTCGTGGGCGACCAGGCCGTCGGGGACGCGCAGCGGCGCACCCTCGACCTCGTGCACGAACGCCGCGTCGAGCTGTCCCGTGGCGACCATGTGCAGCAGGGCGTTGGCGGACACATCGGTCCGTATCGTGGTGTCCGTCTCCGGCAGGCGCACCCGCAGCCGGCGCAGCCAGCCGGCGACCGCGGGGCTGTTGGTGCTGCCGATGTGCAGCCGGGCGCCCTGTTCGCGGTGCGAGGCGGAGGCCACCTCGTCGAGCAGGGCCCGCATCTCGGCCACTATGGGGCGGGCCCGGCACAGCACCGAGTGCCCCAGCGGCGTCGGCCGGCTGCCGGTCGGCTCGCGGAAGAAGAGCTGGCCACCGAGCGCCTTTTCGATGCGGTGGAGCTGGGTCGTCAGGGAAGGCTGCGTCATGCCGAGCTGCCGGGCCGCCTTGCGTACGCTGCCGGAGTCCGCGATGGCGCACAATGCGCGAAGATGCCGTACCTCGAGCTCCACAACGGGAGCATAACGAGCACGGCATCCGTCACACCAGCCTCTCAAACCCGCCGGAACTCGCCTTTTTCGCAGGGGTATTGGCTGGTGCTATCGCCACCTAACATCTCCGTCCTCCGGGTGAACTCCGTCCAGACTCAACGGCACCAAGAAATCCGCAGGGCCCCGGTCGCCGCCCCACACGGCGACCGTACGGCCCTCGGAAATTAAGGAGCCCCCCACATGAGATCTCCTAAGACGGCGCTGTCGGCGGCGCTCGGTCTGGGCCTTGTCGCCGCGCTCGCAGCCGCGGCCCCGGTTTCGGCAGCTTCCCCCTCCTCCGGCAACTCCGCGCACAGCACGCCCGCTTCGATAGCGGCCTACAACGGCTCGGCGGCCGAGAAGGCCGACACCAAGGCGTTCTTCGAGGCCGTGATGAAGTCGGCGCGGGCCAAGATGAAGGCCGATCCGCACGCCGCCTCGGTCACCATCACCTACGACGCCAGTGCGGCACCGTCGTTCAAGAGCCAGATAGCCGAGAGCACGTCGATCTGGAACAGCGCCGTGAAGAACGTGCAGCTGAAGGAAGGCAGCGGCGGCGACTTCCAGTACAAGGAGGGCGACGACCCGCGGGGTTCGTACGCCAGCACCGACGGTCACGGCAAGGGCTTCGTCTTCCTGGACCACAAGCAGAACCAGGAGTACAACTCGACCCGCGTCACCGCGCACGAGACCGGCCACGTGCTGGGCCTGCCGGACCACTACGAGGGTCCGTGCAGCGAGCTGATGTCCGGCGGCGGCCCCGGCACGTCCTGCCAGAACACCCAGCCGGACGCGAACGAGCGCGCCAAGGTGGACCAGCTCTGGGCCAACGGCCTGAAGGCCGTCCACTTCGGCAAGGTGGCGTGAAGCCTGCCGCCTCACGAGTTCGGCGGTGGCCCACGGTCCGGACCGGCCTGACCCCGGTCCGGACCCGGTGGGCCTGGGGCTGACGAGCACCGGAACCTGGCGGCCGGCCCTCGTATCCCCACCAGCCCTCGCATTCCCTGCGCCGCCCGTGCGGTGGGGTCCTCTCCGGGCCCCACCGCTTTCGTGTGCGCTCCCGCGGCAGCGCCGGCTCAGCCCCAGAGCGCCTGGCCGGCGGCGACTCCGGCGAACGCGGCCGCGAGCCCGGCCAGCACGCTCCCGGCGACGTTCGCCACCGCGTAGCCCCGGGCGCCGTCCGCCGCCAGCCGGAGCGTCTCGTAGGAGAAGGTCGAGTACGTCGACAGCGCCCCGCACAGGCCGGTCCCGAGCAGCAGTTGGAGCTGCGAGGACGCGGCCCCGGCGGTCACCGCGCCGGTCAGCAGGCCGAGGATCAGCGACCCGCCGGCGTTGACCGCGAACGTCCCCCAGGGGAACACGGTGTCGTGCCGGGACTGCACATAGCGGTCGGTGAGGAAGCGCAGCGGCGCCCCGACCACGGCACCGGCCACCACCAGCAGCCAGTTCACCCGCGTCCGCCCTCGCCCCCGCCCGGACGGCCGGCGTCCGGGCCGCCGGCGCCCGGGGCCCGGTGGGCGATCATCTCGCACCGGTCGAGCGTCACCAGGCCGCCGCCCGCGAGGAGTTCGTCGAGCTGCGGCAGGAAGCCCCGGACCCGCTCCTCGGCGTCGACGACGACGATCGCCACCGGCAGCTCCTCGCTCAGCGACAGCAACCGCTGGGTGTGGACGACCGAGCCGGCGCCGAAGCCCTCGATGCCGCGGAAGACGCTGGCGCCGGCGAGGCCGGCCGCGCGGGCGCGGTGCACGATCTCGGCGTACAGGGGGCGGTGGTGCCACCCGTCCTGTTCGCCGACCAGGACCGTGAGCCGCAGCGCGGGGACGCCGCCGGGCGCGGGTACGTCGGATGTCATGCGGTCCGCCGCCTCAGTTCGAGAAGTGCACGGGTCGTGGCCACCGCGCCCCACACGGCCGCGAGCGCGACCAGCAGGGTGCCCGCGAGGTACGCGACGGCGAGCAGCGGCTGCCGGTGGCCGGCCAGCCGCTGGATGTCGACCGCGTAGGTGGAGAAGGTGGTGAAGCCGCCGAGGATGCCGGTGCCGAGGAAGGGGCGCAGCAGCCGGTGCGGTGCGCCGGCCTCGGTGATCAGCGCCATCAGGACGCCCATCAGCGCGCAGCCGACGGCGTTGACGGCCAGGGTCGTCCAGGGGAAGGCGGCGGGGGCCGTCGGCCACAGGAGCGAGGCGCCGTAACGGGCCGTCGCGCCGATCGCGCCGCCCACGGACACCGCGCCGATCACCGGCCACTGGCCCTGCCAGGGCGCGGGGCGGCGGGCTCGCTGTTCCATAGGTCTCCCGAGATCATCGGCGCCCTCAGGCTATCCCTGGCGGTTTGACACCGCCAAACATGGGATGTTCCCATCACCGGTGGAATCAAGAGGAGGAGACCGTGCCGCTGCGCAGCACCGCCCGGACCAACCTGGTGGACCTGGTCATCGAGCAGATGGAGAGCCTGATCGCCGACGGCGAGTGGGAGGTGGGGACGAAGATCCCTGCCGAACCGGTGCTCGTGGAGCGGCTCTCGGTGGGCCGCAACACCGTCCGCGAGGCGGTCCGCGCCCTGGTGCACACCGGGCTGCTGGAGCCGCGCCAGGGCGACGGCACCTATGTCCGCGCCCGCAGCGGCTTCGGTGCCGCCGTGCAGCGCAGGCTGCGGCGGGCCGGTGACCTGGAGACGTTCGAGGTACGCGCCTCACTGGAGCGGGACGCCGCGCGCCATGCCGCGCTGCGCCGCACCGACGAGGACCTCGCCGCGCTGCGCGCCGCGCTGGCCGAGCGCGCCCGCGCCTGGCGGAGCGGCGACCTGACCGCCTTCGTCGACGCGGACCTGCACTTCCACCGCACCATCGCCGCCGCGGCCCACAACAGCGTGCTCGCCGAGCTGTACGCGCACCTCAGCGACGCCCTGCGCGCCACGCTCCGGTCCGTCATCGGCGCCCCCGTCCCCGACTCCGTGCGCAACCAGTACGAGGCGCACGAGGCCATCGTCGACGCCATCGAGGCGCGGGACGCGGACGCCGCCGAGCGGGCGGCGCTGGCGCATCTGGCCGAGGGCATGGCGGCGCTGCGCGCCGGCGCCGAGGACGGCGACGCACCGGACTGCCCGACGGGAGCCCAGGAGTGACACCGGACCGGACCCCGACCCGCGCGGCGCACGCCCCGGTGGTGGCCGCCGCCGCGCCGCCGGCCACCGGCACCGGAGGGCGCCGCGCCCTGTACGCCGGCGCCGGCGTCGTCCTGCTGGCGCTGAACCTGCGCCCCGCGCTGGTCGCGGTCTCCCCGCTCGCCGGCACCATCCGCGCCGACAGCGGGATGTCGGCCGCCGCGACGAGCCTGCTCACCGCGCTGCCGCTGCTCTGCTTCGGCCTGCTGGCGCCCCTCGCGCCGCGGCTGGGCCGGCGCTTCGGCACGGAGCGGTCCCTGCTCGGCACGATGGCGCTGATCTGCCTGGGTACCGCGCTGCGGATGCTGGACGCGGTCGGGGCGCTGTTCGCCGGGACGGTCGTGATCGGCGCGGGGATAGCCGTCGCCAACGTCCTGCTGCCCGGCCTGATCAAGCGGGACTTCCCCGCCAGGGCCGGGCTGATGACCGGCCTGTACTCCATGTCGCTGTTCGGCGGCGCCGCCCTCGCGGCCGGCGTCACGGTGCCCGTGCAGCAGGCCACCGGCCTCGACTGGCGGTCCACGCTGGCCTGCTGGGGCGGGCTCGCGGTGCTGGCGCTGCTCTTCTGGCTGCCGCGGACCGGCCGTCGTACGCGGGTGGCGCGGGCCGCCGCCCAGGAGGCGGCGCACCCGGTGCGCGGGCTGTGGCGCGACCCGCTGGCCTGGCAGGTCACCGGCTACATGGGCCTGCAGTCGCTGAGTTACTACGCGGCCGCCGCCTGGCTGCCGACGATGCTCACCGACGCCGGGATGAGCGCCGGCGACGCGGGCTGGATGCTGTCCTTCTCCTCACTGCTGGGCATCGCCGGCTCGTTCCTCGCCCCGGTCGTCGTCGGGCGGCGGCTGCGGGCCGGGGTGCTGGCCGCCGTCGGGGCGCTGCTGTGCGCGGCCGCCCTGACCGGCGTCCTGCTCGCACCGGCCGAGGGCGCGTACCTGTGGATGGTGCTGCTCGGCCTCGGCCAGGGGGCGGCGATCAGCCTGGCGCTGCTGTTCATCGTCCAGCGCGCCCCGGACGCCCGGCACACCGCGCAGCTCTCCAGCATGGCCCAGTGCTTCGGTTACGTCCTCGCCGCCACCGGCCCGGCCGTGCTGGGTGCGGTGCACGACGCCTCGGGCAGCTGGGCGGTGCCGCTGGCCGTGCTGCTGGCGCTGCTGCTCCCCCAGGTCGCGGCCGGGTGGGGCGCGGCGCGGCCGCGGCACGTCACGGGCCGGTAGCAGGCCGCGGGTCGCCGCGGGCCGGGCGGGAGTGGCGGGCCCCCTAGAGCCAGCCGTTCCGCTTGAAGCCGCGGTGGATCACCCAGCAGGCGACCACGGTCAGCACCATCACCAGCGGATAGCCGAAGGTCCAGTGCTTCTCCGGCATGTACTCGAAGTTCATGCCGTACACGCCGCAGACCATGGTCGGCACGGCCAGGATCGCTACCCAGGCGCTGATCCTGCGCATGTCCTCGTTCTGCGCGACGGTGACCTGCGCGAGGTGGGCCTGGAGTATGGAGTTGAGCAGTTCGTCGAAGGCGGTGATCTGCTCGGTGACCCGGTCGAGGTGGTCGGCGACGTCCCGGAAGTACGTCTTGATCCGGGGGTCGACCTGCCGCATCGGCTGCGTCGCCAGCTCCTGCATCGGCCGGTCCAGCGGGGCGACCGCCCGCTTCAGTTCGAGCAGTTCCCGCTTGAGCTGGTAGATCCGGCCGGCCCCGCCGCTGCCGCGTACCGAGAAGACCTCGCTCTCGACGTCGTCGATGTCGTCCTGGACGGCGGCCGTGACGTCCAGATAGTCGTCCACGACGAGGTCGGCGATGGCGTGCAACACGGCGGACGGGCCGAGCGCCAGCTGCTCGGGCTCGCACTCCAGCTGCTCCCGCAGCGGGCCCAGCGAGCCGTGCCCGCCGTGCCGGACGGTGATCACGAAGTCGGTGCCGGTGAAGACCATGATCTCGCCGGTCTCGACGACCTCGCTGCTGTCGGTCAGCTGGTCGTGCTCGACGTAGCGGACGGTCTTGAAGACCGTGAACAGCGAGCCGTCGTACGTCTCCAGCTTGGGCCGCTGATGGGCGTGCACGGCGTCCTCGACGGCGAGCGGATGCAGCCCGAACAACTCGACGATTCCGGAGAACTCCTTCTCCGACGGCTCGTGCAGCCCGATCCAGACGAAACCCCGGCCCGCCTCGCGGACCCGGCGTATCGCCACATCGGCCGGGTGGTTGCCGTCCTGCCGCACGCCGTCCACGTAGACAGCGCAGTTCACCACGGCGGTGCCGAGCGGCGAACGCGCCGGGTGGCTGAGGTCGACCCCCCGGGTGCGCGGCTGCGGCAGCCGGACGGCCTTACGGAGGTTACTGATCACCGACACCCGGCCAGTATGGCTGCTGCCCGGCCGTGAGGGGTATGCGGCAGGGGCGGTTTTTCCGTAGCCGGCTCTCCGCGGCGGCTTCCGGCGGGCCGCTCCGTGCGCGGCCCGCCCGCCCGTGCGCGCGCGGCCGTCAGCCCACCGGGGCCGGCTGCCGCTCCGCCGGCGCCCGGTCCGCCCCGCCCTGCGGCACCGCGCCGTCCGCCGCCGCATGCGGCGTACGCGCCCGGCGCGGCAGCAGGAACAGCAGGCCGAGGACCAGGGCCAGGCCGGCCGCGACCCACCACAGCGCGTGGACCGTGGCGTCGACGAACGAGGCCCCCACGGCGGCGCCCGGCCGGCCCGGGTCGCCGGCCACGCCGAAGAAGGCCACCGACGACAGCCCCAGGCCGAGCGCCATGCCCAGCTGACCGGTGGTGTTGAAGATCCCGGAGGCCGAGCCGGAGTGCTCGGCTGGTACGTCGGAGATCGCCGCGTCGGTGAGCGGGGCGACGATCAGCCCCATGCCGGCCCCCAGCAGCACCATCGCCGGCACCATCTGGAGGGACGTCAGGGCGGTGCCCTGCCGCCCGGCCTGCCAGAGGTAGAGCAGCGCACCGGCCAGCATGATCAGCGCGCCCGCCTGCAGCACCTTCCGGCCGAAGCGCGGCACCAGCTTCTGCACCGACATCCCGGCCGCGGTCGAGCAGGCCAGCGAGAACGGCACCCCGGTCAGTCCGGCGTGCAGCGGGCCCCAGCCCAGGCCCAGCTGCATGTGGAGCGTCCAGATCAGGAAGAACAGGCCGCTGACCGCGCCGAACGTCAGCTGCACGGCGGCCCCCGCCGCGAAGGTCCGGACCCGGAAGAGGGAGAGCTCGACCAGCGGCGAGCCGTCCTTGCGGGCCTTGGCCCGCTCGTGGCGCACGAAGAGCGCGAGGACCACCGGGCTCAGGGCCATCGAGACGAAGCCCCACAGCGGCCAGCCGGACTCCCGGCCCTGGGTGAGCGGGTAGAGCAGCATCAGCAGGCCCGCGGTGGCCAGCGCGGTGCCGACGAGGTCGAGGCGCAGCGCCTCCGGGGACCGGGACTCGGTGAGGAAGCGGCGGCCGAGCAGGATGCCGGCGATCCCGACCGGCAGGTTGATCAGGAAGATCGGGCGCCAGCCGAGGCCGAACAGGTCCCCCTCGGTGAGCAGGGCGCCGATCAGCGGACCGCAGACCGCGCCCAGGCCGATCACCGCGCCGAACATCCCGAAGACCTTGCCGCGCTCGTGCGCCGGGAAGCTGACATGGATGATCGCCAGCACCTGCGGCACCATCAGCGCGGCCATCGCGCCCTGCAGCACCCGCGCACCGACCAGCATCCCCGGCGTCACGGCGAGGCCGCACAGCGCCGAGGCGACGGTGAAACCCGCCATGCCGAGCAGGAAGACCCGCCGGCGGCCGTGGATGTCCCCGAGCCGGCCGCCGGTGATCAGGCCGAGCGCGAAGGCGAGCGCGTAGCCGGCGGTGACCCATTGCAGGGCGCTGAAGGTGGCGCCGGTGTCCTGCTGGATGCGCGGCAGGGCGATGTTGACGATGGTCGCGTCGACCAGGTCCATGAAACTGGCCGTCAGGACGACGGCGAGCGCGATCCAGCGTCTGCGGTCGGCCGCCGCGGGGGCCACGGGGACGGTCGTGGGCATGGCTTCTCTCCAAGGGCTGTGATCGGTGCGACGCCGTCGACGTTAGGTGGGATGTAGGACAGCACCGGTCCTACTGGGAGGGGCATCATCGGCGTCATGAGTGAGACGTCGGCACGACTGCTGAATCTGCTGTCCCTGCTCCAGACCCCCCGCGAATGGCCCGGCAGCGAGCTGGCCGAACGCCTCGGGGTCACCTCTCGCACGATCCGCCGCGACATCGAGCGACTGCGCGACCTGGGGTATCCGGTGCACGCCACGATGGGCGCCGACGGCGGCTACCGGCTGGCGGCGGGCACCGCGATGCCGCCGCTGCTGCTGGACGACGAGGAGGCGGTGGCCATCGCGGTGGGGCTGCGCTCGGCGGCCGGGCACGCCATCGAGGGCATCGAGGAGGCGTCCGTACGGGCGCTGGCCAAGCTGGAACAGGTGCTGCCGGCCCGGCTGCGGCGGCGGGTGGGCACCCTCGGCACGGCCACCGTCCCGCTGCCGGCCGGCGACGGGCCGACCGTCGACCCGGAACATCTGACGGTGCTCGCCGCGGCCATCGCCAATCACGAACGGCTGCGCTTCCGCTACCGGGCCGGCGCCGGCACCCGCAGCAAACGCCTGGTGGAACCGCACCGGCTGGTGGCGGCGGGCCGCCGCTGGTACCTGGTGGCGTACGACAACGACCGCGAGGACTGGCGGATCTTCCGGGTGGACCGGCTGAGCGAGCCGTACCCCACCGGGGTACGGACCCCGCCGCGCGAGCTGCCGGCGGCCGACGCGGGCCGTTACGTACGGGAGCGGATGCAGGGCACGGCAGCGACCCACCGGGCCGTGGCCACGGTGTACGCCCCGGCCGCCGAGGTGGCCGCCCGGCTGGGCGGACCCGCGGCGGGCGAGGTCGAAGCGCTCGACGAGGCGTCCTGCCGCTGGCACAGCAGGCCCGATTCGCTGGAGTGGCTGGCCGTGCGGCTGACCCTGCTGGGGCACGAGTTCACGGTGCACGAGCCGGCCGGGCTGACCGCGTACCTGCGGGCGCTGGGCGGGCGGGCGAGCCGGGCGGCGGACCGGAGCGCGCCCGGCGGACCGGCCGCGGACACGGGACCCACGCCGTGACGGAATACCCCTAGGGGGTATATGGTTCTCTCCAGGGAACGCGCACTCGCACCACGCACTGGCAGCATGAGTCGCAGTACACCGAGGAGCACTGATGACCACCGCGATCGGCGAACACGGCATCGAGCTGGAGATCGGCGGGATGACCTGCGCCTCGTGCGCCGCCCGTATCGAGAAGAAGCTCAACCGCATGGAGGGCGTCACCGCCACCGTCAACTACGCCACCGAGAAGGCGCAGGTGGCGGTCGCGGCCGGCAGCGGCGTACGGACGGCGGACCTGATCGCCACCGTCGAGAAGACCGGCTACACCGCCGGCGTGCCCGAGCCGCCGGCGCCCGCACCGGTCGCCGGGGAGGCCCCCGGCGACGCGGCCGGCGACACCCTGGCCCCGCTCCGGCAGCGCCTGTTGATCTCCGTGGCCCTGTCCGTGCCGGTGATCCTGCTGTCGATGGTGCCCCCGCTCCAGTTCACCTACTGGCAGTGGCTGTCGCTGACCCTGGCCGCCCCGGTGGTCGCGTACGGGGCCTGGCCGTTCCACAAGGCCGCCTGGACGAACCTCCGGCACGGCGCCGCCACGATGGACACCCTGATCTCGATGGGCACCCTGGCGGCGCTCGGCTGGTCGGTGTGGGCCCTGTTCCTCGGCCACGCGGGCATGCCGGGAATGACCCACCCGTTCGAGCTGACCATCGGCCGCACCGACGGCAGCAGCGCCATCTACCTGGAGGCCGCGGCCGGCGTCACCACGTTCGTCCTGGCCGGCCGGTACTTCGAGGCGCGCGCCAAGCGCAGGGCCGGCGCGGCCCTGCGGGCGCTGATGGAGCTGGGGGCCAAGGACGTCGCCGTGCTGCGGGACGGCCGGGAAATCCGGGTGCCCACCGGCGAACTGCGCGTCGGCGACCGGTTCGTGGTGCGCCCCGGGGAGAAGATCGCCACCGACGGCACGGTGGTGGAGGGCTCCTCCGCCGTGGACGCCTCGATGCTCACCGGCGAGTCCGTCCCGGTGGAGGTCTCCCCCGGCGACGGCGTCACCGGTGCCACTGTCAACGCGGGCGGCCGGCTGGTCGTCGAGGCCACCCGGGTCGGCGCGGACACCCAGCTCGCCCGTATGGCGCGGCTGGTCGAGGAGGCGCAGAACGGGAAGGCCGCGGCGCAGCGGCTCGCCGACCGGATCTCCGCGGTCTTCGTCCCGGTCGTGATCGCACTCGCCCTCGGCACGCTCGGCTACTGGCTCCTCACCGGCGCCGGCGCGGTGGCCGCCTTCACCGCGGCCGTCGCCGTACTGATCATCGCCTGCCCGTGCGCGCTGGGGCTGGCCACCCCCACCGCCCTGATGGTGGGCACCGGCCGGGGCGCCCAGCTCGGCATCCTGCTCAAGGGGCCCGAGGTGCTGGAGTCGACCCGCAGGGTCGACACCGTCGTCCTGGACAAGACCGGCACGGTCACCACCGGTGTGATGACGCTGACCGAGGTGCACGTCGCCGACGGCGAGGAGGAGGCGCAGGTGCTGCGGCTGGCCGGCGCGCTGGAGCACGCCTCCGAGCACCCGGTCGCCCGCGCCGTCGCCGAGGGCGCCGCCTCCCGTACCGGCGCCGCGCTGCCCACCCCCGAGGACTTCGCGAACGTTCCCGGCCTCGGCGTCCAGGGAGTGGTCGAGGGCCACGCCGTCCTGGTGGGCCGCGAGAAGCTGCTGAACGACTGGAGCCAGTCGCTCCCGTCCGGGCTGGCGGCCGCCAAGGCCGCGGCGGAGGCCGAGGGAAGGACGGCGGTGACGGTCGGCTGGGACGGCGCGGCGCGCGCGGTGCTGGTCGTCTCCGACGCGGTCAAGCCCACCAGCGCCGAGGCGGTGCGCCGGCTGCGTGCGCTGGGCCTGACGCCGGTGCTGCTGACCGGCGACAACAAGGCCGTCGCGGAGGCGGTCGCCGCCGAGGTCGGCATCGACGAGGTGATCGCCGAGGTGCTCCCCGAGGACAAGGTCGCCGTCGTCGAACGGCTGCAGGCCGAGGGCCGCTCGGTCGCCATGGTCGGAGACGGGGTCAACGACGCGGCCGCGCTGGCCCGCGCCGACCTGGGCCTGGCGATGGGCACCGGCACCGACGCCGCCATCGAGGCCGGTGACCTCACCCTGGTACGGGGCGACCTGCGCGCCGCGGCGGACGCCATCCGGCTGGCCCGGGCCACCCTCGGCACCATCCGGGGCAACCTGTTCTGGGCCTTCGGCTACAACGTGGCCGCGCTGCCGCTGGCCGCCGCCGGGCTGCTCAACCCGATGATCGCCGGTGCCGCCATGGCCTTCTCCTCGGTCTTCGTCGTCGGCAACAGCCTGCGGCTGCGCCGCTTCAAGCCGCTGGCCCGCACCGAGGCTCGCGGCTGACCCGTACCGACCCGGGTCCCGCCCGCACTGGCGCCTGTCTCCAGTTCTGGAGCCCGAACATTGGCAGATCGCTCACCCGTCGGCCGCGGCCGACGGGTGAGACTGGTGGGGAACCGACGTCCACGTACAGGGGAACTCATGACCGGGTCACGCGTTCTGGCTCTCGGCCATTACCAGCCCTCCGGCGTGCTCACCAACGACGACCTCGCCAAGATCGTCGAGACCGACGACGCGTGGATCCGCAGCCGGGTCGGGATCCGCACCCGGCACATCGCGGCGGCGGACGAGACCGTGGACTCGATGGCGGCGGCCGCCGCCGAGAAGGCCCTCGCCGGCAGCGGCCTCGCCCCGCAGGACATCGACCTGGTGCTGGTCGCCACCTGCACGGCCACCGACCGCAGCCCGAACGCCGCGGCCCGGGTCGCCGCCCGGCTCGGGCTGGACGCGCCCGCCACGATGGACATCAACGTCGTCTGCTCCGGCTTCACCCACGCGCTGGCCACCGCAGACCACGCCATCCGGGCCGGTTCCGCGACGAACGCGCTGGTCATCGGGTCGGAGAAGTTCACCGACGTGACCGACTGGACGGACCGTACGACCTGTGTGCTGGTCGGCGACGGAGCGGGCGCCGCGGTGGTCACCGCCGCGCCGGAGCCGGAGATCGGCCCGGTGCTGTGGGGCTCGGTGCCGCAGATGGGCGGCGCGGTCCGCATCGAGGGCGAACCGGCCCGCTTCGCCCAGGAGGGCCAGACCGTCTACCGCTGGGCGACGACCCGGCTCCCGGACATCGCGCGGCAGGTCTGCGAGCGCTCCGGGATCCAGCCGGCCGACCTCGCGGGGGTGGTGCTCCACCAGGCCAACCTGCGGATCATCGAGCCGGTCGCGCAGCGGCTCGGCGCGGTCAACGCGGTGGTCGCGAAGGACGTCGTCGACTCCGGGAACACCTCCGCCGCGTCCGTGCCGCTCGCCCTGTCCAAGCTGGTCGAACGCCGGGAGATCGGCTCCGGCGACCCCGTGCTGCTGTTCGCCTTCGGCGGCAACCTCTCCTACGCGGGCCAGGTCATCCGCTGCCCGTGAGGCGGGCAGGACCGCGGCCGGGGCGTCCCGCACCCGCCGGACCGCGTCCGATTCGTTCAAGACCGCGGCGCGGCGGGCTGCCTACGCTCGCGCCATGACCACTGCCGCACAGCCCACGCCCCCGCTCCCCCGGTTCGCCGCCATCGGGATGGTCGTCTCCGACATGGCCGCGTCCCTCGCCTTCTACCGCCGCCTCGGCCTCGCCGTCCCCGCCGGGGCGGACACCGCCCCGCACGCCGAGGCGCAGCTGCCCGGCGGCCTGCGCCTGATGTGGGACTCGTACGCCACCGCCCGCGCCGTCGCCCCGGACTGGACGCCTCCGCAGGCCGGCTCCCCCACGGGGCTGGCGTTCGAGTGCGACGGCCCGGCCGGGGTGGACGCCCTCTACGCGGAGCTCACCACGGCCGGCTACACGGGTGAGAAGCCTCCGTGGGACGCGTTCTGGGGCCAGCGCTACGCGGTCGTCCAGGACCCGGACGGCCACGGGGTGGACCTGTTCGCGCCCCTGCCGCAGTGACGGTTTCCCCGGCCGCCGCGGGTCCTCAGTTCGCGGGATGCTCACCCAAGTACAGCACGCCGCATTGGCGGCAGAACGGCTGGGCGCCGGCTTTGCCCCAGGCGTCGGCCGACTGGGTGGCGGCGGCCGGGGCGAGGTCCCGCCCGCACATGGCCGTGGTGGTGCCCACCCGTGTCATGTGCCAGAGCTTGACCGGGGTGTCCTCGTGCGGCAGGACGCCTTCCTCGTACTCAGCGCGAATCTCGTGCTCCATGGGGTGCACCTCCTACCCATACGATGCGCCTGCCGGTAGGGGGCCACAACGCCAGGGCCGCGGGCCGGCCCGGCTCAGAACACCGACCACCCGGTGAGCGTCGTGAAGTGGTCCAGGGCCGCCGCGCCGGCGACGGAGTTGCCGCGGGCGTCGAGGCCGGGGCTCCAGACGCAGAGCGTGCAGCGGCCGGGGATGACGGCGATGATGCCGCCGCCGACACCGCTCTTCGCGGGCAGCCCGACCCGGTAGGCGAACTCCCCGGCCGCGTCGTACGTCCCGCAGGTCAGCATCACCGCGTTGATCCGCTTGGCCTCGCGGGCCTCCAGCAGCCGGCTGCCGTCCGCGCGCAGTCCGTGGCGGGCCAGGAACCCGCCGGCGACGGCCAGGTCGCGGCAGCTCATCTCGATCGAGCACTGCCAGAAGTAGTGCTCGATGACGCTCGGCACGGGGTTCTCCAGGTTGCCGAACGACGCCATGAAGTGCGCGAGGGCGGCGTTGCGGTCGCCGTGCTCGGCCTCGGAGTCGGCCACCGCCTGGTCGAAGGCGAGGTGCGGGTTGCCGCTCTCCTCGCGCAGGAAGTGCAGCATCGAGGTGCTGGCGTCGCCGGTGAGGGTCTGCAGCCGGTCGGTGACCACCAGCGCGCCCGCGTTGATGAACGGATTGCGCGGAATGCCGTTCTCCGCCTCCAGTTGGACCAGGGAGTTGAAGGGCGTACCGGACGGCTCGCGGCCGACCCGCTTCCAGATGTCACCGTCCCCCTGGCTCCCGTGGCTCTGCGCCATCACCAGCGCCAGCGAGAACGCCTTGGAGATCGACTGGACGGAGAACGGCACCTCCCAGTCGCCGACCCCGTACACCGCACCGTGGATGTCGGCCACCGCCATCCCGAACCGGTCCACGGAGACCCGCTCCAGCGCCGGTATGTAGTCGGCGACCCGCCCCTGACGCACGAACGGCCGGGCGTGGGCCGCTACCTCCTCGAGAACGGCCTGGTAGTCCATGACGGACACGCTAACCCGACGTGAGCAGCGCCCCCATCGGGGCCCCCGCCAGCGACTTCACCTCCCGCGCGAGGTGCGCCTGGTCCGCGTATCCGGCGCGCGCCGCGACCTCGGCCCGGGGCACTCCGGAGCGCGCCAGGTCGAGCGCGCGCACCAGCCGCAGCACCCGGGCGAGGGTCTTGGGGCCGTAGCCGAAGACGTCCAGGCTCAGTCGGTGCAGCTGGCGTTCGCTCAGCGCGACGGCCCGGGCCACCTCGGCGACCGGACGGCCGTGGGCAAGTGCCGCGGCGACGGCGGCGGTCCAGCCGTCCGGCGGGCCGGCCTCCCGGAGGCGGGCCGCGGCGGTCCGCTCCAGGACCCGGGCGACGGCGCCCGGCGTGCCGGCCGCGGCCGCCCGCTCCGCCACCTCCCGCACCCGGTCGGCGGGCCACAGGTCGGCCAACGGCACGCGCCGGTCGCGGAGTTCACGGGCCGGCACGCCGAAGACGGCCGGGCCCTGGCCCGGCGCGAACCGCAGCCCGGTCCAACGGGTGCCGGGCGGTACGCCGTCGGGGTGGTGCGGCCCGGTGTCCGGCCCCGCCACCAGCAGCCGCCCCGCGCTCCAGATCAGGTCCGTGCAGCCGTCGGGCAGCACCGGCCGCACCGGCGCGGCCCGCGTCGTACGGGTCCACACCACCGCCCCGGCCACCCCCGACGGCCGTTCCCGGTACCGGCCGCTCGCCTCGGCCCCGGTGGCCGGCTCCCCCACCCCGCCCCCGGCGGATACGCCGGGTGGCCCACCCGTCTCGCACACCTCACGCACATCCCCCAGCCTGGCACGGGAACCCCTCGGCCGTCCGCGCCGTTGATCCCTTACGACACGGAGCGCACGGAGGTGGCACATGTCAGGGTTTCTCGACCGCGCCAAGGAGCAGGCCCGTCAGGGGCTCGAAGCGGGCAAGCAGAAGGTCGACGAGGTGCAGCAGACGCGGCACGGCAGCGATCTGCTGAAGAAGCTCGGCGCCGCGTACTTCGCCGAGCGCCGCGGCAGCGGCTCGCCCGAGGCGACCCAGGACGCGCTCAACACGCTGGAGGCCCATGTCAACGCCCACGGCGACGCCTTCCTGAAGGGCTGACGGGGAGCGTCTTCCGGGGGGACCGGTTTCCGCAGGACCGAGGGGCTCCGGCCGGCCGGAGCCCCCGGCCCGCGGCCGCCACCGCACCGCGCTCCCGGGCGGCCGAAACCACTCGTACAGGCCCCGAACGACCGATCCTTTTTTCGCCGTTCCCCTCCGCACGGCCCGGACCGTCGCGTACAAGCGAGACAGGAGGCGGTGCGCGGCCGGCGTCCGCCGCAGGCATCGGAGTGGGTCATGTCCGTACCGCTGTCCGCCGATCGGTTCCTCGCCGCGCTCACGTCCGAAGGGCTGCGGGTCGTGGAGCTCGACGGCTGGAAGACGCACAACCGCAACAGCAAGGGGCCGTGGGGCCCGGTCCACGGAGTCGTGGTGCACCACACCGGCACCTCGGGCGCCGAGGACACCGTACGGCTCTGCCACGACGGCCGGCCGGACCTGCCGGGCCCGCTGTGCCACGGGGTGATCACCAAGGACGGCCGGGTGCACCTGGTGGGCTACGGCCGCGCCAATCACGCGGGCCTGGGTGACGGCGACGTCCTGCGCGCGGTGATCGCCGAGAAGCGGCTGCCGCCGGCCAACGAGGCCGACACCGACGGCAACAGCGTCTTCTACGGCTTCGAGTGCGAGAACCTCGGCGACGGCCACGACCCCTGGCCCGAGGCGCAGCTCGACGCCCTGGTGAAGGCCACGGCGGCGGTCTGCCGCGCGCACGGCTGGGGCGAGCGCTCGGTGATCGGCCACCTGGAGTGGCAGCCCGGCAAGGTCGACCCCCGCGGCTTCACGATGGACGCCCTGCGCGACCGCATCGCCGACCGGCTGAAGTAGCCCGCACCCCACCGGAGCCCCCACGGCGGACCGGCCACCGGCCCGCCGCACACCCGTGCCCGCACGCACACGCGCACGCGACAATGGGACGCGTGACCGGCCCCGCTCCCCTGCCCGACCCCGCCGCCGCCCTGCGGCCGCGGCTGCCCTCGCCTCTGCAGGAGGTCACGGAGGAGCCGTTCGCGCGGCGCGGGGTGCGGCTGCTGCTCAAGCGGGACGATCTGATCCACTCCGCGCTGCCGGGCAACAAGTGGCGCAAGCTGGAGCCGAATCTGCGGGCCGCGGCCGCCGCGGGCGAGCGGACGCTGCTGACCTTCGGCGGCGCCTGGTCCAACCACCTGCGGGCGACCGCCGCGGCCGGCCGGCTGCTCGGCTTCGCCACCATCGGCGTGGTCCGCGGCGACGAGCTGGCCGGTGCCCCGCTCAACGACTCGCTGGCCCGCTGCGCCGCCGACGGGATGCGGCTGCACTTCCTGGACCGGGCCCGCTACCGCCGCAAGACCGACCCGGACCTGCTCGCCGCCCTGCACGACCGCTTCGGCGCCTTCCGGGTCATCCCCGAGGGCGGCAGCAACTCCCTTGCCGCACAAGGGTGCGCGGAGCTGGGCCGGGAACTGCGCGGGGTCGCGGACACCGCCGCGGTGGCCTGCGGCACCGGCGGCACCCTGGCGGGACTCGCCGCCGGACTGGGGGCCGACGGGCAGGCGCTCGGCATCCCGGTCCTCAAGGGCGGCCGGCCGCACTTCCTGCAGGGGGCCGTGGAGGAGCTGCAGCGCGCCGCGTTCGGTGGCCCGCGCGGCACCTGGCGGCTGGACGACCGCTTCCACTGCGGCGGCTATGCCCGGCGCACCCCGGAGCTGGACGCCTTCGCGGACGCCTTCGAGCAGCGGCACGGACTGGCGCTGGAGCGGATCTACGTCGCCAAGCTGCTGTACGGGCTGACCACGCTGGCCGGGGAGGGCGCCTTCCCGCCCGGCAGCACGGTGGCCGCGGTGATCACCGGCGCCCCCTGAGACCGGCCCCGCCGACCGGGGGCCGGCTCCCCCGGCCCACCCGCCCCGGCCCGGCTCGTTCCCGGTCACGACGCGCCCTCCCGGTACGCCGTCGCCTCCTCCAGGTCCAGCCGGCGCAGCAGGGTCCGCATCATCTCGTCGTCGATCTTCCGGTCGTCCCGCAACCGGACGAGGACCCGGCGCTCGGCGTCGATCATCTCCCGGGCCAGCCGCCGGTACGTCGCGTCGGCGGACTCCCCGGTCGCCTCGTTGACCGCGCCCAGCCGCTCCCACACGGAGTTGCGCCGCCGCTCCAGGACCGTGCGCAGCCGGTCGGTGAGCGGGCCGGGCAGCGCGTTGCGCTCGTCGTGGAGCAGTTCGTCCAGCCGTTCCTCGGCGGCCCGGGACGCCTCGCTCTGCGCCTGGGCCTCGGCGAGCGTCTCGGCCTGGGCGTCCCGGCCGGGCAGCCGCAGGGCCCGGATCAGCGGCGGGAGCGTCAGCCCCTGGACGACGAGGGTGGCGATGACGGTGGTGAAGGTCAGGAACAGCACGAGGTTGCGGTCCGGGAAGGGGCCGCCGCCGGCCATCCGGTCGGGGATCGAGAACGCGACGGCCAGCGAGACCACCCCGCGCATCCCGGCCCAGCCGACGATGACCGGTGCCGTCCAGTTCGTATCGGGTTCCCGGGCCCGGATCCGGGCCGACAGCAGCCGCGGCAGGTAGGTCGCGGGGAAGACCCACACGAAGCGCGACACCACCACGACGGCGAACACCACGGCCGCGTACCAGAGGGCCTGGGCGGTGCTGAACTCCCCCAGGCCGCGCACCACCACCCGCAGCTGGAGCCCGATCAGCGCGAAGACCGCGGATTCCAGCAGGAAGGAGATCACCTTCCACACGGCCTCCTCCTGGAGCCGGGTCTCGAAGTCGACCTGCCAGGCGCGGTGCCCCAGGTAGAGGCCGACCACGACGACGGCGAGCACCCCGGAGGCGTGGAACTGTTCGGCCGCCGCGTAGGCGACGAACGGGATGAGCAGCGACAGGGTGTTCTCCAGGAGCGCCGATTCGCGCAGCCGGACGCGCAGCCAGTGCAGCGGCACCATCAGGACGACGCCGATGCCGATGCCTCCCAGCGAGGCGATGGCGAACTCCTTGATCCCGTCGGTCCAGGTGGCCCCCACGCCGATGACGGCCGCCAGCGCCACCTTGTAGGCGGTGATCGCGGTGGCGTCGTTGACCAGCGATTCGCCCTGCAGGATCGTCGTGATCCGGTGCGGCAGCCCGAGCCGGCGGGCGATGGCGGTGGCCGCGACGGCGTCCGGTGGCGCGACGACGGCGCCCAGGACGAGCGCGGCGGGCAGCGGCAGGCCCGGGATGACGAGGTAGGCCGCGTAGCCGACCAGCACCGTCGCGAACAGCACGTACCCCACCGACAGCAGCGCCACCGGCCGCAGGTTGGCCCGCAGGTCCAGGTAGGAGCTGTCCAGGGCCGCGGTGTGCAGCAGAGGGGGCAGCACCAGCGGCAGCACGACGTGCGGATCGAGGGTGTAGTCGGGGATGCCGGGGATGTAGGAGGCGAGGAGGCCGGCCGCGACCAGCATCAGCGGCGCCGGTACGGGTGTCCGCCGCGCCAGCCCGGCGACCGCCGCACTCCCCGCGACCAGCAAAAACAGCGGCATCACAGCCATCGGCCCGTCCCGTCCCCGTTGCCCTCGCCGTCCGTCCCGGCGATCTAACCTGGCCATCATGAGCGAGTGCACCCACGTTGCCGAACTGCCGCGCGCCGAACCGGCGCCGCTGAGCGCCACCTGCCAGGAGTGCCTGGCGGTCGGCAGCCATCCCGTACAGCTGCGGCTGTGCCTGGTCTGTGGCTTCGTCGGCTGCTGTGACTCCTCGCCGTACCGGCACGCCACCGGGCACTACCGGGAGACCGGCCATCCCGTGATGCGGACGTTCGAGCCGGGGTACGCCTGGCGCTGGTGCTTCGTCCACGAGCAGCTGGTGTGAGAGGCGTGAAACATTCACCGCTGTCGGTTTAGCCTTCAAGGATGATCCGTGAAGCGACGCCAGACGACGTCCCCGTCATCCATGCCATGATCGGCGAGCTGGCCGCCTACGAACGTGCCCCGGAGGCGGCGCAGGCCACCGAGGCGCAGCTGAAGGAAGCCCTCTTCGGCGCGCAGCCCGCCGCCTTCGCCCTGATCGCCGAGGCCGATGACGCTCCGGTGGGCTTTGCCCTGTGGTTCCGGCACTTCTCGACGTGGACGGGCACGCAGGGTGTCTACCTGGAGGACCTCTTCGTACGCCCCGAGGCGCGCGGCGACGGCCACGGCAAGGCGCTGCTCGCGGCCCTCGCGGAGATCTGCGTGACCCGCGGATACGAGCGTTTCGAGTGGTCAGTCCTGGATTGGAACGAACCGTCCATCGGCTTTTACCGGTCGATCGGCGCGCGACCCATGGACGAATGGACCGTCTTCCGGCTCACTGGAGAGGAGCTGCACAACCTTGCGGCCACCTCGCGCGTCAACGCTGCGTAATCGACTTCGATTGGGCAGTGCACACCCCTAGCCACTGTCCGTACCCGTGGATTTACAATCAGTGACAGCGGGGGCGCCCGACGGCCTCGGGGTGGATCTTTGCCCGGAGGCGGCCGTGCTCCTTCCGGGCGACACCGGCCCGCGGATCGCGATAGCGTCACAGCCGAACCATGAGCCGCGCCGGATCGTTCTCCTTTCACACGTCAGGAGAGCGAACCGGAGCGAAACATCCCGAACAACGCGCACATCGCGCATTCCAGCTCAACCAGCTTGTGCCACCTTGGAGGTGAGGGTGTCCCAGATCGCAGGCGAGCCCGGGACTCAGGACTTCGTGGAAGTCCGTCTGCCCGCTGCGGGTGCCTACCTGTCCGTGCTGCGTACGGCCACGGCCGGGCTCGCAGCCCGCTTGGACTTCACCCTCGACGAGATCGAGGATCTGCGCATCGCGGTCGACGAGGCGTGCGCGATCCTGCTGCAGCAGGCCGTCCCCGGCAGCGTACTCAGCTGCGTCTTCCGTCTCATCGACGACGCACTGCAGGTGACCGTGTCCGCCCCGACGACCGACGGCCGCGCCCCGGAGCGCGACACCTTCGCCTGGACGGTGCTCTCCGCACTCGCCGGGAAGGTCGATTCCACCGTCGCCGAGGACCGTACGGTCACCATCAGTCTGTACAAGGAGCGCGGCGCCGGTCCCGGACCGTCATGACCGAACAGGGGGCCCCGTGAAAGATCTCGAGCGCGGCGGGCGGATGGCGTCCAGTGCGACCATCCCGGAGCAGCAGGCCCGGCCGCATCCGATGGGCGTAGACGACCACGGCGGCCATTCGGACGCGGCGGAGCAGGCAGAGCGGGCGGACCACATGGACCACAGCGAGCAGCACGGGCAGCAGGCGCAGCAGCACGACGCGCCGGCTCCCGAGGAGAAGCTGCCGGAACCACAGCATTCCCAGGAGCCGCAGGACCGCAGCGGCGCCCGGGCGATGTTCTACGAGCTGCGCAAGCTGCCCGAAGGCTCCGCGGAGCGCGCGGAGCTGCGCAACACGCTCGTCCGCATGCACCTCCCGCTCGTCGAGCACCTGGCCCGGCGCTTCCGCAACCGCGGCGAGCCGCTGGACGATCTCACACAGGTCGCCACCATCGGCCTGATCAAGTCGGTGGACCGCTTCGACCCGGAGCGCGGCGTGGAGTTCTCCACGTACGCCACCCCCACCGTCGTCGGCGAGATCAAGCGGCACTTCCGCGACAAGGGCTGGGCGGTCCGCGTCCCGCGCCGCCTCCAGGAGCTGCGGCTGTCGCTGACCACGGCGACCGCCGAACTCTCCCAGCGGCACGGCCGGGCGCCCACGGTCCACGAGCTGGCCGAGCATCTGGCGATCTCCGAGGAAGAGGTCCTGGAGGGCCTGGAATCGGCCAACGCCTACAGCACGCTCTCGCTGGACGTGCCGGACACCGACGACGAGTCCCCCGCCGTCGCCGACACCCTCGGCGCCGAGGACGAGGCGCTGGAGGGCGTCGAGTACCGCGAGTCCCTCAAGCCGCTGCTGGAGGACCTCCCGCCGCGCGAGAAGAAGATCCTGCTGCTGCGCTTCTTCGGCAACATGACCCAGTCGCAGATCGCCCAGGAGGTCGGCATCTCCCAGATGCACGTCTCCCGGCTGCTGGCCCGTACCCTCGCCCAGCTGCGCGACAAGCTGCTCGTCGAGGAGTGAGGAACGACAGGTGGGCGGGGCTCCTACGGGCCCCGCCCACCTGTATGTGCGTCACAGGACCCGTCAGGGGTTCTCCCGCGGCCCGATGCCCAGCGCCTCGGTGGCCGTCGGATTGACCAGCAGCACGAGCACGACGAGCGCGGCCACGGCCAGCACCACGCCCGCGCCGATCAGCGCCCCGCCGCCGTGGACCAGCGTCCAGGCCACCGGCAGCGCCACGATCTGGGTGATCAGCGACGGGCCCCGGCTCCAGCGCCGGCGCAGCCACAGCCCGCGCGCGGCGACCAGCGGCAGCACCGCCAGCGCGAGCACGGTCAGCCCGCCCATCTCGGCCTGCTGAGGGCTGTCCGGCGAACCGGTCAGCCCGTCGATCAGCATGTACACGCCGAGCGCGGCCAGCGCGACCCCCTCGACCGCGGTGAGCGCCGCGGCGGCGGTCAGCCGGGCGGGCCGGGGGCCGGACGGCTCGGGCGCGGCGGGGGTACCGGCGCTTCGCCGGGCGGACTGCTTCTGCTGACTGCTCACCCCAGCAGGGTAGCGCCGGGGCCCCGCGGCCCCGGGGATGCCCCGGATCCGGACGGGGCGTGAGACGGGTACCAGCAGGTAGGTACGCTGCTGCACATGCGCGCACTTCTCGTGGTCAATCCCGCCGCCACCACCACCAGTGCCCGCACCCGTGAAGTGCTCACCCACGCCCTCGCCAGCGACCTCAAGCTGGAGGTGGCCGAGACGCGGTACCGCGGGCACGCCCGCGATCTGGCCCGGCAGGCCACCGAGGGCGGCGAGACGGAACTGGTCGTGGCACTCGGCGGCGACGGCACGGTCAACGAGGTCGTCAACGGCCTGCTGGCCAACGGACCCGATCCGGAGTCGCACCCACGGCTGGCCGTCGTCCCCGGCGGCTCCACCAATGTCTTCGCCCGCGCCCTGGGGCTGCCCAACGACGTCGTGGAGGCGACCGGCGCCCTGCTGGACGCGCTGCGCGACGGCAGCGAGCGCACCATCGGCCTGGGGCTCGCCGCCGGCACCCCGGGCACCGAGGACGAGGGCGTGCCGGAGCGCTGGTTCACCTTCTGCGCGGGCTTCGGCTTCGACGCCGGCGTCGTCGGCCGGGTCGAGCAGCAGCGGGAACGCGGCAAGCGTTCGACCCATGCCCTGTACATGCGACAGGTCGTACGGCAGTTCCTGGGCGAGGCGAACCGCCGGCAGGGGGTGCTGACCCTCGAACGCCCGGGCGGTGAGGACGGGGCCGCGGAGCGCGTCGAGAACCTCGCGCTGGCCATAATCTGCAACACCGCCCCGTGGTCCTACCTGGGCAATCGGCCGATCTACCCCTCCCCGGACGCCTCGTTCGACACCGCGCTGGATCTGTTCGCACTGAGCAAGCTGTCCTCGCCCGCGGTGGCCCGCTACGCCACCCAGCTGCTGACGTCAACGCCCGAGCGCGGCCCCCACGGCAAGCACGCGCTCTCACTTCACGACCTCACGAACTTCACCTTGCATTCGCAGGTGCCGCTGCCCTTCCAGATGGACGGTGACCACCTGGGGCTGCGTACGAGTGTGACGTTCACAGGCGTTCGCCGTGCACTGCGTGTGATTGTGTGAGCAGTAGGGCCCAAAGTCCTTTCACTCGAACGTTTAGGCTGGTTCCCACCCCCTGGAATGACGGCTGTGACCGAGGCGACACCAAGGAATCAAAAAAAAGTTTCCGGAAGGGGTTGTATCCGTCGCCGAGGTTTGCGAGTCTCTTCATGGCGATCGGGACGGCCACTTCACCGGCCCCCTTGAGAGCCCGAATCCTCCTCCTCATTCCACAGGACCGCACCAGCGCAGCTGGGAATCGGCCCTTCCCTTGTGGGGGGATTCGTGAAAGCGTTCACATTCACAAGCAACGTTCCCGTATTACGAGGAGATGGAGCAGCCATGGACTGGCGTCACCGCGCCGTTTGCCGCGAGGAAGACCCCGAGCTCTTCTTCCCCATCGGCAACACCGGTCCTGCGCTGCTGCAGATCGAGGAAGCCAAGGCCGTCTGCCGCCGCTGCCCCGTCATGGAGCAGTGCCTGCAGTGGGCGCTCGAGTCCGGCCAGGACTCCGGCGTCTGGGGTGGTCTGAGCGAGGACGAGCGCCGCGCGATGAAGCGCCGTGCAGCTCGCAACCGGGCGCGCAACGCCAGCGCCTGAGCCAGCCTCCCCGTGGCCCCCGAGCCGCAGCGCGCAGTACCCCCGATGCACCCTCGGCGCTGAAAAGCCCGGTCGTTACCGCATCGCAATAGCTTTGAGCCCCGGACCGAACGGTCCGGGGCTTGTTGCTGTTCCGCGCCCGGCGACCGGTGCCGGCTCCGCGCCGCCGGCACCGGTCCCGATACCGTCCCGATAGCGTCTCGGTCCCGCCTCGGTGCGGTATCGGTGCGGTCTCAGTGCTGCTTCTCGGGGCGCACGGGCACATCGAGGACGACCTGGGTGCCGCGCTCGGGCGCGGGCACCATGTCGAACTTTCCGCCCAACTCGCCCTCCACCAGCGTCCGCACGATCTGCAGCCCCAGGTTTCCGGCGCGGTGCGGGTCGAACCCCTCGGGCAGTCCGCGGCCGTTGTCCTGGACGGTGACCAGCAGCCGCGGCTCGGTACGGCTCCCGCCGCGCACCGCGCCGACCTCGACCACACCGTGCTCCGCCTGCTCGAAGGCGTGCTCCAGGGCGTTCTGCAGCACCTCGGTCAGCACCATCGACAGCGGCGTGGCCACCTCGGCGTCGAGGATGCCGAAGCGTCCGGTGCGTCGGGTGGTCACCTTGCCGGGGGAGATCTCCGCGACCATCGCCAGCACCCGGTCGGCGATCTCGTCGAACTCGACGCGTTCGTCGAGGTTCTGTGACAGCGTCTCGTGCACGATGGCGATCGAACCGACCCTGCGGACGGCCTCGTTGAGGGCGTCGCGGCCCTGTTCGGAATCCATCCGACGGGACTGCAGCCGCAGCAGTGCGGCAACTGTCTGCAAATTGTTCTTCACTCTGTGGTGGATTTCCCGGATGGTGGCGTCCTTGGTGATCAGTTCCCGCTCGCGCCGCCGCAACTCCGTCACATCGCGCAGCAGTACAAGGGAACCGATGTGGGCGCCTTTCGGTTTGAGCGGAATGGCGCGCAATTGAATGACACCGTCATTGCCCTCGACCTCGAATTCCCTGGGGGCCCAGCCGCTGGCCAGTTTGACCAGCGCCTCGTCCACCGGGCCACGGGCGGGCGCCAGTTCGGCGGTGGCCTGACCCAGGTGGTGGCCCACCAGGTCGGCGGCGAGGCCCAGCCGGTGGTAGGCGGAGAGCGCGTTGGGGCTGGCGTACTGGACGACGCCGTCCGCGTCGAGCCGGATCAGCCCGTCGCCAGCCCGCGGTGAGGCGTCCATGTCGACCTGCTGGCCGGGGAAGGGAAACGTTCCGGCGGCGATCATCTGGGCGAGGTCGGAGGCGCTCTGGAGGTAGGTGAGTTCCAGGCGGCTGGGGGTGCGCACGGTCAGCAGATTGGTGTTGCGGGCGATCACTCCGAGCACCCGGCCCTCCCGGCGCACCGGGATGGACTCGACGCGTACCGGAACTTCCTCTCGCCACTCCGGGTCGCCCTCGCGTACGATGCGGCCCTCATCCAAGGCGGAGTCCAGCATCGGCCGGCGGCCCCGGGGAACGAGGTGGCCGACCATGTCGTCCTGGTAGGAGGTGGGGCCGGTGTTCGGCCGCATCTGGGCGACGGAGACGTAGCGGGTGCCGTCGAGGGTGGGGACCCACAGCACGAGATCGGCGAAGGACAGGTCGGAGAGCAGCTGCCACTCCGAGACCAGCAGGTGGAGCCACTCGAGGTCGGTGTCGCTCAGAGCGGTGTGCTGGCGTACGAGTTCGTTCATGGAGGGCACGCTTTGGAGCCTACCGGCGTACGGTGTAAGTGTTGTCCTCGCACGGGCATGGACAACCAATAATGGTCTAGTCCACAATTCAGCAAAGACTTCCGTTCTCCCCGCACAGGAGAGCGGATCGAGACCGAAGCGCTCTCTGCCCTGACTGCGCGGAGGTCTCCGATCGACCGGTCCCAGGACGGTGGCGCCCCACCGCACACGGGGCTTCCTCCGACCGCACGTCGGGACCGGCCGATGTGAGCTCCGGGCTGCGGTGCCGGACAGGTTGAGGGTCCTGTCCTGGCGCCGCGGCCCGCGGGTGTTTCCGGGGCCCGTTACGGGGCCGGGCGGGCGCCCGCCACGCTCCGTGATCCCGCCGCCTCCGGCCAGGCCCTCATCGCCAGCTCGACTACCGCCTCCAGCGCCGTGCGCTCCGCGCCGTCCCGCGCCTGCTGCGAGATGCCCTGGATGACGGCGCCCACATAGTCGGCCAGCGCGTCGGCGTCCGTGTCGGCGGGCAGCTCGCCGGCGGCGACGTCCGCCCGGACGGCGCTCGCGATCTCCCGGAGGTTGGACCGCCTCATCTCCCGCAGGGACGCGGCGACTTCGGCGGAGGCAGGCGAGATGTTCAGGGCGGCGCTGATGACGAGGCAGCCGCGGGGGCGGCCGGGCGCGGTGTACTCGGCGGCGGCCTCGCGCAGCGCCCGCTCGACGCCGCGGCGGGCGGTGGGCTCCTCGGCCACGGCCCGGGAGATGAAGCCGCCGTAGAGGCGCCCGTACTCGGCGACGACCTCGTCGAACAGTGCGCGCTTGTCGCCGAAGGCGGCGTAGAGGCTGGGCGCGCCGATGCCCATGGCGCGGGTCAGGTCGGAGATCGAGGTGGCCTCGTAGCCCTGCTCCCAGAAGGACCGGACCGCCTGCTCCAGGGCCGTCTCCCGGTCGAAGGACCGGGGCCGGCCGCGCTGCTTCGTTTCCTTGGTCGCCATGGAGGAATTTTATAGCGACCGGTACGGAACGCGTGCTACGGTTTTTCTGTAGCGAGCGATACATAAATCGTCCGCCGCGCGGAGGCCGCGCGCGGACACCGATCGGGGAGGGGCACCGCCATGGGCGCGCTCAGCGGCAGGACGGCACTGGTGACGGGCGGCAGCAGGGGGATCGGCCGGGCGATCTCGGAACGGCTGGGGCGGGACGGGGCGCGGGTCGGCGTGCACTACGGCCGCGACGAGACCGCGGCCAAGGAGACGGTCTCGGCGATCGAGGCGGCGGGCGGCGAGGCGTTCGCGCTCCGGGCCGAGCTGGGCGTGCCGGGGGACGCCGAGGCGCTGTGGGCGGCGTTCGACGAGCAGGCCGAGGGGCTGGACATCCTGGTCAACAACGCCGGGATCAACAAGGCGGTCGACGGGACGCTCAAGGGCATCGGCGAGCTGACGGTGGCGGACTTCGACCACCTCTTCGCGGTGAACACCAAGGCGCCGTTCTTCGTCGTCCAGCAGGGACTGTCCCGGCTGCGGGACGGCGGACGCATCATCAACACCTCGACGGGGCTGACGCGCGGGGCGGCCAAGCCCGAGCTGATCGCCTACGCCATGACCAAGGGCGCGCTCGACGTGTTCACCTCGACGCTGGCGAAGGATCTGGGCCGGCGCGGCATCACCGTCAACGCGGTGGCGCCCGGCGCGGTCGACACCGACATGAACGCCGGCTGGCTGCGGGGCGGGAGCGCCGACGCGGCGCGGGAGAGGCTCCGGGCGATATCCCCGCTCGGCCGGGTCGCGGACGCCACCGACATCGGCGACATCGTGGCCTTCCTGGCCTCGGACGACAGCCGGTGGGTGACCGGGCAGTGGATCGACGCGACGGGAGGCGCCCTGCTCTGACGAGGCGTCGCCCGCCGGGGTGTTCCGGTGCCTCCCGGTCACCGGCGCGACGGGAAATCGTCCGCCTCCGTTCGGGTGCGCCACCGGCCCGCGGGGGCCGCCCTCTGATAGATTGGTCTATACCACATGACGGCGTAGCACCACTCTCCAGAACGGCAGGCCAAAGCGTGGAAGTTGTCATCGTTCCGGACGCCGCGGCAGGCGGCGAGCTGATCGCGGAGGCCGTCGCCACCCTGCTGCGGCGCAGGCCCGACGCGCTGCTCGGTGTGGCCACCGGCTCGACCCCGCTGCCCATCTACCAGGCGCTGGCGGCGAAGGTCCGGGCCGGCGCGGTCGACGCCTCGCGTACCCGCATCTGCCAGCTCGACGAGTACGTCGGGCTGCCGGCCGGGCACCCCGAGTCCTACCGCTCGGTGGTGCTGCGCGAGGTGGTCGAGCCGCTCGGTCTCGACGAACACGCCTTCATGGGCCCCGACGGCACGGCCGAGGACGTCCAGGCCGCCTGCGAGGCGTACGACCGCGCGCTGCGCGAGGCCGGCGGGGTGGACCTCCAGCTGCTCGGCATCGGCACCGACGGACACATCGGCTTCAACGAGCCCTGTTCGTCGCTCGCTTCCCGCACCCGCATCAAGACGCTGACCCGGCAGACCAGGGAGGACAACGCCCGGTTCTTCGACAGCCTCGACGAGGTCCCGCACCACGTCATCACCCAGGGCATCGGCACCATCCTGGAGGCCCGCCACCTGGTGCTGCTGGCCACCGGCGAGGGCAAGGCGGACGCGGTGGCCCATGCCGTCGAGGGCCCGGTCGCCGCACTGGTCCCGGCCTCGGCGCTCCAGCTCCACCCGCACGCCACGGTCGTCGTCGACGAGGCCGCAGCCTCCAAGCTGAAGCTCGCGGAGTACTTCCGCGCCACCTACGCGGCCAAGCCGGACTGGCAGGGCATCTAGGGGCTTTCGTTTGGATCAAGCCGGGCTCGCGGGGTCATGCCTGATTCAGACAAAGGCCCTAGATGGTTGAGTCCGATGTTCTTAGTGGTCGTAGGCGATCAGGGATCGTTTGATCTTGGCGTTGGTGGTCCAGTTGTGCCAGATGCAGGCTGCCAGGGCGAGGAGTCGTTGGCCGGTGCGGGCGAAGACTCCGATCGGGGTTCTTGCTCCGTGCTGTTCGAGGCTGAGCTGGCCTTTGAGGGTGCCGAAGACGGCCTCGATCCACTGACGGACACGGGTGATCTTCCCGTGCCGGACCGGCTCGTCCTTGCGGTCCGGCCGCACCAGGTGAACGCCGAGTCGCTCGGTGAGGAAGGCTTCGAACCCCTTGCTCGCGAAACCCTTGTCGGCCAGGACCACCTGCCCAGCTCGGATGAGGTGGTGGTCGCGTTCCAGCAGGGCGGTCATCACTTCCCGTTCGCCGAGCTTGGGGTTGGCCAGGCACCAGGTGACGGGCATGCCTTCGGCGGTGGTGACCAGGTAGAGCCGCAATCCCCAGAAGAAGCGGGAGTGGCTGCGGCAGTAGCCGTAGCCGGCATGTCCGGCCAGATCGGAGCGTTTGACGGTCTCGCGCGAGGCAGCGCAGGGCAGCGGGGTGGAGTCGATCAGGCGCAGGTCGTCGTGCCAGGTAGGGACCTGGCGGGCCAGTGCTTCGATCACCTGGGAAATCAGCGGTCCGGCCGCGTTCAGACGCTTGTTGTAGGCGGATTGCTGGGGCAGGTAGCGAAAGAGGTGTCCCAGTCTGGCGTGGGCGAAGCGGACCCAGTGCCGGGCAGAGGGAAACCCGAGCAGGACTTGGGCGACGGCCAGGCACAGCAGTTCGGCGTCTGTCAGTTTCGGAGGTCGCCCAATCCGGCGACAAGGGACCACGTGGTCGTCGATGAACACGTACAGTGCCGCCAGAAGGGCGTCCAGGCTGGTAGTCACACACGAGCCAACGGGCGCCCTTCGCCATGGTCGCGGCCAGCAGGAACATCGGACTCATTCATCTAGGGGCGGCTCGGCACGGGCCGGGCTCGGTCGCCGTCAGGTGATCCAGTGGGGTCGTGGGGTGGTGGACGCGGGCGAGGGACCCTCGGCGTGGGCGGTGGTTCTGCGGCGTACGGCCTCGCGGAGGGTGTCCGGGGGCGCTGTACAAGGGATGCGCGGGCGCTGTGCGAAGGTGCCGGGGTCGAGCCGGGTACCGGTGCGTGCCGCGGCGCGCAGCAGTCGGACGCGTTGCGGTGCGGGTTTGAGGCAGCCGGTCTGCTCGTCGGCGGGGATCCTGCTCAACCGGTCGTCCGTCGCCGTGCGCGTCGGGGCGTGCTGCGGGGCCGGCCCCGGGACGGGCTGATGGCCGGCGCGTCCGCCGCGACCGGGTGTTCGCTCCCGTTCGTTCGCGCCCGGCCGGCGCTCGTCGGTCTCGCCGTGGGCCGGCTGCTCGGCGGAGGGTGGGCGCGGGCACGGTGCGGTGCGGTGCGTCCTCATCGTCGGGCCGGCCGCGACCGGTTCTTCCCGCCGTGGTTCGCCTACCGCGGCGCCGCCGGGCGGGCGGCGCCGGGCCCGCGGCGGGCGCCGGTTCTCAGGCCCGCTCCCCCGGCCACCGGCCCGTGAGGGCCTCGGCGGCTGCCTGGCCGCAGACGCGGGCGGCGCCGTGGGTGGCGAGGTGGAGGGCGCCGCGGGGCGCGGCCCCGGGAATGCCCATCTCGACGACCGCGGTGTCGGGGCGGGCGGCGAGGAGCGCGGTGAGCGCCTCGGCCATCCAGGGATGGCGGTGCAGGTCGCGTACGACGGCGACGATGCGGCGGCCGGCGGCCGCGGTGAGCAGGCCGCCGATCAGTGCGGCGGTCCCGGCCGCGGCGGCCGACTCCGCGGTGCGGGTGGCGGTTTCGGTGCCGGGCAGGAGGCGGGCCAGTTCGGCGCCGACGCCCCACGGGGTCTCGTCCCCCACCGCGATGTTGGCGAGCGGGGTGAAGGCCGCGACGTACGCGGGGGCGGTGAGCGGCGGGTAGCGGTGGCCGTCGCCCGGCGTGCGGCGCAGCGCGCGGCGGGCCGCGGTCAGACCGATGTCCGGTGCGGGCGTGACCCCCTCGGTCGCGCCCGGGCCCCCGGGCCGGCGGGCCAGCGCCCGCGCCCGTGCGGCGGCGTCGGCGAGCCGCTGCTCCGGCAGTTCGCCGTCGCGCACCGCGCGCACCAGGGCGTCGCGCAGCCGCAGCACGGTGTCCTCGTCGGCCAGTCCGCCGCCCACACAGATCGCGTCGGCGCCGGCCGCGACGGCGAGGACGCTGCCGCGCTCGATGCCGTAGGTGGCGGCGATGGCCCGCATCTCCATCCCGTCGGTGACGATCAGCCCGTCGAAGCCGAGGCCGCCCGCGGCGACCGGGGCGCGCAGCAGGCCGTGCAGCGCGGCCGGGCTGAGGGTGGCCGGGTGCGCGCCGTCGAGGGCGGGCAGCAGGATGTGCGCGCTCATCACGGCCCGGGTGCCGGCGGCGATCGCCGCGCGGAACGGCACCAGTTCGCGCTCCTGGAGGGTGGCCAGGTCGGCGGTGATCCGCGGCAGGTCGTGATGGGAGTCGACGGCGGTGTCACCGTGCCCGGGGAAGTGCTTGGTGCAGGCGGCCACTCCGGCGGACTGCAGGCCCTCCACGTAGGCGGCGGTGTGCCGGGCCACCAGCTGCGGATCGGCGCCGAAGGAGCGGACCCCGATGACCGGGTTGTCCGGGTTGGAGTTGACGTCGGCGGAGGGCGCCCAGTTGAGGTTGACCCCGCACGCGGCCAGCCGGCGGCCCAGCTCGCGGGCGACCGCACGGGTCAGCGCGGTGTCGTCGACGGCGCCCAGCGCGTGGTTGCCGGGGAAGGAGGAGCCGCCGCGCACTTCGAGGCGGGTGACGTCGCCGCCCTCCTCGTCGACGGCGACCAGCAGGTCCGGCCGCTCGCGGCGCAACCGGGCGGTCAGCGCGGCGAGTTGGGCCGGGTCCTCGATGTTGCGGCCGAACAGGCCGACCGAGACCAGGCCCTCGCCGAGCCGGCGCAGCAGCCAGTCGGGGGCGGTGGTGCCGGTGAAGCCGGGCTGGAGGACGGCGAGCGCGTCGCGGGTGAGGGTGTCGGCGGGGCGTACCGGGCGTGCGGAGCCCGCGGAACCTACGAAAGAAGTCATGGACTGCGTCATCCCTTCACTGCGCCGGAGGTGAGCCCGCCGACCGCCTTGCGTTGCAGGATCAGGAAGAGGACCAGGATCGGGACGGCGAAGATCGAGGCGGCGGCCATCGTGGCGCCCCAGTCGTCCCCGAACGCGGTCTGGAACTGCGAGAGCCACAGCGGCAGGGTGCCCGTGGCCGGCTCCTTGTTGAGGACCAGCACCAGCGGGAACTCGTTCCAGGCCGTGATGAAGCCGAAGAGTGAGGTGGCCATCAGGCCGGGTGCCAGCAGCGGGAAGACGACCTTGAGGAATGCCTGGCGGCGTGAGCAGCCGTCGACCATCGCGGACTCCTCCAGTTCCTTGGGCACCGCGGCGACGTAGCCGCGGAGGGTCAGCAGGGTGAAGGGCAGCACCATCAGCATGTAGAAGAAGGTGAGCGGCACCAGGCTGTTGAGCAGGTCCGCGTCCCGCACGATGAGGTAGATCGAGATCACCATCACCTCCCAGGGCGCCATCTGGGCGACCATGAAGGTCAGCAGGATGCCCTTGCGGCCCTTGAAGCGCATCCGGGTGAGGGCGAACGCCCCGCAGAGCGCGATGACCAGCGAGAGGCCGACCGCCAGGACGGTCACCAGCACCGAGTTCCCGGCGAGGGTCCAGAAGTTCGGGGCGTTCACGGCCGTGGCGAAGTGTTCGAGGGTGCCGTGGAAGGGGAACCACACGGGGTCTTCGCTGAGGATGTCCCGGGTCGGCTTGAAGGCCGTGTTGAACATCCAGTAGACGGGGAAGACGAAGCCGAGGGCGAGCACGGCCGCGACGGCGTTGGGCCAGATGCGGCCGGCGGTCGGGAAGGCAGCGCGCTTCACAGCCCGTTCTCCTCTTGCTGTTCCTGCTTGAACGTCAGACGCAGGTAGTAGGCGGTCATGGCCAGCAGCACCGCGATCGTCAGCAGCGAGATCGCGGCGCCCATCCCGAAGTGGAGGTTGCCGACGCCCTCGGTGAAGGCGTAGATCGGCAGCGTCTCGGTGAGCCGGTCCGGCCCGCCCTGGTTGATCGCGAAGATCTGCGGGAACGCCTTGAAGACCCAGATGACCTCCAGGAACGTCGTGGCGAGGAAGAACGGCTTGAGGAACGGGAAGGTGACGGAGGTGAAGACCTTCCAGGTGCCGGCGCCGTCCATCCGGGCCGCCTCGTAGAGCTCCTTGGGGATCGTGGTGGTGGCCGCGTACAGGTTGAGCGCCACGAACGGCAGCGACTGCCAGACGATCAGCACGGTGATCACGAAGAAGGTCGACAGCTGGGAGCCGACCCAGTCGTAGTGGGCCATGGAGTGCCGGCCCAGCCTGTCCAGCACCCAGTTGACGACGCCGTAGCGGGCGTCGAAGAGCCACTGGAAGACGGTGGTGGCGGCGATCGTCGGCATCGCCCAGGCCAGTACCAGCGCGGCGGACAGCACCAGGCGCATGGTGGTGCCGAGGCGGGCCAGCAGCAGTCCGATCAGCACCCCGATCACCATGATCAGGACGACGTTGACGGCGGTGAAGACGACGGTGCGCGAGGTGACCCGCCAGAACTGCTCACTGCCCAGGACCTCCTGGTAGTTGCCGGTCCCGCGCCAGTCGGTGAGGTGCTGGATCAGCTCCTTCATGTTCAGGTTCTGGAAGGAGAGCAGCAGGTTGCGGACCATGGGCCAGCCCAGGAACACGGCGGTCGCGAGCAGGGCGGGCAGCAGCAGGAGGTACGGGGTGCGGCGGGCGGGAGTGGCCGCGGTGCGGCGGGCGGAAGCGGCGGGAGTGCCGCGGCCGGGCCGCCGGCCGCTGCCGCGCCGGGCGGGCGGTGCGCCTCCCTTGCCGGTCCGCGGCGCGGTCTGGTCCGCCGCGTCGTCGAGCTGCACTGCCATGGGCCCCTGCTCCCCCTCGTAGCCGTGATGGTTCCCTGCACCTGCGGACGCGCGTACGGGGCCGGGGACGGCCGGCCCCGTACGCAGCCGGTGGCGTCTACTGCTTGGCGAGCCGCGCGTTGATCTCGGACTCGATGTCCTTGGCGGCGTCGGCCGGGGCCTTGCCGTTCAGCACGGCCGTCATGTAGTTCTTGATCGGGTTCGGTACGTTCTCCACGGCGGCCCACTGCGGAATCAGCGGCGTGGTGCCGCCGGACTTCTGCGTCGCGGGCGCGGCGGCCGCGGCGGCCGGATTCTCCTTGGCGGCGTCGGCCAGGTCCGGGGACTTCGGGGTCCAGCCGACTTCCTTGACCATCTGCGCGTCGTTTTCCTTGGACAGCGCGATCTTCAGGAATTCCTTGGCGAGTTCCTGGTTCTTGCCCATTCCGGCGACGGCGAAGTTGGAGCCGCCGAGGAAGACGCCTTCGGGCTTGCCGGCGGTCTCACCGGGGATGGTGAAGAATCCGATGTCGTTCTTGATTTTCGGGTTGGCCTTGACGGCGGTGGCCGCCTCGTAGCCCATGGCGATGACCGCGCCGGTCCGGCCCTTGGCGAAGACCTCGGCCTGCTGCGGGGTGGCCTCGTCCTTGTTCTTCGGCGCGGTGCTGAACGCCTGGTACTGCCGGTAGATGTCCATGGCCTTGGAGACCTTGGGGTCGCCGAGGTTGGAGACCCACTTGCCGCCCTGCTTCTTCACCAGGTCGGCGCCGGTGCCGATGGTCAGCCCGTCGAGGAAGTACCAGTTCTGGCCGGGCAGATAGAGCGGTTCGGCGTCGGTCTTCTTCTTGATGGTGTCGAATGCCTTGAAGAGTTCGGCGCGCGTCCCGGGCGTGCCCTTGAGGCCGGCTTCGGCCCAGATCTTCTTGTTGTACATCACCACGCGGTTGCCCGCGTACCACGGCAGCGCGTACTGCTTTCCGTCCACCACCGACGCCTTGTTGAACGCGTCGTTCCAGTCGGCGCCGATCTCCTTCTTCAGATCTCCGAGATCGGCCAGGGCGCCGGCTTTGGCGTAGGCGGCGGTCTGGGTGTTGCCGATTTCGACGACGTCCGGCGGGGTGTCCTCGGAAAGGGCGGTGCTCAGCTTCTGCTGAATGCCGTTCCACTGCTGGACCTTGAACTCGACGGTGGCGCCGGTCTTCTTCTTGAACTGCTCGGAGACCTGCTTGCTCCACTGCTCCGGATTCGAACCGCTCATCACCCAGACGGTGAGCTTCTGGCCCTTGAAGCCGTCCGCCCCCGCCTTGTTGCCGTCGCTGGACCCACAGGCAGCGACACTCACCAGCATTCCCGCGACCGCCGTCGCTGCTATGAGCCCACGCTTCATTGCGCTCTCCCCTAGAGGCCGGGTGTGGTCTTTAATGGTTTAGACCAGTTCCCGCAGCTTGGCCTAGACCTTTTGGGGTGTCAAGGGTGTATAAGAGTCGCTGTCAGGTCCGTTACCGGACCGACATCTGGCGCGCCGGGACCTGCGAGGGAGCACGGAGAACCCACCCGTGCCACGATGTGAGCCGCTACGTACGGAGGAGCCGGTGACGGCAGCACGACAGGAGTCGGAGAGGCGGGTCATGGAGACGGACGGGGGCAGCGCCGAGAGCGGCAGCGGCGCGCGGACGGCGCGGGTGCCCAAGTACTACCGGCTCAAGCGGCACTTGCTGGAGATCACCGACACCCTGCCGCCCGGCACTCCGGTCCCGCCCGAGCGGACCCTCGCGGCGGAGTTCGACACCTCGCGGACGACGGTCCGCCAGGCGCTGCAGGAGCTGGTCGTCGAGGGCCGGCTGGAGCGCATCCAGGGCAAGGGCACGTTCGTGGCCAAGCCCAAGGTCTCGCAGGCGCTGCAACTGACCTCGTACACCGAGGACATGCGCGCCCAGGGCCTGGAGCCGACCTCCCAGCTGCTGGACATCGGCTATGTCACCGCGGACGACCGGCTGGCCGGCCTGCTGGACATCGCGCCCGGCGGCCGGGTGCTGCGCATCGAGCGGTTGCGGCTGGCCAGCGGCGAGCCGATGGCCATCGAGACCACCCATCTGTCCGCGAAGCGCTTCCCCGCGCTGCGCCGCAACCTCGTCAAGTACACCTCGCTCTACACCGCGCTGGCCGAGGTCTACGACGTCCGCCTGGCGGAGGCCGAGGAGACCATCGAGACCTCGCTGGCCACCCCGCGCGAGGCCGGTCTGCTGGGCACCGACGTCGGCCTGCCGATGCTGATGCTCTCCCGGCACTCGCTCGACGCCCAGGGCCGGCCGGTGGAGTGGGTGCGTTCGGTCTACCGCGGCGACCGCTACAAGTTCGTCGCCCGGCTGCAGCGCCCCACGGACTGACGCCGGGCCCGTCCGCCGGGCCCGAGCGGCCGCCCGGCCCGTACGCACCCCACCGCCGGGCGGCAGTCCCGCACCCCGTCACGGGGCGAACGTCACCCCGCCGCGCGCGAATTCGTCATACCGATATGCGGACAGCTAGTGACGCGCGCCACGTCCCTGCCATAGATTTCCAGCCCATTACCCAGGAGTTCGCCACGGACGGAGCCGCCGATGCCAGAGCCAGCCGAGTCGCCGACCAGCAGACAGGTCGTCACCCCGACGCGTGTGGTGGCCGGACTGTGTCTGATCGCTCCGTTCGTCGCGATGCTGTGGGTGAGTTCGTACGCCCGGATCGAGCCGACCCTGATCGGCATCCCGTTCTTCTACTGGTACCAGATGCTGTGGGTGCTGATCTCCACGGCGCTGACCATGATCGCCTACAAGCTCGTGCAGCGTGAGCAGCGCGCCCGCAAGGACGGTGCGGTCAAGTGACTCTCCGGACGACGGCCGAACTCGCGGCCTCCTCGACCAAGGGCGTCAACGGCGTGGCACTCGCCGTCTTCGTCTTCTTCTTCCTGGCCGTGACGGTCATGGGCTTCCTCGCCGCCCGCTGGCGCAAGGCCGAGCAGTCCGCCAACCTCGACGAATGGGGCCTGGGCGGGCGGAGCTTCGGCACCTGGGTGACGTGGTTCCTGCTGGGCGGTGACCTCTACACCGCGTACACCTTCGTCGCGGTCCCCGCGGCGATCTACGCGGCGGGCGCCGCCGGCTTCTTCGCCGTGCCGTACACGATCCTCGTGTACCCGCTGATCTTCACCTTCCTGCCCCGCCTGTGGTCGGTCTCGCACAAGCACGGCTACGTCACCACCTCCGACTTCGTCCGCGGCCGCTTCGGCTCGAAGGGACTGTCGCTGGCGGTGGCGCTGACCGGCATCCTCGCGACGATGCCGTACATCGCGCTCCAACTGGTCGGCATCCAGGCCGTCCTGGACGTGATGGGCATCGGCGGCGGCGAGAACACCAACTGGTTCGTCAAGGACCTGCCACTGCTGATCGCGTTCGCGGTGCTGGCCGCGTACACGTACTCCTCCGGCCTGCGCGCCCCGGCGCTGATCGCCTTCGTCAAGGACGGCCTGATCTACCTGGTGATCGCCGTGGCGATCATCTACATCCCGATCAAGCTGGGCGGCTTCGACCACATCTTCGACGCGGCGGGCAAGGCGCTGGCCCAGCCCGGCGCCGTGCCCGGCAAGCCGCGCGGCGAGCTGACCAGCGGCCCCAACGCCCAGTGGGCGTACGCGACCCTGGCGCTCGGCTCCGCGCTGGCGCTGTTCATGTACCCGCACTCGATCACCGCGACGCTCTCCTCGCGCAGCCGCAACGTGATCCGCCGCAACACCACGATCCTGCCGCTGTACTCCCTGATGCTGGGCCTCCTGGCGCTGCTCGGCTTCATGGCCATCAAGGCCGGGACGGACATCCAGGGCAACCCGCAGCTGGCCATTCCGCAGCTGTTCGAGGACATGTTCCCGAGCTGGTTCGCCGGCGTCGCGTTCGCCGCGATCGGCATCGGCGCCCTCGTACCGGCGGCCATCATGTCCATCGCGGCCGCCAACCTCTTCACCCGCAACGTCTACAAGGACTTCCTCAACCAGGACGCCACCCCCGAGCAGGAGCACAAGGTCGCCAAGCTCGTGTCGCTGCTGGTCAAGGTCGGCGCCCTGGTTTTCGTCCTCACCATGGACAAGACCGTCGCGATCAACTTCCAGCTGCTGGGCGGCATCTGGATCCTCCAGACCATGCCGTCGCTCGTCGGCGGCCTGTTCACCCGCTGGTTCCACCGCTGGGCGCTGCTGGCCGGCTGGGCGGTCGGCATGCTCTACGGCACGCTCGCGGCCTACGGCGTCGCCAGCCCGACCCAGAAGCACTTCGGCGGCTCCAGCGCGGAGATCCCCGGCATCGGCGAGATCGGCTACATCGGCCTGACCGCGTTCGTCCTGAACGTCGTGGTCACCGTCGTCCTCACCTTCGCCCTGAGGGCCGCCAAGGCCCCCGACGGCGTCGACGAGACCAGCCCCGCCGACTACACGGCGGACGCCGGCGACGCGGGCGTGGCCGTCGAACTCCCCCCGGCGACGGCGGGGGCCCCGGCGGGGCACTGAGCCACCGCGTCCGACGCGACGGGCCGCCACCTCCTCCGGGAGGCGGCGGCCCTCTTCGTGCACCCGGTCAGTTCACCCAGTCCTTGAGCGGCTCGGTTTCGAGAGTGATACCGACGGGGTCCGGGAGGTGGAGGGTCTTGCCGTACGGGACGGTGTGAATGTTCTCGTACCGGGAACCATTCGGCTCGCTGTAGACCGCCAGCTCGCAATTGTCGCGATCAATGAGCAGGTAGACCGGGATACCGGTCTCCGCGTACGCACGGGGCTTCTCCACCCGGTCGCGCCGGTCGGTGTCCGAATCATGCGACGTGACCTCGACGGCCATCAACACGGGTTCGGGGTCTACCCATTCCCCTTGGCCCCCGACAGCGCCGCTGGGAGCGAGCGCCCCATCCGGGCGGGCGCGGCCGCCCCGATAGGTCTGCACCTTGATTCCCTGGTCCGGATAGAGCCACAGTTCGGGGCGCGACTGGATGCACAGACGCGTCAGCCATTCGATGATCAGCCCGTGGTCCCCGTCCGGCATGGGCTTGCTCCTGACCTTCCCATCGATGAGTTCCAGACGTGCACCACGCTCCAATCGAGCGAATATCCGGGCAGCCTCTTCGAAGTCGGTTGTCGCGATGTGCGGCCGGTCAGCGAGCGCGGGCATGGGCCCCCTCCTTCTGTCATCGGGCAGAGCAAGGAACGTACAACCGACGATAGCCGAGGCCACCGACAGGCACCGCCCGATCACTCGTTGATCACTCGCGACACACTAGATGTGGGGGTGCACGAGAGGGGTCACCCCCACATGTATGCTCGTCCTCGCTGTCGCCGCAGGGGAACCCGGTGGGAATCCGGGACTGTCCCGCAACGGTGTACGCGCGCACCCGCCCGCACTTGTTGACGGGCCGCCGTGCGCCCGGAAGTCCGAGGACCTGCCGACGGTACGTCCGCGCCGCCATCGGTGCGGACGTCGATACGTCCGGGCCCCGAGGGGTGGGCCGGTGGACGCCGCGCGGTGTGCCCGCGCACCCCGTTCGTCGCGGGGTGCCGCATGCCCGCGTGCGCCCGTCGCGTCCCTCCCTCCCGGCCCCCGCCGAGTGAGGGAGAGCATCAGTGACCATCGCGCCAACGGAGCCCGCGTCAGACGCCGAGGTCGGGCAGCCCGACGGCCCGGGCGTCGCCCTGCTGCGCACCCTGACCGAGCTCACCGCGGACCTCACCGCCACCGACCCCGGCAAGGTGGCCGCCGCCGCCCTGCGCGGCCGGCACGCGGGCTCCGACGCGGCCGAGCTGCGCTCGCTGGCCACCGAGGCCGCGGCCGGTCTGATCGGTGACGAGCCGCAGTACTCCAAGCTCGCCGCCCGGCTGCTCACCCTCGCGATCTCGGAGGAGGCGGCCGAACAGGGGGCGGTCGCCTTCTCCGCCTCCATCGAGGTCGGCCACCGCGAGGGGCTGATCGCCGATGCGACCGCGGAGTTCGTACGGACCCACGCCGCGCGGCTGGACGCCCTGGTCGAGCGGGCGCTCGCGGACGGCGCCGACGACCGCTTCGGCTACTTCGGGCTGCGGACGCTGCACTCGCGCTATCTGCTGCGGCACCCCACCACCCGTCAGGTCGTCGAGACCCCCCAGCACTTCCTGCTGCGGGTGGCCTGCGGCCTCGCCGAGACCGCTGATGGCAAAGAGGGCAGCGACCGCGCGCTGGCCGACGTCGCCGAGCTCTACCGCCTCACCAGCTCGCTGTCGTACCTCCCCTCCTCCCCCACCCTCTTCAACTCCGGCACCCGCCACCCCCAGATGTCGTCCTGCTACCTGCTGGACTCCCCGCTGGACGAGCTGGACTCGATCTACGACCGCTACCACCAGGTGGCGCGGCTCTCCAAGCACGCCGGCGGCATCGGCCTGTCGTACTCCCGCATCCGCGCCCGCGGTTCGCTGATCCGCGGCACCAACGGGCACTCCAACGGCATCGTGCCGTTCCTGCGCACGCTCGACGCCTCGGTCGCCGCGGTGAACCAGGGCGGCCGGCGCAAGGGCGCCGCCTGCGTCTACCTGGAGACCTGGCACGCGGACATCGAGGAGTTCCTGGAGCTGCGCGACAACACCGGTGAGGAGGCCCGCCGGACGCACAACCTGAACATCGCGCACTGGATCCCCGACGAGTTCATGCGCCGGGTCGAGGCGGACGCCGACTGGTCGCTGTTCTCGCCGTCGGACGCCCCCGAACTGGTGGACCTGTGGGGCGAGGAGTTCGACGCCGCGTACCGGAAGGCGGAGACCGAGGGCCGGGCGGTCAAGCAGATCCCGGCGCGGATGCTGTACTCCCGGATGATGCGCACCCTGGCGCAGACCGGCAACGGCTGGATGACGTTCAAGGACGCCGCCAACCGCACCGCCAACCAGACTGCCGAGCCCGGCAAGGTCGTGCACTCCTCCAACCTCTGCACGGAGATCCTGGAGGTGACCGACGACGGCGAGACCGCGGTCTGCAACCTGGGGTCGGTGAACCTCGCCGCGCACCTGGGCGACAACGGTGAGATGGACTGGGAGCGGCTGGACGCCACGGTCCGCACCGCCGTCACCTTCCTCGACCGCGTCGTGGACATCAACTTCTACCCGACCGAGCAGGCCGGCGCCTCCAACTCCCGCTGGCGCCCGGTCGGTCTGGGCCTGATGGGTCTGCAGGACGTGTTCTTCCGGCTGCGGCTGCCCTTCGACTCGGCCGAGGCCCGGGAGCTGTCGACCCGTATCTCCGAGCGGATCATGCTGGCCGCCTACGAGGCGTCCGCCGACCTCGCCGAGCGGCACGGCCCGCACCCGGCGTGGTCCGCGACCCGGACCGCCCGCGGCGTGCTGCACCCGGACCACTACCCGGACACCGAGCCCCGCTGGGCGGACCGCTGGGCGGCGCTGCGCACCCGTATCGCCGCCACCGGGATGCGCAACTCGCTGCTGCTGGCCATCGCGCCGACCGCGACCATCGCCTCCATCGCGGGCGTGTACGAGTGCATCGAGCCGCAGGTCTCCAACCTCTTCAAGCGCGAGACGCTCTCCGGCGAGTTCCTCCAGGTCAACGCGTATCTGATCGAGGAGCTCAAGGCCCTGGGGCTGTGGGACGCACGGACCCGTGACGCGCTGCGCGAGGCCAACGGCTCGGTGCAGGACGTCAGTTGGGTCCCCGAGGAGGTACGGGCGCTGTACCGCACCGCCTGGGAGATCCCGCAGCGCGCGCTGATCGACATGGCCGCGGCCCGTACGCCCTACCTCGACCAGAGCCAGTCGCTGAACCTCTTCATGGCCTCGCCGACCATCGGCAAGCTCAGCTCGATGTACGCCTACGCCTGGAAGCGCGGCATCAAGACGACGTACTACCTGCGCTCCCGTCCGGCGACCCGGATCGCGCAGTCCGCCCGCGGCACCGCCGCCGCCTCCGCCCCCGTACCGCAGCAGGCCACCGACCCCGAGGCGGTCGCCTGCTCCCTGGAAAACCCCGAGTCCTGCGAGGCATGCCAGTAATGACCACCGCCCCCGAGACGAACGCGTCCGCCGCCCACACGGCCACCACCGGTGAGAAGAACCTCCTCGACCCCGGCTTCGAGCTGACCCTGCGTCCCATGCGGTACCCGGACTTCTACGACCGCTACCGCGACGCGATCAAGAACACCTGGACCGTGGAGGAGGTCGACCTCCACTCCGACGTCGCCGACCTCGCCAAGCTCTCGCCGGGTGAGCAGCACATGATCGGCCGGCTGGTCGCGTTCTTCGCGACCGGGGACTCGATCGTCGCCAACAACCTCGTGCTGACGCTGTACAAGCACATCAACTCCCCCGAGGCGCGGCTGTACCTGAGCCGTCAGCTCTTCGAGGAGGCGGTGCACGTGCAGTTCTACCTGACGCTGCTGGACACCTACCTCCCCGACCCGGACGACCGCGCCGCCGCCTTCGCGGCCGTGGAGAAGATCCCGTCCATCCGGGAGAAGGCGGCGTTCTGCTTCAAGTGGATGGACTCGGTCGACTCGATCGACCGGCTGGAGTCCAAGGCCGACCGGCGCCGCTTCCTGCTGAACCTGATCTGCTTCGCGGCCTGCATCGAGGGCCTGTTCTTCTACGGCGCCTTCGCCTACGTCTACTGGTTCCGCTCGCGCGGTCTGCTGCACGGCCTGGCCACCGGCACCAACTGGGTGTTCCGGGACGAGTCCATGCACATGGAGTTCGCCTTCTCGGTGGTGGACACCGTCCGCGAGGAGGAGCCCGATCTCTTCGACGACGCGCTGGAGCAGCAGGTCACCGCGATGCTCAAGGAGGCCGTCGAGGCGGAGCTCCAGTTCGGCCGGGACCTGTGCGGTGACGGCCTGCCGGGGATGAACACCGAGTCGATGCGCGAGTACCTCCAGTGCGTCGCCGATCAGCGGCTGCAACGGCTCGGCTTCCCGCCCGTGTACGGCTCGGAGAACCCGTTCTCCTTCATGGAGCTGCAGAACGTCCAGGAGCTGACCAACTTCTTCGAGCGGCGGGCCTCGGCCTACCAGGTCGCCGTCGAGGGCTCGGTCTCCTTCGACGACGACTTCTAGTCCGGTTCCGGCCGGCCCGTCCGCCACGGGCCGGCCACGCCCCTTCTCCCTGGTCACCGGCCTTTGTGAGCATTCTGTTACCTCGGCAACCGCAGCCCGGGCCGCCACATCTAAGCGGGTATGAAGGGCACGAAGGGGCGTCGCCGGTTCATCGACTATCCGCGCCAGGGACGGGAGGGTCCGCGCCGCTGGCTGCCGTCATGGCGGCTGTGGCTCGGCACCCTCTCGTTCGGCGTTCTCTCGCTGGCCGGGCTGTTCGCCATTGTGTACGCGAACGTCGACATCCCCGACGAGAACGAGGCGGCCGCACAGGAAGCGACCGTCTACTACTGGGCGGACGGCAGCCAGATGGTGAGCGTGGGCGCCGTCAACCGGCAGAACGTCACCCTCGACAACGTGCCGGACTCCGTCGAGAACTCCGTCATCGCCGCGGAGAACGCCACCTTCTACAGCGACCCCGGTATTTCCGTCCAGGGCATCGCGCGCGCGGTGGTCAACATGGTCTCCGGTGAGGAGACCCAGGGCGGGTCCACCATCACCCAGCAGTATGTGAAGAACACCTATCTGTCGCAGGACCAGACGGTCACCCGCAAGGTGAAGGAATTCATCATCGCGCTGAAGGTGAGCAATCAGAAGTCCAAGCAGGAGATTCTGCGCGGTTACCTCAACACCAGCTGGTTCGGCCGGGGTTCGTACGGCATACAGGCGGCCGCCCATGCGTATTACGGCATCGACGCGAGCCGGCTGAACCCCAGCCAGGGCGCGTTGCTGGCGGCCCTGCTGAAGGGCTCGGAGCAGTACGACCCGGGGCTGAGCAAGGCCAATCACCAGCGGGCCGTGGAGCGCTGGAGCTGGATCCTCGACCGGCAGGTCGCCACCGGGAAGATGAGCGAGGAGGAGCGGGCGAAATACCGCGAGTTCCCCGAGCCCCGGGCACCGGCGAAACCCACCAGCCAGGCCGGCCAGACCGGCTATCTCGTCGATGTGGCCAACAAATTCGTCAAGTCCGAAACCGGGCTGACCGACGCGGATCTGGCGCGCGGCGGCTACCGCATTCACACCACCTTCGACAAACAGCGCACCCACCGCCTGGAAAAGGCGGTCACCGATGTCCGCCGGCAGCACATCGACCCGAAGAAGCGCGCCGCCGACAATTACGTGGAGTTCGGCGCGGCCTCGGTACGCCCGAAGGACGGCGCGATACTCGCCGTCTACGGCGGCACCGACGCCACCCGGCACTTCAGCAACAACGCGGACACCACGGCGGTCCCGGCCGGTTCCGCCTTCAAGCCGTTCGTGCTGGCGACCGCACTCCAGCAGCAGGTCGGCCGGCCCGAGGAACCCCAGGTCTCGGGAGAGGCGCAGCCGGCGGACTGGACGAGCCGGTTCGGGGATCTGCGCGGCGCCCTGATGAAGGCCGAGAACCCGCCGTTCGTGCAGGCCGGGAAGGTCCTCGGGCTGGAGCGGATCCGGGACCTCGCGGTGGCGGCGGGGCTGCGCGAGGAGAGCATGGCGCGGCTGGAGCAGACCTTCCCGCTCGGCACCTCGGCGCCCAGCGCGATCCGGATGGCCAGCGCCTACACCACGTTCGTCAACGGCGGACTGCACGCCGACCCCTACGCGGTGTCCTCGATGACCTACGGCGGCAGGAAGATCCACGGCTTCGACCGGGCCGAACCCGACCAGGTCCTCGACGCCGGGGTCGCCCAGCAGGTGTCCGCCAGCCTGGAGGGGCTGGGCTGGCGCTCGCTGGGGCTGCCCGGCGACGGCGCGTCCTCGCAGCCGGTCGCGGCCGGCCGCACGGAGCCCGGCGACCGGATGAAGTCGGCGTGGTTCATCGGCAGTCCCCTCGCCGGCCCCGGTGCCGGTAGCGGCACCGACGCGGCCGGCCGGGGCGGCGAAGGCGCCGGCGACGAGCCGACCACCGCCGTCACCATGTTCCGCAACAAGCCGGGAGCCCCCGAGCTGCTGCCCATGCAGGGCGTCGGCGGCGACGGCAAGGGGCTGGGCACGGCGCTCCCGCCGAAGGTGTGGAGCGCCTACCGGAACGCGTCCTGACGGGCCCGGGCGCCCGCTCCCGGCCGGGCCGGGCGCCCACCGGCCTCAGTCGTTGGGGACGACGGGGTAGCGCGGCTCCCGCTCGGCCATCTGCTTCAGCGCGTCCTTGCGGTCCCGCTTGCTGAGCCGGTCGATGTAGAGGTAGCCGTGGAGGTGATCGGTCTCGTGCTGGAGGCAGCGCGCGAAGTAGCCGGTGCCCCGGATCGCGATCGGCTCGCCCTTGGCGTCCTGGCCGCGGACGACGGCGTAGTCGGGGCGGGCCAGCTCGGCGTAGGCGCCGGGCACGGACAGGCAGCCCTCGTTGGAGTCGTCCAGCACCCGGCGCTCGGCGGGCACCTCGTCCAGCACGGGGTTGCAGACCGCGCCGACGTGCCGGACGCCCTCGTCGTCCAGGCAGTCGTAGACGAAGACCTTCAGGTCCACACCGATCTGGTTGGCGGCCAGCCCCACGCCCTCGGCGGTGCGCTGGCTGGCGAACATGTCGTCGATGAGCTGGGCGAGCTTGTCGTCGAACTCCGTGACGTTCTTGCACTCCTTGTGGAGCACCGGGTTGCCGACGACCGTGATCGGCCGCGAGGTGCCGCGCTCGCGGTGTGCGACCTCACGCTCCTCCGCGTCCGTGACATCGTCGATGAACGCGTCATCCACCCGCTGGTCACCCTCTTGATCAAAAACAGGCTGCTGGGCCATCTCCGCCGTACGCCTTCCTGAAAACCCTGAATAGTCGCCCTACAGCCTACGGCGACCCGTGCGGGCGCTCAGCAGACCTCTTCAAGATCGCGCCATTCCCGGGTGTCCGGGCTGTCCGCGACCCAGCCGTCCAGCAGGCCGCGCACCAGGGCGGACGGCGCCGCGATACCGCACTCGCGTTCCGGCACCCACAGGGATCCCGAGCCCGCGGTGCGGTGGCCTAGCGGGCCGGGATGGCCCGGCTCGCTGTGGTCGTGCGGGTCCAGGTGCTCGCCGTCGCCCTCGTCGCTGGGCATCCGGCTCTCCGAGCACGTACGGCACAGCAGCCGTACGGACGACGACCAGTCCTCGGCGGCGAAGCCCGCCTCGGCCGCCAGCCGCTCCAGGGCGTCCCGGTCGGCCTCGGTGGCGGCCTCCAGGAGCACCACCCAGGTGGGGACCGGTGAGGGGGCCCACAGCTCGATCTCGTCGAAGACCGGGAAGGCCCTGGTGGCGCCGCCGGCGCCGGCGGCGGTGGTCCGCTCACCGTGCGGGACGCCGTCGTGCAGCACCACCTCGCCCCAGCGGCGCCCGGAGGACGGCAGCGGGATGGAGAGCACCTCGATGCGGGCCGGGTCCAGCCGGCGGCCCCAGACCACCTCGGCCTCCCCCTCCGGGGAGAGCCGGACGGCGGCGCTGCCCAGGGCCATACCGAGCGGTTCGCCGGACGGGGAACCCTCGCCCGGCACCTTCAGGCCGTACGCCTGCCAGGCGCGGCGGGCCAGCGGCCAGTCCTGGAGGGCGGTGGCGGCGATGCCGACGTTCCACCAGTCGGGCGCCCCGGCCTCCCGGTCCAGCAGCGCGACCGCGCGCAGGCCGGCGGCCCGGGCCTGCTCCCAGTCGTGCCGGAATTTGTGCAGCAGAGCCAGGTTGAACCAGGACTCCGACAGCCACGGCTCCATGTCCGCGGCACGGGTCAGCAGCGCCCCCGCGTCCTCGTAACGGCCGTCGCCGATCAGCGTGAAAGCGCGGTCGGTCGCCTGCCGCCACGAGGCGGAGGGCCGGTGCCGTACCTTGCCGAAGATCCTCACGATTCCCGCCTGCTGGTTGCTCTTGATTGCCGCTCCGGAGGTCTCCCGGGCGGCGCCCGGGGCCCTTCTGGGGGCCCACTCGACAACCTGCCACAGATTGCCGTCGGGCTCAGCCCGGTTTGCTGCGCCCCCTGCGGCTCCTTGCCCTTCACCGACCCCCTGAACCCCCCTGAAAGGGGCTCCCTTCGCATCCAACCATGCCCATCTCGGAGGGCGCTCATTACCCATGGGTTCCACGGCATCGGACACCCGGTGGGGGCGCGCGGGGCCACGGCCGGGCACCGGAACGCCGCCGCGCGCCCGCCCTGCCGGTTTTCCGGGTTTATCCGCCACTACCAGCCGTTACGTACCGGAAAGCGCGGCTGCCCGGCCCGCGCCGGGCACCGTCGCCCCGCTCACCCCGCCCGGCCGCCCCGCGCCAGGACCCGGGCGAGCGCCTCGACGACCCCGGGCTCGTGGTCCCGCGCGGTCGCCAGCCGCAGCCGTTCCAGGGCCCGCAACCGGCCGCCGGGCCCCGCGGCGGTGCCCGACAGGTCGTCGTAGGCGTTGACGGTGCGCACGATACGGGCGGTGACCGGCTGGTCCCGGTACGGATCCGCCTGCCGCTCGACGATCACCGCGACCTCCGCGGGAACCCCGGTCTGCCGGACCACGGCGCCGCCGAGCAGCGCGATGCGACGCTGTTCGGCGGACGGCAGCGGCGCGGTCGCCCCCCGGGGCACCGGGTCCAGCAGGGACAACTGCCCGATGTCGTGCATCAGGGCGGCGTACTCCAGCACGTCGAGGTCCGGCTCGTTCAGGCCCAGTTCGCGGCCCACCGCGCGGCTGAGGGCGGCCACCCGGCGGGCGTGGCCGTGCGGGGTGTAGCCGGCGATCTCGGTGGAGCGGGCGAGCGAGGCGATGGTCTGGCGGTAGGTGGTGCGGACCGCCGCGAACCGGCGGAAGGCGCACTGGGTCAGCAGCAGCGGCAGGCAGAACACCGGCAGCGCCCACAGCCCGGCGACCGCGGTGGCGAGCGAGATCACCACGCCGGTGGCGCAGATGGCCGTGCCGATGCCCAGCAGCGCGCGCAACTCGTCGCGCAGCAGCGGCCCGAAGGGCCAGCCGGTACGGGCCCGGGCGAGCGCGGCCGCCAGCACCGCGTCGCACAGCGTGGTCAGCGCCAGCAGGGCGACCAGGAACAGCGGATGGGCCGGCCCGGACGCCATCCCGGCGCCCAACCCGCCGCCGCCGTGCAGGGGTTGGAAGCAGACCGCGGCGAACCCGACGGTCAGCACCCGGCGCGCGAGGTGGTCCAGCGCCGGCCCCCGCCCGCGGGCGAGCTGCGGGACCAGCCCGATCAGCCCGGCCGCGAGGACGACCGCCACGGTCTGCGGCACGCCGTGGCCCGTAGGCCGGCCACCGGCCTCGCCGAGCAGCGCGTAGGCGAGCGCGCCGGCCGCACCGAGCGGCGCGGCCTCCCGCTCCCCCACCGCCCGCCGGTACCCGGCCGCCGGCGCGCCGCCCCGGCCGACCACCTCGCCGACCGCGATCAGCACGCCGAAGGCCAGCGCGATGCCCGGCCGGTCCACCCCCTCCCAGAGCGTCCGGCCGAGCGACCAGCAGGCCAGGACGGCGGCCGGCACGTGGACCGCGGCGACGACGATCCGGCCGCGGCCGGCGGGCGGGGCGGGACGCGGACCGGAGCCGCCGCGGCCCGCCCGGCCACCCGCGTCCGGTGTCCCGGCGTCCGGGGTCCCGGCACCCGGCGTCCCGGCGTCCGGCGGCTCCTCGGGGGCGCCGGTCATCGCGCCCCGCCCCGCGCCGCCTCAGGCGTCCCGTCCGCCCCTTCCCGCACGGCCGTCGCGTCAGGCGCGTCAGCCGCGTCAGGCGTGACGTTTCCTCTGCCGGTCCCGTCCCCCGCCACGCCCTGCTCCACGTCCGCCGCCGTGACCAGGTCCGGCTGCCAGCCGTACCGGTCGAGGGCCGCCGCCAGCGCCCGGACCATCCGCGGATCGAACTGCGCGCCGGCGCACTTGCGCAGCTCCGCGACTGCGGCCGGCACCGGCCGGGCCCGGCGGTAGGAGCGGGTCGAGGTCATCGCGTCGAAGGCGTCGGCGACCGCCACCACCCGGGCGAACTCCGGAATCTGATGGCCCCTCAGGCCGTACGGATAGCCGCGGCCGTCCAGCCGCTCGTGGTGGTGCAGGATCGCCGCGCGCGCCTCCCCCAGGAAGCCGATGCCGCGCACGATCTCGTGCCCGTACTCCGGGTGCAGCTCGATGACCCGGCGCTCCTCCGGCGTCAGCGGCCCGTCCTTGCGCAACAGCCGGGTGGGGACGCCGAGTTTGCCCACGTCGTGCAGGATGCCGGCGAACCGCAGGACCTCGGTCCGGTCGTCCGGCATGCCCAGCTCCCGGGCGATCATCACCGAGGCCCGGCCGACCCGCTCGCTGTGCCCGCGGGTGTAGCGGTCCTTGATGTCCACGGCCTGCACCAGCGCCCGGATGGTGGCCTGGTGCGCGGCGCGTTCGCGGTGGTACCGGTCGAAGACCCAGGCCGACAGGCACATCGGCAGCAGCACCAGCAGCGCCGCCGGCGGCCCGTACGCGCTGCGCCACAGCACCGCCATCATCAGCCCGGCGAGGCCCTGGACGAGGTGCGGTCCGAGCGAGCGGGTCAGCAGCCCGCGCCAGGCGGTGCGCGGCGGGTGCCGTTCGGCGGCGACCAGCACCCCGCCGTCCAGCGCCGCGAGCACCACGCAGAACACGCCGGCGGCGGCCGCGGCGGGCAGCAGCAGGACGGGGAAGCGGGGTGCGGCGAGCGCATGGGGGCTCAGGACGCGGAAGACCTCGGCGGCCGCGCAGCAGGCGAGCGCGGTCTCCGCGGCGTGCCAGAGCCTGCGGGCGGCGGCCCAACGGACCGCGGCCGGGGCGAGCAGGGCGCCCGGTACGGCGGCCAGCGCGGCGAGGGACGGCGGCAGCAGGAAGACCCCGGCGAGCAGCACCGGGTCGGCCCGGCCGGGCCCCGCGTAGGGCCGGGTCCCGTGCGGCGCCCGGCCGCCCGGCAGCGGGCAGCCACGGATCCGTTCGCACAGTGCGTAGAGGGCGGCCAGGGCCAGGGCGCTGCTCCAGGGAGCGCCGGCGCCGAGCCGCAGGACGGGCGCGGTGCACAGGGCCGCGGCCAGGGCGGCGCCACCGATGTATCCGCGCGCTGCCGTCGGAAGTCCCCGTATCGCGCCCATCGAGCCGTCCTCCTCACCGTGCCCGCGGTCCCGGGCCCGTGACGAGCCAGGGCCCGGCGCCCCGCACTGCGGAGCGCCCGGGTTCGGTGAGAATAGAGGGGCTGCGGCGCCGGGGAGGGCGCATCAGCGGATCGGGCGGGGGGATCGCCTCACCCCTCACCCCTTAGGGTGATCTGCCGTCTTATTCGGCGCGCGCGGTCTCGGACCGTGCATCGCCGGAGCCGGCCGGCTCGCCGCCCGGCTGCCCGGCGGCGGCCGCGTCCGCCTGCTCCCGCTGGGCCGCCTCCCGCTTGGCCTGTTCCAGCACGCTCACCTCGGGCACGGTCTCCCCGGCCCGGATGAGCTCGATCCGGCCCATCACCTTGGAGCGCAGATCGGTCGGGACGTCGTCGTGGCCGCAGCAGCGCTTGACGAGCTTCTTGACGGCCTGCTCCAGGCCGTACTTCTCCAGGCAGGGCGAGCACTCGTCGAGATGCACCTGGAAATCGGCGCACTCCCCCGCCGGCATCTCACGGTCGAGATACTCGTAGAGGTGATCAAGGACCTCGGAGCAGTCCTTCTCGTGCGGCTCTCCGCAGCTCATGATCCCGAGCCTTTCCGGTCGTGCGGCTCCGGCGTCGGCGCGGCCTGCGGGTCCGCAGCCGTCGCACCCGCCGGGACCAGCCCGCGCTCGCGGGCGTAATCCTCCAGCATGCCGCGCAGTTGGCGCCGGCCGCGGTGCAGCCGGGACATCACGGTGCCGATGGGTGTCCCCATGATGTCCGCGATCTCCTTGTACGCAAACCCTTCGACGTCCGCGAGGTAGACCGCGATGCGGAATTCCTCGGGGATCGCCTGGAGCGCGGCCTTCACGTCCGAGTCGGGGAGGTGGTCGAGCGCCTGGGACTCGGCGGAGCGCAGACCCGTCGACATGTGCGACTCGGCGCGCGCCAGCTGCCAGTCCTCGATCTCCTCGGCGGCACTGCGCTGGGGCTCGCGCTGCTTCTTGCGGTAGGAGTTGATGAAGGTGTTCGTGAGGATGCGGTAGAGCCACGCCTTGAGGTTGGTGCCCTCCCGGAACTGGTGGAAGGACGCATATGCCTTGGCATACGTCTCCTGCACCAGGTCCTCCGCGTCGGACGGATTGCGCGTCATGCGCAGCCCGGCGGAGTACATCTGGTCCAGGAACATGAGGGCGTCCCGCTCGAAGCGCGCATTGCGCTCGGCCGCGCTCTCCTCCGGGCGCGCAGACTGCTCCTCAGCAGTGCCGTCGGCCCCTGCGTCGGTACCGGTGACCGGACCCACCTCCTCCAACACCGTCACGGATCCGGAAGCGGACCCCCTCGAATCGGAGAATAGACGACGATCCGGTGCCGCCGCCGCTCCAGCCAGGGCTGGCTGCGTCACCTGCATCTGCGACCACGGCAGGTCAGCGGCCGGGCGGGCCGGGCAAGCGATTCCCATGCGGCGGACTCCCATTCCTCGTGCTTCGCCGGACGTACTCGAGTACTTCCGCCTCTCACAACAGCCCCTGCGCCCCGGGCATTCCCGTCCGCCGCACCGATCTTCGCCGCCCGTCCCGCCCCCGTTTCCGCACCCCGGGGTTGACACATCCGCTTGCCGCTTCAGCAATGGAGGGGTGGATCACACACCGAACGACACGACCCGCCGCGCAGCCGACGGCGGACCGGGCGGCAGCGGGTACGGCGGGGCCCCCGCCGAGGCCGGCGGCGCCGCGCACGGGACCGCGTACGAACAGGTGCTCGCCGAGGTGGGCCCACGGTTGCGGCGGTTGCGGCAGGAACGCGGGGTGACGCTGGCCGCGCTCTCCGAGGCGACCGGGATCTCGGTGAGCACCCTCTCGCGCCTGGAGTCCGGCGGCCGCCGAGCCACCCTGGAACTGCTGCTGCCGCTCGCGCAGGCGCATCAGGTGCCGCTGGACGAGCTGGTGGGCGCGCCGGAGGTCGGCGATCCGCGGGTGCGCGCGGTGCCGGTGCGGCACGGGGACCGGACGGTGGTGCCGCTCACCCGCCAGCCGGGCGCCCTGCAGGCGTTCAAGCTGGTCATCGACGCGGGCGGGGAGCCGCCGGAGCAGCGTACGCACGAGGGCTACGAGTGGCTGTACGTGCTGTCCGGGCGGCTGCGGCTGCTGCTGGCCGACCGGGACGTGGAGCTGCGGGCCGGTGAGGCCGCCGAGTTCGACACCCGGCTGCCGCACTGGTTCGGGCCGGCGGACAACCGGCCGGTGGAGCTGCTGAGCCTGTTCGGCCGGCAGGGCGAGCGGATGCACGTACGGGCCCGCCCGCGGGGGCGGACGGACTGACCCGGGCGGGGCCGGTGCCCGCGCCGGCCCGGTCCCGTGCGGGCGGTCAGCCGAACAGCCCGTCCAGCCAGCCGACCACCGCGTCCGAGAGCTGCGTCATCGACTCCGCCTCGGCGATGCCCGCCTTCTTCGGCACCGCGAAGCCGTGGTCCCCGTGCGGTACCTCGGTGAGCACGGTGCCCGGCGGGAACTCCGCCGGCCGGCCGAACGGGTCCCGGCCGCCCTGGACGACCAGGGTCGGCACCCCGGCACCGGTCAGCTCGTCCGCCCGGGACTTCTCCGGCCTGCCCGGCGGGTGCAGCGGGAAGCTCAGCGCGAGCACCGCCTCGGCGCCCAGCTCACGCGCCGTACGGCAGGCGACCCGGGCCCCGGCGCTGCGGCCGCCGGCGACCACCGGCAGCCCCGGCTTCTCCAGCGCCGGCCACAGCGCCGTCCACGCCGCGTCCAGGGTCTTCGGCGCGGGCGCCACCTTCTTGCCGGCCACCCGCCACGGCTGCTCCACCAGCGCGACGGTGTAGCCGCGGGCCGGCAGCGCGGACGCCAGCGCCCGCAGGTCGCGCGCCTCGATGCCGCCGCCGGCACCGTGGCTGACGGCGACCACGGCCCGGGCCGGCTCCGCGTCGCGGTGCCAGGTGATCCGGGCGTCACCCGCCGGCGTCCCGACCGTCTCGGTCTCCTTCGCCCCTGCACTCATGCCGCACCCTCACTTCCCTCGGCCTGACCCTCGCCCGGCGCGCCCGGGGCCGTGACGTCCCGGCGCGGGCACGCGCGCTCGCGCTGCCCATCCTGCCCGCGCGAGGGCGAGAAGGGCAGCACAGCCCGCCGGCGCCCCCTGGCGCGGCGCGGGCGCGCGGTCAGAACAGCGTGCCGACCTCGGGCGCGTCGAGCTCGGTGACCAGCTCGGGACCGTTGTTGCGGACGTTGCTGACCTCGGTCGGCACCGGGAAGGCCCGCATCAGGCCGGGCGGCGGGGGCGCCAGCAGCGCCCGCAGCTCGTCGGGGTCCGTACCGGCCGGGTCCAGCCAGGCGTCCCAGCGGTCCGGCGGGAGCACCAGCGGCATCCGGGGGTGGATCTCGGCCAGCGACCGCGGGCCCTCGCCGGCCGCCCCGGCCAGCGGGGTGGTCTCGGCCTCGGTGGTCACGACCGTGCAGGTCACCCACCAGGCCCGCGGGTGGTCCCCGGGCAGCGTGCGGTCCCGCCAGAACTCGTACAGCCCGGCCATCGCCATCACGGAGCCGTCCGCGGGCGTGACGAAGTACGGCTGCTTACGGGGCCGCTTCCGCCGCCCCTGCTCCTCCAGCTGCCGCTCGGCGGCGCCGGTGACCCACTCGAAGTAGCCGTCGCCGGGCAGCAGACAGCGGCGGGCCGCGAACGCCTGGCGGAAGGACGGCTTCTCGTGCACCGTCTCGGCCCGGGCGTTGATCATCTTCGCGGCGGCGTCGGGTGAGTTCGCCCACGCCGGCACCAGCCCCCACTTCAGCGGCCGCAGCTGGCGTGCCGGGCCCGGCGGGAAGCCGTCGGCCGCCGCGCCCTTGAGGGGGCGTTCGAGCACCGCGTGCACGGTGTCCGTCGGCGCCACGTTCCAACTGGGCGCCAGGGTCTCCTCGGGTTCCCACTGCTGAACATCGAAGAGCCCCACCAGCTCCTCGGGGCGACGACTCGCTGCATACCTACCGCACATGCATGCCACACTGCCATGCCACACGAAGGGGAGACATGGACACCGACCACCTCACCGACATATGGGGCCGGGTCTTCGGGACCCAGCCCCCGCCCTCGCTCTGGCTGGTGCTCGTCACCGCGGCGCTGGCGCTGGGCGCCGTCGTCCCGCGCACCGCCTGGCGGCTGTCCCGCAACGCCGTCACCATCGCGCACGAGGGCGGGCACGGGCTGATCGCCCTGCTCACCGGGCGCCGCCTGGACGGCATCCGGCTGCACTCGGACACCTCGGGCCTGACCGTTTCGCGCGGCAAGCCGACCGGCCTGGGCATGGTGCTGACCGCCGCGGCCGGCTACATCGCCCCGTCGCTGCTGGGGCTGGCGGGCGCCGCGCTGCTCGCCGCGGGGCACATCACGGCGCTCCTGTGGGGTGCCACCGCCCTGCTGCTGGCGATGCTCGTCATGATCCGCAACGCCTACGGCGTGCTCACCGTGGTCCTGGCCGGCGCCGCGTTCGTCCTGGTCTCCTGGCTGACCACGCCCCAGGTGCAGGCGGTGTTCGCGTACGCGGTGGTGTGGTTCCTGCTGCTGGGCGGGGTCCGGCCGCCCTTCGAGCTCCAGGGCAAGCGGCGCCGGGGCGGCGCCGCGGACTCCGACCCGGACCAGCTGGCCCGCCTGACCCACGTCCCGGCGGCCGTGTGGCTCGGCCTCTTCCACGTCGTGACGCTGTGCTCCCTCACGGGCGGCGGCCGCTGGCTGCTCGGCCTCTGACGTCAACCCGGCCGGCCCGTCCTCCCCCGACCGCCGTTTACGCCACTTCGGGCGCATCCGTACGCGCGCGCACTACCAGTGCCATGTTTCGGCGGGGTTGCGCCACTTTTGATCAAGATCGGCACCCTTGCCCAGCCATTAAAGTAAGGGCATGACCGAGAGCCCCGCACACCCCGCCCTGTGGCCCGCCCCCCTCGCGCCCGGGGCCGTCGATGCAACCGTCACCGTGCCCGGCTCGAAATCGGTCACCAATCGCGGCCTGGTCCTGGCCGCCCTCTCCTCCGAGCCGGGCTGGCTGCGCCGCCCGCTGCGCTCCCGCGACACCCTGCTGATGGCCGAGGCGCTGCGCACCCTGGGCGTCGGCATCGAGGAGACGGCCTCGTCGAGCTCCTCCGGTCCGGCCGGCTCCGCGGACGCCGGGCAGCAGGCCGGCGGCGAGGCATGGCGGATCATCCCGGCGGGGCTGCACGGCCCGGCCACCGTCGACGTCGGCAACGCCGGAACGGTCATGCGCTTCCTGCCGCCGGTCGCCGCGCTGGCCGACGGCCCGGTGCGCTTCGACGGCGACCCGCGCTCCTACGAGCGTCCGCTCGGCGGGGTCATCGACGCGCTGCGCGCCCTGGGTGCCCGTATCGACGACGACAACCGCGGCGCCCTGCCGATGACGGTGTTCGGCGGCGGTGCCCTGGAGGGCGGTGCGGTCGAGATCGACGCCTCCTCGTCCTCCCAGTTCGTCAGCGCCCTGCTGCTGTCCGCGCCGCGCTTCAACCAGGGCGTCGAGGTCCGGCACGTCGGCGCGGCGCTGCCCTCGATGCCGCACATCCGGATGACCGTGGACATGCTGCGCAGCGTCGGCGCGCAGGTGGACACCCCGGAGGCGGGCGGCGAGCCGAACGTCTGGCGGGTCACCCCGGGGGCGCTGCTCGGCCGCGACCTGATCGTCGAGCCCGACCTGTCCAACGCCCAGCCGTTCCTGGCCGCCGCGCTGGTCACCGGCGGCCGCGTCACCATCCCGGACTGGCCCGCGCACACCACGCAGCCCGGTGACGCGCTGCGTGAGATCTTCACCACCATGGGCGGCTCCTGCGAGCTGACCGAGCAGGGCCTGACGCTGACCGGCAGCGGCCGGATCCACGGCATCGACGTCGATCTGAGCGAGGTCGGCGAGCTGACCCCGGGCATCGCCGCGGTCGCCGCGCTGGCCGACTCCCCCTCCACCCTGCGGGGCGTGGCGCACCTGCGGCTGCACGAGACCGACCGGCTGGCGGCGCTCACCAAGGAGCTCAACGAACTCGGCGGCGACGTCACCGAGACCGCGGACGGCCTGCACATCCGGCCGCGTCCCCTGCACGGCGGGATCTTCCACACCTACGAGGACCACCGGCTGGCCACCGCCGCCGCGGTCATCGGCCTCGCGGTCGAAGGCGTGGAGGTGGAGAACGTCGCCACGACGACCAAGACCCTGCCCGACTTCCCCGCCCTGTGGGCGGAGATGCTCGACCCGTCGGCGGCCCCCGCCCGGAGAGTCTGAGGGGTCCGGCCGCCATGCGCCGCTACGGCAAGAACCCCGATGAGGACGACATCCGCGTCCGGCCCAACCGCAAGGGCAACCGTCCCCGCACGAACATCCGCCCCAAGCACGAGGACGCGGCCGAGGGCCTGGTCCTGACCGTCGACCGGGGCCGGCTGACGTGCCTCATCGACGGCCGCACGGTCACCGCGATGAAGGCCCGCGAACTGGGCCGCAAGAGCGCGGTGGTCGGCGACCGGGTCGCCGTCGTCGGTGACCTGAGCGGCGCCAAGGACACCCTCGCGCGGATCGTCCGGGTCGAGCCGCGCACCTCGACGCTGCGCCGTACGGCCGACGACGACGACCCGTTCGAGCGCGTCGTGGTCGCCAACGCCGACCAGCTGGCCATCGTCACCGCGCTCGCCGACCCCGAGCCGCGCCCCCGGCTGATCGACCGCTGCCTGGTCGCCGCCTACGACGCGGGCCTGGAGCCGCTGCTGGTGCTGACCAAGTCCGATCTCGCCTCCGCGGACGCCCTGTTGGAGTCCTACGGGGCGCTGGGCGTCCCCTATGTCGTCACCAACCGCGAGGAACTCACCGACGGCAGCGCCGCCGAGCGGGTGCGGGAGCTGCTGAAGGGCCGGATGACGGCGTTCGTCGGACACTCCGGCGTCGGCAAGACGACGCTGGTCAACGCGCTGGTCCCGGAGCGCCGCCGGGCCACCGGACACGTCAACGCGGTCACCGGCCGCGGCCGGCACACCACCACCTCCGCGCTGGCGCTGCCGCTGCCCGGCGACTCGGGCTGGGTCATCGACACCCCGGGCGTCCGCTCCTTCGGGCTGGCGCACATCGACCCGTCCCGGGTCATCCACGCCTTCCCGGACCTGGAGCCGGGCACCGTCGACTGCCCGCGCGCGTGCAGCCACGACGAGCCGGACTGCGCGCTGGACACCTGGGTCACCGACGGCCACGCCGACCCGGCCCGGCTCTACTCGCTGCGCCGCCTGCTGGCCACCAGGGAACGACGCGAGGGCGACTGATCACCGGGTTTGCCCCTGCCCGTCCGAGGTAAATACACCGAGGCCGGCGAACTGGTCACCGGCCCTGATCGCCCGGACGGGGCCCCGGACGAGTGAGGCTGACGTCCCGTCGTCACTCATCCAGCTGACGGAGGCAGGGCTTATGGCGTGGGCGTGGCTGCTGGTCGTGGTGGCGGGGCTCCTGGAGACCGGCTTCGCGGTGTGCCTCAAGCTCTCGCACGGCCTCACCCGCCTCTTCCCCACCATCGCCTTCGCGGCGTTCGCGCTCGCCAGCTTCGGTCTGCTGACGCTGGCGCTGCGCAAGCTCGACGTCGGCCCGGCCTACGCGGTCTGGACCGGCCTCGGCGCGGCCGGCACGGCGGTCTACGGCATGGTCTTCCTCGGCGACGTGGTCTCCACCCTCAAGATCGTCTCGATCACGCTGGTCATCGTGGGCGTGGTCGGGCTGCAGCTGTCGGGCTCCGGAGGGCACTGAGGCCCTCCGCGCCCCGCACCGCAGGGTTCTGACGTCCCGTCAGTCCTGTTCCGTCTGCCGGGCGCCGGCCGGCGCCAGCCGCGCGAAGGCGCCCGCCACGAGCCGGGACACCGCCTCCGTCTCCGCCTCCCGCCGGGCCCGCCGTGCCGGTACGCGTCCCGGCGGCGCGCCCGCGGCCACCGGCGCGACCACGCACGACAGGGTCAGCCGCACCGCGGTCTCGCAGGCGGCGCCCAGGGCCGGCAGCTCCTCCTCGGGCCAGCCGCCCTCCAGCGCGGCGACCGCCTGGTCGCGGAACCGGCCGACGAGCTCGGCGGGTCCCGGCAGCGGCCCCTCGGGGCGGGCGGGGTGCGCCGCGCCGCGGGACCGGCCGGCCGGGCGCCGGTCGGCGGCAGGGGCTCGCCCGGCGCCGCCGGGAGCGGCAGCCGGTCGCCCCAGCACCCGGTCAGCGCGGCCCTGACCAGCGGATTGGTGCGCGCGGTACGCAGCGTCCAGGCGGCCGCTGCGACCACCTTGGCCGCCGCGTCGGCCCGGCCCCCGGCGACCGGGGAGCCGCCCCGCGCCAGCGCCCGGGCGACGCCGGCGAGGTAGTTGTCGGTCTCCCGGCGCACCAGCGCGCGGGCCAGCCCTTCCTTGCTGCCGAACTCGTTGTACAGCGTCTGCCGGGAGACCCCGGCGGCGGCCGCCACGTCGACCATCCGTACGGCCGGCCAGGCCCGGGCCGTCAGCGCCGTATAGGCGGCGTCCAGCAGGGATTCACGCGCTGCGGGCATCCATCGCCTCCCCGGCCGCCCGGCCGAGATGGCCGGTGTGCGCACAGAATTGACGCGCCCTCAGGCACTGTCAAGGGGCGTCGCGGCACCGGCGCACCGGGCCGGTGCGCGCGGCCCGCCCGGCGCCCGCTCACCTGGGCGGCGGGCGACACACGCCGTGGGGACACAGCCGTGTGGCTGCGGCGTATACCAATGGATACTGTTCGCACATGCCCGACTATCACGATGATCTTCGCCTCGGCCATGTGCTCGCCGACGCCGCGGACGCCGCCACCATGGAGCGCTTCAAGGCGCTCGACCTCAAGGTCGAGACCAAACCGGACATGACGCCGGTGAGCGAGGCGGACAAGGCCGCCGAGGAGCTGATCCGCAGCCAGCTCCAGCGGGCCCGGCCGCGGGACGCGGTGCTCGGCGAGGAATTCGGCAGCGAGGGCGCCGGGCCGCGCCGCTGGATCATCGACCCGATCGACGGCACGAAGAACTACGTCCGCGGGGTGCCGGTCTGGGCCACGCTGATCGCGCTGATGGAACGCGGCGAGGGCGGCGACCGCCCCGTGGTGGGCATCGTCTCCGCGCCGGCGCTCAACCGCCGCTGGTGGGCCGCGGAGGGCCTGGGGGCCTTCACCGGCCGCAGCCTGACCTCCGCGAGCCGGCTGCAGGTGTCGAAGGTCGGCCGCATCCAGGACGCGTCGTTCGCGTACTCCTCGCTGACCGGCTGGGAGGAGCGCGGCAAGCTGCCCGGCTTCCTCGACCTGAGCCGGGACTGCTGGCGGACCCGGGCCTACGGCGACTTCTGGCCGTACATGCTGGTCGCCGAGGGCGCGGTGGACATCTGCGCGGAGCCCGAGCTGTCGCTGTGGGACATGGCGGCCTGCGCGGTGGTGGTCAAGGAGGCCGGCGGGCAGTTCACCGGCCTGGACGGCAGGCCGGGGCCGCACAGCGGCAACGCGGCGGCCTCCAACGGTCTGCTGCACGAGGAGCTGCTCGGCTACGTCGGCGACGCCAAGCACTGAGTCACGCCGCCCCGCCCGGCGGCACCGGACGCCGGGCGGCCCGGCGTGCGGGCGGGCGCTCGGACACGCGTCCACAACTTGCCCCTTGTTGCGGCCACCGCGGCATGTGAACATGAGAATCCCCCACTTTGTGAACTTGTGAATCCCTTCGCAAGGCACATTCACCAAGGAGGTGGCTCCTCTCCATGCCCATGTACGTCAAGGACGCCATGAGCACGATGGTCCTCACCATCGGCCCGGCCCACACCCTCCGCCAGGCGGCCCAGCTGATGGCGGCTCGCCGCATCGGCGCGGCCGTGGTCCTCGACAACGACAACAGCGGCATCGGTATCCTCACCGAGCGCGACATCCTCAACTCGATCGGCGCGGGCGAGAGTCCCGACCGGGAGACCGCCCACGCCCACACCACCTCCGACGTGGTCTTCGCCGCTCCGGACTGGACTCTGGACGAGGCGGCGGAGGCGATGGTGCGCGGCGGTTTCCGCCATCTGATCGTGCTGAACGACCACGAACCCGTCGGCGTCGTGTCCGTGCGCGACATCATCCGCTGCTGGGCCACCGCCGACATCCGCGCGGGCGCGGTGCCGGCCTGAGAGAACGGCCGCCCACGGCGGCCGGGCACGCGAAGAGGCCGGAGCCCCATGGCGTCCGGCCTCTTCGGTTGTACGGCAAGTCTGGTCAGCCGCGCAGGGCCTGGACCGCGGCCTCCAGTCGCTTGCCGTAGTCCGCGTCCGCCTTGCGGAAGTTCTCGATCGCGCGCCGGGCGATGTCGTCGCGGGAGACCTGCGAGACGAAACCCGCCAGGTTGTCGATCAGGCGCTCCTTCTCGTCCTCCGACATCAGCCGGTAGAGGTTGCCCGCCTGGACGAAGTCGTCGTCCTCGGCGTGCGAGGGCGCCGCCTGCTCACCGGTGGAGCCGGTCACCGCGACCGGCTGCCACAGCGGCCGGCCGGTCTCGGCCGGGCCGCCGAAGCTGTTGGGCTCGTAGTTCTTCGCACCGGCGTGCCGGCCGTCGTAGAGCACACCGTCCCGGGCGTGGCTGCGCGCCTCGGTGGCGTGCGGGCGGTTGACCGGCAGGTGGTCGGCGTTGATGCCGACGCGGTAGCGGTGCGCGTCGCCGTACGCGAAGAGGCGGCCCTGGAGCATCTTGTCGGGGGACGGGCCGATGCCCGGCACGAAGTGGTGCGGGGAGAAGACCGACTGCTCGACCTCGGCGAAGATGTTCTGCGGGTTGCGGTTGAGCTCCAGCTTGCCGATCTCGATCGGCGGGTAGTCCTCGTGCGGCCAGACCTTGGTCAGGTCGAACGGGTTGAAGCGGTAGTTCGCCGCCTCGGCCGCGGGCATGATCTGCACCTGCACCCTCCAGGACGGGAAATCGCCGCGCTCGATGGCCTGGCGCAGGTCCCGCTGGTGGCTGTCCGGGTCGAGGCCGGCGGTCTCGGCGGCCTCGGCGGTGGTGAGGTTCTTGATGCCCTGGTCGGTCTTGAAGTGGTACTTGACCCAGAACACCTCGCCCGCCTCGTTGTTCCACTGGAAGGTGTGCGAGCCGAAGCCGTCCATGTGCCGGTACGACGCCGGGATGCCGCGGTCGCCGAACAGCCAGGTCACCTGGTGGGTGGACTCGGGCGAGAGCCCCCAGAAGTCCCAGACGTTGTCCGCCTCCTGCGAGCCGGTGTACGGGTCGCGCTTCTGGGTGTGGATGAAGTCGGGGAACTTGAGGGCGTCCTTGATGAAGAACACCGGGGTGTTGTTGCCGACGAGGTCGTAGTTGCCCTCCTCGGTGTAGAACTTCAGCGCGAAACCGCGGGGGTCGCGCACCGCGTCGGCCGAGCCGAGGTTGCCGGCGACGGTCGAGAAGCGCAGGAACGTCTCGGTCTGCTTGCCGACCTCGGAGAGGAACTTCGCGCGGGTGTACCGGGTCACATCGGCGGTGACCGTGAACGTGCCGTACGCGCCGGCGCCGCGGGCGTGCACCACGCGCTCCGGGATGCGCTCGCGGTTGAAGTGCGCGAGCTTCTCGATCAGGAGCTGGTCCTGGATGAGACCGGGCCCGCCGGGGCCGGCCGTCTCGCTGTTCTGGTTGTCCGCGACCGGGGCACCGGTCGCCGTGGTCAGCGGTCCGGTGGTGCTCTCTACCGACACGTGCGCCTCCTGAAGTCTTCGCCACCTGCCCTTGGCTTGCGCCGTACCCGATCCTACATTGGACAATGTCTAAGTCAAGAAGAGCACGAAAGTCGTACGCGATCCGGCCATGGACCGGCCACTGCTACCCTGGCTCTATCTGACTGATAGGTGATTGGCATGAGTGACCTGCTGGAACGACTCCGGGGACGCGGCTGGCGGCTGACCGCGCAGCGACGCGTCGTCGCCGAGGTCCTCGACGGGGACCACGTCCACTACACCGCCGACGAGGTGCACGCGCGGGCGTCCGAGCGGCTCCCCGAGATCTCCCGCGCCACGGTCTACAACACCCTCGGCGAGCTGGTCTCGCTGGGCGAGGTGCTCGAGGTCAGCACGGACGGGCGCGCCAAGCGCTACGACCCGAACGCGCACCACGACCACCAGCACCTCATCTGCTCGCGGTGCGGCACGATCCGCGACGTGCACCTCCAGGGCGACCCGCTCTCCGCGCTCCCCGAGCCGGAGCGCTACGGCTTCCAGGTCTCCGAGGTCACCGTGACCTACCGCGGCCTGTGCCCCGACTGCGGCACCGCCTGACCCCACCGGCAGACCACCCGCGGAACACCCCGCCCCGAGCCCGCGCCCCACGAAGGCCGCGGGCTCCTTCGCGCACCCGGCCGCGGCCCCACCGCACCGCACCCCACACCCCTCTCCCCCCGCACACCCCCTTGCCCGGATCTGACGACCCGTCATATCGTCGGCCGCGCCGCGCATTCCGGCCACCGGACCGGCCCGCCCGGCCGGCCCCGGGGCCGCGCACCCCCGCGGCGCCCTGTCCGCACTCCGCAAGGAGCACCCCGTGGGAGAGCCGCACCCCGTACCCGCCGCGCACCGCCCGCCCGCCGACCACCCGCCGGCCCTCCGCGCCCGCGCCCTGACCAGGTCGTTCGGCCGCGGTCGCGGCGCGCTGGCCGCCCTCGGCCCGGTGGACGCCGAGATCGCGCCCGGCGAATTCGTCTGCCTCGTCGGCCCGTCCGGCTGCGGCAAGTCGACGCTGCTGCGGATCGCTGCCGGGCTGCTCCGCCCCAGCCGGGGCGAGCTGGAGCTCCGGGCGACCACCGCGCACCCGGCCGCGATGATCTTCCAGGACTACGGCATCCACGACTGGAAGACCGTGCTGGCCAACGTCCGCTTCGGCCTCGACATCCAGCGCGTGCCCCGCAAGGAGGCCGACGAGCGGGCCCGCTCCTGGCTCGCCCGGCTGGGACTCACCGACTTCGCCGGCGCCTACCCGGCCGCCCTCTCCGGCGGCATGCGCCAGCGCGTCGCGCTCGCCCGCGCGCTCGCCGTCGAACCCGAGATCCTGCTGATGGACGAGCCCTTCGCGGCCCTCGACGCCCAGCTGCGCACCCTCCTCCAGGACGAGCTGCTCGACCTCACCCAGACCACCCGCACCACCACCCTCTTCATCACCCACAGCCTGGAAGAGGCGCTGGTGCTCGGCGACCGGGTCCTGGTGATGTCCGCCCGGCCCGGCCGGATCATCGCCGAACGCCGCCCGCCGTTCGGCCGCCCGCGCACCGGCGAGGTCCGCGCCACCCCCGCATTCACCGCGCTGAAGGCCGAGTTGTGGGAACTGCTGCGGGGCGAGGTGACCGGCCCCGGCGCGCGCCGGGCCGCCCCGCACCAGGGGGCCGAAGGGGGCGTGCCGGCATGAGCACCACCCGGCGCGGCCCCGGCCCGCGCCACGACGACGCACCCCCCGCCGCGCCGGCCCGGCTCCTGGTCCGCCGCCCCGGCCCCCAGGAGCTGCATCCCGGGCGCACCCACCGCCGCCGGCGCGCCCTGGAGCTCGCGCTCGCCCTCGCCGTCCCGGTCCTGCTCGTCCTGGTGTGGCAGCTGGCCGCCACCCGCTCCTGGATCGACGCCCGCATCTACCCCGCGCCGTCCACGATCCTCGCGGACGGCTGGGACCGGGCGCTGGCCGGCGAGCTGTGGCCGGACGTGACCGCCACCCTCCGGCGCGTACTGGCCGGCTATCTCCTCGGCACCGTCAGCGGCTACCTCCTGGGCCTGCTGATGGGCTCCCTGCGCCTCGTACGGGCCGCCCTCGAACCGCTGCTGGACGCCCTGTACGTGGTTCCCAAACTGGCCCTGCTGCCGGTGTTCCTCAACATGTTCGGGCTCGGCGAGGGCCCGCAGATCGCGCTCGTCGCCGCCACGGTGTTCTTCTTCGTCTGGATCTCGACCATGGCGGCGGTGCTGGCCGTACCGGCCGGGCACCGCGACGCCGGGCGGGTCTTCGGCGCGAGCCACTGGCAGATGTTCCGGCACGTGCTGCTGCCCGCCTCGCTGCCCGCCGTCCTGGTGGGCGCCCGGATCGCCGCGGGCGTCGCCGTCCTGGTGATCGTGGCCTCCGAACAGATCGCCGCGACCGACGGGCTCGGCCACCTGGTCTTCGACGCGCGTGCCCTGTTCCAGAACGACGTGATGTTCGTCGGCATCGTCTGCGTGGCCGTACTCGGCGTGCTCTTCTCCGAGCTGGTGCGGCTGGCCGGCCGCCTCCTCACCCCCTGGGCACCCCGCGACCGCGGCCGCGCCCGGACCTGACCCCCGCTCCCGCCCGTCTCCGCGCCTGTCCCCGCCCCTACGCCCGCGTCCGCACCTCACCGCCCGCACGGAGGTCCCATGCGCACCCGCACCGCCACCCTCGCCGTGCTCCTCGCCGCGCTCGCCCTCGGCGCGGGCTGCGCCGCCCCGCCACCGGACCACGCCGCCCCCGCCGCGCCCCGCACCGTCAGGCCCGTGGCCGGCTGCGGCAGGTCGGCCTGGACCGACCCCGCCGACCTCGCCCGGGACCGCGCCCCGGCCCGGTGCCGCAAGGGCGCCCCGGCCCCCCGCCCGCTCCGCGAGCACCGCACCCTCACCGTCGCCACCGGCACGCTGAACGCCGAGTACGTGGCGCCGCTCCGGCTGGCCGTCGCGCGGGGCGAGTTCGCCAAGGAGGGCCTGGACGTCCGGCTGAAGGTGCTGCCCACCCCGGAGGCACTGCCGCTGCTGGCCAGGGGCGAGCTGGACGCCCTGTGGGCGGCGCCCGAGGCCGCCGTCGTCAACGGCGTCAACGGCGGCTTCGACATCCGCTGGGTGGCCGGCAACTTCTCCCCGGACCCGCGTTCCAGGAGCGGGCTGTGGGTCCGGCTCAAGGACGGGCAGCGCGCCGCCACGGCGACCCTCGAAGGCACCCGCCTGGGCACCATGATCGGCAAAGGGTCCGTGATCATGTACCCGATGACCACGGCGCTCGCCGCACACCACGCGGACCTCGGCTCCGTCGTCTTCCAGCAGCTCGGCTCCTCCGACGTGCTGACCGCGCTCACCGGCGGCGGCGTGGACGCGGCCTGGCTGCTCGACCCCGTCTGGCGCCAGGTCGACGGCGACCGTGGGTACGCGTTCCTCGGCGGCCAGCCCCGGGGCGAGCCGCTCGGCGGCGCCCTGTACGGCCCGAATCTGCTGCAGCGGGACCCGGACGCCGGGGTGGCCTTCCTGCGCGCCTACATCCGCACCGTGAACACCTACTTCGCCGGCGACTACAAGGCCGACCCGGCGTTCGCCGCCGAGCTGGCCCGGCTGCTCGGGGTCGACGGCAAGGTGCTGGCCGCGGTGCCGCCGCTGCGGATGGACTGGGAGATCAGGAAGGGCACCACGGACCGGCTCCAGAGCGCCTACCGCGCGGCCGGTGTCACCAAGGGGGCGCCGCTGCCGGAGAACCGGCTCGTCGACCGCAGCCTCTACGCGGAGGCGGTCGGCCACCGGCCGTGACGGCCACACCCCCGGAGGCGACCGCACGACGAAGGCCCGGATCCATGGGATCCGGGCCTTGGCCGTTGAGTAGCGGGGACAGGATTTGAACCTGCGACCTCTGGGTTATGAGCCCAGCGAGCTACCGAGCTGCTCCACCCCGCGTCGGTGCCCCAACTCTAACCCCGGCCCGACGACCAGCGCAAATTCCTTCCGGACGGCCCGGAAGCCGCCACCCGCGGGCCCCGCGACGCCCGGGCCCCGCACGGCCCCCGCCCCGCGCGGCCGCTACGCGCTGAGCTCGTCCTGCAGCGCCGTACGCAGCCGCGCCGCGCGCTCCGCCACCTCCGGCGGCCCCAGCTCGACGGCCCGCGCACACCAGCTCTGCGCCTCGGCGAGCGCACCGCGCCGCGCGGCGAGCAGCGCCAGCCGCAGGGCGGCCCGGCCGTGCCCGGACTCGGCGGCGCGCTGCCACCACAGGGCGGCCTCCGGGAGGCTGCCCTCGCGGGCCAGCAGCAGCCCGAGGTTGAAGGCCCCGTTGCGGCTGCCCGCCTCGGCCGCCGCGCGGTACCAGTTCGCCGCCTCGACGACCTCACCGCGGGCCGCCGCGAACATGCCGATCCGCACCTGGGCGCGGCGGTGGCCCTGCCGGGCGGCCCGCTCGTACCACTGCATGCTCTCGTCGTCCGCGGCCCGCTCGTCGTCCGCCGGGGCCGCGCCCGCCGCCGACGCCATGCGGTCCAGCAGGTCCGCGAGCCGGAAGGCCGCCTCGGCGCTGCCGCCGCCGGCCGCGCAGCGCAGATTGCGCTCCGCGTCCCGCAGCTCGCCGTCCCGCAGCTGCACGATGGCGACCTGGAGCGCCGCCTCGGTGTGCCCGGCCGCGGCGGCCCGCTCGTACCAGGAGTGCGCCAGCCGCTCCTCGCCGCGGCCCGCGAAGAGGATGCCGAGGTTGAACGCGGCGTCCACGCTGCCCGCCTCGGCCGCCTTGGAGAACCACGGCTCGGCCCCCGAGGCGTCGCCGCGCTGCAGCAGCAGGATGGCCAGCGCGTTGGCGGCCTCCCGGTGGCCCGCGTAGGCGGCCCGCCGGTACCACTGCTCGCCGCGGCCGGCCCGGCCCTGCCGGGCGCACAGCAGCCCGATGTTGTACGCGCCGTTGACGTCCCCGGCGTCCAGCGCGGCGCGGTACCAGCGCTCGGCGCTCTGCAGCTCGCCGCGCTCCGCGTGCAGCGCGCCCAGCGCGTTGGCGGCGTTGCCGTCACCGTCCTGGGCGGCGCGCCGCCACCACTCCGCGGCGCTCTCCTCGTCACCGGCGTCCCGCAGCAGGTAGCCCAGCGCACAGGCGGCGCGCGCCTCCCCGTCCTTGGCGGCGGAGAGGTACCAGCGGCCCGCCTCCTGGACGTCCCCGCGGTCCTCCAGCAGGCCACCCAGCTGCAGCGCGGCCCGGCGGTGCCCCCGCGCGGCGGCCTGGCGGTACCACTGCTCGGCCTCCTCCTGCTGGTTCAGCTCGCCGTACGCGGTGGCCGCCGGGCGGTCCGGGTCACGACCGTCCTCGATGAGCCGGGCGAGGCGGTACGCGGCCTCGCGGTGGCCGCGCTCGGCGGCGGCCCGGAACCAGCGCTCGGCGCCGATGTCACCGCGGTGCTCCAGCAGGTCGGCGAGGGCGTAGGCACCCAGGCAGTGCCCGGACTCGGCGGACTGGCGCAGCCAGTACTCGGCGGCCGGCTCGTCACCGCGCTCGCGGTGGTGCCGGCCGAGGGCGTGGGCGGCGGCCGCGGAGCCGGCGACGGCGGCGATCCGCCACCAGCCGGCCGCCTCGTCCCCGTAACCGCGCTGATGGAGCAGGACGCCCAGGTTGTTGGCGGCGGCGCGGTCCCCGGCGGCGGCCGCGGAACGCAGGTGCGGTTCGGCGCCGTCGAGGTCACCGCGGCGCAGCAGCATCGCGCCGAGCGCGCTCATCGCGGCGGTGTCCCCGGCCTCGGCGGCCCGGCGGTGACCGGTCTCGGTCACCGCTTCGGACGCCTCGGCGGCCTCCACGGCCTCCATCACGTCCATCTGCAGCTCGGATTCGCGCCCGTCGTCGGGCGCATGCACAAACCGGTCCGTCTCCAACAACCTTGCCTTGTCCCCCATAAGACCCATCGTCGCATCACCTGTAACCCGCGTACACCTGGTATACCGCAGCCAGTGAGGTCACTTCAGCGGTTTGTCGACTTCCCGACACGACGACATGTCAAACTCAAGCACACAGGTTCCCTACATGGGCCGCGCGACCCGGCCTGGACCAGGATCGAACCGAAACGTATGACGACGCATGACGAAGGCCCGGATCCCATGGAATCCGGGCCTTTGCCTGAGAGTAGCGGGGACAGGATTTGAACCTGCGACCTCTGGGTTATGAGCCCAGCGAGCTACCGAGCTGCTCCACCCCGCGTCGTTGTGCCCTTAACGTATCACGGTGCCGGGCCGCCCCCGCACCGCCCTGGCCGCGCGGCCACCGGTTCGCACCGGCGGCCGCACGGCCCGCGGGACGTCGCCGGCGGCTCAGCCGCCCGACTTGCCGGCCTTCTCGGATGCCTTGGCGGCCCGGTCCAGCGCCGCCTTCAGCTTCTTCTTGGCCTCGTCGTACGCCGCCAGGTCACGCCGCCCGAGAGCCTTCTCGCCGTCGTCGTACGCCTTCTCGGCGTCGGCCAGCGCCTGCTGCACCGTCTGGTCGGCCGGCGGCTGCTTGCCCGTGTCGCCGCCGGGCGGCTGCTCCGTGCCGGTGCTGGGCGCCTTCTTGCCGAAGACCACGTCGAGCGCGTCCTTGAGGGAGTCCTCCAGGACGGGCTTGTTGTCGCCGTAGCTGACCAACACCTTCTTCAGCAACGGGTAGTTGGTGTTGGCACCGCGCAGATACACCGGTTCGACGTAGAGCAGCCCGCCGTCCAGCGGCACCGTCAGCAGATTGCCGTACTCGATTTCCGAGTCACCGAACTTCTTGAGGATGTTGAGCTCGTTGGCGATGACCGGGTCGGAGTTGAACTTCGACTGCACCAGCTGGGGGCCGGGCACCGGTGTCTCCGACGGGAGCTTCAGCAGTCTGATCCGGCCGTAGTCGCCGCTGGTGGCGTTGGCGTCGACCGACATGAACGCCCCGAGGTTCTCCCGTTTGTTGGGCGTGAACGTCGTCGTCAGCGAGAAGGACTGGTCCTTCTGGTCCGGCATCTTCATGCTCAGGTAGTACGGCGGCACCGCGTTGCCCGACTTGGTCGTCGGGTCGCTGGGGATCTGCCAGCGCTCGGAGCCGGTGTAGAAGGTCCCCGGGTCCGTGACGTGGTACGTGGTCAGCAGCTGGCGCTGCACCTTGAACAGGTCCTGCGGGTAGCGCAGGTGCTCCTTGAGCGAGCCGCTTATGGCGCTCTTCTTCTCGACCGTGCCGGGGAACGCCTTCATCCAGGTCTTGAGGACCGGGTCCTTCTCGTCCCACTGGTAGAGCTTGACCGAACCGTCGTAGGCGTCGACCGTCGCCTTCACGGAGTTGCGGATGTAGTTGACCTGGTTCTGCTGGGCCACCACCGCCCGCTGCCCGTCGGTGAGCGAGTCGGCGGTGGTGTCGCCGAGCGTGGTGCGCGAGGCGTACGGGTAGCCGTTGCTCGTGGTGTAGGCGTCCACGATCCACTTGATGCGGCCGTCGATGACCGCCGGGTAGGCGTCGCCGTCGATGGTCAGCCACGGGGCGACGGCTTCGACGCGGTCCTTGGGCGTGCGGTTGTACAGGATCCGCGAGCCGTCGCCGATGGCGCCGGAGTAGAGGATCTGCGGCTCCCCGAACGCCACCGCGTAGGCCGCGCGGTTGACGGGGTTGGACAGGCTGACGCCGCTGCCGCCCCGGTAGCTGTAGCTCTTCTCGCTGCCGTCGTCGGAGTAGTCCAGTTCCTTCTGGGGGCCGCCGACGATGGAGTACTGCGTGGTCTTCTCGCCGTAGTACACCCGCTGCTGGTAGTCGGGGAGCTGCCCCTTGGACGGCAGGTCCGACTCGGTGTACTGCGGGCCGCCGCCGTCGGCGGTCTCCGTGCCCTTGGCCGCGACCGCGCCGTAGCCGTGGGTGTACTTGAAGTGGTCGTTGATCCAGTTGTGCTCGGGGATACCGGCGATGTTCAGCTCACGCAGGCCGATCACGGTGTCCTGCTCGGCGCCGTCCCGGTCCTTGTACCGGTCGACGTCGAGGGTCGAGGGGAACTGGTAGTAGCCCTTGACCTGCTGCTGTTGCTGGAAGGCCGGCGAGACCACGTTCGGGTCGAGCAGCCGCAGACTGGCCGTGGAGTCGGCGTCGTCCCGCAGCCGCTGGCTGTCCGCCTTGCCGGTGGGCTTGTAGTTGCCCTTGTACGGCGTGACCTGGGAGTCCTGGATGTCGTACGCGTCCCGGGTCGCCTTGATGTTCTGCTTGATGTACGGCGCTTCCTTGGCCTGCTCGTTCGGCTGGACCTGGAACTTCTGCACGATGGCGGGGTACAGCCCACCGATCAGGATCGCGGAGAGCACCATCAGACCGAAGCCGATCACCGGCAGCTGCCAGGTGCGCCGCCACAGCGTCGCGAAGAACAGCACCGCGCAGATCGCCGCGATGAAGAACAGGATGGTCTTCGCCGGGAGGTAGGCGTTGGCGTCCACATACCGCAGGCCCGTCCAGTTATCGGCCGACTTCAGGCCGCTGGACTTGACCGCGAGTCCGTACCGGTCGAGCCAGTACGCGATCGCCTTCAGCGAGACGAACAGGCCCAGCAGCACCGACAGATGGCCGGTGGCCGCGGCCGTCGCCCGCGAACCCGGGCTCGTCAGCCGCAGCCCGCCGTAGAGGTAGTGCGTCAACGCCGCGGCGACCAGGCACAGCACGGTGCAGGCGAAGCCGAAGCTCAACAGGAAGCGGTACCACGGCAGATCGAAGGCGTAGAACGCGACGTCCATGCCGAACTGCGGGTCCGTCTTGCCGAACGGGACGCCGTTGACCCACTGCAGCCACGTACGCCACTCACCGGAGGCGGAGGCACCGGCGATCAGCCCGATCACGGCGGTGATCGCGATCAGCGCCCACTTCTTGAACGGCGCGATGCTCATCCGGTAGCGGTCCAGGCTCTGCTGCTCCATGGACATCGCGCTCAGCGGCGGCCGCAGCCGGTGCGCCAGCCAGATGTTGAGGCCGACGGCCAGCGCCATCAGCACACCGAAGACGGCGAAGAGGCCGATCTTGGTCCACAGGGTGGTGGTGAAGACCGACGAGTACTTGACCGAGCGATACCAGAGCCAATCGGTCCAGAACCCCGAAAACATCACAAAGAGCATGGCCAGTACGGCCAGCACACCCAGTGTCATCAGCAGGGTCCGGATCCGCCGCGAAGGTCGGCCGACTCTGATCCGTGGCCCTGAGGGGCCTGAGCCGCGGTCCGGCATCTGGAAAGCCAAGGTGCGCACCTCGAAGTTCGCTGTCGTGTGGAGCAGGCCCCGCGATCGTAGGACCCACTGATGCAACTTACGAAGGCTTTACTCGGTTCCCGCTTTCCGGGGTGGACAAGGCACGATGTTGAGCATGACCAACCTCCCCGTTGACGGCACCCCCCTCGCCGCCGACCCGCTGACCCGCGCGGTACTCGAAATCGACGAGTACGCCGCCGGGCTCGGCTGGGATCAGCCCGCCCGACTGTTCGCCCTCGTCGACTCCGCCAAGCTGCGCGCGCAGGAACCCTCGCTCGCCGCTCAGCTCGGCATCGACGACTCCACCACCGCTTCCCTGACCCCCGTGGAACAGGACGAGATCCCGGCCGAGGTGCCGCTGGACGAGTTCCTGGCCACCATCGCCTGGCCGGACGCCGTCGCCGGCTGCGCGCTGAGCGTGGAGCGGCTGATGCTGCCGCCGGCCGCCGAGGACTCCGAGCCCGCGGGCATGGACGAGGCCCAGCTCGCCAAGTGGGTCGCCGGGCATCCGGACCGCCAGGAGGTCCGCATGACGGTGGCCGTGCTGCGCGACGGCCGGCGCGAATCGGCGCTGCGGCTGCGCGAGAAGGACTCCACGGCCGAGGTGCTCACCGGTGCGGCGCTCGTGCCGGGCCTGGCCGAAGCCCTCGCCGCGACCTTCGAGAGCTGACCGGCGCTCCGCCCCCGCCGCGCCCCGAGGGGTGGCGGCGGGGCCCGCCGGACCCGCGTACGGAACCTCCGGGCCGGCGTACGGACCCTACGCCCGGCCGGCCGGGCTGCAGCTCGGCAGGCCGGCCAGGTCGCCCTTGCGGATCTTGTCCAGTGCCTTGACAGCGTCGCCGATGGTGTCGACCTTGACCAGGCGGAGCCCGGCCGGGGTGTCCTTCGCGGCGGTGGCGCAGTTGTCCTTGGGCGTCAGGAAGAACTCCGCGCCCTTGTCGCGCGCGCCGACCGTCTTCATCGAAATGCCACCGATCGGGCCGACCTTGCCCTTGTCGTCGATGGTGCCCGTACCGGCCACGAACCTGCCGCCGGTCATGTCCCCCGGCGTGAGCTTGTCGACGATGCCGAGCGCGAACATCAGCCCGGCGCTCGGGCCGCCCACATCGGCCAGCTTGACGTCGATGGGGAACGGGAAGGCGTGGTCCACGCCGGCCTGGATGCCGACGATGGCACGGCCGTCCGGGGCCTTCTGCGTCGTGATCGCCACCTGCTTCTCGCCGCCCGCGGGCTTCTTGCCCTGCTTCTCCGCCGCGGCCGCGACCTTGGCGGGGATGATCGTGAAGACGACCCGCTCGCCCGGCTTGTGCTTGGTCACGAACTTGGCGACGTCACCGGCCTGCTTGACCTCCGTGCCGTCCACCGCCTTGATCACGTCGCCGGCGTGCAGCCGCCCGTCGGCCGGCTTGTCCTTGACGACGGTGCCGACGACGGTCTGCGCGGCCACCGGGATGTGCAGTTGGTTCAGGGCGGCCGCCTTGGCGCTCTCCTGGGACTGGCTGAACTCCTCGGCGTTCTCCTGGTCGGCCTGCTCGGCCGTCTGACCCTCGGGGTAGAGCGTCTTGTGCGGCACCACGGCGTTGTCGTGGTCCAGCCAGCCGTAGACCGCCTCGAAGAGGTTCATGCGGTAGTCGGGGCCGGTGACCCGGACGGTGGTCATGTTGAGGTGCCCGGTCGTCGGGTACGTCTTGCGACCGGAGATCTGCAGCACCGGCTCGCCGTCGTGCTCACCGAGCGTGTTGACCGTCGGGCCCGGCGACATCTCGGAGTACGGCACGGGAATCAGGACCCCGGCGCAGAGCAGCGCGATCAGCATCAGGGTCGAGGCGAGCAGCGTCGCGGTGCGGCGTGGCATGGAACGACAGTACGGGACGGGTATGACAACCGGCCCGCGGGGCCGTCCGTACGGGGCGCACAGCCGCCCGCCCTCGGGCCCGGCACGGGACCGGCCGTGCCACCGCGTACGGACCGGCGAATGTCAGGCGGAGTCCGACCCGGCCCGGACAGGTTCGGAAGCGGGATGCTCTTTTTCCATCGCGTCCCGGAAACGGGCGTAGCCCGCGAGTTCCGCGACGTCCCCGGCCTTGCGGTTCCGCAGGGCCCAGCTGCTCCACGCCGCGGCGACCAGCCCGGCACCCACCGGAATCAGCAACCAGAGGAGCGCACCCATCAGCGACCTCCCAACCCCTTGTACGACCGCGATCGACGAATAAGCAGATTAACCATCTACCAGGTCAACGCTTATGCCAGGGGGCCGGTTACGCAACCGGGAACATCCGGAACGCAATGCACCGGTACGGCTCCGCGCCCGGGCGCTGATCCCCTGGTGCAGGGGCTTCTACCCGGAACTTCAGCAGGCTCCCACCCATTCCTCGGTTCCGTCCGAGAACGTCTGGTGCTTCCAGATCGGCACCTCGTGCTTGAGGTCGTCGATCATCCGCCGGCAGGCGTCGAACGCCTCGCCCCGGTGCGGGCAGGAGACCGCGACGACGACGGCCAGATCACCGATCCGCAGCTCGCCCACCCGGTGCACGGCCGCCAGCGCCCGCACGGGGAAGTCCGCGACGACCTTCTCGGCGATCCGGCGCATCTCCGCCACGGCCGTCGGGTGCGCGGAGTAGCCCAGGCCCTCGACGTCGGCGCCGTTGTCGTGCGAGCGGACCGTGCCCACGAAAAGGGCCGTGCCGCCGGCCGCCGCGTCACCCACCGCGGCGAACACCTCGTCCACGGACAGCGCGCTGTCGCGGATCTCCAGGAGCCGGATGGGGTCCGCCGCGGCCCGCTCACCGGGGTGGTCGCGGCCGGGGGTCGAGTCAGAAGGCGTGCCAGACATGCCTCCATCGTGCCGTACGCGCACCCGCGGCGGAATGGCCGTTTCCACCGGTCGTCCCGCCCCCGGTATGGAGACTTCTCCAGCCCCGGAGGCCGTCACGGCCCGGCCTGCCCGGTGCCGCTCAGATGCGGCGGCGGGCCTTACGGGCGCGCCGCACGAGAGCGGCGGTTCCCAGGAGGGCGACGGTGGCGCCGGCGGCGCCCGCGGCGGTGGCGTCCTTGCGGCCCAGCCGGCGGCCGGCGACGGTGTGGCGTCCGGCGACCTCCTCCAGCAGCTCGGCGAGCACCTCCTCGTTCGTCCACCGGGGCCGCCAGCCCGCCTCGTGCAGCCGGCTGCCGCTGACCACCCACGGGTGCATGGTGTACGCGAGGTCCCCGGCGGGCGACGGGGTCAGCCCGATGCGGTGCAGGCGGGCGGCGGCGCCCAGGGCCACCGAGGACGGCAGCTCCATGCGCCGGATCCCGGACAGCTCCTCGACCTCCTCCTGCTCCAGCCACCCGTCGCAGCCCACCGCCAGCTCCCCGTCGACCTTCTCCAGCGCCGCGTACTCCAGGGCGCTGACCAGGTCCTCGACGTGGCAGAACTGCCAGGAGGGGCGGGATCCGGCGACGACCAGCAGGCGGGGCGACTCGAAGTAGCGGGTCAGCGCGGTGTCGGTGCCGCCCACCAGGACGGCGGGGCGCAGAACGGTGACGTTCAGCCCGGGGTGTGCGCGGGGCGCGCGGCGCGCGAGGTGCTCGATCTCCAGGAGGTCGCCGACGCCGGTGGCGTCCGCGGTGGCCCGCAACTCGGCGTCCTCGGCCAGCGGCACGTCGTTGTCGGGCAGCGCCCCGTAGACCATCGCGGAGGTGCACAGCACCACCCGGTGGACGCCGGCGGCCGCGGCGGCGGTCAGCACGGTCTGGGTGCCGCGCACGTTGTAGGCGGTGCGCGCGGTGGCGTCGGTCTCCAGGTCGAGGTCGAGCGCCAGGTGGACGACGACGTCCGCGCCGCGCAGCTTGTCGGCGATGGCGGGGTCGCGTACGTCCAGGACGTGCCACTGCGCCCCGGCGACGTCGCCGCGCCGCTCGTCGAGCGCCACCACCTCCTTGACCTCGTCGGAGTCGACCAGGGCACGGGTGAGCTGCGCACCGACCCCGGAGGCGGCGCCGGTCACGGCGACGACGGGCCGACGCAGCGGCCGGTCCGGGGCGCCGCCCGCGGTGTCGCCTGTCTTCTCGGTCTGGTCCGCAGCGTTTCGCGCTGCGCGAACGGTCGGATCTGGGGAACTCACCGGGCGTCTCCAGCGGTTGTCTTCAGTACGGGCGCGTGCTGACGCGTCCGCACCAGGTGGCTCCATCCTGCCGCAGCCACCGGGCCAGCGAAGCACCGAGCCCCGAAGCGGTCCGGGTGTCTACGCTGGAGGTGATGTCGGGCAGCCGCCGTCGGCCACCTGGTCGGCGGCCCTACGAGCCGAGGAAACCCGTGAGTGACACCCCATTCGGATTCGGCCTTCCGCCGGAGGAGCCGGAGGACGGCGACAACGGCAAGAAGAAGGGCGGCCAGGGAGGTAGCCAGGGCCCCGCGGACCCCTTCGGGTTCGGTGGCGGGAGCGGCGCGGACAATCCGTTCGCGGCGCTCTTCGGCGGCATGGGCGGCCCCGGTGGCGAGATGAACCCCGGCGATCTGGGCGCCGCCTTCCAGAAGCTCGGCCAGATGCTCTCCTACGAGGGCGGCCCGGTGAACTGGGAGATGGCCAAGGACATCGCCCGGCAGACCGTCTCGCAGGGCGCGCAGGACGGCAGCAAGGACGCGAGCCTGTCGCCGGGCGAGCGCTCGGCCGTCGAGGAGGCGGTGCGGCTGGCGGACCTGTGGCTGGACGGTGTGACGTCGCTGCCCTCGGGCTCGGGCTCGGTGGTGGCGTGGAGCCGCGCCGAGTGGGTCGAGGAGACCCTTCCGGTGTGGAAGGACCTGGTCAATCCGCTCGCCGAGCGCGTCGGGGCGGCCATGGGCGATGTGCTGCCCGAGGAGATGCAGGCCATGGCGGGCCCGCTGCTCGGGATGATGCGCTCCATGGGCGGCGCGATGTTCGGCACCCAGATCGGGCAGGCGCTGGGCGTCCTGGCCGGTGAGGTCGTCGGTTCGACGGACATCGGGCTGCCGCTGGGCCCGGCCGGGAAGGCGGCGCTGCTGCCCGGGAACATCGCGACGTTCGGCGCGGGCCTGGGCGTGCCGCAGGAGGAGGTGCGGCTGTATCTGGCCCTGCGCGAGGCCGCCCACCAGCGGCTCTTCGCCCATGTGCCGTGGCTGCGCTCGCATCTGTTCGGCGCCGTCGAGGGGTACGCGCGCGGCATCAAGGTCGACACGACCAAGCTGGAGGACGTGGTCGGCCAGATCGACCCCCAGCACCCCGAGGAGCTGCAGAACGCGCTGCAGCAGGGCATGTTCCAGCCCGAGGACACCCCGGAGCAGAAGGCGGCGCTGGCCCGGCTGGAGACCGCGCTGGCGCTGGTCGAGGGCTGGGTGGACGCGGTGGTGCACGCCGCCGCCAAGCCGCATCTGCCGTCCGCGGACAAGCTCCGCGAGACGCTGCGGCGGCGCCGGGCGAGCGGCGGCCCCGCGGAGCAGACGTTCTCGACGCTGATCGGTCTGCAGCTGCGTCCGCGCCGGCTGCGGGACGCCTCACGGCTGTGGGCGTCGCTGACGGACGCACGTGGCCTGGACGGCCGCGACGGCCTGTGGGAGCACCCTGACATGCTGCCGACGGCGGCCGACCTGGACGACCCGGACGGCTTCGTGCACCACGAGCAGCCGGACTTCTCCGAGCTCGACAAGATGCTCGGCGAGGCGGCCCGGGACCGCGGGCCGGACCTCGGCAAGCCCGGCCGGGAGGGCGAAGGCCCGGACGGGACGCCCGGCGAGGGCAAGGGTGACGGCGACAAGTGAGTCTGCACGCCGAGGCGGCGCGGGTGCTCAAGGAGTGGCCCGCGCCGTCGCCCGATCAGGAGCAGCTGCGGCTGGCGTATCTGGATCATCTGGCCGCCCACCGGGACGGCATGTGGAAGCCCTGCAAGGAGGGGCATCTCACGGCGAGCGCGCTGGTGATCGACCCGGCCGCGGGCCGGGTGCTGCTGACGCTGCACCGCAAGCTGGAGATGTGGCTGCAGATGGGCGGCCACTGCGAGCCGGAGGACGCCTCGCTGGCCGACGCGGCGCTGCGTGAGGCGCGCGAGGAGTCGGGCATCGCCCGGGGGCTGACGCTGCTGCCCGGCGGCCCGGTGCGGCTGGACCGTCACCGCACGCCGTGCGCGGTGCATCTGGACGTGCAGTACGCGGCGCTGGCGCCCGCGGGCGCGGTCGCGGCGATCAGCGACGAGTCGCTGGACCTGAAGTGGTTCGGGTACGACGAGGTGCCGGGCGTCGCCGACGACTCGGTGGTGCGCCTGGTGGAAGCCGCCCGCGCGCTCCTCTAGAGGGAACTTGCGGATCCGGCGCCCCTTCCGGGGCGCCGGATTTCCGTCCGCGGCGGGTCAGTTGGTGAAGATGTTGCCCTGGTTGGCTCCCCTGACGCCCTGCTGGCCCATGCCGAACTGGGCGGCCAGGCCGGAGCCGATGACCGCGTTCTGCGGCGGCAGCAGCTCGCTGGGCTGGACCAGTGCATAGCCCTGGCCGAGGAAGCTGAGCTCCCAGCCCTCGCCGGTGCTGCCGCGGCGCCGCCACACCCCGGAGGAGTGCGTCTGCGCCTGCATCTGCACCCGTAGCGACGCGGACCAGGCGACCACCGCGTCGGCGTCGGCGTTGACGTACTTGTCGGGCGTGACCTGGAGCATCAGCGGCTGCCCCGAGGTCATCAGGGCGACCTTGCCCTGCCCGGAGATGTTGAGCTGGTACTTGCCGGTGCCGGAGATCCCGTACTGGCTGTCGACGGAGACCACCTCCCAGTGGAGGCCGGAGTCCAGCGCCAGCACGTAGCTGCTGTCGACGGTCAGGCCGTCGTGGTCGACGTCGACGACGTGCACGTACTGGGCGAGGTTGGCCAGGTAGACGGTGCCCTGCCCGGAGACGCGCATCAGGTCGAGGCCCTCACCGGAGTGGGCGCGGGCCCGGTGCTGGCCGGGCGTCTGGTAGTTGCCGTCGAATTCGAGCAGCCCCTGATAGGCGACCATCGATCCCTTGCGGGCGAGGACGTCGTCGTGGCCCTGGAGGGCGACCCGCAGCAGCTGGCTGTTCTGCAGGGCGTAGCGGTCCTGGGTGTGTGCCTCGGTGAAGGCGAAAAGCGGACTCTGCATGGCGTTCGGTCCTCCCCCTCAGCCCCGGGCCCGGAGCCGGTCGGTGCTGTCCTCGCTGGGCTGGACGACGACGAACCCCTGGCCGGAGAAGCCGAGTTGGTACGCCTCGCCGCTGCCGCGCCCGATCATCGAGGACGCCTTGAAGCTGCGCTTGCCCTTCATCTTCAGGTGCGTCGACCAGGCGACCAGCGCGTCCGGGTCCACATAGGTCTCGTCCTCGCCGCGGCCGCAGTCGACGACGACGGGCGTGCCCCGGGAGGTCAGCGCGACCCAGCCGGTGCCGGAGATCCCGACGTTGAACAGGCCCTGGCCGGCGAACTTGGCCATGCCCTTGACGCGCTGCACGCCCCACTGGAGGTGTGCGTCGAAGGCGAGGAGGTTGGTGCCGTTGACGGAGAGCGCGTCACCGTTGAGGTTGATGCAGACCACGTCGGCGCCGTAGTCGGCGAGGTAGAGCAGGCCGTCGCCGGAGCACTTCATCAGGGGCGCGCCCTCACCGGTGAGCCACTGGGAGGCCATCTGGCGCACGGCGGGCGGGTTCGGCTCGTACTGAACGAAGCCCTCGTAGGCGACCATCGAGCCGGTGCGGGCGAAGACGTCCTGGCCGCTCTGCATGGCGATTTTCACCATGGCGCTGCCGTGGTTCTCCATACGGGCGGCGGGCGGGGTCGGGACGTAGCCCGACAGCTGCTGCTGGGTCATGACGGGCTCCCTCAGACCTCGTAGGGCTGGACGACGATGAAGTTGCCGGGCGCACCGCGGAACTGGAGGTTCACGGTCTCGCCGGAGTGGCCCGGATAGGCGTGCCGGCGCAGGCTCACCTGACTGGAGATGATCACCTGGGAGGCGGCGGACCAGGCCACGACGGCGTTGGCGTCGGCGAAGGTGGTCGGGGTGACCGGCAGCACGACCGGGGTGCCGTGGGTCTTGACGACGAGGGTGCCGGTCCCCTGGAACTGCATGGTGAACAGGGCGCCACCGGGGATGCCGTGGCCCTCGATGCGGCGCACCTCGTGCTGCAGCGACTCGTCGAAGGCGAGCACGGACTCGGCGGACACGCAGATCGCGTCGCCCTGCAGCTCGATGGGGTGGACGTGGGCGCTGTTGTCGGCGAAGAAGACCTGACCCTGGCCGGTGCAGCGCATCAGCTGCATCTCCTGGCCGGTGGCGTTGCCGACGATCCGGCCGCGGAACCCGGCGCCCTTGTAGCCGAAGTCGACCTTGCCCTGGTAGAGGACCATGCTGCCCTGGCGGGCGAGCACCGGCTGGCCGTCGACACCGAGGTCGACCCGGATCAGCTTGCTGTTCTGCGGGGTCCAGCGCTGACCGGTGGGCGCCTCCTTGTACTTGTCCAGCACGACACCGAGACCGGGACCGCCCCCCTGGGGCAGCGTGGGGGCCTGCCCGGCATACGGGGCGCCGAGGGGCTGCGGTGCCGGCTGCCCGTACGGGGCGGGGCCGCCGTACGGGGCCGGCTGGCCCGGGTGGCCGCCACCGGGCGGGGCGGCCGGAGGCTGCGGCGGCCCGTACGGGTCCTGGCCGGGCGCCGGTTGACCGTAGGGCGCCGGCTGGCCGTGGGGGGCCGGCGGCTGCTGGCCGGGCGGCGGCACCGGGCCAGCGGGCGGGGCCAGCGGGGCGGCGATGGTGGGGGCGTTGTGCACCTGCGGCGCGGTGGGCTGCGGGGCCTGGGGCGCGGGGGCGGGCTGCGCGGCCGCCGGGGGCGGGTGCGGCGCCCCCTGGGGCGGGCCGAAGTCGGGCGCGGGCTGCGGGGCCGCGGGCGCCCCGAAGGACGGAGCGGGGGCGGCGGGCCCGGAGGGCGGCGCGAAGCCGGGCACGCCCTGGGCGGCGGCGGGCGGTTCGGGCTGCGCCTCCGCCTCCTCGGCGACCTCGCCGCCGAAGTTCTTCAGCAGCGCCTCCAGGCCGCCGTCGAATCCCTGGCCGACGGCGGCGAACCGCCAGACGTCCTTGAGGTAGAAGTCGCCGAGCATGACGGCGCGTTCGGTGCTGAACTCGCTGCCGGTGAAGGAGTAGCGGGCGACTTCCTCGCCGCCGGCCACGATCCGGAGGTAGCCGGGGCCGATCTGCGAGACCTGGCCGGCGCCGTCGAGGGCGGCGGTGAAGGTGAGCTTCTCGATGTGCGGCGGGATCTTGTCGAGGGTGACACGGAAGGACTCGTTGTCGCCCGCCTGCGGGCCGAGCAGCTGGATCGACTCCTCGGGCGAGGCGGGCTGGTTGAAGAAGATGAAGTACCGGTCGTCGGAGAGCCGTTCCTCGGCGTCCAGGCCGAAGCAGCTGATGTCGAAGGTCAGGCCGGGCCCGGCGATCTGCACGCCGACGTACAGATCCGTCCCCGCCGTCAGATCAGCGATCCTGGCCTTGTGGCCGCGCTGGAATTCCCTGGCCATACGTAACGCCCGTCCCCCGCTCCCGCCGTGATGTGCTCTGCGCGGCCAGGCTAACCGCTGACACCGACAGCAAGCGATGCCGGGGCGCACGGCAACGCCGCGGACGCCCCCGCTATTCGGGGCGGGCCGGGGGCAGATGGGGCAGCCGCTCCGCCGCCACCACCCCTTCGAGGTAGCCGCGGGCGCGTTCCGTACGCGGATAGGACTCCAGCAGGCTCCAGAACGAGGGGCCGTGGCCGGGGACGAGCAGATGCGCCAGCTCGTGCAGCAGGACGTAGTCGACGACGTACTCCGGCATGCCCTGGAGGCGGTGCGAGAGCCGGATGCTGCCCTCGGCCGGGGTGCACGATCCCCAGCGGGTGTTCTGGTTGGTGACCCAGCGCACCGAAGCGGGCCGGGCCCGGCCGCCCAGGAACTGGTCCGACAGCCGCCCGGCGCGCTCGGCCAGCTCGCTGTCGCCGAGCATCCGCTTGCTCTCCTGGGCGGCGAGCTTGTCGAGCATGACGGTGACCCAGCGCTGCTCCTCCGCCTCCGACATCCGGGCCGGGATGAGCACCACCGTGCGGTCCCCCTCGCGGTAGGCGGAGACCGTTCTGCGGCGCCGCTGGCTGCGCCGCACCTCGACCGCGCTGGTTCCCGATCCGCGGGCCTTGGGGCCGGGCGCGGCCCCGCGCGAGGGGTCGGCGGCGCGGCGCAGGGGTGTCTCCCCGAAGCCGTGAGCGGGAGGGTCGGCGGGCACGCGCCCGACGTTACCCGCTGGCCCTGCGGGAAGTCCCGCCTCGCGGTCGGTTCGCCACCGAACCACTCCATGGCGTGCAGCGCTTGTACGACTAATGCCGCTCCGGCCTGTGGATAACTCCGGGCGTGCTCCGCCGCGGGGGGCATGCTGGGGGCCGGACGACGAAGGACGGGGGCGGATGGCAATGCATCCGATGCTCAAGCCCGCGCTGCGGCGCGGCTGGCGGGACAGGGAAACGGTGCGGTTCGGTGTGGCGCCGGCCCACGCGATGGTGGTCGGCCCGGTCGACACGGCCACCGGCAGCTTCCTCTCACTGATCGACGGCACCCGCACCGTGCGGCAGCTCGTCGCGGAGGCGGCGCGGCTGGACCTCCCGGCCGAGCACGCCCGCGGTGTGGTGGACCGGCTCGGCGCGGCCGGGCTGCTGGAGGCGCCCACCGCCGGCGGTCCGGCGGCCGACGCCGTCCGGGCGGACCAGCCCGCCGTCGAGCGGCTCCGGCCCGACCTGGCCTCCCTCTCGGTGCAGTACCGCGAACCGGCCGGCGCGCTGGAGCGGACAGGGGCCCGCCGGGCGGTCCGGGTGAAGGTCAAGGGCGCGGGGCGGGTGGGCGCCGCCGTCGCGGCACTGCTCTCGGCCGCCGGCCTGGGGCGGGTGGAGGTGGTCGACGGGGGCAAGGTCGCCCCGGGGGACGTCCTGCCCGGCGGGCTGGGGGCCGAGCGGATCGGTGAGCCGCGCGCCGCGGCGGCCGGAGCGCTGGTCCGCCGCTCCTCCCCCTGGAGCCGCCGGCCGAGGCCGAGGGTCCCGGTCAGCGAATCGGGCGAGCCGGGACTGTCCCTGGTGGTGCTCGCCCCGCGGGACGGGCTCGCCGCGTACGCCCCCGACCCGGTGCTGGCCGAGCCGCTGCTGACCGCCGGGATCCCGCATCTTTACGCGGGAGTGATCGAGGGCACGGGTGTGGTGGGTCCGCTGGTGCTGCCCGGCGGCTCGGCCTGCGCCGGCTGCGACGAACTGCGCCGCACGGACGCGGAACCGGCCTGGCCGCGGCTGCTCGCGCAGTGGCGGTCGGGACGGGCCGCACCCGCGGTGCCGGCGTGCGACGCCGCGCTGGCAACGGCGGTCGCCGGGCTCGCCGCCGTGCAGGCGCTGACGTTCCTCGACGGTGAACTGCCGCCGTCCACAGGGGCGCGGATGGAGCTCGCCCTGCCGTGTGCGACCGTGCGGACGGTGCGGATCGAGCCGCATCCGGAGTGCGCGTGCGGTACTGCCGCTTCACCGTCTGCGACAGCGCCTCGGATCCTCGGCCGTGACACGCCACAATGACGGAGTAACCCCGGTAGGGGACAGTGTGAGTTGGAGGGGCGCATGTCTGATCTTCCCCGCAAGGCGGTCACCCGCACCGCCAAGCTGGCCGCGCTGCCACTGGGGTTCGCCGGCCGTGCCACCTGGGGCCTCGGCAAGCGGATCGGCGGCAGATCCGCCGAGATCGTGGGCCGTGAGCTGCAACAGCGCACCGCCGAACAGCTCTTCAAGGTACTCGGGGAGCTCAAGGGCGGAGCGATGAAGTTCGGGCAGGCCCTGTCGGTCTTCGAGTCGGCCCTGCCCGAGGAGATCGCCGGGCCCTACCGCGCCGCGCTGACCAAACTCCAGGAGGCGGCGCCGCCGATGCCGACGAGCACGGTGCACGCGGTGCTCACGGAGCGGCTCGGCGAGGACTGGCGGGAGCTGTTCGAGGAGTTCGAGGACAAACCGGCCGCGGCGGCGTCGATCGGTCAGGTGCACCGGGCGGTGTGGCACGACGGCCGGGAGGTCGCCGTCAAGGTGCAGTACCCGGGCGCCGGTCAGGCACTGCTGTCGGATCTGTCGCAGTTGAGCCGGTTCGCCCGGCTGCTGGGGCCGCTGATCCCGGGCATGGACATCAAGCCGCTGATCACCGAGTTGCGCGACCGGGTCTCCGAGGAGCTCGACTACGGCCTGGAGGCCGAGGCCCAGCAGGCGCACGCCGAGGAGTTCGCCGACGACCCGGACGTGACCGTGCCGGCCGTCGTGCACCAGTGCGAGCAGGTCCTGGTGACGGAGTGGCTGGAGGGGGTGCCGCTGTCCGAGGTCATCGCGGACGGCACGGACGAGCAGCGCGACCGGGCCGGGCAGCTGCTGGCACGGTTCCTGTTCTCCGGCCCGGCCCGCACCGGGCTGCTGCACGCCGACCCGCATCCGGGCAACTTCCGGCTGCTCCCCGGGGACTCCCCGGACGCGCCCGCCGCGGAATGGCGGCTGGGCGTGCTCGACTTCGGCACCGTCGACCGGCTGCCCGACGGGCTGCCCCCGACGATCGGCACCTCACTGCGGATGACGCTGGACGGCGAGGCGGAGGCGGTCTACCAGCAGCTGTGCGACGAGGGCTTCGTCAAGGAATCCATCGACCTGGACCCGGACGCGGTGCTGGAGTATCTGCTGCCGATCATCGAGCCCGCGCAGGTGGACGCGTTCACCTTCACCCGCGGCTGGATGCGGCAGCAGGCGACCCGCATCGGAGACCCGCGCTCCCCCGCCTACCAACTGGCCAAGCGGCTCAACCTGCCGCCCGCGTATCTGCTCATCCACCGTGTGACGTTGAGCACCATCGGCGTGCTGTGCCAGCTGGGCGCGACGGTGCGGCTGCGGGACGAGCTGGAGGCGTGGATGCCGGGCTTCGTGCCCGAGGAGGAGCCGGCCGGCGCCGACCTCCCCGACGTCGCCGCGTCCGTCCCGGCGGACCGTGCGAAGACCGGCGCCGACGCGCGTGCGGAAGAAGTCGAGGAGTCCACCGCCTGACCCCGCCGCCGGGCGCCGACCGCGGCGCCCGGCCTCACCACCAGCTGGAATCCAGGCGTCCCTCGATCGCCCGGATGTTCTCCCGCGCGCAGGCGTCACAGAAGTAGCGGCGCTCACCGTTCTCCACGGAGCAGGTCCAGGTCGGCAAGGTGCCCTCGGCCACCGCACCGCATCCGGCGCACACCGTGCGCCCGTCGGCCAACTCCGCCTGTTCGTGCGTCTTCTGGTTCACCGTCCGACGATATCCCCGTCAACCGCACGAAGCCGGATACAACGCACCACGGGGCCCGCCCTGTCGGACGGGCCCCGTGAAGGGCGGCGGTGTCAGCGGACCGCGTTACTGCATCACGGCCATGGCCAGCGCACGGCGGGCCCGCAGCGAAGCGCGCTCGGCGCGCCGCTGCATCCGCCGCGCGGCGGCGAGCCGCTGCCCCCTGCGTTCGGACTCGGCCTCCCGCAGGCGTTCATGCATATGCGCACGCGCCAAGGCTTCTGGGATGAGTTGCATGGCGTGGTTCCTGTTCTGACGCGACTCGATCGCGTCGGCGTTCGCGGGGACGGGGGTGTCGGTGAAGAGGGAGTTCATCGTGGGGTCCTGCTTCTTGGGATCCCGTGTGACGGGACGGTCGATCGTTCCTGTGCCGGTGGTGTTCATGCCGCGACCGGGTTCTTGCGCGGACGGCCACGCGGGCGCTTCCGCGGCACCACGACGCCCTGGACGAAGAGCTCGCCACCCCAGACGCCCCACGGCTCACGGCGGTCCTTGGCGCCGGCGAGGCAAGCCTCACGGACCGGACAGGTCTGGCACAGCGTCTTGGCGTACTCGACGTCGGCCGGGGACTCGGCGAAGAAGACCTCCGGGTCATAGGTGCGGCACGGAACCGCGGCGCCGAGGCGGTCGATCTCGTCGTCGAGCTCGGTGAGGGGCAGCAAGGAGTTCTCCTGGGGGTCGGGCGGAGGGATCAGGTCGGTCGCTACGGACGGGGTGTGCGTCTGCAGTTGCACGGTGTGTGTTCCTCGTCTGTTTCGGCCCGCTGGTGGCGGACGGCTGGGGCAAACAAAAGGGCCGCGGATCCCGGTGTGGGTTCCGCGGCCCTGGAAGGTGCCGACCTGATCTGCCGATCAGGCTGGATCTCTCCAGGGTTCGAGGCCGCGGTAGGCCCACATTGCATGCTGCGTCTGGTACTGCTCCCGGGATTCGGCACCGTTGGCCGCCGCGAAGGCAAAGGCATTCGCCTTGGCCGCCACTGCTACTGCCGCAGGTGCCTCGGTCGGTCGCGCGGTGCGCTCGCTGCGCGTCAGCACGGCGAGGGACTCGGGGCGCGCGACCTCGGTACCGGAGGGGCGGCCGAAGCCGGACAGACCGGTGCCCAGGAGCGAGGAGCCGAGAGTGCAGGTGGCGACGACCGACAGATCGGTCATTTTGTTGGTCTCGTTAATGCTGATCACTGGTCTCGCCTCCTCTCGGCGTCTCGGTGGACCGGGAATCCCGTTCCAGGGTGTTCAAGTACAGCACGGATCGATCGGATCTCGGAAGGTTCCGTTGTCTCCGTGCTTCCGAAGGCTATGGGGATGCGCTCCGCGCGCGCAAACTATTTTTCCGACGAGTTTTTCGCGGCGCCCCCGGACCCGTCCCCGGAGGCTTCCATGAGCTCCTCGCCGGCGCAGAGCGCCAGCACAGCACTGCCGTAGCGGTCGAACTTGCGCCGCCCCACACCTGAGATGACCGCAAGCTCCGCTTCGGTTCCCGGAACGGCCTCCGCGATCGCCATCAACGTCTTGTCGGTGAAGATGCAGTAGGCCGGCTGGCGCAGGCGCGCCGCCTGCCCGGCCCGCCACTCGCACAGCCGCTCGTACAGCGCCTCGTCCAGCTCGGACGGGCAGTCCTCACACCGCATCAGCTTCATCTCGCCGGCGTCCGTCAGCGTGCGGTTGCAGACCCGGCAGCGGGCCGGGCTGCGGTGCCGGGGCCGCCCGGCCGCCGCCGGAGCCCCGCTGCCGCGCTCGACGCCCCCGGAGACCGCGCCCGGCGTACGCCGCCCCGCACCGGTCCCTGAACCGGGCCGCAGGCCCCTCAGGAAGCGGCTGGCGCTGCGGGAGGCCCGTCCGCCGGGGGACCGCGCCAGCGACCACGAGAGCGCCAGATGCTGCCGGGCGCGGGTGACGCCGACATACAGCAGCCGGCGCTCCTCCTCGACCTGCTCCTCGGTCCGCGCGTAGGTGATCGGCATCATGCCTTCGGTGAGGCCCACCAGGAAGACGGCATCCCACTCCAGGCCCTTGGCGGCGTGCAGGGAGGCGAGCGTCACCCCCTCGACCGTCGGGGCGTGCTGGGCATGGGCACGCTCGTCCAGCTCCGCGACGAGATCGGCGAGCGACGCCGCGGGCCGGGCCCGCGCGAAGTCCTCCGCCAGCCGCACCAGGGCCGCCAGCGACTCCCAGCGGTCCCGCGCCGCCCCCGCACCGGCCGGCGGTTCACCCGTCCAGCCCATGTCGCTGAGCACCGCCCGCACCTCGGACGGCAGGTCCACCGCATCGTCCAGCAGCGTGTCGTTCGCCCCGAAGCGAGCCGCACCACGCAGCTTGATGCCCGCCTCACGCACCTCGGGCCGCTCGAAGAACCGCTCCGCGCCCCGCAGCTGGTACGACACCCCGGCATCGGCCAGCGCCTGCTCGTAGACCTCGGACTGGGCGTTGACGCGGAAGAGCACCGCGATCTCACTGGCCGGCACCCCCGACGCGATCAGGTCACGGATGCGGCGGGCGGTGCCCTCGGCCTCGGCCGGCCCGTCCGAGTACTCCGTGTACACCGGCTCCGGACCGGCCGCCCGCTGCGAGATCAGCTCCAGGCGGTGCTCCGCGGCGCGCCCCTTGGCCTGCGAGAGCAGCCCGTTGGCGAGGTGCACGACCTGTGGGGTGGAGCGGTAGTCGCGGACGAGTTTGACGACCGTCGCGTTCGGGTGGCGGGTGCGGAAATTGAGGAGGTGGTCGGGGGTGGCGCCGGTGAAGCTGTAGATCGTCTGGCTGGCGTCGCCCACCACGCACAGGTTGTCGCGGTCGCCGAGCCACAGCTCCAGCAGCCGCTGCTGCAGCGGGCTGACGTCCTGGTACTCGTCGACGACGAAGTGCTGATACTGGGCGCGGACCTGTTCGGCGATGTCGTGCCGGTCCTGCAGCACGCCCACGGTGAGCAGCAGCACGTCCTCGAAGTCGATCGTGCCGCGGTCACGCTTGAGCTGTTCGTACGTGCCGTAGATCTGCCCGATCTCCGCCGGATCACGAGGGGCCTCGCGGGCCGCCTTGACGACGGCCGCCGGATAGTCGGCCGGTACGGTCTGCGTCACCTTGGACCATTCGATCTCGGCGGTGACATCCCGCAGCTCGTTGCGGTCGAGCCGGATCCGGCAGCGGGCCGCCGCCTCCGACACGAGCTGGACCTTGCGCTCCAGCAGCCGCGGCACCTCCCCGCCGACGGCCTTCGGCCAGAAGAACTGCAGTTGCCGCAGCGCGGCGGAGTGGAACGTCCGCGCCTGGACCCCGCCGGCGCCGAGCTGCCGCAGCCGGCCCCGCATCTCGCCGGCCGCGCGGGCGGTGAAAGTGACAGCGAGCACACTCGCGGGCTGCAGAATGCCCGCCCGGACCCCGTACGCGATCCGGTGCGTGATCGCCCGCGTCTTGCCCGTACCGGCACCGGCCAGCACACACACCGGACCGTGCAGAGCCGTCGCGACCTCCCGCTGCTCGGGGTCGAGCCCGTCGAGCACCCCGTCGGCCGAGTCCGGCACCCGCGGGAAGAGAGAGGAGTCTGTTGCTGCTGTCACCCCGCCATGCTGCCAGGTCCGCGAAGCCGCCCGTGAAGCCTGCCCACAGCCCCGGCCCCCCGGTCATACGCATCCCACTCCCTGTGCACGACCGACAGCAGCCGGCGAGGGCGAGTGCTTTGCTGAGTCTGTGATTACGGCGCGGACCGGGCTCGGGGCTGGGGCGGGCGGGGCGGCCTCGGGGGTGGGGCGCGAGGGGCGCGGCCTCGGGCATGGGGCGCGAGGAGCGGCCTCGAAGCCGGGGCATGAGGGCGGCCTCGGGGATGGGGGCCTGCGGTTGCCTCTCCGCTGCGTCGGGCAGTTGTCCCTCCCGCATGAGGGCCGGGCGGTTGGCCCTCCCCGGTGAGGGCCGGGCGGCTGCCCCTCCCCTGGGCCACGGGAGGGAGGGGGAGCGACGGCTGAGGGGTATGGGGGCGGGAGTGGGTGGGGGTGGGGGTCCCCCCCGGGGAGTCAGGGCGCGGGGAGCCGCGGGGTCCGGGCAGGAAGGCGGAGCAGGGGCGCAGATCACGGGGGCAGGGCAGGGGCAGATCAGGAGGGCGGGGGCAGAGGGACGAAGCAGGAAGGCGGGGGCACCGGGGCGCGGGAGCGCCCGAGGCGAGCAGGCGGGAGCCCCGGGGCCGGAGCGGCCCCGGCGGCGGGCGGGAGCACCCCGGGCAGGCAGGAGCGCCCCAGGCGGGCAGGAGCGCGGGAACGCCCGGGACGGGCCGGGAACGCAGGAACGCCCCCAGACAGGCGAGGAACGCAGGAACGCCCAGGACAGGCGGGGAACGCAGGAACGCCCAGGACGGGCCGGGAACGCAGGAACGCCCAGGACAGGCGAGGAACGCAGGAACGCCCCGGGCGGGGCGCAGGGAAAGCGGGGAGGGGCGGGGCGCAGGGAAAGCGGGAGGGGCGGCGGGGACGGGCGGGTTGCGGGCGAAAGCGGGGAGAGGGATGGGTTGCGGGGCCGGGTGGGAATTGCTTGGGGGGTGGTGTGCGTTGTGGTCTGTGGCCGCGCCGAGTGGGCGGTATGGATCATGACTTCGAAGGAGCGCGGGGCGCATGGCGGGAACTGTGACGATGTACAGCACGACCTGGTGCGGTTACTGCCGTCGGCTGAAGGGCCAGATGGACCGTGAGGGAATCGCGTACACCGAGATCAACATCGAGCAGGACCCGGAGTCCGCGGCGTTCGTGGAGAAGGCGAACGGCGGCAACCAGACGGTGCCGACCGTGCTGTTCCCCGACGGTACGACGCTGACCAACCCGTCTCTGGCGCAGGTCAAGCAGAAGGTGGGCGCGGCCTGAGAGCCGTACGCGCACTGCTGAGGGCCGTCGGCCGGTCCCGTTGAGGGGTCCGGCCGACGGCCCTTTTGTGTGCTCGGGCCGCGCAGCGCTGTGTGCGCGGGCCGGTCAGCCCGTCACGGCTTCGGCAGCGGCTTGCCGTACCAGAGTTCGATCAGGCGGGCGGCGATGGAGATGCCGTAGGGCGGAAGGACCTCGCCGGATTCGAAGGCGGCGCGGAGGTCCTCGCGGGAGAACCAGCGGGCCTCCTCGATCTCCTCGCCGTCGACCTGGATCTCGGAGGACGTGGCGCGGGCCATGAAGCCGAGCATCAGGCTGGACGGGAAGGGCCAGGGCTGGCTGGCGACGTACTCGACGTCACCGACGATCACTCCCGCCTCCTCGAAGACCTCGCGGGCCACCGACTGCTCGATGGACTCGCCCGGCTCGACGAAGCCCGCGAGGGTGGAGAAGCGGCCCTCGGGCCAGTGGACCTGGCGGCCGAGGAGCGCGCGGTCCTCCTCGTCGGTGACGAGCATGATCACGGCCGGGTCGGTACGGGGGTAGTGCTCGGCGCCGCAGGCGGGGCAGCGGCGGATGTGGCCGGCGGCGGCGATGACGGTGCGTTCGCCGCAGCGGGAGCAGAAGCGGTGCAGCCGCTGCCAGTTCTCCAGGGCGACGGCGTGCACGAGCAGGCCGGCGTCGCGGGGGGACAGCAGGAGGCCCGCCTCGCGGAGGCCGGCCGGGCGCGCGGACTGGTCCATGCGCCCGGGGAGGGTGTCCTTCTGGAGGGCGAAGTAGCTGACGCCGTCGTCGTCGGTCCCGAGGTAGTAGCGGTGGGCCTCGGTCAGCGGCGCCTCGAAGGACGGCGTCATGATCAGTTCGGTGCGGCCGTCGGGGGTGTCGTCGATCAGCGCCTGGCCGCCGGACACCACGAAGACGCGCGTCGTCGGGTGGCTCCACGCCGCCGCCAGCCATGCCTCGTCGAGGCGGTGGTGGGCGGAGCGGTCGATGCCGCTCGGCGCGCTGAAGGTGATCGGCCGGTCGGCGGTGTGGTCGGTCCAGGTGGTCACTGCTGTTTCCAACTCCCCCTGAGGCGTGGGTGGGTGCTGCGTGATACGGGCGCGGAAGGTGGGCGGGGTGAGCGCGGTCAGGTCCTGGGCCAGGTCTCCGCCAGGTCGCCCCACAGGTGGGCGGCGGTCTCGACGCCCTTCATCAGCAGGTCGAGTTCGACTTTTTCGTTCGGTGCGTGCCAGCCGTCGGACGGGACGGAGATGCCGAGGAAGAGGACCGGGACACCGAGGACGTCCTGGAGGTCGGCGGCCGGGCCGGAGCCGCCCTCGCGGGTGAAGCGGATCTTCTGGCCGAAGGCGCGCCCCATGGCGCGGACGACGGACTGGAGCGCGGGGTGGTCGAGCGGGGTGAGGCAGGGGCGGGTGGCGCCCCAGAAGGTGATCTTGTGGCGGATGCCCGCCGGGAGCCGGTCGGCGACCCAGTCGCGTACGGACTGCTGGACGGCGTCGGCGTCCTGGCCGGCGACCAGCCGGAAGGACAGCTTCAGCTGGGCGGTGGACGGGACGATGGTCTTGCCGCCGGGGCCCTGGTAGCCGCCGCCGATGCCGTTGACCTCGGCGGTCGGGCGGGCCCAGATGCGTTCCAGGGTGGTGCTGCCGGCCTCGCCGAGGGCGGCGTGGGAGTGGGCGGTGCGCAGCCACTGCTCCTCGTCGAAGGGCAGCTCGGCGAAGAGTTCGCGCTCGCGGTCGGTGAGCTCGATCACGCCGTCGTAGAAGCCGGGGACGGCGACGCGGCGGTCGGCGTCGTGGAGTGCGGCGGCCAGGCGGGCGGCTTCGGTGGCGGGGTTGGGCACCGCGCCGCCGAACGAGCCGGAGTGGATGTCCTGGTCCGGGCCGTACAGGTCGATCTGACAGTCCGTCAGGCCGCGCATGCCGGTGCAGACGGTGGGGGTGTCCCGGGACCACATGCCGGTGTCGGAGACGATCACCACGTCACAGGCGAGGCGTCCGGCGTGCTTCTCGATCAGGGCGGGGAAGTTCGGCGAGCCGGACTCCTCCTCCCCCTCGATGAGCAGCTTGAGGTTGACGGCGGGGGCGGTGCGGCCGGTGGCGGCGAGGTGCGCGCGGACGCCGAGGGTGTGGAAGAAGACCTGCCCCTTGTCGTCGGCCGCGCCTCGGGCGTAGAGCTTGCCGTCGACGGTCTGCGGCTCGAAGGGGTCGGTGTGCCAGCCGTCCTCGCGGGCGGCGGGCTGGACGTCGTGGTGGCCGTAGACGAGCACGGTCGGCGCGGACGGGTCGCCGGAGGGCCACTCGGCGAAGACGGCGGGCAGGCCGTCGCCTTCGGTCTCCCAGATCTCGGCGGTGGGGAAGCCGGTGTCGGTGAGCTTGGCGGCGAGCCATTCGGCGCTGCGGCGGACCTCGCCGGCGCGCTCCGGGTCGGCGGACACGGAGGGGATGCGCAGCCAGTCGGCGAGGTCGTCGAGGAATGCCTCGCGGTGGCCGGTGAGGTACGCGCGGACGGCGCTGTCCGGGGTTGTGCTCATACGACCGAGCCTATCGGCCTTTCGGAGGGGGACGGTCGGCGGTCTCGCCGAGCAGGATGCGCTCCAGTCCGGCGCGGCCGGGCAGGTGCCGGGGCCGGATGACCTCGCCGCTGCGTACGTGGACGAAGGCGGCGCCCACGGCGGAGGGGGGCAGGCCGTAGCGCTCGGCCCAGGCGAGGCGGTAGACGGCGAGCTGGAGGGGGTCGGCGGTGGGGGCGCCTCCCGTGCCCGTGCGGCTGTGGGGGTGGGCGCGGCCGGTCTTCCAGTCGATGATCTCGAAGCGGTCGCCGTCGGGGCCGGGCTCCTTGTAGACGGCGTCGATGCGGCCGCGGATCAGTCGTCCGGCGAGCGTCAGCTGGAAGGGGGCTTCGACGCGGAAGGGGGTGCGGTGGGCGTAGGGGGTGCGGGCGAAGGCTTCCTTGAGGGCTTCGAGGTCGCTTTCATCGGCGATGTCTGCTTCGTCGGCCTCGTCGGCGCCGGGGAGTTCGTCGGGGCCGAGCAGCGGCAGGGTCAGTTCTTCGAAGCGGGATTCGACCCAGGCGTGGAAGCGGATGCCCCGGCGGGCGCCGGGGCGGGGCGGGCGCGGCATGGGGCGGGCGAGTTCGCGGGCGAAGCCGTCGGGGTCGGCGGCGAGGTGCAGCAGTTGGGTGGCGCTGAGGGCGGCGGGCAGCGGGACGTCGCGGACGGTGGCGCGGGAGCGGCGCAGCTCGGCGGTGAGGGCGTCGAGGTCGCGGTCCCAGGAGCCGATGGTGCGGCGCTCCTCGGGGAGGAGGGTGTGCGGGCCGCGGTCGGTGTCGTCGGGGTGCGGGGCGGTGGGGTCGTCCGGGGCGGCGGTGGTCGCGGGGTCGGCGGCGTCGCGGGGTGCGCTGCGGGCGGGTGGTGTGAGGTCGGGTTCGGTGGAGCGCTGGGCGATGATCCGGGCGGGGTGCGGGGCGGTGCCGGTCGCGGGGCGGTCCTCGTCCTGGGTCGGGTGGTCGTACGCGGGTGCGGGCCCGTGCGCCGGGTCGTGGTCCGCCCGGGCGGGTGCGTGCGCGGCGGCGGCGTCGAAGAGGTCGGACGGGCCGAAGGGGGCGGCGGGATCGAAGGGGTCCGAGGGGTCTGAGGAGGCGAACGGGTCGTCCTCGGGGAGGGCCTCGGGAGCGCCGTCGAGGGCTTCGGGGTGGTCGTACGGCTCGTCCTCCCACGGCTCCCACTCCTCGTCGGCGGGCGGCGGTGGCCACTCGGGGTCGTGCGCGGGGGGCTGCGGCGGGACGGCTCCGGTGCCGTTGCCCGAAGCGGTGCCGGAGCCGGAGGGGGCGCCGGGGCCGGAGCCGGTGTCGGCCATGGTCGTGGCGAGGCGGCGGGCCAGGTGGGCGCGGACCGTGGCGGCTGCGGCGCGGCGGCGGTCCGTCGCGGTGGGGTCGAGGGGCAGCGGCCAGACCTGGTCGGCGGCGGCCTCGGTGAGGGCGGGGTTCTCGGCGCCGTCCTCGGGGGCGGCGGCCCAGTGCTCGATCTCGCCGTGGCCCGCCTCGCAGTGCGCGCGCAGCGCCTCCAGGAAGGCGGACGGGCCGCGGGGGCGCTTCTGGTTGGGGCCCCACCAGTGGCCGGAGCCGAGCAGCAGGCTGCGGGGGCGGGTGAAGGTGACGTAGCCGAGGCGGAGCTCCTCGGTTTCCTGGTGGTGCTTCATCGCCTCCTTGAAGGACTTCAGGCCGCGGGCGGCCCATTCGTCGACGTCGGGGAGGGTCGCGGCGTCGCCGCGCAGGGAGTGCGGCAGGACGCGGGCGCGGCTGATCCAGGACTCGCGGGCCTGTTCGCTGGGGAACTGCTTGCTGACCAGGCCGGGGACGGCGACGACGTCCCATTCCAGGCCCTTGGACTTGTGGGCGGTGAGGACCTTGACGGTGTTGTCGCCGCCGGGGAGGGAGCTGTCGAGTCCCTTTTCGTACTGGACGGCGGTGCGCAGGAAGCCGAGGAAGGCGAGGAGGGTGGCCTCGCCGTCGAGGGCTTCGCCGCCCTGTTTGGCGGCGAAGCCGGCGGCGATGTCGAGGAAGGTGCCGAGGGTTTCGCGGCGGCGGGCGGCGAGGGCGTGCGGGGAGGCGGACAGTTCGACCTCCAGGCCGGTGGTGGCCAGGATCCGGTGGAGGACGTCCATGAGGGGGTCGGCGAGGGAGCGCCGCAGCTCGCGGAGTTCGGTGGCGAGGTAGGCGAAGCGCACCCGGGCCTCGGCAGAGAACGGCAGCCCGTCGTCGGGGCCTTCGGCTTCGAGGAAGGTGTCGAGGGCGTCGGCGAGGGAGACGGTCTCCGCCGGGTCGACGCCTTCGACGGCTTCGGCGAGGCGGGTGGCGGGGTCGTCGGAGGGGCCGGTGCGGTGGACGAGGGTGCGGGCGCGGCGGCCGAGGAGGGCGAGGTCGCGGGGGCCGATGCGCCAGCGCGGGCCGATCAGCAGGCGGACCAGGGAGGCGTTGGCGGTGGGGTCCTGGAGGACTTCGCAGACGGCGACGAGGTCGGCGATCTCGGGGAGGTGCAGCAGCCCGGAGAGGCCGACGACCTCGACGGGGACGTCCCGGGCGACGAGGGCGCCCTGGATGCGGGCGAAGTCCGCGGCGGTGCGGCACAGGACGGCGATCTCGCCGGGCGGGGTGCCGGTGCGGACGAGGTGGGCGAGGGAGTCGGCGAGCCAGTCGATCTCTTCGGCGTGGGTGGGCAGCAGGGCGCAGCGCACGATGCCGTCGCGTTCGGCGCCGGGGGCGGGGCGCAGGGCTTCGACGCCTTCGTGCATGGCGCGGAGGGGGGCGGCGAGGCCGTTGGCGAGGTCGAGGAGGCGGCCGCCGCTGCGGCGGTTCTCGCTGAGGGCGAAGCGGCGGGCGGGGGTGCCGTCCCGGAAGGGGAAGTGCTGGGGGAAGTCGTCGAGGTTGGCGACGGAGGCGCCGCGCCAGCCGTAGATGGCCTGGCAGGGGTCGCCGACGGCGGTGACGGCGTGGCCGGTCGGGGCGCCGCCGGTGCCGGCGCCGAAGAGGCCGGAGAGCAGCAGCCGCTGGGCGACGGAGGTGTCCTGGTACTCGTCGAGCAGGACGACGCGGAATTCGTCGCGCAGGATGCGGCCGGTTTCCGGGCGGGTGGTGGCGAGGGTCGCGGAGTGGGCGATCTGGTCGCCGAAGTCGAGCAGGTCGCGGTGGCGCTTCTCGCTGCGGTAGGCGGTGACGAGGTCGAGGAGTTCCAGGCGGCCGCGGGCGGTGTCGGGGACCTTGCGCAGGTCGGCGTTGGTGAGTTTGACGCCGTCGAGGGCGGCGAGCAGCGCGGTGTCGTGGGCGCGGAGCTCGGCGGGGTCGACGAGGTGCTCGGCGAGTTCGGCGTCGAGGGCGAGGAGGTCCTCCACGAGGGAGGGCAGGGAGGTGGTGAGCGAGGGGTAGGGGCCGGGGGCGGTGCGCAGGGTGCGGGCGGCGAGCTGGAAGCGGGTGGCGTCGGCCAGCAGCCGGGCACTGGGTTCCAGCCCGATGCGCAGGCCGTGGTCCTTGAGGAGCTGGCCGGCGAAGGCGTGGTAGGTGGAGATCCGTGGTTCTCCGGGGGGCTGGTCGGCTGCCGGGTCGCCGTCGGCCGGGGAGGCGTCGGGGTCGGTGACGCCGGCGGCCAGCAGGGCGGCCCGGACGCGTTCGGCGAGTTCGCCGGCGGCCTTGTTCGTGAACGTCAGCCCGAGGACCTGCTCGGGGGCGACCTGGCCGGTGCCCACCAGCCACACCACCCGGGCGGCCATGACGGTGGTCTTCCCGGAGCCGGCTCCGGCCACGATGACCTGCGGGGCGGGCGGGGCGGTGATGCACGCCGTCTGCTCCGGGGTGAACGGGATCCCGAGGAGCTCCTTGAGCTGCTCGGGGTCGGTGATGCGGGCTGACACAGCGAAAACCGTAACGGGCGGCACTGACAATCACCGCCGCCGGCCGCATCGATGCAGGTCACAGGGTTATGGGTGGCGGGCGCGGCGGCGGGGTCCGGTTGCCGCGGCGGGTCCCGTCCGGCCGTCGCGTCGCCCGGGCGTCGTGCGCCGCGGCGGGCCGCCGTGGCTATTCGACGACGTGCCGGCCCTCCGGCTGGGCGCTGCACGAGGCACGGAACGCGCAGTGGGTGCAGTGGGTGCCGGTGCTGGGCGTGAACCGTTCCTCCAGGACGCGGCCCGCGGCGGTGGCGAGGAGTTCGGCGGCCCACTCCCCTTCGAGCGGCGGCTGCGCCTGTACGGAGGGCAGCGCGTCGCCGCCTTCCTTCTGGGGTGCGCCGAGGCGCAGGTGGACCAGTTCGGCGCCGCCGGGTTCCGGGGTGCGGCCGTCGAAGGCGTCGTCGACGGCGCCCTCGCGCACCGCGAGCTGGTAGACGGCGAGCTGGGGGTGGCGGGCGACTTCCGGGCCGGTGGGCTTCTGTTTGCCGGTCTTGAAGTCGACGACGTATGCCTTGCCCTGCGCGTCCCGTGAGACGTGGTCCATGCTGCCGCGGATCCGGACCTCGTAGCCGCCGGCGCCGAGGGTGACGTCGAAGTCGTGCTCGGTGGCGACGGTGTCGCGGCCGTGGGTGTCGCGTTCCATGACGTGCCAGCGCAGGAAGCGTTCCAGGGCGGCGCGGGCGTTGTCCTTCTCCTGGCGGGACTTCCAGGGGGCGTCGAAGGCGAGCGCGTCCCATACGGAGTCCAGGCGCTCCATGAGGACGGTCAGGTCGGCGGGGGTGCTGCCGGAGGCGACCTCGTCGGCGAGGACGTGGACGACGTTGCCGAAGCCCTGGGCGGCGGTGGCGGGGGCGTCCGCCTTGACCTCGCGGCCCAGGAACCACTGGAGCGAGCAGGTGTTGGCGAGCTGGTGGAGGGCGCTGCCGGACAGGGCGACGGGCCGGTCGCGGTCGCGCAGCGGGACGGCGCTGTGGGTGGGTTCGGCCAGGCCCCACCAGTTGTCGGGGTGGGCGGCCGGTACCAGGGGCCGGTGGTCGTCGTCGTGCAGCGCGGCGAGGGTGGCGAGCCGCTGGGCGGCGGCCTCGCGCAGTGCGGGGCCGGCGTCCGGGTCGACGGTGGTGGCGCGGAGTTCGGCGACGAGCGCGGCGACGGAGAGGGGGCGGCGGGGGCGGCCGGTGACGTCCTGGGGGGTGACGCCGAGTTCGGTGAGGAAACGGGAGGGCTGGTCGCCGTCGTCGGCGGCGGCCTTGACGGCGGTGACGACCAGCCGTTCGCGGGCGCGGGTGGCGGCCACGTAGAACAGCCGGCGTTCCTCGGCGAGCAGCGCGCCGGGGGTGAGGGGTTCGGCGAGGCCGTCGCGGCCGATGCGGTCGGCCTCCAGGAGGGAGCCGCGGCGGCGCAGGTCGGGCCAGAGTCCTTCCTGGACGCCGGCGACGACGACGAGCCGCCATTCCAGGCCCTTGGCGCGGTGCGCGGTCATCAGGCGGACGGCGTCGGGGCGGACGGTGCGGCGGGTGAGGGTGTCGGCGGCGATGTCCTGGGCGTCGAGTTCCTCCAGGAAGTTGAGGGCGCCGCGGCCGCCGGTGCGTTCCTCGGCGCGGGCGGCGGTCTCGAAGAGGGTGACCACCGCGTCGAGGTCGCGGTCGGCGTTGCGGCCGGCGGCGCCGCCGCGCCGGGCGGCCCGCTCCAGGCGCTGCGGCCAGGGGGTGCCGTCCCACAGTTCCCAGAGGGCCTGTTCGGCGGTGCCACCGCCGGCGAGCAGTTCGCGGGCCTTGTGCAGCAGCGTTCCGAGCCGCTGGGCGCCGCGGGCGTAGCCGGGGTCGTGGGTGACCAGGCGCCGGGGTTCGGCGAGGGCGCGGGCGAGGAGCTGGTCGGAGGGGGGCGGCAGCGGTTGTCCGGCGGCGCGTTCCTCCTCGCGCAGGGCGCGGCCGAGGCGGCGCAGGTCGGCGGAGTCCATCCCGCCCAGGGGGGAGGTGAGCAGGTCGAGGGCGGTTTCGGCGTCGAGCCAGGGGGCGGGGGCGGCGTCCCGGGGGGCCGGGGCCCGCTCGCCGTCGGGGGCGGTCGCGGTCGTTGCGTCGTCGGGGGTGGTGGGCTCCGGCGGAGTTGCCAGGGCTGCCCGGGCGGCGGCGCGCAGGGCCGTCAGCAGCGGGGCGACGGCCGGTTCGTGGCGCAGCGGTAGGTCGTCGCCGTCGATGTCGAGGGGGACCCCGGCGGAGGTGAGCGCGCGCCGCACGGCGGGTATCGAGCGGCCGCCGGCGCGCACCAGCACGGCCATCTCGCGCCAGGGGACGCCGTCCTCCAGGTGGGCGCGGCGCAGGATGTCGGCGACGTTGTCCAGTTCGGTGCCGGGGGTCGGGTACGTGTACACCTCGACGCGGCCGCCGTCCCGTACGGGGGACGGTTCGCGGTGGGCGCGTACCTTGTCGGCGGGCAGCCGGGTGAGCGGCATCCGGCGGGTCAGCAGCCGGGTGGCCGCGAGCAGGGTGGCGCCGGAGCGCCGGGAGGTGCCGAGCACCGCCACCGGGGCGGGGGTGCCGTCGCCTCGCCGGAAGGTCTCGGGGAAGTCGAGGATGCCGTTGACGTCGGCGCCGCGGAAGGCGTAGATCGACTGGTCGGGGTCGCCGAAGGCGATCAGGGTGCGGCCCGGGGAGCCCGGTGCGCCGGCCGTGGTGTGGTTGCCGGCGAGCGCCCGCAGCAGCCGTACCTGGGCGACGTCGGTGTCCTGGTACTCGTCGACGTAGACGGCGTCGTAACGGGCGGCGAGGCCGGCGGCGACGTCGGTGCGCCCGGCGAGGAGGACCGCGCGGTGCACCAACTCGGCGTAGTCCAGGACGCCCTGGGCGTCGAGGACGTCGAGGTATTCGGCGAGGAAGCCCGCGGCGGCGGTCCAGTCGGGGCGTCCGGTGCGGCGGGCGAAGTCGCCGAGGGCGTCCGGGCCCAGGCCCAGTTCGCGGCTGCGGGCCAGTACCGCGCGGACCTCGTCGGCGAAACCTCGGGTGGTCAGGCAGGCGCGCAGTTCGTCGGGCCAGCTGATCGCGGCGCGGTCGGCGCCGGCCAGTTCGGCCTGTCCTTCGAGGAGCTCACGGACGACGAGGTCCTGCTCGGGGCCGGACAGCAGCCGCAGCGGGTCGGCGAAGAGGTCCGCGTCCTGGTGGGCGCGGACCAGGGCGTAGCAGTAGGAGTGGAAGGTGGTGGCCTGCGGGACGAAGCCGGTGCCGAGGCGGGCGGCGAGCCGGTCGCGGAGGGCGACGGCGGCCTTGCGGCTGAAGGTGAGGACGAGGATCCGGTCGGGGTCGGCGCCGGCGCGTACCCGGCGCGCGACGGACTCCACCAGCGTGGTGGTCTTGCCGGTGCCGGGGCCCGCCAGCACCAGCAGCGGGCCGTGCCGGTGGTCAACCACGGCCTGCTGGGCTGCGTCCAAGGCAGGAGGATCCACCTGTGCCGGCGGTGTGCGCACCAGGCGGTACGCGCCGGGGGCAGCCCGCCGCGCCGCCTGGTGGGGCTGCGTCGGCGGGGCGGCCGAGAAGGAGGAACTCACGTGGATCGCCGGTCCTGAGGAGGTGCTGGTCGTGGTGCGGAAGCGGTGCGGGGCGCGCCGCGGTGCGGGCCGCCCGTGCGGCGGCCGCGCGCCCTCCACGCTAAGGGGCGCCGCCGTCGTCCTGGCGGCCGTCCCAGCGGGCCCGGCGCATGTCGATCTTCGGTATGTGGTCGTCGGCGGCCCGCGCGGCGTCGCGCAGCGGGGTGCCCTCCTCGCGGTAGTGGGCCAGCGCCCGCAGCTCGCTGCCGGGCAGCAGCCGGCCGTCCGCGCGCACCACCCGCCACCAGGGCACCGCGCCACCGTAGAGGGCCATGGCCCGGCCGACCTGCCGGGGGCCCACCCGGCGGCCGCCGCCGGGAGGTGCCGCGGGTCCGCCGCCGTCCGCCGCCGGACCTGCTCCGGGCTGCCCGTCGTCCGGTCCGTCGTCGTCGAGCCACTCCGCGACATCGCCGTACGTCATCACCCGGCCCGCCGGGATCAGTTCGGCGACGGCCAGGACACGCTCGGCGTAGTCGGGGTACTCGGGCGGTTCACCCCGTGCCGTGTCTCCGGTCCCACTCATTCGGTCCATCCTGCCCTACGGCACCGACAATGGGAGCGGACAGACGGTCCGGGACCACCTCAGGGTGACCGGCGGCACGGTGCCGCCGGCCGCGGTGCGGGGCGGGGCGGCACCCGCACCCGCCCGGCAGCGGGGGCGGACGTTCCGCTTCCCGTACCCCCGAAATGCACCCTGATGCCCCCCTCCACCGGTCGGCCGTGCCACCATCTTCCGGACGGTGACTGGTGATACGAGATCAAGAAGAGACGGCCGAGCAGCAGGGTGCGGCGCCTCCGCGGGAGGCGGGCGCCCCTGACGTGCTGCCCGTCGAGGGGAAGCACCAACGGAGGCCGGTCACGGCTTCCGCTACCGAAAAGGCGAGCACGATCGAGAAGGCCGAACGACCAGGGGCCTCCGAGAGGCCGGAAGGGCCCGAGGAGCCCGTGCCATCCGAGCGCGACGAGGAGGAGCGCGACGACGAGCGGGGACGGGACGAGCACGTCGAGCACGACAAGGACGCGGGACCGGCGTCCGGAGCGGCCCGGAGCCGGGCCCGCACGGGTTCGCACCGTGCCGACCTGACGCCCGACGAGTGCGGCGAGTTCCACGTCGACCGGGTCTCCGGCGACGAGCCGCTGCTGCCCGCCCGGGTGCACCGGCCCGCGGACCTGCTGCGGCTGCTGCTGGGCATGGCCGGGATCGCCCTGGTCCTGGGGCTCGCGACGTTCGCCCACGGCACCACCCAGGGCCTGGCGCGGGACATCGGGACGGGCGCGAAGGCGGCGCCGCCGCTGCTGATCAACCTGGCGGGGCTGACGTCCAGCGTCGCGGTGCTGATCGTGCCGGTGGCGTTCGCCGTCGAGCGGTTGATCAAGCGTGACGGGCTGCGGATCGCCGACGGTGTGCTCGCCGCCGTCCTCGCCCACGGGGTGTCGCTCGCCACCGACCTGTGGGTGGCCGAGGCGGCGCCCGCCTCCATCCGGGTCGCGCTGACCCAGCCGCTCGCGAACGGTTCGCTGTCCGCGCCGGTGCACAGCTATCTGGCGCCGGTGATCGCCTATATGACGGCGGTGGGGATGTCCCGGCGGCCGCGCTGGCGGGTCGCGATGTGGGCGGTGGTGCTGCTCGACGTCGTCGCGGTGCTGGTGGGGCGGTACTCCACGCCGTTCGCCATCATCACGACGGTGCTGATCGGCTGGACCGTCGCCTACGGCACGCTCTACGCCGTCGGCTCCCCCAACGTCCGCCCCACCGGCCAGAACCTCCTGGCGGGTCTGCGCCGGGTCGGCTTCCACCCGGTGAGCGCGCTGCGCGCCGAGGACACCGCGGGGCCGGAGAACAACGAGCACGCCGACCGCGGCCGCCGCTACATCGTCACCCTGGAGGACGGCCCGCCGATCGACGTCACCGTCGTCGACCGCGAGCAGCAGGCGCAGGGCTTCTTCTACCGGGTGTGGCGGCGGCTGTCGCTGCGCGGCATCAACCAGCGCCGGAGCCTGCAGTCGCTGCGCCAGGCGCTGGAGCAGGAGGCGCTGCTGGCGTACGCGGCCATCGCGGCCGGCGCCAACGCGCCCAAGCTGATCGCCGCCTCGGAGCTCGGTCCGGACGCGGTGATGCTGGTCTACGAGCACGTCGGGGGCCGCACCTTCGACACGCTGGCCGACGAGGAGATCACCGACGCGCTGATGCACAGCGCCTGGCGGCAGGTGCAGGCGCTGCAGTCGCGGCGGATCGCGCACCGCCGGCTGGTCGGTGACGCGCTGCTGGTGGATCGTTCCGGCGACATCGTCCTGACGGAGCTGCGCGGCGGTGAGATCGCGGCCGGTGACCTGGTGCTGCGGATGGACATCGCGCAGCTGCTGGCCACCTGCGGGCTGCGGGTCGGCGCCGAGCGGGCGGTCGCCGCGGCCGTCGAGGTGCTCGGCCCGGACGCGGTCGCCGACAGCCTGCCGATGCTCCAGCCGATCGCGCTCAGCCGCACCACCCGCGCCACCCTGCGGCAGCTGGCCCGGGAACGCTCCAAGCGGGAGCGGGAGGCGGTGCTGGCGGCGTCGCAGGCCGCCAAGGAGGCCCGGGAGGCCCGTGACGCGGCGGCGGCGAAGGACCGCAGGACGCTGCGGGCCGAGCGGCACGCGGAGAAGAACGCCGAGAAGCGGGCGCTGGACGAGGCGTCGGAGGAGGCCCGCGAGGAGGACCTGCTGGCGCAGATCCGCCGGCAGGTGCTGCTGATCCGGCCGACCGCGGTGATCGAACCGGCGAAGCTGGAGCGGCTCAGCCCGCGCATCCTGATCAGCTGGATCGCCGGTGCCTTCGCGGTGTACCTGCTGCTGTCGCAGCTCACCAACTTCAACCTCGGTGACGTGATCAGCGAGGCCCAGTGGGTGTGGGTGCTGGTGGCGATGTTCTTCTCGGTGGTGACGTACATCGCGGCGGCGATGAGCCTGCTGGGCTTCGTCACGGAGAAGGTGTCGTTCGTCAAGGCGGTCGTCGCGCAGGTCGCGGGCGACTTCGTGAAGCTGGTGGCGCCCGCGGCGATCGGCGGCGTGGCGCTCAACACCCGCTTCCTCCAGCGGGCCGGGGTGCGTCCCGGTCTGGCGGTGGCGAGCGTCGGCGCGTCCCAGCTGTTCGGGCTGGGCAGCCACATCGTGCTGCTGCTGGCCTTCGGCTACCTCACCGGCACCGAGCACGCGCCGCAGATCTCACCGTCCCGTACGGTCATCGCCGGGCTGCTGACCGTCGCCGTACTGGTGCTGGTCGTCACGGCCGTCCCGGTGCTGCGGAAGTTCGTCTCGACGCGGGTGCGCTCGCTGTTCGCCGGGGTGGTCCCCCGCATGCTGGACATCCTCCAGCGGCCGCGGAAGCTGGTCACCGGCATCGGCGGGATGCTGCTGCTGACCGCGGCGAACGTGATGTGCCTGGACGCCTCGATCCGGGCGTTCGGCGGCGACCAGCTCAGTTACGCGAGTATCGCGGTCGCCTTCCTCGCCGGTAACGCGATCGGCTCCGCCGCCCCCACGCCGGGCGGTGTGGGCGCCGTCGAGGGCGCCCTGATCGGTGCGCTGACGTTCGCGGGGCTCCCCGGCGACACGGCGTTCCCGGCGGTGCTGCTGTTCCGGCTGATGGTGTTCTGGCTGCCGGTGCTGCCGGGCTGGCTGGCCTTCACCTACCTGACGCGCAAGGGGGAGATCTGACCTCCCGCGCCCGGGGGTGAGCGCGTGGCCGCCCCGCGGCACGCGGAAGGCGCCGGTCCGTTTCGACGGACCGGCGCCTTGCGCGTGGACGAAGCAGTGGCCTAGTAGACCGGCTTCTCCGGCTCGACGGTGTTCACCCAGCCGATGACGCCGCCGCCGACGTGCACCGCGTCGGCGAAGCCCGCGGACTTCAGCACCGCCAGCACCTCCGCCGAGCGGACGCCCGTCTTGCAGTGCAGGACGATCTTCCGGTCCTGCGGCAGGTCCTGCAGGGCGCTGCCCATCAGGAACTCGTTCTTCGGGATCAGGCGGGCGCCGGGGATGGAGACGATCTCGAACTCGTTCGGCTCGCGGACGTCGATGATGTCGATCTTCTCGTCGGCGTCGATCCACTCCTTGAGCTGCCGCGGAGTGATCGTCGAGCCGGCCGCCGCCTCCTGGGCCTCCTCGGACACGACGCCGCAGAACGCCTCGTAGTCGATGAGCTCGGTGACGGTCGGGTTCTCCCCGCAGACCGCGCAGTCCGGGTCCTTGCGGACCTTGACCTGGCGGTACGTCATCTCCAGGGCGTCGTAGATCATCAGGCGGCCGACGAGCGGGTCGCCGATGCCGGCCAGGAGCTTGATGGCCTCGTTGACCTGGATGGAGCCGATGGAGGCGCACAGCACGCCGAGGACGCCACCCTCGGCGCAGGAGGGCACCATGCCCGGCGGCGGGGGCTCCGGGTACAGGCAGCGGTAGCAGGGGCCGTGCTCGGACCAGAAGACCGACGCCTGGCCGTCGAAGCGGTAGATCGAGCCCCAGACGTACGGCTTGTTCAGCAGCACGCAGGCGTCGTTGACCAGGTAGCGGGTGGCGAAGTTGTCCGTGCCGTCCACGATGAGGTCGTACTGGGCGAAGAGCTCCATGACGTTCGTGGAGTCGAGGCGCTCTTCGTGCAGGTTGACCGTGACGTACGGGTTGATGCCCAGGACCGTGTCCTTGGCGGACGCGGCCTTGGAGCGGCCGATGTCCGCCTGGCTGTGGATGATCTGGCGCTGCAGGTTCGACTCGTCGACCTCGTCGAACTCCACGATGCCGAGCGTGCCCACGCCGGCCGCGGCCAGATACATCAGCGCGGGCGAGCCCAGGCCGCCGGCGCCGACACAGAGCACCTTGGCGTTCTTCAGCCGCTTCTGCCCGTCCATCCCGACATCGGGGATGATCAGGTGGCGGGAGTACCTGCGGACCTCGTCGACGGTGAGCTCCGAAGCGGGCTCGACCAGGGGTGGCAGCGACACGGATGACCTCAACAAGGGGGTTGGTCGGGTATCTCAGGATTGATTGTCTTCCCGTAACACTGCCACGCCCTTCTTCATTCCGAGACACCTGTTCCGATGCGCGAGACACATTCGTCCCAGTAGCCGGGCAGCGACTCCCAGGCGTCACCGGCGGCACCCGCCGCCCCGGCGGCCCGGCGGTCGGTGACGTACACGGTGCCCGCCCCCTGCCAGCGGGCGATCCGCAGCGCCTCCTCCACATGGGTGCGCGGCACGCTGTGGACGAGGTGGCAGAACCGCTGCGGAGGGTGGTCGGCGGTCCACTCCGCCACCTGTGACCAGCGGTAGTCGGCCCAGCGCCCGGCGAAGGTGACGAGCTGGTCGGCGTACTCGGCGTAGCCGGGGTGCGGGTGGCTGCCGTGCCCGAGGACCAGGTGGCCGCCGTCGCTCAGGGCCCGCAGGGTGGCGGTGGTCCGCCGGGTCGCGGGCAGGTGGACCGGGCCGTTGGGGGCGCGGTCGAGCCAGAAGCCGTCGACCTTGTACCACTCCAGGTAGCGGTGGGCGTCGGAGACCAGCTCGGCGTAGGGGCGCGCGCCACGCCCCAGGTCCAGGTGTCCCAGCACTCGGACACCCGTCTCACGCAGCCGGGCGGCGGCCGGCAGGCAGTACGGGTCGGGCCGGGCACCGGGCCCGTTGGACACGTTGAGCACCGCCCAGTGCAGCGTCCCCGGCGGGCAGCGCAGCAGTTCGGCCCACTCGGCGGCGGCCAGCAGCGGATGCCCGAAGCCGGGGGCGCCGAGGCCCAGCGGGGCGGCCCCGGTCGGCGCGCGGGTGCCACCGGCCGGGGTGGTCAGATGCGACATGCCGCCTCCATCCAGATGTCGGCCAGCGACTCCTCCAGGCCGATCCGGGGGCGCCAGCCGAGCCGGTCGCGGGCGGTGCGCACATCGGCCTGCTGCCAGGTGCCGCAGCCGTCCGGGTACGGGTAGGTGGCGGGCGGCGAGCCCACGGGGTGCTCGGCGGCCGGGCCGGGGATCACCAGCCGGGCCGGCGGCGAGTCCAGCTCGTGCAGCGCGCCGCCGAAGCCGGCGACCCGGGCGAGCACCGAAGCGGCCTCGCGCAGCCGCACCGCGCGGCCGGTACCGATGTTGACCACGCCCTGCGCGGCGGACAGCGAGGCGGCGTGCACGGCCCGGGCCACGTCGCGCACGTCGACGAAGTCCCGCTGCACGCCGAGCCCGCCGAGCTTGAGTTCGCTGTCGCCGGACTGCATGGCGCGGCGCATGGCCTCGGCGAGCCGGCCGAGCGGCGAGCCGGCCGGCGTTCCGGGCCCGACCGGGGAGAAGACCCGCAGCACCACCGCGTCCAGCCCGGAGCCCAGGACGAGTTCGGTGGCGGCGAGCTTGCTGACGCCGTACGGGCCGCCGGGGCGCGGCACCGCGTCCTCGGCGGTCGACGAGCCGGGCTGCGAGGGCCCGTACTCGGAGGCGCAGCCCAGGTGGACGAGGCGGGCGCCGCAGCCGCTGCGGCGCAGCGACTCGCAGATGGTGGCGACCGCGACGGTGTTGTGCCGGGTCAGTTCCCGGGCGCCGCCCCGGGTGGCGCCGGCGCAGTTGACGACCACGCCGGGGTGCACCGCGTCGAGGAAGCGGGTGAGCGCGCCGGGGCTGCCGGTGGCCAGGTCGAAGCGGACGTCGGCGTCGTCGCCCCGCCCGAGGGCGGTGAGCTGGACGGCGGGGTCGGCGAGCAGGCGGTCGGCGACGTAGCGGCCGAGGTAGCCGTTGGCGCCGATGAGCAGCACCCTCATCGTGCGGCCCCCCGGTGCGCGTGGCGTGTGGTCGGCTGGACGTTCATGGTGTCGTGCTCCTCATGCGGATGGTGGGAAGTACGTCGGCTCCGGCCGCGGGGCCGGGCGCGCCGTGGGGGCGGGCCGGGTGGGGAGTGGGATCCGCGGCGGAGGGGCCGAAGGGGCCGTTTCGGGGTGCCTCTTCGGGGGTGGGTGGCGGGGCGCCCCGTATGGGGGTGCGGGCGCCCGCGGCGGGGCGGGGGATCACGGCCGGGGCGTCCCCGCCGGTCCGGTGGGGGCGGACGCGTGCGCGCAGGCGCCGGTGAGCGCCCGCAGGCCGTATCCGAGGAGGCCGAGGGCCGCGACGCCGGCGGCCACGGCGGGTACCGCGGCCGGGCCCGCGGCGGTGGTCAGCGTCTCGACGGGGAGGCCGAGCGGGGTGAGGCCGGGGAGCCGGGCGCTCAGGACCAGGGCGGCGGCGAGTGCCTCCAGGGCCGCGGCGCAGGCGAGGCCGGTGGCGGCCGCCTCGGGGAAGCCGTGGACGGCGAGCAGCCGGGCGAGGAAGAGCAGCACCCCCAGGGCGGCCGGCGCCACGACGGCCGGGGCCGGCGCGCCGTGGCTCCCGAGGACCGCCCGCGCGCCGAGCAGCAGCGCCGTCAGCGCGCCCAGGAAGAGCAGGGTGGCACCGAGCAGCAGCGGCCGGACGCGGGCGGCGAACTCCTCCAGGCCGCGGCTGGTCGCGAGGGCGCGCCGGCCGCGCCGGGCGAACCAGCGGGCGCCGCCGGCCGCCGGGAGGACGGCGAGGGAGAGCGCCAGGGCGGCGGCGACGTCGGCCCGTGGCGTCGCGGACGGCAGGTCGGGGCCGCCGGCCAGCAGCTGCCCGAGCAGCCAGTCGCCGTACACCGCGTAGCCGGCCGCCCAGCAGACGCAGACCCACAGGGCCGCGGTGCGCGCCGCCCCGGTGCCGCGGTGGCGGACGCGCAGCGGTCCGGAGCGTACGGCCAGCCGGACGGCGAGGACGATCAGTACGACGCCCGCGGCACCGACCGCCGTACGGACGGCGGGGGTTGCCGGAGCGGCGGGGAAGGCGCGGGGGGCCGCGCCGGGCGGGGAGGCGAGGGCGGCCAGGGCGACGACGGTGGCGGTCGTGACGGCGCCGGGGAGGAGCTGGAGCACGGCGGCGCAGCGTCCGCCCCACCCCCGGACCGGCCTCCCACCCGCCTCCGGAATGCCGGCTTCCGGGTACGCGTCCCCGGCGTCCGGTCCGCCCGCGGGCCGGTCCCCTGGAGCGCCACCGCCCCCCGGCGCCGCCGCCGCGGCGCCCTGGTCCGCGCGGGGCACCCGGGCGTAGAGCTCCTCGGCGAGGGAGAAGACGTCGCGGTGCCGGAAGCGGGCGGCCGTGCGGTCGGTGACGCCGTGGGCCTCCAGGCCGGCGGCGATCTCCAGCGCGTCGACGGCGTGGGCGCACAGCGCGTGGTGGCGGTGCATCAGGGCGCGTACGGGGTCGGCGGACCCCCGGCGCGCGGGCCGGCCGGCGGCGCGCTCGCCCCCCGTACCGTCGTGGCCTTCCGCCGTGTCCTTCAGGGCACGGGCGGAGCCGCCTTCGGGCGCGTTCATACGTCGTCCCCCTCCCCCGGGGCCTGCGGGCGGGCGGCCCGTCCGGGGCGGAGGCGGCCGGCGAGCGTCCGGAGGACGGCCGGGGCGGGGTGCGCCGCCGCGGAGGCCGGCGCGTCGGGCCGGCCGCGGCGCCGGAGACCCTCGCGGTTGCCGGCCTGCGCCACATCGGCCATGCCCGTCACGAGCGCCACACCCACCACACCCATCGCACACATCACGTCCAGCACACCCGTCATGACTGCCATCTCCCTCACGCTGATCACGCCTGCCTCATCGCTCTGCCGCCCCGTCCCGCCGGTCGTCTCATGGCTCGGACATCACCGGGACCCCGGCGCCCCGCTCCGGCGCCGGCGCCGCCCAGCTCGGCGTACGGCCGGCCGGCGCACCCGGCCCGGTCGGCCCGGTGGCGGCGCCGGACCGGTGGGCGGCCCCGGTCGCCGCCCACCGGCCGGGGACGTGGGACTCGGCGGGGCGGTCGAAGGGCCGCGGCAGGCCCTGGGCGTGCCGCCCGCGGCGGTCGGCGGGGCGGGCCGGGGCGTGCGACATCAGCTCCAGGTAGATGCCACGAAATGCCGCGATGTTCTGCTCGACGGTGAAGAGTTCGAGCGCCCGCGCCCGGGCCGCCGCGCCCAGCCGGGCCCGGCGGTCGGGGTCGCCGAGCAGCGCCCGGCACGCCTCGGCGAGCGCCCGGGGGTTGCGCGGCGGCACGACCAGCCCGGTGCCGCCGATGACTTCGCAGACCGCGCCGGCGTCGGTGGACACCGTGGCGCGGCCGCAGAACATCGCCTCCACCAGGGAGCGCGGAAAGCCCTCGACGACGCTGGAGAGCACCACCACCGTGGCGGAGGCGTAGGCGTCCGCCAGGGCCGGTACGTCGGGGCCGCCGATCTCCTCGAAGCTGACCGGGTTCTCGCCGACGGTGCGGGCGTCGGCCGCCTCGTCGGGGAAGAGCTGGGCGGCCAGCGCCCGGCAGTGCGCGAGGTAGCCGGGCGCCTGCGGGTCGCGGCCGAGGCCGCCGACGATGCGGAGGGTGGCGGCCGGCTCGGTCCTCCGCAGTTCGGCGAACGCGTGCAGCAGTGCCACCAGGTCCTTGGCGGGCTCGATGGCGCCGACCCACACCAGCGTCCGGGAGTCGTCTGCGGGGGCGTCCGCGACGGCGGCGAACGGGGCCGTGTCCATGCCGGGGTAGACCGTGCGCAGCCGGGCCCGGTCGGCGCCGCAGCGCTCCTGCCAGCGGCGGGCGTGGGTGTTGCCGGGGGTGATCAGGGCGGCCCGGGCGTAGGTCTCGGCGGCGAGCGCGCCCTGGAAGGCGGCGAGCAGGGCGCGTACCGGCGCGCTCATCGGGGTCGCGGCGCGCGCGAGGTAGTGCTCGCGCAGCCGGACGCCGTACTCGGTGACCAGGAGCGGCGTGTCGAAGAAGCGTTTGGCCAGCAGCCCGGGCAGGGCGGCCGCGCCGCCGGAGGTGGCGTGGCAGAGGTCGACGGCGTCGAGGCCGGGGGTGGGCCCGTCGCCGTACCAGTCCAGCGACAGCGGGCGCAGGGCGAGTTCGAGCTGTTCCGCGACCGCCAGCAGGTCGTTGACCTGGGCGCCGTGGGCGGCGGGCAGCGCGCGGGGGCCGTGGCAGACGGCCTCCAGGGTGCGGACCGCGTCCTCGGAGCGGAGCAGGGCGGGCAGTCCGCCGTGCTCGCGAGCCTGTTCGGCCAGCCCGTACAGACCAGCGGCGAAACGGTCCGCCTTACTGGTCAGCGCGTTGTCGGGGATCTCTTCCCGGTCCGCGGGACGGCCGCCGGCGGGGCCCGCGGCGAAGGCCGACACCAGCGCGCCGAAGTGCTCGGCGAAGCGGCGGCGGGCCCGCCGTCCGGGCGCGCGGCCCCGGCGTTCCTCGGCGGCCCGGAGGTGGGCGGCGGGAAAGTCGCCCCACAGGGGGGCGCCGTGCCCCCGCCGTACGTGCTCCGGCAGGCGGGGCCCTCCGCGCGCGGCCCGGCCGGGCCGCGCGTTCAGGGCGTAGACCTCGAAGTCATGTCCGGTGAGCCCGCGCACGAGCCGGTCGCACCACGCGTGCGACTCACCGGACGCATATGGATGGCCACCCTCGGTGAGGAGTCCAATGCGCACGACTGCACCCCCGTCCTCCCATGTCGACGTCCCGGGTGGCGGGGGTCCCCCGGGCCGAAACCTGGCGAAGGTTCCTGGGGGGCGACCGCACCGCCGTCACCTGCAGGAAGAAGCTATGCAAAAGGGCCGGTGGCGCGATGGACGGTTGTCCGTCGCGCCACCGGAAGGGGTGAAAGCACGTAACTTTCCGACCGTAGGGGCGTTTCGACGCGGTATGTGCGCGCTGTGCGGCGACGCGCAGCGCCCGGCGGTCCGCGGCGACCCCGGGGTCGAGCACCGGTACCGCCGCCAGCAGGCCCTGGGTGCACGGGTGTTGGGGCCGGTCGTACACCGCTCCGACCGGGCCCTACCCGCCGATCGCCCCGGACCGCGTCACCGCGACCCGGTCGCCGGCCGCCCGTACGACGGCCGGGTCGTGGGCGAGGAAAGCCGGCGACAGGACCGGTTCGCGGCGCAGTTGGCCGAGTACTTCCCTGACCTGCGCCCGGGTGGTGACGTCGAGCGCGCAGACCGGTTCGCCGCGGACCGGCCCCCGGGCGCGGGGGCCGGGTTCAGCGCTGGGTGGGGAACGGCCAGGAGTTGGGCCGGCAGGTCACGCCGTCGGTCGTCAGGAACTTGGTCTGCTGCATCATCACCGGCGCCAGGGCGCCCTGCCGGGAGCAGATCTCGTGGTTGTGACCGAGCCGGTGACCGACCTCGTGGTTGATCAGCATCTGCCGGTAGGCGAGCATCTTGTCGCGCCCGTAGGTCTTGGCACCCTGCGCCCACCGGTAGGCGTTGATCATGACGCGGTCGGTGGCCGCCGAGTCGCAGGAGACGTTGTCCTCGGTGGTGTCGAGACCGGACTTGGCACACCACTTGGCGGTGGTGCCCGGGCTCGCCAGCGTGATCACGAAGTCGGCGGGGCCGGAGGCCACCCGCTGGAAGGTCCGCTGCCCGCCGTGCGCCCAACTGCGGTCGTCGTTGAGGGTCTTGTGCACCGCCTCGGCGAACAGCTTGCCGTCCAGCGGCAGCCCCTCCTCGATGTCGACCCGGTAGCGCAGCAGCTTGCCGTGGCCGGGCGCCTTGGCGTCGCTGCCGACCGGCTTGAACCGGCCGCTGGCCGTCAGGTCGGCGGCCAGCGGGAAGACCTGGGTCATCTGCTCGTCGTAACCGGCGGCCTTGGCGTCCTGGGTGGGCCGGGCGTTCGACCGGGAGGTCTCGTCGCCGGCGCCGTCGGTACGGTCGTTGCCGCTGCGCGGCTGCGGGTCCGCGCCGTCCTTGTGCTGCTCGGCCACCTGGCCCGCGATGACCACGGCGAGCACGGTGGTCACCGCGGCGGCCGCCGCACCGGTGAACGTCCGGCCCATGCTGCCCTTCCTGGCGCCGTGCCGTGCCTCGTCCGGGTCGGCGCCCACCGCGTCGGCCGGGTCCTGGCCCGCCGGGTCCTGACCGACCGTAACGCCGGGCTCCGCGCCGTCGGCGCCCGCCGCGCCGGAGCCGGCGTAAGCGCCCGGCCCGTCGGGGCCGTCGGGGCCGAAGCCGGCCCCCTCGCGGGCGAAGACCACCGAGCGTCCGGTGAACCGGGCGCCGGGCGGTACGACAGGGGCCGCCCGCCGGACGGGGGCGTCGGGCGCACCGGCCCGGAACACGTCGTCCTCGGGGTCGGCCGGACCGTCGGCCGCGCCGGGGCGTCCCGGCCCGGCCGGGTACACGCCGGCGTCGAAGGCGTCGACGTACTCGCGGCGGGGGCCCGGGCCGCTGCCCGGCGCGGCGAGCGGCCGGCCGGCGGGCATCTCCGCGCGCGGCCGGGGAATCCTCGGCCCGTCGGCGGCGCCGGGCGGGGTCGCCGGGGCGCCGGGAAGCGTGCCCCAGCCGCCGCCCGGCTCGTGCTGTTCGGGGTGCCCGCCGCGCACCGGGGCGCCCTCGGCCGGCTCGCGTCTGCGGCGGCCCGGCCCCGGCGCGGGCTCCCGCGGGCCGCTGCCCGGGGGTACGGCCGGCTGCGCGGGGTTCTCGGTCTCCGGCCGGCTCCGGCGGCTATGGCGTCCCACGGGGCGTGTCAGCTCCTGCCCGCATCAGCGGTCACGTCGTTCACTTCACTGTCCAGCAGCTCGCGGACGGCCCGCGCCACCGCCTCCGGGTATTCCATCATCGCCACGTGCCCCGCCTCCGGGAGCGTCAGCAGTCGCGAACCGCGGAACGCCGCGGCCGCCCGCCGCGCCATCCGGAAGGAGACCAGGCGGTCGCGTCCACCGTAGACGAGAAGCGTCGGCGCGAGCACGCGCTCTGCCTGACGCCACAAATTGTGCTGTCCGCCGAGCGTGTAGGCGTTCACCAGACCGCGCGCCGAGCGCTCCATCACCTCCCAGAAATACGGGAGTTCGAGCCGGCGGCGGTACTCGTCGACCGCGGCGTTGAACCCTTCCGGGGTGACCCGGCCGGGGTCGCCGTAACAGAGCGCCATCACCTCGCGGGTGCGGCGCTCGGGCGTCCAGTCGCGGGTGAGCCGGCCGAAGAGCCCGGCGAGGCCGGGGACCGCGAGCAGCGCGGTGGGCACCGCCGTCCGCTGCGGCCGCAGCTCGGGCAGGGCCGGCGAGATCAGCGTCAGGGTGCGCACGAGGTCCGGGCGGACGGCCGCCACGCGGGTCGCCGCGGCGCCGCCCATCGAGTTGCCGAGGAGGTGGACGGGGCCGCGGTCGGCCGCGTCGAGGTAGCGGATGACCGCCCGGGCCTGCGCGGAGACCGAGTAACTGCCGTCGTCCGGCGGGGGTGACTGGCCGAAGCCGGGCAGGTCGAGGGCCTCCCCGTCGAGCCGGTCGGCGAGCAGCGGCATCAGCGCGGACCAGTTCTGCGAGGAACCGCCGAGGCCGTGGAGGTAGAGGGCGGGTGCCCGGTCCGCCTCGTCGCCGCCCGCCGGCCCGCCGTCCCTCTCCAACGGCGCCCGCACACTCAGCGTCAGGCCCGGCAGGGTCACGGTGCGCACCGCCTCCGCCGCGGCGCGGCCGCCGGGGCCGGCCGGCGGGACCGGAAGGGCGGCGGTCGCGGTGTCCGGCGACTCGGTCGAAGACATGGGTCGATGTTACGAGACGATCACGCCCCCGATTGTGTGTTCGCGGTCACACACCGCATCGCGCCTTCGCTGCGGCTCTCCTAGGCTCGTAGGCAAGGGCAGCCGCCCGGGTCCCCTGCTTTCCTGCCAGGAACAGCCGACGCAGCGAGTCCGTGAGAAGGGAACCACCATGCCTGTCGACCCGACAGACCCGGACACTTTCGAGGACGAGGCCGACGACGTCACCGAGATCGACGTGGAGGCGCCGGAGGCGGACGCCGCGGAGCAGTACACCGATATCGCGCCGCAGCGTGACGAGCCGCTCACCGAGGTCAGCCCGGAGGCCAACGAGGCCGATCTCGTCGAGCAGGCCCGCGTCGTGCAGCTCAACGAAGACGAATACCGATGACCTGGGGCGTTATGTCGCATTGTCGGGGCGGCGCCGAGGAGAAATTCTCGCCCCGGGCCGCGCACAGCCGGGTTACCCAAAAGTACGATGGCGGGCGCGGTGCACCACCTTGTACGGGCCGCGAACGGAACCACTTCTGGGAGGCAGCGTGAGCGCCATCGAGCAGACCGAGGCGGCACGCCCGCGGGGCACGCGCCTGCCACGACGGGCCCGGCGCAACCAGCTCCTGGGCGCCGCCCAGGAAGTGTTCGTCGCACAGGGCTACCACGCGGCCGCGATGGACGACATCGCGGAGCGGGCGGGCGTCAGCAAGCCGGTGCTCTACCAGCACTTCCCGGGCAAGCTCGACCTCTACCTCGCCCTGCTCGACCAGCACTGCGAGGCACTGCTGCACTCGGTGCGCTCGGCGCTGGCGTCGACCAACGACAACAAGCAGCGGGTCGCGGCGACCATGGACGCCTACTTCGCGTACGTGGAGGACCCGGGCGGCGCCTTCCGACTGGTGTTCGAGTCGGACCTGACCAACGAGCCGGCGGTCCGCGAGCGGGTGGACAAGGTGTCGCTGGAGTGCGCCGAGGCCATAAGCGCGGTGATCGCCGAGGACACCGGCCTGTCGCAGGACGAGTCGATGCTGCTGGCCGTGGGGCTGGGCGGGGTCTCGCAGGTGGTGGCGCGCTACTGGCTCTCCTCCAAGAGCGAGGTGCCGCGGGACACCGCGGTGGCGCTGCTGACCTCCCTCGCCTGGAAGGGCATCGCGGGCTTCCCGCTGCACGGCAACGACACGCACTGACCGTGTTCGCTGCTGGCGTGGTCCACGGCGTCCTGTGCATCCCCGTACCGGGCTAATGTGTGCTGCGTACAGCGCGGATCGCCGCGCACCCTCCCCCAGCTGACGCTGGGGGGCACCAGACCGTCGGAGGGACAAAGCCGTGGAGGTCAAGATCGGCGTGCAGCACGCGCCCCGCGAGATCGTTCTGGAGAGCGGGCAGTCTGCCGAGGAGGTCGAGCGCGCGGTGTCCGAGGCGCTGGCCGGCAAGTCGGAGCTGCTGAAGCTGGTGGACGAACACGGCCGCAAGGTCCTGGTCCCGGCGGACCGGCTGGCCTATGTGGAGCTCGGCGAGCCGGCCGGCCGGAAGGTCGGCTTCGGCGCGCTCTGACCGACGCGGCGCCGACCGCGGCGCGTGGGTGAGAACAAGGGCGGCGGCCCGGGGGATTCCCTCCGGGCCGCCGCCCTTTTCGCAGATCAGGCCGTTCGAGTCGGACCGGCTGCGCTGATCAGGCAGCTGACCCGCGGCGGGAGGGTTGCTGCCGCAGCCCCCTGGGTACGACCGCCTACGACCGATTTGTTCGTCCGGTCGGCACGCACCACCGGCACCGCCGGTTCGGTGCCGCCACCCGGGCACGCAGACTCGCGGGAGGGGAAAGCATGATCCTGGAAGCGCTCGGAGCCGTCCTCATCGGGCTCGCCATCGCCCTGTTCGCCATGCGCAGGCTGCCCGACCGCTTCCCCGCGCGCACCCTCACCCTCGCGACGGGCCCGGTCGCGGCGCTGCTCGGCGCCCTGCTGACCCGCTCGATCCTCGGCCCCGGTCATCCCGTCCAGGTGATGGTGGCCGCGGTCGCCGTGGGCGCGGCGCTGCTGTCGGTCCTGGTGCGCCCGCCGCGCTCCCGTCTTCGGCGGCCGGCGGCACCGCTGAAGGGGCACCGGACGGCCTGAGCCGCCCGGCACCCCCGTGGGCCGCGGTCAGAGACGGTGCGGCGGCGTCAGGCCGCCAGCCCCAGTGCCGCCATCCGCTTGGTGTGCGCCTCCGTGATCCGGGAGAACATCCGGCCCACCTCCGCCAGGTCGAAGCCGTCGGCGACGCCGCCCACCAGCATCGTGGAGAGCGCGTCGCGGTCCGCGACGACCCGCTGGGCCTGCGAGAGGGCCTCGCCCATCAGCCGCCGCGCCCACAGCGCGAGCCGCCCGCCGACCCGCGGCTCGGCCTCGATCGCCGCGCGCACCTTCTCCACGGCGAAGGTCGCGTGCCCGGTGTCGTCGAGCACGGCCAGCACCAGGTCGCGGGTGTCGGAGTCCAGGCGGGCGGCGACCTCGCGGTAGAAGTCGCTGGCGATCGAGTCGCCGACGTACGCCTTGACCAGGCCCTCCAGCCAGTCGGACGGCGCGGTCTGGCGGTGGAACTCGTCGAGGGCGGCGGCGAACGGCTCCATCGCCTCGTTCGGCTCCGCCTCGATCTGCGCGAGCCGCTCCCGCAGCCGCTCGAAGTGGTGGAACTCCGCCGAGGCCATCTTGGCCAGTTCGGCCTTGTCGTCCATGGTCGGCGCGAGCTTTGCGTCCTCCGCCAGGCGCTCGAAGGCGGACAGCTCGCCGTATGCGAGCGCGCCGAGCAGGTCGATCACGGCGGCCCGGTACTGCGGGTCGGCGGATGCCTGCGCCCAGTCCTGGGCGGCGATCCCGGTGTGTTCTTGCGCGTCAGCCGCGGCGTTGTCAGGCGTTCCCATGACCGGCACAATAGCCCGCTCCGGGGCCCGGGGAAGGCCCTGGTCAGCCACTTCCGTTCACCCGTACGAACGGCCCGGAGGCCGGCCGCCCGGCGGTCCGGGCCGGCGTGACGTATTCCTCACTCATACAAGCCTTCGGATGGGGGCGCCGTATCCGGGGTACAGTGGTATTGGACCTGCCGAGGAGTCGGTGGGTTTTCCACGAAGCGGATGCCCGGTCGGTGGCCCGATCGGCTCCAAACCGACCGCCCTCCGCGGCGGCGCGTACGAGAGGTACGCACCGCAGGAGGCACACCGCTCGCGGCATGAGTGCTTGAGCGTTGGCAGTGGTCCCGCCCCACCGGCCGCCATCAGGCCGGCCCCGTACAACCCGTACGACGGAGCGGTACGACCCCCTTCGCCGCCTCACGCCGCGTCTCACAGAAGAGGCAAGATTCTGTCTACGTTTCGAGACCTCGGGATTTTCCCCGAGACGGCCGAGGCCCTGGAGGCCGTCGGCATCATCTCCCCCTTTCCCATCCAGGAGCTGACGCTCCCCGTCGCCCTCTCCGGTAACGACGTCATCGGCCAGGCCAAGACCGGCACCGGCAAGACCCTGGGCTTCGGCCTGCCGCTCATCGAGCGCGTCACGGTCCCGGTGGACGTCGAGGCGGGCCGGTCCCGGCCCGAGGAGCTGACCGAGGCGCCGCAGGCGCTCGTCGTCGTCCCGACCCGCGAGCTGTGCCAGCAGGTCACCAACGACCTGCTCACCGCCGGCAAGGTGCGCAACGTCCGGGTGCTGGCCATCTACGGCGGCCGGGCCTACGAGCCGCAGGTCGAGGCGCTGAAGAAGGGCGTCGACGTGGTCGTCGGCACGCCCGGGCGGCTGCTGGACCTCGCCGGCCAGCGGAAGCTGGACCTGTCGCAGGTCCGCACGCTGGTCCTGGACGAGGCCGACGAGATGCTCGACCTGGGCTTCCTGCCCGACGTCGAGAAGATCATCCAGCTGCTGCCGGCCAAGCGGCAGACCATGCTGTTCTCCGCGACGATGCCCGGCCAGGTCATCTCGCTGGCCCGCCGCTACATGTCGCAGCCCACGCACATCCGCGCCACCGCGCCGGACGACGAGGGCCAGACCGTCGCCAACACCACCCAGCACGTCTTCCGCGCGCACTCCATGGACAAGCCGGAGATGGTCGCGCGGATCCTGCAGGCCGAGGGCCGCGGCCTGGCGATGGTGTTCTGCCGTACGAAGCGGACCGCCGCCGACATCGCCGACCAGCTCGCCCGGCGCGGCTTCGCGTCCGGCGCGGTGCACGGCGACCTCGGCCAGGGCGCCCGTGAGCAGGCGCTGCGCGCCTTCCGCAACGGCAAGGTGGACGTCCTGGTCTGCACCGACGTCGCCGCCCGCGGCATCGACGTCGAGGGTGTGACCCACGTCATCAACTACCAGTCCCCCGAGGACGAGAAGACCTACCTGCACCGCATCGGCCGGACCGGCCGGGCGGGCGCCAAGGGCACCGCGGTCACCCTCGTCGACTGGGACGACATCCCGCGCTGGAAGCTGATCAACAAGGCGCTGGACCTGGCGTTCGACGAGCCGGAGGAGACCTACTCCACCTCGCCGCACCTCTACGAGCAGCTCAACATCCCGGCAGGCACCAAGGGCGTGCTGCCGCGCGCCGAGCGCACCCGGGCGGGGCTCGCCGCGGAGGAGCTGGAGGACCTGGGCGAGACCGGCGGCCGCGGTCGCGGACCCCGCCGGGGCAACACCGTCGAGGAGGAGCGCCCGCAGCGCACCCGTACGCCGCGGCAGCGCCGCCGTACGCGTGGCGGCGCGACGCTGGACGCCCCGGCCGGATCCGAGGCGCAGGCGACCGGGTCGCTCGATGCCGCCGAGGGCACGGACGCCGGGGACGCGCCGGCCGCGCCGCGTCAGCCGCGCCGCCGCCGTCGTACCCGCGCCGGGCAGTCGTCCGCGGTGACGGCTCCCGCCGAGACCACCTCCCCCGCCGCCGCGGCGGTCGCCGTGTCGGCCGACGCGGTGGCCGACACGGTCGCCGAGGCCGAGGCCGCGCCCGCCAAGCCGCGCCGCCGCCGGACCCGCAGCGCCGCCAAGGCCGCGGTGGAGACCGCCCCGGCCGTCGTGACGGAAACCGTGACGGAGCCCGTCCAGGCCGCGGAGCCCGTGGCGGAGGCGGCCCCCGCCAAGCCCAAGCGGACCCGCAAGAGCGCCGCGGCGAAGGCCGCGGAGGCCGCCGTGGACACCGCCGAGGGTGCCGAGGCCGCTCCGGCCAAGCCCAAGCGGACCCGGAAGACCGCCGCCGCCAAGGCCGCCGAGGCCGCCGTGGACACCGCCGAGGGTGCCGAGGCCGCTCCGGCCAAGCCCAAGCGGACGCGGAAGACCGCCGCCGCCAAGGCCGCCGAGGCCGCCGTGGACGCCGCCGAAGGCACCGAGGCCGCCCCGGCCAAGCCCAAGCGGACGCGGAAGACCGCCGCCGCCAAGCCGGCCGTGGACGGCGCGGACGCCGCCGAAGCCAAGCCGGTGCGCCGCCGCACCCGGGCCAAGGCGCCCGTGGCGGCAGAGGCGACGCCCGAGAGCTGACGCCCGTACGGTCCGACGACCCGGCCCCGCACACCGCGGGTGCCGGGTCGTCGGCGTCCCGGCCCGGTTTTGCCGTCCGGCCCGGATAATCTCGGTCCATGAGCAGGCCCACCGACCTCACGCTGCCCCCGTGCGCCCGCGCGTACCGACTCGACACCGAGCGCGGCTCGTTCGCCGTGCACGACGCCCGGCCGGAGGGCGCACCGATCGGGACCGCGGTGCTGGTGCCCGGGTTCACCGGCAGCAAGGAGGACTTCATCGCCTTGCTGGAGCCGCTCGCCGCTGCCGGGTTCCGCGCGGTCGCGGTGGACGGTCGCGGCCAGCACGAGTCACCGGGCCCGCGCGAGGAACAGGCTTACGCACAACGGGAGTTGGCGCTGGACGTGCTGGCCCAGGCGCGGGCGGTGCGGGAGGCGGACGGCGGTCCGCTGCATCTGCTGGGGCACTCGCTGGGCGGCCTGATCACCCGGGCCGCGGTGCTGCTGGACGCGACCCCGTTCCGCTCGTTGACCGTGCTCAGCTCCGGGCCCGCGGCCATCGAGGCGGCCCAGCAGGCCCGGGTGCGGATGCTGATCGACGCGCTCGGCCGGCTCGACATGGAGAGCGTCTGGCAGGCGATGCGCGAGCTGGACCCGCCGGAGGCGGCGGACGCGGCGACGCCCCCGGAGATCGGCGCGTTCCTGCACCGCCGTTGGCTGAACACCGTTCCCGAGCAGCTGATCGCCACCGGCCGGCAGATGCTGGAGGAGCCCGACCGGGTGGCGGAACTGTCCCGTACGGGGCTGCCGGTGCACGTGGTGTCCGGGGCGGTCGACTACGCCTGGCCGGTGCCGTCGATGGACGCGATGGCGGTGCGGCTGTCGGCCCGCCGCACGGTCGTCGAGGGCGCGGAGCACTCGCCCAACACGGAGCGCCCGGAGAAGACGGCCGAGGCGCTGACGGGGTTCTGGAGCGGGGTGGGATAGCCCGCGCCGCTCCCCATCGCCCGCCCCGGCCCGGGCCGGGCGGCGCTGCCGGTTCGGCCGGGTGGGCGGTGCCGTCAGGACAGCGCGCGACGGCTGGGCGAGCATCGAAGGGGGCGGGCGGCCACCGGCGGCCGGCCGCCACCGGCTCCGTACGAAGGGCTCGACCATGACCGAGAGTTCCCGGGAAGACCCGCACGGCATCGCGCTCAACCGGACCTTCGACGCCCGGCGTGAGCTGGTCTACGAGGCGTGGACGACGCCCGCGCACTTCGCGTACTGGTTCGGCGGGGAGCTGCCGGTGCCGGTGGAGCGGATGACGATGGACGTGCGGCCCGGCGGGGTGTGGAGCCTGGTGATGCTGGCGCCGGACGGCGGCGAACTGCCGTTCTCGGGGATCTACCGCGAGGTGGCGCCGCCCGAGCACCTGGAGTTCACGCTCACCGACGACGCGGTGCCACGCGGCGAGGAGGGCGAGCTGGTCCGGGTCTGGCTGACCGACCTCGGGGACCGTACGGAGATGGCGTTCCGTCAGGTCGGCGGCCATCTCGGCGCGGAGCAGTACCAGCAGGCCGAGGCCGGCTGGGCGGGCTTCTTCGACCGGCTCGGCGAACTGCTCGCCCGGGCCTGAGCGGCGCCGGCGGCCGGCTCAGTACTGCCCCTGTACGTGCTCCCAGAAGCCGTCCCGCAGGACCCGGCGCAGGTCCGCGTGGCCGCGCAGGGAGTGCCGCAGCAGCGCCTCCGCGGCGGTCAGCAGCTCCTGGTCGACGGTGCCGGGCAGATAGGGGTGGCCGGGCAGGAGCTCGGCGACCCACTCCCGGCCGCGCTCCGACAGCCACTGGGCGGCGACCCGGGCCCCGACGAAGCGGACCTCCTCGCGGCTGGGCGCCGGGCCCTCGCCGGCCGTCGGGTCGGCGTATTCGGCGCCGGTGCGGCGGGTGACGTAGGGCTTGCAGAACGCCAGGTCGAAGGTGCGGGCGCTGTCGACCTCCCACAGCAGCGGCTCGGCCTGGTTGCGGCCGCCCGGCGCCTCGATGCCCCACAGGTGCACCCGCGCGCCGTAGCCCTGGGCCGCCTCGACGGCGGAGACCAAGTCCTCGTCGCCGCCGATGAGGACGGCGTCGCTGATCGCGCGGTGCCGGGCCAGCGACTCCAGGTCCGAGCGGATCAGGGAGTCGACGCCCTTCTGCTGGTTGTTGGCGTTGAGGTTGCCGAGCCTGACCTTCACGTCGGGCAGCTCGGCGATCCGCTGCTGCTCCTGGGTGTGGATGCGGCGGCGGGCGCCGTCGTACCAGTAGACGCGCAGCAGCCGGCTGTCCGCGAAGATCGTCCTGGCCTTGTCGATGAACGCCTCGATGAGCCCTTCGGCGTCCAGTTCGAAGCCCTTGCGGTCCTCCGTGCCGGTGACGAGCCTGCCGACCGCGGCGTAGACGTAGCCCGCGTCGACGAAGGCCGCATGGGTGGACGGAGAGGTGGCGACCTCGGCGAGCACCCGGGTGAGCAGCTCGTTGGTGCGCTCGATGCCCGCGGCGAGCGCGGCGAGGTCGGTGGGGCCCGTGGGCTGGACGTCGTTCATACCGGACCCATTGTCCGGGCGCTCACTCCGCGCGCACAAGCGCTTCACCAGGCAGTATTTAGACCGTCGAAAATTTTCTTTAGCGTAGGGAATGATTGCAGGGTGCGGGTCGTTGTACCCCGTGGAACGCCTGGCAGCGACGCCACGCCCTCCACCTCATTTGTGAAGTTCTCCGCAGGAGGATCAGACGAAGGGAGAAGCCCTTATGCGCTTCGAGATCATGCGCCTGGACGATGCCGACGGCACCGCCGTGGACAGCACCGTCGTGGACGCCGCCTCCGTCAACCGGATCGTGCAGCAGGCCGCCGCAATCGGCCAGCGCATCTACATCCGCCCGGCCGACACCGCCGCCCGTTGATTCCTTACGACGCCCGCTGACACGCGACATACCGACGCCGCGGCGCCCCCGTACGAACACGTCGTACGGGGGCGCCGCCGTTTCCGGGGCCGGCGGATCAGGCCGCCTTGATCACCTGCAGCACGCCGTTGATGATCTGCTGCACGGCCAGCGCGGAGAGCATCATGCCCGCGAGCCGCGTCACCAGGACCACCCCGCCGTCCTTGATCACCCGGATGATCACCAGCGAGAACCGCATCACCAGGTAGAGCACCACGTGGATCGCGGCGATCGCCACCCACACCGAGACCTGCGCCGCGAACCCGTGCGCGTGCTGCACCGCGAGGATCACCGACACGATGGCGCCCGGACCGGCCAGCAGCGGCATGCCCAGCGGCACCAGCGCCACATTGACGTCCTTGGTCTGGGTGGGCTCCTCCGACTTCCCGGTGAGCAGGTCCAGCGCGACGAGCAGGAGCAGCAGGCCGCCCGCGATCATCAGCGCGGGGGTCGAGATGTGCAGCCGGCCCAGGATCTGCCGGCCGAAGAGGCCGAAGACGGCGATGACGCAGAAGGCGACGGTGGCCGCCTGCCAGGCCATCCGGCGCTGCACCTTGGCGGGCCGGCCGGAGGTCAGGGCCAGGAAGATCGGGGTGATGCCGGGCGGGTCCATGATCACGAAAAGCGTGACGAAGAGGGTACTGAAGACGGCGACGTCGAACACGGTGATGGCCTTGCGAGAGGTGGTACGGACGAGCGGGGGTGACGGGCCGGCGCGGCGCGCACGGGCCCGTGGGAGGGGAAAAGCCGAGCGGTCGTCAGCCGCCCGCGCCGGGAACGGGGAAGGCGCCGGTCGCACGGCGCACGATCTCGCCGTAGATCTCGGGGTCGGTGGTGTACTCGCCGAGGTGACAGGTCTTACGGCTGCCGTGGTAGTCGCTGGAGCCGGTGGTGAGCAGGCCGAGGTCGGCGGCCGTGCCGCGCAGCCGCGCACGGGTCGGCGCGTCGTGGTCCATGTGGTCGACCTCGATGCCGTCGAGGCCGGCCGCGGCGAGTGCGGCGATCGCGCTCTCCGGTACGCAGCGGCCGCGCTTGACGGCCAGCGGGTGCGCGAACACCGCGACCCCGCCCGCGCCCTTGATCAGCCGGAGCGCCTCGAACGGGTCGAGCTCGTGCTTCTCCACGTACGCCGGGCCGTCGCTGGCGAGCAGCGAGCCGAAGGCGTCGTTGACCGAGCCGACCACGCCCAGCTCCACGAGGGCGGTGGCGATGTGCGGCCGTCCCACGGCGCCGTCCCCGGCGATCCGCGCGACCTGCTCCCAGGTGACGGGGATGCCGAGGTCCTGCAGCTTGGCGACGATGCCGCGGGCGCGCGGCACCCGGTCGTCGCGCACCAGCTCGCGCTCCCGGGCGAGTTCGGGCTCCTCGGGGTCGAAGAGGTAGGCGAGCATGTGGAGGCTCACCCCGTCGAGCCGGCAGGAGAGTTCGGCGCCGGTGACCAGCGTCAGCCCCTCGGGCAGCGCGGCGCGCGCCTCGGCGTGCCCGGCGACGGTGTCGTGGTCGGTCAGCGCGACGACGTCCAGCCCGCTGGCCGCCGCGTTGCGCACCAGCTCCGCGGGGGTGTCCGTGCCGTCGGACGCCGTGGAGTGGGCGTGCAGGTCGATGCGCACGACACGGACCTCCGAACTGCTGCGGGACGGGCGGACGGGCACGGGGCCGGCTCCGGTGGTACGCCGGGCGCGGGGGCACCGTGGGGGGACCTCAGAAGGATACCGGCCGGCCGGCGCCCGCCGTCGGGGTACCGCACCGGGGCGGCGCCCCGCCCCGGCCGGATCGGGCTCCGCGGTTCAGCTCAGGATCCGCGGCGAGAGCGCCCCGCACGGCAGCAGGTCCACCTCGGCGCCGGCCTCGCGCAGATCCGTCAGCACCAGCTCGTCGTACATCAGCACCCCGGACTTCTCGGGCCAGGCGATCGCCCACAGCCACAGCCCGCGCGCCTCGCCCGCGTAGACCGCGCGGTCCGCGGGCGCGCCGTCGACGTGCCACAGCGGGGTCGGGCGGCCGGCGGCGAGCACCTTGGCGTGCGGCGCGGTGTCGACCCGCATCCGGGAGCCGGGGTCGGGGCCGTCGATGCCGGCGTAGCGCGCACCCAGCCCGACGCCCAGTTCCTCGGCGATCAGCAGGAGTTCACCGGGGCCGCCGAGCGGGCCGGGGCCGGTGCAGGCCACCGCGGTCGCCCGGCCGCCGCCGCGGTCGTCGCCCGCGCAGGCCACGCCGGTGAACAGCCAGCCCACCGGCAGCGGCCACGGCATCCACACGGGCACCTGTGCGCGGTGCACGACGACGCCGAGCGCCTCGACGCTCGGCGGGACGACCGGCTGCAGCGGGTGCACGGTGCCGTGCACGGCGCACTGCCAGGTGTCGGAGAAGAGACCGGGCGCCCGCACCCGGCCTCCGCACTTCGGGCAACTGGGTTCGCCCCTCATAAGGACCAACGGTCCTCCCCGCCCGCCGTCGCGTCAAGGACGATCACTCGACCGATGTGCCCAAAATCACGTACCGCGCCCCGGATTTGAGCCCTTTCCGGTCGCGCCGGATCCCCGCCCGAAGAGTAGTTGCAGCTTGCACCCTTTAGGTGGTCTAACTTATTGTGTGTAAACGTCAACGATCTCGTGCGGCCGCCCGCCGGCCGCCGCGGATCACGCCACGCACCCGGCAACGGAAGGGGAACCCGCACCATGAGCGGCACGAAGAGCGGCGGCCACGCGGACGATCCGTTCCAGGAGGGCGGCGGCTCCCTCCTGCGCCAGCCGAAGGCCGTCTGGGCCACGGCCGGCGCCTCGGTCGTGGCCTTCATGGGCATCGGCCTGGTCGACCCGATCCTCCCGTCGATCGCCCGGGGCCTGCACGCCTCCAACAGCCAGGTCTCCCTCCTGTTCACCTCGTACTTCCTGATCACCGCCTTCGCGATGCTGGTCACCGGCTTCGTCTCCAGCCGCATCGGCGGCCGCAGGACACTGCTGGCCGGACTCGCGCTGGTGGTGGTCTTCGCGGCGCTCTCCGGCATGTCCGGTTCGGTCGGCGAACTCGTCGGCTTCCGCGCCGGCTGGGGACTGGGCAACGCCCTGTTCGTCTCCACCTCGTTGGCGGTCATCGTGGGCGCCGCGGCCGGGGGCAGCGCTGCGGCGATCCTGCTGTACGAGTCCGCACTGGGGCTCGGCATGGCCTGCGGCCCGCTGCTGGGCGCGATCCTCGGCGACATGAAGTGGCGCTACCCGTTCTTCGGCACCGCCGCTCTGATGGCCATCGGCTTCGTCGCCATCACCGCCTTCCTCAAGGAACAGCCCAGGCCGGCCCGGAAGACCTCGCTGCTCGACCCGATCCGCGCGCTGGGCCACGGCGGCCTCGCCTCCGCCGCCGTCGCCGCCTTCTTCTACAACTACGCGTTCTTCACGGTGCTGGCCTTCACGCCGTTCGTGCTCGACATGTCGCCCTACAAGTCCGGGGGCGTCTTCTTCGCCTGGGGCGTGCTGCTCGCGGTGTTCTCGGTGCTCGTGGCCCCCAGGCTGCAGCACCGCTTCGGCTCGCTGAAGGTGCTCGGCGGCTCCCTGCTGCTGCTCGCCGCCGACCTGCTCGTACTGGGCTACGGCGACCACACCACCGCCGTCGTCTGCACGGTCCTCTCCGGTGCCTTCATCGGCCTGAACAACACCGTGTTCACCGAGCTGGCGCTGGGCGTCTCGGACGCGCCGCGCCCGGTGGCCAGCGCCGGCTACAACTTCGTGCGGTGGTTCGCGGCGGCCGCCGCGCCCTTCCTCGCGCCGAAGATCGAGGAGTGGACCGACCTCCACATCCCGTTCGTGGTCGCCGCCGCGGCGGCCGCGGTGGGCGCCGGCATCGTCGCCGTACGCCGGCGGCCGCTGACCGTCGAGGCGGAGGAGCTGGAGCCGCGGCACGCGGCGCAGGACGGGGTCTCCGCCTTCGCCAACTGACCGCGCCGCGGGGCCGGTTGGGGCCGACCCCGCGGCGGCTCAGTCCAGCGGTACGCCGCCGCGCAGCGGATCGCGCAGGTCCGTGCCGTGCCGCAGCCAGCGGTCCTGGAGGGCCTCGGCGCCGTGCACCCGCTTCCAGGCGGCCTCGTTGGGCGTCATCGGCAGCAGCGGCAGGAAGCGCACCGGCTCCCTGGGCTCGTCCAGCGCGAGGTCCTCGACCAGCCCGCCCGGCTCGGCGACCAGGACGGAGCTGAAGGGCGCCCCGGGCCACAGCGGTTCGCCCACGTCCAGCGAGGCTCCGGGAGCCACGACCACGCCCTCGACCTGCGGGGACGCCGCGAGCACGGCGAGCGGGCGGAGCACCTTGTCGGTGTCCGCGCGGCCGGCGCGCACCGACAGCACCAGTTCGGCCCGCGGGCCCCGCAGCGGATCCGCGAGCACGGCGGTGGGATCGGACATGGGCTGGGCGGACATCCCGAGCGTGGCGTAGCGCACCACTTCGCCGTCCACGAAGCGGAGCACCTCGATGCGGTCGGTGCCGAGGAAGGTGACGGCGGCGCGCGCATCCGGCTCGCCCAGGCTCATCCGCAGCCGGGCTTCGACCAGCTCAAGAACGTCAGACATGCCGCGAGCATACGGCCGGCCCGGCGCCCGGCCGACGGGCGGCCGGGGCCCGTCGGCGGGCGGTGTCGGCGCACACGGTCGTTCGTATGGAACAGGCAAAGCGGCGCCTTTGCCCGTTGGGCGGCTGATAGCCTTGCCGTCTGGTCAGGGAATGACGTCGTCCCCCAACGGGGACCGGCCGGAGGAGGTGGGGCTGCGGTGGATCCGAGTCGACCGTGCAGTACCGATAGTTCTCCCGTCATCCCCCTCGCGCAGCGCTCCTGATCCGAGAGCTTCCGTACCCCGCCGCCGAGCGGCGAAACCAGGGAAGCGCCTTTGCGCCGGATGGAGATGACGGAAGAGCGCCTTCGACTCTTTGTTCCGTGTCTCTGCGAACTGCCGTCACTGTTTCGCACCACGCGCTGCCCGCCCCGCTCGCTCACTTCCGACGAGGGGGACTCCGCGGACGTACACCCCGATGACGCGGGTACGTCCAGGGCGGCGCCGCGCCGTGCGCCCGCAGCTGACGGCCGGCCCGTGAAGGAGCCAGCCATGTCGATGATCCGCGACCTGCGCGCCGCCGTCCGCCCCTCCCGGCGGCGCGACGACACCCCGTACCGCTACGAGAAGACCCCCGCCTGCCCGAACAGCGCCATCGTCGACTGCGGTGTCTACCGCGAGGGCCGCCGGGTGAGCGACCACGTCAGCCCGGCCGAGGCGATGGCCGGCGTCCGGTCCGAGGGCGGCTTCGCCTGGATCGGCCTGCACGAGCCCTCCGAGGCCGAATTCGCCGGTATCGCCAAGGAGTTCGGGCTCCACCCGCTCGCCGTCGAGGACGCCGTGCACGCCCACCAGCGGCCCAAGCTGGAGCGGTACGACGAGACCCTGTTCACCGTCTTCAAGACGGTCCACTACGTCGAGCACACCGAGCTGACCGCGACCAGTGAGGTGGTGGAGACCGGCGAGGTGATGTGCTTCACCGGCCGGGACTTCATCGTGACCGTGCGGCACGGCGGCCAGGGCTCGCTGCGCGCCCTGCGGCACCGGCTGCAGGACGACCCGGAGCTGCTGGCCAAGGGCCCGTCCGCGGTGCTGCACGCGATCGCCGACCAGGTGGTGGACGGCTACATGGCGGTGGCCAACGCGGTGCAGGACGACATCGACGAGGTGGAGATCGACGTCTTCAGCTCCGGCACCAACGGCAAGGGCAACGGCACCAAGGGGTCCGCGAAGGGCGGCGACGCCGGGCGGATCTACCAACTCAAGCGCGAGGTGCTGGAGTTCAAGCGCGCGGTGTCGCCGCTGCTGCGGCCCATGCAGCTGCTGAGCGAGCGGCCCATGCGGCTGGTCGACTCCGACATCCAGAAGTACTTCCGGGACGTCGCCGACCACCTGGCGCGGGTCAACGAACAGGTGCTGTCCTTCGACGACCTGCTCAACTCCATCCTGCAGGCGAACCTCTCGCAGGCGGCGGTCGCGCAGAACGAGGACATGCGCAAGATCACGGCCTGGGCGGCGATCTTCGCCGTGCCCACGATGATCGCCGGGATCTACGGCATGAACTTCACCTACATGCCGGAGCTGCACTGGAAGTACGGCTACCCGGCGATGATGCTGGTGACCGTCGCGATCTGTGTCGGCATCCATCGCGGCTTCAAGCGCAACGGATGGCTGTGACCGGCCGGCGCCGGGCCCGCCCTGGCGTCGGGACGGCCGGCCTCCGGGTCCGCCGTACCGACGCCTGGGCGGGCCCGGGCGGGCAGGGCCGGGCCCGTTAGGCTGAGCCGTATGACGGAGACCGTGTCGCAGGCCCTGCAGGATCGGGCGCTCATCGAGGAGGCCACGAAGAAGTCCGGCCTCATCTGGGTGCGGGGGACGACGGGCCCGGCCCGTGCGCTGTGGCACCTGTGGCACGACGGGGCCGCGTGTCTCGTCGGCGGCCCCGGCGAACAGCCCCTGGACGACCTCGGACTGGCCGACGGCGGCGCCGCGACCGTCACCGTACGCAGCAAGGACAAGGGCGGCCGGCTGGTCACCTGGGAGGCGCGGGTCGTCGAGCCGGAGCCGGGCGGCGACGCCTGGCGGGCCGCCGTCGAGGAGCTGAAGGGCAAGCGCCTCAACGCCCCGGACGCCGACACCCTCACCGAGCGCTGGGCGCGCGAGTGCCGGGTGCTGCGGCTGGAGCCCACGGGGGCGGAGGCCACCGAGCGCCCCGGCCGGATGCCGGAGGTCTCGCACGCCGCGCCGCCGCCGGCCTCCCCCGCGATCACCCGGCGGCCCGTACCGGCCGCGCTGCCGAAGCTGCTGCGCCGGGGCCGCAAGGGCTGACCGGCGCCGCCCGGCCCGATCCGGGCGCGCGCCCCTGGGGGCGTCTCCCCCTAGCCGGAGCTGGAGATCCGGCTGCCGTAGTCCACGACCTGGTCCTTGGACGGGGCCCTGAGGTCCACGCTCCGGCCCCACTCGGCAAACCTGACCACGCCCGCGCCGCCGGCCCGCTGCAGCCGCAGTGGATAGGGCGTGCCCTCCAGCGAGACGTCCAGGGTGCCGCCGGCGCCCGCCCCCGCGGTGAGCCGGACGGTGCGGGTGCCGTCGATGTCGCTGCGGTCGCCGGTCGCGAGTTTGCCGTGCAGCCCGAGCAGACTGGCGAGCAGCGTGTCCTTGTCGGTGAAGCCGCTGAAGCGCTTGTAGACCGGGTCGCCGGCGGGCACCTTCACGTACTTGCCGCCGAGCTTCTGTGCCGCGGCCCCGCCGTTCCCGCCGGCCGCGCCGCCCTTCTCGCCGGCCCAGAAGGCCGCGTCCGCCTTCAGGTAGAGCGCGTCGCCGACCCGCAGCAGTTGGAAGGCGGCCGCCTTGGTGGTCAGTTCGCCCTTGGCGCCGTCCTTCGCCAGGCTCATGTCGAGCTTGAAGGTCCGGCCCTGGCTGACGACGTTGCCCGACAGGTGCACCGTCTCGGCGTGCTCGGCCGCGGCCCGCGCCTTGGCCTCGATCTTCGCCGCGGGCAGCTTTCCCACCCCGTTGGTGCCGGCGTCCGGGTCCTGCCCGCCGCAGCCCGCCAGCGCCGCCACCAGCCCCACGCAGGCCGCCCCCTTCAGCGCGGCCCGTCCCGTGCGGCGGCTGGTGACCAGCGGTCGGGGGCCGGCCCCCCGGGGGATTGCGCTCACGTGGGCTCTGCCTCCTGATGCGGGTGACCTCGACAGCAGTACGGCAGCGTACCTGGGTCCTACCGGGTCGTCGGCCGGGCGTGCGGCGGTCACCCTACGGCCCGGCTCACCGCGGCGGCCCGGACCCGTGCGGGTTAGCCTGAATCCGCATTGATGCCTTGTTTCTGACAGAACGGGAGAAGGGCGGCACTCTGCATGGCAGTGGTGACTCCCCGGGTCTTCGTCTCCCACCTCGCCGGCAGCCCCGTGTTCGACCCCAACGGCGACCAGGTCGGCCGGCTGCGGGACCTCGTCGCGCTGCTCCGGGTCGGCGCGCGCCCGCCGCGGCTGCTCGGACTGGTCGTGGAGGTCATCAACCGGCGCCGGATCTTCGTGCCGATGACGCGGGTGACGGGCGTGGAGTCCGGCCAGATCGTCATCACCGGCGTGATCAACATGCGGCGCTTCGAGCAGCGGCCCACCGAGACGCTGGTGTTCGGCGAGCTGCTCGACCGCCGGGTGCGGCTGGTGGAGACCGGCGAGGAGGTGGCCGTGCTCGACATCGGCATCATCCAGCTGCCCGCCCGCCGCGACTGGGAGATCGAGAAGGTCTTCGTCCGCAAGGGGAAGGGCGGGGCGCTGCGCCGCAAGGGCGAGACCCTGACCGTCGACTGGTCGGCGGTGACCGGCTTCTCGCTGGAGGAGCACGGCCAGGGCGCGGAGAGCCTGCTGGCCACCTTCGAGCAGCTGCGTCCGGCCGACCTCGCCGGTGTGCTGCACCACCTCTCCCCCAAGCGCCGCTCCGAGGTCGCCGCGGCGCTCGACGACGACCGGCTCGCCGACGTCCTGGAGGAGCTGCCGGAGGACGACCAGATCGAGATCCTCGGCAAGCTGAAGGAGGAGCGGGCCGCCGACGTCCTGGAGGCGATGGACCCGGACGACGCCGCCGACCTGCTCTCCGAGCTGCCGGAGGAGGAGAAGGAGCGGCTGCTGGCGCTGATGCGGCCGGAGGAGGCCGCGGACGTGCGGCGGCTGATGTCGTACGAGGAGCACACGGCGGGCGGGCTGATGACGACCGATCCGATCGTGCTGCGCCCCGCCGCGACGGTCGCGGAGGCGCTCGCCCGGGTCCGGGACCCGGACCTCTCGCCCGCGCTCGCCGCGCAGGTCTACGTCTGCCGGCCGCCGGACGAGACGCCCACCGGCAAGTACCTGGGTGTGGTGCACTTCCAGCGGCTGCTGCGCGACCCGCCGTTCACCCTGGTCAGCTCGATCGCCGACACCGATCTGCCGCCGCTGCGGCCGGAGACGCCACTGCCGGAGGTCACCAGCTACCTGGCCGCGTACAACATGGTGGCCGCGCCGGTCGTGGACGAGAGCGGCGCCCTGCTGGGCGCGGTCACCGTCGACGACGTGCTGGACCATCTGCTCCCGGAGGACTGGCGGGAGCAGGGACTGCACGGTTCCGCCCCGGCCGGGCTGACCGGCACGGCGCGCCTCGGGAAGCCGGCCGATGGGACCTGAGGAACGGGAGAGCCGGGAACGCACCCGGGCGAACGGCGCCTCGGCGGTGCGACGGGGCTCCGCCGAACGGCCCCGCATCCGGCTGGACCAGCCGCGCACCCCGCGCCGTACGTTCCTGCCCGAGTACGACCCGGAGGCGTTCGGGCGGCTGTCGGAGCGGATCGCCCGCTTCCTGGGGACCGGGCGGTTCCTCGTCTGGATGACCGTCACCGTCATGGCGTGGATCACCTGGAACGTCGCCGCTCCCGCCCCCTGGCGGTTCGACCGGTACCCGTTCATCTTCCTGACCCTGGCGCTGTCGCTGCAGGCGTCGTACGCGGCGCCGTTGATCCTGCTGGCGCAGAACCGCCAGGCCGACCGGGACCGGATCACCCAGGAGCAGGACCGCAAGCAGAACGAACGCTCCATCGCCGACACCGAGTACCTGACCCGCGAGGTCGCGGCACTGCGGATGGGTCTGGGCGAGGTCGCCACCCGCGACTGGATCCGCTCCGAGCTCCAGGACGTCGTGCGGGACCTGGAGCAGTGGCAGGCCGTCCCGGCGGAGAGTGACGAACACGACCGCTGACGGCCTTTCCGGAGGCCGCCTCACGCGCCGTACCATCGGGTCATGGCTACCGACACCCCAACAGGCGCCACCCCGAGCGAGGACGCGATCCGCGCCGCGCTCGCGACGGTGAACGACCCCGAGATCCACCGCCCCATCACCGACCTGGGGATGGTCAAATCGGTGGACATCGCGGCGGACGGCGCGGTGGCGGTCGTGGTCTACCTCACCGTCTCCGGCTGCCCGATGCGCGAGACGATCACCAACAACGTGCGCGACGCGGTCGCCGGCGTGGCGGGCGTGACGAGCGTCCGGGTCGAGCTGGACGTGATGAGCGACGAGCAGCGCAAGGAGCTGGCGTCGTCGCTGCGCGGCGGCACCGCCGAGCGCGAGGTGCCGTTCGCCCAGCCCGGCTCGCTGACCAGGGTCTACGCCGTCGCCTCCGGCAAGGGCGGCGTCGGCAAGTCGTCGGTGACGGTCAACCTCGCCGCCGCGATGGCCGCCGACGGGCTGAAGGTCGGTGTCGTGGACGCCGACATCTACGGCCACTCGGTGCCCCGGATGCTCGGCGCCGACGGGCGGCCCACCCAGGTCGAGAACATGATCATGCCGCCGTCGGCGAACGGCGTGAAGGTCATCTCGATCGGCATGTTCACCCCCGGCAACGCCCCCGTCGTGTGGCGCGGCCCGATGCTGCACCGCGCGCTGCAGCAGTTCCTCGCCGACGTCTACTGGGGCGACCTGGACGTCCTGCTGCTGGACCTGCCGCCGGGCACCGGCGACATCGCGATCTCGGTGGCCCAGCTCGTCCCGAACGCGGAGATCCTGGTGGTCACCACGCCGCAGCAGGCCGCCGCCGAGGTCGCCGAGCGGGCCGGTTCGATCGCCGTGCAGACCCACCAGAAGATCGTCGGCGTGGTGGAGAACATGTCCGGGCTGCCCTGCCCGCACTGCGACGAGATGGTCGACGTGTTCGGCACCGGCGGCGGTGAGCGGGTCGCCGAGGGCCTGACGAAGACCACCGGCACGCAGGTGCCGGTGCTCGGCTCCATCCCGATCGACGTCCGCCTCCGCGAGGGCGGCGACGAGGGCAAGCCGGTCGTGCTGACCGACCCGGACTCCCCCGCCGGCGCGGCGATCCGCGCGATCGCCGGCAAGCTCGGCGGCCGGCAGCGGGGCCTGTCGGGGATGTCGCTGGGGATCACCCCGCGCAACAAGTTCTGAGGTGGTGCGCCCCCGGTCACGGGGGGGAGCCCGCAGGGCTCACGGACACCACATGAGGTGCAGCAGGGGGCGGGCCCGGTGGGCCCGCCCCCTGCTGTCTGCCGGGCGCCGTCAGCCGGCCCGCGCGCCCGGGCCGTCGGCGCCGCTCACGACTCGTACGCCGTCAGGTCCTGGACGACCGAGAATCCGAGGCTTGCGTGCGGCCGGCGCCCCCGTCCCGACCGACGGCCGTCGGCGCCGCTCACGACTCGTACGCCGTCAGGTCCTGGACGACCGAGAATCCGAGGCCGTAGGCGCTCATCCCGCGCCCGTACGCGCCGATGTGGACGCTTTCGGGGCCCTCCGGGGAGGAGCCCGCCAGTACCCAGCCGTACTCGGACTCGCGGTAGGCGAACGAGGTCGGCACCCCGTCCACCGGGAGCATCAGCTCGCTCCAGCTGCCGCCGCCGAGGTCGTCGGCGAGCTCCCAGGCGAGCATCGTCTGCTGGTCCAGCCAGTCTTGGCGGAGCGTCCGGTCCATCTGGGTGGGCCAGGTGTGGGCGAGCAGCCCCGAGCCGGCGAGCCAGGCGGCCGTCGAGACCGAGGTGGCCTCCATCAGGCCGGTGCCGTCGGCACTGCGCCGTACGGGTCGGTCGGCGACCGTCACCACGACCGCGAACCGCTCGTCCTGCGGCGGTTCCACCTTGATGGTGGGCTCCTCGCCGTGCCCCACGGCACCGTGCTCGACGGTGCCGTCAGCGGCGGCGCCGACCTGCATCAGCCAGCGCGGACCGGTGAACGCCTCGTCGAGGCCGTACCACGGGAACGCGGCCAGCAGATAGCCGTCGGCCTTCCGGCCGACCGCGGCGGACGCCTGCTGTTCCGCTGTCCGACTCGTCGTCTCCATCTGCGCGGAGCCTCCTTGTTGCCCTGTGTCGTGGGCGGCCCGCCCCCCTCAGGCGACCGAACCCCGGACACCGGGAGCATAGCCATAGGCGTCAACACAGCCGGTCATACCGGTGTGTGTCAGGTGGCGTCGGCGTCGAACGGCGGACGCTCGTCCGGCTCTGTGGCCGCGGGCTTCTTGACCAGGTCGGGGCGGCCGGAGGCGGCCGGGGACTCCTTCGACAGGCTCAGTCCCGAGCCGTTCGAGGACCCGGTGGCGGGGGCACTCTCCCGGCTGTGCACGGCGTCGGTGACCTCCGCCATCTCCTGCTTCAGATCGAAGCCGTTACGGATCTCGGCGAGCTCCTTGAGGCCGTACTCGTCCTTCTCCAGGACGTGCTTGCGCACGAAGTTCTTCGGCTTGAGATCCTCGAACTCGAAGTCCTTGAAATCCGGCCCGAGCTCGCTGCGGATGTCTTCCTTGGCGCTGTCGGAGAACTCCCGGATCTTCCGGATCACGCCCATGACGTCCTGGATGACCTTGGGGAGCTTGTCCGGGCCGAAGATGAGCACGGCAAGGACGACGATCGCTACCAGCTCGAGGGGTCCTATGTCGAAGAACACCTTGCAGCTCCTTGGGTCATCCGCGGCCTGTGTCGGCCTAGGGGCCAGGCCGCCTATCACGGTACCTGGCCCCGGGCGTCGGACGGGAGTCGCCCGCGCCAACACCGTGCAAACGATCAGCCGGCGGTGGAAGAACCCAGTGTGAGCCGTACGGACCGCTGCTTGCCGTCCCTCTGGAGGGTCAGCAGCAGCGTGTCGCCGGGCCGGTGGCTGCGGATCTTCACGATCAGCTCCTCGCCGCTGTGCACGGCGGCCCCGTCCACCTCGGTGATCACGTCGCCGGCCCGGATCCCGGCCTTCGCGCCCGGCCCGCCGGGCGTGACCGGCTCCTTGCCGCCCTTGCTGTGCTCGCTGACCCGCGCGCCGTCACCGGCGTACTCCATCTCCAAGGTGACGCCTATCACCGGGTGGGTCGCCCGGCCGGTGTTGATCAGCTCCTCGGCCACCCGTTTGGCCTGGTTGATCGGGATGGCGAAGCCCAGCCCTATGCTGCCGCCCTGGCCACCGCCCTCCGATCCGCTGCCGGTGTCGGCCGCGCGGATGGCGCTGTTGATGCCGATCACACGGGCCCTGGCGTCCACCAGCGGGCCGCCGGAGTTGCCCGGGTTGATGGGCGCGTCCGTCTGCAGCGCGTCCACGTACGAGACGTCGCTGCCGTCGCCCTTCTCGCCGCCCGCGGTGATCGGGCGCTGCTTGGCGCTGATGATGCCGGAGGTGACGGTGTTGGCCAGGTCGAACGGCGCGCCGATCGCCACGACCGGGTCGCCGACCCGCACCGAGTCGGAGTTGCCGAGCGGGAGGGGTCGCAGCCCCGTGACCCCCTCGACCTGGACGACGGCGAGGTCGTAGCCGCCGTCCTGGCCCACGACCTTGGCCTTGGCGGTCTGCCCGCCGCTGAACGTCACCGATATCTCGCCGCCGGTCCCGGCCGGCTCCACGACGTGGTTGTTGGTGAGGATGTGGCCCTGCCGGTCGAGGACGAAGCCGGTGCCGGTGCCCTGTTCGGCGTTGCCCCGGACGTGGATCGTCACCACGCCGGGCAGCGCGGCCTGGGCGATGCCGGCGACGCTGTCGGGGCGGCGGCCCCCGGCGTCGTCGGCCGCCTGGGGCAGCTTGATGTCGTTGATCCCGCCGTACCGCTCGACGTAGGCGCCGACGCCGCCGCCGACCCCGCCGGCGAGCAGCGCGAGGCCCACGGCCCCGACGGCCAGCAGGCCGCGGCGGCTGCGCGGGCCCCGCGGCGGCGCGGCCGGGCCGCCCTGCAGGGGCGCGCTCCAGGGGTCGTACTGGTGCCAGGCGCCGTGCGGAACGGGGCCGTGGCCGCCCGGTGGGACGGGGCCGTGGCCGCCCGGTGCGGCGGCGTGCGGCGGAGCGGTGGCGGGCACCGCGGCGGTGGGGCGGGGGCCGCCGTCGCCGGGTACGGGGACGAACCCGGTGTCCGCGCCCTCGGGCGCCGGCTGCGGGGCGGCGGTCTGCGGGGCCGGGGCCTGCGGGGCGCCGGACTTCGTGAGCAGGGGGTGACCGGGGCCGTCCGGCTCGGCGGACGGACCGGACGGGCCGGGGGCCGGGCCCGGGGGCACGGCCTCGGCCTGGGCCGCCCGGTGCGGCGGCTCACCGCCGGTGTGCGGCGGGGCCTGCGGCGGGCTCGGGTAGCCGGCGGCCGGCGCCGGCGCGCCGTACGGGGGCAGCGGGCCCGCGGCCGGCGGCAGCACGGTGCCCTGCGCGGGGGTGGCGCCGGACCAGCCCGGCGCGGCGGTACGGGGCTCGGGCCGCTGCACGGGTGGCGCGGGCGCCCACGGGCCGGGACCGCCGTACGGCGGGGTGCCGTACGGGTCCTCGGGGTGCAGCGGCCGGGCGGGCGCGGCGGCGCCCTCCGGACCGGGGGCGGCGGCCTGGGGCTGCGACGGAGCGGCGGGGGTCCCGACGGCCGTCGACGCCTGCGCCGTGTCCGGGGCCCGGGGCGCCCGGTCCCCCTCGGGGGCGGGCACCTGACCGAGCGTCACGGTGGCGGCGCCGGCCCGCGCACCGTCCGCGCCGGGCATCTCGACGCCCGGGGTGGCGGGCTGTCCCGCGGGGGTCCGGTCCTCGGCCGGGGCCGGCCGGTCTTCGACCGATTCGGGTCGGCCTTCGGCCGAGACGGGTCGTTGCGCGGGTGTCGAAGACGGCACGGACGTCAACTCCCGCTCCGCCGGGACCTCTTCGGCTCGCCCCGCTCCGGCCGTCGCGGTGCGCCCGGCGACGGCCACTGCGGCGCGCTCCGCCCCGTCCGCCCCGGACGGCGCGGTGGCGGCCTCGGTCCCGGTGGGGCCCGCCGCGCCGTCAGGCGCCGGCGGCCGGTGCGCCGCGGGGGTACGCGGCTGCGGCGGGCGTACGAGCCAGTCGCCCGTGTCCTGTGCGCCGGGCCCGACCTGGCCGGAAGCGTCGGCCCGCGCCGCGTCCGCCGGGCCGCCGGCAGGCGGCACCGTCTGCGGACCGGCCTCGGCGGACGGTCCGGTGGCCGGGGTGCGTCCCGGGCGGCTCCACCACTTCAGCTTCGGCCCGGCGGCCTTACCGTCGTCCATGCTCTCCCCAGATTTCGCCCGCGGTCCCGCGGGCCACCACCACCTCACGGCACGCGCCCGTCAGGGTGCATGCGCCGCACAACAGCGATTCAACCAGTTCCGCGCGGGGCTGCGCAGAGGACGGTCAGTGCTGGGCGGTGGCGGGGTCCGCGGTGCCGGGGCCGACCGCGGAGCCGGTCAGCGGACGCATCGGCTCCAGGGGCGGGAGCGGCGGCGGGTTCCGGTGCTCGGGGACCGTGCCGGTGGCGGCGACCAGCGGCGCGTGGTGGTACGCCGAGGCCGGACCGGTGGCGGCTATCAGCGGCGACAGTCCGAACCGGCCGGCCGGGGCCGGGGACGCCGCCGGGGTGGCCCGGGTGGGCGCGACGGCGGGGCCGTAGAGCGCCATGGCGCTGGGCGCCGGGGCCGCGGTCGGGCCGCCGGACGGGGACCGCAGCCCCTCACCGGAGGTGCCCGCCGAGCGGAACTCCCCGCGGCGGAGCAGGGATCCGCTGTCGGCCGCGGGGCTGACGCTCAGCGGGGTGACGGCCGTGCCGCCGCCCTCGGAGCCGGTCGGATCGACGGCCGCCTCCAGCGGGAGGGCGCCGCCGAGCGCGAAGGCCGCGAGCGAGACCGCTCCGGCCGCCGCGAAGGCGAACCGGCGCCGCTGCGCGGGCCGCTCGGCCTCCGGCACGCGGAAGCCCCGTGCGCGGTGCTGGGCGGAGAGTCCCGCCATCACACGGCCGGTGTGGTGGTCGGTGGGGGCGTAGCGGAACGCGCCGCCGCCCCGGGCGAATTCACCCGGGCCGAGGCCGCCGTTGCCGAGCCGGCTGCCGGGGCCGCCGGGGTCGCCCCCGGGAAGCTGCTGCAGGCGCGCCAGCAGTCCCGCGGAGGGGCCGGGGGGCGCCGTTTCGGCGAACACACTCTTGAGCCGACGCTGGGCGTCGGCCTCTGCCTTGCACTTGCCGCATGTCGCGAGATGCGCGAGCACCCGCTCGCGCGCGTCATGCCCCAACTCGCCGTCGACGAGGGCCGCAAGGCGGTCGCCGAGATGCTGCTCGGCGGGGGACGGACCGCCAGTGAGGCTCACGCGATTCCTACCTCCCCCGTGGGCACCACGGCCAGGGACCGCCGCTGCTCGCGCTCCTCGCCACGACGGGCCGGAGCGCGGTGCTTGAGCGCCTTGCGCAGGTGGGAGCGGCCCCGGTGGATGCGGCTGCGGACCGTACCGAGCTTGACGCCGAGGGTGGCGGCGATCTCCTCGTACGACAGGCCCTCGATGTCGCACAGCACCACCGCGGCCCGGAACTCGGGCGCGAGGGTGTCCAGTGCCTGCTGCACATCGGCGTCGAAGTGCGTGTCGTCGAAGTGCTCCTGCGGGGCGGGCTCACGGCTGGGGAGCTTCTCGGCCGCGTCGTCACCGAGCGCGTCGAAGCGGATACGCTGCCGGCGCCGGACCATGTCCAGGAAGAGGTTGGTCGTGATGCGGTGCAGCCAGCCCTCGAAGGTGCCGGGGGTGTACGTCGACAGCGAGCGGAAGACGCGGACGAACACCTCCTGGGTGAGGTCCTCGGCGTCGTGCTGATTGCCGGTGAGGCGGTAGGCGAGGCGGTAGACCCGTGCGCTGTGAGTGCTGACGATCTCCTCCCAGCTGGGCGGAGTCCACGCCTGCGCATCCGCGTCTGCGGCGAAGGTCGCGGTAGGTGCGGAGTCGTTGGTGGCGGTCCCCCCGCTCGAACGGAGTCGAGAGTGGGGGAGGAAACGGTCAGCGGTGTTTGTCACGGATTTCGGCTCGACGAACGACCTTTTCAAGCGCCTCAGCACCCCTCGGTCACCCGCCGCAGCCGCACCTCCCCTGGTGGCTCTGGTGGCGTCCAGTAGAGCCCCTACCATATCCACCTCGCCCGTTAGCTCCGGATAAGCAGATTTGACCTGCATTTGGTCATGCTTCTGATCGTGATTCCCGTGAGTCCCGTCTCGCGCGGTCTTCACCACTGCGTCCCCCCGCTTTCTCCCTACCTCTCCATAACGCCCGGTCCCATCTGCGGGTTCCCGCACACAGCGGATACAGTCACGGTTGCGTCAACTACGGGGACAGGAGAGGGCCATTACCGGCAACCGGCAGACGAGCTTGGCATTCGCCGAGGCGTACGGCGCCGGGACCATCGACACCGCCGCCGAGGCCGCCCTGAGCTGGGCACGTGACCTGGCGCGGGACGTCGGCATCCGTACGGTGACGACCGGCACCGGCGCGGCCCTGCGCCTGCTCGCCGCCACCGCCGACGCCAAGGCGGTCGCCGAGATCGGCACCGGCACGGGCGTGTCGGGCATCTACCTCCTGCACGGCATGCGGCCCGACGGCGTCCTGACCACCGTGGACTGCGAGCCCGAGCGGCAGACCTTCGCCAAGCAGGTGTTCCGGGCGGCGGGCTTCGCCGGCAACCGCGCCCGCTTCATCCCCGGCCGGGCGCTGGACGTCCTGCCGCGGCTCGCGGACGGCGGATACGACCTGGTCTTCTGCGACGGCGACCTGATGGAGTGCCTGGAGTACCTCGCCGAAGCGTTGCGGCTGCTGCGCCCCGGCGGCCTGGTGTGCTTCGAGGGCGTCTTCGCGGACGGCCGTACGGTCGATTCGGCGGTGCAGCCCGCCGAGGTGCTGCGGCTGCGGGAGCTGCTGCGGGCCGTGCGGGAGAGCACCACGCTGGTGCCGGCGCTGCTGCCGGTGGGCGACGGACTGCTCTGCGCGGTCAAGCGGGGCTGAGCCGCCCCGCATCCCGTCCCGCCCCGGCCCGCGGCGGCACGGAATCGGCACGGCCGGGAAACGGAAAGCGGCACGAAAACGGCCCCGGCACGCGGCGCGCCGTGAATGCGCGCCGCGTGCCGGGGCCGGGGTAAGTCGGCTGGGGTACCGGGTCAGGCCCGGGATTCCGCCGGTTTCGCCGCCCTCGTCAGACGGTGACCTTTTCCAGGGCCTCACCCAGGGCCTTGGCCTCGTCGGGGGTCAGCTCGACGACGAGCCGCCCGCCGCCTTCGAGCGGAACGCGCATGACGATGCCCCGCCCCTCCTTGGTCACCTCGAGCGGGCCGTCGCCCGTCCGCGGCTTCATGGCCGCCATGCTCGTTCCCCTTCCTGAAACCAGCTCATCTCAGCCGACGGCCCGAATAGGCACGTGTCACCGGCATCGAACACATTGCTTCCAGGCCATTATCCCGCATCGAACGACCCGATGACCAACATCGGGGAGCATCCCTTCGGCAACGCGCTCCCGCAAACCCACGCAATTCGGGGAGCGGGCTGCGATACTCCGCCACCCTCCGACATCCGGCTCGACCGCTTTCTTTGATGTACGTCACATGCGGACGGCCGATGATCTCCGGCATCCTGAGCGCTGACTGCCGCTGCCGAGCAGTCCGAGCCGCGACGGAGGGGACTCCCAACTATGGCCGACACCGTGCTCTACGACGTGACCGACGGACTCGCGACGATCACGCTCAACCGCCCCGACGCGATGAACGCGCTGAACATCGAGGCGAAGGTCCTGCTGCGGGACACCCTCCAGGAGGCCGCGGCCGACCCCGCCGTCCGTGCCGTACTGCTGACCGCCACCGGGCGCGCCTTCTGCGTCGGGCAGGACCTCAAGGAGCACATCGGGCTGCTGGCCGAGGACCGGGCGACCGGCACCGGCGGCACCATGAACACGGTGCGGGAGCACTACAACCCGATCGTGACGGCGCTGACCGAGATGCCCAAGCCCGTCGTCGCGGGCGTCAACGGCGTCGCCGCGGGCGCCGGCGCGGGCTTCGCGCTGGCCGCGGACTACCGCGTCGTCGCCGATTCGGCGTCCTTCAACACCTCCTTCGCGGGCGTCGCGCTGACCGCCGACTCCGGGGTGTCCTGGACGCTGCCCCGGCTGATCGGTCACGGCCGGGCCGCCGACCTGCTGCTCTTCCCGCGCAACATCAGTGCCCAGGAGGCGTACGAGCTGGGCATCGCCAACAAGGTCGTGCCGGCCGGTGAGCTGGCGGAGGAGGCGGCGGCGGTCGCCCGGCGGCTGGCCGCGGGGCCGACCCTCGCCTACGCCGCGATCAAGGAGTCGCTGGCCCACGGCGCCGGGCACTCGCTCGCCGAGACGCTGGCCAAGGAGAACGAGCTGCAGGCCCGGGCCGGGGCGTCGGAGGACCACGGGATCGCGGTCGAGGCGTTCGTGAAGAAGGAGAAGCCGGTCTTCCTGGGCCGCTGAACCGCCCGTCGCCGGCGGCCGGCCGGTCAGCCGGCCGCCGCCTCCACCGCCGCCCGTACGTGGCAGGCCGCGAGATGGTCGTTGACCAGGCCGCACGCCTGCATCAGCGCGTAGGCGGTGGTCGGGCCGACGAAGCGGAAGCCGCGCTTCTTGAGGTCCTTGGCGAGCGCCGTCGACTCCGGGGTCACCGGCTGCACATCGGTCACGGTGCACGGCGCCGGGCGGCCCCGGTCCGGTGCGTAGGACCAGATCAGCGCGTCCAGCTCGCCGGGGGCCAGCGCGGCGGCGACCTTGGCGTTGTTGATCGTCGCGGCGATCTTGGCGCGGTTGCGGATGATGCCGGGGTCGGCGAGCAGCCGCTCGGCGTCCGCCTCGGTGAACCGTGCCACCTCCGCGATCCGGAAACCGGCGAAGGCGGCGCGGAAGCCGGGGCGGCGGCGCAGGATCGTGATCCAGGAGAGACCGGACTGGAACGCCTCCAGGCTCATCCGCTCGAAGAGCGCGTCGTCGCCGTGGACCGGCAGGCCCCATTCGGTGTCGTGGTACGCGCGGTAGTCGGCCATCTGCTCCGACTCCATCCCCCACGGGCAGCGCGGAACGCCGTCCGGTGCCGTCACCACGCCGCTCATGCCTGGTCCTCGCCTTCCGCGTGCCGGGGCGCCCCGGGTGCCCCGTCGGCCTGCGGCCCCTCCGCGCCGGGCCGGGCCCCGCCCCCCGGACCGTCCGCCGGCGCACCGCCCTGTATCAGCGCGGGTCCGCCCATGGCGGTGGCGTGGGCGCCGGCCAGCGCCGCCTCCAGCTCGGCGATCCTCGCGTCGCGCTCGGCGAGCTCGGCGCCCAGGCGGTCCAGGACGTCGTCGACGTCGTCCATCCGATAGCCGCGGACCGCCACCGGCAGCCGGACGGCGTCCACGTCGGCGCGGGCCACGGGCCGGTCCTCCGGCAGCGGGTCGTACAGCCGGTCCGGCTCGGAATCCCGCAACCCACCGCCGTCTCCGCCGCCGACGACCACGAGCGTGACCGCGGCCACCACCACGACCATCGCGATCAGCAAGAACCAGAACACGACCAACTCCCCGGACTATGTGCCTGCCCCGATCGTGCCATGCGGGTCTGACAGTTAGGGTCGCTCCCGGACCACGGAGAGGGAGTCAGGGAATGCTGCGGCTGGGTAATCGCGAGTTCGGGGCGCACGAACCGGTGATCATGGCGATCGTCAACCGGACCCCGGACTCGTTCTACGACCAGGGCGCCACGTTCCGCGACGAGCCCGCGCTGGCCCGCGTGGAGCAGGCCGTGGCCGACGGCGCCGCGATCATCGACATCGGCGGCGTCAAGGCCGGCCCCGGCGAGGAGGTCAGCGCCGAGGAGGAGGCCCGCCGGACGGTCGGCTTCGTCGCCGAGGTCCGCAAGCGCTTCCCCGACGTGGTGATCAGCGTCGACACCTGGCGGCACGAGGTCGGCGAGGCGGTCTGCGAGGCCGGCGCCGACCTGCTCAACGACGCCTGGGGCGGCGTCGATCCCCGGCTGGCCGAGGTCGCGGCGCGCTACGACGTCGGCCTGGTGTGCACCCACGCGGGCGGCGCCGAGCCGCGTACCCGCCCGCACCGGGTGACGTACGACGACGTGATGGCCGACATCCTGCGGGTGACGCTCGAACTGGCGGAGCGGGCCGCGGAGTTGGGCGTGCGGCGGGACGCGATCATGATCGACCCGGGGCACGACTTCGGCAAGAACACCCGGCACAGCCTGGAGGCCACCCGCCGGCTGGGCGAGATGACCGCGACCGGCTGGCCGGTGCTGGTGTCGCTGTCCAACAAGGACTTCGTCGGCGAGACGCTCGACAAGCCGGTCAAGGAGCGGGTGCTGGGCACCCTGGCGACGACGGCCGTCTCGGCCTGGCTGGGCGCCCAGGTCTACCGCGTCCACGAGGTCGCCGAGACCCGTCAGGTGCTCGACATGGTCGCGTCCATCGCCGGCCACCGCACGCCCGCCGTCGCCCGCCGCGGACTCGCCTGAGCCGCCGGTGCCGCGGTCCCCGGCCCACCGGGGACCGGGCGACGGCCCCGGCGGGTCAGATCCCGACCTCCTTGCTCATCAGCGCGACCGCCTCGTCCACGTCGTCGGTGAGGTGGAAGAGCTCCAGGTCGTTCATCGACGCCTTGCCCTCGGCGATGAGGGTGTCCCGCAGCCAGTCGACCAGCCCGCTCCAGTAGGTCGTGCCGAACAGCACGATCGGGAAGCGGGTGACCTTGCGGGTCTGGACGAGGGTGAGCGCCTCGAAGAGCTCGTCGAGGGTGCCGAAGCCGCCGGGGAGCACCACGAACCCGCGGGCATACTTCACAAAGCACGTCTTCCGGACGAAGAAGTACCGGAAGTCGACACCGAGGTTCACGTAGGGGTTCATGCCCTGCTCGAAGGGCAGCTCGATGCCCAGGCCCACCGAGACCCCGCCGGCCTCCCACGCCCCCTTGTTGGCGGCCTCCATCGCGCCGGGGCCGCCACCGGTGATCACCGCGAACCCGGCGTCGACCAGGCCCCGGCCGATGCGGACGCCGGCGTCGTACTCCTTGGAGTCGAGCGGCGTGCGGGCCGAGCCGAAGACGCTGACGGCCGGGCCCAGCTCGGCCAGCGCGCCGAACCCCTCCACGAACTCCGCCTGGATGCGCATCACCCGCCAGGGATCGGTGTGCACCCACTCGGAGGGGCCTTCGGAGTCCAGCAGCCGCTGGTCGGTGGTACCTGCCTGCACCTGCTCGTGACGGCGCAGAACGGGCCCCAGCCGCCGCTCACCGGGGGCCGGTGCTCCCTCGGGACTGGCCATGTCGTGCTCCCTCCGCTGGCAGATCGTTTGCCGTCTCAGCGTAGATCCGCCGACGTGACCGGCAAGGGAATTCGGCTGGTCCGCGGGCGGTCGGCGGCCCGTCCCGGGGGCGGCCCGCCGGCTCAGGCGGTCAGCCAGGCGCGCAGCCGCTCCTCGCAGTGCAGGATGCGGTCGACCTCGACCCGCTCGTCCTTCTTGTGCGCGAGCAGGGAGTAGCCGGGTCCGTAGTTGACCGCCGGGACGCCCAGCGCGCTGAAACGGGAGACGTCGGTCCAGCCGAACTTGGGCATGGCCGTGCCGCCGACGGACTCCATGAACGCCTTGGCCGCCGGGTGGGAGAGCCCCGGCAGCGCGCCGGGCGAGTGGTCGTCGACGACGAACTCGTCCACCGGGCAGTCCGCGAAGACCTCGCGCACGTGGGCGAGGGCCTCGTCCGGGGTGCGGTCGGGCGCGTAGCGGAAGTTCACGGTCACCGTGCAGGCGTCCGGGATGACGTTGTTGGCGACGCCCGCCTCGACGCGGACGGCGTTGAGGCCCTCGCGGTACTCCAGGCCGTCGATCACCGGGCGGCGCGGCTCGTACGCGGCGAGCGTGGCCAGGATCGGGGCGGCGGCGTGGATCGCGTTGGCACCCATCCAGCTGCGGGCCGAGTGCGCGCGCTCCCCGGTGGTGCGCAGCAGGACCCGCAGGGTGCCCTGGCAGCCGCCTTCCACCTGGCCGTCGGAGGGCTCCAGGAGGACGGCGAAGTCACCGGCGAGCCACTCGGGGTGGGCGTCGGCGACGTGGCCGAGCCCGTTGAGGTGCGCGGCGACCTCTTCGTTGTCGTAGAAGACGAAGGTCAGGTCCCGGTTGGGGGCGGGGACGGTGGCGGCCGTCCGCAGCTGGACGGCGACGCCGGACTTCATGTCGCAGGTGCCGCAGCCCCACAGGACGCCGTCCTCGTCGAGCCGGGAGGGGACGTTCCCGGCGATCGGCACGGTGTCGAGGTGCCCGGCGAGCACCACCCGCTCGGCGCGGCCCAGGTTCGTACGGGCCACCACGTTGTTGCCGTGGCGGTCGACGGTCAGGTGCGGCAGGGCGCGCAGCGCGTGCTCGACGGCGTCGGCGAGGGCCTTCTCGTTGCCGCTCTCCGAGGGGATGTCGACCAGCTGCGCGGTGAGCGCGGCGGCGTCGAGCGACAGGTCGAGGACAGGGTGGTGTGTGGAGCGCTCCATGGTTCCGACCCTATCGGCAGCACTCCAGTACGGTGGCCTCGTGCCCGCCCAGTCCGTAGCCCCCGTCCGCCGCAAGCGTCGCCTGCGTACCGCCGCCGCCTTCGCCGTACTCATCGGACTGGCCTGCTACCTGGTGGTGCAGTACGTGACCGGCGGCCCCGGGGCGCCGCACTGCACGGTGCGCGCCGAGGGGGACGGCAAGGCGTACGAGCTCTCCCCGGAGCAGGCCGCGAACGCCGCGACGATCTCGGCGGTGGCGACCTCGCGCGGACTGCCCGAGCGGGCGGTGACCATCGCGCTGGCGACCGCGATGCAGGAGTCCGGGCTGCGCAACATCGAATTCGGCGACCGGGACTCGGTCGGACTCTTCCAGCAGCGCCCGTCGCAGGACTGGGGCACGGTCCAGCAGATCATGGACCCCGTCTACGCGGCCGGGGAGTTCTACCGCCACCTGGCGAAGGTGCCCGGCTACTCGCGGCTGCCGCTGACCGTGGCCGCACAGAAGGTGCAGCGCAGCGGTTACCCGCAGGCGTACGCGAAGCACGAGGCGAACGCCGCGCTGCTGACCGGGGCGCTGACCGGCCGCGACGGCGCGGCGATGAGCTGCACCGAGAGCCGCCCCGCGGACGGCCGGGCGGGCGGCGCCGCGACGGTGCGGGAGCGGCTGGTGCGGGAGTTCGGGCCCGGGGTGCTGCCGCGGACGGACGGCGGCGCGGGGCGCGGCACGGGCGGCGGGCGGCAGCTGACGGTTCCGGTGGGGCAGGGCGGCGCGGCGGACGAGACGGCGCGGCGCGGCTGGGAGCTGGCGACGTGGGCGGTGGCGCACTCCGCCGAACTGCGCATCGAACAGATCTCTTACGCCGGCCGGATGTGGTCCGCGGACGATTCGGGGAAGGGCTGGCAGCACCGGGCGGAGAGCTCGGCGGCGGCCGGACGGACCGTCCGCCTCGTCACCGCGCAGTAGTTTGCGCCGTCCCCCGGAAGGGGAACCGGAAGCGGCGCGGGCGGCAATTCCCTTTACCTGCACGTGAATTGGGCTCGCCGACGACGGACAGGGCCACCAATTCCCTTGCGGCGAAAGCGCCGTGACGTTTCCGCACGCCACCCCGCGGTGCACATATTGCCCGGATTTCGCCCCGCCCGATTATCTGACGCGTTGCCAAGTCTTTACCTGAGTTCACCGCAACCTTCGGGGGTTTGAAGCGGTAGTCAGTGCGTCCGCCCGGCGGACATGGCACATCTGTCAGAAGTACGAGTCCTTCTCCGTAAAAGGAGCACCATGTCCCTCCCCGTTACGCGTCGGATCGCCCGAGCCGCCCTGCTCGTCGCAGCGGGCGCCGCTCCCGTGGTCGCCGCGGCTGGTTCCGCGGTCGCAGCGGAACTGCCCGTCAAGGCGCCCGACCTGGGCGGACTGACCGCGCCCCTGGACTCCCGCAACACCAGCCAGGCCCTCGACCACACCGCCCGCACCGGCGTCGGCCTGCTGAACGCGGCCGGCAGCAAGGCGGCGACGAAGCTCGCCCCGGCGCTGGTCGAGACCGCCGGTCCGGTCGTGAAGAAGGCCATGCCGCTCACCCAGGGCGTCGTCGACAAGGCGGAGAGCGTGGCCCGCCCGATCGCCAAGCGCGGTGTGTCGACCGACGCGCTGCCGCTGGACGCGGTCAAGGGCCTGATCGGCTCGCCGAAGGGCGCCCTCACCCAGCCCGGGGGCGGCCTGCTCGGCGGCCTGCCGGTCGGCGGCGGCCGCTGACGGCTGCCGCCCGTAGGCACGACGCGCGGGGGCCCGGGGAGCGATGACTCCCCGGGCCCCCGCGCGTCACGCGTTTCCGGTCGGGTTCACTCCGCCAGGTGGCGCACCGCGGCCTGCACCCGCTCGTCGGTGGCCGTGAAGGCGATCCGGACGAACCGCTCGCCCGCAGGTCCGTAGAACTCGCCGGGGGCGACGAGGATGCCGCGCTTGGCGAGATCGCCGACGGTGTCCCAGCAGGGCTCGTCCCGGGTCGCCCACAGGTAGAGCGACGCCTCGCTGTGCTCGATGCGGAAGCCGGCGCCCTCGAAGGCGCCGCGCAGCGCGGCACGGCGGCGGGCGTAGCGCTCGCGCTGCTCGGCGACGTGGGCGGTGTCGCCCAGGGCGGCGACGGTGGCGGCCTGGACGGGCGCCGCGATCATCATGCCGCCGTGCTTGCGGATCTGCAGCAGATCGCCGAGGACCGCCGCGTCGCCGACGAGGAAGGCCGAGCGGTAGCCGGCGAGGTTGGAGCGCTTGGAGAGCGAGTGGACGGCGACGATGCCGTCCAGGGAGCCGCCGCAGACGTCCGGGTGGAGCACCGAGACCGGGTCGGCCTCCCAGCCCAGCTCCAGGTAGCACTCGTCGCTGAAGAGCAGCACCCCGTGCTCCCGTGCCCAGGCGACGGTGCGGCGCAGCTCGTCGGCGCCGAGCACCCGCCCGGTCGGGTTGGACGGCGAGTTCAGCCACAGCAGGGCGAGGCCGTCGGGGTCCAGCTCCCACGGGTCGTCGTAGACGACCGGCTCGGCGCCGGCCAGCCGGGCACCGACCTCGTACGTCGGGTAGGCCAGCCGGGGGTAGCCGACCTTGTCGCCGGGACCGAGGCCCAGCTGGGTCGGCAGCCAGGCCACCAGCTCCTTGGAGCCGACGACCGGCAGCACGTTGGTGTGCTCCAGGCCCTGGGCGCCCAGGCGGGTGGCGGCCCAGCCGGTGAGCGCGTCACGCAGCGCGGCCGTCCCCCACACCGTCGGGTAGCCGGGGCTGTCGGCGGCATCGGTCAGCGCCTGCCGGACCACCGCGGGGACCGGGTCGACCGGGGTGCCGACGGAGAGGTCGACGATGCCGTCGGCGTGCGCCGCGGCGGTCGTCTTGTACGGCTCCAGGCGGTCCCAGGGGAAGGCCGGAAGACGGTCGCGAAGCGACTGGTGGCGGGGGGTGGCGGCTGCGCCCACGGTGCTCTCTTTCTCGGTGGTCCCGGGACGGCGGCGCGAAAATGCCGTGGTCCCGTACGGCTGGGCCGTACGGGACCGAACGGTGTCGGTTCCGTACGGCGTGTGCCGTACGGGACCCGGGCGGCGCCGTGCGACCGCTGACGACTCCGGGGCCGCAGGGAGCGGGCTCCCTGCCGGACCTCGGGCCGTTTACTGGTTCTGCGGCGGCAGCTGTGCGATGAAGGGGTGGTCGCGCTCGATCAGGCCGAGCTTGCTGGCGCCACCGGGCGAGCCGAGCTCGTCGAAGAACTCCACATTGGCCTTGTAGTAGTCCTTCCACTCCTCCGGGGTGTCGTCCTCGTAGAAGATCGCCTCGACCGGGCAGACCGGCTCACAGGCACCACAGTCGACGCATTCGTCCGGGTGGATGTACAAGGACCGCTGGCCCTCGTAGATGCAGTCGACCGGGCACTCCTCGATGCACGCCTTGTCCTTGACGTCGACACAAGGCTGCGCGATGACGTAGGTCACGCTGTCGTTCCTCCTCGGTAGGGCCGGCGGGCCGATTGGCAGTTCCGCCGCAGGGCGCGCGGGAGCGCGGCGTCGTCGATGCCCGCCACCTAGTATCTCCGTTCCCGGGCACGAGACGAACAAGAGGGGCGGTTTGAGCGATGGAATTCCTGGCCGGCGGACGCGCGGAAGTCCGTATCACCCGTGCTGACGTGGGCAAAAGGGTATCCGTCCGGCGTCTGACGGGTGACGGGGAGGGGGCGCCGGCGTTCACCGACGCGGTCGGCGTTCTCACATCGTGGGACGAGGGTGTGCTGAGCATCACACGGCGCGACGGCAGCTCCGTACGGATCGAGGAGTCCGCGCTGGTCGCGGCGAAGGTCGTGCCCGCCGCCCGGCCCCGCAGGAAGGTTCCGGCAGCCGGCGCCAGGGAGCTCCAGGAGGTCGCGGCGCGCGGCTGGCCGGCCGTCGAGGCGGAGCGTCTCGGCGAGTGGACGCTGCGCGCCGCCGGCGGCTTCACCCGCCGCGCCAACTCCGTCCTGCCGCTCGGGGACCCCGGCCTCCCGCTGGACGCCGCCCTGGAGCAGGTCGAGCGCTGGTACGCCGCGCGCGGGCTGCCGGCGGTGATCGTGGTCGCCACCGGGCGCGCGGACACCGACGACGCCCTGGCATCGGAGCTGGACCGGCGCGGCTGGGACGCCGAGCGGCACACCCGGGTCCGGATCTCGGCGCTGGCCCCGCTCGCCGACCTCCCCACGAGCCCTCCCCCCGGCTGCGCCGGGGTCACCCTCTCCCGCGAGCCCGGCGCCGACTGGCTGGCCCTGTACAACCGGACCGGTGACAGCGGCGGTCCCACGGCCGACGCGCTGAAGGTCCTGACCGGCGGCCCGTCGGTGTGGTTCGCCACGGTGCGGGCCGCCGACGGCGGGACGGCGGCGATCGGCCGGCTGGTCGTGGACGGGCGCTGGGCGGGCTTCGCGGCGCTGGAGGTGGCCGAGGACGCGCGGCGCCAGGGGCTGGCCACGCTGGTGACGGCGGCGCTCGCCGAGCGGGCCCTGGACGAGGGCGCCTCGGCGGCGTACCTCCAGGTCGAGGCGGACAACGCGGCCGCGCTGGCGCTCTACGACCGGCTCGGCTTCACCGACCACCACGGCTACCACTACCGGCGCGCGCGGCCGGGTGGCCGGCGCTGAAGGGGTATTCCTCCGGTATGTCCCCGCACCCCGAACCGGAGCCGCCGGGCCGCGCCGCGCGGCGGCGGCTGTTCGCCGAGGCCGCCCGGGCCGAGCGGCCCGACCTGGCGCTGCTGTGCCTGCTGATCGGCGCCGAGGCGGACCCGGACCTGGACGAGACGGGCATCGACGAGGCCCAGATCGAGCTGGACCGGCTGGCCGGACTGCTGCCCTACTCCCCGGCGGGCGGCCCCGGCGCCTGGGCCCGCAACCTCGCCGAGCTGCTCGGCGCCCGCTGCGGCTTCGGCGGGTCGCCCGCCGACTACCGGCGGCTCGCGTCCTCCCTGCTGCACCAGGTGCTCCGGCGGCGCCGGGGCCTGCCGATCCTGCTGTCGGTGGTGTGGCTGGAGGTCGCCCGGCGGGCCGGCGCGCCCGTGTACGGGGTGGCGCTGCCCGGCCACTTCGTCGTCGGCTTCGGCGACCCCTACGGGGCCCACGTACTGGCCGATCCGTTCGCGGGCGGCCGGCTGCTCACCGACGAGGACGCGGCGCTGCTGGTCGCCGGCGCGACCGGCGGGGAGCTGACCCCGCGGATGCTGGCGCCGGCCGGTCCGCTGGAGATCGTCCAGCGGGTGCTCAACAACATCCGGGCCTGGGCGCAGGCCCGCCCGGAGCACAGCGCGGTGCAGCTGTGGGCGCTGGACCTGGCGCTGCTGCTGCCCAGCCGGCCGGCGCGGCTGCGCCAGGAGCGGGCCGAACTGCTCGTCCGGCGCGGGGAGTTCCTCGCCGGGGCGGACGAGCTGGAGGAGTACGCCGGGGTGGTGGAGGCGGTCGATCCGGCCGGCGCCACCGCGCTGCGCCGTCAGGCCGCCGCGGCCCGCGCGATGCTCAACTGAGTCCCGGCGGGCGCCCGGCGGCGTACGACCAGCACGGTCGCGTCGTCCAGCAGCCGGCCGCCGGTGAAGTCCTCCAGGTCCGCGCGGAGCGTGCGGGCCAGCTCGGCCGGCTCCAGGCCCGTCCATCCGGTCAGCCGCTCGGCCAGCGGGTAGAACACGCCGTCCGCGCCGCGCGCCTCGGTCACGCCGTCGGTGCACAGCACCAGCCAGTCGTCCGGCCGCGGATGGATCCGGACGCTGCGGCGCGGCTCGCCGTCGAGCCCGCCCAGGCCCAGCGGCAGCCAGCCCTCGCCGTCCCGGCGCTCGTGCACCTCTCCCCCGCGGACCAGGTAGTACGGGATGTGGCCGCAGGACAGCACCCGGCCGCGCGGCGCTCCGGCCGGCCCGCTCACCTCCATCAGCAGCGCGGTCACGAAGCGCTCGTCGGTGCCCTGCTCGACGGAGCGGGCGTTGTAGCGGGTCAGCGCCTGCTCCATCCGCTCGGCCACCGACTCCAGGGTGTCCTGGTGGTGGGCGGCCTCGCGGAAGGAGGCCAGCACCTCCAGCCCCGCGCCGATCGCCGGCATGCCCTTGCCCTGCACGTCACCGATCATCAGCCGCAGCCCGTGCGGCGTTTCGACGGCCTCGTAGATGTCGCCGCCGACCCTGGCCCCCTCCTGGGCGGAGACGTAGAAGCCGTACGCCTCGACCGGCCCGGCGGTGAGCGGCAGCTCGCGCAGCATCGCCCGCTGCACCGTGTCCGCGACCAGGCTGGTGCGGGCGTGCAGCGCCTCCCGCTGGAGCCGCGTCCGGCACAGCACCAGCGAGAAGACCGCCACCAGCAGGGCGCCGAAGACCGCGACGATCCGGCTGGCCAGGCCCCAGTCGGGCACCGTGAACGAGTCGACGTAGATCAGGCACGCCACGTAGACGGCCGCGACCAGCAGCGTCCGCCGGTACGAGCAGCGCAGCGCGGCGTACAGCGGGGCGATGCCCAGGAAGGCCGACTGGTGCAGCTCCGGTCCGACATCGGTCGCGTCCAGCGCCGTGACGGCCAGGATCACCACGATCAGCAGCACGGTGGTGCCGCGGCCGCGCTCCACGGGGCGGTTGGCAGGCATAACACTTCCACCTTGCGGGACACCGCCGCGCACCGCACAGGGGCCAAGGTCCCGGGGGTGGCGGCGCCGCTACAGCCAGCCCTTGTCGCGGGCGGTGCGGACCGCCTCGGCGCGGTTGCGGGCCCCGGTCTTCTGGATGGCGGTGGAGAGGTAGTTGCGGACCGTGCCCGCGGACAGGTGCAGGGCGGCGGCGATCTCCGCGTTGGTGGAGCCGTCCCCGGCCGTCCGCAGGACCTCCCGCTCGCGCTCGGTCAGCGGGCTCACGCCGTCGGCGAGCGCGGCCGCCGCCAGCGCCGGGTCGATGACCCGCTCGCCGCCGAGCACCCGCCGCACCGCGTCCGCGAGCCGGGCCGCGGGGGCGTCCTTGACCAGGAAGGCGTGGGCGCCGGCCTCCATGGCGCGGCGCAGATAGCCGGGGCGGCCGAAGGTGGTGAGGATGACGACCTTCACGCCGGGCAGCTCGTCGCGCAGCACGGCCGCCGCGTCCAGCCCGCTCAGGCCGGGCATCTCGATGTCCAGCAGCGCGACGTCGACCGCGTGCGCGCGGGCCGCCGCCAGCACCTCGTCACCGCGCGACGCCTGCGCGACGACCTCCAGGTCCCCCTCCAGCGACAGCAGCGCGGCCAGTGCCTCCCGGACCATCGACTGGTCCTCGGCCAGCAGCACCCTGATCATGCGGGTCAGCTTAGAGCCTGCGCCGGGGCTCCCCCGGAGGATCCGGCGGACCGGGGTACGACCGCCCCCTACGCCTGGCCCGGCAGCGGCTCGGACGCGGTGTCCGGGGCGGGCGGGGCGGCGGCCGGGGCGGGCAGCGGGACGTAGGCACGCAGGGCGAAGCCGCGGCCGTGCGGTGCGGCGCCGGTCTCCAGCCGGCCGTCGGCCAGGGCCAGGCGTTCGCGCAGGCCGGCCAGGCCGTTGCCGTCGTGGCCGCCGCCGCGCGGCGGCCCGGTGCCGTCGTCGATGACGGACAGGCACAGGTAGTGGCGCTCGTCGGCCTCCCACTCCTCGGTCAGCAGCAGCTCGCAGCGGCCGGCCGCACTGTGCCGTACGACGTTGGTGACCGCCTCCCGCAGCGCCCAGGCCAGCGCGCCCTCCCCGTCCGGCCCGAGGCCCCGGTGCGCCCGCTCCAGTGCGGGGTCGATGTCCGCGGTGATCGCGGCGGTGCGCAACGCGGCGCGCGCCCCGGCCAGTTCGACGACGAGGCGCGGACGCCGGTAGCCGGTGACCGCCTCGCGGACGTCGACCAGCGCCTGCCGGCTGACCTGCTCGATGTCGGCGACCTGCCGGGCGGCGTCCGCCGGCCTGGCCGGCAGCATCCGCCCGGCCAGCTCGCTCTTCAGGGTGATCAGGGAGAGCGAGTGGCCGAGGAGGTCGTGCAGGTCGCGGGCGAGGCGCAGCCGTTCCTCGTTGGCGGCGAGCCGCGCGACCTCCTGCCGCGCGGCGCGCAGCTCCTGCGTCGTACGGATCAGATGCTGCACGCCGACCATCGCGAACCCGCTGAGCAGGCAGGGCAGGGCGTACGCGAAGAGGTAGACCCGCACGTCCGGGTAGCGCATGCCGATCAGCACGAGGGCGGCGGTGAGCGCGGGGATGGCCCACCGCGAGGTCCGGAAAGGCTGGGTGACGGCCACCGCGACGCAGACGAAGGTGAAGAGCACCAGCCAGTTCGGGCCGAGCGTCCAGGCCAGCAGCGCGGCGAGCACCGCGAGGAGGACCACCGCCGCCCGGATCACCCCGGCCGCCACCGGCCGGTGGGCCATGTGCCGGAAGACCAGCACGAAGTAGACACCGACGAACGTCAGGAGACCGCCCCAGCCGAGCGCCTCGCGGGCCGGGGACAGCCCGCCCTCGGCGAGGGTCCCGATCGGGCCCGACAGGTACAGGAACCAGATGACGATCCAGCCGGCCTTCACGAGCGCCTCACGGCGGGTGCGGGGAGGCGTGCCGATCCGCACCGGGTCGTCGTCGGTGTCCGGTCCGTTCATGCCCGGCGGGTGTCCTTTCGGTACAGCCAGGCCGCGCTGCCGGCGAAGACCAGCAGGTAGCCGGCGAGGAGTGCGATGTCCTTCGCGTGCGGCGCGCTGCCGGCCTCGACGGCGGTGCCGAGCGCGGCGTACGCGTGGGTGGGCAGCCACTCGGCGATGTTCTGCACCCACTGCGGCAGGATCGTCAGCGGCATCCACAGCCCGCCGAGGAACGCCAGGCCGAAGTAGAACAGCATCGCGATCGGCCGGACCGCGTCGCCGGTGGCCAGGTAGCCGATGGCGACGCCCAGGGCCGCGAAGACGAAGCTGCCGAGCCAGGTGCCCACGGCGATGGCGGCCCACTGCCAGGCGTCGAGGCGGACGCCCTTGACGAGGGCGGCGACCAGCAGGACGAGCACGATGGACGGCAGGCTGACCGTCGCGGCGGCGGCGATCTTGGCGGCGACATACCCGCGGCCGGGCAGGGCGGTCAGCCGCAGCTGGCGGACCCAGCCCTTCTCGCGCTCCTTGGCGATGCGCTCGCTGTTGCCCAGCAGCACGGCGGTCATGGCACCGAATGCTGCCATGGAGACCATGAAGTACAGCCCCATGTCGAGCTTCATGCCGGGTATCGGCTTGCTGTCCGCGCCGCCGGCGATGATCAGGTAGAGCGCCGGCGGATAGATCACCGAGAAGAACATGAACTTCTTGTTGCGCAGTGCGCGGATGATCTCCAGCTTGATCAGAGTGGTCATCGGGCCGCCTCCTCGGCGGTGGCGGGGGCCTGGTCGGACGCGGTGGTGAGGGCGATGAACGCCTGCTCCAGGCCGAGGCCGGAGACTTCGAGGTGGTGCGGGTAGAGGCCGAGGCCGTACAGGGCGTGCACGGTGGCGTCGGCGTCCTGGGACTGGATGCGGACCGTCCGGCGGCCCGTTCCCCCGCCCGATCCGCTGTCGGACACCGCCAGGGAGGTGAGGGCCGGCAGGCCCCGCAGCGCGTCGTGGTCGACCGGCTCGTCGAGGTCGAAGGTGACCCGGCGGGCGCCGGCCCTGGCCTTGATCTCGGCGGCGGTCCCGTCGGCCAGCACCCGGCCGCGGTGCAGCACGATGACCCGGTCGGCGATCTCGTCGGCCTCTTCGAGGTAGTGCGTGGCGAAGAGGACCGTACGGCCCTGCCGGGCCTGCGCGCGCATCGCGCCCCAGAAGGTCTGCCGGGCGGACACGTCCATGCCGGTCGTGGGCTCGTCGAGCACGATCAGGTCGTTGGCGCCGGCCGTGGCGAGGGCGAAGCGCACCCGCTGCTCCTGCCCGCCGGAGAGCTTGTCGACCATGCGGTCGGCGATCTCGGTGATGCCGGCGGTGGCCATGATGTCGTCGAGCGGATGGGCGCGCGGGTGCAGGTCGCGGGCGAGCCCGACGAGTTCCTTGACCTTGACGCCCTCCATGAGGCCGCCGCTCTGCAGCATCGCGCCGACCTTGCCCTGCTCGATGGCGCGCTGCGGGGTCGTGCCGAAGAGGGTCACGGTGCCGGAGTCGGCGCTGCGCAGGCCGAGGAGCAGGTCGAGGGTGGAGGACTTGCCGGCGCCGTTCGGGCCGAGGAGGGCGACGGTCTCGCCCGGGTGCAGCTCCAGATTCAGGTCGGCCACCGCGCGCACCGCGCCGTAACTCTTGTTGACCTGGCGGAAGCTGACCACGGGTGACCCGCCCGCCGCACGGGCGGGGTTCGTCGCGGTGGTCTCTGTGGTCGTCATGGCATTCAGCTTCCGGGATCCGCGCGCGCGGCGGCAGTGTCGCCCGTACGCGGTGCGGCATGACATCTGTCATGGGTGAGGCCCCCTGGGGGCTTCCCGGACTGCGCCGGGAAGACCGCCCGTGGGGGCCTCTGACCTGCCGTTACGCAAGGTGGCGGGGCGTCAGCCGCCGTCCGCGCCGATGGTCTGGATCCGCTCGGCCGGGGTGGTGCCGAGCAGTGCCTTGCCGACCGCGCTGGCCACCTCCTCGACGGTGACCGGCTTCTTGGAGCCGTCGCCCTTGGTGAGCAGCACCCCGTTGAAGGTGTCGCCGTAGAGCTGCTGGAGGGCCGGCCGGTCGTAGTACGGCACCAGGTCGCCGTTGCTCCCGACCTTGAAGGACAGGAACTTCGGGATGGACTTCTGCGGGCTGAAGGAGACCGTGTGCGCGGCGTCCGTACGGACCGTCACCAGTCCGGACATCGCGGGCTCGGCGTACTGCTTCAGCGCCTTGTCCACCGCGGCCTTGCTGACCTGCGGCTGCTGCGTGCTCGCGGCGAGCACGACCGGGGAGCCGGTGCCGGTGGCGGCGCGGTCGCGGTAGGCGTCGGCGATCTTCTCCTTGGAGGTCTTGACGTCGATCGCCTTGTGCGGCACGCCGTAGTGCGGCACCGCCTTGCCGTTCTCGAAGGTGATCCCGCCGTCCTCGGCGGCACCCCCCTCGCCGGCCACGTTCTGGAGCGCGATCTGCAGCTTCTCGTCGTCGACGATCATCGCCGGCTTGGCGGTCCGGGTGCCGCCGAACAGCGAGCCGATGACGGAGACCGGGTTGTAGTCCCGGCCGGCCGCGTCGCGGACCGTGGCCTGGAGGTCGATGTCGAGACCCGCCTTGGCGGGCTCCAGCGTCGCGGGCTTGCCGTCGACGGTCAGCTTCAGCGGCGCGGTGCGACGGTCCTTGAGGGCCGTCTCCAGCTTCTTGACCGCCTCGTCCTTGGTGGTGCCGCCGATGTCCACGCCGAGCGCGGTGGTGCCGTTGGGCACGTCGGCGTGGTCGAGCAGCAGTCCCGCGCCATAGGCGACGCCGGCCAGGACGACGACGGCGACCCCCGCGAGGACGAGCTTGTTGCGGCCCTTCTTCGGCGGGTTGATCGGCTCGGGGATCTTGGGCCGCGGCTTCGGTGCGGCGCCGTCGTCCTCACCGGCCGGGGCGTGGGCGAACGGCGACGGGGAGGCCGGGCTCTCGGCGCCGGGCACCTTCGGGATGCCGCTGACGAGGGTGTCGCCGGACACCCGGTCGTGGCCGCCGGGGCCACCGGCGGCGTCGTTCCGGGCGCCGCGCCTGCCCTTGGGAGCGCCCGGCGCGGCGGGGCCGCGGCCGCCGGGCAGGCCGCCCGCGATGCCGCCGCCGGTGCCGGCGCCGCTGCCCGGGCCGGTGAGCGGCGCGGGCGGCTGCGGGGTGAGTTCCGCGGTGTCGTCGCTGATCCCCGGCGGGGTGCCGGGACCGGCGAGCGGGTCGCTGAAGCCGGGCGGGAGGTTGAGCCCGGACTGGCCGCGGGCCGGTCCGGTGGTCGGGCCGCTGGGGCCGGCCGCCGGGCCGTCGAAGGGGCTGTGGTCGCGGGCGACACCGGGGGCGTCGAACGGCGAGCCGTCCCCGCGGGGCTCGTTGTCGAACGGCGAGCCGCCGGACCGGGCGCCGCCGTCGAAGGGCGAGCCGCCGCCGGACCGGGCGCCGCCGTCGAACGGCGAGCCGCCACCGGACGGTTCCGGGCTGTCGGAGAAGTACGGCAGGTCGGGGCGGTTCGGGGGCTTGGCGCCCGCGGGGCCGCGCGGCGGGGTGCCGCCACCGGGGGCGGGGGGCGCCGGGTGGGAGCCGGTGGTCGAGGACGGGCCGGACGGCCCGGCCTGCGTCTTGCGCGGCGCGAACCAGTCACTGGGCCGCTCGGACCGGGCACTCGGCGCGGCGTCGTCCGCGGGGACGTCGGGCCGGGCGGTGTTCGCGGTGCGTTCCGCGGGCCGCTCGCCGCCGCGCGGGGCGCGGGGCGTGCCGCGGGAGGCGGCGGAACCGCCGGACCCGGTCGATGCGTTCATGCCGGACTCCTCACCGACGGGCTTGCGCACGACGACCGGCGGGATGGGGCGCGACCCCGGAATGTTGATCTTGATCCGCGTCGTCAGTGTGGTCTCGGTCTTGGGCTCCTCCGGCTGCACCGCAGCTCCGGGTGCCGGCGTCTCGTCGGCGTCTCCCCTGGGCGAGCCGTACGGCGGCGTCCCGGACGGGTACGCGGCTCCGCCACGGCCCCGGGGGCCGGAGGACGAACTGTCAGATTCACGACTCAAAGCAGGTTCTCCCGGTTGGCTCCGCCGCTCGTCAGAGATGATCCCCGGTCCGAAGCCGGGGGGTGCCCCCAGGGCGGCGCGACGGCGCGCACCACCATACTGTCCGCCGCGGGCGGACACCCGGGGAGCGTACGAACACCGCCGCCACGGGCGATACCCCGGTGCCGGGGCCGGATGCCCCGACCCGCGCGGCATCCGTCCCCATTTGGACCACGTCATCCGCCAACTCAGCCGGCCCGGACGCCCATCATGCGCCGCTGGGTCGCGGTGGCGCAGATCACAGCGATGAGGATCCCGCCGAGCAGGAAGACGTACGAGCCGACCCCGGGGCCGAAGAGGAAGTCGCCCTCCGGCCGGACGTCGCTGAGCAGCAGGAACACCGTCATGAGCCAGGCCGCGCCGGGGATCAGCACACCGGCGGAGGTGCCGGTGGCGGCGGCGCCCCCGTAGAAGAGGCCGCCGACGCCGCACAGCGCCAGCACCAATCCGCCGGGGAACCACGCCGCTTGCACCAGCGTCCCCGCGCACGCGACCAGCACGGCCGCCACCAGGAGCAGCAGGTAGACGCCGATCCGGCCGGCCGTCAGCGGCGCGGCGCCGCCGACCGGGACCGCGGAACCACCGGTGCGGGACCGCGGCGCGGCGCCGGACGCGCCGGCGGAGGCCGCGCGGGACCGCTGCCCCTTGGCCCCGCCGGCCTTCCCGCCGCCCTTCCCGCCGGCCGGCGGGGTGCCGTCAGCGCCGTTGCCGCCCTTGGCCGTGCTCATTCCGCCGCCTCCTCGATCCGGGCACGCTCCTCCGTACCCACCGTCTCACCGACCCCCGCGAACAGGTCGTCCTCCCGGCCGCCGGCCGCGGGGGCGCCGGGCGTGCCGTGCACCAGCTGATAGTGCTCGGTGCCGAACAGCGGCTGCCCCAGGTCGTTGGAGAGCGCGAAGAACGGCCCGTCGACCGCGATCTGGGTGTAATGCGCGCGCATCGCCGCGGTCTTCGCCGCCCGGTGCGCCGCCGATCCGGTGACCGACGCGGTGACCTCGGCGTCCGGCAGCACGCCGGGCACGTCGTCGACGGTGGCGATGCCGGGGAACGCCCGGCCGGCCGCGCGCAGCCGCGCGAAGCCCTCCTCGACCACGGAACGGGGGTTGCAGTTCCAGTAGATCTTCTCGATCGCGTGCGCCCCGCCCAGGTCGGGCCGGAAGTCCGCCCGCGCGGCGAGCTCGGCGCCGCGCATGGCGACGCGGTGCGCCTGGATGTGGTCGGGGTGGCCGTATCCGCCGTTCGGGTCGTAGGTGACCAGGACCTGCGGCCCGACCTCGCGGATGACGGCCACCAGGTGGGCGGCCGCCTCGTCGAGCGGGGCCTGCCAGAAGCAGTCGGGCCGCTCGTTCTGCGGGGCGCCCATCATGCCGGAGTCGCGGTAGCGGCCGGGCCCGCCGAGGAAACGGTGGTCGGTGACGCCGAGCGCGTCCATCGCGGCGGCCAGCTCGTCGACGCGGTACGGGCCGAGGCTGTCGTCGCGGTCCGGCGCGAGGTGGGCGAGCTCGGGCGGGATGACCTCGCCCTCCTCGCCGCGAGTGCAGGTCACGAGGGTGACCAGCGCGCCCTCGGCCGCGTACTTGGCCATGGTCACGCCGTTGTTGATCGACTCGTCGTCCGGGTGCGCGTGCACCAGGAGGAGGCGGCGGGCCGGCTGGGCAGCTGGGGGCGGGTGGGCGGTCATGCCGACAGCCTACGAGCCGGCCGGCCCGCCCTCACCCCGCGATCCCGGTGGCCGCCCGCCGGGTGGCGGGGCGGGGCACCGGAGGGGTGGGAGCGGGCCGGTTCGCGCGCGGCTCAGAACTTGATGCCCCCGATCATGCTGGCGACGTTCGTCGTCAGCGTCTTGACCGACGGCGCGATGGACGAGCTGGCCAGATAGAAGCCCAGCAGCATGCAGACAAAGGCGTGGGCGGCCTTCAGCCCGGATTTCTTCACGAGCAGGAAGACGATGATCGCCAGCAGCACCACCGCCGAAATCGAGAGTGCCACGGCGGCTCACCTCCAAGTACACACGTTCCGGACAGAGTTGTGGCGCGCCGGCCCGCGTCCACGGACCCGCGCACCGGGTATGCCAAGGGCTCTTTACCCCGTACCCACTACGCGCAAGGGATCATAACTTTCCGTCCTAGCGCATAAGTCGGAGCACGGAAGCAGAGCAGGGGCGCACACGATCTTCACGAGCGCGACCGTGGTGAGCCCCGGCCCCCGTAGGCTCGCCCCATGACCGGACAGCCTTCGTTCCCGCGGCAATCTGCCCGTACGCAGCGCTTCACTCTGGGCGCTCCGCGCGGCTACACCCTCTCCCCCGACGGTGCGCGCGTCGTCTTCCTCCGCTCCTCCTCCGGCACCGATCGCAGCCAGCAGCTGTGGGTGCTCGACGTCGCGGAGGGGCGGGAGTTCACGGCCGCCGACCCGCGGGCCCTGCTGGCCGGGGCGGAGGAGGACCTCCCGCCGCAGGAGCGGGCCCGGCGCGAGCGCAGCCGGGAGGGCTCGGCCGGCATCGTCGGCTACGCGGCGGACTCCGCGGTGGAGTTGGCGGCCTTCTCGCTCTCCGGACGGCTCTTCGTCTCCGAGCTGCGGGCCGGCACCACCCGTGAACTCCCGGTCCACGGGCCGGTGGTCGACCCCCGCCCGTCGCCGGACGGCCGGCACGTGGCGTTCGTCGCGGAGGGGCGACTGCGGGTGGTCGCGGTGGACGGCGCGGCCACCTCGGACGACGGCGGGACGGCGGCCGCCGGTGGCGTACGGGCGGACCGGGTGCTGGCGGAGCCCGACGGGCCCGAGGTGAGCTGGGGCCTGGCGGAGTTCGTCGCGGCCGAGGAGATGGGGCGCTACCGGGGCTTCTGGTGGTCCCCGGACAGCGACGCGGTGCTGGCCGCGCGGGTCGACGAGGCACCGGTGCAGCGCTGGTGGATCTCCGACCCGGCGCATCCGGACCGGGAGCCCGCCCGGGTCGCCTACCCGGCGGCCGGCACCCCCAACGCCGAGGTCACCCTGGCCCTGTTCGGCCTGGACGGCTCGCGCACCGACGTCACCTGGGACACCGTGCGCTACCCCTATCTGGCCCGCGTCCACTGGTCGGCGGCCGGCCCGCCGCTGCTGCTGGTGCAGGCCCGCGACCAGCGCGACCAGCGCTACCTGACCGTCGACACCGCGACCGGCGCGACCCGGACGGTGCACGAGGACGAGGACGAGGTGTGGGTCGAGCCGTTCCCGGGGGTGCCGGCCTGGACGCCGGACGGCCGGCTGGTGCGGATCGCGGACGAGGGCGGTGCGCGCAAGCTGTTCGTCGGCGCCCGGCCGCTGACCGGGGCGCCGCTGCACGTGCGGGCCGTCCTGGACATCGGTGAGGACGACGTCCTGTTCTCCGCGAGCAGCGCCGACATGCACGACATCGGCGTCTACCGCGCCTGGTTCCGCGGCAGCGGCGACCAGGGCGGCTGGGAGCGGGTGGGCGCGCGGCCGTATCCGACGGTCTCCTCCGCGGTGCGCGGCGGGGCACTGACCGTGCTGTCCCAGGCATCGCTGGAGCGGCCCGGCACCCAGGTGGACGTGGTGCGGCTGGACGCCGACGGCGGGGAGAAGACCCTCGCCACGATCGGTTCGTACGCCGAGGAGCCGGGGCTCACCGCGCGCCCCCGGCTCGTCCTGGCCGGGGAGCGGGAGATCCCGTGCGCGGTGCTGCTGCCGAGCGGCTACACGGAGGGCGACGGTCCGCTGCCCGTGCTGCTGGACCCCTACGGCGGCCCGCACGGCCAGCGGGTGGTCGCCGCGCACCACGCCCATCTGACCTCGCAGTGGTTCGCCGACCAGGGGTTCGCGGTGCTCGTCGCGGACGGCCGGGGCACCCCGGGCCGCTCCCCCGCCTGGGAGAAGGCGATCTCCCGGCGGGTCGCCGAGGTCGCGCTGGACGATCAGGTGCACGCCCTCCAGGCGCTGGCCGGATCCTTTCCCTTCGACATGGAGCGGGTGGCCATCCGCGGCTGGTCCTTCGGCGGCTACCTGGCGGGGCTCGCGGCGCTGCGCCGGCCCGATGTCTTCCGGGCCGCGGTGGTCGGCGCGCCGGTGACCGACCTGCGGCTGTACGACACCCACTACCAGGAGCGCTACCTCGGCCACCCCGCCGAGGAACCGGCGGTCTACGCCGCGAACTCGCTGCTCACGGACGAGGGGCTGTCCGGCGCGGTGGAGCCGCACCGGCCGATGCTGATCGTGCACGGCCTCGCCGACGACAACGTGGTGGTGGCGCACTCGCTGCGGCTGTCGTCGGCGCTGCTGGCGGCCGGCCGGCCGCACGAGGTGCTGCCGCTGTCCGGCGTGACCCATATGACGCCTCAGGAGCAGGTGGCCGAAAACCTGCTGCTGCTCCAGGTGGACTTCCTCAAGCGGTCGTTGGGGATGACCGGGTAGCGCCGGGAACGTCCGGCGGGCCGAGGGGGTGCGCGGCCGCGGCCCCGGCTCGGCTCACCAGCCCGGCGGGAGCGTGGACGGCGGGGGCGGGGCGTGCGGGGGCCGCGCCGCCCCCGGGGCGGAGCCGTACGCCAGCGCACCGCCCGCGCCGACGGCGGGGTCCGGCACCCCGCGCCGGAAGGCCACCAGCAGCGCGGTCAGTCCGGACAGGACCAGGAAGGCGGCGGTCGCCAACTCCAGGCGGTCCGGGCCGGACAGGGCGGCGAGGCGGGCGGCCCGCCCGGTGTGCGCGGCCAGCGCCAGCACGCCGGCCCCGTCGGCGCACAGCAGCGCCGCGGCCGCGACCGCCGCGGGCCGGGCCCAGGACGCCCGGCGCAGCGCGGCCACCGCGGCGCCCAGGGCCAGCAGTACGAGGACCGCGGCGTGCCAGTGCGCGGGCGGCGGCGGCAGGGCGGGCAGGTCCGTCGCGTCGCCGAGCAGCCCCGTGCGGTAGCCGTCCGCGCCGGACGTCAGCAGCCGGTACAGCTCCCCGCCGGCGACGGCCAGTCCCGCGGCGGCCAGCAGGACGGCCGTGGTGCGGGCCGGGCCCTTGCGGGGGCGGCCGGGCCGGCCCGGGTCGGCCGCCTGCGGCACCGCGCGGACGACCCCGTACGCCGACAGGGCCGCCTCCGGCAGCCCGTGCGCCGAGCGCCCCCGGTGGCGGCCGGCCCGTCCGGCCCTCCGCCGGCCCGCCGCGACCACCACGAGCAGCGCGGCGGCCAGCGCGAGTTCGGCCAGCACGGTCCGATGTGCCCACGACGTGAGACCGGTGTCCGTGCCGGGGAGCCGGCCCACGCCCGGCATCCAGAGCAGCGGGGCGCGCAGCAGGGCGGTGGCGGTCCCGAGGGAGCACAGCGCGCCGGCGGCCACCGGCGCGGGGACGGCGCCGCGCACCGCGGTGACCGCGGCGGTCAGCGCGCCCAGCGCCAACAGCGGGTCGAGCAGGGAGGACACCGGGGCGGTGGCGTCCCGCGGTCCGCGGGCCCCGCCGAGCCAGGCCCACCACACCTCCGCGCCGGGCCGGGCGGCGGTGAGGTCCCGGGCGGCCCAGGCCGCGCCGAGCAGTGCCAGCAGCAGGCAGAGCAGCACGCCGGTGGTGCGCGCGCCGCCGGTGAGAACGCGATCCCGCACTGTGGACACGGCCCGCCCCCCGTCCGTGTCGGTGTATCAGGGTCGTCCACGGCGCCCCGTATACGAGGCGTCCACCGCAGGTCTACTGCAGTCGCGGCCCGGGGACAACAGACCCGATCGGGGCCCGGGGCGAAACGGGCGCGAAACGGCAACCGGCCGGGACGCCTCCTGGCGTCCCGGCCGGTCTACGGCACCCGCACGGCCGTACGTTGTTCATCATGGCGCGTCCGTATATCGGTGTTGCGACAGTGAAGTTACCTTCAAGTAAAAGCGTTTGGTGGGCATTTGTCCCCCATGTCGTATATCACAATCCGTTGTCAAGCACGCACTGGCGTCAATCTGCGCAATCTTCGCTCAAGAAGTAGACGACCTGTTCACGAGCACACCCGATCCCCTTGACTCCGCCATAAATCACTTGCGAAAGTCCGCTCATCCAGCGGTGCGACCGGCGCCGCTTCACGTTCCAAGAGAACTCGGCGCGGGGGCACTTCGCGATGACTAGTCCATCCCAGACCGCGGCTACCAAGTCCGACACCCCGGGACTTGGACCCAAGGGTCTGAAGAAGGAAAAGAACAGCAAGGGCGGTGAGCTCGTCGGCCGTTCCCCGGGCCAGCTGATGTGGACGCGCTTCAAGCGCGACCGCACCGGCGTGGTCTGCGCAATCGTCGTGCTCGCGTTCTTCGTCATCGCCGCGCTGGCCCCCGTCATCGGAGCCCTGTACGGCAAGGACCCGTACACGCTGTACGGCAACGAGGACCCGAACCTGCTCGACGAGTTCGGCTACCCCGCCGGAGCCAACGGCGGCATCTCGCCGTCGCACTGGTTCGGCATCGAACCGCAGCTGGGCCGCGATGTGTTCATGCAGCTGATCTACGGCATGCGGATGTCGCTCGGCATCTCCGTCGCGGTGACCGTCCTGACCGTCGTCACCGGCATCATCATCGGTGTGACGGCCGGCTACCTCGGCGGCAAGACCGACTACTTCCTGAGCCGGGTGATCGACTTCCTGCTGGCCTTCCCGAGCCAGCTGACCTTCGTGGCGTTCATGCCGGTCGTCGTGGCGCTGTTCGTGCCGCCGGGCGACGAGACCCCCACCTACGTGCGGGTCTGCGCACTGATCATCGTGCAGTGGTTCCTGGGGTGGATGGGCCTGGCACGACTGCTGCGCGGTCAGGTGCTCTCCCTGCGGGAGCGCGAGTTCGTGGAGGCCGCGAAGATCACCGGCGCCTCGCCCTGGCGGATCATCCGCAAGGAGCTGCTGCCGAACGTCGTCACGCCGGTGCTGGTGCAGAGCACGTACATGCTGCCCCTCTTCGTCACCGCCGAGGCCGGCCTGTCCTTCCTGGGCGTCGGCATCATCGAGCCGACCCCCGACTGGGGCCGGCTGTTCCAGGCCGGCGCCCGCTTCTACGAGAACGACCCGACCTTCCTGCTCTTCCCCGCCGCGGCCATGCTGATCTTCGTGCTGTGCTTCAACCTCCTCGGAGACTCGGTACGCGACGCCTTCGACCCCAAGTCCGGGCGCTGATCGTCCACTTGAGGGGGGCTTGCTGTCACCCCCACCTGCCGGGCCTGCCCCGGATGCTTCAGACAGCACATCTGGACCCCAACAGACAGGCAGGTGCTTGGAACTCATGAACGCACTTTCTACGCGCAGAGCACGCGCGGTGATCGTGGCCCTGGCGGCCGGTTCACTCGCGCTCACCGGCTGCAGCGGCGGCAGCGGCTCCAACAAGGACAAGTCGCAGACGGACGCGGACGCGGCGGCGCAGGCCAAGGCGATCCCGATGGGCACCGCGGCCGACTCCACCGGCCCGGCCGTCCCCGTCAAGGGCGCGCAGTCCGGTGGCACCCTCCGCGTGTACCAGCGTGACAGCTACAACCACCTGGACCCCGGCCAGATGTACGTCAGCGACATGAAGGCGCTCTCGCAGCTGATCTTCCGTGGGCTGACCTCCTTCAAGCAGGACGACAAGGGCAACGCCAAGGTGGTGGGTGACCTCGCCACCGACGCCGGCCAGATGTCCGACGGCGGCAAGACCTGGAAGTACACGCTGAAGGACGGCGTCAAGTTCGAGGACGGCAAGCCGATCACCTCGAAGGACATCCGTCACTCCATAGAGCGGCTGTACGCCAAGTTCATCACCGACGGCCCGACCTACGTCCAGACCTGGCTGTCGGGCGCCGGCACGTCCTACCGCAAGGCGCTGCCGGACGGTCCGTACAAGGGCGACCACCTGCCCAAGAGCGTGCTGGACACGCCGGACGACAAGACCATCATCTTCCACTTCAAGCAGCCGCAGTCGCAGCTGCCGTACGCGCTGACGATGCCCGGCTACAGCGTGGTCCCGGACAGCGCCAAGGACACCAAGGACGCCTACGACGTGGCGCCGGTGTGCTCGGGCCCGTACAAGATCGCCTCGTTCAAGTCCGGCAAGGCGATGCAGCTGGTGCGCAACAAGAACTGGGACCCGAAGACGGACCCGATGCGCCACCAGTACCCGGACGGCTACAACATCACGTTCAACCACCAGGCTTCGGACTCCACCAAGCGGCTGATGTCCGACCAGGGTGAGGCCAAGAACGCGGTGAGCTTCACCAACTCGGTGGACCCCACGCTGACCAAGGACGTGCTGAGCAACGCCAGCGCCAGCAAGCGCCTGGTGCAGGGCTACCAGCCCTACGTCTGGCAGATGAACTTCAACATGGACCGCCTCAAGGACAAGAAGATCCGCGACGCGATCACCTACGCGCTGCCGAACCAGCAGATCGTCCGGGTCAACGGCGGCAGCTACGGCGGTGAGATCGCCGGCGGTCTGCTCGCCCCGACCGTGGCGGGCTACAAGAAGGGCTACGACCCCTACGGCAAGCTGTCGCACCCGAACGGTGAGCCGGAGAAGGCCAAGAAGCTCCTCAAGGAGGCCGGCAAGTCGGGCATGAAGCTCGTCTACGCCTACTCCAACACCGAGTCGCGCCAGAAGGAAGCCGTCGTCATCGAGGACGCGCTGACCAAGGCCGGGTTCAACGTGCAGAAGAAGGAGGTCGACGCGGCCTCCTGGTACGAGCAGATGGGCAAGGTCGACAACGGCTTCGACATCTACATGACCGGCTGGGGCCAGGACTGGCCGGACGCCTCGACCGTGATCCCGCCGTCGTACGACGGCACCACGATCCAGGACGGCGCCTCGAACTACTCCCACGTCAATGACAAGCACGTGAACTCCGAGATCGCCCGGATCTCCAAGATCACGGACGTCGCCAAGGCGACCGAGGAGTGGCAGAAGCTGCACCAGTACATCGTGGAGAAGGTCAACCCGGCCGCCCCGGTCTTCTACACCAAGGTCCTCCAGCTGTACGGCTCGAACGTCGGTGGCGCCCGGTACAACCTGGACGTCAGCTACCTCGACCCGAACACGCTGTACCTGAAGAAGTAACCGAAGCGACCGCTTCAGGCACCACCACCGCATGACGAAGGCTCTCCGGACGGCGCGCACACGGCGGAACGCGCGCCCTCCGGGGCCTTTGTCCGCCACCCCTCACGCCCACTGCCGCCGCCGTCCTGAGAGCAGCGAACTGCCATGCTTCAATTCCTACTTCGCCGGACGTTCGGCGCTGTTGTCATCCTCCTCCTGCTCAGTGCCTTCACTTTCTTCGTGTTCTTCGGTGCCGGTGACCCGGCCGCGATGTCCTGCGGAAAGAACTGCACCGCGGACAACATCGCGCTGATCCACCAGAACCTCGGCCTCGACAAGCCGCTGACGACGCAGTTCTGGGACTTCCTCGTCGGCATCTTCGCCGGCCGCGACTACTCCATCGGCCACTGCAGCGCGCCGTGCTTCGGCTACTCCTTCGCCACCAAGCAGGACGTCTGGTCGACGCTGATCGACCGGCTGCCCACCACCGCCTCGCTGGCCGTCGGCGGCGCCGCGGTGTTCCTGACCGTGGGTCTGGGCACCGGCCTGATCGCCGCCTACAAGCGCGGCTCGTTCCTGGACAAGGCGCTCACCTCGATCTCGATGGTGCTGAGCTCGGCGCAGATCTACATCCTCGGCCCGATCGCGCTCGGTCTGTTCGTCTACAGCGGCCTCATGGAGTCGCCCCGCTACGTGCCGATCACCTCGGACCCCGGCGGCTGGTTCATGGGCCTGCTGCTCCCCTGGGTCGTGATGGCGACGATCTTCACCGCGCAGTACACCCGTATGTCCCGCTCGACGATGATCGAGCAGCTGCAGGAGGAACACGTCCGCACGGCCAAGGCCAAGGGCATGTCCAGCCGGTACGTCTTCCTGCGCTACGCCTGGCGGGGGTCGCTGATCCCCATCGTCACCATCCTCGGCATGGACCTGAGCTCGCTGTTCGGCGGCGCGATGATCACCGAGTTCACCTTCCAGCTCGCGGGCGTCGGGCGGCTCGCGATCGACTCCGTCATCACCCTGGATCTGCCCATGGTCATGGGCGTGCTGGTCTTCAGCGCCGCCCTGATCCTGGTGTTCAACATCATCGTGGATGCGACGTACGCCTTCATCGACCCGCGCGTGCGCCTGTCCTAGGAGAGCCTGAAGTGACCACACTCACCAAGACCGAAGGCACCACCGTGCCGGCCGGGTCCGACCCCTTCCTGTCCGTTCGTGACCTGCACGTGCGGTTCTCCACCGAGGACGGCATCGTCAAGGCGGTCGACGGTCTCTCCTTCGATCTGGAGCGCGGCGAAACCCTCGGCATCGTGGGCGAGTCCGGCTCCGGCAAGTCGGTGACCAACCTCGCGATCCTGGGGCTGCACAACCCGAAGGCCACCGAGATCGGCGGCGAAATCGTCCTGGACGGCGACGAGTTGACGGGGGCCAGGGAGAAGACCCTGGAGAAGCTCCGCGGCAACAAGATGGCCATGATCTTCCAGGACGCGCTGACCGCCCTGTCGCCGTACTACACGGTCGGCCGGCAGATCGCCGAGCCGTTCATGAAGCACACCGGCGCCAGCAAGCGCGAGGGCCGGCAGCGCGCCATCGAGATGCTGACCAAGGTCGGCATCCCGCAGCCCAACCTGCGGGTGGACGACTACCCGCACCAGTTCTCCGGCGGTATGCGCCAGCGCGCCATGATCGCCATGGCGCTGGTCTGCAACCCCCAGCTGCTGATCGCCGACGAGCCCACCACGGCTCTGGACGTCACCGTCCAGGCGCAGATCCTCGACCTGCTCAAGGACCTCCAGCAGGAGTTCGGCTCCGCGATCATCCTGATCACCCACGACCTCGGCGTGGTCGCCAACACCGCGGACAAGCTGCTGGTGATGTACGCCGGCCGGGCCGTCGAGCGGGGCTCCGTCAAGGAGATCCTCACCGAGCCCCGGCACCCGTACACCTGGGGCCTGCTGAGCTCCATGCCGCGGCTGTCCTCGGACGTCAGCGAGGCGCTGCACCCGATCCCCGGCTCCCCGCCGAGCCTGCTCAACCCGCCGTCCGGCTGCGCCTTCAACCCGCGCTGCGGCTTCACCGGCGAGATCGACGGCAGCCGCTGCACCGACGAGCGGCCGCTGCTGGAGATCGGCCGGGCCGCCGCGTGCCACCTGACCGCCGAGCAGAAGCAGACCCTCTTCACCGAGCAGATCAAGCCCCGGCTGGGCTAGGAGCGACCACCATGGCAGACAACGTCACCCTTCCGGCGCCGCGCGACGCCGCGCCCGCCCAGGGCGAGCCGCTGCTCACCGCCGAGGGCCTGACCAAGCACTTCCCGATCTACGGCGGCTTTCCGTTCAAGCGGAAGGTCGGCGCGGTGCAGGCGGTCGACGGCGTCGACCTGACCGTGCACGCGGGCGAGAGCTTCGGCCTGGTCGGCGAGTCGGGCTGCGGCAAGTCCACCACCGGGCGGCTGCTGACCCGGCTCATGGAGCCGAGCGCCGGCAAGGTCACCTACCGGGGCCAGGACATCACGCACGCGGGCCGCAAGGAGCTCGCGCCGGTCCGCTCCGAGATCCAGATGATCTTCCAGGACCCGTACGCCTCGCTCAACCCGCGGCAGACGGTCGGCACCATCATCGGCGGCCCGATGGAGATCAACGGGATCAACCCGCCCGGTGGCCGGGAGAAGCGCATCCGCGAACTCCTGGAGACCGTGGGTCTGAACCCGGAGCACTACAACCGCTTCCCGCACGAGTTCTCCGGCGGCCAGCGGCAGCGCATCGGCGTGGCCCGGGCGCTCGCCCTGGAGCCGAAGCTGATCGTGGCCGACGAGCCGGTCTCCGCGCTGGACGTCTCCATCCAGGCGCAGGTCGTCAACCTGCTCCAGGAGCTCCAGCGCGAGCTGGGCATCGCGTTCCTGTTCATCGCCCACGACCTGGCGATCGTGCGGCACTTCAGCGAGCGGGTCGCGGTGATGTACCTCGGCAAGATCGTTGAGGTGGGCAGCCGCGACGAGATCTACAACCGGCCGCGCCACCCGTACACCCACGCCCTGCTCTCGGCGGTGCCCGAGGCCAAGCTGGTGGAGAGCGAGGAGGAGGAGCGCGAGCGCATCCGCCTCGCCGGGGACGTGCCCTCCCCCGTCAACCCGCCCTCCGGCTGCCGCTTCCGTACGCGCTGCTGGAAGGCGCAGGACAAGTGCGCGACGGAGGAGCCGCCGCTGATCCAGCTCGACGGCAACGCCGGCGGTCACCTGACGGCCTGCCACTTCCCCGAGGAGCCGACCACCGCGGCACGGGACGAGGACATCATCCTCGACCCGGCGCTGGCGGCGATCGAGGAGGCCGCGGCGGAGTCGGAGAGCTCCGAGTAACGCGGACGCGACGGCCCTGCGCCGCCGTGGCGGGAATGATCCCCGCCACGGCGGCGCTGTCGTTTCCACAGGAGGTGGGGGCCGATGCGGATCGGTGAGCTTTCGCGGCGTACGGGCACGCCCCGGCGGCTGTTGCGCTACTACGAGGAGCAGGGGCTGATCGTCTCGGACCGCTGCGCCAACGGCTACCGCGCCTACGACCCGTCCGGCGTCGACCGCGTCCTGCAGATCAGGGGGCTGCTGGACGCCGGGCTGCCGACCCGGCTCATCAAGCAGATCCTGCCGTGCCTCGACAGCCCCCGCGCCATCCACTTCCCGGACGCGACACCGGAGATGCTCGCCACGCTGGAGCGGGAACGGGACCGGATGACCGAGCGGATCGAGACCCTGCTCCGCAACCGCGACGCCATCGAGGAGTACCTGGACGTGGTGCGGGCCACCCGGCGCCCGGACGCCGCCGCGCCGGCCCCCTGAGCCCGCACGCCGCGCGCCCGGCCGGTCAGCCGCTCGGTACGACCTTGCGCTCCTCGGCGAAGTGACAGGCCGAGGGGTGCCGCACCGGGCCCTCGTCCGCCGCGAACACCGCGGGCACCGCCAGCGGCGGGACGACTTCCGCGCAGACGTCCCGGGCCTTCCAGCAGCGGGTGCGGAACGGGCAGCCGGACGGTGGGTCGGCGGGCGAGGGGACGTCGCCGGTCAGCAGGATCCGGTCGCGGGCGCCCCGGGCGTCCGGGTCCGGTACGGGCACGGCGGAGAGCAGCGCCTGGGTGTACGGGTGGGTGGGGTGGTCGTAGATCTGCTCGTCGGTGCCGGTCTCCGCGATCCGGCCCAGGTACATCACCGCGACCCGGTCGGAGAGGTGGCGGACCACCGACAGGTCGTGCGCGATGAAGACGTAGGAGAGGTCGAACTCGTCCTGCAACTGCTCCAGCAGATTGACCACTTGGGCCTGTACGGAGACGTCCAGCGCGGAGACCGGTTCGTCGGCGACGATGATCTCGGGGCGCAGCGCGAGGCCGCGGGCGATGCCGATGCGCTGGCGCTGGCCGCCGGAGAACTGGTGCGGGTAGCGGTTGATGTACTCGGGGTTGAGCCCGACCACGTCCAGGAGTTCCCGGACCTTCCGCCGGCGGTCCCCCTTGGGGGCCACCTCGGGGTGGATCTCGTAGGGCTCGCCGATGATGTCGCCGACGGTCATCCGGGGGTTCAGGGAGGTGTAGGGGTCCTGGAAGACCATCTGGATGTTGCGGCGGACGGCCTTCATCGCCCGGCCCGAGAGCCGGCTGATGTCCTCGCCGCGGTACCGGATCCGGCCCGCCGTCGGGCGTTCCAGGGCGACCAGCAGCTTGGCGACGGTGGACTTCCCGCAGCCCGATTCGCCGACGATGCCGAGGGTTTCGCCCTTGCGGAGGGTGAAGGAGACCCCGTCGACGGCCTTGACCGCGCCCACCTGCTTCCGGAAGACCACGCCCCGGGTCAGCGGGAAGTGCTTGACCAGGTCGCGGACCTCCAGGAGCGGTTCGCCGGGCCCGGCCGCCCCGGACGTGGGGCCGGGCGCGGGCGCGGCCCCGTCACCGTGCGCCATCGAGGGTCTCCTTCCAGAAGTGGCAGGCGCTGGCCCGGCCGGGACCGGCCTCGTACAGCGGCGGCAGCTCGCTGCGGCAGACGTCCTGGGCGAGCGGGCAGCGCGGGTTGAAGGGGCAGCCCGGCGGAATAGCCGTCAGATTGGGCGGCAGCCCCTTGATCGCGTACAGCCGCCGTCCCTTGTGGTCCAGCCGCGGGACGGAGTCCAGCAGCCCGCGGGTGTACGGGTGCGCGGGCGCCCGGTAGAGCTGGTGGACCGGCGCGGTCTCCACGATCCGGCCCGCGTACATCACCGCGATGGTGTCGGCGACGTCCGCGACCACGCCCAGGTCGTGGGTGATCAGGATCAGCCCCATGGTCAGCTCGCGCTGGAGCTCCGCCAGCAGGTCCATCACCTGCGCCTGGACGGTGACGTCCAGCGCGGTGGTGGGCTCGTCCGCGATGATCAGGTCCGGGCCGAGGGCCAGCGCCATCGCGATCATGATGCGCTGGCGCATCCCGCCGGAGAACTGGTGCGGGTAGTCCCCCACCCGTGCCCGGGCCGCCGGGATGCCGACCCGCTCCATCAGCTCGATCGCCCGGCCGCGGGCCGCCTTGCGGGACATCCCCTCATGGACCTGGAACATCTCCCCCAGCTGGGCCCCGACGCTGAGGACCGGGTTCAGCGCGGACAGCGCGTCCTGGAAGATCATGGCCATGCTGGCACCCCGGACCTTGCGCCGCTCCTCCTTGCGCAGGGTCAGCAGATCGCGGCCCTGGAAGACGATCTCGCCGCCGGTGACATAGCCGGGCGGCGAGTCCAGGATGCCCATCACCGCCTGCGCGGTGACGGACTTGCCGGAGCCGGACTCGCCCAGCACCGCCAGCGTCTGCCCCGGCGCCACCCGGCAGCTGACGCCGTTGACGGCCTTCGCGACCCCGTCCCGGGTACGGAACTCCACCCGCAGGTCCCGCACGTCGAGCAGGGCCGCCGGCGCGCCGCCCCCGGCCGTGGGAGCACCGTTCGTCATCTGCCGTCTCCTCAGCGCAACTTGGGGTCGAGGGCGTCGCGCACCGCGTCGCCGAGCATGATGAACGCCAGCACCGTGATGCTCAGCGCGCCGGCCGGCCACAGCAGCATGTGCGGGGCGCTGCGGATGTAGGTGGAGGCCGTGGAGATGTCGATGCCCCAGGAGACGGTGGGCGGCTTCAGGCCCGCGCCCAGATAGGACAGGGTGGCCTCCAGGGCGATGTACGTGCCGAGCGCGATGGTGGCGACGACGATGACCGGGGCGACGGCGTTGGGCGCGATGTGCCGCAGCAGCATCCGCCCGTTGCCGGCCCCCAGCGCCCGCGCGGCCTGCACGTAGTCGTTCTGCTTGGCGGTGACGACCGAGCCGCGGGCGATCCGGGAGATCTGCGGCCACCCGAGCAGCACGATGAACCCGACCACCGGCCAGACCGTGGTGCTGGTGACCACGGACAGGAAGACCAGGCCGCCGAGGATCACCGGGATGCCGAAGAAGATGTCGGCGAGCCGGGACAGCAGGGTGTCCGACCAGCTGCCGAAGAAGCCCGCGAGGCCGCCGAGCAGGCTGCCGAGCAGCGCCGCGCCGGCGGTGGCGCAGACGCCCACGGTGATCGAGGCGCGGGCCCCGTAGACGACCCGGGTGTAGACGTCCCGGCCCTGGGTGTCGAAGCCGAAGGGGTGGCCGGGCTGGGAGCCCTGCTGCGCCTTGGCCAGGTCCGCGCGGTACGGGTTGCCGGTGGCGATCAGCTGCGGCCAGATCGCGATGACCACCAGGAAGACGATGACCAGCGCGGACAGCACGAAGACCGGGTTGCGGCGCAGGTCGTGCCAGGCGTCGCTCCACAGGCTGCGCGGCTTGCCGAGGGGGCCGGCGGGCGGACCGGCGCCGGGCGGTGCGGCGCCCGGCCGGCGCTCCAGCGACTCCGCCTCGCCGATGGCCAGCGCGGCGGAGCCGCCGTCGCCGTGGCCGATGGCTTCCTTGGGGACGTAGGACTCAGGCATAGCGGATCCTCGGGTCGAGGACGGCGTAGAGCAGATCGACGAGGAGGTTCGCGGCGAGGAAGACCAGCACCAGGATCGTCACGAAGCCCACGACGGTCGGTGAGTTCTGCCGCAGGATTCCCTGGTAGAGCTGGTATCCGACGCCATGGATGTTGAAGATGCGCTCGGTGACGATGGCGCCGCCCATCAGGGCGCCGACATCGGTGCCGATGAAGGTGACGACCGGGATCAGTGAATTCCGCAGCAGATGGCGGCTGATGACGCGGTGCCGGGGAAGTCCTTTGGCGACGGCGGTACGGACGTAATCGGCGCGGGCGTTCTCCGCGATCGAGGTGCGGGTCAGCCGGGTCACGTACGCGAGGGAGACCAGCGCCAGTACCAGTCCGGGCAGCAGCAGTTCGTTCAGCGGCGCCTCCGGGGCGACGGACGGTGCGGCCCATTCCCACCGGACACCGAACACGAACTGCAGGAGATAGCCGCTCACGAACGTCGGGACGGACACCACGACGAGGGAGGCGAGCAGCACCCCGGTGTCGATGCTGCGGCCGCGCCGCAGCCCGCTGAAGACGCCCAGCACGACGCCCACCAGCATCTCGATGACGACGGCGACGATCGTCAGCCGCAGGGTGACCGGGAAGGCCGAGGCCATCAGCTCGGTGACGGACTGCCCGTTGAACGCGGTGCCGAAATTCCCCTGGAAGATCTGCCCCATGTAGTGCACGTACTGCTTCCACAGCGGCTGGTCGAGGTAGAGGTCGCGGCGGATCTGCGCGGCGGTGGCGGGGTCCGGCGCCCGGTCGCCGAACATCGCGGCCACCGGGTCGCCCAGCGCGTACACCATGAAGAAGAGGAGAAAGGTGCTGCCGACGAACACGGGGATCATCTGCAGCAGCCGCCGGGCCACATACCGTCCCATGAATACCCCGGCCTCCTTCGGCGAGCGGTCAGTTGACCTTGATCTGGTTGTAGACGGGCACACCGAATGCGTTCAGCGACACATTGCTGATCCGTTCCGAATAGCCGCCGCTGCCGTTCTGGTACCACAGCGGAATGGACGGCATCTGCTGGGCGAGAATCCGCTCCGCGTCCTGGAACTTCGCGACGGCCGCACCGGAATTCGTCGCCGCGTTCGCCTGATTGACGAGGGTGTCGAACCGGGGATTGCTGAACTTGCCGTCGTTCGCCGAGCCGTTGGAGTAATACAGCGGCTGCAGGAAGTTCTGGATCAGCGGGTAGTCCATCTGCCAGCCGGCCCGGAACGGCCCGGTCATCGTCCTGGCCGCGATCTTGTTGCGGAAATCGGCGAACGTCCCGACCGGCGCCCCCACGCACGCCCGGTCGTCCCGCAGCGTCCGGTTGATGCTGTTGCAGATCGCGTCGATCCAGTCCTTGTGCGACCCGGTGTCGGCGTTGTACGTGAGCGTCATCCGCCCGCCGGGCAGCCCGCCGCCCTCCTTGATCAGCTGCCGTGCGCGGGCCGGATCGAACACGCAGGCCGCACCGCACAGCCCGGCCTGGTACCCGCCCGCCTTCCCCAGCACCGGCGAGGTCCAGTCGGTGGCCGGCGTCCGGGTCCGCTGGAAGATCTCCTGGGTGATCTGCGCGCGGTCGATCGCCATCGACAGGCCGCGCCGGACCTTGTCCGAGCCCGGCCGCGACCACCGCTTGTCGTACATGGGAAAGGTCAGGGTCTGGATGATCCCGGCCGGCTGGTTGAGGTAGCGGCCGCCCAGGTCCTGCTTGACGTGCGTCAGCTGCGCGGCCGGCACGTCGTCCACCAGGTCGAGGTTCCCGGCCTGCAGGTCCGTGTAGGCGGTGTTGTTGTCCGTGTACACCCGCAGGTCGATGCCGCCGTTGCGGGCCGGGTCGTCGCCCGGGTACTTCGCCCACTTCCGCATCCGCATCACGGACCCCTTGTCGTAGGAGTCCACCAGGTACGGGCCGTTCCCGACGGGCTTGTCCACCCAGGCGGCGTGGTCCTTGAAGAACGCCCGCGGCAGCGGCATGAAGGCCGTGTAGCCCAGCGTGTCCGGCCAGCTGGAGAACTTCTGGTTGAGCGCCACGGTGAAGGTCCGCGCGTCCTTCACCGCCAGCCCGGACAGCGTCGTGGCGGTCGGTGCGCCGGTCGCCGGATGCACCCGGTCGAAGCCGTCGATGTACTGGAAGAACGCCGCGTTCTTCTGCTTGTTGCGCAGCTGCGCCCCGTAATTCCAGGCGTCCACGAAGGACTTGGCGGTGACCTTCTCGCCGTTGCTGAAGGTCCAGCCGGGCTTCAGCACCACCGTGTAGTGCTGGGAGTCCGTCGTCTCGATCCGGTCCGCGAGGACGTTCTGCGCGGCGCCGGTCCTCGGGTCGTACCGCTTGAGGCCGCGGAACAGCATGTCCAGGACCTTGCCGCCCTGGACCTCGTTGGTGTTCGCCGGCTCCAGCGGATTCTGCGGATCCCCCCACGAGGAGCTGACCACCCCGGAGCGGCCGGCACTCCCGCCGCCGCACGCCGTGGCCACGAGCGCGACGGCGAGGGCGCCGGCCCCCCACTTCGCGCACCCGGGTCGACGCATGACGCCTCCTCAGCTACGGGATCCTGCCTACGGCACATAAGATCGCAAAGGCAGACGTACCGCACCCCCGCAGCCTGGGCCGCTGCTCCGGAACCCGGAGAAAACCCTCGGATGCCCTACACGCCGGAACGGCAACGGGGGCGCCCCTCGTGAAGAGGGACGCCCCCGCAGGAGCCGGGGCCCGGCCGGAGCCGGGACCGGGGACTCAGCGCTTGGCGCGGGAGGCGGTGCGACCGCGCTCCTTCTGGTCCAGGACGACCTTGCGGATGCGCACGGCCTCCGGGGTCACCTCGACGCACTCGTCGTCGCGGCAGAACTCCAGGGACTGCTCCAGCGACAGCTTGCGCGGCGGCACGATCGCCTCGAAGGAGTCGGCGGAGGAGGAGCGCATGTTGGTGAGCTTCTTCTCCTTGGTGATGTTGACGTCCATGTCGTCGGCGCGGGAGTTCTCGCCGACGATCATGCCCTCGTACACCTCGGTGCCCGGGTCGGTGAAGAGCACGCCGCGCTCCTGGAGGTTCGTCATCGCGAAGGCGGTGACGGAACCGGAGCGGTCGGCGACCAGGGAGCCGTTGTTACGGGTGGTCAGCGTGCCGAACCACGGCTCGTGACCCTCGTGGATGGAGTGCGCGATACCGGTACCGCGGGTGTTGGTGAGGAACTCCGTACGGAAGCCGATCAGACCGCGGGACGGGACGACGAACTCCATGCGGACCCAGCCCGAGCCGTGGTTGGACATGTTGTCCATCCGGCCCTTGCGGACACCCATGAGCTGGGTGACGGCGCCCATGTGCTCCTCGGGCACGTCGATGGTCATGCGCTCGACGGGCTCGTAGGTCTTGCCGTCGACCTGCTTGGTGACGACCTGCGGCTTGCCGATGGTCATCTCGAAGCCCTCGCGGCGCATCTGCTCGACCAGGATGGCCAGCGCCAGCTCACCGCGGCCCTGCACCTCCCAGGCGTCGGGGCGCTCGGTCTCCAGCACGCGCAGCGAGACGTTACCGATCAGCTCGCGCTCCAGACGGTCCTTGACCTGGCGCGCGGTGACCTTGCGGTCCTTGACCGCGGCCTTGGCGTCCGCGCCCTTGCCGGTGCCGCCCCGGCCGACCAGCGGCGAGGTGTTGGTACCGATGGTCATGGAGATCGCCGGCTCGTCGACCGTGATCAGCGGCAGCGCGATCGGGTTCTCCGGGTCGGCCAGCGTCTCGCCGATCATGATGTCGGGGATACCGGCGACCGCGCAGATGTCGCCCGGGCCGGCCACCTCGGCCGGCTTGCGGGTGAGCGCCTCGGTCATCATCAGCTCGGTGATGCGGACGTTGGAGATCGAGCCGTCGCGCTTGATCCAGGCGACGTTCTGACCCTTGCGCAGCTCGCCCTGCTCGACGCGGAGCAGCGCGATGCGGCCGAGGAAGTTGTCCGCGTCGAGGTTGGTGACGTGCGCCTGCAGCGGGGCGGTCTCGTCGTACTCGGGCGCGGGGACGTGCTCCAGCAGCGTGGTGAAGAACGGCTCCAGGTTGGTGCTGTCGGACGGGACGGTGCCGTCGTCCGGCTTCGTCAGCGACGCGACGCCGTCACGGGCGCAGGCGTAGACGATCGGGAACTCGATCTGGTCCTCGTCCGCGTCCAGGTCCAGGAACAGGTCGTAGGTCTCGTTGACGACCTCGTCGATCCGGGAGTCCGGACGGTCGGTCTTGTTGATGCACAGGATGACCGGCATACGGGCCGCGAGGGCCTTGCGGAGCACGAAGCGGGTCTGGGGCAGCGGACCCTCGGAGGCGTCGACCAGCAGGACGACCGCGTCGACCATCGACAGACCGCGCTCGACCTCACCACCGAAGTCGGCGTGGCCGGGGGTGTCGATGATGTTGATCGTGATGGGCTCCCCGCCGTCCTTGGGGTGATACTTCACCGCCGTGTTCTTGGCGAGGATCGTGATGCCCTTCTCACGCTCCAGGTCGTTGGAGTCCATCATCCGGTCGTCGAGCTTCTCGGCGGCGTGCTCGGCGAACGCGCCGGCCTGCTTCAGCATGGCGTCGACGAGGGTCGTCTTGCCGTGGTCGACGTGGGCGACGATGGCTACGTTACGAATGTCGTGGCGCGTGGGCACTAGCGGTGCTTCTCCCGGAATCGTGGATGGCGGCGCGTACGGACCACGCGCGCCCGCCGGGCATGAAGACGCCACGGCCTCACCCCATGGTACGGGGCCGGGGCGACAAAGGCCGCCCCAGCCCGTACCAAGCGCCGCTGACCTGCGGTTTCTTATCGAATATTGGCTCGGCCGACGCCTCTATTTCGTGTAGCCGATGTCCTGGAAGCGCGGTGTGGCGAAGCCGAAGGCGCCGACGTTCGCCAGCGACTTCTTCGTGGCCACCAGCTCGGGCCGCTGGTAGAGCGGGATCGACCCGGCGGCCGCCCAGATGCGGGCGTCGGCCTGCTCCACGAGCGTGCGCGCGGAGTCCTCGTCCAGCTCGGAGGCCGCCTGGTCGAAGAGCTGGTCGATGCGGTCGCTGCCGACCCGGGTGTAGTTCTGCTCGACGGTCAGCGAGCCGTCCGGCGCGGGCTGCGGCTTGGCGTAGATCGGGCGGGCGTCGGTCGCCGGGTAGGCGGTGCCGGGCCAGGAGTACAGCGCCAGGTCGTAATCGCCGGAGGCGATGTGGTCCTGGAAGTAGCTGGCGTCGGAGACCCGCTGGACGGAGGTCTGCACGCCGATCTTGGCGAGCATGGCGGCGATCCGGCGGCCCACGGTACGCAGCTGCTCGGAGGCCGCGCCGTCGGGCAGCACGAACCGCAGGGTCAGCGGCTTGCCGTTCTTCCTGACCAGGGCGGTGCGGACTGTCTTGTCACCGGCCGGCAGCCGGCCGACGCGGAAGGCCGACGCGTCCTGGGTGCGCCCGGCCGCGGGGCGCCCGGCACCCGGGTGGCCGCCGGACCCCGGCAGGCCGTGGGCCTGACCGGTCTCGATCACCTCGGCGGCGCGCAGTGCCTTCGCCGCGCGCTTCTTGTACCGCTTGTACCTGCCGTACGCCGACGACTCCTTGTCGCCGTCCGCCGCCTTCTTCTCGCTCGCCGCGGCGTCCTTGTAGAACGCGGCGCTCTGCCGCAGCAGCGCGGCCTGCTGGACCTCGGAACCGACCGCTCCGGTGAACGACAGCGGCGCCTCCGCGGCGGACGGGCGGACGCCCTCCCGGTCGCGGTGGGCGGGCGCACCGCCGTGGCCGGGGATCGGGCGGCCCGGGTTGCGGCCGTCGTACGCGCCGTCGCCCTGGTCGTCGGAGCCGCCGGGCCAGCGGTCGTCCTCGTAGCCGTAGTCGTCCCGGCCGTCCCCGTCCAGGGACGCGTTGCCGTCCTCGTCGCCGTAGTCGCCGGAGTCGCGCCAGGCGCCGGGGGCGGGGGCGCCCGCCTTCTCGCCGGCCTGCTGGCGGTCGCCGCCCTCGCGCTTCCAGCCGGCGTCGGCGAGCAGCTCCTGCGCCGCCTCGGCGTCCTGCTCGCCGAGCGCGTCGCTGTGGTCCTGGTAGCCCTGCTGCCCGGCCATCAGCAGATGGCTGCCGAGCGGCTTGGACGGCAGGTCGAGCGGCTTGAGGACGGTGTCGGCGAGGGCCTGCCGGTCGATGGCGCGGGCCACCGCGCGGCGCACCCGGTCGTCGGCGAGCGGGCCGCTGCTGCCGTTGAGGGCGAGCTGGGTGTAGGCGGGCTCCAGGGCCTTGTGGACGGTGTAGCCGCGCAGCGCGGAGTTCTCCGCGGCGGCCGCACCGGGGCGGCCGGCGGCCCGCTCCCCGGCGTTCTGGGGGCCCGCGTTGCCGGAGCCGGCCTTGCGGGACTCCCCGGGGGCGGCCGGACCGCGGGCCGAGGCGACCCGCTTCGCGGCGACCTGGTCGACCGCGGCCACGTCGATGGACCCGGCGGCCAGCGCCGCGGCCCGCTTGTCCCCGGGCAGCGACTCCAGCACGATCTTGCTGAGCTTGGCCGGCTCGCCCCACCACGCCGGGTTCCGTACGAGCACGACCCGGCCCGCCTCGGCGTCCCGCTTCTGCAGCCGGAAGGGGCCCGCGCCGACCTGGAGCTTCTCGCGCGCGCCGTCGTTGAAGGCGTTGGCGTTGCCCATCACGCTCCGCGGGTAGAGCGGGGTGAACAGCGAGCGCCAGTCCGCGTAGGGCCGGGCGAAGGTGACCTTGACCTCGCGGCTGTTCGCGCCCTGCTCGACCTTGCCGATCCGGTCGTAGCCGGCGTTGCGCGCGGTCCAGTAGGCGTTGTCCTTGCCGCGCAGCGCGGTCCACTGGGCGACGAAGTCCGCGGCGGTGATCGCCGTGCCGTCGCTCCACCGCGCCTTGTGGTTGATCTTGTACGTGACGACCTGCTTGGGGTCGCGGGCGCTGACGTCCGCGGCGTCGAGGTAGTCGGCGTTGCGCTGCGGGGCGCCGTTGGCGTCGACGGTGAACATGCTGGGCAGGACCGCGCCGGTGATCCGGGTGGTGGTGGCGTCGGCGTCGGCCTGGAAGGCGTTGAGGGTGCCGGGCATCGCGTCGATCGCCCAGCGCACGGTGCCGCCGTCCTTGAGCTCGTCGCGCGGCGCCGGGGCGATGTCCTGGGACGCCGAGGCGGACGTCTCCTGTCCGTCGGCGCTGCAGCCGGCCAGCGCCGGCAGCGGGAGGAGCACCCCCGCCGCGACCAGCGCGGCGATGCGGCGTCTGCGGGCCGCGCGGGCTGAGGGGATGTCGTGGTCGGTCATGACTGTTACCTCCGGGCTAGCCCGCGTCGCGCCGCCTGGCCGGTCCCTCTCCGGCGCACCACGTTCGGCCGACTTTGCGGCTCATCACATCTATTGGCCCCTACTGAAGGCGACCGGCGGCCGGCGGGCCGCCCGACACGTCGGAAGCCGCCCGAAGGCCACCCGCCCGGCGCAATACGGGGCCGCCGGGAGCCGCCGTGCGGGGTCGCGCACGGACATACGTCCGCTCGGGTCGTACCGGAGTTCGAGCACTGCCGCGGCGCGCGGTTGCCGAAACGCACCGGTTCGAGTCGTAATCGCGTTGGACCCCTTCCCAACGCCTACTGTGACGCGCGACACTCTCGGGCGCATGAGATCGCCCACCACACCTTCAAAAGTGAGGGCACGTTATATGTCCCTTCAGGACGAACTGACGGCGGTGGAACGCAGCCTGGACGACCTGGTCCGGTCGGTGGGAAGACTGGAGGCGCAGGTCGGGGCCGGCCTGGAGATCCGCCGGGTGCGCAGCGACACGGACCATCTGCGCGAGAGCCTCACGCTGCTGAAGCAGAGCGCCGCGGCCGGGCCGCAGGCCGGCCGGAAGGCCGCCCCCGTCGAGATGGTGACGGTCTCCGACGCCCCGTACGACGCCACCCTCTGGGCCGACGCCGAGGACGAAGGTCTCGGCTCCCGCACCGGACACGCCCCGTAGGAGCCCCGGGCGGAATCCCCCGAGGGGTGTCCCTTGGGGGAAATCCCCTGGTGGCGGCCCCTTAGGGGGTGCGCTCGCCCCACTCAGACCCTTACCCCGTTGCCGCCGCCGGGACCCGCTCAGGCGGGGTGTTCCGGACGGGGCGCCCTTCACGGAGACCGACGTTGGCCACTGGCACCGAACCCTCCCCGCAACCGGCCGCGACCGGCGTGCCCACCGCCTCGCGTGCCGCCATCGCCGCCCGCCATCTGCGCACCGACCGCTGGTGGCTGGCCCCGGCCTGCACCGCCGCCGGGCTGCTCGCGTTCATCGTGTACTCGACGTGGCGGGCGTTCGCGAACGCCGACTACTACCACGCCCCTTACGTGTCGCCGTTCTACTCGCCGTGCCTGGCGGAGAACTGCCACACCATGCGCGGCGGCCCCAACTGGGAGATCTTCGGCAGCTGGTGGGGCCTGTCCCCCGCGCTGCTGATCCTGATCTTCCCGCTGGGCTTCCGGCTGACCTGCTACTACTACCGCAAGGCTTACTACCGGGGCTTCTGGGCCTCGCCGCCGGCCTGCGCGGTCGCCGAGCCGCACACGAAGTACACCGGAGAGACCCGCTTCCCGCTGATCCTCCAGAACCTGCACCGGTACTTCTTCTACTTCGCGCTGCTGGTCGCCGGCGTCCTGACGTACGACACCGTGCTGACCTTCCGCGACGAGAACTACCAGTGGGGGCACATGGGCCTGGGCACCCTGGTGTTCCTCGTCAACATCGTGCTGATCTGGGCGTACACCCTCTCCTGCCACTCCTGCCGGCACATCGTCGGCGGCCGGCTGCGGCACTTCTCCAAGCACCCGGTGCGCTACCGGCTGTGGGGCTGGATCGGCAAGCTCAACGCGCGGCACATGCTGCTCGCATGGGCCTCACTGATCAGCGTGGCCCTGGCGGACTTCTACGTCTTCCTGCTGGCCAGCGGGGCGTTCGCGGACCCCCGCTTCTTCTGACGACAGCTTCTACTGAGGAAAGGTGTGCCCTCCGATGGCGCATGTGGACCGGCAGGCATGGGACGTGGTCGTGGTGGGCGCGGGCGGCGCCGGGCTGCGCGCCGCCATCGAGGCCCGCGAAGCCGGCATGCGAACAGCCGTGATCTGCAAGTCCCTGTTCGGCAAGGCCCATACGGTGATGGCCGAGGGCGGCATCGCCGCCAGCATGGGCAACGCCAACGAACACGACAACTGGCAGGTCCACTTCCGCGACACCATGCGCGGCGGCAAGTTCCTCAACCACTGGCGGATGGCCGAGCTGCACGCCCGTGAGGCCCCCGACCGCGTCTGGGAGCTGGAGACCTGGGGCGCGCTCTTCGACCGCACACCCGACGGCCGGATCTCCCAGCGCAACTTCGGCGGCCACGAGTACCCGCGGCTGGCGCACGTCGGCGACCGTACGGGCCTGGAGCTGATCCGCACCCTCCAGCAGAAGATCGTCTCGCTCCAGCAGGAGGACGAGCGGGAGTTCGGCGCGTACGACGCCCGGCTGAAGGTCTTCCAGGAGTGCACCGTCACCCGGGTGCTGAAGGACGGTGAGCGGGTCTCCGGCGCGTTCTGCTACGAGCGCGAGTCCGGCCGCTTCTTCGTGCTGGAGGCCCCGGCGGTGGTGCTGGCCACCGGCGGCATCGGCAAGTCCTTCAAGGTGACGTCGAACTCCTGGGAGTACACCGGCGACGGGCACGCGCTGGCGCTGCTGGCCGGGGCGTCGCTGATCAACATGGAGTTCGTGCAGTTCCACCCCACCGGCATGGTCTGGCCGCCGTCGGTGAAGGGCATCCTCGTCACCGAGTCGGTGCGCGGCGACGGCGGGGTGCTGCGCAACAGCGACGGCAAGCGGTTCATGTTCGACTACGTCCCGGACGTCTTCAAGGAGAAGTACGCCGAGACCGAGGACGAGGGCGACCGCTGGTACGAGGACCCGGACCGCAACCGCCGCCCGCCCGAGCTGCTGCCCCGCGACGAGGTCGCCCGGGCCATCAACGCCGAGGTCAAGGCGGGCCGCGGCTCCCCGCACGGCGGGGTCTATCTGGACGTGTCCACCCGGATGCCGGCCGAGGTGATCACCCGCCGGCTGCCGTCCATGCACCACCAGTTCAAGGAGCTGGCGGACGTGGACATCACCGCCGAGCCGATGGAGGTCGGCCCGACCTGCCACTATGTGATGGGCGGGGTGGACGTCGACCCGGACTCCGCGGCGGCCATCGGCGTGCCGGGGCTGTTCGCGGCCGGTGAGGTGGCCGGCGGGATGCACGGCTCCAACCGCCTCGGCGGCAACTCGCTCTCCGACCTGCTGGTGTTCGGCCGGCGGGCGGGACTGCACGCGGCCGAGTACGCGGCCTCGCTGACCGACCGGCCCGCGGCCGACCCGCTGCAGATCGACACCGCGGAGGCGGAGGCGCTGCGCCCCTTCAGCGCCGAGACCGGCGCGGACGCCGACGGGGACCCGGTCCGCGACCGGGGCCCGGCGGAGAACCCGTACACCCTGCACCAGGAGCTCCAGCAGGCGATGAACGACCTGGTCGGCATCATCCGCCGGGAGAGCGAGATGTACGAGGCGCTCAAGCGGCTGGCCGATCTGCGGGTGCGGGCCCGGCGGGCCGGTGTCGAGGGGCACCGGCAGTACAACCCGGGCTGGCACCTGGCTCTCGACCTGCGCAACATGCTGCTGGTCAGCGAGTGCGTGGCGCGGGCGGCGCTGGAGCGCGAGGAGAGCCGGGGCGGGCACACCCGCGACGACCATCCGGCGATGGACCGCGGCTGGCGCAACATCAATCTGGTCTGCCGGCTCGCCGATCCGCAGGGCGACTCACGGGCCGCGGACCCGGCGCTGGGGCAGATCCGGCTCTCCCGCCGGGAGACCCCGCCGATCCGCCGCGACCTGCTGGAACTGTTCGAGAAGGACGAGCTGGCGAAGTATCTGACGGACGAGGAGCTGAGCCGGTGAGCGAGGCGCAGACAGCACAGCAGGGGAACGGGCCGGCCGGACCGTCCGGCGCCTACCGGGCGCACTTCCGGGTGTGGCGGGGCGAGGCGGGCGCCGGGGACCTGGAGGACTTCACGGTCGAGGTGCACGAGGGCGAGGTGGTGCTCGACATCATCCACCGGCTTCAGGCGACCCAGGCGCCCGATCTCGCGGTGCGCTGGAACTGCAAGGCGGGCAAGTGCGGTTCGTGCAGCGCGGAGATCAACGGGCGGCCGCGGCTGATGTGCATGACGCGGATGTCGGTGTTCGACCGTGCGGAGACGATCACGGTCACGCCGATGCGGACGTTCCCGGTCATCCGCGATCTGGTCACCGATGTGTCGTTCAACTACGCCAAGGCGCGGGAGATCCCGGCGTTCGTGCCGCCGCCGGAGCTGGCGCCCGGTGAGTACCGCATGCAGCAGGAGGACGTCGGGCGCTCGCAGGAGTTCCGCAAGTGCATCGAGTGCTTCCTGTGCCAGGACACCTGCCATGTGGTGCGTGATCACGAGGAGAACAAGGCCGCGTTCGCCGGGCCGCGTTTCCTGATGCGGATCGCCGAGCTCGACATGCATCCGCTGGACGCCGCGCCGGAGGCCGGTATCGACCGCAAGACCTCCGCCCAGGACGAGCACGGGCTGGGCTTCTGCAACATCACCAAGTGCTGCACGGAGGTCTGCCCCGAGCACATCAAGATCACCGACAATGCGCTGATCCCGCTGAAGGAGCGCGCCGCGGACCGCAAGTACGACCCGCTGGTGTGGCTCGGGAACAAGATCCGGCGCCGTACGGAATGACCCGTCCGGTGCCCGGCACGCTCAACTTCGCCCCGCGCTTCGACCGGACCGGCCGGATCGTCCTCAACGGGCAGGTGCCGAACGTCAGCGAGGTGTACGTCGACGGGCAGCTGCGCAAGTCCGGCGGGGAGCTGCTGCACGTGGACACCGAGCGGGTGGTCCGCGAGGCGGAGCGGGCGGCGGAGCGGGTCCGGGCCGCCTGAGCACGGCCGCCGGACGCGGGCGGCCCCCGCGTCCGGCGCCCCGCTCAGAACAGGCTCAGCAGTGCCTCCGTCGGGTCCTTCGCCGTCGACTCGCCGTCCGGCAGGGCGAGTTCGAACCAGACGGTCTTGCCGCGCGGCGTCCGGCGGCTGCCCCAGCCCTGGCTGAGCAGGCCCACCAGCTGCAGCCCGCGGCCGCCCTCGTCGGTGTCGCGGGCACGGCGGCGGCGCGGCTGCGCCAGATCGGCGTCCCAGACCTCGCAGACCAGCGTGCGGTCCAGCAGCAGCCGCAGCCGGATCTCCCCGTGGCCGTGCCGCAGCGCATTGGTCACCAGCTCGCTGACCAGCAGCTCGGTGGTGTCGACCAGCTCCTGCAGGCCCCAGTCCAGGAGCTGCTCGCGGGCCAGTTCCCGGGCCCTGGCCACCGAACGGGCCTCCGGGGCCAGGCTCCAGTCGCCCACCGCGTCCTTCGGCAGCCCGTGCACCCGCGCCATCAGCAGCGCGATGTCGTCCTCGCCGTGCGAGGTGTCCAGGGCGCTCAGCACGTGGTCGCAGGCGTCCTCCAGCGTGCGCCCGGCGTCCGAGAGGGCCGCCCGGAACGCCTGGAGGCCCTCGTCGAGGGGATGGTGACGGGACTCCACCAGGCCGTCGGTGTACAGCGCGAGCAGCGCCCCGTCCGGCAGCTCCACCTCGATCTCCTCGAACGGCTCGCCGCCAACGCCCAGCGGCATCCCCGGCGGCACGTCGAGCAGCAGCGCGTCCTCGCCGTCCTCGACCAGCACCGGCGGCAGGTGCCCGGCGTTGGCGAAGGTGGCGCGCCGGGTGACCGGGTCGTAGACGGCGTAGACGCAGGTGGCCAGGTAGACCTCGGAGAGGTCGGCGGTACGGGCGGAGCGGCCGGATTCCAGCGCGCCCCGGGCGGCGCCGGACCTCCCGCGGCCGGACCCGGCGGTGGACCGGCCGTCGCCGCTGCCGCCGAGCCCGCGGGCGATCTCGTCCAGCGCCGAGAGCACCTCGGCCGGCTCCAGGTCCAGCAGCGCCAGGGTCCGTACGGCGGTGCGCAGTTCACCCATCGCGACGGCGGCGCGCAGCCCGCGGCCCATCACGTCGCCGACGACCAGCGCGGTGCGGTGACCGGGGAGTTCGATGACGTCGAACCAGTCGCCGCCGACCTCGGTGGCGGTGGTGCCGGGCAGATAGCGGCAGGCGATGTCGAGGCCGGCCGCCTCCGGGTCACCGGGCGGCAGCAGGCTGCGCTGGAGTATCAGGGCGCGTTCGTGTTCGCGGCGGTAGAGGCGGGCGTTGTCGATGCAGACCGCGGCGCGCGCGGCCAGTTCGACGGCGAGCGCGGTGTCGCGCTCCCCGAACGGCTCGCTGCCCTTCGTGCGGGAGAACTGCACCAGTCCGACGACGGTGTCCCGGGCGACCATCGGGACGGCGAGGGTGGAGTGCACCACCGCGCCCAACTCCGGCCCGTCGTCGCTCTCCCGGCCGGGGATGATCTGTGCCTGGGCGGTGCGCAGGGCGCCCGCGCAGGGGGAGTTGAACGGGTAGCGGTGGACGGCGCCGACCGCGACCGGGGTGCCCTCGGGGGACCCGCCGGCGGCGTCGGCGAACGGGGCGTCGGAGACCGCGCTGGCGAAGGCGACCCGGCGCAGTTCGGCGCTGCCGTCGCTCATGCCGGGCGGCGCCTCGTCACCGGCCAGCAGGCCCTGGTAGAGGTCCACCGACGCCAGGTCGCAGAACTGCGGGACGGCGACGTCCAGGAGGGTGCGGGCGGTGGTCTCCAGGTCGAGGGAGTTGCCTATCCGGGCGCCCGCCTCGTTGAGCAGGGCGAGGTTGCGGCGGGCGTTGGCCGCCTCCCGCTCGGCCCGCCGGCGGCCGGTGACGTCGGCGGCGAGCGCCGCGACGCCGATGGGGCGGCCGCTGGCGCCGTGCAGCCGGTAGAGCGACACCGACCAGCGGCGGCGCTCCTCCTCGCCGGCCACCAGGCCGACCAGCTGCATCTCGGTGACCGGCTCGCCGGTGTCCAGGACGCGGCGCAGCGCGGCCGTCATCCGGTCGGCCTCGGACCGCGGCAGGAAGTCGTACGGGGTACAGCCGCGGTACTTGCTCGCCGGGCCGCCGAAGACCGTGGCGAAGCGCTCGTTGACCCGCAGCAGCTTCAGGTCCGTGCCGAACAGGGTGAAGCCCATGGGAGATTGACCGAAAACGGCCTGCGAGGCGGCCAGGTCGGTCTCGATGCCGCGCAGCGCCCGGACGTCGACGACGACGCACACCGCGGCGCGCTCGCCGTCCTCGTTGCGGGAGGGCATCACGTAGATCTCGGCGAGCCCGTCGGCCGGTCCGTCCTCGTCCCTGCGGTAGGGCACCAGGCCGGTCCACTCGCGGCCGTCGAGGATCTCGGACACCTTGCGGCGGCCGGTCTCGCGCAACTCGCTGGGCACGAAGGCTTCCACGGGGTCCTTGCCGAGGGCATACCGGGCGGGGATGCCGAGGAGCTGCTCGGCGCGCTCGCTCCACTGGTCGATCCGCCCGTCGGGGCCGAGCGAGAAGGAGGCCACCCGGATGTAGTCGTAGATGGAGCCGGGCCGGCTGCTCTGCCATACGGGCGGGCCCTGCGGCTCGCGCAGGGGCGGACGGCCACCTGGGTCGCCGGGGCCGTCCACACCGCCCTGACCCTCGGCCTGCGCGGGTTCTGCCCCGCCAGATGACATCTCGCTCACGAGCCCCGTCCCCTCCAGCTCATCGTGCCCGGACCGGACCAGCCTGAGTATCCAGCACCTCGGCTATCCGGAACACGGTCTTCACGATCACAGCACAGTCTCGATCGCAGCCCATCTACAAAATGTCGATGAAATGGCAACGATCAGGACTCCACCTGTCTCCTAACCAGCCACCGACAGCTCGAACCACACTGTCTTGCCACTCTTTCCGCGCCGGGTCCCCCAGCGGCGCGAAGTGCACGCGACCAGCTGCAATCCGCGGCCTCCCTCGTCGTCGGGGGCGGCGGTGCGCTCCTGCGGCGGGTCGGGCAGCGGATCGGAGACCTCGACGAGCAGCCCGCCGGCGCTCAGCAGTACCATGCGGACTCCGATCGGCCCGCTGGCGTAGCGCAGGGAGTTGGTGACGAGCTCGCTGACGAGTAGTACGGCCACGTCGGCGGCCCCGTTCACTCCCCACTCGTGCAGCACCCGGCGGACCATCGTGCGGGCGGTGCGCACCGCGCCGGGATCCGCCGGGAAGCTCCATTCGGCGACGGGTGAACCGGTGGCCCTACCGCGCTTGCGGACGCCGGGGTTGCCGGGCTCCGGGACCCCTGCCGCTGCGCTGTCGCTCACGCCGATCACATCCCAGCCCGATGGCATGCCCCTCGGATTGCCCACATTGAAGGGCTCAATCTGGACATACCCGGTATCGCACCCCCGGTACCGCCCCCAACGGTGCACTGTGCCACAAATGAGACATAGAGGGGCGAGGGCGCCCGAGGGGCGGACGGCCGTGCACGACGGAGGGCCCGGGGTGCGCGGGGCGCGGACCGGGACGGACGCGGCGCCGCCCCCCGAACCCGGTCTCCCCGCCCGCGGCGGCTACCGCCGTACGCCGGTCGTCCCCGCCAGCCGGCGCATCGCCTCGGCCACCGCGGGACGGTCCTGGTCCAGCCAGTCGACCTGGGACTCCTCGCCGGGCAGCAGCCAGCGCAGCTCGTCGTGATCCTCCAGGGGCCGCGGCACCCCGGACACCAGCCGGGCCGTCCACACCTGAAGGACGTAGCCGGGCCGCAGCACCCACTCGCCCGGGATGCGCTCCCCGGCGGCCGCCTCGACTCCCAGCTCCTCGCGCAGTTCGCGCTCCAGCGCCCGTTCGGGCGTCTCGCCGTCCTCCACCTTGCCGCCGGGCAGCTCCCAGCGGCCGGCCAGCGCGGGCGGCGCGCTGCGCCGTGCGGCCAGCAGCCGCCCGCCTTCGCACACCGCTCCGCCCACCACTACGCGCACCGTCGTCATGCGCGGCAGCCTACGTCCCCCGCCCCCGTCCCGCTTCCCGCCCGCCGCCTCTCAGGTCGTCGCGCGGTCGACCTTCTCGACCACGTAGAGCTGCCGCCGGCCGCGGGTGTCGAGGCGTTCGGCCACCCGCTCCGCCTCCGCCCGGGTGGCATAGCGACCGACGCGATACCGGTTGCCGCCTTCGTCCTGGCGGATGACGAGCCAGGGGAGCACGGCCCCACCCTCGGTCATTGCGCCCCTCCGTCCGCCGCACAGCGCGCCGTTGCGCGCCCCTGGTCTGCTGATGCCGAAATCGCAATCCGCATATGCCCGAGCGTACGCCCGACCTTTACGCACCGGATATGGATTTACACAAAGAGATACCGAACCGGCCACCCGCGGGCCTCCGGTGAACCGGAAATGACCTGCGAGTGGCCGGTTTTACCCAATGCCTCGGGCGGTTTGTGCAGTTGTGCTAGGGCGCATCCACCCCGGAGCGGAGTCGCCGCCGGGCTCAGGTCCCGGCGTGCGCCTTGGCGCCGTCGGCCTCCGCCGCGGCCGCCTCGGCGTCGCTCTCCGCGCTCAGCTCGTGCTCGGCCTGCACCAGCGACGGGTTGCGCCACGCGCTGCGCACGCCCCAGAAGTAGAAGGCCAGGCCGATCACGGCGACCAGGACGATGTCCCAGCCCTCCGGCAGGTAGCCCTTACCGCCGAACTCCTTGCCGCCCATGTACGAGACGGCGGCCATGACCAGCAGGTACGCCACCATCCAGGCGCCGGCCTTGAGGTGCGGGCGCAGCGCGGCCCACGGCTTGCGGCCCTGGGTCAGCGGCTTGCCGATCTCGTACCAGGCCCAGACCGGCAGCCCGACGGCCATGATCAGGATGACCTTGCCGGTCAGCGGCCAGCGGCCCCAGTACAGGACCAGCGAACCGAAGATCATCGCGACCGGCGCGACGACCGGCATCGCGCGCAGCTTGACCGGGCGCTTGAGGTCCGGCGAGATGCGGCGCAGCGACATCACGGCGACCGGGCCGGTGATGTACGAGATGACCGTGGCGACCGAGACGATCTCGGCGAGCGAGCCCCAGCCGCGGAAGACCGCGAGGAAGAGGAACGCGATCACGAGGTTGAGCAGCAGCGCCGGGCGCGGCACACCGGTCTTCTTGTCCACCTTGCCGAAGACGCCGGGCAGATGACCGTTCTCCTGCACACCGTGGATCATGCGGGAGGTGGTGGCGGCGTAGATCATGCCGGTGCCGGACGGCGAGATGAAGGCGTCCGCGTACAGCAGCAGCGCCAGCCAGTTCAGGCCCCAGGCCACCGCGAGGTCGGCGAGCGGCGAGTTGAAGCCGAGACCGGCCCAGCCGGCGCCGGCGCCCAGCTTGTCGCCGGGGACCGCCATCAGGAACGCGACCTGCAGCGCGACGTAGATGACCAGCGCGATGAGGATCGACCAGACGACCGCCTTGGGCAGCGACCGGCCGGGGTTACGGGCCTCACCCGCGAGGTTCAGCGGCGACTGGAAGCCGTTGTAGGCCCAGACGATGCCGGAGACCGCGACGGCGGTGAAGACCGAGCTCCAGCCGTTGGGGGTGAAGCCGCCGTGGTGGGTGATGTTGCCGGTGTCGAAGTGCGCCAGCATCAGCGCGCTGGCGGTCAGCACGGGCACCACGACCTTGAAGACCGTGATCGCGGTGTTGGTCTTCGCGAACAGCGAGATCGCGAACCAGTTGAGGAAGAAGTAGAAGATCAGCAGGATGCTGGCCAGTCCGACGCCGGTGCCGGTCAGCTCCTGGCCGTCGTACAGCGCGTGCGCCCAGCCGAAGTTCCAGGAGCTCATGTACTGCACGGAGGCGGTGGCCTCACCGGGGATCACCGAGACGATGGCGATCCAGTTCGCCCAGGCCGCGAGATAGCCGGCGAGCGAACCGTGCGAGTACTGGCCGTAACGGACCATGCCGCCGGCCTTGGGGAACATCGCACCGAGCTCGGAGTAGGTGAGCGCGATGGTGAGCGCGACCAGCGCGCCGATGATCCAGGCGACGATCGCGGCCGGACCGGCGATGGCCGCGGCCCGCTCGGCCCCGAAGAGCCAGCCCGACCCGATGATGGAACCGAGACCAGTAGCGGTCAGGGCGATGGTCCCGAGGGACCGACGGTAATTCGAATGCGAACCCTGCTCCGCACCCTCGGTATTCGTCGTGCTCACGTGCTGGTCTCCTGGTCTTCCCCCGTGCCGTGCACAAACTTCGCCATCGTAAGAGCGAATCCGAAGATCGGCTGCCCGCTCTCGGCAAAAAGACCCGCCCAGTTGAGCGTCTGTGAGGTTTCCAACACCAAGATCTGCGGGGCACGTACGGACATATACCGACAAATAGGGCGTGCGTCCGGGAACCGAACCCGCCTACGGATCCCGCACACGGCCTTCATATCCGGCCCCTGCGCGGATCCGGACCCCCACAACGGGGGCTGAAACCGGCCACCCGAGGGCAGGATCGATGACGCGGGGACAAAGTCGTCCTACAGGCCCGCTGCGCGCCGCCCGGGCGAGGAACGGACCGGTCTTGCGGGCCGGGCCGCCCCTCCGGGCCCGGGCCGCTCGCCCCGGTCGCGCGCGAGCGTCACCGCTCGCTCCCGGTCACTTCACCGGCAGGTGGTACGCCACCCGGTAGCGGTCCGCGAGCGTGACGACATCGGCCGTCTCGACCGGCCGACCGCCCGCGCAGTACGTACGCGAGATCACCAGCACCGCGTGCCCCGGCACCCCGCCCAGCGCCATCGCCTCCTCGGCCAGCGCGGGCCGCGCCCCGACCTCCTCGACGACGTTGTCCACCACCACGTCGATGGCCGCCATCCGCTCGACCACTCCGCGCCCCGCCAGCGGCCCCTCCTCCGGCAGCATCACGGGCGTCCGCCCCGTCACGTCCAAGGGCTCCCAGGACGTCGAGAGCATCGCCGGCTCGCCCTCCGCCCGGAAGACGTAGCGGGTCCGCATCACCCTGGCCCCCGGCGGGATGCGCAGCCGGGCCGCGGTCACCGAACTCGCGGCCTCCTGCTCGCTGTTGGACTCCCAGGTGCCGCGCACCCGCTCGTCCGTCTGCTCCTGCCGGAACGGCGTACAGCCACCGACCGAGTGGAAGCCGGCTCGGGCGATGCGCCGCGGGACGGGCTGCTCCCGTACGTACGTCCCCGACCCCGAGCGGCCCTCCACCAGACCTTCCGCCATCAGGACCTTGCGCGCCTCCAGCGCGACGGTGTCCGAGACGCCGTACTCCTCGCGGATCCGAGCCTGGGAGGGAAGGCGGGTGTGCGGGGGCAGCACCCCGTCGACGATCTTCTGACGCAGGTCGCCGGCGACGCGGAGGTACGCGGGCTGCTCACCGAAAGGCACAGGCCCCTCCCAACAGCTTGACGGTCAGCAACAGCGTGGCAACCGCGCGTTGCCGTCCGCAAGCTTGGGCCAGTTATTCACCTGATGTGATGAAACCCAGTTCAGCCCCGCATCCAGCACGCCGGAAACGCACTCCCACCCCGCCACCCCCACCTCACCCGCACCCCACGCCCCACCTGACCAGGAGCGCCGCCCCACATCTCCCGCCCCCACATGTCACGATCAACCCGTACGGGGCGAGGCAGCCGCCGGCCGAGCTCGCCACGGACCCGGACGCCGGAAGGGAGCCAGGCATCATGCCCGCCGAACCCCACCTCTCCCCCATGCCCAAGGACTGGCAGCGCGCGCTCGCCGTCGTCGCCCACCCCGACGACCTCGAATACGGCGCGGCGGCCGCGGTCGCGGAGTGGACCGCCGCGGGCCGCGAGGTCAGCTACCTCCTGGTCACCCGCGGCGAGGCCGGGATCGACGGGCTGGCACCGAGGGAGTGCGCGCGCCTCCGCGAGGCCGAGCAGCGGGCCGGCGCCGCACTCGTCGGCGTCCACACCGTCGAATTCCTCGAAGGCCACCACGACGGCACCATCCAGGCGGGTACGGCGCTGCGCCGCGACCTGGCCGCGGCCATCCGCCGCCACCGCCCCGAGCTGCTGATCACCCTCAACCACCACGACACCTGGGGCGGCGTGCGCTGGAACACCCCGGACCACCGGGTGGTCGGCCGCGCCGTCCTGGACGCGGCGGGTGACGCGGGCAACCGCTGGATCTTCCCCGAACTCGTCGACACCCGCGGCCTGGCCCCGTGGAACGGCGTCCGCTGGGTGGCGGTGGCCGGCTCGCCGTACCCCACCCACGCCGCCGAGGTCGGCCCCGGCATCGACCGCGCGGTCGCCTCACTGGCCGCCCACGGCGCGTACATCAGGGGCCTGCGCGGCCCCGACCAGGACCCGCACACGTACGCGCGCACCTTCGTCGAGCAGACGCTGCGCACCGGCGGCGAACGCTACCGCGGCCGCCCGACGACCCTCTTCCAGGTCTTCCCCCGCTAGGTCCTGTCCACGGGCCGGGCGGACTTCGCGGACATGTCTTGGCGGGCCCCCCGGCGCTGGGGGCCCGGTCCCCGTTGCCCAGCGCCCGGTCCCCGGCGCCCCTGCTCGGGCTCGACTTCGCCGCCAACGCCCACGCCTGGCCTCGACCTCCGGCGCCAACGCCCTTGCCCGGCCTCGACCTCCGTGGCCAACGCCCGTACTTTCGCCGGCCATTGGCGCACTGTCCCACCCACTTTCCGCCGCCCCTTCTGGCCTTTTCCCGCTGCCCAGCTTTCCTGTACTGGTTTTTCCGCCGCCCCTTTACTGGTGTTTCCCGGCGCCCGTACTGGTTTTTTTCCCGCCGCCCACCCCCCTTCGGGGGTGGGCGGGTGTAGTGCCTCGGATTCGGAGCGAGCAAGCGGGGCGTAACAGTGCCTCCCGGAAGGCGGGGGGGTGAAACGGTGCCTCCGCTCCGGAGGGCTGCAGGTGCAGAGGGCCTCCACCTACGAAGGCGGGCGAGCGTAGAAGTGCCTCCGCCCAGGAGGGCGGGCGAGCGCAGGAATGCCTCCACCTACGAGGGCGGACGAGTGCAGGAGAGCCTCCGCCTACGAGGCCGGGCGAATGCAGGAATGCCTCCGCTTCGGCGACCGGGCCGGTGTGGTGCCGCTGTGGGCCGTCGGTGGCAAAACGGCCCGGTCCCCCTCGCGCCTGCCGCCGTGCGCCCGCCCTCCGCTGAACAATCGCCCTGGTCATGACGGACTTGACGGTCATGACGGACGGAAGCGACGCGCGGAGCGAGGGGAACGACCGATGCACGGAGCCGGACATCCGGACCGCAGAACGCTACTCGCCGGCGGACTGGCGGTCGGCACGCTCGCCCTCACGGGGTGCACCGCGACGAGCGCCGCCCCGTTGGCGAACAGCCCGTCCCCGGAAGCGCGGCCGACCACGCCCGCCGCGGCCTTCGCACGGCTGATGGCCGGCAACAGGCGCTGGGTGAGCGGCGACCTCCGGCACCCCGACCGGGACCCGAATCGGCGCGAGTTCGTCGCCCAGGGCCAGGAACCGTTCGGTGCGATCCTGTCGTGCATCGACTCCCGGGTGCCGCCGGAGCTCCTCTTCGACACCGGGCTGGGCGACCTCTACGTGATGCGTACGGGCGGCGAGGCGGTCGACCCGGTGGTCACCGGTTCCGTGGAGTACGGGCCGATGACCAGCGGTACGCCGCTCATCATGGTGCTCGGCCATCAGCGGTGCGGCGCCGTGGAGGCGGCGTACAAGTCCCTCCGCGACGGCAAGCCGCTGCCCGGCAACCTGCAGGCGATCGTCAGGGCGCTGCGGCCGGCGTACGAGCAGACGGTCCGGCAGGGCGGCTCCGACCCGGTCGACACCATGGCCCGTGTCCAGGTCAAGCTGACCGCCTCCGACCTGCGCTCCAACCGGGACCTGGCTCCCCTGGTGGCCAAGGGCGCCCTCGCCGTGGTCGGCGCCTACTACTCGCTCGACACCGGCAAGGTGGAGGTCCTGACCGGCGCACCGTCTTGACCTGGCGCGACGGTCCTGCCAAAGGGCCGCAACAGCCTCAGCACCGACAGTTAGGAGAGACGACCGCAGCATGAGGACGCTGTCCACGCCACGGTTCTTGATCTCGGTGAGGACGTGCATCCAGTGCTCGGCACCCTCATCCCCTTCGCCGGCCCACAGCTCCAGGTGTCACGTCGGCCCTGGGCAGTGACGACCAAGCCACGCGGATGGGCCAATTCGCGACCGCGCCGTCACGGCTCTTCACGTGGTTGTGAAGACCAGTGGATAGACGGGGTCCAGAGGCGGGCTCTACCACTCGGCCATCCGTCCGTGACCTTGTCAGTGATAGTCGAGAGGCTCTACCGGGAGACTTCCTCACCGTGGACCTCGGCAAGGCGGGCCTGGACCTCACCGGTCGTCAGGCCCTTCGCCAACAGCGAGATGACCATCTCAGCCACGCCGGGCAGACGCTTCTGCAGCTTGCGAACGACCTTCGGCTCGAACGAGCCCTTACGGTCGCACGGCACGGCCATCTCGACCGGGCCCTCGTCCGTGAGCACGGGCTAGACCCGGGTGCCGTTTCAGCTGTTGCCGCCATTTACCTGCAGGGTCGTGTTCGTCATAGCCGAGGTGGTCGGCGTTCTCCGCCTGGAGCGCGGATTGCAGCAGCCGTTTGGTCAGCTACTGAAGTAGCCCGCCCCCACCAGTCAGCCGGAGGCCGTCGGCCAGGACACCGGGCCGACCAGCTCGTCGACAGCCAGCCGGCTACCGTCTTCGCCTGCCGCGGCACGATCGAGAGAGCCTCATCCTCTGCTACATGGTCGGCTCCGGTCACAGCAAGGAACAGACGGGGAACGACGGGGAACAGAAGAGGCAACGGGCAACCCCGCCAAACCCCGATTCTTGAGGCGTGCCTCGTGCCAAACTCGCTCTCGCATGCGAAGCGAAACGACTCCGTAACGACGGCTGTTCGCCACCGGTCTGCGCGTCGGCCAGTGAACGCCGAACGAAAGTTCCCCGTGAGGGCGCACGCACGGCTCTCACGGTCGCTTTTCAAGGGGAGGTTAATGGTGAGTGCTTTACGTTTCGGCCCGGAACTTCGCCGTTTGCGACAGGAAGCGGGGCTTACTCTGACCGAGTTCTCCGTGGCGCTCAACTACGACAAGGGACACCTCAGCAAGGTCGAGCGCGGGGAGCGTTCTGCGTCACCCGAACTGGCCCAGCGGTGCGACGCCTTCCTCGGGGCGAACGGCGAGCTGCAGCGGCTCATCGTCCGCCCAGAGACCGACTCGAACACCACCGAAACCCCCGCTACTCCGAGCCTCTGGCTCGTCGGGCGCCGGGAGGTCCTCGCGGCGGGTACGGGAGCGCTGATCGACCTCGGCCTGAAACTCGGCGGTCAGGCGTCCTCTGCCGCCGACCCCCTCCTTCCCTCCTTCCGTGCGCAGTTCGATCAGCTGCGAAAGCTTGGCCAGTCCACCTCACCGAAGGTTCTGCCTTCCCCTGCTGGAGACGCAGACGCGCACGGTCGCCGGGCTGGCCACCGACGCCCCGTCCGTTACCCGAGCCCCAGCGCTCCTACTCGCGTCGCGGTTCGCGGAGTTCACCGGCTGGATGGCCCAGGAGGCCGGGGACAGCGGCGCGGCGCTCGGCTGGACCGGTGAGGCCGCCGAACTGGCACGCGCCGGGGGCGATCCGTACCTCGGTTCCTATGCGCTCGTGCGACGCGCCCTGGTCACGCTCTACGGCGGGGACGCTGCGGGCACCATCGCCCTGGCCCGCCGGGCCCAGAGCAACGCACTCCCGCCGCGCATCCGGGGACTTGCTGCCCAACGGGAGGCGCAGGGACACGCACTGGTCGGCGACGAACGCGACTGCCTCCGCAGCCTCGACAGGGCACGGGAACTGCTCGACAGCGACGATGCCCGCAGCGGCACCGAGCCCGTGATGGGCACCACCCACGTGAGCGACCCAGCGGCGATGACGACCGGCTGGTGCCTGCACGACCTCGGTCGCCCCAAGGCCGCCGCCGAGGTCCTGGACCGGGAGTGCCGCCGCCTCCCGCCACACGCGCTGCGAACCCGCGCCAGGTACGGCTTCCGCAGGTCCTTGGCCCACGCCGCCTCCGGAGAGGTCGAGCACGCATGCACAATCGCCGGTGAGCTGCTGGCGGTGATGCCAGCTGTGCCCTCGGCGACGGTGAACAGCGACGTCCGGCGTCTCGCGCGGGAACTCTCGCGGTTCCGGAGCAGCCGGGCCGTACGCCAGCTGCAACCGGCGCTGGCGCAGGTACTCGCCCCCGCACACGACTGATACCGGCTCCACGACCAACACCGGCTCGAGCCGCCCGGCTCGCCGGACTACCTGGTCTCTCCGGCCCTCCGGATCCCACGAGCCCGACGCGCCACACCGCGCCCCCGGCTCCCTCGGGCTAGCCGCGACGTGTGACGCGCCGGGCGGCATACCTCCATCCGTGCGCCCTCCCACGGATGCGCCATGCCGTCACACGGTCGGGACCTCATGGCCCGGGCGGGACCGGGGCCCGCTCCGCAGCCCCCGTGCTCGTACCTATTCACCCCTTCTTCCGTCTTCCTCTCACGAAGGGAACCTTCATGCCCGACGTCTTCGTCAACTACCGCACAGGCGACGAGGAATCCGCCGCGACCATGATCGCTCGGGAACTCGCCCGACGTTTCGGCGCCGAGCGGATCTTCTTCGCCAGCAACTCGATCGAGCTCGGACACCGCTTCCCGACGGAACTGGTCAGGGCGGTGGAGGAGTGCGAGGCGCTCCTCGCCGTGATCGGCCCGCGCTGGGCGGAGGTGCTGGGGGTCGACGGCCGCCCCGCCCTCGAAGCCGAGCAGGACTGGACCCGACGTGAGATCCAGACAGCGCTCGACCGCGGGATCCTGGTGATCCCCGTGCTCGTCGGAAAGGCCACGCGGATCGACCGCGCCGCCCTCCCGGACGGCCTGTGGGAGCTGGCGGACTGCCAGTACAGGCGGTTCGACCACCGCAACGCCGAGTCGGACCTGACGGCGCTCGGCGACGCCCTCGCCCGGCTTCTACCCGACCTGGGCGCGGTGGATCGCGACGCCCGTGCGGCACGGGAGCGAGGAGAGGCGAAGTCCCGCCAGAAACCGGCCCAGGATGTCGGGCACACCAGGATGCGGACGCGCGACGTCGAGCAGCGCGTACGCGGCGGCATCGGAAACCTCAACGGCGACCTGTCCGGCACCTTCGTCAACGAGCCGCACGGGCCCGTGAACACCGGCCGCGGGCACCAGTACAACGCCCCCCACTTCCAGGGCGACAACACCGGGGTCCAGTTCACCGCAGGCGACAACAGCAGTACGGTCCGCCAGCGCTTCGAGCGCGAGCGCCGGCGCTCGGACGACGGGCGATGACGGAGCAGGACCGCATCACCGTCAACGGTCCGCGTGGCCCGGTGAACAACGGCATGGGTCCCCAGTACGTCTTTTACGGCGCCAGCGCGGATTGGATGATCCGCAAAGGGGTCGAGTCCCTCCGGATCGTCCGCGAGGCCCGGATGCGCCTGGCCGACCGGTTCGTTCCGCCAGCGGGCTACCGCATCGCCGCCGATCGCCTGGAGAAGCCCGGATCGGTGGCGCTGCTGGAGGCTCCGCCCGGCAGCGGCCGCCGCGCCGCAGCAATCATGCTGTTGCACGGGCTCGGTGAGGACGGGGACGCCGACGAGGAGGGGGCCCGGTTCGAGGAGCTGCCCGCCACCGACCAGGAAGAGGACTCTCTCGCCCCCGGTGAGGGGGACCGCTTCCTCCTCGACCTCTCCGGGATTGCCGACGAGGAGACGTACGCCAAGGCCCAGCGCCGCATGGCCGTGCGCCTGTCACAGGTCCAGGAGGCGGGGGCCCACATGGTCGTCGTCCTGCCGTCGGGCATGGAGCACGCCCACGCGTCAGACCTCGAACCGCACACGGTGATGCTGGGACGCCCCCGGGGCGTCGCCGTCCTCACCCGGCACCTCCGCATGGACCGGATGGTCTTCCGCCCCTCGGACCTGGGTAGCACCGACCTCCAGCGCCTGTGCGACCGCTCCCCCATGCGGGAACTAGCACGGCTTGCGGGGCTGGTGAGGACCGCTCGCGACAGCGGCCGGTTCGGCGCCGACTTCGCCGGATGGCTCGACCAGGCTATGCACGCCGTGACCGACCGTGCCGGTGAGGTGGGCGGACAGGTGAACACGGCCCACACCGCGCCCGAGCGGGCCCTGCTGCTCGCGACGGCGGTGTTCGAGGAGACCCGCGCCGATACGGTCTACGAGGCGTGGCACGGCCTGATGAGGACGGTGAGGCACGAGGTAGAGGCGACGACCGAGCTCGCGCGGACGGATTTTGGCAAGCAGTTGGAGGCGCTCGGGATCGAACGGGACCCGGACGACCGGCTCCGCTTCGAGCGGCTGGCCTATGCCGACGCGGTACGGACGTACTTCTGGGCGAACTTCCCCGGGGTGCGCGACGATCTCAGGGACTGGATCGGTCATGCCGCCGGGCTGCGCGGTCTGACCACTGACGACCAGGTGAACGTCGTCGTCCGCTTCGGCGAGCGGGCTCTGGCCGTCGGGCGGCCCGACCACCTCTTCGACCTCGTGGTGCGCTGGGCGGACCGCGCGACCGGGTCGTCCAGGGACCCGCGAGCCGTGGCGGCACTCGAACTCGGTCTCGGTCACGAGAGGTTCGGGGGCTGGTTCCGTAGGCGGATGTACGAGTGCGTGAGGTCTGGCCCCTTGTCGGACGGCCTCATCCGCGTCCTGACCGCCGCCTGCCTCCACAGCCTCGGCGCGACGCACCCGGATCAGGCGATGGTGCGGCTCTGCTACCTCGCCGTACGGAAGGGGGAGGCAGCGCGCGGGGCCCGGGAAGCACTTCTCACCCTCGCCGGGCGCGACCGTCGGCTCTACCGGCTGCTGATCGACCGTCTGCGGGATCGGACGCGCCGGGAGCCGCGCGAAGCCGAGCCCCATCTCCAGCTGCTCATTGAACTGTTGAAGAGCAATCGGGCACCGGCCCCGCCGCCGTGGCCGGACCTGTTCCTGGGCTGGGAGACAGTTTTCTCTCAGCCCCCAACGGAGCTCTGGAACCCGCTGGTGAGTAGCTGGCTGAACGCCGTGGCGGGCGACAGTACGCAGGAGATGGCGCTGGACGTCATGGTGGGGGCGGCAAACGGCCGTACGACCGCTCTCCACCGCCTCTACGCCATTGCCTGCGACTGGGCGGGGCTCGCACGCCAGCCGTCCGGGGCGGCCGTCGCCGCCCTCTTCTGGCAACACATCGACCACGCGCAGTACGCCCGCACGGAGAGTGCGCAGCGTACGGGCGCCGGACCACGGACCACGGAAGAGGCACGATGAAACACCGCGCTCCCAGCCTGCTGTTCGTCGCTCTCTGCGGCCTCGCACCGTCTGTGCTCGGAAACCTCCTGCACTGGTCGGCGTGGCTCTGGGGGTTCATGTCCATGGTCACGGCATCGGGCTCCCTGCTGCTCGTGATGACGGTCCTCAGCGGTGGACGCGCGTCGGCCGATCCGAACGAGCCCGGGGAACCTGAGCCACCCGCGGCGCCGGCCGAGCAGCCATACCAGGAGACGCGGGTGGTAGACGCGGCGCTGCCGAGCGCGGCCGACGGCTACGACTTCCTCTTCTCCGCCACCGTGTGGTGGAAACCGGTCCCCAGCCACGCCGGCCGGGCCGGCGGCGCCTCATCGGCCCTCGCCGTTTCCTCGGTCGTCAGTCGAGCCCTGGAGGTCGTCCGCCATGAGGAGCCCGGCCGGGCGAACTCTGCTCGGTATCTCCTGGAGGGGGAGCTCGGCGTCCCGCTCCAGGACCGGAGCGGACGGGTGAAGGCCCTGGCGGCCGATGTGACGCTGACCCTCGCCCCCGCCGACCGCGAGCGCCTGCGGAAGCTGAAGGACCTTCGCAAGGACGAGGAACTTTGGGAGTACGAGCGTCAGCATGAGCGCAACAAGCGGCGCTACCTCGGTAGCGACGTGCTCAAGAGCGCGGGCAGCGCGGTGGTGTGGTGGCTTGCCCGTCACGAGAACGAGATCGAGAAGGCGGTCGACATGATCGGTCCGCTCGCCCAGATTGCGGCGGCGGCCAACGACGAGGAGGTGCCTGAACTCTTCCGCCACCTGCTCGTCCCGCCCGTGGGCGCGCGGAGGGAAGGGACTGTCGGAGGCCCGCTGTGGGACGGACACAACCAGGGAGGAGCAGCGTTCGACCACGAGGAGGAAGTAGGGGTTTCGGATCGGCTCCTCCTGTTGCTGGCGGCGGTTGGTCTGAAGCCGGACATGGACGAGTACACGGTGTTCGTGCACCGTGTGGTGCGGAGCCTCGAAGCGGCTGGGCTGGACGAGGCCGCCGAGGAGATCAGGCGACTCCTTCTCTCGACGCCCGACGAAGACGGGGAGGGGCCGGACGGTGAACCTTCGGGCGAGGGCTTCACGGGGGACTCGCCGTTCACCGACACGGCTGCAGGCACGTTCACGCCGGGGGCAGCGGAGAGCGGCGCGGGTGAACGGAACCACGGCTGGCAGGAAGCGCCCGAAGACGACATGACACCTCCGCACTTCTGGGACATCCCGCAAAGCCCGCACCGGCCCGCTGCACCTCGCGCACGGGACGAGGACGAGAGCTGATCCGGTAGGCGGTCGGCCCTTCGAGGCTCCCCTTCACCGCACACCGCGGGGGGGGGGAGCCCACGGGTCAACGTCTTCAACGCACTCGAGACGAAAGCAGCCTGAGATTCGCGGCACCCGAGCCCCGAATTGTCACTCTCTGCGATGACCGCGTCATGGGCTTGCCACTCGCTGGCTGGAGCGGGCCCCTCGTTGCTGGGGCGACACAGAAATCCGGTGATCTTTTTCAGTCGACAACACGTCGACGCGGCCGCGTGAGTCGGCGCACGTCGCCCAGCCGCTGAGATAGCAGCCGAAAGTCACCTGCCACCGTGAGCACATCGAGGATCCACTGCCCCCGGCGATCCGATTCGTCGTGTGCATCGCCTCAGGCTGCGCGCGGCAAGTCCGGAAGACGCCATTCGCGCACGACGGCGAAAGGGTCCGCAGTGATCAGAGTCTCTAGCCATTCCAGGCCCCAGCGGACTTGAGCGGCGGCGTAACCGCTTCCCCGAATGCCGGACTCATCCAGCACGCTGCGGACCCTGCGCGGACAGCAAAGGCCGCCCAACCCGCTCCTCGCAGGTCAGACGGCCTTCGCCGGACGTCTTAGACGTTGGGAACCGGAACGTTCATGGCACCCTCTACTTCCCAGTGCTCCCAAGGGTTTCTGCCCCTCAAAGGGGCGCAGGGTCAGCACCAAGTCAGCACCGTGTCGATCAGTCAGCACGTCACGCCGCCAGCGTCTTCGCCGGAGCCGACGCCTGACGGGGAACGGACGGGCGCAGCGCCTCCTGCATGACGTCCCGGCAGCGGTCCCACGCCTCCGGCACGAGGTGCCCGTACGTGTCAACGGTCGTCTTGATGTTGCGGTGGCCGAGCCAGCGGCTCGCCTCGTGGATCGGGACACCGTTCGCCAGCGCCGTCGAGGCGAAGAAGTGCCGCAGGGAATGCGGGGTGTACTTCGGCTTCCCGTCCGGCGTCTCCACACCGGCCGCCTTCAGCGCCTTGCGCCAGTGGTAGCCGTACGTCGACGCAGTGGGCATCTTGCCCTTGCCGCGCTCACGAGGGGCAAACAGCACCTCCAGGCCGTCCAGCTCAACCGTCCCCCAGCGCTTCAAGTGCAGCCCGATCTCCTGATCGAGAAAGGTCGGCGTAGGTACGTCTCGAAACTCCTCCGCCGTACGGTGCTTAAGCGGCACGAAGCGCGTGACGCAGTCACCCTGGTTCGCCTTCGCGCTGATCTGGCGTCGCAGCCGGAGGAAACCGTCCCGCTGACAGTCGGCCGAGAAACCGAGAGCCTCACTGATACGCAGGCCCGCGCCCGCCTGGAGCCACACGGTGAGCCGGTACTGCTCGGACATGGCCGCTGCGATGGCGTACACCTCGGCCAGTGTCGGGATCTCGTCGGGATCGACCGCAGCGCCCGCCGCCTTGAGCGGCGACACCTCGTCGCACGGACTGTCGGGTATCCGGCGCTCCTTCACGGCCGCCGTCATCATGCTGCGCAGGATGTTCAGGCGGTCGTTGACCGTCGCGGCTGTCAACCCACGGCCGACCATCGAGGCATGGAGCTTCTTCACGTCCGCGACGGTCAGGCCGGCGAGGGTGCGGGAGCCCAGCTCCGGTATCAGGTAGTTGGAGAGGAAGCCCTGGTAGTTGCGCCGCGTGGACTCGTTCACCTGGTGCTGCTCCAGCCACTCCTCGGCCCACTTGCGCAGCGAGATCTGGCCGAGCTGGGGGTCGATGTAGACACCCTGCCGCTTGTCGTTCTCCGCCTTGACGCCGAAGCTCTCGGCTTCCTTCTTCGTGGGGAACGACCTCTCCCGCTGCCGCGCACTCCTCCCTCCCGGCTCCCGGTAGCGGACCGTCCACCGGTGCCCGCACCGGGTCTTGTTCCGGCAGTCACACTTCTTCAGTACCTGCGCCACTCTTCATCCCCCTGAGTATCTGTACGGCCTTGTCCGTGAGCTGTCCGCCCGCTTTCCCTTCGACCTTCGTCAGGAACCCCCTCTGCCGGGCGGCGCGCAGGTGCCCCTTCACGGTGGCCGGGTTCAAGCCGAAGCCCACCGCCAGGCGCTGAGCCGGGGCACGCTCCCCCGCATCCACGAAGTGCACGTAGAGGGCAGACAGCACCGCCAGGCGCTCGTCCGTGAGACCGCTCGGGAGAGAAGCCAGCCGCTTGCCAAGCTGGCGGATATCCATGTCAGCAGGCTTCTCAAGGGACCGCATCGCGGCGAAGTCCCGACTCGGCGTCGTATTGATCCGCCGGAGAACGGTGCTGGAGATACCCCGCGCGACCTCCTGCGGATCAGCGTCGTCCGCAGGAACCACATGGACCTCACGCGGCCCTACCGATCCGCCGGTGCCCTCGGGCCAGTACATAGTCACCACCCATGCACCCGTGCGCTTGATGACGGTCACACCATTCCGCGGTTCGGGCCCTGGTGGCTGAGGTGTCGAGTTCATATCCGAACCGTAGGCAGGCGCCACAGCCTCGTCAAGTCCGGATGTGACAGATCCGGACTTGACCACGCCGAACCTGCGCGCTCAAGATGTGCGGGTCCGCCCATGCATCGACAGGAGCTCGCCTTTGCACCACCACCGCCTCATGACCGTTGACGAGCTGGCCGAGTACCTGGGCAAGAAGCCCGCGTGGATCTACAACAACCACCGGATGCTCGGCATCCCGTCCCGGAAGGTCGGCGGCAGCCTGCGCTTCCGACTGTCAGAGGTTGACCGCTGGATCGATCGGGAGTGCCCGGTCTCGGCCTGACGGGGCCTCCCCATTCCCCACTGACCGAAAGGAGGTCACATGATCCCGTCGCTCGGCGGGAGGACGTCGGCGCACCTGCTCGCCGTACAAGGAAGGACGGCCACCCATCATGGGAGTCATCAAGGACAAGGGACTCCAGCTCCACCAGATCGAGCGCGTCCCGTACGAGGAAGCGTTCCTCATCGGTGATCTCCTCACCACCCGGATCACCATCCTGTCCGGAGAACCCAAAGCCGGTAAAACCCTGCTCGCTGTAGGCATGAGCACCGCCCTACTCAACGGCGATCCGACGTTCCTCGGGCTCCCCGTACACAAGAAGCTCGACCACATCGTCTTCGGCATCACCGACGACGGTGCGCCGGCCGAACTGAAGGAGCGCATGGACGGCGCCGTTCCCTACGACTCCGTGACTGTCTTCCCTTTCTCCGACACCGGAGACCCGTGGTATTGGGCAGGCATCTACGAGGACCTCGCCCGCATCAAACCCGGACTTTTCGTCCTGGACAGCGTCATCGGAGCACTCGCCCCCGGCGAGGACATCGCGTCATCCGTAACCGCTCAGCGCCTCGTCAACAGTCTTCGACCGATCAGTGACCTCGGCATCCCGACGCTCCTCGTCACCCACACCCCCAAGGGGACTGGAGAGGGGATGAGCGTCGCATCCTCCCCGATCGGGGGGCGCGCCATGGGAGCTGCCGCCCGTGGCCTCATCGCCCTGCGCAACTCCGGCAAGCATGGGCGGCGGCTCCAGACCGCCAGCAACCGAGCCACCGAAGAACTCGACATCCCCGTCACCGTGCGCCGCGCCTCGGCAGAGAAAGAGATCCCCATCTGGGAGCGGATCGAGCCCGGCCTGAAGGCCGTCAGCCAGCCCAAGGCGGACCCGTGGGACGAAGTCCTCATCGCACGCCTCCTCGAAGAACAGCCGCAAGAGACAACCATCAAGGCCCTTGCGAACAAGTACGCGCAGGATGCAGGCAGGAAGCCGGAGACCCTTCGCCCGAAGCTCAGCGCCGCCCTCGCTCACGTTGGCGGCAGGTGGGTCCGCCGGACTGCCGAAGCGGCGTAAGCCGTGGTGGTGGTGACGCTGCTCCCTTATGGAAATGCTCACCACCACCAGCTACCTCGCTCCGCTCGGCAAGCCTCGCTCCTCCCCCTACTTACGTAAGTACGCCAGCTCTCTGGACGCTGGCGGCCTGCGGCCGACCAGAACACGGTCCACTGGAGAACTGGAAAGACGGGATCCTGAAAGTGATGGCCCCCCTCAAAAGGGGGCCATCTACAGGGGCAAGACGGCTTACGCGCTGACGAACAGCGGCGAAGCCGGAAGCCTGTGCAGCGGCGAAGAAGGTCAGCCAGGATGCGGCCAAGGCCGCTCTTCAGGAAGACGGCTTGCCCGGCCTGACTTCCCCTTACGTACCAACCTCTTCGCCGCTGCCTTCCTCGGGGCCGCGGGGCCCCCTCTCGTCAGGAGCTGTCCAGGCTCACATCCTGCCCTGACGCCGTTGACCTTCCCCGTCGCCGCCGCATACGACCGTCGGCCCAGTCCGGGCCTCACGGGGTGATGGCAGCTCCAATCGATCCGCTGTCCCCAGTCCTCGCCACCGGCACCGTACCGTCACTGACCAGGTCCACGACCGCATCGGCGTGTTCCCTGATCAGATAGTCCATGGCGTGCTCAGTCGACGACTGGTACTCAAGCTGCTCGCTGTAGAAGCGAAGTCGCTCCTGAGCATCCTCGATGATCTCGCCCCAGGTGCGCACCCAGATTCGGTACGTGGGCTGCGTGACGGCGCATCCGGGCATCCGGTCCGGCTGGTGGGCGAGCTGGCGTAGGCCGTCTTCCATGGCATTGCCGACGAGCCAGAAGTCCCAGGTCACCGTGGGGTCCCGGAACCTGTCGTCGTTCATGACCGCCTGCGCGTAGCTGTTGATCTGTGAGAACTCGGTCATACCCAAGATGACACTCGACCTCTTGAGCTCCACCACGAGATGGTGACGTTCCCCCTTCCGCTGCCGGGCAGCACGGGACAGCATCAGATCGACGATCCCCCGGCTCCCGTCCTCCCTCAGGACAGGGGCGGGTGCCGGCGCGTCCCGGCCGAGAAGCCGACCGTGCTGTCTCAGCACCTCGTTCAGACTGCGGTCGCTGACGTGCAGTCCGTACTCCTCGCCGAAGATCCAGCACTCGTTCTCCAGAATCCGGTGCAGCTCGGTGCGCTCCTTGACCCGCCCTTTGGCCACGGGCTCGAAGACGAGGTGCTCCAGAGCTGACAGGAAGTCGAGACGTCCGGTCGTCGCTGTCGATGCCTTGATCAGGGCAGACAGCGGCGTACGGTCAAGGAGACGGCTGAGTTCCGTCTGCTCCTGCTTGGAGAGCGCGAAGAGTTCCTCGGCGATGCGCAGCACTTCACCCGGCTCGTGAGTCAGGACAGAGCGCAGAAGCGCGAAGGACACCTTCTGGGCTCTCTTGCTCGCCGGCAGGTGCCGGACGACCGCGGTCGCCACGGCGTCGAAGGTCTCGCGCTCCGCACGCTCCTGGTCGTTGGCGGGCTCGCCCGTGTACGGGTAGAAACCTTCCGCACGCCACTGGTCGACAAGCTCACGACGACGTTCGTCGGCGCGGGAACGGAAGTGCTCACGCATACGCTCCCGGGCTTCGGCCAACACCTCGGCAGCGGGCCCCTCCGGTGCCCAGTCGGCGAAGGCGAGGTCGCCGACCGAATCGTCCTCGAACCCCGACCAGGACAGGTACGCGGTGAAGTGGAAGCCGGGAGCCTGGATCTCCGGCTTCAGCTGCGCCAAGGACATACCTCGGCCGTCACACAGAATCAGAGCCCGGGAATACGGACGCGACCATTCGATGATCTTCAGCTGGGCCGACGGGTGAGAGCTGCCCGGCGGGGCCGCCACCTCGTACGTATCGACGTGCACCTGCTCCGACGCCGGGTCAAGGCGTGTCCCGTCGTAGGTGATGCAGATGTCCGGGTAGGCCTCCAGATGGAGCGCGAAGGCGGCGGTGAGCGCGGTACGGGCGGCGTCCTCGGTCAGCTTCTGGAGGTCCTCCCCGCCGAACGCCTCGAAGACCGTCCCCGTCGCGTCGGTCGTCGGCTCGGGATCGCTGACGTCAAACTCGTCCATGGAGCCGCGGTCGGACTCGATGACCACACGCCGGCAGATCCCCTGCATCCTGCTCACGCTGGTCCAGCGCACCTCGCTGCCGAGCGCGAAGGCCCAGACTCGGCCCCGCCCGTTCTTCCCGTGTAGCACGCGCTTTTTAACCTCGCTGACCTGCGTGCGCTTCTTCCAGGACGTACCGATCTGCTCGAAATAGTCGCTGCACTTCTCCGCCGCAATACCAGTGCCGTCGTCGATCACGGCTACTCGATCGACTCCGTCGAAGTCGTTCCGCTCAAGCACGACGGTGACGTTTTCGGCGTCCGCGTCGAGTGAGTTCCAGATCAGCTCCTCGATGGCTCCGACAGGATGGCGCAGGCGGGCCAGTTCCTCGACGTGCCCCCGCCCTACGGTCAACCGAAGCTTCGCCACGAGGTCCGTACCTTTCACGTCAGCGTCATCTCTTAGGGCCTACGGCGAGGGAGGCGGAATGCTTCCCACGTCACTGTCATTAACTCGGATACCTGATGAACGTCACTCGCTGTTCTCGGGCGCCGGACGTGCGTCCACGATCGGCTCGGCCGCCAGCGCGGCACGTCACGTCACGTCCATAGCTCGTCAGCGAGCGGTGCCGCGTCCAAATCGTTGCGACGACTGCGCCAGTCCGGCAGGAAGCTGTCCATCAGCCGGGCAAAGCGCGGGCCGTGCCCGCGTTCGAGGAAGTGGGTCATCTCGTGGACGATGACGTACTCAAGGGAGTTCGGGTGTTTCTTGGCCAGCTCAGAGTTGAACCACAGGCGGCCGGTCTCCTGGTTGCACGAGCCCCATTTGGTCTTCATCCGGCGGATGCCCCACCAGGGCACTGAGACGCCCAGCTTCGCCTCCCACTGCTCGATGAGCGGGGGGATGGCGCGTCGGAGCTGCTCTCGGCACCACTGGTCGAGCAGGTCTCGGCGGCGCTGCTCGTCGGTGTCAGGAAGCGCGTACAGGACGAGTCGGTCTCCGTCGATCTCCACATGCGGGCGTCCGGGGCGTTCGACGACCTTCAGGCGTCGCCTCACGCCCCAGATGTAGTGGGACTCTCCGCCGACCATCTCCCGTACGGACTGCCGTCGAGCCGATCTCAGCTCGTCCTGTTGCCTCCTGATCCATGGCAGCCGCTGGATGACGGCCAGCCTGACCTGGTCGTCATCCATCCGCTGGGGTGCCGCCACCCGGACACGTCCCCCCGGCGGATAGACACCGATGTGCAGGTTCTTGATGTCCTTGAAGTCCACCTGGACATCGATGCCGAGGACGGTAATCCGGGTGCTAGTGGTACTCATGCCTTGCTTTCACCAATTCGAAGAGCTCGTCGAGCCGGTCGAAGCCGTCGGGCAGCGCACGCTTGACCGCGATGCGCAGCTTTCGTTCCTTGAGCGGGCTCCCTGCCCAGTCGTGGGGCTTGTTGTGCAGCACGGCGAGGTCGACCTGAACAGCAAGCTGCTCATCGTCGGGGAAGAAGTCACATAGCGCTCTGCGTGCACCGTTGTCCGCCCACTTCGGGTACCGTGCGGCATCGCCCGCGTTCTTCCCGCCGAGTTCCGCCGCCGCCTCCAATAGCTTGGCGAGGTACTCCTCGTACTCGATGGCTCCGTTGCGGCGCTCCTCGATTATGGCGTCGAGCAGCTGAGACATCTCGTCGAAGTACTTCGGGTTTGTCGCATGCTCCTCGACGATCACCTTGCGCATGTTGTTGGTGATGGTCGCGGCAACGGCATCGGGGTTGCTCTTGATGCCGGTCGGTAGTTTGTCGACGGCTCCGGCGCCCAGCTCAACGATGAGCTGGATGAGTCCGGTGTCCTCGAAGTCGGACACGGTCCTGGACGCGTCTGCCTGGATGTAGGTGTCCAGGAGAAAGCGCATGCCTGCCTCGTACTGCTTGAAGTCGACTTCCTCGCCTGCGCCGAGCTTCACTTCGGCCCGGGCGTCGACGTAGTGGCGGACCTCCTTGCGGATGTCCTCGATCTCCTCCGCCGAGTACTTGGCGTCCTCCATGTCGTTCGCCAGGTTGGCGAAGGCTCGCGTCACCGCTGCGACGGCCTTGTACAGCTTGACGCGCTTGGGTTCATTGGCCTTGAGCTGTGCGGCGTTGCCCTGCTCAGCGGCGCAGAAGTACTGCTGGTACTGGAGCGTGTTCCGGGGTGGCGCGACCGGCTCGCACAGCGCGCGGATTTGTTCCAGGGCCTCGTCGAGGTCCTTTCGCCCCTTGTCGATACGGTTGCTCAGCAGGCCCTCGACGTCCTGCCGCTCGTAACCGTCGAACATCCCGGACGTGTAGTCGGTGATGGCACCTTGGAGGGAGTTGAACAGGTCTCGGTAGTCGACGATGTAGCCGTACTGCTTGTCGTCACCGTCGAGTCGGTTGACGCGGCAGATGGCCTGGAACAACCCGTGGTCCCGCATCTTCTTGTCGATGTAGAGGTACGTGGCGCTCGGCGCGTCGAAGCCGGTCAGAAGTTTATCGACGACGATGAGGAGGCGCATGCGGCCGGGCTCCTCTACGAACTGCCGCTTGACCTCCTTCTCGAACTCCTTGACCTTCGTCATCGCCACGTCTTCAGGTTCGTTGAAGTGGGCAGCCAACATCTTCCGGTAGATCTCGTACTTCCGGAGGTTTTCCGTGTGGCCGGCACCGGAGTCCTCCTTGGAGATGTCTCCAGGACTCGGCTTATAGCTGGTGACAATGGCGCACTTGCCGTCGAATCCCGCCTTGGAGAACAGCTCGTAGAACTTGCATGCCTGGTAGACGCTGTCACCGACCAGCATGGCGTTTCCACGGCCGTCTTTCAGACGGTCCTTGGTCTCCATGTCCATCAGGATGTCCTGGACGATCTGCATTGCCCGGGGCTCAGAGGAGACGACCTTCTGCATCGTCCCCCAGCGCTTCTTCAGCTCCGCCTTGGACAGGTCTGTCATGCCCTTGGTCTTGGCCGCGAACCACTTGTCGACGTGCGCGGCAGAGGTGAGCCGCTGGTCGATCGCGCGTGCCTCATAGCTGAGATCAAGTACGACGCCGTCCTTGATGGCCTCGTCGAACCTGTACTCGTGGATGAAAGTACCAAAGGTCTCCATGCTCGTGGCCTTGTCCACCTTGAGCAGGGGCGTTCCCGTGAAGCCAATGAACATCGCACCGGGCAGCAGGCTCTTCATTGCGGCATGCATCTTGCCAGACTGGGTGCGGTGGGCCTCGTCGATGAAGACGAACAAGTTGCCCTTGGCCTTGAAGTCCTTCGGGACGTTAGCCTTGAGCTCCTCGATGAACTCGTCCTGCGCCTTCTCGTCGTCCCCCTTGCCCGCAGAGCTGCGGAACTTGTGCACGAGGGAGCAGATAAGCCACTCGGTGGACTTGTTCAGGGTGTCTAGGAGATCCGCGCCAGTCTTGGTGCGGTAGATCTTCTCGTTGACGCCGTTGAAGACCTTCTCGATCTGCTCATCCAACTCTTCGCGGTCGGTGATGAGGAGGACGCGTGGGTCTTTCTGGTTCTCACGGATCCACTTCGCCAGCCACACCATCGTGAGCGACTTGCCCGACCCCTGGGTGTGCCAGATGATGCCGCCCTCGCGACGGCTGATGCGTTCCTGCGCCTTCTTCACACCAAAGTACTGGTTGTGACGGCACGCCTTGCGGACGCCGGAGTCGAATACGGTGAAGTCGTGGATCAACTCCAAGAGCCGCCCCTTGCCGCAGAGTTGGAGCAGGGAGCGGTCCAGCGGACCCTCGGCAGCAGACCTCTCCTCCTCTTCCTCCTCCCTCCACTCCAGCCAGTACTTCTCAGGGGTGTCGATGACTCCGTAGCGCAGCCCTTCGACGTCATTTCCGGCGAGCACGAGTTGAACCGTGGAGAAGAACGGCCGGATGAAATCGGGCCGCTGATTTCCGATGGTCTGCCGAATGCCCTCGCTCACAGCCACCCGCGAGCGTTTGAGTTCCAAAGTCACCAGGGCGAGGCCGTTGACGTAGAGCACGATGTCTGGCCGCTTTGTTTGCCGCCCGACGATCGTCACCTCCTCGACGACGACGAAGTCGTTGGCCTGCGGGTCGCTCCAGTCGATGAGCCAGACGGTCTCGTACCGCTCGCCGGCTCCCGACTTGACCTTGACCCCGTAGCGCAGCAACTCATAGACGGCGCGGTTCGCCTCGTACAGGTCACGACCGCCGCCGAGCGCGGCAGCCTTCGCCAGCTGGTCGATCGCCTTACTGACGAGAGTGTCGTCATAGCCACGGCCGCGCAGGTTTAATTCCAGCAGCTCGACCTCGATGTTCGAGTTACCCGTGCGGTATTCCCAGCTGCCGGGGTAGCGGTACCCCAATTGCTCCTTAAAAAGCTGGACAACGCGCTTCTGCGCCTCGCGCTCCACTTGCCCGACATCGCTCATGTTTCGATTCCCTTAGCAAGAAGGCGGACACGGCCAGTCAAGAGCTGCTGCAGCATGCCCTGTTTGACGTCTCGCGCCTTGACTAGACGGTCACGAAGAAGGTCAATCGCGCAATCTACAGCGCGCACTGTATCGGCAATTTTGTCTTGCTCATGAGGCGGTGGCGTGGGCACTTCGAGGGCCAAGAGTTTATCTTTGGGAATATTCTTCATGCTACCGCTGGTTCCTGTAGCAAGCCCACGCACCGCGGATGACCCAAATTCCGAGCTCAGATAGTAGCCAAGCCAGCGCATATTTACTTGCTGACCCTTGCCTCGTTTGGGACGGGCCAGCCAAAGCCGATCAGGGAGGTACAAGTTGGCGCAGTCGCGCTCAACATACCCAACTTCGCCAACCAGATTCGGCGTGTTCATTCGACTGATAATCAGGCTTCCCGCTACAGGGTTACAACGCACCCGATCGACGTCCTGGGAAATTACCGGCTTGGCTTCGGTTGGATCGAACCGCCCACCGTTAACAGCCGATGTCTTCAGCACAGCAATTCCATGAGCAGCCTGTTCAGACGATCGAACGCTGATCCCTGCTTCCAGTCCATCAATAAGGCCAGACAGGCGGGAACGAGGCCAGACGGAGAGGCTAGCCTCGTCAGCCAAAAGCTTCTGCAGCAAGCCTTGCTTAATCGCCAACTTTTTGGCGATCATCCGCTCCAATGCAGCGATCAGATCGTCTACGTCTCTAAGTGCCGCAGAAATCCGATGCTGCTCCGATACGGGTGGCAGCGGTAGCTCAATGCTCCGAACAATCGCTCCGCTGAGGTTAGGTTGGCCGCCCTGAGTGTATCGATCAATGATCTGATCACGGTTCGCCCTGAGCCACTGGTACAGAAACTCAGCGGCGATGCGTCGTGGGACCATGGCAAGCACTGCCTGGTTGATAGCGCCGCCAACATAGGTCAGTGCAGGAACCCCAGCAGTCGCTCCGTAAAGTGCAATCAATGGAGTTCCCGGATCGACAAGCTTTGCCGAAGACCTCTCCAGCCCGAGGCGGGTGATGCGACCCTTGACAGACAAGATGCGACCTTTATTCAAGTCCGCCGACACAATCCATGGGATATCACCGCCGTAGTAATCCAGACGCGCAGTTGACGGCGTGCCACCACTGTAAGTAAGACAGACCGATCCGATCGTCGCCGTACCCCATGAATTCACTGAACCCCCATCTCAGCCAAGTTCGCAGCAATCTTAGCTTCGAGCTTCTCAAGCTCGGCATCGAGAGATCCAACTGTCTCTGCGTAGCGTCCGCCGAGCTGTTGGATACGCGAGACGAGTGCAACCGTGGATGCGTTGATCTCGCCGGTGACGCGGTCACGGATTACGGCTGCCCACTTGTCGTCCAATACGAGCGTCCGCACGTCTCGCTCAGTGAGGTCGCCATACTTCTTCAGCGTTGCGAGGTTGAGTGCAGCTTCCGCTTCTTTGAATTCCTTCTTGGCCACCGCCTCCGCGTTGTAGAGCTTGATCAGATGCGACAGAACAGCCACCTCGTCTGCATCCGCACCCTCGTGTCGCGCCTTTTTCAGACGGGCCGAAGCGAGTGCCTTGTTGATCTTTTCGCCGTCCATCGCTTCCGCCAGGAGCCCGCCCTCAACGGCGTGCTCCTCGACGTACTCCTCGACCAGGCGACTCGCTTCCTCCGATACCGACATGAGCTCATCGACCTCAGCGCGTTCCTTGGCGAAGTAGCGCTCAACGATCAGATTCGGCGGGAGGAGGTCCATCTTGTACTTCTCGGCGCTGCGGCCCGTACCCACCACGAGATCGGGAGTCTCGGAGAGCTTTCGGTCCTTGTCCACCACGATCTTGCGGGGCTTGGCGGCTTCGAGCCAGCCGTCGTTCATGACCATGAAGACGTCATCGTGCATGGCGTCGTGCCAGTACGTCATGAGCTGCTCGTAGACGTCGTACTCGTCCAGCAGAGGTACTGGCTTGAAACGGGCCAGCAGGTCGTCACCGAGGGCGGCGATGAGGCCATTCGGCCGAGTGGTTTCGTCGATCTCTTCGAGTTTCTTGCGATGGGCGGCGAACCACTCAGTAATGATCTCCCGAGCCTCTTGGGTGAACTTCTGGAACTCGGGGGAATCAAGGACCGCCTGCTGAACCTTGCTGACATCGATGGTGAGGTCGCTATAGCCAGGCCGGTTCGGCTGGAACAGCTGATCTCGCAGCTTCGGGAAGGCATCCCAGTAGCCGTTGAGCGCGTCGAGATCGCGGTCCGGGATGCCGCCGTGCAGGTGTGCGTGAAGGTCCTGGATGTCCTCGGGTTCGGAGGAGTCGATGTAGCGGGGGATGTTGAGGTTGTAGTCGTTCTTCGGGTCAGCGATCTCCGACAGCAGGACCATGCGCGAGTAGCAGTCGATCGTGGTCTGCTTCGTGAAGACGTCGACGATCTTGTGAATGTCCTGGCTGCGGAGGCGGTTCTTGTTGCCGTCCTTGATGAAGCCCTTGGACGCATCGATCATGAAGACGCCGGTGCGGCCAGCGGCGTTCTCCTTGTCGAGCACGATGATGCAGGCGGGGATGCCGGTCCCGTAGAAGAGGTTCGAGGGGAGGCCGATGATGCCCTTGATGAACCCCTGCTTCAGCAGGCGCTGGCGGATGTCGGCTTCGGCGTTACCGCGGAAGAGCACTCCGTGCGGGAGGATGACCGCCGCCTTGCCCGTGCTCTTGAGCGACTTGAGGATGTGCAGGAGGAAGGCGTAGTCGCCGTTCTTCTCCGGCGGCCGACCGTACTCAAAACGGCCGTACTCCAGCTCCAGACCGTTACTCCAGGACTTGAGCGAAAACGGCGGGTTGGCCACCGCGAAGTCGAAGGTCTGGAGCACGTTCCCGCTGGTGAACTGAGGGCTGGTGATTGTGTCGCCCTTGAGGATCACGTGTTCCGCCGCATACCCGTGCAGGATCATGTTCATCTTGGACAGTGCCCAGGTGGCGTTGTCCTTCTCCTGGCCGTAGATCGAGATGCCGCGTGAGGTCTCGTCTGCGACCTTCAGGAGGAGTGAGCCGGAGCCGCAGGTGGGGTCGTAGACCGTCTGGTCCTGGCGGGTGTCCTTGGTGATGCCGACTACCTTGGCCAGCACGCGGGATACCTCGGCGGGGGTATAGAACTGGCCCTTACTCTTGCCGGACTCCGTGGCGAAGTGGCGCATCAGGTACTCGTAAGCGTCACCGAGGAGGTCGTCGCCCTCGGCTCGGGAGCCTCTGAAGTCGAGGTCGCTGAAGATCGTGACCAGCTTGGACAGCCGGTCCTGGATCTCTTTGCCCTTGCCGAGCTTCTCCTCGTCGTTGAAGTCGGCGAGGTCGATGACGTTACGCAGGTCGTTCGCTTCGGCCAGCCGACTGATGATCTTGTTGAAGCGGTCGCCGATCTCCTTGTCGCCCTTGGCGGCGACCATGTCGTCGAAGGAACCGCCGGGCGGTACGTCGATGAGACTGTCGGGGTCGGCCTTGGCCTTGTCGGAGACGTACTTCACGAAGAGCAGCGTGAGGATGTAGTCCTTGTACTGGCCGGCGTCCATCCCGCCGCGCAGCTCGTCGCAGCTCTTCCAGAGCGAGCTGTAGAGGTCTGTTTTCTTGAGGGCCAAGGCTCTTCTTCCCGGTATGTCATGGCGGTCGCGCGAGCCGCCAACCCTGATGCCTGCGGCGTGACGCACGTCGCGCGGCCGTTCCCAACCGCCGATGCGTGTTCCACGCAAGCGGCAGCCGAGTCCACGCAGGAAGCGTAGTAGAGAGAGCGGCCGAGCTGACCTGTATGGGAAGAGAGGCACCTCGCGGCCGACGCCAAGCAGAGCTGTCCGGCGGGCGGGCCACAGAACGAGGACGGCAATCCGCTGCGGCGGCCAGAGGATGCACCTTCGCGAAGACTCGAAGACGTACGAGCGCCACGGAACCTGATCGGGCGATGTCGGGTGATTGCCTGACAGGCGAGGGACGGGTCCGGTAGATCTGTGCCCGTGACTGACTCCACGCCCAGCGACCCCATCCTCGATGACGGCGAGCCCACCTCTTTCGCCAAGGCGAAGGGCTGGGTCAGCAAGCACAAGCCGAAGATCCTCGCCGTGGCCGGCACGGTCGGCAGCGCGGCTCTGGCCGTCGCCGTCCTGGCCGCTAGGCATGCCGAGGAACAGAACATCACCGAGGAGTCCCAGGACACCGGGTCGGCCGCCGACTCTGCAGAGGAGAAGGAGCAGCGGAACCCGCCCACCAAGCACAACGTTGCCCCGCACAAGAGACGGCTCGCAGACGGCCGCGAGATCGACGTGTCGGGTTACGAGCGGGGCGGCTCCTCGGAAGACGAGGACGAGGACCCCGGCGAAGTCGCGGCCTGAGCCCTTCTCATTCCTGTGCAGTGCCGACGGATGCCCTGCAGAACGGTTGGATCGCCGCTGACCTGCGCCTTCTATCGCCGCCGGAGGGAGCGCCACAGCTGCCCCGTCGCCCCTGGAACCGTGGCAGAACCCGAGCTGCTAAGACGCGGCGGCCGACGACGGGCCCCTTCGGGGGTCGTACCCCCACCCCCGCTCGCACCTCTGGCTCTTCACGCCGCCCGCCACCGTCCGTACGATCCGCGCATGATCAAGCTGACGTGGGCCCTGGTGGCCGAGCACGTGGACGAGTGGACCGGGGACGACGCGGCGCAGGGCGCGGCCGTACTCGAAGCCAGGGTGGGGGCCTCGGTCGAGGCGAGCAGCATGAAGCCGGAGGCCGTGCAGCATTGGCGTACGGACTTCCTGACCCCCGTGGTCACGTCGCTGCGCACGGAAGGCGCGGCAGCACTCGCCAGGGGAGAAACATGGAGCCGGGCGGCCGGGCCGTTCATGGCCTGCGCATCCCCGCTCAGCTGAACACAGCCCGACTCGTGAGCCAGGCAGGCTGACCGGCTCGCCGAGTGGCGCGGAGCCTTGGAGTCGCGATGAAGCTCAGGGCTCCAGCTGTGCGCCTTGCGGCGCGTTCCTCCTTCTCCCGCAGCATCGCCTGGTAGGCCGCCTCCACCTGTTCCGTCGGGAAGCCGAACCTGTTGAGCACCCACCAGGCACCCTCGGCCGTCGGATCCGGGGCATTGGCCAGCTGTTGTTCGATCCACTCCTCCTTGGTCATCGTCTTCTTCGGCTCGGAACGCTTCGCCATGGGTTTCGTCCTGTTCAATCTCATACGGAGGCCCGCGTCTGTGTCGCGTGCTGGGGCCGTCGGCGTCGCCTCCAGCGCGTCTGACGGCAACTGAAGCAAGGGACGCTCGGGTCGCCGTCACCCCGCCCGCACCACCAGAGCGAACGACGTGCACACCCGCCTGAATCCCTCGTGGTCGGTGCGTCCCGTGTGCCCCATGCACTCGATGTCCACGGCCGCCCCGTCCTCGGAAGGCGTCGCCGACCAGTCGCAGCGGAGGCACTCGGCCTCGAACGTCACGTCGGTGTCTGGGTGCTGGGTAATCCGATGCGTGACGTACCGCAGCACAGCGCGGGGCATTACTCGCCCCCGTGCGCGTCCCGCAGGTGTGCGCGCAGGGTCACGTTCATGTCGGACACCTTGGAGTAGTCCCAGACCGACCCGGCGTTGGCCCGTTGTACCGCGAGGCCGAGGCAGTCCCGGCAGCCCGGGACGGGTTCCGGCCGTGCCGGCGGTAGGGAAGAAGCCACCGGCTCCGGCAGCGTCGACGATTCTCCGTGCATCTCGTATGCCTCCCCGCATCTCGTCGAGAAGGCCATGGTCAGCCGGTCCGAGGGGCCGAAGCTAGGGCGTTTCCCGTTCGCGCAAGAACGCGTCCCGGATGCCCTCGACTAGGTCGCGCATTGCGTCCCCGGTAATGGACACGGAGGCGAAGCGGTCGAACTTCTCGACGTACAGGGAGACGTCCCGTGGGTCGGTGACGACCACCTCGGCGTGTGTCGTCTCGACCGTCACCACACGGTCGTCCCGGATGACGAAGGAGTGACCGGGCACGTCGCGCTGCGGCGCGTCGAGGGGGACCACGCGCACGTCCACGTTCGGCAGGCGGGACACCGACACGATGCGGTCCAGCTGGCCCGCCATCATCGCGGGCGGGAGGAGACGCCAGCGCAGGACGGGTTCCGTCACCACGAATCGGAGCACCTTGCTGGTGTCGTACAGGACGCGTTGCCGGTCGATCCGGGCGGAGACCGTACGGAAGAGCTGTGCTTCCGTGAGGCCCTTCGGCTCCAGCACGGCCCGGATGTACTCAGGCGTCTGGAGCAGGCCAGGAACGAGGGACGGCTGGAAGAGGCGCAGGAGCGCCATCGAGGACTCCAGCGCCCTGATCTGCTCCTGCTTCTTGTGATAGCCCATGCGCCGGAACAGGCGCCATGCGGTCGCCTCTGTGGCCTGTGCACGGGCTACGGCAAGGTACTCGGCCTTGATCTCCGGGGACACGTCCAAGACCGTGAGGATGCGTTCCACGTCCGCCGTCGCCGGGGCGACACGGCCGTTCTCGATCTTCGACAGCTTGGCGGTCGACATGACTGCGCTGCGGGCGACGGCCTTGGCCTCCTTGCCGGACGCCTGCCGCAGCGCCCGCAGCGCGGCGCCGAGTTCTGCCTGATTCACGCTGCTCCGTGCTTCCCCCACCATTCGGTGAACGGCACCGACATGGCCAGGGCGACGCTTCGATACGTCGCGTACTCGGACTGCTCGCCCGTGGGCAGCGCCCCCGGTGCCGGGACGAACGTCGGCCCGGTGAACGCGCCGTTCTCGTCGTAGTTGAGCACCACAGGCTCGCGGCCGTCGAAGAGCCAGAAATCGGGCACACCCTCCAGCGGATTCGGGCGGTCGGTCGTGTCGAGGATGTGGAACTCCTCGCCCGCCATCATGTTCGTCTGGTAGCCCCAGCTCAGCTCGTAGCGGAGGTACGGCGTGAGCGGACGGGACAGGACGTGGACGCGCACCATGCGCTTACCGCTCTCCGTCGCTGTGCGCACGGTCTCCAACCAGCCCGCGTTGTAGTCCGCGGGCTTGGGCTCGCCCGCGAGGAAGGCGCGGAAGGCGGCGGGGTTGCCCGAGTTGCTGTAGTCGTCGAGGGTCTCCAGCCGGAACGCCTCCTCCTGGAAGGTGGAGAAGCGGGCAGCCAGGTCATTAGATGCGCTGATCACGGATTGCCTTCCGGATGAGGTCCATCGGGATTTCCACCAGGGCTTCGCCCTCGGGCACGTCGAGGCCGTGTCCCGTCGGCACGCCTCCCTGCACGATCAGGGTTCCCTTGTCGGTCGCGTACAGGGTGGGACAGTCTCCGTTTTCACAGGTCGTGGCCAGCTTCGTCAGCCTCATACGGTGCCCCCTCGTTCCCGTGCTCCGGTGTCCCGTTCATCGTTCCCAGCCGACGACCTGCACAACAAGAGGTTCGGGTTTCCAGAACGGGAAACCGGTCCGCCGTCGCTTCGTCCGGGTCAATCCCTTCAGCTGCCCTCCGCTCCCCCACCGGAGCCCCAGGTCAGAGCTTCTGAGAGTTGCCGCCAGGGTCAGCCCCAAGTCAGCACACGACCCGGAAACAGCCTGAATCCGCAGGAGAAAACAGGAAGGGGCCAGACCCGATGATCTGGCCCCTGACCTGGGGATTCATGCCCTGACCAGCCACGTCAGCCGATCAAGGACTCAGGCACTACACGTTGAACCGGAACTCCACCACGTCCCCGTCCTGCATCACATATTCCTTGCCCTCCATGCGGGCCTTGCCGGCTGCGCGGGCGTCGGTGACCGAGCCGGTTTCGACGAGGTCGTCGAAGGAGATGACCTCGGCCTTGATGAAGCCCTTCTGGAAGTCGGTGTGGATGACACCGGCGGCCTCGGGGGCGGTGGCGCCCTTCTTGATGGTCCAGGCGCGGGTTTCCTTGGGGCCGGCGGTCAGGTACGTCTGCAGGCCGAGGGTGTTGAAGCCGACGTGGGCGAGGGTGGCGAGGCCGGGCTCGTCCTGGCCGACGGACTGGAGGAGTTCGAGGGCCTCGTCCTCGTCGAGCTCGGCGAGGTCGGCCTCCAGCTTGGCGTTGAGGAAGATCGCCTCGGCGGGGGCGACCAGCGCGCGCTGCTCGTTCTTGAAGTCCTCGTCGGTCAGCTCGTCCTCGTCGACGTTGAAGACGTAGAGGAAGGGCTTGGTGGTGAGGAGGTGGAGGTCGTGGAGGAGCTCCTCGTTGCCGGAGCCCTGGACGATGCCCTGGGAGAAGAGGGTGTCGCCCTTCTCCAGGATGGCCTTGGCCTCCTCGACCGCCTTGACCTTGGGGGCGATGTCCTTCTTGATCCGCGACTCCTTCTGGAGGCGCGGCAGGACCTTCTCGATGGTCTGGAGGTCGGCGAGGATCAGCTCGGTGTTGATCGTCTCGATGTCGTCCTTCGGCGAGACCTTGCCGTCGACGTGGACGACGTTCTCGTCCGCGAAGGCGCGGATGACCTGGCAGATCGCGTCGGACTCACGGATGTTCGCGAGGAACTTGTTGCCCAGGCCCTCGCCCTCCGAGGCGCCCCGGACGATGCCCGCGATGTCGACGAAGTCGACGGTGGCCGGGAGGACCTTCTGGGAGGAGAAGATCTCGGCGAGCTTGGCGAGGCGGGGGTCGGGGACGCCGACGACGCCGACGTTCGGCTCGATGGTGGCGAACGGGTAGTTGGCCGCCAGCACGTCGTTCTTGGTCAGGGCGTTGAACAGGGTCGACTTGCCGACATTCGGCAGACCGACGATTCCGATCGTGAGCGACACGGTGGCGACTCGACTTCCGAAGGGTGGTGGTGGGTGGGCAGCCGCTCCGTCACCGGATCCGGTGACGGATGCCGGTCCCGGGAGGGCCGATCCACCAGTCTACGGGGCGAGCGGCCGCGGACGGCCGCCACCGGGGACAGCCGCCCCGGGCCCGCGCCCGCGTCCCCCGCCCGGTGGCGAACGAAGGACCAAGGTCGGAACAAAGCGCGTGTCCCGTAACCGGTTAATACCACTTAGCGACCTACCGTTGACGGGTGGAGCAATACGAAACGCGCACGCACCAGCACGGTCCGCCGCGGTCCGGACGCCCGGGCACGGACACGGGCACCCGGCTCCCGCGCCCCGCGGAGGCCGTGGCCGACGATCCCGACGACGCCTTTCTCTCCGCGATGCGGGCCTCCGGGTTCGCGTCCGTACCGGCATCCGGCGCGGCACGGACCTCCGGCGGCGCCCAGGTGTCCGGCGGCGCGCCGGCGGGCGTCCGCGGGCCGGCGGCCGTGCGTCCGCCGGCCCGCGGCCCGGCGGCCGGGGACGCCCGCGGTCCCACCCGCGCGGCCGAAGCCGGCCGGGCGCCGCGCCGTACCCCGCCGCTCCCGGACGGCGCCGAGTCCTCGGCCGTCTACCGGGCCCGCGGGCAGCGCGGCCCGGTGCCCGTCCCGTCCGCCGCGACGCCGGCCAGGATGCCGTCCGCCAAGCTCACCGGACTCGGCTGCTGGCTGCTGGCGACGCTGGCGCTGCTGGCGTTCGCCTTCCTGGACCAGCTGCTCCTGGGCGGCGTGCAGAGCGCGTACGGCGTCTTCTTCCTGCTGGTGAGCGTGGCCGCGGCGCTCTGGGTGCGGCCGTACGACCTGGTCTTCGCGCCGGTCACCCTGCCGATCGCGTTCACGCTGGGCACGCTGCCGATCCAGCACGGCGGGGCCGGTTTCGGCGGGGTGGTGACGGGCGTCTTCACGGTCCTCGCGCTGAACGCCGGCTGGCTCTACGCGGGCACGCTGGTCTGCGCGCTGATCGCGCTCGTCCGGCGGGTGGCGGTCATCGCCCGGCGTCGGGCCAGCCGAGGGGCGACTCGACCGCAGGACGGGACGCGGGGCCCCCGGGACGGGGCGTCGGCGCAGGCTGCCGAGCAGGCGAGGCCACGACCGGGGAACCGTCCGCGCCGGGTGGCTCGCCAGTCCGAGCGGCGTACGCCGCCATCGCGGCCCCGACGATCCCCGCGTTGTTCCGAAGCTGAGCCGGCACGATCTCGGCCCTGATGCCCTCGATCAGCGGCAGGAACTTCTCCGCCTTGCGGGACACCCCGCCGCCGATCACGAACAGCTCGGGTGAGAACAGCATCTCCACGTGGGCGAGGTACTTCTTGACCCGGTGGGCCCACTGCTCCCAGCTGAGGTCGTGGTCCTCCTTGGCCTTCGTGGACGCGCGCTTCTCGGCCTCGTGCCCGTTCAGCTCCAGATGGCCCAGCTCGGTGTTGGGGAGCAGCCGGCCGTCGCTGAAGACGGCGCTGCCGATGCCGGTGCCGAAGGTCAGGAGGATGACCGTGCCGGACCGGCCGCGGCCCGCGCCGTGCTGCATCTCGGCCAGGCCGGCCGCGTCCGCGTCGTTGAGCACCGTGACGGGGCAGCCGCCGGCCTCGCCGCCCAGCCGCCCGGTGAGCAGCGCGGCGACGTCGGTATCGATCCAGCGTTTGTCGACATTGGCGGCGGTACGGGCCGTCCCGCCGACGATCACGCCGGGGAAGGTCACCCCGACCGGCCCCGACCACCCGAAGTGCTCCACGACCTCCGCGACGCAGTCCGCGACCGCGTCGGGGGTGGCCGGGTGCGGGGTCAGTACCTTGTGGCGCTCCTCCGTCAGGTCGCCCCGCTCCAGATCCACCGGGGCACCCTTGATGCCCGATCCGCCGATGTCCACACCGAAGACCCTCATGGGAAAAGGCTAGGCGGCCCCGGGCCGGGATGCCCGGGGGAAACGGAATCCCGTGGCGGTCAGCCCTCGGTCGTCCCGCCGGCCGCCCTGGCCTCGGCGCGCAGGTCGCGGCGCAGCTCCTTGGGGAGGGAGAAGGCGATGGACTCCTGGGCGGCGGTGACGGTCTCCACGTCCTCGTAGCCGCGCTGGGCGAGCCAGTCCAGCACGCCGTGGACGAGGATCTCGGGGACCGAGGCGCCGGAGGTGACACCGACCGTGCCGACGCCCTCCAGCCAGCTCTCGTCGATCTCCTCGGCGTAGTCCACCAGGTGGGCGTCGCGCGCGCCGGCGCCGAGCGCCACCTCGACCAGCCGGACGGAGTTGGAGGAGTTCTTGGAGCCGACGACGATGACCAGGTCGGCCTCGGCGCCCATCTGCTTCACCGCGGTCTGGCGGTTCTGGGTGGCGTAGCAGATGTCGTCGCTGGGCGGCGAGAGGAGGTTGGGGAAGCGGCCCTTGAGGGCGTCCACGGTCTCCATGGTCTCGTCGACGGAAAGGGTGGTCTGGGAGAGCCAGACGACCTTGTCGGGGTCGCGGACCTCGACGTTCTCGACGTCGCCGGGGCCGTCGACGAGGGTGATGTGGTCGGGCGCCTCGCCGCTGGTGCCGATGACCTCCTCGTGGCCCTCGTGGCCGATCAGGAGGATGTCGTAGTCCTCGTTGGCGAACCGGACGGCTTCCTTGTGGACCTTGGTGACCAGCGGGCAGGTCGCGTCGATGGTGGCGAGCTTGCCGCGCTTGGCCTCCTCGTGCACGACGGGGGCGACGCCGTGCGCCGAGAAGATGACGATGTTGCCCTCGGGCACCTCTTCCGTCTCGTCGACGAAGATCGCGCCCTTCTTCTCGAGGGTCTTGACGACGTACTTGTTGTGCACGATCTCGTGGCGCACGTAGACGGGGGCGCCGTACTGCTCAAGTGCCTTCTCGACGGCGATCACGGCGCGGTCCACGCCCGCGCAGTAGCCACGGGGGGCGGCGAGCAGGACCTTGCGGGCGGACGGCTGGGTGTCGCGGGAAGTCATGCGGTCCATCGTAAGGCCGTGCCGCCTGCCCGGAAGATCTCGCCCGGTGGCCCAGACTGGGGCCGGTTGACCGAGGAGGCACGGATGGGGTCGCTGCGGCGGGCCGAGGAGGCGGGAGCGGGGTCGCTGCGCCGGACGCTGACGTTCCGGGATCTGCTCGTCTACGGGCTGCTGTTCATCGCCCCGATGGCGCCGGTCGGCATCTTCGGCACGCTGCAGGCGAAGTCGCACGGCGCGGTCGCCCTGGTCTACGTCGTCGCGACGGTCGCGATGGCCTTCACCGCGTACTCGTACGCCCAGATGGTGCGGGTCGCCCCGCGGGCCGGGTCGGTCTACACGTACGCGCGGGTGGGGCTGGGCCGGGGCGCGGGGTTCGTCGCGGGCTGGATGGCGATGCTGGACTACCTGCTGATCCCGGCGGTGGCGTACCTGTTCTCGGGGATCGCGCTGCACACGCTGGTGCCGTCGGTGCACCCGTGGGTGTGGACGGCGCTCGCGGTGCTGGTGACGACGCTGCTGAACCTGTGGGGGGTGCGGACCGCGGCGCGGGTCGGCTTCGCGGTGCTGGCGATGGAGATCGTGGTGCTGGCGGTCTTCGTCGTGGCGGCGGTGTGCGTGCTCGCCGCGCACGGGGCGCAGCGGGGCTGGGCGGTGCCGTTCACCGGCGAGGGGGCGTTCTCGCCGGGTGCGGTGCTGTCGGCGGTGTCGGTGGCGGTGCTGTCCTATCTGGGCTTCGACGCGATCGCCTCGTTCGCCGAGGAGTCCGCGGGAGGGGCGGGGCGGGTGGCGCGGGCGGTGCTGACGTGCCTGGTGGTGGCCGGGGTGCTGTTCGCCGTGCAGACGTATCTGGCGGCGCTGCTCACCCCGGTGCCGACGGCCGAGCTGGCGGCGAGGCCGGGCGAGCAGGGGGACGCCTTCTACGTGACGGCGGACGCGGCGGTCGGGGCGTGGCTGCAGAAGCTGGTGGCGGCGAGCAAGGCGATCGGGGCGGCGTTCGCGGCGCTGGCGGGGCAGGCGGCGGCCGGGCGGCTGCTGTTCGCGATGGCGCGGGACCGGCGGCTGCTGGGGGCGATGTCGCAGGTGGACGAGGGCAGCGGGGTGCCGCGCCGGGCGTTGCTGGGGGCGGCGGCAGTGACGCTGGTGGCGGCGGTGTGGGCGGCCCGGCGGGAGGACGGGCTCGACCAGCTGTCGTCGGTGGTGAACGTGGGGGCGCTGACCGCGTTCGCGCTGCTGCACGCGTCGGTGATCGGCTGGTTCGGGATCCGTGCGGGGGCCGGGGCGCCGGACCCGCTGCGGCACGTGGTGGTGCCGCTGCTGGGGCTCGCGGTGGTGGTCGCGGTGATCGTGGCGGCGTCGCCGACCGCCCAGATGGTGGGCGGCATCTGGCTGGTGGTGGGGCTGGTGGTGCTGGCGGTGCAGTACGTGCGGCGGGCCGGGGCCGGCGGCGGGGCGGCGGGGGCAGCGGACTGAGGGCGAGCCCGCGGGCACTGTCAGTGCCCACCGCTACTCTCGCTCGTATGGCTGTCTCAACGTCCCCGGAAACGCCGATCCCGGTCGGCGAGGTGTCCCGGCTCATCGGCGGGTGGATCGACCGCCTCGGCGCGGTGTGGGTCGAGGGGCAGATCACCCAGCTCTCGCGGCGGCCCGGCGCGGGGGTGGTCTTCCTGACGCTGCGGGACCCCTCGTACGACATCTCGCTGAGCGTGACGTGCTACCGCCAGGTCTTCGACAAGGTCGCCGACGTGATCAGCGAGGGCGCGCGGGTGGTGGTGCACGCCAAGCCGGAGTGGTACGCGCCGCGCGGTCAGCTGTCGCTGCGGGCGGCCGAGATCCGGCCGGTCGGGGTGGGTGAACTCCTCGCCCGGCTGGAGCAGTTGAAGAAGTCCCTGGCGGCGGAGGGGCTGTTCGCGGCGGAGCGCAAGAAGCCGCTGCCGTTCCTCCCGCAGCTGATCGGGCTGGTCTGCGGCCGGGCCAGCGCCGCCGAGCGCGACGTGCTGGAGAACGCCCGGCACCGCTGGCCGGCGGTCCGCTTCGCGGTGCGCAACGTACCGGTGCAGGGGGTGCACGCGGTGCCGCAGGTGATCGCGGCGGTCCAGGAGCTGGACGCGCTGCCCGAGGTGGACGTGATCATCGTGGCGCGCGGCGGCGGCAGCGTGGAGGACCTGCTGCCGTTCTCCGACGAGCAGCTGGTGCGGGCCGTGGGCGCGGCGGCCACACCGGTCGTCTCGGCGATCGGCCACGAGCCGGACACCCCGCTGCTGGACCTGGTGGCCGACCTGCGCGCGTCGACGCCGACGGACGCGGCGAAGAAGGTGGTGCCGGACGTGGGCGAGGAGCTGGCGCGGGTGCGGCAGCTGCGGGAGCGGGCGCTGCGCGCGATCGACGGCTTCCTGCAGCGGGAGGAGCGCGGGCTGGCCGGCGCCTTGCAGCGGCCGTGCATACAACGGCCGCAGCGGATGGTCGAGGAGCGCGAGGAGCAGGTGGCGGCCCTGGCGGCGCGCGGCCGGCGGACGCTGGGCCACCTGCTGGACCGGGCCGACTCGGAGCTGGTGCACACCCTCGCGCGAGTGGTCGCGCTCTCCCCCAAGGCGACGCTGGAGCGCGGCTATGCGGTGCTGCAGAAGCCGGACGGGGCGGCGGTGCGCTCACCGCGGGAGGTCGGTGTGGACGAGGAACTCCGGGCCCGGGTGGCCGAGGGCGAGTTCAGGGTGCGGGTGGACGGCGTCCCGGGCGCTGTCACACCCCCTGCATAGGGTGGGAGACATGGCGAAGGCGAAGACGGACGACGGGGTGGACGCGGAGCAGGGCGGGGCGGCCGGCGCACCGGCGCAGGTGCCGCCGGTGGACTCCACGCTCGGCTACGAGCAGGCGCGGGACGAGCTGATCGAGGTCGTCCGCAGCCTGGAGGCGGGCGGCACGACGCTGGAGGAGTCCCTGGCGCTGTGGGAGCGCGGCGAGGCGCTGGCGAAGGTCTGCCGTCGCTGGCTGGACGGCGCCCGCGCCCGCCTGGACGCGGCCCTGGCGGAGCCGGACGAGGCGGAGGCGGGCCCGGCGGGCGACTGAGCCGGCGGCCGGCGAAAGATCGGGAACATGTGAATCGGCTCACAACCCGACAGATTTAGTTGAATCTTAATCTATCCGCTTTAGAGTGGTAGGGACCGAACCTGAACCGATCCGATTCACCGAGGTGCCCTTATGTCTCTCGCCCTTGACGCCGCCGCTCAGGACCTGCTGTTCCGCGAGGCCCAGACCGCCAACACGTTCACGGACGAGCCGGTGACGGACGAGCAGGTCCAGGCGGTCTACGACCTGGTGAAGTTCGGCCCGACCGCCTTCAACCAGTCCCCGCTGCGGATCACCCTGGTCCGTTCCGAGGAAGCCCGTCAGCGCCTGGTCAACCACGCCATGGGCGCCAACGGCCCGAAGACCCTGACCGCCCCGCTGACCGCGATCCTCTCCGTGGACCTGGACTTCCACGAGAAGCTGCCGGAGCTCTTCCCGCACGCCCCGGGCATCAAGGACAGCTTCTTCTCCGAGGCCGCCGTCCGCGAGGTCGCCGGCACCCAGAACGCCACCCTGCAGGCCGGCTACTTCATCGTCGGCGTCCGCGCCGCCGGGCTGGCCGCCGGCCCGATGACCGGCTTCGACTTCACCGGCGTGGACAAGGAGTTCTTCGGCGACGGCAAGCAGAAGTCGTTCATGGTCGTCAACATCGGCAAGCCGGGCGCCGACGCCTTCTTCCCGCGCTCGCCGCGGCTGACCTTCGACGACGCCGTCACCACCGTCTGAGCAGGCACCCCCGCACGACGACGAGGCCGCCGCACCCCTCCCGGGTGCGGCGGCCTCGTCGTCGGTGCGGGCGCGCGGGCCGTCGTGCGTACGGCCGCGGGCCGCGCCCGGTCAGCCCTTCTTGGCCACCAGCGCGGCCGCCAGATCCGCGAGCCGCCCGTACGGCGCGGTACCGGTGACGACCGTGGTCACGCCCGACTCCTCGCGGACCAGCGCCCGGTACCGGTCACCCTTGTAGCGGTCCCACTTCTTGCTGCCGACGGCCTGCTTGCCCTCGACCTTGGTGGCGCCGAGCGTGACCTCACGGATGAACTTGCGCGCGGGCGCGTCGCTCTGCTCGACGGACGCGTACTCCTGCTCGGGGTCGAGCATGCCCAGGTGCCAGGCACCGCCCTTGCCGTCGTCGCTCGCCTTGTACGAGACCGACGTGGCGCGCCAGGTCTTCGGCAGCCCCTCCGGTGCCGCGACGGCGTAGGGCGCCGCCCGCCGGGCCGTGATGACCTCGACGCGGTAGTCGACCGTCTTGACGGCGCTCTTCTCCGCGTCGGCGCTGTCGTCGTGCGGGATGAAGATGTAGATCGCCCCGACCAGGGCGCCGATCACCGCCAGCGACAGGACCATGTCCCGCACCGTTTGCCTGCCTCGCATACCTGCCACGTCCCTATCGTCCCCCATGCCCGCGGCGACTCCGACAGGCCCCCTGGTGACGGCCGTCACCCGTGCAAACGAAGGATCGTGGCCGCATTCGTCCGCTCATGCGAAGGGCCCTCTGCTCATTTTGGCGGTCGGCAGATAAGGTCGGACCTACCCTCATCCTTCGCGGCCGTCGCCGTACAGAAAGGTGCGCTCGATGACCGAGCATCATCTCCCGTCCCAACTCGAGGTCAGCCCCGAGGCCCCGGACCGCAACCTCGCCCTGGAACTCGTCCGGGTGACCGAGGCCGGTGCCATGGCGTCGGGCCGCTGGGTGGGCCGAGGCGACAAGAACGGCGCGGACGGCGCGGCGGTCAAGGCCATGCGCGCCCTGATCCACACCGTCTCGATGAACGGCGTCGTGGTCATCGGGGAGGGCGAGAAGGACCACGCCCCGATGCTCTACAACGGTGAGCGGGTCGGCGACGGGACCGGCCCGGAGTGCGATGTGGCCGTGGACCCGGTGGACGGCACGACGCTGACCGCCAAGGGCATGGCGAACGCCGTCTCCGTGATGGCGGTCGCCGAGCGCGGCGCGATGTTCGACCCGTCCGCGGTGTTCTACATGGACAAGCTGGCGACCGGGCCGGAGGCGGCGGACTTCGTCGACATCACGGCGCCGGTGGCGGTCAACATCAAGCGGATCGCCAAGGCCAAGAAGTCCGCGGTCGAGGACGTCACCGTGGTCATCCTGGACCGGCCGCGCCACGAGGGCCTGGTCAAGGAGGTCCGGGAGGCCGGTGCCCGGATCAAGTTCATCTCCGACGGCGACGTCGCCGGCGCGATCATGGCGGCCCGCGAGGGCACCGGCGTCGACCTGCTGCTGGGCATCGGCGGTACCCCCGAGGGCATCATCACCGCCTGCGCGATGAAGTGTCTGGGCGGCACGCTGCAGGCCAAGCTGTGGCCGAAGGACGACGAGGAGCGGCAGCGCGCGCTGGACGCCGGGCACGACCTGGACAAGGTGCTCCAGATCGACGACCTGGTCCGCAGCGACAACGTCTTCTTCGTCGCCACCGGCATCACCGACGGCGAGCTGCTGCGCGGCGTGCGCTACCGCGCCGAGACCGCCTACACCCAGTCCCTGGTGATGCGCTCCAAGTCCGGCACGATCCGGCAGATCGACTCCCAGCACCGGCTGTCGAAGCTGCGCGCGTACAGCTCGGTGGACTTCGAGCGCCCCAGCTAGCGGCGCCTGGCGGCGCCCGTCCCGGGCACGCACTTCGCCCCCGTCGGAGAGTCTCCGGCGGGGGCGAAGTGGCCCATGGGCCGCGGGGATCGGAGTGCCGTCAGCCCGCCGCGGGCATATGGGCCGCGCGCTGGAGCTCGGCCTCGCGCCGCCGTCGGCGGGTCAGCACGACCCGCCGTTCGGCCGCGGTCAGGCCGCCCCAGACGCCGTACGGCTCCGGCTGGAGCAGCGCGTGCTCCCGGCACTCGACCATCACGGGGCAGCGGGCACAGACCCGCTTCGCCGCTTCCTCCCTGGCCAGCCGCGCGGCGGTCGGCTCCTTGGACGGGGCGAAGAACAGCCCGGCTTCGTCCCGTCGGCACACCGCCTCCGAATGCCAGGGACCGGCTTCGTCGCGTGCAGGCACTCGCGGGGACGGAACGACAGCGGCATCCTGCAGGGGCTGATGCGGTAGCAGCACGGTCTACTCCTGACGACGGCTTCGGCGAGAGAAATCACCCTTGCCCGTCTCGCTGCGCACGGCCTTTTTCCGCACCCCGCAGCCGTACGAGAGACGATGCACCAGCCCTACCCGCTGTGCGCACGCTTATGCACTCCGTGGCGATCGTGCGGAAACCCGACATCGCGACAAGGCGAAGAACGCGCTCAGTCGTCCCGCCCCCTGCGGAAGCGGTCCCGGCGCTCGCGCCGTTCGGCCCGCAGTCGCTCGTGCCACTCCTGCCGCTCCTCGCGCATCCGCTGGTGGCGTTCGCGGTGCTCCTCGCGCAACCGCTGGTGGTGTTCGCGGTGCTCGTCGCGCAGCTGGTGGCGCAGCTCCCGGTGGCCCTCGCGCAGCCGCCCGCGCAGGTCGCGGACCCAGGCGCCGCGCTTGGGCCGGGCGTCCACGCTACCCAGGACGGCGTAGCCGTTGACCAGGACCTGCGGGGCGTCGCCGTCCGGCGCCTCGTTGGTCGTGACCTCGAAGCTGCCCAGCACGCCGGAACCGCTGCTGCGCACCGTGATGTTCTCCGGCACCCGGATGTCCACGCTGCCGAAGATCGAGGTGACGTTGATCTGGACCTGCTGCTGCGGGAAGACCGCCTCGGTCAGATCGATCTCGACGGTGCCGAAGACGGCCACCGCGTTGATCCGCGCGGGGACCTGCCAGCGGCCCTTGCGGACCGAGGCGCTGAAGATCGCGACGAGGTTCTGGTCGGCCGGCGGCACACCGGGCCCGAACGCGTACGCCTCCGACTCCGGCCGGGTACGGCCACCGCCCGCGGCGGGCAGGTCGCGTACGACGTGCTCCAGTTCGCCCATGGTCTTGGCGCGGTAGACCGTGTCGATCCGCTCGGCGTGCTCCTCGGGATCCAGCCGGCCCTCCGCCAGCGCCTCCCGGAGGATCTCGGCGATCCGGTCGCGGTCCGCGTCGGACGCCCGGATGTCCGCCTCGGCCACGGGCGCGCCCGCGGGCCTGGTCACCGGCCTGGTCTCGGCCTTGGTCAGATTCACCGCATGCGGCGTCTCGGGACCCACTCGTCCCCCGTTGTCTGCATCCACCGCCCCAGCGTACCGAAACGCGATAGATCGCGACTAGGGCCTGTCGTGCGGGGGTGCGGGCGGACCCCGGGGCGGCGCCGGCCCGGATCGCACCCGCCGCCGCGGCCGGCCCGCACGCCGACTGAGCCTTACCTCACAGCCACGTCCGCGCGCCAGGGTTCTACGCTGTTCAAGCGCTGCCGCAGATGTCAGCCGGACCTCTCCGAGTAAGGAATGACCTTCAATGCCGGAATTCGCCTACACCGACCTTCTCCCCGTAGGTGAGGACAACACCCCGTACCGCCTCGTCACCTCGGAGGGCGTGAGCACCTTCGAGGCCGACGGCCGTACGTTCCTCAAGGTCGAGCCGGAGGCGCTGCGCAAGCTGGCCGCCGAGGCGATGCACGACATCTCGCACTACCTGCGCCCGGCCCACCTCGCCCAGCTCCGCAAGATCCTGGACGACCCCGAGGCCAGCGGCAACGACCGCTTCGTCGCCCTCGACCTGCTGAAGAACGCCAACATCGCGGCGGCGGGCGTGCTGCCCATGTGCCAGGACACCGGCACCGCGATCGTGATGGGCAAGCGCGGCCAGAACGTGCTCACCGCCGGCGGCGACGAGGAAGCGCTCTCCCGCGGCATCTACGACGCCTACACCCAGCTGAACCTGCGCTACTCGCAGATGGCCCCGCTGACGATGTGGGACGAGAAGAACACCGGCTCCAACCTCCCGGCGCAGATCGAGCTGTACGCGACCGACGGCGGCGCGTACAAGTTCCTCTTCATGGCCAAGGGCGGCGGCAGCGCCAACAAGTCGTTCCTCTTCCAGGAGACCAAGGCGGTCCTCAACGAGACCTCCATGATGAAGTTCCTGGAGCAGAAGATCCGCTCGCTCGGTACGGCCGCCTGCCCGCCGTACCACCTGGCCATCGTCGTCGGCGGCACGTCGGCCGAGTACGCCCTCAAGACCGCCAAGTACGCCTCCGCGCACTACCTCGACGAGCTGCCCGCCGAGGGCTCCCCCACGGGCCACGGCTTCCGCGACAAGGAGCTGGAGGACAAGGTCTTCGAGCTGACGCAGAAGATCGGCATCGGCGCCCAGTTCGGCGGCAAGTACTTCTGCCACGACGTCCGCGTGGTCCGCCTGCCCCGGCACGGCGCGTCCTGCCCGGTCGCCATCGCCGTCTCCTGCTCGGCCGACCGCCAGGCCGTCGCGAAGATCACCGCCGAGGGCGTCTTCCTCGAGCAGCTGGAGACCGACCCGGCGCGCTTCCTGCCGGAGACCACGGAGGAGGAGCTGACCGAGGGCGCGGGCCCGGACCTCGACGCGGTCGCCATCGACCTCAACCGCCCCATGGACGCGGTCCTCGCCGAGCTGACCAAGCACCCGGTCAAGACCCGCCTCTCCCTCACCGGCACGCTGGTCGTCGCCCGTGACATCGCGCACGCGAAGATCAAGGAGCGCCTGGACGCCGGCGAGGAGATGCCGGAGTACCTCAAGAACCACCCGGTCTACTACGCGGGCCCGGCCAAGACCCCCGAGGGCTACGCCTCCGGCTCCTTCGGCCCGACGACCGCGGGCCGGATGGACGCCTACGTCGAGCAGTTCCAGGCCGCCGGCGGCTCCAAGATCATGCTGGCCAAGGGCAATCGCTCCCAGCAGGTCACCGACGCCTGCGCCGCCCACGGCGGCTTCTACCTCGGCTCCATCGGCGGCCCCGCGGCCCGCCTGGCCCAGGACTGCATCAAGAAGGTCGAGGTCCTCGAATACGAGGAACTCGGCATGGAAGCCGTCTGGAAGATCGAGGTCGAGGACTTCCCCGCCTTCATCGTCGTCGACGACAAGGGCAACGACTTCTTCCAGGACCCGGCCCCGGCCCCGACGTTCACGAGCATTCCGGTGCGCCAGGGAGCGTAATTCCCCACCGGCACCACGCCACGGCCATCATCCGCACGACGCGGGTGGTGGCCGTCGGTCTTTTCCGCATTCCTTGCGGTGGGCGCATTTCAGCCAGCCGTACGGCCGAAAATCCGCCGGCGCATCAAGCTCCCGTAAAATCGCTGGCCAGGAGAATTACGCCGCGTTACGGTCGATGAGCGTAATGATCAAGGATGGTTCGCGAGTGAGGGGGACCGACGGTGGCCGGTTCGGGGGATTTCTCGGTAGACGTCGAGGAATTAGGCTCCTTGTCAACACGCTTGGATCGCTGCACGGAGTCGATGAAACATGCTGGCGGCGATTTGCGCAGCGCGACCGTCGGCGACCTCGGCAACGGCCAGATCGACCAGGCAGGGGCGGAATTCAAGAGCGCATGGGAGTTCGGCATTTCTCAGATAGCCGCTGTCACCGATGCCATCCGGGAAGGTCTGCAAGTGACGGCGCGCGCCTACCACGAGACGGACAGCGCAATCCAGCAGGCTTTCGCGAAGGGGCACCGCCATTCCGGCGCCACTGCCAGCCGCGGCAGCGCGGAGGCCAGCCCCTTCGGGTAACCGGCTCGAACAAGACTGATACCTGAAACAACTGCTGTGGGGGAATTGATCGTGTCGCTCGCCGAGCAATTATGGGGGTACGGTGGCGGAGACCCGTACGAGAACAACGGCAGCTTCCCGGGGCTGCAGTTCAATCCCGCACCGGGAGTTCTCCAGGCGGTCAACGATCTCGTCGAGGACCTGAACCGCGCGCACAAAAACCTCACCAGCGCCGCAGATACCCTGCGCGGAATCCACGACGGGGCCTGCTGGACAGGTGATGCAGCGGAGCGGTTCCGCGCCAGTGCCGGCCCCTTGCCGAAACTGCTGGACACCGCCGGCAAGAGCTTCCAGAAGGCCCACCTCGCCCTGCACAGCTGGCATGCGGACCTGAGCACCATGCAAGCCAGAGCGCAGTCGTACGAGAGCGCGGCCAAGGCCGCCCGCAAGCGCGCCGAACGGGCCGAGAACGACCCGGACTTGCAGCTCTTCCGCGACGGCGGCCTCGGGATGACGGATGCGGAAGCCGAAGCTGCTGCCGAGCGCTGCGAGCGTGCTGTCAATGAACTCAATGCGGCGCGCTCGCACCTGGAGAACATCACCGAAAGCGCAAATGGCCTCCGAGGTCTTCACGAAGAAGTGGCCGGCAAGGTCGCCGCGGCGCTCTCCGATGCCGCCGAACAGGCGCCGGACGAACCGGGTTTCTTCGACGGCCTGCTGAACGGCCTGAAGAACTTGGCGCAGGGCGTCCAAGACCTCGGGCATGACATCGGCGAGTGGGTGAAGGAACATGCCAATGCCGTCGCAGCCATCGGCGACGTGTTCGCAGCCGTCAGCACCTTCACAGGTTTGGCCGGGTTTTTCTTCCCACCGGCCGAAGGGGTCATGGGGACAGTCTCCGGCGTCACTTCTCTGGTAGCGCTGGGCCTGCACAAGGCGGCGCAAGCTGCCGGCGGCAAGGATGTCGTCAGCGACAGGACGCTGACCGAGGACGGGCTGGGAGCGGTCTCCTTCGGCCTTGGGAAAGTCGCGGGACGGGTGGAGAAGTTTACTGAATCAGCCGTGGCGGGAGGCAAGATCAAGGAACTCGGGAGCGCTTCCGGCTGGGGAAGCATCGGCATGACCCTCTGGGACTGGACAAAGGACCAAACGGGCCTCGGCTACTTCCTCCCGGACGACAAGAAGGAATCAGCAGTGGTGGGTGGCTCGATGTTGATCGGCGGTCCGATAGGACCTGTGGTCGATCTGGAAATGGCCTTCGAGCACGCCTGGAAAAAGGGCAGCGAAAAGGATGCGGCGGCGGCACAGCAGTCGGGCGACTGAGGAGGGATCATGGAATCTGTCTGCTGGCTCCTCTTCGCTGTTGCAGCCCCCGCCGTCGCGATGGGCATCGCGTATTCCGATCTCGTCGGCACAAAGGCACAACGCGCCCGAAGATACGAAGGAATACTGCGCTCCTTTGACGGTCGCCCCGAGGTCAAGGTTCGGGTGACCGGTACCGGCCTGTCTGCGGAGCAGACGGCTTGGATAGGGCATCAGTACGGATATTCGGTAGGACACTGGGAGACCGAGCGGCATCAGCCTCGATACCTCGTGATGCGACGCATGGCCGACTCCCCATCGGATGCGGCCGGCGTTCCCGGAGCATGGAATAGCCAGGCCACCCCCGTCTCGATCGACCAGGTGCGACAGGAGCTCCGCAAGGCTCCGGACCCCGTCGCCCGCCGCAACCAGATCTTCGGCCTCCTGGTCCTCGGCATCGTGGCGGGCGCGACGGCCGTCAGCAATTACCGCTCCGGTGGCTCCTATATCGCACCGGCCCTTGCCGCGCCCGTTTTCTTTGCCGGTGCCGCAACCCTCAGGTGGTACACCCGGCGAGTCCACCGGGAAAGGCAGTCCCCGCCCGACTCGGGCCGGCAGAAGTGGTGAACGCAATGAGTGCCGTACAGGTCAGCTTCGAGATCTCCCCCATCTTCCAGAGGATCACCACGGGCCTGGATCCGGAGCGCGCACGGGCTGAGGTCACAGCGCGCATCCACGCGCAAGGCGCAGCAGTTCCGGACGAACTGATCGACGAGATCACAGCGGAGTACCAGAAGGTCTCCACCATGCTCGCAGACACCGGAGTCCTCTACTCCGGCTCCTGCTTCGGCCAGTTCGACGGCGATTGGTCCATGGGCTCCCTCACCATCGGGCTCCAACCTCTGTCCTACCGGGACCCCGAGGTGGCGATCGCCGGCATGACCAAAATCCTCGCCGCCGAGCACGGTCGGCACGCCGACGTCAGCGCCCTCACACTCCCCTGCGGCCAAGCCACCCTGGTCATCCGGCAATCACCCGACTTGCGACTGCCCGCCGAGTTCTCAGAGTCGGGCGAAGACCTGCCGATAGACGTCGCCCAACTGCAGGCGTTCATTCCTGTTCCACCGAGTTCTGTTCCCGGGGCACAGACGCTGCTCACGGTGACGTTCAGTACCCCGAGCACAGACCATTGGGTGGACTGCGAATTGCTGGTGCCACTCCTCAACAGCATTCGCTTCCGGCCTGCCCGGGAAGCGGAATTGGGCGCCCCCTCCGGCGCCCCGGCTCCCGAAGCGTCACCGGCACCGTCGATCGCCGGTGGCCCCACCGCGGCTTTCGGCTGAGCCCCGCGGGCCGTCGGTCTACCCCTCCCGATGGCGCGGGCAGGCGCACGGCGGCCAGACCTGCGACAGGCCGTAGATGTCCGGCCGGTCGCCCGCCACGACGTGTACCGGCGCCCGCTCCTCGGTGATGGCTCCCTCGCGGGTCGCCGTGTAGACCCGCAGCGTCATCAACGACTGCCGGCGCGGCGGGCCCGGCGGCCTGGGGAGGAGGGTCATCGGACCACCTCGGCGAGCCGGTGCCGCCCCGAAGCCCGCGGAATCAGTAAAGCCCGCACCCGGGCGAGGCAACGGGCAATAAGCTCCGGCATGTTGACGCTCCTTCTGGATCAAGCGTTGGCCGTGCCCCGGGGCCGTGTGCGCGGTCGCCGGGGACTGTCGTGTGCCCGCCTCGGCGGATCATCACGTTCCGTGTTCACATCGTCGCCGTGCGACATACGCTGCGAAAGGGAGTAGCTGCTTACTCCTGCAGCCGTAAGGACGGAAGTGAGGCCGTGGCCAAAGAAATTGATCCCTCGGCGTCGATGGCGGCGCTCTTCGGTAGTCGTCTCCGCAGACTCCGTTTGAGCGTCGGCCTGACGCAAGCTGAGCTCGGCGTGCGGGCAAACACGCACAGCACCCGGATCAACCAGATCGAGCGGACCACCGGCGCCAAACCGACACTTGAGCTGGCACGGGCCCTGGACGAAGCCGTAGGCGCCGATGACCTGTTGGTCGAACTGTGGCCGTACGTCTACCGCGAGACCTTCCCGGACTGGGCGAAAGCGTTCATGGAACGCTCCGAGCGGGCTTTGGCCATCAGGCAGTTCGCTGCCTCGGTCGTGCCCAGTCTACTCCAGACCGCGGACTACGCCCGTGCCGTCCTGAGCGTCGGACGTACGCTCAAGACACCGGACCAATTGGAGGAGCGACTGGCCTCCCGGCTTGCGCGTCAAAGGAGGCTGCTGCGTCGACCCGATGGCCCCGCGCTGTGGGTTGTGCTCGATGAAGCCATTCTGATGCGTCCCGTCGGGGGCCCCGTCGTGATGCGTGATCAGCTCGCACGGCTGCTGGAGACCGCCGACGACCCTCGCATCACCGTTCAGGTCCTACCGTTCAGCAGTGGGGCACACGGCGCCGTGGAAGGTTCCATGACGGTGCTGTCTCTGCCTGACCTCCCTGAATGCGCCTACGCGGAGAGTTCCGAGTACGGGCAACTCATTGAAGAGCCGGAGGAAGTGGCGTCCTTCGCAGCCACCTACGATCACGTTCGGGCTCTGGCCCTACCGCCGACCATGTCACTCGACATGATCCGATCCGTGATGGAGGGCACGCATCGTGCTGAACACGTCCCGTCCCGATCTGAGCGTCGCCGCCTGGCGCAAGTCCAGCTACAGCAACAAGGAGGGTGGCGACTGCGTAGAGATAGCCGACGGCTACCCCGGCCTCGTCCCCGTCCGTGACTCCAAGAACCCGCACGGACCCGCCCTCCTCGTCCCCGACGAAGCCTGGACGGCCTTCATAGCGGGCCTGAAGGGCGGATGCCCCGCAGGCAGGTGACATCGGCACGGTGCCCGGGAACAGATCGGCGTTCCCGGGCACTCTCATAGGTATGAGTGACAACGGTGCATCCGGCGAGGCCGGTGAGTTCAGGATCGAGCACGACTCCATGGGCGAGGTGCGGGTGCCCGCGCACGCGAAGTGGCGGGCGCAGACGCAGCGGGCGGTGGAGAACTTCCCGGTGTCCGGGCAGCGGCTGGAGCGGGCGCACATCGAGGCGCTGGCGCGTATCAAGGGCGCGGCGGCGCTGGTGAACGCCGAGCTCGGGGTGCTGGCCAAGGACGTCGCGGAGGCGATCCGGGAAGCGGCCGCCGAGGTGGCGGAGGGGCGCTGGGACGAGCACTTCCCGGTGGACGTGTTCCAGACGGGGTCCGGGACGTCGTCGAACATGAACACCAACGAGGTCGTCGCGACGCTGGCGAGCGAGCGGCTGGGCCGGGAGGTCCACCCGAACGACCACGTCAACGCCAGCCAGTCGTCCAACGACGTCTTTCCGTCCTCGATCCACATCGCGGCGGCGTCGGCGGTCCTCAACGATCTGATTCCGGCGCTGGAGCACCTGGCGGAGGCGCTGGAGCGCAAGGCGGAGGAGTTCGCGACCGTCGTGAAGTCGGGGCGGACGCATCTGATGGACGCGACGCCGGTGACGCTGGGGCAGGAGTTCGGCGGGTACGCCGCGCAGGTGCGGTACGGCGTCGAGCGGCTGCGCGCGTCGCTGCCGCGGCTGGCGGAACTCCCGCTGGGCGGTACGGCGGTGGGCACCGGGATCAACACCCCGCCGGGGTTCTCGGCCGCGGTCATCGCCGAGGTCGCGCGGGTGACGGGGCTGCCGCTGACGGAGGCGCGCAACCACTTCGAGGCGCAGGGCGCCCGGGACGGGATCGTCGAGACCAGCGGGCAGCTGCGGACGGTCGCGGTCGGGCTGACGAAGATCGCCAACGATCTGCGCTGGATGGCGTCGGGGCCGCGCACCGGCCTCGCGGAGATCAACCTGCCGGACCTCCAGCCGGGCTCGTCGATCATGCCGGGCAAGGTCAACCCGGTCATCCCGGAGGCGGTGCTGATGGTCGCGGCGCAGGTCACCGGCAATGACGCGACGGTGGCGGCGGCCGGGGCGGCCGGCAACTTCGAGCTGAACGTGATGCTGCCGGTGATCGGGAAGAACGTGCTGGAGTCCGTGCGGCTGCTGGCCAACGTCTCCCGGCTGCTGGCGGACCGCACGGTCGAGGGGATCACCGCGAACGCGGAGCGGGCGCGGGAGTACGCGGAGTCCTCGCCGTCGGTCGTCACGCCGCTCAACAAGTACCTCGGGTACGAGGAGGCGGCGAAGGTCGCCAAGAGGTCCCTCGCCGAGCGGAAGACCATCCGTGACGTGGTCGTCGAGGGCGGCTATGTGGAGCGGGGCCTGCTGACCGAGGAGCAGCTGGACGAGGCGCTGGACGTGCTGCGGATGACGCATCCGTGACGGTCGCCCGACACGGGGGCGTAACGGCGCACGGGGCGCGCGTTCCCGCGCTCGTAACGGCGGGTGCGGCTCATGTCACGGCGAGCTTCATGCGGCGCCTCTAAGATCTGCGCATGACAGCGGACATGGTGGACACGACGGAAGGCGGAACGGCCGGCGGACGCGGAACGGCCGGGGGGCGCGGCACGCCGGGGGCGAGGCGGCCGGCGGATGACACGGCCGGGCGGCCGGCGGGCCGCTGGGCCCCGGGGGACCACATCCTGTGGCGCTACCGCGACAACGCCGATCGCCGGCAGTTCCACATCGCCCGGCCGATGACCGTCGTCCAGGACACCCCGGAGCTCCTCGCGGTGTGGATGGCGCCCGGGACGCCGTGCATCAAGCCGGTGCTCGACGACGGGACGCCGGTCCACCGCGAGCCGCTGGCCACCCGCTACACCCGCCCGCGGCGCACCGTCCGCGACCACTGGTTCGGCACCGGGGTGCTGAAGCTGGCGCGGCCCGGCGACCCGTGGTCGGTGTGGCTGTTCTGGGAGGACGACTGGCAGTTCAAGAACTGGTACGTCAACCTGGAGGAGCCGCGCCGCCGTTGGACGGGCGGGATCGACTCCGAGGACCACTTCCTCGACCTCTGCGTCTATCCGGACCGGCACTGGGAGTGGCGGGACGAGGACGAGTTCGCCCAGGCGCAGCGGGACGGACTGATGAATTCCGCCCAGGCCGCCGAGGTCAGGTCCGCCGGGCGGGCCGCGATCGCACAGATCTCGGCCTGGCGCGGGCCGTTCGCGGACGGCTGGGAGGACTGGCGGCCCGATCCGGCCTGGGAGGTCCCGGGGCTGCCGGAGGACTGGGACCGCGCGCCGGATCATTTGCGGTCGTGAGGGAGTGAACGTGAATGACGTGTGCAAAGTGTGAGTGAAGGGGGCGAACCTTGGAAAGGTGCGCCTGTGGGCTGCACTGTTTCCCGCGGTGCGAGGCGCGGGGCCGAGCCCCCTTGCTGCGCCCCGGGTCTTCAAACGTAGGATCGTCCTCCGCAAGACTGCACAGGCGCAACTCCAGAACTGGAAAACGAACTTGACCGCGGTCGCAGGAGGGGCGAGGTCGTGAGTGCGACTAGCTACGACGGATACGAGGGTCTGAACCGGTTAGCGCTGGACCGGGCCGGGCAGGCCGAGGCGTTCGACGCGATCGGCGACCGGTACGACGAAGCCTTTCCGCACAAGGAGGGCCAGCTGGCCTCCGGCGCCTGGCTCGCGGACGCCCTGCCCGCCGGCTCGCGTGTCCTGGACGTCGGCTGCGGGACGGGGCTGCCGACGGCGCGTCAACTGTCGGACGCCGGCCACCGCGTGGTGGGCATCGACCTCTCCCCCTCCATGGTCAAACTGGCCCGGGACAACGTGCCGGGCGCGGAGTTCCACCGGCTGGACATCGCCGATCTGCGCGGCGGCCGGCTCGGCGGCGCCGGCTCCTTCGGCGGAATCGCCGCTTATTTCTCCCTGCTGATGCTGCCCCGTGCGGAAATCCCTTACGCACTGGCCCTGCTCCATGATCTGCTGAGTCCCGAGGGGCTGCTGGCCCTGTCGATGGTCGAGGCGGATGTGGACGACTTCACGATTCCGTTCCTGGGCAACTCGATCCGGGTATCGGGTTACCTGCGGGACGACCTGCGCCGGGTCGTGCGCGACGCGGGTTTCGACGTCGTCGGGGAGGACGCGTACGCATACGCCCCGTCAAGTACGGACGTACCACCCGAAATCCAGCTCTTTCTGCACCTGCGACGCGCCTGAGACGCAGCGCGTCGGGCGCGTTCCCTACAGGTACGCACCCGGAACGCGGCGCGTCGGGCGCACAGCCCCGGACGGATGGAATCCCACGCGTGACGGAGCATCCCACCTCCCACGAATCGCGACGGTCGGCCTCGACCGCCGCGCCCTCGGCGTCCCCTGCGCGGGGGCCGGGCGGGACGGCGCCGCTCGGCGCGGTCCCCGACCCGCGCAGCGCCCTGCAGCAGTCCACCGCGGCCGGGTTCAGCCCGGTGCCCGGCAGCGGCTTCGCGGTGCGCGGCGGGGACGACCTCGGCCTGTCCGGTGTCGCCGTGACGGCCTCGGCGGGGCCGCCGGCCGGCCGGGCCGGGCACGCCGACGACGAGCCGGTCGCGGACCACGGGGCGGCGCGGGACGACGCCGCCATTCCGTACGGGGAGGCGTACGGGGACCCTTACGGCGGTGACTCATACGGGGAGGTGGCCATGCCGGCGAGCGGGCGGCCCGGCGGCGCGCCGGACGCGGGGCGCGAGAAGGCCCGGGCCGGGCGGCGGGGCGCGCAGGGCGCGGTGGGCCGGGCCGAGGCCCCCGAGCCGGGCGACGAGCCGCACCGCGGGCAGCGTCCGCGCCACGGCGGCGACGGCGCCGAGCGGGCCCGCAACGAGGGCATCGGGCGGCCGCGGGAGGGCGGCGGCCCGGGCGGCGGGGACCGGGTGCCGGCGCCGGCCGGTGCCGCGGACAGCCTGCCGTCCGCCCCGCTGCCGCCGGTTCCCCCGGCGCGCTCGGCGCATCCCGGCGAGAGCGGTGAGGTGGCGGCGGCCCGTCAGGCCGGCGGTGACCGGCTGCGGTTCATCGGGGCGGCGACCCGGCGGATCGCCCGCGGCATAGACCTGGACGAGATCGTGCTCGGGCTGTGCCGGGCGACGGTGCCGACGTTCGCCGACGCCATCCTCGTCTACCTGCGCGATCCGCTGCCGGTGGGCGACGAGCGGCCGACCGGTCCGGTGGTGCTGCGGCTGCGGCGCACCGACCGGATTCCGGAGGAGCCGGACACCAACGGCGCGCGGCTCCCCGTGCTGCCCGCGCAGCCGGACCTCGGTCCGGCGATGGGCGGCAGCGCGGCGGAGCTGGCCGAGGTGCGGCCGGGCGGCCCGCTGGCCGAGGTGCTGCGGGGCGTACGGCCGCTGTTCGGCGAGGCGCAGGCGGCGCGTACCGCGCTGCCCGAGCTGCTGGGGCCCGATCCGCGGCTGCCCAGCGGCCACCGGGTGATCCTGGCGCCGCTGCGCGGGCGCCGGCGGGTCATCGGGGCCGCGGTCTTCCTGCGCCGCCCGGACCGGCCGGCGTTCGAACCGGACGACCTGCTGGTGGCGGCGCAGCTGGCGACGCACACCGCGCTGGGCGTGGACAAGGCGGTGCTCTACGGCCGCGAGGCGTACATCGCCGACGCGCTGCAGCGCACGATGCTGCCGGACTCGCTGCCGCAGCCGACCGGGGTACGGCTGGCCAGCCGCTATCTGCCGGCCGCGGAGACGGCCCGGGTGGGCGGCGACTGGTACGACGCGATCCCGCTGCCGGGCAGCCGGGTGGCGCTGGTCGTGGGCGACGTCATGGGGCACTCGATGACCTCGGCGGCGATCATGGGGCAGCTGCGCACCACCGCGCAGACCCTGGCGGGTCTGGACCTGCCGCCGCAGGAGGTGCTGCACCACCTCGACGAGCAGGCCCAGCGGCTGGGCACGGACCGCATGGCGACCTGCATGTACGCGGTCTACGACCCGGTCGCGCACCGGATCACCATCGCCAACGCGGGCCATCCGCCGCCGGTGATGCTGCACCGCGGCGGCCGCGCCGAGGTGCTGCGGGTGCCGTCGGGCGCGCCGATCGGCGTCGGCGGGGTGGACTTCGAGGCGGTGGAGCTGGACGCCCCGGCGGGCGCCACGCTCGTGCTGTACACCGACGGGCTGGTCGAGTCGCGGATCCGGGACGTGTGGACCGGTATCGAGCAGCTGCGGGAGCGGCTGGCGGAGACGGCCCGGCTGACCGGCCCCAACCCGCCGCCGCTGGAGCCGCTGTGCGACGAGGTGCTGGACATGCTCGGGCCCGGCGACCGCGATGACGACATCGCGCTGCTGGCGGCCCGGTTCGACGGGATCGCGCCGAGCGACGTCGCGTACTGGTACCTCGATCCGAAGGCGCAGACGGCCGGCCAGGCGCGCCGGCTGGCCCGGCGGGCGCTGGCGCGCTGGGGCCTGGACGAGCTGACCGACCAGCTGGAGCTGCTGGTCAGCGAGGTGGTGACGAACGCGGTGCGGTACGCGGAGCGGCCGATCACGCTGCGGTTGCTGCGGACGGACGTATTGCGCTGCGAGGTCGGGGACGACGTTCCGCAGCTGCCGCGGCTGCGCCAGGCCCGGCCGTCCGACGAGGGCGGACGCGGGCTGTACCTCGTCAACCGGATGGCCCGGCGCTGGGGCGCGACCCGTCTGAGCATGGGAAAGGTCGTCTGGTTCGAGCTGTCGATGCCGCCGGGGACGCCGCGCCCCTGACGGCCGCGGCGCCGGCCCGGCGCGTCCCACATGTTGGACCCCGTCTGAGACCGGACGGGGTCCAACTCTTGCCGACATGCCGTCGGAGGCGTTCACTGCTGTGGTGGGCGTAAGGGACTTGCCGCCCATACGGGACTGGCCGCCCCCAGCCCTCAGTCGTCGAACCGGGAGGCACTCCTCCATGACCAGCACAGCTCAGAACGTCCCGCACACGACGAACAACGCCGGCGTTCCGGTGGAGAGCGACGAACACTCGCTCACCGTGAGCCCGGACGGCCCGATCCTGCTCCAGGACCACTACCTGATCGAGAAGATGGCCCAGTTCAACCGGGAACGGGTCCCCGAGAGGGTGGTACACGCCAAGGGCAGCGGCGCGTACGGATTCTTCAAGGTCACCAACGACGTCAGCCAGTTCACCAGGGCGGACCTCTTCCAGCCGGGCAAGACCACCGACATGCTGGCCCGCTTCTCGACGGTCGCGGGCGAGCAGGGCTCCCCCGACACCTGGCGCGACCCCCGCGGCTTCGCCCTGAAGTTCTACACCGAGGACGGCAACTACGACCTGGTCGGCAACAACACCCCGGTCTTCTTCGTCCGGGACACGATCAAGTTCCAGGACTTCATCCGTTCGCAGAAGCGCCGCCCGGACAACGGGATGCGCGACAACGACATGCAGTGGGACTTCTGGACGCTGTCGCCCGAATCGGCGCACCAGGTCACCTGGCTGATGGGTGACCGCGGCATCCCCAGGACGTACCGCAACATGAACGGCTACGGCTCGCACACCTACATGTGGGTCAACGCCGGCGGCCAGAAATTCTGGATCAAGTACCACTTCAAGACCGACCAGGGCATCGACTTCCTCACCCAGGAGGACGCGGACCGGCTCGCCGGCACGGACGGCGACGTCCACCGCCGGGACCTCTACGAGGCCATCGAGGGCGGCAACGCCCCGTCGTGGACGCTGTACGTGCAGGTCATGCCGTTCGAGGACGCCCCGGACTACCGGTTCAACCCGTTCGACCTGACCAAGGTGTGGCCGCACGGCGACTACCCGCTGATCGAGGTCGGCCGGATGACGCTGAACCGGAACCCGGAGGACTTCTTCGTCCACATCGAGCAGGCGGCGTTCGAGCCGTCCAACATGGTGCCGGGCATCGGCCCGTCGCCGGACAAGATGCTGCTGGGCCGGCTGTTCTCCTACGCGGACACCCACCGCTACCGCATCGGCCCGAACTACGCCCAGCTGCCGCCCAACCGGCCGCACGTGCCCGTCCACTCGTACGCGAAGGACGGCCCGATGCGCTTCGAGCCGAGCCGGGCGGCGCGTCCGTACGCCCCGAACAGCTACGGCGGCCCCGCCGCGGACGCCCTGCGCTACGGGGAGCCGGCGGGCTGGGAGACCGGCGGCGAGATGGTGCGCGCGGCGTACACGCTGCGCCGGGAGGACGACGACTTCGGGCAGCCGGGCACGATGGTCCGCGAGGTTCTCGACGACGCGGCCCGCGAGCGGCTGGTGAACAACGTCGCCGGGCACCTGCTGAACGGCGTCAGCCGGCCGGTGCTCGACCGTGCGCTGCAGTACTGGCGCAACATCGACAAGAACGTGGGCGACCGGATCGCCCACAGGGTGAACGGCGGCTGAGGCGCCACGGGCGCCGGCCCCGTCCCGGCCCCGCACAGCACCGCGGCCCCCGCCCGATATGGGCGGGGGCCGCGGTGCTGTGCGGGCGCTAGTTGAAGCCGGGCACGCTGTTGGCGGAGTTACCGCCGGTGCCGCCGCCGCGGCCGCCGGTTCCGGTGGTGGTGCCGGCGTCGGTACCGCCGCCGCCGTCGACACCGCCGTCCGTCGGGCCGGAGGGGGTGCCGCCGGTCGGGGTGGCCGGGTCCGACGGCCGGCCCGACTCGCTGTGCGACGGGCGGCCGGACGGCGCCGAGGGCTTCCCGGAGGGCGTGCTGCTCGGCGAATCGGACGGGGACGGGGACGTCGACGGGGGGGTGCTCGGCGTCACGGTGGGCGTCGGCGGGACCCCGGCGCCCAGGTCCGTCTCCAGGTCGAAGTCGGCGCCGGTATCGCCGCCGAGCACGCTCTCGTTGTAGTCCGCCCACACCTTGGCGGGGTAGCCGCCGCCGTTGACCCGGCCGCCGCCCCCGGTGCCCTTGAGGGTGACCTGGGCACCGCCCTTGGGGGACTCGCCGAACATGCCGACCGCGGTGACCAGCTTGGGCGTGTAGCCCACGAACCAGGCCGACTTGTTGTCGTCGGAGGTGCCGGTCTTGCCGACCGCGTGGTAGGCGGTGTTCTTCACGGCCTCCGAGGCGGTGCCGTCGTTGACCACGCCCGCGAGGACCGAGGTGAGGGTGTCGGCGGTCTTCCGGCTGAGCACCTGGTCACCGATCGGGTCCTTCAGCTGCTGCTCGGTGTCCACGCCGTTGACCGGGTGCACGGCCTTGGTCACCAGCGTCGGGGTGACCTTCTTGCCGTGGTTGTCGAGGGTGGCGTAGGCCCCGGCCATCTGGAGCGGGCTGGCGCCCATGGTGCCCAGGGTCATGGCCGGCCGGACCTCCATCCTGGAGCCGTCCATGCCCAGGCTGACCGCGGTCTTCTTGACGTTGTCCAGGCCGACGTCCGCACCCATCTGCGCGAAGACCGCGTTGACGGAGTTGTTGGTCGCCGTCTGGACGGTGATCTTGTCGTAGGTGCGCTCGTCCTCGTTCGGCGGCGCGAACGGGATGGTGCCGCCGACGACCGGACGGCGGTTGCGGCCGTCGTAGATCGTGTTCGGGGTGATCGGCACGCCGTCCTGGGTGACCGCGTTGTTCTCCATCGCGGAGGCGAGGATCAGCGGCTTGAAGGTGGAGGCCGGCTGGTAGTCGGAGCGCGTGGCGTTGTTGGTGTAGTGCTTCGGGTAGCCCGCGCCGCCGTACATCGCCACGATGTGGCCGGTCTTGGGGTCCACCGAGGTGGCGCCGAGCTGCGCGTCCGCGTCGACCTTGCGGGTCTTGGGGTTCAGGTCGTCGGTCAGCTTGCGCTGGACCGCCTTCTCCAGCGCCTTCTGCTTGCTCTTCTCGATGCCGAGGGTGACCGTCCAGCCGCCGGCGTCGAAGGACTTGGGGTCCACGCCCTGGGCGAAGAGCTCCTTGCGCGCCTCGGTCACGAGGTAGCTCGTCTGACCGCTCATGCCGGGCAGCGGCTTGGGCTCCTTGGGGATCTCGAACTTCTGCTTGTCGCGCTCCTGCTTGGAGAGCCAGTGCATCTCGACCATGTTGTCGAGGGTGTAGGCCCAGCGCTCCTGGACCCGCTTCTGGCCGGCCTTGGACGCCAGGGTCCAGTCGTACTGGTTCGGCGCCTGCAGCAGCGAGGCGAGGTAGGCGCCCTCGGAGACGGTGAGCTTGTCGACGTCCTTGCGGTAGTACGCCTGGGCGGCGGCCTGGATGCCGTACGCGCCGCGGCCGTAGTAACTGGTGTTGATGTAGCCGGCGAGGATCTTGTCCTTGCCCAGCTTGTTGTCCACCTTGAGCGAGATGACGATCTCCTGGAGCTTGCGGCTGACCGTCTGCTCCTGGCTCAGGTAGTAGTTCTTGACGTACTGCTGGGTGATCGTCGAGCCACCCTGCTTGCCCTGTCCCCGGAGGGTGTTGAGGATGCCGCGCAGCGTGCCCTTCAGGTCGACGCCGGAGTCCTGGTAGAAGGTCTTGTTCTCGGCGGCGACGAAGGTGCGCTGGACGGGCTTGGGTATCCGGTCGAGCGGGACGCTCTCCCGGTTGATCTGGCCGACCCGCGCCATGACCTTGCCGTCGGCGTACTTGTACACGTTGCTCTGCAGCTGGGCGTCCCTGTTGCCGTCCGTGGGGATGTCCACGTACAGGTACAGGCCGAGGAAACCGAGGATGCCCAGGAGGCAGGCCCCGAGGAAGGCTCCTACGAGCTTCTTCCAGGTGAAGAACCGGCGTATGCCGGACTTCTTCCCCGTGCTTTCCTTCCGTCTGGTCCGGCGAGCGCTCCCCTGTTGCGCCCTTCTCGCTTCCGCTCGGCCCATCGCTTCGACAACTCCAGTCGTTCCGCCCCCAGCTAACTCAGCTGTTGAAGCTAACACCGCATCTGTCAACAAATACTCATCGATCAAGGCTTTTCCCGACGTGACAAACAGCACCCGGAGCGGGGGGAACCTCGGAGCGGGTTTTGCGCGTCGCCACCGCCCCACCTGCGCACTTGCCGCAATCCGGACCACGTACGAAGGCTGGACGACCGCCCCGCCCAGGCGTTAAAGTGCTATCACTTTGCTAGACCAGCGACATCACCTGATGCGGCCGACATCACGTACCGCACCTGGAGAAACGGGGACCTCATGTCCGACCAGACACCGGCCGAGCGCACCACCGGCCCCGGCGACGACCTCGCCGTGGACGCCCCGGAGATGCCCCGCCCGCAGATCCGCGAGGTGCCGGCGCACAGCATCCCGGGCGGCCTCGCCCTGCTGCTGACCGTGCTCGGCGTCGCGCTGGGCGTCGGCGTGACCGTCATCGGCGGCATACTCGGCAACGGCGGCAACAACGCCGTCGGCGTTCCGCTGGCCGTCGCCGGCGTCCTGCTGCTGCTCACCTCTCTCTTCTGCCTGACCGGCGTGAAGATGGTGGCGCCCGGCGAGGCCCGGGTCATCCAGCTCTTCGGCCGCTACGTCGGCACCATCCGCGCCGACGGGCTGCGCTGGGTCAACCCGCTGACCACCGCCCGGAGCATCTCGACCCGGGTGCGCAACCACGAGACCGCGGTCCTGAAGGTCAACGACGCCTACGGCAACCCGATCGAGCTGGCCTCGATCGTCGTATGGCAGGTCGAGGACACCGCGCAGGCGCTCTTCGAGGTCGACGACTTCCTGGAGTTCGTCGCCACCCAGACCGAGGCGGCCGTGCGGCACATCGCGATCGAGTACCCCTATGACGCGCACGACGAGAACGCCCTGTCGCTGCGCGGCAACGCCGAGGAGATCACCGAGAAGCTCGCGCTGGAGCTGACCGCCCGGGTGCAGGCCGCCGGCGTGCGGATCATCGAGTCCCGCTTCAGCCACCTCGCCTACGCCCCGGAGATCGCCTCCGCGATGCTCCAGCGGCAGCAGGCGGGCGCCGTGGTCGCGGCCCGGCAGCAGATCGTCGAGGGCGCGGTCGGCATGGTCGAGCAGGCGCTGGCCAGGATCAACGAGCAGGGCATCGTCGAGCTGGACGAGGAACGGAAGGCGGCCATGGTGAGCAATTTGATGGTGGTGCTGTGCGGCGACCGGGCGGCCCAGCCGGTTCTCAACACGGGCTCGCTCTACCAGTGAGCGAGCACGGCGCTCCGGAGGGGCCCGACGCCGGCGGCGAGCGGCCCCCCGCGCGACGGCCGCAGCGGCGCAAGCAGGTGCTGCTGCGGCTGGACCCGTTGATCCATGACGCGCTGGCACGCTGGGCCGACGACGAACTCCGCAGCGCCAACGCGCAGATCGAGTTCCTGCTGCGCAAGGCGCTGTCGGAGGCGGGCCGGCTGCCCCGGGGCGCGGGAGCCATCCCGCGGCGGGGGCGGCCGCCCAAGGAGCCGCCGACCGGGGAGCCGCCCCGGGACCCGGGGCGGGGCGGCGGCTGAAGCCGTTCCGGCCCCCGGCGCGGCCGCACCCGCCCCGCCCGCACGGGGTGCCGGGGCGGGCGGTACAGCGGGCCGGCGGGCGGCCCCGGCCCGCTATACCGCCCGCGTATACACCGGCGACACAGTCATCGGTAAGGTGGTCGTCATGTCAATCGGTCATACGCTGCTGGGCCTCCTGGAGTCCGGCCCCCGCCATGGCTACGACCTCAAGCGGGCCTTCGACGAGCACTTCGGCCACGACCGCCCGCTGCACTACGGGCAGGTCTACTCCACGATGTCCCGGCTGCTGAAGAACGGCCTGGTCGAGGTGGACGCCGTCGAGGCCGGCGCCGGACCCGAGCGCAAGCGGTACGCGATCACCGACGCCGGCGTCACCGACGTCGCCCAGTGGCTGGCCCGCGCGGAGAAGCCCGAGCCGTATCTGCAGTCGACGCTCTACACCAAGGTCGTACTCGCCCTGATGACCGGCCGCGACGCCGCCGAGCTGCTGGACACCCAGCGCACCGAGCACCTGCGGCTGATGCGCGGGCTGACCGAGCGCAAGCGCACCGGCGACCTCGCCGACCAGCTGATCTGCGACCACGCCCTCTTCCACCTCGAAGCCGACCTGCGCTGGCTGGAGCTGACCGCCGCCCGGCTCGACAAGCTGGCGGAAGCGGTCCGGGCATGATCCCGGAGGGATCCCTGCTCGCGGCGGAAGGACTGCGCAAGGCGTACGGCCCCACGCCCGCCCTCGACGGCGCGGACTTCTCCATCCACCCCGGCGAGGTGGTCGCCGTCATGGGCCCGTCCGGCTCCGGCAAGTCGACCCTGCTGCACTGCCTGGCCGGCATCATCGCCCCGGACGCCGGCACCGTCCGCTACGGCCCGCACACCCTCACCGACCTCGGCGACGCCCGGCGCAGCGCCCTGCGCCGCACCGACTTCGGCTTCGTCTTCCAATTCGGCCAGCTGGTACCGGAGTTGACCGCGCTGGAGAACGTGGCACTGCCGCTGCGGCTGAACGGCACCAAGCGCAAGGAGGCCGAGCGGCAGGCCCGCGAGTGGCTGGCACGCCTGGAGGTGGACACCGTCGCGCACCAGCGCCCCGGTGAGCTCTCCGGCGGCCAGGGCCAGCGGATCGCGGTCGCCCGCGCACTGGCCACCCGCCCCCGGGTGGTCTTCGCCGACGAGCCGACCGGCGCCCTGGACTCCCTCAACGGCGAGCGGGTACTGACCCTGCTCACCGACGCCGCCCGCGACACCCGCGCCGCGGTCGTCCTGGTCACCCACGAAGCACGGGTCGCCGCCTACTCCGACCGGGAGATCGTCGTCCGCGACGGCAAGGTGAAGGACATGATGGCGGGCCTGACATGAGCCCGCCGCCCTCCCGCGCCCGCGACGGCGGCGGGCGCGGCGGCGGCCCGGACCGGGCCCCGGCGGCCCGCCGGGGCCCGCTCGCCGCACCGCGCACCGGCCCCGCCGTCTGGGCCCGCGACCTCGCGATGGGCGTCCGGTTCGCGGCCGGCGGCGGCCGCGAGGGCTGGATCCGCACGGCCCTGACGGCCGCCGGCGTCGCCCTGGGCGTGGCGGTCCTCCTCCTCGGCGCGTCCGTACCGTCCCTGATGGACGCCTGGCACGGCCGCGAGAAGGCCCGGGAGAACCTCGGCCAGGCCCACCCGCCCCGGGCCTCCGACACCACCCTGCGCTACGCCTCGGTCGACACCACCTTCCGCGGCACGCCGATCCGCGGCCGGCTGGTCCGTCCCGACGGCGCCCACCCGCCCGTACCGCCCGGCGTGCGGCACCTCCCCGGCGCCGGCCGGATGCTGGTGTCCCCCGCCCTCAAGGAACTGCTGGACTCCCCCGAGGGCACCCTGCTGCGCGACCGCCTGCCCTACCGGATCGCCGGCACCATCGGCGACGCCGGCCTGCTCGGACCGCGGGAACTCACCTACGTCGCGCAGAGCGCCACCCTCGCCGCGCCCGACGGCTACCGCATCGACCACTTCGGCAAGAGCTGGGACCCGACGCCGATGCAGGCGCCCGCCGTGCTGCTGGTGATCATGACGTGTGTGGCCCTGCTGACGCCCGTCATGGTCTTCATCGGCACGTCCGTGCGGTTCGGCTACGAGCGCCGCGAACGGCGGCTGGCCGCGCTGCGCCTGGTCGGCGCCGACATCGGCACCACCCGACGGGTCGCCGCCGGCGAGGCGCTGTTCGGCTCCCTGCTGGGGCTGCTCGGCGGGGCCGCGCTCTTCCTGGCCGGCCGGCAGTCCGCACCGCTGATCACCCTCTGGGACATCAACGTCTTCCCCGCGGACGTCACCCCCGGCCCGCTCGCCGCGGCGCTCGTCGTGCTGCTCGTGCCGGCCGCGGCCGTCCTGGTCACGCTGTTCGCCCAGCGCGGGATCACCGTCGAGCCGCTGGGCGTCGTCCGCAACCGGCCGCCGGTCCGCCGCCGGCTGTGGTGGCGGGTGGCGCTGCCCGCCTTGGGCGCCCTGCTCCTGGTCCCCCTGACCTGGGAGGAGTCGTGGAACGACACCCCCCTGAACACCGCCCGGCTCGCGACCGGTTCGATGCTGCTGCTGATCGGCGTCACCACACTGCTGCCCTGGCTGGTGGACGCGGTGGTCGGCCGGCTGCACGGCGGCCCGGTCCCCTGGCAACTGGCCGTCCGACGCCTGCAGTTGAACAGCGGCTCGGCCACCCGCGCGGTCAGCGGGATCACCGTCGCGGTGGCCGGCGCGATCGCCATCCACATGCTGATGACGGGCATGCAGGCCGGCTACGCCGCGGCGTACGCGAAGTCCGGCAAGGTGCCGCGGATGGGCCTGTGGGGCAACGCCGGGAGCTGGTCCGGGACCGAGCGGGCGCTCGGCGCGCTGCGCGCCACCCCCGGCGTGACCACCGCCCGCGGCACCGTCGACGCCCTGGTCGGGCAGCTGCCGGCGGCCGGCCGGCCGCGGGACGACCTCCCCCGCTGGACCCTCGCCGTCGGCAGCTGCGCCGAACTGCGCACCCTCGCCCGCCTCCCCTCCTGCCGGGACGGCGACGTCTTCCCCACCACCAACGCCCCCGGCACGCAGGACCGCCTGACCCCCGGCCGGCCCGTCAACCTCAACGCCCCGATCGGCCCGGACGACCCGGTGGCGCCGGACCCCTGGACGGTCCCCGGCACCGCGCGCCCGGTGCCGCTGCTCCACCCCGGCCGGGACCCCGGCCGCTTCTCCTACGACCTGCTGGTCACCCCCTCGGTCCTCGACCTCGAGCGGCTCAACGACCCCACCGCGGAGCTCCAGGTCGACTTCGACCGCGCCACCCCCGACGCGGTGGAGCACATCCGCAACACCGCCGCCCGGATCGACCCGACGATGAACGAGTTCTCCGCTGTCGACAATCCGCACGACGGGCAGTACACCAGCGTCCGCAACGGCCTGTTCATCGGCGCGGTGATCACCCTGCTGCTGATCGGCGCGGGCCTGATCATCTCCACCGTCGAGCAGCTCCACGAACGCCGCCGCCTGCTGTCCACCCTCGACGCCTACGGCACCCGCCGCGCCACCCTGGGCTGGTCGGTCCTGTGGCAGACCGCCCTCCCCGTCGCGCTCGGCCTGGCCCTGGCGCTGGCCTGCGGCCTGTCCCTGGGCTCGCTGCTGCTGGCGATGATCGACAGCGCGGTGACCGTGGACTGGCCCGTGGTCACCGCCATGACCGGCATCGGCGGCGCCGTCATCCTCTTCGTCACCGCCCTGAGCCTCCCGCCCCTGTGGCGCATGATGCGGCCGGAGGGCCTGCGGACGGAGTGAGGGGCGGGGTGCTCGAACGGGTGAACGCCGCCGTACGGGACGCGTACGGCCGGTTCTGCCTACGATGATGGTCTCGATACCAGCCGTCAGGAGTCATTCATGTCTGCCGCAGCAGTCGAGCATCCTCACGACAGCAAGCTGCCGAGCCTGCTCAAGGTGGCCGAACAGCTCACCGAGAAGCTCCCTGGCTACCGCATCGAGATCATCGGGGGAAACCTCACAGTGACGCCGCCCGCCGACGGCCCGCATGCCGAATCGCTGACCGACCTCACCTTCGCGCTCGCGGCTGCACACGGAGCAGAAACAAAAGTTGCCCAGGCCATGGGTGTATGGCTCCCCGATGGCCCTGAGGACTACGCCCTCCCGGACCTCGCCATCGTCGACGCGGACTACCGCGATCACCACATCGCACACAACTGCTACGACCCGGCGGTCTTCCGCATGGTGCTGGAAGTGACGTCGTCCAACTACGCCACCGACCTCAAGACGAAGGTCGCCGCCTACGCGATCGCCCGGATCCCCGCCTACGTCATCGTCGACCGCCGCAAGGAACGTATCCATGTCCTGACGGATCCGTTCGCCAACGAGTACCGCAACCACAGCATTCACGCCTCAGGGCAGTGCGTGACGCTCCCCGACGTCATCGGCGCGGAGATCACCCTCGATGTGGCGGCGATCCTCGAAACCGCCCGCCCCTGACCCTCACCCCGTCGCCATCCGCACCGGCAGCCCCCGCAGCGCACCGCGCAACGCCGCCGCGAACGCCTCGAATTCGTCCTGCCGGGCGGCGCCCGTACGCATGGCGAGGGCGATGCGCCGGGAGGGGGCCGGGTCGGCGAAGTAGCCGGTGGTGAGCTGGTCGTTGCGGGCCGTTTCGACGCGGAGGGCCGTACGGGGCAGCAGGGTCACGCCCATGCCGCCGGCCACCAGCTGCACCAGCGTGGACAGGCCGGCCGCACTCGTGGTCACGGGGGTGTTCTCGTCCCGGCCGGCCTCGCGGCAGATGTCCAGGGCCTGGTCGCGCAGGCAGTGCCCCTCGTCGAGCAGCAGCAGGTCGAGTTCCTGGAGGGCCTGGCGGGGGATGTCGCCGCGGCCGCCGAGCCAGTGGTCCTTGGGGGCGACCAGGACGAAGTCCTCGTCGAAGAGCGGGAGTTCGGTGACCTGGGGGACGCCGAGGGGGACGGCGAGGAGCAGCAGGTCGAGCCGGCCGTGAGCCAGGCCCTCCAGGAGCGAGGCGGTCTGCTCCTCGTGGACCTGGAGGTCCAGGTCGGGGTAGGTGTCATGGACCAGCCGCAGCACCGCGGGCAGCAGATACGGCGCGACGGTGGGGATCACCCCGAGCCGCAGCACACCCGTGAACGGCGCGCGGGCCGCCTCCGCCTCCTCCATCAGGTCGCCCACGGCCTCCAGGACCGTACGGGCCCGGGCCGCCACCCGCTCCCCCGCCGGGGAGAGCAGCACCTTGCGCGTCGTACGCTCCAGGAGCTGCACGCCGAGTGCTTCCTCCAGCGCGGAGACCGCCCCGGACAACGCGGGCTGGCTCATGCCGATCTCGGCCGCCGCCTCGCGGAAGTGCAGATGCTCGGCCACCGCGGCGAATGCGCGCAGCTGGGCGAGGCTGGGCTGGCGGGGCCGCCCGCCTACCGGTGACGCCACTGATAACCACCTCCGATCAACATCTACCAGTCTAGCTATTTCCCTGATCAATGGCTCCTGTGCCACTGTGTGAGACGTCCAAGCCTCATAGAACGACTGAAAGACCCCACAAGGGACTTTCTGTGCAACAAGGAGAGCGCGTGCTCACTGTCGGTGACAAGTTCCCCGAGTTCGACCTGACTGCCTGTGTCTCGCTGGAGAAGGGCGAGGAGTTCGAGCAGATCAACCACAAGACCTACGAGGGCAAGTGGAAGATCGTCTTCGCGTGGCCCAAGGACTTCACCTTCGTGTGCCCCACCGAGATCGCGGCCTTCGGCAAGCTGAACGAGGAGTTCGCCGACCGTGACGCCCAGATCCTCGGCTTCTCCGGCGACTCCGAGTTCGTGCACCACGCCTGGCGCAAGGACCACCCGGACCTGACCGACCTGCCCTTCCCGATGCTCGCCGACTCGAAGCACGAGCTCATGCGCGACCTGGGCATCGAGGGCGAGGACGGCTTCGCGCAGCGTGCCGTCTTCATCGTCGACCAGAACAACGAGATCCAGTTCACGATGGTGACCGCCGGCTCCGTCGGCCGTAACCCCAAGGAGGTCCTCCGGGTCCTCGACGCACTCCAGACGGACGAGCTGTGCCCCTGCAACTGGAGCAAGGGCGAGGACACCCTGGACCCGGTCAGCCTGCTGGCAGGTGAGTGACACCCATGGCTCTCGATGACCTCAAGTCCGCGGTTCCGGACTACGCCAAGGACCTGAAGCTGAACCTCGGTTCGGTGATCGGCAACAGCGACCTGCCCGCTCAGCAGCTGTGGGGCACGGTGCTCGCCTGCGCGATCGCCTCGCGCTCGCCGAAGGTGCTGCGCGAGCTGGAGCCCGAGGCGAAGGCGAACCTCTCGGCCGAGGCGTACACCGCTGCCAAGTCCGCGGCCGCCATCATGGCGATGAACAACGTCTTCTACCGGACCCGGCACCTGCTGTCGGACCCGGAGTACGGCAACCTGCGCGCCGGGCTGCGGATGAACGTCATCGGCAACCCGGGCGTCGACAAGGTCGACTTCGAGCTGTGGTCGCTGGCCGTCTCGGCCATCAACGGCTGCGGCATGTGCCTGGACTCGCACGAGCAGGTGCTGCGCAAGGCCGGCGTGGAGCGCGAGACGATCCAGGAGGCCGTCAAGATCGCGTCCGTCCTGCAGGCCGTCGGCGCCACGCTGGACGCCGAGGCCGCGCTCGCCGAGTAATCCGGCACCCGCGCGGCGCCTCGCGCCACGTACGGACGAAACCCCCGCAGACCGTGTGTCTGCGGGGGTTTCGTGTGCGTGGGTTTCTCGTGTGCGGGGCCGGCTCATCCGCGGCCGGGGAGGTGCCCGTTACCCGGGCGGCTCCTGGGACGTGCGTGCCGACGGGGGCAGGGTCGGGGCCACCCCGATCGCGGTGGCCCCGCGGGGCGCCACCGACATCCGCAGCGCCTGCTCCCTGGAGTACGAGCGCAGATAGCCGACGGCGGTGTTGAGGACCGCCACCAGCGGGACCGCGACGACGGCTCCGCCGATGCCGGCGATCAGACCGCCCGCGGCGACGGAGAGGATCACCGCCAGCGGGTGCACGCGGACCGCCCGGCCCAGGATGAACGGCTGCAGGACGTGGCCCTCGATCTGCTGCACCGCCAGCACCACCGCCAGCACCATCAGCGCCGTGAACACGCCCTGGGTCACCAGCGCGACCACGCACGCCAGCGCGCCCGAGACCACCGCGCCGACCAGCGGGATGAAGGCGAACAGGAAGATGAAGACCGCGAGCGGGACGGCCAGCGGCACATTGAGGAAGTACAGCCCGATGCCGATGAAGATGGCGTCGATGAGCGCCACGATGACCGTGCCGCGCACATAGGCGGTCAGCGTCCGCCAGGCCCGCGGCCCGGCGCCCCCCACCCCCTCGCGGGCCGCGGCCGGGACGAGCTTGAGCAGCCACTCCCAGATCCGCCGCCCGTCGTAGAGCAGGAAGAGGGTGGTGAACATCGCCAGCAGGATGCCGGTGAACACCTCCAGGACGACGGTGACGCCCTCCAGACCGGCCGAGGTGATCGCCTCGGTGTTGGCGCCGATCGCGTCCTGCAGGTTCTTGGCGATGCTGTTGATCTGACTCTCGGTCACATGGAACGGACTCTTCAGCAGCCAGCCCTTGAGCTCGCTGATGCCCTCCTGGATGCGGCTGGAGACCGAGTCGATGTTGTCCTGCACCTGCCATACGACGAACCAGCCGACCAGGCCCATGACCACGAAGCCGCCGATGAAGGTCAGCGTGGTGGCCGGGCCGCGCGGCAGCCCGCGCCGGCGCAGCCAGCCCACCGTCGGCTGCAGCAGCGCGGTGATCAGCATCGCCGCGATGAAGGACAGCACGACCAGCTGGATCGTGGTGATGACCCGCGCCAGCACCCACAGCGTGGCGGCCAGCACCAGCAGCCGCCAGCCCGCCTCGGCGGCGACCCGCATGCCCCACGGCACCGCGTCGACCGGATCGGGAGTGGCCGCGACGGCCGGTGCGTAGGAGGGCGGCGCGGGGACGGACTCCGGCGTGCGCACGGCATCGGACGACGACGCGTGCCCGTCACCGGCATCCGGCACCCCGGCCGGACCCGTCGCCGTGTGCGTCGCGGTTTCCGTCTCCGGGGTCCGCTGCGGCGCACGGGGCTCGGCAACCGTGCCCACCACACCGTGGACGACGGCCCCCTCGGGCCGTTTCGCGCCGCCGGCCGGGTGCCCGTCAGCGCGCTCGGCACGCCTCAGCCCCTCCGGGTCGCCGGCCGCCCCCGAGGAGTCCGAGCTCCCCGGGGAGACCCCTTCCGCGGCCTCCGCGCGGCGGCGCTGTTCCTCCAGCCGCTGCGAGAGACGCGTCAGACCGGCGCCGAGGCCACCGACCCACTGAGGCAATCTGGACATGTCCCTTTCCTCTTCCCCTCCCACGCACCACACCTGATGGCACGACGTTACCTGTGCCGGACGCGCGAAACCCCCGACGCGGGTGCGTTCGGGGGTTTCGGAGGTGCGGTGGTGCGGCCGGCCGGCCTAGTACCAGCTGTTGGCCTGCCAGAACGACCAGGCGCCGCAGGGGCTGCCGTAACGGTCGTTCATGTAGTTGAGACCCCACTTGATCTGGGTCGCCGGGTTGGTCTGCCAGTCGGAACCGGCCGAGGACATCTTGGAGCCGGGCAGCGCCTGGACGAGCCCGTAGGCGCCCGAGGAGGCGTTGGTGGCCCGGTAGTTCCAGCCGGACTCGTGGTCCACGATGTTGCTGAAGCACTGGAACTGGTCGCCGGCCATCATCTGGCGGGCGATCGCCTGGGTCTCGGCGACGGAGTACGAGCTCTTGCCGAGGAGGTCGCCCAGGTCTGCGCGCGAGGAGGAGCGGGTTGCGGCCTGCTCCTTCTTCTTGCGCGCGTCGGCGTCCTTCTTGGCCTTGGCCTCGTCCGCGGCGTCCTTCTTGCTCTGCGCGGTCTCCGCTGCTGCCTTGCGGGCGGCTTCCTGTGCGGACTTGAGGGCTGCCGCATCCGCCTGGGTGGACTGGTCGTCCGCCTGCTGCGTCAGGGAAGCCGTCTGCACCTGGGCCTGTGCGCCCGCGGGGATGTCTGCGATCGTCGCATCGGCGGCGGTGGCCTCGGCGCTGACCGAAGCGGGCTGCCCTGCGGCGACGCCGACCACGGCGCCGACGGTGGTGACCGCGGTGGCGGATGCCACGGCGAATCCCCGGACCGAGATCCGGCTCACACGTTTTCCTTCCAGCATCGCCCGCTTAGGTGACCTCGCGGACGCAATCGTGCCCCTGGCGCGGACCTCCCCTTGTTCCGGGCCCTGTTGAGCGGGCGGGACCGGCTGGTCACGGGAGGCACTGGCCCGGTACGTCCCCCTCGGGGTCCGCGTGGTGCTCGGGCGGCATACGGCGATTCGCTATGAAGTTCAGTTGTTGTCCCCACCGCTGGGGGTGTGGTGCTGCCGTATGCGGGGCCTGACAGGACCCAGACTCTGCCCGAACGGCACGCCGGGAAGCAATTCCCTGCTGGGTGTGAAAGCTCACACCTCGTTTACGCCCAACTATTTTCGGATACTCGCACGCAGCGGAACGCCGCCCGGCTAAGCTCCTTCGCTTCGCCGGACGGCGCGTCCTACAGCAGGTCAGATCCGGACAACCGGTCAGATCCGGCCGTCCTCCAGCATTTCGGTCACCAGTGCCGCAATGGGTGAACGCTCCGAGCGGTTCAGGGTGACGTGCGCGAACAGCGGATGCCCCTTCAGCTTCTCGACGACCGCGACCACCCCGTCGTACCGCCCGACCCGGAGGTTGTCGCGCTGGGCGACGTCGTGGGTCAGGACGACCCGGGAGTTGGCCCCGATACGGGACAGAACCGTCAAAAGGACGTTCCGTTCCAGGGACTGGGCCTCGTCCACGATGACGAACGCGTCGTGCAGCGACCGCCCGCGGATGTGCGTCAGCGGCAGCACCTCCAGCATGCCGCGGCCGACCACCTCCTCGATGACGTCCTTGGTGGTCACCGCGGACAGCGTGTCGAAGACGGCCTGCGCCCAGGGGCTCATCTTCTCGGCCTCGCTGCCCGGCAGATAGCCCAGCTCCTGCCCACCGACGGCGTACAGCGGCCGGAACACCATCACCTTGCGGTGCTGCCGGCGTTCGAGTACGGCCTCCAGGCCCGCGCACAGCGCCAGCGCCGACTTGCCCGTACCGGCCCGCCCGCCCATCGAGACGATGCCGACGTCCGGGTCGAGCAGCAGGTCCAGCGCGATCCGCTGTTCGGCGCTGCGGCCGTGGATCCCGAACGCCTCCCGGTCGCCCCGCACCAGCCGGACCGCGCCCTCGGCGGTGACCCGGCCGAGCGCCTTGCCGCGCTCGGACTGGAGGACGAGTCCGGTGTGCACCGGGAGTTCGGCGGCTCCCGGCAGGTGCACCGTTTCGGCCGCGAACAGGTCGTCCACCTGGTCGGAGGGGACCGTCAGCTCGGCCATCCCGGTCCAGCCCGAGTCGGTGATCGCCAGCTCGGCGCGGTACTCCTCGGCCAGCAGCCCGACCGAGGACGCCTTGATGCGCATCGGCAGGTCCTTGGAGACGACCGTGACGTCGTACCCCTCGGCCTGGAGGTTGCGCGCCACGGCGAGGATCCGCGAGTCGTTGTCGCCGAGCCGGTGGCCGTTGAGGAAGGCCGCGGGCAGGATGCCGGGGTCGGAGTGGTTCAGTTCGACCCGGAGCGTCCCGCCCAGCTCTCCGATGGGGATGGGCGCGTCCAGCCGCCCGAACTGCACCCGGTACTCGTCCAGCAGGCGCAGCGCCTGGCGGGCGAAGTAGCCGAGCTCGGGATGGTGCCGCTTGGCCTCCAACTCCGTGACCACCACGACCGGCAGCACGACCTCGTGCTCGTCGAAGCGGGCCATGGCGCCTGGATCCGCCAGCAGGACGCTGGTGTCGAGGACATAAGTGCGCCGGTCGTTGGCACGGCGCTGCTTGCTGTTCACCACGGGTGGACGAACCCCCTCGGATGAGGTTGGGGTGCGACGGCGTCGCGGGGCGGTGTGCTCCCCCGGGGCGAGGCCCCGGGGACCCCCGGCCATCTACTGACCGGACCGGGCTCGGGCCACAGTGCGCGGGCCGAGCGCCGGCCCCTCGCGTCGCCCGTGCGGTGCGCACGGATCTCCGTGATGTGCAAAGGGCCTCCCGGGCGGACGGCCCGATGCCGTCCGCTGAGATGCGGCGCCCGATGGCTTGTTCCGGACGCCGACCTGGAAGGGATATTCCCTCGAACCCCCGTCGCCATGCCACGGCACATGACGCACGGTCGATGAACCTTTGGTAACGCGTGATCGCCGGGCGGCGCGCTCCGGGCCGGCCGGGCCCCGGGGCGAGGAGGCGTCAAAAAGCCCCCGGTCACGGGGGCGTGGGGCCGGCCGGCCCCCCGGCCGCCGTATGCGCCGGGGGGGGCGGCCGCGCACCGCGGCGGGCCGGTGCGGGGCCTACAGCGCCTAGAAGCCGTAGCGGCGGTGCCGGGCCGCGTAGTCGCGCAGCGCGCGGAGGAAGTCGACCTTTCGGAAGGCCGGCCAGAAAACCTCGCAGAAGTAGTACTCCGAATGAGCGCTCTGCCACAGCATGAAGCCGGAGAGCCGCTGCTCACCGCTGGTGCGGATGACCAGGTCCGGGTCCGGCTGGCCGCGGGTGTAGAGGTGCTCCGAGATGAGGTCGATGTCGACGATCTCGGCCAGTTCCTCGAAGGACGTGCCGCGCTCGGCGTGGTCCAGCAGCAGCGAGCGCACCGCGTCGGCGATCTCCTGCCGGCCGCCGTAGCCCACGGCCACGTTCACCAGGACGCCGCGGTTGTCGAGGGTGGCCTGCTCGGAATCCTTGAGCACCCGCTGGGTGGCTTCCGGGAGCAGGTCACGGTTGCCGACGTGGTGCACCCGCCAGCGGCCGTCGGCGGCCAGGTCCCGCACGGTGTTCTCGATGATGCCCAGCAGCGGCTTCAGCTCGCCCTCGGGCCGGTCGAGGTTGTCCGTCGACAGCAGCCAGAGCGTGACGACCTCGACATCCGTCTCCTCGCACCAGCCCAGCAACTCGCTGATCTTGGCCGCACCCGCCTGGTGGCCCTGCTCGGTCGTCCGCCCGTCGGCCCGCGCCCAGCGCCGGTTGCCGTCCAGGATGACGCCGATGTGCTTGGGCACCTGGGTGTGATCCAGGCGACCCTCCACCCGCCGCGCGTACAGCCGGTAAACGAGATTGCGCAGTGCAGGCGGATACGGGATGCGCATCCCGGAAGATCGCAGCATGTATGGTCCAGCCCCTCCGTGCCAATGGCGGTCGCCCCGTCGCCTCAAGTGGGCAACTTTACTTCTCGGCCGTCGCGACAGCCCAATCAGGTAGGTCACAAGTACGTGATAGGGAGATGAGCATGACTGGCACCGACTACCGCGCCGCGGATTCCCGCTACGACTCGATGAAGTACCGGCGAACGGGTCGCAGCGGACTCAAACTCCCCGCTATCTCCCTTGGACTGTGGCACAACTTCGGGGACGACCGCACCCTGAGCTCCCAGCGAGCCATCCTGCGCCGCGCCTTCGACCTGGGCGTCACCCACTTCGATCTGGCCAACAACTACGGCCCGCCGCCCGGCTCCGCCGAGCTGAACTTCGGAAAGATCTTCGCGCAGGACTTCCGGGGCTACCGCGACGAGATCATTCTCTCCACGAAGGCCGGATATCTGATGCACCCCGGTCCCTACGGCGAATGGGGTTCGCGGAAATATCTCCTCTCGTCGTTGGATGCGTCACTGAAGCGGATGGGCGTCGATTACGTCGATATCTTCTACTCGCACCGCTTCGACCCGGACACCCCGCTCGAGGAGACGATGGGTGCCCTGGCCTCCGCCGTCCAGCAGGGCAAGGCCCTCTACGTCGGCGTCTCGTCCTACAACGCCGAGCAGACCCGCCAGGCGGCCGGCATCCTGCGCGGCATGGGCGTACCGGCCCTGATCCACCAGCCCTCGTACTCGATGATCAACCGCTGGACCGAGGACGACGAGCTGCTGGACACCCTGGAGGACGAGGGGATGGGCTGCATCTCGTTCGCCCCGCTGGCCCAGGGCATGCTCACGGACAAGTACCTCAACGGCATCCCCGAGGGCTCCCGCGCCGCCCAGGGCAAGTCGCTGGACCCGAAGCTGCTGTCCGACGAGGTGGTCCGCCGGCTGCGCGGGCTGAACGAGATCGCCGCCCGCCGCAAGCAGTCCCTGGCGCAGCTCGCGCTCTGCTGGGTGCTGCGCGACGAGCGCATGACCTCCGCCCTCATCGGCGCCAGCAGCGTCGCCCAGCTGGAGGCCAACATCGCCGCGCTGGACGCGCCCGCGCTCACGGATGCGGAACTGGCCGAGATCGACGAGTTCGCGCGGACCACGGACGGCGTGAACATCTGGGCCCGGCGGTGACGACGGCTGCCGCCCCGGTGGCCCGGCCGCTGCCGTAGGGGAGCGCCGGGGCCGCCCCCGGAGAATCCCGGGGCGCCGCCGGGAGAACCCCGGGTCGGCCCCGGGCAAGAAAAAGCGGGCCGGTCCGTGGGGGGGATACGGACCGGCCCGAGGGGGGGTTTCCACCATAACCCCGCGGAAGGCGTGGTGCGCGCACCGGCGCGCTGTGGCGTGGCTCGGGCGGCCCGGAGCGTACGGGGTCGCCCGGAACGGTCCCGCGCGCCACCGGCTCAGGGCGCCGCGGCGGCCCCCAGGAGCAGACCGCCGAATGCCCCGCCGATCATGAAGGGACCCAGTGGCATGGGGGTTTCCCGGCCCCCGCGCCGGGCGAGCACCAGTCCCGCGCCGTAGAGCGCGCCGAGCAGCACCCCCGCCGCTCCCCCGGTGACCAGCGTGCGCCAGCCGTACCACCCAAGGGCGACCCCCAGACCGGCGGCCAGCTTGACGTCGCCCAGTCCGAGCCCCGACCGGTTGATCACGTACAGCAGCAGGTAGAAGCCGGCGAGGAGCAGACCGGCCAGCAGGGCCCGGCGCCAGGCCGCGGTCTCGCCGGTGAGCAGCGCGACGAGCCCCAGCACCCCCGCCCCGGTCGCCGCGAGCGGCAGCGTCAGTACGTCCGGGAGCCGCCGGACCCGCCAGTCGACGGTCACCATCAGCAGTGCGAGCGGCGCCATCACCAGCCAGGCGACGAGTTCCGGCCGCGGGCCGGTGGCCGCCGCGAGGGAGGCGCAGACCAGCGCCGTCGCGGTCGCCGCCGGCAGCGCGGCGGGCCCGTAGACCCCGCAGTCCGGACAGCGCCCCGGGCCGAGCCAGCCGCGTGCCGCGCCGGTGAGCGGATGCCCGCCGGGGCACCGGGCGCGCCACTCCTCCTCCGGCTCGACGGCCATCCGGTAGGCGGGCCGCGGCAGGAGCAGCCCGACGGCGGCCCCGTAGGCGGCGGCGAGAACCATCAGCGTCAGTGGCACCCGTCGACCCTAGAGCGTGCCGGCGGGCCGGGGTGGGCGGACCGGGAAGGGGCCGGAACTGATAGAACGCCGGCATGGCGCGGTGGGAGAACGGTCCGGGGATGTTGCACGGTGCGGACTGCGCCGTTCCGGTGGAGATCGCGGCGTCCTACCGCGCCCGTACCCGCGGGCTGCTGGGCCGCGACGGCATCGCGGGGGCGCTGCTGCTGACCCCGGCGAGCGGGGTGCACACCTTCCGGATGCGGTTCGCGATCGATGTGGCCTATCTGGGGCGGGACTTCACCGTGCTGGGCGTACGGACGATGCCGCCGGGTCGGCTGGGGCTCCCCCGGCTCCGCGCCCGGCACGTCCTGGAGGCGGAGGCCGGCGCGATGGCGCGGTGGGGCCTGCGCCGCGGGCTGCGGCTGCGTCTCGAAGCGGCCGGGCAGGACGGCGCGCCCCCGCCCCCGGACGCACCCCCTCAGGGCTGACGCCCCGTCGCCCGGCCGGTCACTCCTGCCAGTCGGCGACCAGGCCCAGCAGGCCGGGGAACCGCGCCTCCAGGTCAGCGACCCGGACGTGGCTGCGCCGCTCCAGGCCGTACTGGCGCTGCCGGATCAGGCCGGCCTCGCGCAGCGCCCGGAAGTGGTGGGTGAGCGAGGACTTGGGGCGGTCGAGGCCGAACCAGCCGCAGGTGTGGTCGAACGCCTCGGACTCCAGCAGGAGCGTGCGCACGATGCGCATCCGGAGCGGGTCGCTCAGCGCGCCCATGACGACTTCCAGCCGCAGCGCGTCGCGGTCGGGCTCCGCCAACGGTTCGGGCGCGCCGGGCGGCACGGGCCGCTGCAGCGCGGCCGGGTCGAGCCGCAACGGGCGCCCGCCGCCCGCCTTTTCGGAGCCGCCCGAGTGTGCGGTTCCGCTCACCCGCTCGGCCTCGCCCGCCTTCCCGGTGGCGCCTGCCTTCCCGGTTCCCTTCGCCGCGGTGGACGACATCCGCTGCTCCTCCCTCTCGGCCACGCGATCCGCTGTACGACTTGCATCGTACTACCATTGCCTGTACGAATCTTCTCGTACCGCTTGTACGAAGTAACTCGTACAGACCGGAGGAGGGGACCCGATGACCGAAACCCGTACGCCACCCGTGCCCGCACCCCGCACGGCACCCGTGACCCGGCCCGCGCCGGCGGCAGTCGCGGCGCCGGTGCCGCCCGTCCGCGAGATCTGGTTCGCCGCCTGGCCGGTGGTCGCGCTCTTCGTCCTGTCGAATGCGGCGATGCCGCTGTACGGGGTCTGGCAGCGGCAACTCGGCTTCGGTTCGGGCACGTTGACGCTCGTCTACGCCGCGTACGTGGTCGGACTGCTCGGCTCGCTGCTGGTGGCGGGCGTCGCCTCGGACCGCCTCGGCCGCAAGCCGGTCCTGGTGCCGGCGCTGCTGCTGGGCATCGTCGCCTGCCTCGTCTACGCCACCGCACCCTCGGTGGCCGCGCTGGCCGTGGCCCGCCTGCTGACCGGGATCGCCACCGGCGCCGCGGTGTCGGCCGGGATGGCCGCCGTCACCGATCTCGCCGCCGGACGGGCCCTCGGTCCGCTGCTGGCCTCCACGGCGATGGTGCTGGGCGCCGGGCTCGGCCCCGTACTGGCCGGGGTGCTCTCGGAGACCGCGCCCGCCCCGACCGTCACCGTCTTCGGCGTCGAAGCGGTCCTGCTGGCAACGGCGTTGGCGGTGGTGGCGCGGATGCCGCTGCCCCGCAGCCGACCGGGGCGCGGCGCCGCCGCGGCCGCCGGCTCCTCCGGTTCCTGGGTGCGACTGCCGGCCGTCCCCCGGGCCAACCGCCGCCATCTCGCGCTGGGGCTGGCCGGGTTCGCCCCGGGCATCAGCGCCACCGCGTTCGTCCTCTCGCTGGGGCCGTCCCTGCTGACCGGGCTGCTCGGTACGTCGAACCGCGCGCTGGCGGGCGGCATGGCGCTGGCGATGTTCCTGTCCGCGACCGGGGTGCAGTTCGCGCTGCGCCGGCCGGCGGTCCGCACCGTCCTGCTCGTCTCCGGCGCGGCCACCGTCTCCGCCACCCTGGCCCTGGTCACCGCGATCCACACCGGGGCCCTGGCGCCGCTGCTCGCCTCGGTGGTCCTGGCCGGCGCGGGGCAGGGCGCCGGGCAGCTGGGCGGGCTGACGCTGCTGAGCCGCGAGGTCCCGGCGCACCGCCGCGCGGAGGCCAACGCGGCCCTGAACGCGGGCGGTTACCTCCTCGCCGGCGTCCTCCCCGTCGCCGACGGCTACCTCAGCGACGCCCTCGGTCTCCCGACGGCCGCCACCCTCTTCGGCCTCGCCGTCGCCGCCCTCGCGGCGGCGGGGGCGGCGCTGGTGGCCCTGCGGGGCGGGGACGCGCGGTAGCCGAACGGCGCCCCGGGCGCGGCCGCGTGCGCCGCGGCGGTCAGAAGGCGGCGAGGGCCGCGTCCGCGACCGCCTCCAGGGCGGCGCGGTCGACGCCGGCGCGCGCGGAGACCCGGAGTCCGCCGATGGTGGCGATGACGAGGTGGGCGAGGGTGCCGGCGTCCCGGTCACGGGTGAGGTCGCCGGCACGCCGGCCGGACTCGATCACCGTGCGGAGCGCTTCCAGCCGTACGCCGTAGTCCCGCTCCAACGAGGCGGCGACGGCGGGGTCGTGGGCCGCCACCTCGATGCAGGAGTTGACGACCAGGCAGCCCCGGCCGTCCGCGTCCTCCGCGCACTCCTCGTCGATCACCCGCTGGAGCAGCGCGCGGATCTTCTGGCGGGCGGGCAGCTCGCCCGCCAGGAGCGCGGCGAGTTCGCCGTTCCTGCGCTCCATGTAGCGGGCCAGGGACCGTTCGAAGAGGTCGTGCTTGCTCTTGAACGTGTTGTAGATGCTGCTGCGGCCCAGGCCCGTGGCGTCGCACAGGTCCTGGGTGGACGTCGCCTCGTAGCCGGCGGCCCAGAACGCCTCCATCGCGGCGTCCACCGCCCGCGCCTCGTCGAACTTCCTGGGCCGTGCCATGGCGGCACGCTACCATTTTTTGGATCGATCGGTCCAATACCGAGCCGCTGCCGGTTCACGACCCGGCGCGCGGGAAGCTGACCTCGACCCGGCGGTTTTTCTTGCGACCTTCCTCGGTGCTGTTGTCGGCGATCGGGTACTGCTCGCCGTAGCCGCGGATCTGGAAGCTCACCGAGGAACCGAGGTCCTTGGCCAGCTCCTGCTGCACGGCGTTGGCGCGCTTCCTGGACAGCACCAGACCGTGGCTCGCCGACCCGAGGTTGTCGGTGAAGCCGAACACCCGCAGGCTGGTGGCGTTCTGCTTCTTGATCTCGGCGGCGATGGTCCCGATGCGGGAGAGCGCGTCCGGGGTCAGCTCGGCGCTGTCCTTGCCGAAGAGCACCTCCGCCTGGAGCGAGAACGTCACGTTGTCGTTGGTGTCCTGCCGCCGCTCGGAGCCGTCGTCGGTCTCCACGATCGACTTGATGTTGAGCACCTTGGACGGGGCGAGCTTGGCGCCCTGGACCATCCGCAGGTCGGGGTCGTTGGCGTCGATCCTGACCGGGGGGCTGGAGTCCTCGGTCATCCCCGGCGGGTCGGCGTGCGCGGCCGGGACCGACAGGGCGGCGGTCAGCAGCAGCGCGACGGCGCCGGCGACGGCGCTGCGGGTCGCTCGGGGCGCGCGAGGGGCACGGGGCGTCTGGGTCGCGGTCATCGGCTGCCCGCTCAGTCCGTGATCTGCACGCTGGCCGGCGGCATGGTCGGCAGCTGGAAGTCGACCTCGGTCACCTTGGCCGGCGGCGCCGGGAACTGGGCGAAGATCGGGCGGCTGGCGCCCGGCATCAGACCGCTCAGGCCGGTCGTGCACAGGCATTCGCCGTTGGTGTCGCGCAGCACCAGATAGCGCTTCTTGCCCGCCTTGTCGACGAGGGTGGCCCCGGAGATGGAGGAACGGGAGCGCAGCTCGGTCTCGTTGGAACGCCAGTCGATGGCGTTGAAGGCGCGGGTGCCGTGGTTGGCGACCGTACCGCTGACGGTGACGAAGCCTCCGGAGTCCCGGACGACAGAGTTCAGGGTGACCACGATGCCGTCGGCCCCCTTCATCTCGCCGATCACCTTGCTGGAGTCGGCCGCCGGGGTGCCGGGGCCGCCGTCCTTGGGGGTGGCGCTGCGGGACGGCGGGTGCTTGCCGTCCGCCTGCCCGCCGCCGTCACCGCCGCCACCGCAGCCGGCCACGACGAGAGCCAGGCCGACAGCGCTCGCCATGGCGACCGCTCCCCTGGCGGCCTTCGTGGTGCGCCGAATGCTCATGGATGCGATTCCTTCGATCGTCGTGTGCCCGGTGCGGGTCGGTGTGGTGGTCGGTGCGCGGTCAGTGGGCCAGCCGTACGGAGAACAGGTCGGAGGCGTCGGGCAGGTCCTGGAGGTGGGCGGGGTCGAGCGTCCACTCCTTGCCGTCGCAGCGGAGCGTGACGGGGGCGGAACCGGGGCCGTCCTTGCCGTCCTTGCCGCCGTCGCCCCCCTTGCTCCCCTTGCCCCCCTTCTCGTCCGTTCCGCCGCCGTCGCCCTTCCCGCCGTCGTCCCCGGTGGCGGGTGCCACCGTGCAGCGGGGACCGACGACGGCCTTCGCCTCCGCCTGGCCGTGCGCGCTGCTGGTCGCGGGAATGACCGAACGGCCCACCGCCTTGCGGGTGGTGACCGTGACGTCGAAGGACGTCGGCCAGGAGTCCGGTGTGCAGGCGTCGACCCGGGCGTCGTTGCGCCCGGCGAACCAGCTCGCGTTCTCGCAGGCCGCCGGGGACAGCGCGCCGCGCCCGTTCAGCAGGTCCTCCCAGGCGGCCCGGTCGCTCTCGTAACTCCCGTCGCGGAGCCCGTCCAGCAGGTCCTGGGTCAGCAGGTCGCGGTACTTCTGGCCGGCGGCGAGCGCGGCCGCGTCGGCGGCGGTCTGCGCGCCGTTGCGGGTGGCCGCCGCCTGCCCGACGGCGAAGAAGGCGAGCGCGAGAAAGAGCAGGCCCCCGACCGCCACGATGTAGAGCGGGAAAGCCTGCCCGGCGTCGCGCCCGCTGCGGCGCGTGCGTGTGGCCGTCACGGCGGTGGCGGCGCTACGGCCTAGATTCCGACGACGTCGGAGATCTTGTTGGCGATGGCATTGGCGATCTGACTGCCGAAGTCCGTGGTCGACAGGACCAGAACGATCGCCACGACCACCGCGATGATGCCGAGGTACTCGATCGAGGTCTGTCCCCGGTCGTTCCCCAAAACCCGCTTCGCCATCGTCTTCCCCTCCATGGGCGGCCGTACCGCTCCGGTCCGGCTGGTCTGCCCCCGTGGTGCCGGCGCGGTCGACCGCGCTCATGACACGAGAAAAGTACGCCGGAACGGTGGTCCTGGAACAGGGCTTCCGTACCCAATCCTCTTTCGGGGACACCGGCGGATCGCACAACGGCGCGTTTCGGCCACTCAGCCGCACCCTGTCCACCCCCGCTCCCCCTCCGGGACACCGTCCCGTTCCGTCGCCCCTGCGGACCCACCGGTGCCGGGCGCCGTGGCGCTCGGCCGACCACCGGTCCACCCACTGTGACACAACTCGTTGCTCCTGCGAAGGCGTTGACGGGAAGCGGGCGGTACGGCGGCCGCATCCGGCCGGTCCTGCAGCGACCCGACACCCCGCACCGCACCGCTCCTCAGGTGCCGTGGCCGAGCAGCAGGTGCGGCACCTCAGTCACCCATCAGGGAACCGAAGTTGGTGCCCGAGCCGAGGAAGAAACCGGCGATGAGCAGGATCATCGTGGCCGGAACCATGAACGTGGTGACGACCATGGTGGCCTTGGGGACCGCCCGGGCGGCGCGGCGCCGGGCGTTCTGGGCGTCCGTACGGCGCATGTCGTTGGCGATCTGGATCAGCGTCTCGACGATCGGTGAGCCCAGCTCCTCGCCCTGCTGGAGGGCGGTGACGAACTGCGCCACCTGCTCGGAGTCGTTGCGTTTGCGCAGTTCGTCGAAGGCGGCGCGGCGGCTGACGCCCATGTCCATCTGCCGGAGCGTGATGCGGAGTTCATCGGCCCAGGGGCCCTCGTACTTCTCCGCGACCCGGTCCAGTGCCTGCCGGAAGCTCAGGCCCGCGCTGACGACGACCGCCAGTACGTCCAGAAAGTCCGGAAGGGTGCGTTCGATGGTGTCCTTGCGCTGGCGGATGGCCGCCCAGATGCCGACCTCGTTCCAGAACAGGCCGAAGAGCACCATCAGGACGCCGAGCACCGGCTGGCCGCGCAGGAACATCACCAGCGCGCCGACGAAACCGAGGAGGCCGTAGACCGCGCGGCGGGCGGCGTACCGGTCGACGGTCAGCCCGCCAGGGTTGCCGGCCAGGTCGATGCGGCGGCGGATGCGGGCGGTCCGCTTGTCCCCCATCAGCCGCAGGACCAACGGGGCGTAACGCATCCCGGCACGGTCCACGGCCGAGCCGACGGCCGTCGTACGCGTCGCGCCGACCTCCAGCGACAGCGCCAGATCGGGTGGCAGCCGGGCCTCGCGGCGGTAGAGGGCGATGCCGCAGCAGATGCCGACGACGGAGAGGGCGAAGGCCGCGGCCAGCAGAATTCCGATTCCCATACCCATGCCTAGACGTCGATCTTGGAGAGGCGGCGGATGAAGAAGAAGCCGAGCCCGTACAGCACGAAGGCCGCCACCACCGCGAGCTGACCGAGGAAGGAGGAGGTCATCCGGTCGATGGCGCCCGGCGCGATGCGGTTCATCAGCAGCAGGGTGCCGATGCCGAGCAGCGGGACGACGTAGGCGGTGACCACGACCTGGGAGAGCTGGGTGCGGACCTCGCGGCGGGTCTCCTTGCGCTCCTCCAGGGTCTTGGTGAGGTTGCGCAGCGAGCCGACGACGGTGCCTCCGGCGCGGTTGGAGAGCACCAGGGTGGTGACCAGGACGACCAGTTCGCGGGAGGGGAGGCGCTCGGCCAGCTCGCCGAGCGCGTCGTCGATGGAGTGGCCGACCGCCAGCTTGGCGGAGACCTTGGCCAGCTCCTCACCCGCCGGCGCCTCCAGCTCCTCGGCCGCCATGCCCAGCGCGGTCCGCAGCGCCAGGCCGGCCTGGGTGGCGTTGGCGAGGATCCGGGAGAGCTCGGGCAGCTGGTTGATGAACTTCTCGATCCGCTTCTGCCGCTGCCAGTTGAGGAAGGCGAAGGCCGCCCAGACAGCGACCAGCGCCGCGATCGGGCCGAAGAAGGGGGCGAGGGTGGCCTGGGCGATCAGCCACAGCGCGAGGACCGCCCCGAGCATGGCGACGAAGAACTCGCCGGGGGTGACGTCCAGGCCGGTCGCGGTCAGCCGCAGGGCGAGCCGGCGGCCGAAGCGGGTGGCGCGCAGGGTCCGGTCGACGGAGGGGAAGCGGCGGCGCCGGCCGGTCACCGGCAGCCCGCGCTCGTCGGCGAGCCGGTCCACGACGGCCTGCCGCTGGGCGCGCCCGGCGGCGTAGGTCCGTACGCCGGCGATGGCGAGCACCCCGCACAGCAGCGTGGCCCCGACGGTGAGCAGGGCGAGGTGGTTCATGGCGTGATCAGTCCCCCGGCGGCGGTGGTCAGGGCCCGGCCGGTCATGAGGTGGCCTGCCGGGTGGCGAGCTGGGCGTCGGTGGCCGCCACGCCGAAGGCGGGCGGGACCGGCTCGCTGGCCATGAAGAGGCGTTCGGCGACCCGGCGGGGCAGCGGGAAGTAGCGGAAGCGGCCGTGCACGACGCGGTCGGCGCCCATCGGTTCGGCGTCGTAGCGGCCGACCGTCGCGATCCGGTAGTCCTCGTGGCCGCGCGAGTCGAGGAGGGCGATCTCGCTGATCCGACGGGAGCCGTCGGCGTGCCGGGTGAGCTGGACGATGCAGTCGACGGCGCTGTTGATCTGGTCCCGCAGCGCCTCGAAGGGGATCTTGACGTCCGACATGGAGGCCAGGGTCTGCAGCCGCATCAGGGCGTCCTCGGCGCTGTTGGCGTGCACGGTGGCGAGCGACCCGTCGTGGCCGGTGGACATCGCCTGGAGCATGTCGAGGGTCTCACCGCCGCGCACCTCACCGACGATGATGCGGTCGGGGCGCATGCGCAGGGAGTTGCGTACGAGGTCGCGGATGGTGATCCGGCCCTTGCCCTCCACGTTGGGCGGGCGGGACTCCAGCCGGATGACGTGGGACTGCTGGAGCTGGAGCTCGGCGGCGTCCTCGACGGTGATGATCCGCTCCCCGTCCGGGATCAGGCCGGAGAGCGCGTTGAGGAGCGTGGTCTTGCCGGCGCCGGTGGCTCCGGAGACCACCACGTTGAACTTGGCGCGCACCAGTCCCGCCAGCAGCATCAGCATCTGCTCGTCGAGGGTGCCCATGCCGATGAGCTCGGCGAGGGTGTAGGCGCGGGGGAAGCGGCGGATGGTGAGAGTGGCGCCGTTCAGGGCGAGCGGCGGGATGATGACGTTGACGCGCTCGCCGGACGGCAGCCGGGCGTCGACCATCGGATTGGACTCGTCGACGCGGCGGTTGACGGTGGAGACGATCCGCTCGATGGTCTGCATCAGCTGCTCGTGCGAGGCGAAGCGGACCGGGACCAGCTCGACCCGGCCGGACCGCTCCACGTACACCTGGTCCGGGCCGTTGACCATGATCTCGGTGACCGAGGCGTCCTCCAGCAGCGGCTCCAGGACGCCCAGGCCCAGCGCCTCGTCGACCACCCGCCGGATGAGCTGGGCGCGTTCGGCGGTGGACAGCACCGGACCCTCGCGGCTGATGATGTGGCCCAGCACCCGCTCCAGCCGCGAGCGGCGTTCGGCCGCGGCCAGCGAGGACATCTCGGCGAGGTCGATCTCCTCCAGCAGCTTGGCGCGGTAGCTGGCGACCATATGGCTGTCGTGGCGCGCCTCCCCGGCCGATTCGGGCGCGACGATCCGGGCTTTCAGACTCATCGCGGGGCTGCTCCTTCGTCCGTACGCGGTCCGAGCGCGCGGGGTGTGGCGGTGCGGGGCATGGTGGCGCTGCGGGTGGCGGGGCCGAAGTCGTCGATGCCGGGGACGACGGACGGGATGCGCACCCGGGCGGTGGCCCGGGCCTCGTCGCCGCCCTCGCTCACCGTGATGCCCGCGCCGCGCGCCACCCAGCCGCTCATCGCGGCCAGGCCGGCGCTGCGCGGATCGGTCTCGCGGTCGGCCGGGTCCATCGAGGCGGTGCGGGCCGCGGCCCGGGCTCCGGTGCCGGCCTGCTGGACGGCGTACGCGGCCAGGCCGAGCTGGACCACGGCCAGCGCGACGACCAGCAGGATCGGCAGGAAACCGAGGAATTCGACGGACACCTGGCCGCGGTCGCGGTCGTGGCGGTGCGGCCGCCGGCGGGGCCGGGCGGCGGTGCGTACGGCGCTGCCGACGGTGCTCATCCTCGGGCCTCCTTCGCGGCGCCGGCCGTGCCGGTGACCCGCCAGTGGAAGACGTCGGCGCCGGGGAAAAGCACCGGCACCGAAATCCGGACGGTGGCCTTCCACAGGCCGGCGCCGGGCACGCAGGTGGCCTCGGCATCCGCGCGCCAGGCGGACGGCACCTGTCCCTCGGCGGCGGTTTGGCAGGCGCCCGCCCCGCCGCCCTCCAGGGCGGTGGCGGCCCGCGCGCCCCGGTCCGCGGCGTGCGCGGCGAGCGAGTAGGTGTACCCGACCAGCACGCACTGCCACAGCAGGACGAGGACCAGCAGGATCAGCGGGAGCAGCCCCATGAACTCCACGGAGACCTGCCCCCGGTCGTTGCCGCCCAGCGGGCGCCGCACCGCTCAGCCCTCCTCGTAGGGGCCGGCCGGGTCGAACGGCCCCGGGCCGCCGGCCGCCGCGGCGGAGCCCCGCCGCGCCCCGAACCGGGAGCCGGAACCCGCCCCGGACCCGGAGACCGCCCCCGGGGCCGGACCCGGACCCGTCCCGGAACCGGGAGCCGCCCCCGGCGTTATGGCCTTGCGCTTGCGCCCGGTCAGCGAGGGGCGCGCCCGGTGGCTGCCGCGGCCCTGGCGGGCGGCCGGCGCGTCGACCAGCCCCAGTTCGCCCGCCAGCGCCCACAGCGCCTGCTTGACCGTCGACCGGCCGTCCAGGTCCTGCATCCGGCCGGCGTCGACGCAGGGCTGGAGCTCCTTGAAGGCGGCCGGGACGTGGGTGCGGGCCATCTGGGTGCCGGTGGCCTTGGCGACCAGCGACGGCTGGATCTCGGTGTTGCGGGTCAGCCGGTTGACGACCGTCGTGGTCTCCTCCGCCTTGCGGATCTGGAGCCGGTCCCACAGCCGCACCTGCCGCTTGGCGGCCCGTACGGCCACCACGTCCGGGGTGGTCACCAGCAGCGCCACATCGGCGAGTTCGACGGCCGCGGCGTTCGCGGACTGCATCTGGGACCCGCAGTCGACCAGCACCACTTCGTAGCGGGAGCGCAGCGCGCCGATGATCTGGCGGGCCGCCCGGTCGTCGACCTCCTCGCCGCGCTCGCCCTCCTCCGGCGCCAGCAGCAGCCCGAGGCCGGTGTGGTGGTCGTGCACCGCGTCCTGGAGGACCCGTACGGAGATGTCCGAGATACCGGCCAGGTCGACGACCGAGCGGCGGAACTGCACGTCCAGATAGGAGGCCACGTCACCGGACTGCAGATCGAGGTCCACCAGGGCGACGCTGCGGCCGGCGGCCCGCGCGGCCAGCGCCAGGTGGACGGCGGTGACGGTGGTGCCGACCCCGCCCTTGGCGCCGGTCACGGTCACCAGCGTGCCGCTCGGCCCGGGCACCGCGTCCGGGTTTCCCCCCAGGTGCACCCGTACGCCCGCGGACCACTGGGCGGCGGCCTGCACCCGGGCGGCCAACTCGTCGTAACCGAGCGGGAGTCCGACGATGCCGCGGGCGCCGGCGTCCATCGCCGCGGAGAACAGCGCGGGCCCGGCGTCGGCGGTGATCAGTACGACGCCGACGGCGGGGAAGCGCAGCGCCACCTCGCGGATCAGCTCCAGCGCCGGCGTCGGACCGATCCGCTCGTGGACCAGCACGACCTCGGGCAGCGCCTCGACGGCGGCGGCCGGGGCCGCGGCGCCGGCCCCCTGGACGGCGGCGGCCAGCGCGTCGACCAGTGCGGTCGAGTCGGCGACGGCGGGCGCGGGTTCGGCGTCCGGCAGCTGGCTCAGCAGCGCCGACACCGTGCGGGCGGCGTCCGGGTCGCCGACCGCCGGGAGGATACGGATGGTCACCTGGGTCTCCGGGTCACTTGTCGCCGTCGAGGGTGTACGTGCGCTGGCCGGGCGGGACGCCGGCCGCGCTGCCGGGGGCGAGCAGGGCCAGCCGTACGTGGGAGGCGAAGGACTCGGCGTAGGCGACCCGTTGGGCGTCCTGGGTGTTCAGCGCGAAGGTGATCGGGACCGCCTCGCCGGCCTGCCGGCCCGTGGTGGTGGAGCCGGGGTCCTTGGCCTCCAGCGGCGTCAGCTTGCCGACGTCGATGACCTGGGCCCCGACGACGATGACCTTGGAGACCGGCTTGTCCTCGGGTCGCTTGCCCTCGAAGGTGGCGTAGATGTTCACCCGTGCCCCGGGGTTGATCTTCCCGGCGACACCGGTGGCCGCGTCGATCATGATGGCGATCTCCTGCTGCCCGGCCTTGAGCGCGGGCCGCTCGACGATCATGTCCTCCTGGAGCAGCGACCCCTTCTTCAGGGGCGTCACCGCGATCTTGCCGCTGACCTTGTCCAGATCGGTCACGGCGGTCGGTGGCAGCCAGCGCTGCGGCATCGTCACCTTCTCGAACTGCCCGGGATCCAGCGCTTTATAGGCGGCGACGTCCGTCTTCAGCCGGTAGGCGGTCTTCTCGGGACCGACCTTGGACTCGACGTTCTTGATCACCGACAGCACGCCGACGAACGCAGCGATCGCGCAGAGGACCGACAGGAGCAGCAGGATCACTCCGCGGCGCTGGCGTGAGTTCATGGGGGAGGGACCTCGATCGGGACGGGGGACGGTGGGGCGGGGCCGGTCGCCGGGGACGGTCGGGGCGGCCGGACGGGACGGTCTCAGCGCACGCGGGCCACCGTCCGCGGGCGGCCGGCGACATCGGGTTCAGGGGCGAAGTCGGGGTGGCCGGGCAGGTCCCGGCGGCCGGGGATCCGGGGCCCGTCCGCCGCGTAGGGGTTCCCCGGCACGGGATGACCCGACCCGTACGGGTTCCCGGACACGGGCTGCCCGGGCCCGTACACGTTCACCTGCGCGGAACGGCCGGGCCCGTACGGGTTTCCCGGAGCAGGCGGGTTTCCCGGAGCAGGCGGGTTTCCCGGAGCGGACGGGTTTCCCGGAGCGGACGGGTTTCCCGGAGCGGGCGGGTTTCCCGGAGCGGGCGGCAGCGGGGCGCCGGGGGTGAGGTCCGTGGCACCGGTCATGTCCGTGGCGCCTGTCGCACCCGCCGGACCCGTCACGCCCGTCGCTCCCGTCACGCCCGTCGCTCCCGTCACGCCCATGGCATCCGTCACGCCCATGGCATCCGTAGCGCTCGGGACGCCGGGTACGCCCGACGGGGCCACCGGCGCGAGCCCCCGCTCGGTGGCTCCCGGCTCCAGCGCCTGCGCCGTTCCCCGCTCCGGGCCGTGCTCCGCCGTCCGCCCGGTCCCCGCTATGGCCGCGGGGCCGCGCTCGGAGGAGCCGCCGCCGCGCGGGGCCCGGTCCCGTGCCAGCGGCGCAGCGCAGAACGCGCAGCGGTCGCCCAGGAGTTCCAGCCCGCACCAGCCGCACCGCTCGCGCCGTACGGACGCCACCAGCTGGTGCAGGACCGACAGGTCCGGGATGGCCGCGGCGAACTCGATCAGCTTCTGGGTGCCCCACCAGCGGGCGGACTCGGCCGGCAGCCGGGCCTCGTACGCCGCCTGCACCCGCCACGCCGGGGCGAGCGCCCCGGTCACCCACTCGGCGTTGAGCTGGCCGCGGGCCACGGCGAGGTGGGTGGCGAAGCCGGGCCCCGGCAGGCCGGCCCCGGTGCTGTGCCGGTCCACGTGCAGCAGCTGCGGCTCGGGGTTGGCCAGCACCGCGAAGTGCGCCCCGGGCAGCCAGGACTTCACGTGGGAGCGCAGATCGACCTCGATCCGGTCCAGACCGCTGACGCTGCCCAGCAGGGCGCCCGCGTGGATGTAGTGGGTCAGCAGCCGCGCCGCGCTGGCCAGCACCCCGGGGCTGAGGTCGCACTGCGACAGCTGCCGCAACTGGCGGGCGAGCAGCGCCACCCCCAGCGGCGGCAGCGGCACCGGCAGGATGGCGATCCGGTCGCTCTCGAGGACGGCGCGCAGGGTGTGCAGCCGGCGGATGTGCTCGGGAGGGCAGGCGGAGGAGTAGAGCGCGACGAGATGGCCGTGGTGTTCCAGCACCGCGCTGGTCTCCGTCAGGGCGTCGTCCAGCGGCTGGAGGTGCGGGGCCGGCAGGACCACGGCGGCGGGGGTCTGCCGGTCGACGGAGGCACCGCCCTGCTCGAACGAGGCTGAGAGGTGGGGGGAGGGCAGCGCAAGGTCAGGGCTGGTGACTGCAATCGCGGTCGGCACGTCGCTCCCCCACTTCCTCCGGCCTCCGGGGGCCCCGGGACCGCGGATCGGCACAGCTCTGCGCCATCGGCGCCATACGCTCAGCACTTTATCCACAGAGATACGTCCCGGAGAACACGTTCTGGGCTACTCGTCATCTCCCTCGTCCCGGAGGGAAATTCCGTTTTCTCCCGGGCGCCCCTCAAGGGAACACCCGCTTCCGGCGCACCCCTTGACAGGGCCAATGGTCTGGACCACGTTGTACGGCAAGCGCGGGGCCCCCGAGCGCGTATCCGTACCACCCCCCAACTCCCCCCCACACGGAGGCAGTCGTGGTTCGCGCACGATCAGGAAGAGCCGCACGCAAAGCCGGGCGGAAGACCGGTAGACGGCTGCTCGCCGGGACGGCCGCCGCGGTGCTGACCGCGGCGGGCGTCCTCGCCGCCGGCACCGCCGGCGCGGCCGAGGCACCTCCCGCCCCGCCCGCCGCCCGCGCCGGGGGCGCCGCCGTCCCGAAGCACGCCCTCACCGGCTACTGGCAGAACTTCGACAACGGCGCCACCGTGCAGAAGCTGAAGGACGTCGACGACGCCTACGACATCATCGCGGTCTCCTTCGCCGAGGCGGCCGGTCAACCGGGCGCCGTCACCTTCACCCTCGACCCGGCCGTCGGCTACGGCTCCGTCGACGACTTCACGGCGGACATCAAGGCCAAGCAGGCGGCCGGGAAGTCGGTGATCCTCTCCGTCGGCGGCGAGAAGGGCGCGGTGTCCGTCAACGACGACGCGTCCGCCCGGAACTTCGCCGACTCGGTCGGCAAGCTCATGGACACCTACGGCTTCAACGGGGTCGACATCGACCTGGAGAACGGCCTCGACGCGACGTACATGACCAAGGCCCTCAAGGAGCTGCACGCCGCGCACGGCGACGTCGTGGTGACCATGGCCCCGCAGACCGTCGACATGCAGTCCCCGCAGAACGCGTACTTCAAGACGGCCCTGGGGATCAAGGACTTCCTGACCGTCGTGAACATGCAGTACTACAACAGCGGTGCGATGAACGGCTGCGACGGCAAGGTCTACGCCCAGGGCTCGGTCGACTTCCTGACCTCGCTGGCCTGCGTCCAGCTGACGGGCGGCCTCGATCCGTCCCAGGTCGGCATCGGCGTCCCGGCGTCGTCGGGTGCGGCCGGCAGCGGCCACGTCCCCCCGTCCGTCGTCAACGCGGCGCTGGACTGCCTGACGCGGGGCACCAACTGCGGCTCCTTCAAGCCGCCGAAGACCTACCCGGACCTGCGCGGCGCGATGACCTGGTCCACCAACTGGGACGCCGCGGGCGGCAACGAGATCGCCGGCCAGGTGGGCGCCCACGTCCACGACCTGCCCTGACAAACCCCGGGCCGGCCCCGTAGGGGCCCGCAGCGCCACCCCCCACCAGCCAGGTCCCGCGCACCCCGTGCGCGGGACCTGGCGCCCTGAGGGGGGCGGTTCAGTTACGGGTGGCCGCCGGCTTGGGCAGCGCGCACCCGGCCGCGTTCAGGTCCAGCTTGTTGCCGGCACCGAAGCACTTGGGGATCCCGTACGTCTCCTCCGCGTAGTTGGTGCCCTGGTGCACGGTGACGTTGCCGTTCTCGTCGACCTCGCACGGGTTGTTGACGGTGCACCTCTCGCCGTCCTCGTTGCCCGTGTTGTTGATCGCCGTGACCTTGCCGGTGGCGGTGTCGATCACCGGCGAGCCGGACGTCCCGCCTATGGTCTTGCACTCCGGGGTGTAGCGGACGGAGTCCTTCCAGGTCCAGTCGCCCTCCTTGAGGGTGGGCACGAACCCGTCGATCCTGCAGGTGTAGATCTTCTTCCAGTAGCCGGAGACCACGCTGATCCCGGCGCCCGCGGCCGGGTGCGTGGTGGCCAGCTCCAGCGCCTTGATCCCGTACTTCTGCTCGATCTGGGCGTACGTCGAGCCGGTCTGGTAGAGCGTCACATCGGTGTCGGTCATGGTGGCGTAGGCGACCTTGGTCGCCCTGATGGTGCCCAGCCGGCCGGCCGACTTGTCGAGGAGCGTGAAGCTGCGGCTGGACGGCTGGTTGACGATCACCTCGCCGGGGCCGGGCATACCGCTTTCCAGACAGTGGCCGTTGGACATCACCAGGGCCGGGTCGTTCGGCTGCGAGGTGGGCATCCGCACGACGGAACCGGAGCAGTTGCTCAGCGCGACGGTACCGGCGAAGTCCACCGCCTTGACCTGGTGCCGGGCGGGGTGCCCGGCCGTTTGCTGCGGCGCCGCCTGGGCCGTTCCGACGGTGCCCACCAGGGCTGCGGCTCCCAGGACGACCGTGGCCAGGGTGCCGACGAGAGGTCTGTTCATGTGGGGGTCCTCTCAACTCATGTGCCGAAGGCCCTTGAGGAACCTTCGGTTTTGTCGTGCGCATTGTCAGCGCCTGGCCCCGGCTGGGCAATGAATTTCCTTGAAAAGATGGGAAGTTGCCGGATTCCCGCGCCGCGCGGCCACCGCCACGACGGCCCGCACATGGCCGTGGAACGCCTTGACCCGACCATGCCAATGCCCGAACACTGACGCCGTCGCTTCGCCTCACCACCCCACAGGAGAACGCATGCGACCACGTCTCCGCGGCGGACGGACCACCGCCCTCGCCGCCCTCCTCTCCCTCGCGCTCGCCGCCCCGATAGCCGCCGCCCAGGACCGGGCCGCCCCCGCGGACGGCCCCCGCGCCACGGCACACCCCGAACTCCCGCATCAGTACGAGGTGTCCGGCCCCGCCACCCCCGCGGCCCGTACCGCCCTCGCCGCCACCGGTGCCTCCGTCGACGAGGTGCACGCCCGGGCGGTGGTCCTCACCGCCGACCGCGCCCAGGCCGCCGCCGTCCGCCGACTCGGCTACCGGCTGCGGCAGTTGCCCGACCCGCCGGGCGCCGCGCCGGCCGCGCCGGGCATCCGGGCCGGGGACTTCCCGCGGGGCTACACCGGCTACCACACCTACGCCGAGGCCACGAAGGAGATCGACGGCCTCGTCGCCAAGTACCCGACGCTGCTCAGCAAGCAGGTCATCGGCACCTCGCACGAAGGCCGCGACATCCTCGCCCTGAAGGTCAGCAAGAACGTCGCCAAGGACGAGAACGAGCCCGAGGTCCTGTTCACGGCCCACCAGCACGCCCGCGAACACCTCACCGTCGAGATGGCCCTCTACCTGCTGGGCGAGCTCACCTCGAAGTACGGCACCGACGCCCGGATCACCAAGCTCCTGGACTCCCGCGAGATCTGGATCATCCCGGACCTGAACCCGGACGGCGGCGCCTACGACATCGCCACCGGCTCGTTCCGCAGCTGGCGCAAGAACCGCCAGCCCAACGCCGGCAGCAGCCGGGTCGGCACCGACCTCAACCGCAACTGGGACTTCAAGTGGGGCTGCTGCGACGGCTCCTCCGGCGACCCGGGCGACGAGACCTACCGCGGCCCCTCCCCCGCCTCCGCCCCCGAGGTCCAGGTCGTCTCGAAGTTCGTCCGCAGCCGGATCGTCGGCGGCAAGCAACAGATCAAGACCGCCATCGACTTCCACACCTACAGCGAACTCGTCCTGTGGCCCTTCGGCTTCACCTACGACGAGACCGGCCCCGGCATGACCCAGGACGAGCACGACACCTTCGCCACCCTCGGCAAGAAGATGGCCGCCACCAACGGCTACACCCCCGAGCAGTCCAGCGAGCTCTACATCACCGACGGCGCGATCGACGACTGGCTGTGGGGTGACCAGCGGATCTTCGCGTACACCTTCGAGATGTACCCGTCGTCCTTCGGCTCCGGCGGCTTCTACCCGAAGGACTCGGTGATCCCGAAGGAGACCGCCCGCAACCGCGAGGCGGTGCTGCAACTGGCGGAGATCGCCGACTGCCCCTACCGCGCGATCGGCAAGGAGCAGCAGTACTGCCACGGCAGTTGACTCGCCCGCTGCCGGGACGAAAGGCGGGCCGCGTCCACCACGACGCGGCCCGCCGCGCCCGGGGCAGGTGCCTAGAGCAGGTGATCCGCCTTGCCGGCCTTTATTTCGCGGATGAGCGTGCGGAGCGCCTCGCCGGTGTCGCTGACGTAGGCGTCCTCGGCGCCCGCCACCGCGATATAGGCGTTGCCCTGGTCATCGGTACCTATGCGGAAGCAGTTGTTGCCTTCGCCGCAGTAAGGGTCTTCCCAGTTGATGTCTCGCATGGTGACCTTCCTAGAGTGAGCGCTCGATGTTGCGGATGAAGTCACGGGAAGCCGTGGCCGACAGCGACGCGTTGTCCATCCAGTCAAGGTGGGCGCGGTACTTCGCAAGCTGAGCTTCGGCGTGCGTGAATTCCGGGCCGTGGGCAGAGTCCAGCTGCACGGTGTCGAGCTGCGGAACGATGCCTTCGGCATACAGGAGAGCATGTCCAGCACCGGGGAATGTGCCCGCATCCACCGGGAGGACCCGCACGTCGATACCGTCGCGTTCGGACGTGTGGCACAAATGCCTGAGCTGACGACGCATCGCGTCTGCTCCGCCGAACCTCATGCGAAGCGCCGCCTCGTGGACGTACGCCACGTAGGTGAGCGGCTCAGGCCGCTCGAAGACCTGCTGGCGCTCCATTCGGTGGGCGACCCGCAATTCGACTTCGAGCCGTGTCGGCGGCGGCAAGACGGCGGTAAAGACAGCGCGGGCGTAGTCCTCGGTCTGGCACAGCCCCGGAACATGGACTGTCTGCGTTGTGTTGATGCGCACGGCATGCCATTCGAGCTCCGCGATGTCCAGCATGCCGGCGGCGAGCGTGCCCCGGTACCTCTCCCACCAGCCGCGCTCCCGGTTCGCGGCCATGGCCACCAGGGCTTCGACGTACGACTCGTCCGGGCAGGCGTAGTTGCAGGCCAGAGTGCGCACACGGTCAGGGGAGACGGCCCTGACGCCACCCTCCATATTGGAGATCCGCGTCCGGTCGATGCCCAACAGCCCTGCGGCGTACTCGGTGGTGACCCCGGCAGCGAGACGCATCTTGCGCAGTTCGGCACCAAGCCGCTGCTGGCGCACCGTTGGTGTGGTCCTGGTCGGCATGCGGCCCCTCCTCGCGCAGTGATCGGGGTCAGTCTGCCTCTGCGCTGCCACGCCAGTCCATCACGCCTGGGGGTAATTACCCCTTAACGAGGTGGACACTGTGACCCGCCACTCCTACAGTCAGTAACGCAACGCTTACGCACTACGCAGTCGGAAGCGCATCGCGCGAGCCTGCCCGCGTCCTCCTGCCCTGGGAGGGGCGGGCTCGCGCCAGGGAGACAGGCCACCGGCTGCCGCATCAGCAACCACCCCTAATGCAAGGCGAGTTGTCATGCCCGAAGCCGTGTCCGCCTGTCCGCACCCCCTCGACATCCGCACACCTCGCGTGCCGGAGAACCTGGCTTACAGCCTCACCCTTCCCGCCGCGCTCGCCAGTCCGGCCGTCGCGCGGTCCGCCGCCCGTACGATTCTGGAGGCGCACGGCCTGTACGACGTGACCGCCGCCGCGATCCAGGTGATCGGTGAACTCGCCGCGTCCGCCTGCCTGTTCACGCCGTCCGACAGCGTCTATCTGTCGCTGCGCTATCGCGACGACGCGCTGCGCATCAGCCTCTACGACGGACACCCGCGCCATACCCACCGCCGTCTCGCGGCGGCCTGCGACGGCAGGCGCCGGTCTCTGCTTATGCTGCTCGCCTGCGTGATGCACGCCTGTGACGGTGAGTGGGGGTTCGGGGCGGCGCGGGAGCCCGGCGACGGGACGCGGATGTGGGCCGTCCTGCCGCGTGCAGGGGCGCGGGCATACGGGCGTGCGGCGTGACGCGTAGAGGGCGCCGAATGTGTCGGGCGCCCCCTGCGCGTCGGTGGACGAGATGCCGCGACCGGCGCCTAGACGACCAGGCTCACCAGCGCCGCCACCGCGAAACCGGCGACCGAGAGGACGGATTCCAGGACCGTCCAGGACTTGAGGGTGTCCCGCTCGGTGATGCCGAAGTACTTGGCCACCATCCAGAAGCCGCCGTCGTTGACGTGCGAGGCGAAGATCGAGCCTGCCGAGATGGCCATGATGATCAGCGCGAGGTGGGCCTGGGACATGCCCTGGCCCTCGACGAGGGGGACGACGATGCCGGCGGTGGTGACGATGGCGACCGTCGCCGAGCCCTGGGCCACGCGCAGCACGAGGGAGAGGAGGTAGGCGAGGACGACGACGGGCAGGCCGACGTCGTGGAAGGTGTCGGACAGGGCGGTGGCCACGCCGCTGCCCTTGAGGACGGCGCCGAAGATGCCGCCGGCGCCGACCACGAGCAGGATGTTGCCGACCGGCTTGAGGGAGGCGGTGGAGACCGTCTCCAGGGACCTGCGCGACCAGCCGCGGCGGATGCCCAGCAGGTAGTACGCCATCAGCAGGGCGATCGTCAGGGCGACGAAGGGGTGCCCGAAGAACTCGATGACCGAGCGGCCGGCGGACCGGGGCAGCGCGATGGAGGAGAAGGTCGCCAGCAGGATGAGGAGCAGCGGGGTGCCGATGATGGCGAGGACGGTGCCGAGCGGGACCGGCTGCTCGTGCGCGTCGGGCTTCTCGGCGGCCACCGCGGCCCTGGCCTCGTCGGCGGCCTCGACCATGTCCTGCGGCACCTCGACGAACAGGCGCTTGCCGATCCAGGCCGCGTAGCCCCAGGCGGCGAGCACGGCCGGGATGCCGCAGACGAGGCCCATGAGGATGATCCAGCCCAGGTCGACCTTGAAGAGGCCGGCGGCGGCGACCGGACCGGGGTGCGGCGGCAGGAAGGCATGGGTCATGGACAGGCCCGCGAGCAGCGGCATGCAGTACAGCAGGATCGACTTGCCGGACTTCCTGGCCGCCGCGTAGACGAGCGGCGCGAGGACGAAGATGCCGACGTCGAAGAAGACCGGGATGCCGAAGATCAGGCCGGTCATGCCCATCGCCAGCGGGGCGCGCTTCTCGCCGAAGAGCCGGAGCAGCCGGGCGCTCAGCACCTCGGCGCCGCCGGAGACCTCCAGGATCGCGCCGAGCATGGTGCCCAGGCCGATGATGATGGCGACGTGGCCGAGGATGCCGCCCATGCCGGTCTCGATGAGCGAGACGGCGTCGGACTTCTGGACCGTGCCGAAGAGTTCGGTGACGGACAGGCCGGCGGCCAGGCCGACCGCGATGGAGACACCGAGCAGCGCGACGAACGGCTGCAGCCGGACCTTGATGATCAGTACGAGGAGGAGCGCGATGCCGAGGGCGGCGACCGTCAGCAGGCCCGCCGTGCCCGGTATGAGGGCGAGCAGGCCGCCGGTGTGGGGTGGCGGCGGTGGGGTGGGGACCGGGGCGGCAAGCAGCATGAGCGGACTCCGTTGTCTGGCAGCTGGATGTTTCCGGGTAGGGGGGACCGCGGCACGGCGACCCGCCGGTGCGGGGCGCCGTGCCGTACGGCTGGTGGTGCGGACGTCCTAACGGCACAGGCGGTGGCTCAGCTCAGGACCGCGAGGGCGTCGATCTCGATGAGCAGGCCCTTGGGCAGCCCGACGTAGACGGTCGTGCGGGCGGCCGGGGCCTCCTTGAGGCCCTGCTCCTCGAAGTAGGCGTTGTAGATCTCGTTCATCTCGGCGAAGTGGTCCACGTCCGTGAGGTAGACGCGGATCATCATCGCGTCGTCCCAGGTGGCGCCGCCCTCTTCGAGGATGGCCTGGACGTTGGCCAGGGTCTGCAGGGTCTGCTCGCGCAGGGTGGGGCCGGCCGGGGTGGGGGCCTGGCCCTCGACGGCGGGCAGGAAGCCGACCTGGCCGGCGACCTGGAGGACGTTGCCCTTCTTCACCCCGTGGGAGAACTTCGCCGGCGGAGTGGTGTGGGTCGTGGGGGTGAGCGCGATCTTGTCCGTCATGCGGTGTCCTTTGGTGGGGTCTTGCCGGAGTACTCCCGGCTGATGGCGTCGGCCGTGCGGCGCACCAGCGGGAGCAGTTTGAGGAGTTCATCGGCGCTGACGACGACGCTGGGCGCGGAGACCGACATGGCGGCGACCGCCCGGCCGTCCGCCCCGCGGATGGGTGCCGCGACGCAGTTGATGGACTCCTCGTGACCACCGAGGTCGGTGGCCCAGCCCTGTTCGCGCACGGTGGCCAGCTCGGCGAGGAAGGCCGCGGCGTGCGGGGTCGAACGGGCCGTGTAGGGGGGGTAGTCGAGCTTCTCCGCGAGGGCGCGGCGTTCGGGCTCGGGCAGGTCGGCGAGGAGCAGCTTGGCGACCGCGGCGACGGTGATCGCGACGGGCTTGCCGATCCGGGAGTACATCCGGACCGGGTAGCGGCTCTCGACCTTGTCGATGTAGAGGACCTCGTTCTCCTCGTGGACGGCGAGGTGGACGGTGTGGCCGCACTTCTCGTTGAGTTCGACGAGGTGGGGGTGGGCGATGTCGCGTACGTCGAGGTTCTCGACGGCCTCCTGGGCGAGCGCGAAGAGCCGGGCGCCCAGGCGGTAGCGCTGGTCGGGCTGGCGGTAGACCAGTCCGTGTTCGTGCAGGGTGCGCAACAGCCGCAGCGCGGTGGACTTGTGGACGCCCAGGCGGTCGGCGACCTGTCCCAGGTCGGCGGGCCCCTCGGCGAGCAGCGGCAGGATGCTCAGCGCCCGGTCGACGGTCTGGCTCATGCCGGCACCTCGTTCCGCCCGGCCCGGTCCGTGCCGGGCGCGGCCCTCCCGGCGGTGCCCTCGCTTCGCTCGTTCACGGCGTACGTACCTCCTCGACGGCCCGTTCGCCGACTCTGCTGTCGTTCGTCCAGCCGGGGCCGAGGTGCAGTGTCCCCCAGGCGGTGTCGCCGAGGGCGGCCAGGCGGTCGGCGTGGCCGCGCGCGGGGGGTTCCGCGAGGTCGCCGGGGACGGTGAGGACGGCGGCGGCCCACAGGTGGCCGTACCGGAGGCGGGCGGGCACGGGCAGGTCGCGGAGCGCGGCGGAGAGGTAGCCGGCCGCGAAGGCGTCGCCGGCGCCGACCGCGGCGACCACGTCGACGCGCGGGGCGGGTTCGGCGTGCCGGCCGCCGTGGCGGTCGTAGGCGACGGCGCCGGCGGCCCCGCGCTTGACGACGAGGGTGGCGGGCTCGGGCAGTGCGGCGCGCACGGCGTCCGGTCCGCCGGTCAGGCCCCAGGCGTCCGCCGCCTCGTCCTCGCCGACGAAGACCAGGTCGGCGCCGCGGGCCAGGTCGAGCAGGACGCGGGCGTCGGCGGGGTCGCGCCACAGGCCGGGCCGGTGGTTGACGTCGAAGGAGACGAGCGGGCGGCCGGGCCGGCGGGAGGTCAGGGCGCGCATCAGGCCGAGGCAGTCGGCGGAGAGCGCGGCGGTGATCCCCGAGAGGTGCAGCACCCGCCCGGAGCCGGCGGCGGCCCGGTCCACGGTGGCGGCGGACATCGCGGAGGCGGCGGAGCCGGCCCGGTAGTAGGCGACCTCGTGGGCGTCGGTGGCGCGGTCGCCGGCCGTGCGGAAGTAGATGCCGGTGGGGCGGCGCGGGTCGCGCCGGACGTGGGAGACGTCGACGCCGCAGTCGGCGATGGCGGCGAGCAGGTGGTCGCCGAAGCCGTCGGCCCCGACCCGGGAGATCCAGCGGGCGGTGTGGCCGGTGCGGGCGAGGGTACAGGCGACGTTGGATTCGGCGCCGCCGATGGCGCGGTCGAAGGAGGGCACGTCGGCGAGCCGCCCGGGGCGCCGGGGCAGAAAGGTGACCATGGACTCGCCGAGGCAGACGACGTCCACGTCCGGGGCGGGGACACCGCCCGGGCCGGGGGTGCCGCTGGCAGTCGGGGACGGGGTCACGATCGGGTGCGCTCCTTCGCTGTGGGGCTCGCCGGGACGGCGTTCCGCGGGGTCCGGTGCGAGGGTGCCGGCGCGGGGCCGGGGCGTGTCCGGGCGGTGGGCGGAGCGGCTTCCGGGTGGTGGCCGGAGGGGTTTCCCGGCCCGCTCCCGCCGCGTTTTCCCTCCATTGACCGGGCGGTGGCTCGGATGTTAGACAGCTGCAAGCGATATGCGCAATGAGTGTTGCAGAGGATGCAACAGGAACTTTGAGGAGGCCCCATGGCCGGCGAGCGGCTTGCGCAGGGACTCGCGGAACTCGCGGACGAACGGGTCGATCACCGGTTCAAGGGGCTCCCCCCGGACGCCGAGGGGCTGACCGTCGGCGCGCTGGCCGCCGAGCGCCGCAACCTCTTCGACGGCGGTTTCACCACCCCCGTCCTGGCCCTCTCCGCCGAGTCGGTCGAGCACAACCTGGCCGTGATGGAGACCTACTCCACCCGGCACGGCCTCGCCTTCGCCCCGCACGGCAAGACCTGCATGGCCCCGCAGCTCTTCGCCCGGCAGCTGGCGCACGGCGCCTGGGGCATCACCGCGGCCGTCCCCCACCAGGTCCGGGTCTACCGCCGCTACGGCATCCAGCGCATCTTCCTCGCCAACGAGCTGGTCGACGCGGCCGCGCTGCGCTGGATCGCCGGCGAACTGGCCGACGACCCCGACTTCCGGTTCGTCGCCTACGTCGACTCGCTGCGCGGCATCGAGCTGATGGACCGGGCGCTGCGGGAGGCCGGCGCGGTCCGCCCGGCGGACGTGGTGGTCGAGCTGGGCGCCGGCGAGGGCGCGCGGACCGGCGTCCGCACCGAGGCCGAGTGCCGGGAACTCGCCGACGCCATCGCCGGGGTGGACACCCTGCGCCTGGTGGGCGTCGCCGGCTACGAGGGCGAGGTGCCGGACGCCGACCCCGCCCGGGTGACCGCCTGGGTGCGCCGGCTGGTCGCGCTGGCCGTGGAGCTGGACAAGGCGGGCCGGTTCGCCGACCTCGACCAGATCATCGTCAGCGCCGGCGGCAGCGCCTGGTTCGACGCGGTGGCCGACGTCTTCGCCGAGATCCCCGAGCTGTCCGCCCCGGTGCTCAAGCTGCTGCGCTCGGGCGCGTACGTCTCGCACGACAGCGGGCACTACCGCCGCCTGACCCCCTTCAACCGCGTCCCGGAGGAGGGCGCGCTGCAGCCGGCGTTCCGGCTGTGGGCGCAGGTGGTATCCCGGCCCACGCCCGGGCAGGCGTTCCTCAACGCGGGCAAGCGCGACGCCGCCCACGACCTGGAGCTGCCGCAGGCGCAGGTCGTACGGTCCGGCCGGGACGGCTCCGAGCGGCCGGCGGACGGCGTCACCGTCACCGGCCTGTCGGACCAGCACGCCTGGGTCTCGACCGAGCGCGGCGGCGACCTGGAGGTCGGCGACTGGGTGGGCCTCGGCCTGTCGCACCCCTGCACGTCCTTCGACAAGTGGCAGCTCATCCCGCTCGTGGAACAGGACGGCACGGTCACGGACTTCGTCCGCACCTTCTTCTAGTCCGCGCACTCCGCCGCGGGTCCTCCCCCGCCCCCCGGGGGAGGACCCGCGGCCCCTGCCCCGCCGCCCCGGCCCCGGCTCCGGCCCCGAGAAAGGCACCACCATGGACACCGTCTTCCGCGACGTCCACGTCATCGACGGGTCCGGCGGTCCGTCCTACCGTGCCGATGTCGCCCTGGCCGGCGGCCGGATCGCCGCGATCCGGCGGGAGGGCGACGCCGGGCCGCGGCAGGACGCCGCGCGGGTGGTGGCCGCCGACGGGCTCGCCCTCGCCCCCGGCTTCATCGACATGCACGCGCACAGCGACCTCGCGCTGCTCCGCGACCCGGCGCACGAGGCCAAGGCCGCGCAGGGCGTCACCCTCGAAGTCATCGGCCAGGACGGCCTGTCGTACGCACCGGTCGACGACCGCACCCTGGCCGAGGTCCGCGCCCAGATCACCGGCTGGAACGGCGGCGGCCCCGGGGACACCTCCGTCGACTTCGACTGGCGCACCGTCGGTGAGTACCTCGACCGCCTCGACCACGGCTTCGACGGCCGGGGCATCGCCGTCAACGCCGCCTACCTCATCCCCCAGGGGACCGTCCGGATGCTCGCCCTCGGCTGGGAGGACCGCGACGCCACCCCCGACGAGCTGACCCGGATGCGGCAGCTGGTCGCCGAGGGCCTGGAGCAGGGCGCCGTCGGCCTCTCCTCCGGCCTGACCTACACCCCCGGCATGTACGCGTCCGACGCCGAACTCACCGAACTGTGCCGGGTGGTGGCCCGCTACAACGGCTACTACTGCCCGCACCACCGCTCCTACGGGGCGGGCGCCCTCCAGGCGTACGAGGAGATGCTCGCCCTCACCCGCGAGGCCGGCTGCGCGCTCCACCTCGCCCACGCCACCATGAACTTCGGCGTCAACGAGGGCCGCGCGCCCGACCTGCTGGCCCTCCTGGACGAGGCCCTCGACGCCGGCGCGGACCTCACCCTCGACACCTATCCCTACACCCCGGGCTGCACGACGCTGGTCGCGATGCTGCCGAGCTGGGCGAGCGAGGGCGGCCCCGAGGCGATCCTGGCCCGCCTGAAGGACGACGCGACGGCCGCGCGCATCCGTCACGCCATGGAGGTCGACGGCGCGGACGGCTGCCACGGCGTGCCCATCGACTGGGACGCCATCGAGATCTCCGGCGTCGCGGACCCGGCGCTGGCCGGCCACGTCGGGCGGACCGTGGCCCGTACCGCCGCCGCCCGCGGCGAGGAGCCCTGGGTGACCGCCCGCCGGCTGCTCCTCGACGACCGCCTCGGCTCGACGATCCTCCAGCACGTCGGCCACGAGGACAACGTCCGCGCGATCATGCGCCACCGCGTCCACACCGGCGGCAGCGACGGCATCCTCCAGGGCGACAAGCCGCACCCCCGCGCCTACGGCACCTTCCCGCACTACCTCGGCCACTACGTGCGCGAACTGGGCGTGCTCTCCCTGGAGGAGTGCGTCGCCCACCTGACGGCCCGGCCGGCCGCCCGTCTGCGCCTGCCCGACCGGGGCCTGGTCCGTGAGGGCTACCGCGCCGACCTGGTCCTCTTCGACCCCGGCACGGTCGCGGCCGGCGCCACGTACGACGCCCCGCGCACCGTGCCGACGGGCCTGCCGCACGTCCTGATCGACGGCCGCTTCGTCATCGAGGACGGCCGGCGGACGGATGTCCTGGCGGGGCGGTCGGTGCGGCGGACACCGGCGCGGCGGGGCTGAGCGGCCTCACCCCCTGCCGCTACCGCAGCTCCTGCGCGATCTGTTCGGCCCACCGCCGCACCACGACGGCGTCGGTGGTCACCCCGAGCGCCCCGACCGCCCGCGCGCGTGCCTCCCGGTCGGGATTGATCCGGCCGGCGAAGAAGCCCAGCGGCCCGACGTAACGGCCCTCGTCGCGCAGCTTCTTGGCGAAGACAAACCCGGCCTCGCCGTCGCCGTCGCGGGTGATGTCGGAGAGCACCAGATCCACCCGGTGCGCGGCCAGCCAGTCGAGGGCGTCCCGCTCGGTGTCGGCCAGTTGGACGGTGGCCCCTTCCCGGCGCAGATCCATGGCCAGCTCCCGCACGCTGGCCACGACATCGTCCACCCACAGGACGGACAGCCCGTGCAGGCCCGTCGTGACGACGGGCCGTTGCCGGGCGGGGGCCCGGGGACGGACCACGCCCGTGGCCTCGTCCGCCGCCGTGTCGACCGGGAGGGCGGTGTGCTCACGGAGCACGGCCAGTGCCAGATCCCGCAGCTCCTGCGCGTTGTTGGTGAGCGAGGCGCCCAGCGCGGCGGCCCGCTCCTCACGGTCGGCGGAGCGGCGGATGGTGAAGAAGACCACCGGACCGTCGTAGTTCCCGTCCGCCTTGAGCCGCTCCACCATCTCGAAGCCCGCGGAGTGGTCCGAGCCCCGGCTGACGTCGGAGATCAGCAGGTCGGGGGTGCGGTTGCGGAGGGCCTGCACGGCGGCGGCGCTCTTGGGCACGTGGTTCACCTGCGCCCCGAGCGCCTCCAGCACCTCGCGCACCACACCCTTCCGGTCGGGCTGGTCGTCGACCCAGAGGACGTCGAAGGCCGGCACCGGGTACGGGCCCGGCACCGGCGGACCGGCCTGCGCCGGATAGCCCGCCTGCTGCTGCCCCGGGAGGTACGCCGCCTGCGGCGGGTACCCGCCGCCGTACGGCGCCGGCGGGTCGGGGTACGGCGCCGCCTGCTGAGCGGCATACGGCGAAGGCTGCGCGCCGGCCGGCTGCGGCAGGGCGACCGCGCCGGGCCGGCCGCCCGGGAACCCGTACCCCCCGTCCCCCGGCCACGCCAGCGGCGGCCCGAACCCGGTGGTGTAGCCGTCCACGCGGGCGCCCTGCACCCCCTGCCAGACCGGGGCCCACTCCCGGGACATCCGGGTCGGCTCCCCGCCCGAGCCGAGCGGTCCCTCGCGCAGCCGCAGCAGCAGCCGGTCCGCGTCCTGGCGGGCGGTCAGCTCGTCGACGAGGGACGTGAAGGCCGGGTTGACCACCAGACCGGGGAACTCGTTGGGCAGTTGACGCTCCAGCACGGCCAGCACCGCTTCCCCGGACGCACCCAGCGGGTCCGGCAGCAGCAGGTCGTAGCGCGCGAGGAAGTCCCGCGCCGTGCGCAGTTCGCCCTCCGACGGTCCGGCGCCGGCCGCCAGCAGCGTCCGCCGCACCTCGCGGTAGGCACGGAACTCGGCCACCACATCGCCGTCGACGGTGCCGGACGGGCCGGTCATCATGCGGTAGAAGTCGGGATAGAAGTACTGCAGCAGCAGCGTCCTGATCACGGCACCGGGGCCGAAGTCGCGCCAGACGGGGTTGAGCGTGGCCTCCAGGACGAAGCCGTTGACCAGGCGTTTGATGCGGCGCGGATTCCGGTCCGAGCGCTGCGCCAGCAGCTCCACCAGGGCGTCGTCGAGCAGCGGTGCCACCCCGGCGGTCCGGGCGCACCAGCGGATGTAGTCCTTGACGCCGTGGTTGTCGGCCGCCGGGACCCGGTAACTGGTCTGGAAGATCTTCTCCATGAACGCCGAGCCGGCCGGCGACAGGTCGTGCAGCAGCCCGTTCGGGCCGAGCGCCGAGCGGTCGCAGCCGACCACGAACGCCAGCCCCGCCACGTCCAGATAGACCTTCACCGCCTCGCAGACGGCGAGCACCGTCTCCTCCGAGCACCGGTCGAGGTCGTCGATGAAGACCACCAGGAGCCGTCGGGGCCGGAACTCGGCGGTCTCGGACCACTCCTTGACCAGGTCGCCGATCGCCCCGCGCATCTCGTTGCGGGCCTGGGAGTTGACGGACAGGCTCTTCCACAGCTCGTCGACCAGGCCGGCCACGCCCAGCGGCCCGGCGGCGACCGTGCTCAGCGCCCGTACGGCCCGCAGCAGCGCCCGTCGTTCGGTGACCCGGGCGAGGCCGCGGCGCAGCACCCGCCGGTCGAAGCGCATCAGAACGGACTTGATCAGCCCCTCCAGCGCGTCGGCGCCGGTCGAGGTCCAGGCGTTGTACCAGACGGTGTGCACCTCGGGCGCCTGCGCCAGCTCCGCGTCGACCAGCCGCATCAGGCTGCTCTTGCCCATGCCCCAGCCGGCGTCGACGGCGAGGGTGAAGGGGGTGGAGTCGCGGGAGGCGACCAGCAGGCCGGCGAGCTGACGGGCGGCGGCGCCGGCGCCCAGCAGATCGGCACCCCGCTCGGCGACCGGTTCGTCGTTGAGCAACGCGAACGGGCCGCGCTGCGGGGTCGCGGGCGAGGGTAAGGCGGACGGGGCGGCCATGCGCCCGGAGCGTACCGGGGAGCGCCGCGGGGCGCACCGCCGGGCGCTCCGCCGGGCCCGCACCGCGGAATCAGCAGCCCGCCCCCGCCCGCGCCGTCACCACCCGTGAGGAACCCCACACCGTGTGCTGATCGACGTGGGGAAAAACACCGGGCGGGCACCGAAACACGGTCGTAAGGTTGCGGACATGCAGGTGATCCAGTCAACGAAGCTCGCCAACGTCTGCTACGAAATCCGTGGCCCGGTGCTCGAGGAGGCCATGCGGCTGGAGGCGGCCGGTCATCGCATCCTGAAGCTGAACACCGGCAACCCGGCGGCGTTCGGCTTCGAGTGCCCGCCCGAGATCCTGGAGGACATCCTCCGCTCCGTCGGGACGGCACACGGCTACGGCGACGCCAAGGGCCTGCTCTCCGCCCGCCGCGCGGTGATGCAGCACTACCAGACCAAGGGCATCGAGCTCTCCGTCGACGACATCTACCTCGGCAACGGCGTCTCCGAGCTGATCCAGATGTCGATGCAGGCGCTGCTGGACGACGGCGACGAGGTGCTGGTCCCGGCCCCGGACTATCCGCTGTGGACCGCGTCGGTCTCGCTCTCCGGCGGCACGGCCGTGCACTACCGCTGCGACGAGCAGGCGGACTGGATGCCGGACCTCGCCGACATCGAGCGCAAGATCACCGACCGCACCAAGGCCCTCGTCGTCATCAACCCCAACAACCCCACGGGCGCGGTGTACGACGACGAGCTGCTGCGCGGCCTCGCGGAGATCGCCCGCCGGCACAACCTGATCGTCTGCGCCGACGAGATCTACGACAAGATCCTCTACGACGGGGTCACGCACACCCCGTTCGCGTCGCTCGCCCCCGACCTGCTGACCCTGACCTTCAACGGGCTGTCCAAGTCCTACCGGGTGGCCGGGTACCGCAGCGGCTGGATGGCGGTCTGCGGCCCGAAGGCGCACGCCGCCTCGTACATCGAGGGCCTCACGATCCTGGCCAACATGCGGCTGTGCGCCAACATGCCGGCGCAGCACGCGGTGGCCACCGCGCTCGGCGGCCGGCAGTCGATCAACGATCTGGTGCTGCCCGGCGGCCGACTGCTGGAGCAGCGCGACGCCGCGTACGAGCTGCTGACCCAGATCCCGGGCGTCACCTGCGTCAAACCGAAGGGTGCGCTGTACGCCTTCCCGCGGCTGGACCCCGCGGTCTACAAGGTCAAGGACGACCGGCAGATGGTGCTCGACCTGCTGCGCGCCGAGAAGATCATGATCGTGCACGGCACCGGCTTCAACTGGCCGGAGCCGGACCACTTCCGCCTGGTCACGCTGCCCAGCAAGGACGATCTGACGGACGCGGTCACCCGGATCGGGACCTTCCTCGACGGTTACGGACAGTACTGACCCGTCACGACTTCTGTACGAGCCATAACTTTAGACAGTGTCCAAGCTAGGATGGCCTCCTGGACGTTTTTCAGGAGGCCACCCCATGTACGAGCCGATCCGCACGAAGTCGGTCCACACCATGGCCGCCGCCCCGGAGATCCCGCACCGCTCCCGCGAGGAGGAGCTGGACATCCGGCTCGCCGGGCAGCTGACCGCGCTGCTCACCGTCACCGACGAGCTGCGCGCGCTCGCGACGCGCACCGGCACGCCGGAGGCCCTGGAGCTGGACGGCGCCGGGCTGGCCGACGCCGCCGAGCGCATCGCCGCACTGGTCGCCCGGCTCAGCGGTGGCCACTACCCACTGCGCGCCGAGCCCTCCGACGGCGGGGCCGCGTCCCGCACGGCGGCCCTCCAGCAGCGCGCCCACACCCTGGCCGGGAACGCCCTGGCGGTGGCCACGTCCCGGAACGACACCGAGGCGATGGCCCTGGCGGCGGAGCGGATGGAGGCCCACGCGGGCCCGGTGCGGGACCTGGCGTCGGCGTAGCGCCGGCCGGCGCCGCCCTCGTCACTCCAACGGCCCCTTCGGGGCGCGTCATCCCGCTACGGCGGCCGCCTCACGGTCCGTCACCGAGATCTCGCACCGGTCCACCGTCCAGGCCGAGGCCCGGCCGGTCCGGTACGAGCATCCGGCCCCCGCTCAGCTCCAGCCGCTCGTTGAACAGCGGCTCCAGCCACTCGAAGTGCTCGACCCAGGCAGTCCCGGGGTAGGCCGCGGCCAGATGGAGATGGACCTCCATCGCGAAGTGCGGCGCGAGGCTCAGCGCCTTGTGGTCGGCGAGCGCCATCACCCGCAGGAAGGGCGTGATGCCGCCGACCCGGGGCGCGTCCGGTTGGACGAAGTCGGCGGCGCCCGCGTCGATCAGCCGGGTGTGCTCCTCGGCACTGGTGAGCATCTCGCCGGTGGCCACGGGGGTGTCCAGCGAGGCCGCGAGCGCGGCGTGGCCCTCGGCGTCATGGGCGTCCAACGGCTCCTCGATCCAGGTGAGCCGGAACTGCTCCAGGGTCCGTCCGAAGCGCCGGGCGGTGGCCCGGTCCCACTGCTGGTTGGCGTCCACCATCAGCGCGGTGTCCTCGCCGAGGTGCTCGCGGACCGCCTGGACGCGCCGCAGGTCGGCTGCCGTGTCGGGCTGCCCCACCTTGATCTTGATTCCGCCGATGCCGCGCGCCAGAGCGGCGTCGGCGTTGTCCAGCACCTGCCCGATCGGCGCGGAGAGGAAGCCGCCGGAGGTGTTGTAGCAGGGCACGGCCGAGCGGTGGGCGCCGAGGAGCTTGGCCAGCGGCAGGCCGGCGCGCCGCGCCTTGAGGTCCCACAGCGCGATGTCGAAGGCGGCGATCGCCTGCACGGCCAGTCCGCTGCGGCCCATCGAGGCGCCGGCCCAGAGCAGTTTCCGCCAGAGCCGGCCGATGTCGCTGGGGTCCTCACCGAGCAGTTCGGGGGCCGTCTCGCGGGCGTGGGCGTAGAGGCCGGGGCCGCCCGCCCGCTTGGCGTACCCGAAGCCCAGCCCCTCGTACCCGGCCTCGGTGACGATCCGCGCGAAGACCAACGCGACCTCGGTGAGCGGCTTCTGGCGCCCGGTCAGCACCTTGGCGTCACTGATCGGCGCGGTCAGCGGGAGGCGGACGAAGGAGAGCTGGACGGCGGCGATGCGGTCAGTGGTGAGGGCCATGGGGCTCAGGGTGGTCCGGCGGCCACCTCGGGGTCAAGAGTCCGAACGATGTTCATGTACGCGAACTCTGGCGCGGGTGGGCCGGTGCCGCGCGCCCCGCACAACGGGCCGGGGCCCCGCACCTGTTGGTGCGGGGCCCCGGCCGTCGGGTGCGGCTGCTGCGGCGGTCAGCCGAGCCGCTCGACCAGCGCGCGGTACTCGTCCCACAGCTCCTTCGGCGTGTGGTCACCGAAGGTGTTGAGGTGCTCCGGCACCAGGGCGGCCTCCTCGCGCCAGACCTCCTTGTCGACCGTCAGCAGGAAGTCGAGGTCGGAGTCGGCCAGTTCGAGGCCCTTGGTGTCCAGCGCCTCCTTCGTCGGCAGGATGCCGATGGGCGTCTCGACGCCCTCGGCGCGGCCGTCGAGCCGGTCGACGATCCACTTCAGCACGCGGGAGTTCTCACCGAAGCCGGGCCAGACGAACTTGCCCGCGTCGTTCTTGCGGAACCAGTTGACGTAGTAGATCTTCGGGAGCTTCGCCTGGTCCTTGCCCTTGGCGACGTCGACCCAGTGACCCATGTAGTCGCCCATGTTGTAGCCGCAGAACGGCAGCATGGCGAACGGGTCGCGGCGCAGCTCGCCGACCTTGCCCTCGGCGGCGGCGGTCTTCTCGGAGGCCACGTTCGCGCCGAGGAAGACGCCGTGGTTCCAGTCGAAGGACTCGGTCACCAGCGGCACGGCCGAGGCGCGGCGGCCGCCGAAGAGGATCGCCGAGATCGGCACGCCCTTGGGGTCCTCCCACTCGGGCGCGATGATCGGGCACTGCGAGGCGGGCGTGGTGAAGCGGGCGTTGGGGTGGGCGGCCGGGACGCCGGACTCGGGCGTCCAGTCGTTGCCCTTCCAGTCGGTGAGGTGGGCCGGGGTCTCCTCCGTCATGCCCTCCCACCAGATGTCGTTGTCGTCGGTGAGCGCGACGTTGGTGAAGACGGAGTTGCCCCACAGCGTCTTCATGGCGTTGGCGTTGGTGTGCTCGCCGGTGCCGGGCGCGACGCCGAAGAAGCCGGCCTCGGGGTTGATCGCGTAGAGGCGGCCGTCCTCGCCGAACCGCATCCAGGCGATGTCGTCACCGATCGTCTCGACCGTCCAGCCGGAGATCGTGGGCTCCAGCATGGCGAGGTTGGTCTTGCCGCACGCGGACGGGAAGGCCGCGGCGACGTACTTCGACTCGCCCTGCGGCGGCGTGAGCTTGAGGATCAGCATGTGCTCGGCGAGCCAGCCCTCGTCGCGCGCCATGACGGAGGCGATGCGCAGCGCGTAGCACTTCTTGCCCAGCAGGGCGTTGCCGCCGTAGCCGGAGCCGTACGACCAGATCTCGCGGGACTCGGGGAAGTGCGAGATGTACTTGGTGGAGTTGCACGGCCACGGAACGTCGGCCTCCCCCTCGGCCAGCGGGGCGCCCAGGGTGTGCACGGCCTTCACGAAGAAGCCGTCCTCGCCCAGCTCGTCCAGGACGGCCTGGCCCATGCGCGTCATGGTGCGCATCGAGACCGCGACGTAGGCGGAGTCGGTGATCTCCACCCCGAGGGCGGACAGCGGGGAGCCGAGCGGGCCCATGCAGAACGGGACGACGTACATCGTCCGGCCCTTCATCGAGCCGCGGAAGATGCCGCCCGCACCGTTCGCGCCGCGGAAGATCTCGCGCATCTCCGCCGGGGCTTTCCAGTGGTTGGTCGGCCCGGCGTCCTCCTCCTTCTCGGAGCAGATGAACGTGCGGTCCTCGACACGGGCCACGTCCGAGGGGTCGGAGGCGGCGTAGTACGAGTTGGGGCGCTTGATCGGGTCGAGCTTCTTGAACGTGCCCTTGTCGACGAGCTCCTCACACAGGCGCTCGTACTCCGCCTCCGAGCCGTCACACCAGACGACCCGGTCGGGCTGGGTGAGCGCTGCGATCTCGTCGACCCAGGACAGGAGTTCCTGGTGACGGGTCGGGAGGGCCTGGGAAGAGGGAGCCGCGTTGTCGCGCGCCACGATCGCTCCTAGATGAGGGTGTGGACGGATATATGCCCGGTGTGCCGGGAAAATCCGCTTCTTTTAGTTGTTGCCCCTTGGGGGCCGCGACCCGGATGCTTCGTGACCGCTCATCCGGTGCCGTCCGCACTCATTTGATCATCCGACCCGAAATCCGTTCTGTCCAGAGGGCGCCTTCGTGACCGTCACCACTCGTCGACGAATCGGTAACCTACGGTTGCGTAGGTAGCATTGCGCCATGACTTCCGCGCCCGACGCCGCCGAGAGCAAGCCCTCCTCCGCGCCGCCCGCGATCGCGGCGGTCGCCGCGGCAGCCGCGCCCCTCAAGCCGAAGCTGCGCGGCTGGTTGCACGCCGGGATGTTCCCCGCCGTGCTGCTGTCCGGCGTCATCCTCACCGCACTCGCCGACAGCCCCCGCGGCCGACTCGCCTGCGCCGTCTACACCCTCAGCGCCTGCCTGCTGTTCGGCGTCAGCGCGCTGTACCACCGCGGCAACTGGGGCCCGCGGGCCGACGGCGTGCTGCGCCGGCTCGACCACGCCAACATCTTCCTGATCATCGCCGGCACCTACACCCCGCTGACGATGCTGCTGGTGCCGGGCTCGCGCGGCCAGACGCTGCTCTGGGCGGTCTGGGCGGCCGCGCTGGCGGGCATCGTGTTCCGCGTCTTCTGGGTCGGCGCCCCCCGCTGGCTCTACACGCCCTGCTACATCGCCATGGGCTGGGCCGCCGTCTTCTTCCTGCCCGACTTCCTGCACTCCGGCGGGGTCGCCGTCCTCGTCCTCGTCATCGTCGGCGGCCTGCTCTACAGCGCCGGCGGCGTGATCTACGGCCTCAAGCGCCCCAACCCCTCGCCCCGGTGGTTCGGCTTCCACGAGGTCTTCCACTCCCTCACCCTGGCCGCCTTCGCCGTCCACTACGTCGGCATCTCGCTGGTGGCCTACACCCACGCCTGAGCCACCACGGCAGCGGCGCCGGCGGCGTTCACCGTCCGCAACATCCCCGCACCACAGCGTGACACGCGCCACTGACAGTCAGGACTTCGTCAAGGTTCGTTCAGGGGCGGAGCAAGGACGGTGCGCCCTCGGCTCCCCGGCCGGTCGCGACCGGGTCCCCGGGTGGTCCGATGCCGGACAATGCTGCCCATGGTCTCCGCACGTACGACTCCCCCCGCCGCGGCCGGGCCGGCCAGGCCCGGGCTGCGGGAGCGGAAGAAGCTCCAGACCCGGCGGGCGATCCGGCGGGCCGCCTACCGGCTCTTCGAGGAGCAGGGGTACGACGCCACCCCCGTCGATCAGATCGCCGAGGCCGCCGAGGTCTCACCGAGCACGGTCTTCCGCTACTTCCCCACCAAGGAAGACATCGTGCTCACGGACGCGTACCACGCGGTGCTGGAGGCCGGGATCAGGGCCCGTCCCGCGGACGAGCCGCCCGTCGAGTCGATTCGGCGGGCCACCGTCGCGGCGCTCGGCACGGTCGCCCCGGAGGACCGCGGGAAACTCCTCCAGCACATCCGGCTGATCCGTGAGGTGCCCGCGATCCGGGGCCGCACGGCGGAGCACACCGCCCGGGACGCCGCCATGATCAGCACGGTGCTGGCCGAGCGCTCCGGCCGCCCCGCCGACGACCTGGAGCTCCGGGTCGTCGGCAGCGCCGTGCTGGCCGCCCTCCAGGAGGCGATGCTGAGCTGGGCGGAGCAGGACCGGCCCGGCGACCTGGACACGCTGGCCGAGCTGATCCACCGGACGATGGAGGTCCTGGCGCGGGGGCTCACGCTCTGACCCACCGGACGACGGAGGTCCTGGCGCGGGGCTCACGCTCTGATCCACCGGACGACGGAGGTCCTGGCGCGGGGCGCGCGCTCCGCCCCACCGGACGACGGAGGTCCTGGCACGGGGGCGCACGCTCCGCACCGCCTCAGCGGGCGTCCGCGCCCCGTGCCGCCCCGTTCAGCGCGTCCTCGACGCCCACCGCGTCCACGAGCAGCGCCTCGTCCGCGCCGAAGCCGCCGACGAGCTGGAGCCCCAGCGGCAGCCCGTCGGCGGCGCGGCCGGCGGGCAGACTCAGCGACGGCAGACCGGCGTTGCTCCAGGGAAGACACATGATCGACGTCCCGGTGGTGCTGAGGTCGGCGGGCGCCGGGCCCGTCGCCGACGGGGCGATCCACAGGTCGACACCGGCCGCGGCGCCGTCCGCGGCGAGCCGCTCGCGGAACGCGGCGCGGCGCGCCCGGGCCGCCTCGTAGGCGGCGTCCCCGATCTTCCGGCCCTCCTGGACGGCCGCCGTGGTCTGCTCGCGGTAGCGGTCGCCGAAGCGGGCGAACCAGTCGGCGTGGGCCCGCGCGACCTCGTAGCGGTTCATCGTGAAGAGCTGGTCCACGACCTGCGCGAAGTCGTCCATCACCGGGACCTCGACCACCGCGTAGCCGGCCCGCCGCAGCAGCTCCCGCTGTTCCCCGAAGGCGCGCAGGGCCTCCGCGCCGGCGCGCTCCAGATAGGGGCCGACGGGGACGCCCAGCACCGGGCGGCCCGCCCCGGCGGCCGGCCGCGGCGCGCGCCATCCGTCGAGCAGCACCGACGCGGCCAGCGCGACGCCCGCCACGTCCGTGGCATAGCACCCCAGGGTGTCGAAGCCGGCGGCGTTGGGGATCACCCCGTCGACCGGGATCCGCCCGTAGGTCGGCTTGAACCCGACCACGCCGCAGTACGCGGCGGGGCGGATCATCGAGCCGACGGTCTGCGTCCCGATGGCCAGCGGCACCATGCCCGCGGCGACCGCGGCCGCCGAGCCGCTGCTCGAACCCCCTGGCGTGTGGGACAGGTTGTGCGGATTGCGGGTCGGTCCGGGCGCGGTGACCGCGAACTCCGCGGTCACGGTCTTGCCCGCGATCAGCGCGCCGGCCGCCACCAGCCGGTCGACGACGGTGGCCTGCGCCCCGCCCAGCACCTCCGGCGGCAGCGCCGAGCCCGCGCGGGTGGGCAACCCGTCCACGTGCACGATGTCCTTGACGCCGACGGTGATGCCGTGGAGGGCGGGCCGGGCGGCGGGGTCCGACGGGGCCCCGGCCGCACACCGCCGTGCCGCCGCCAGCAGGCGCGCACGGCGGCCGGGCTCGGGCACGAAGGCCCGGACCTGCGGATCGACGGTGTCGATGCGGTCGCACGAGCGGTGCACCGCGGCGACGGGGTCGTCGGTGCCGTCCCGCAGCGCCGCGGCCTCCTGGACCAGGGATCGATGCCCGAGCAAGGTCGTCATCGCGGCAGGCTACAACCGGCCGCCGACAACGGCCGGTTGGGGCTCTCCGGACCGCGACGGGCACCCGGCGCCGTGTCGTACCGCCGGCGCCCCGGAACCGGGCGCCGGTGTCAGCTGCCGGACCTGGACGCGCCAAGAGGCCACACGACATCGACGGCCAGCCCGGCCAGGCGGGCCGCGGCCACGGTGTCCGCCGTGCCCCCGCCGCGACCTGTGGGGGCGCTGCCGTCCCACACGGCGACGAGGCGGTCCGCGCCCTGGAGAAGCCGGCGATTGGCCGCTTCGTAGGCGGCGCGGCCCGCGTGCTCGTACGGCAGTACCACCACGTCGGCGGCGGCGTCGCGCAGCGCGTCGAACGCGGCGAGGTCTGCGGGGCGGACCACCGCTTCCCGGTAGTCCCGGGACGGGATGATTGCCGACAGTCGGCCGCCGAGCGAGAGGATCTCCTCGGCGAAGAGCGTGTCGGCACCGCGGGCCAGGCACGAGCGCCCGGCCAGCGCGTCGTCGCGCAGATCGGCCAGCAGCTCACGGAGGTCTGCGCGGATCCGACCGAGCGCCTCGTCGGCCAGGTCCATGTGACCGGTGATGGCGATGGTGACCATGTGACAACCCGCTTCCGGCCGAGGCGTTTTGCCCTTCACCCTAATCCGCTCCGGTGGCGGGGAGAGCGGGCGGCAGCGGGGCCACCGCCGTCACAGCGCGAGGGCGGCGAAGCCCAGAAGGTAGGCCACGGCGAAGAGCAGGGGGATCCAGCGTTCGACACGGCCGAGCGGGAGATAGACGCGCCAGTCCCGCCCCTCGCCGAGGGCGCGCCATTCGGCGGCCACGAAGGCGCGGGCCGGCAGGCGCTCCTCGAACGAGCCGATCACCTCGAACTTGCCCCTGTTCAGCTGCTGGTAGGAACGAACGGTGATCCACCAGGTGGCGCACATGCCCAGCAGGACCAGCAGGGCCGGAAGCGCGAGGGCGACCGGGGCCCGGCGGTGGTGCTCCTGGGACAGCCAGGTGCTGAGGAAGACGAGGAGAGCGCTGTGGAGGGTCAGGAAGAAGGTGTTGGCGAGGTTGCGCCGGGCGCTGACCCGGTCGGCCATCTCCACGCACAGCTTGTACTGCTCGAAGACCGCGGCGTGATAAGTCGCGGCTGGTTCGCGGAAGTTCTCCGCGTCGATGTCCTCGTTCCACAACGCGTCACTGATGCCGGCCATGTTGGCGTTTCCCCCGTAGTTCGTCACCGGGCGCCCGTACGGGCCGGGGCCGCGACGGCGGCGCGACGGCCATCGCCCGCCGCGCCGCCGCGTGCCCAGCGGGGCGCCCCGTTCCCTCACGCCGCGGTCTGGGTCTGCCCGTGGGTCTGCCACGCGGTGACGCGCCGGACGATGACGACGAGGAGCAGGCCCGCCGCCATGTAGAGCACCGTGAGCAGGGTGGTCACGTTCGCGTTGGACAGCACGTCCTGCTCGCTGGCGAACGTCGCGGACATGCGCCATTGGATCGGCTTGACCACGAAGTTGGCGACCACGAACAGCGCCCACCAGGCGTTGATCAGGCCGACGGGGACGGTCCGCCGGGGAGCACTGGCCCGCCAGACGTCCGACACGACCTGGTACGGGATCCACAGGTTCGCCACCGGGGTGGTCCAGGCGCCCACCACCCAGCCCCGGGCCCGGCGGTGCGCGGCGGCACCGCTCATCAGCTCGGAGTTGATCCGGGCCCGCCACAGCCAGACGACCACCCCGATGCCGGCCGTGATCCACACCAGCATGGACGGCCAGAACGCCCCCACCGTCGCGAGGGCATCGTTGTCGGCGGCCTCCAGGTCCGCGGCCGTCGCCGCCCCGGCCAGGTAGTCGTGGGCGAGGAAGTACAGGCGCCAGTTGGCCACCAGGACCAACACCGCATGCACGAGCGCCACGGCGATCAGTACCGTCGCGGTCGTCGCCGCGCCGGTCACCGTCCTCGGCAGCTCCCCGACCGGTTGCGCGTTCGTCGACATGCCTTGCTGTGAATCGTCCATGATCCTCCCCCGAAGATCGCCGACCCGCCACGCGGTACGTGGGGTCGGCAGGCCATGAGCCACTGCCCCTGTGGTGTCCCCCGTTTCACGGGATGTCATGCGGGACGGCCGTAACAGAACGGCACTAACCGAGGCCGAAGAGTCGCAGCGCCCGGCCCGCGAGCCAGAGCAGCAGGCCCAGGACCGTGACCAAGGCGAACCCTTTCCACACCGCCGCCTGCGTGGCGAAGGTGGCCCGCCAGGCCATCGACCGTCTGCGGACCCCCACGCCCGCCAGGGCCTCCTTGATGACGCGGGCCAGGTGGTGCGTGGGCGTGAACATGGTCATCGACACGAAGCCGGTCTTCACGGCGCGGGCCCCGCGGCGCACGAGCGCGCCCCGCGGGAGCTCGGCACGGAGCACGGGCCCCACCGGTCGCACCCGGGGCGTCCACCCGGGGTCGAAGGTGATGACGGCACCGGTCCAGGGATCTCCGCCGGACACCTCGGCCAGCCGGGACGGGGTCGGCAGGTGTGCGTCCAGCCGTTCGGCCAGCTCCAGCCGTTCGGCCTGCCGCGACAGTGCGCCCGGCGTCAGCAGGACGAGCTTGCGCGCGGGCTGGGTGGCGCGGGCCCGCTGGACCTCCCACCACAGCCCGTCGCCCGACCCCAGCCGCAGCACGATGAGTTGGGACAGCTCCATCAGCCGCAGCACCGTCGGCTGCCAGTCGTCGAGCGGCAGGTAGAACCGCGCCGCGCCCAGCCGCGGCAGCGGCTCCCCGGGTTTGCCCACCGTGATCACCGGGCCGACGGCGCCCAACGCCCCCGTGAGTTGCTCCTCCCGCGAGTGGATGCTGACGAACGCGGACGAGTCGTCGACCTGGGCCGCGATGTCGTCGTCGGTGAAGCTGCGCAGGTAGAGCACGGGTTGGCGGCCGTCGGCCAGCAGGGCCCGGGCCGCGCCGCGCGCCTGGCGCGGGCGGGTGTGGCGCAGGATCAGGATCCCGGCACCCACCGCGGCCAGGCCGCCGACCAGTAACCCCATCATGGTCATCGGCGGCATGGTGTAGCCCCGTCGCTGCGCCGTGCTCCCGGCGATGACGCCCCCCGCGAGCAGTACATATCCGACGCCACTGGCCAGCAGGAACACCGGCCGCCGCCACCACGGACGGGGCGGGGCGAACCGGCTGACCACCTTGATGATCTCCGTGGCGTCCGACCGGCGCCGGCGCCGCAGCCACAGCGCCGGCCCGAGCAGCAGCGCGGCGGGCACCGCCCAGTACAGCGCGGCCGCGCGCGACGAGCCGAGTTTCCGGTCGAGCCGCGCCCGGTCCCGTCGGACCTCCGCCGCCAGCCCGGCGACCCGCGCGCGGGCGCGGGAGACCCGGCCCTTCTCGACGTCACCGGTGGCGGCGGAGACCGCGGAGCGGCTCGCTCCCGACGGGGCGTTCTCCTTGAACCACGTGTCGCCCGCGCGGATCCCGGCGCGCGCGGCCGCCTCCCCGGCGGCGTAGCGGTCCAGCGCGGCGGTGAACGCGGCGGCCCGTGCCGGGGCGTCGCCGAAGCGGTCGCAGGCCCGCAGGCCCGTGCCCGCGGTGACCGCCAGGTGCAGCGCGACGTAGGCCGTGACGAGCGTGGCCACCGTGATCAGCCGGGCGAACGCCCGCAAGCGTGCGGACACCTCAGCGCACCCCCTCACCTCGCCCGGGCACCGCCACCCGGCGCAGAGCGCGTCCCGTACTACCACCTCGCCCCACGAACCGTGGCCAGTTCAGGCCACCCCCACCAGTCGGGCACGAGCCGGACTTCGCCACCCGCTCCGGCAGAATCACCGACAGCCGCCCCGGCCTCGGGGACGCCGAACGGCTCCCGTAAATGGCTGAAGGAGAAGACGCCGCCACAACCCTGGGCAGGGTCCGCGCTATCCGGCCCGCTGCCTCTCCATCCGGTGCTCGGCATGCTTCCTTGACATCGGCGCACCGGGCCGGGCGGAGCGCCTACGGGTGCCCCGCCCGGCCCGGCCGCGGCTCAGCCCCGGAGCCGCTCCGTCAGCTCCTCCGGGTCCGTGGTGGGCCGCTCGCAGGTGAAGTGGCGGCAGACGTAGGCGGCGGGGCGCCCGTCGACCAGGGGGCGGTCCCGGAGGAGCGGCACCTCTCCGGAGTCGTCGGAACCGGGGGAACCCAGCGCGACGACCGCGCCCGGGGCGGTGCTCAGCAGCGCGGCGCGGTGCAGCGCGGCGGTGGCCGGATCGTCCTGCGGGCCGACGACCGCGATCTCCCGCGGCCCGTCCAGGGCGGCCTCCGCGACGGCGAGCCCCCAGCCGATGAAGCGCGGGGCCCGGCCGCCGAGCGCGGTGACGATGCCCAGGGCCCGCTCCGCGGCCGTGCGGTGCAGCTCGCTGCCGGTCAGCGCCGCGTACGACAGCAGGGCGCCGGCCGCCGCGGTCCACCCGGAGGGCGTCGCGTTGTCGGTCGGGTCCTGCGGCCGGCGGATCAGTGTCTCGGCGTCGGCGGCGGTGTCGTAGAGCGCGCCGTCCTCGGTGGTGAACTGGAGCAGCACGGTGTCCAGGAAGAAGCCCGCGAACTCCGTCCAGACGCCCTCCCCGGTGACCGCGGCCAAGGTGAGGAACCCCTCGGCGACGTCGGCGTAGTCCTCCAGGACACCGGAGTTGGCGCCCGGCGTGCCGTCGCGCGAGGTGCGGTGCAGACGGGCCTGCCAGTCCATGTGCACGCGGACCAGCAGGTCGGCGGCGTCGGTGGCGGCCTGGACGAGGTCCGGGCGGTCGAAGTAGGCCCCGGTCTCGGCGAGCGCGGCGATGGCCAGCCCGTTCCAGGCGGCGACGACCTTGTCGTCCCGGCCGGGGCGCGGCCGCTCCGCGCGCGCCGCCAGCAGCCGCTCCTTGACGGACGCCATCCGCTCGGCGTCCACCGGGCCGTCCGTTTCGGGGAGTTGGAGCACCGAGGTGCCCCCGCCGCCGGCGTGGCCGGGGTCGCCCTCGAAGGTGCCCTCCTCGGTAACGCCGAAGCAGGTGGCGGCGAACTCCGCGTCCTTCTCGCCCAGTACGGCGCGCAGCTGCTCCGGCGTCCATACGTAGTACGCGCCCTCGACGTGCTTCCCGGAGCCGTCGTCGCTGTCCGCGTCCAGCGCGGAGGCGAAACCGCCCTGTTCGGTGCGGAGTTCGCGGACCATGAAGTCGGCGGTCTCCAGGGCGACCCGCCGGGCCAGGTCCGAGCCGGTGGCCCGCCACAGGTGGGCGTAGGTGCGGCACAGCAGGGCGTTGTCGTAGAGCATCTTCTCGAAGTGCGGCACGGTCCACGTGGCGTCCACCGCGTAGCGGGCGAAGCCGCCGCCGAGCTGGTCGTAGATGCCGCCGCGGGCCATTGCCGCGCAGGTCGCCTGCACCATTTCCAGCGCCGCCGCGGAGCCGGTGCGGGCGTGATGGCGCAGCAGGAACTCCAACGCCATGGACGGCGGGAACTTGGGCGCGCCGCCGAACCCGCCGCGCACCGCGTCGAAGTCGCGGGTCAGTCCCATCAGGGCGGTGTGCAGCTCCTCGGGGCGCGGCGGCCGGCGGTCGGCGGGCAGCGACTCGGTCAGCGAGCGCCCGGCCAGGTCGGCGACGATCCGCCCGGCCACCTCGCCGACCTCGTCGCGGCGGTCCGTCCAGGCGCTGCGCACGCCTTCCAGGACCTGGCCGAAGGACGGCATGCCGTGGCGGGGCGCGGGCGGGAAGTACGTACCGAAGTAGAACGGCTCGGCGTCGGGGGTGAGGAAGACGGTCATCGGCCAGCCGCCCTGACCGGTGGCGGCCTGCACGGCCTCCATGTACACCGCGTCGACGTCCGGACGCTCCTCGCGGTCGACCTTGACCGGCACGAAGTGCTCGTTGAGCAGCGCGGCGGTGTCCGGGTCCTCGAAGCTCTCGTGCGCCATCACGTGGCACCAGTGGCAGGAGCTGTAGCCGACGCTCAGCAGTACCGGCACGCCGCGCCGCCGGGCCTCCTCGAACGCGTCGGCGGACCACGGCCACCAGTCGACGGGGTTGTCGGCGTGCTGGAGCAGATACGGGGAAGTCTCATGGGCCAGGCGGTTCGGCATGTCTCCATCCTCTCCCACGGTGGCGCGCCAGCGCGGGAGCGCGGGGAGTTATCCACAGGGCTGCCGGAAAGCGCGCGGACGCGGAACACTGTGCGTACGGCGAAGATCACCGCCGGAGACCACCGGAACTGACGGAACAGACGGAACTACGGGAACCACCGGAACTACGGGACTGCTGGAACTGCTGGAGGGGGAGGGCATGCCGGGCACACCGACTGTGCTGCGCGACGGCCACCGGGCGGACGCGGAAGCACTGTTGACCAGGGCCGTGGAGGAGGAGGTGCGGCGCTCGGGGGGCCGGCTCGACCGGGAGGCGCTGGTCGGCAGGGCCCGGGGGGCGCTGGAGGACATGGCCGGCAGCGCCGCGGAGGAGTACACCGCGTACGTCCGGGCGCTGGACGAGGCGGCCGCCGGCCGGCCGTCGCTGGGCGGCCGGCTGTCCCGCAAGGAGCTGGGCACCCCCGCGGTGGCAACGGCCGTGGCGGCGCTGGCGGCCTTCGGCACGGACCTCTCGTACGGCACCGGCGCGGGCCCGGCGCTGGCCGTGGGCGCCTCCGTGGTGGTGGCGGGCGCGACGGCCACGGTACTGAAGCTGACCGCAGGGCATTTCCCGGCCGCGCACCGCGAGGCCGGGCGGCGCGGCCAGCCCGGCGGGGCGGAGCAGCTGCGGCTCCAGTGGCTGACGGCTCTGGAGGTGCGCGGCATCCGGCCGTTCCTCGACCAGCAGCGGATGCTGACGGCGGCGGCCCGCAGCAGCGGCCCGGCGGCGAAGTCGGCCGCGTCGAAGACCGGGCGGGGACCGCAGCTGCGCGGTGCCGACCGGAGCGCCGCGGCCCGCCAGCGGTCCGTGCTGGAGCACTCGTTCTCCCAACTCCCCAGCCCGGACGGCGCGTTCGCCGGGCGGCGGGCCGAGCTGACGCAGATCGCACAGTGGGTGCACGCGGCCCGCGCCAGTACGGAGACCAGACCGACGGTGGTGGTGCTGCACGGCGAGCCGGGCTCGGGGCGGACGGCCCTGGCGGTGCGGGCCACCCACCAGCTGCGCGACCAGTTCCGTGGCGCCTGTGTGGTGGACCTGCGCGGGGAGACACCCGGTGAGGCCCCGCTGCCGACCAGGGACGCGCTGCTGCACCTGCTGAATCGCCTGGGCGCGCCGCGCGAGCAGCTGCTGTTCCGCGAGCGCCCCTCGCAGGAGCAGCACGTCAAGCGGCTCGGCGAGCTGTACCACCAGCATCTGACGGGCCTGCCGGTGACGGTGCTGCTCGACGACGCCGCCGATCCGGAGCAGGTGCGCACCCTGGTGCCGGAGCGCTCCGACAGCCTCGTACTGGTCACCTCCCGGGCGCCGCTGGAGCTGCCCGCGGACCTGGAGGCATGGGTGCATCAGCTGCCCGTCGGCCCGTTGGACCCGGCGGGCACCGAGGAGCTGCTGCGCGCCGCCGCCGACGACGAGGCAGCGGCGGCGGGCGAGGCGGTGCCGTACGACGCCCGGGCGATCGAGGAGATCTCCGCGCAGTGCGCGGGCCTGCCGCTGGCGCTGCGGGTGGCGGGCTCCGCGCTCGGCCCCCGCAGTACCGCCGCGCTGGCCGGGGACCTGGCGGCCCACGGGTCGCTGCCCCCGGTGGAGCGGGCACTGGCGCTGCGCTACGCCGACCAGTCGGAGACGGCCCGGCGGCTGCTGCGCCGGCTGGCGCTGGTGGGCCGGGCCAGCCTGGGCACGGCGGCTGCGGCGGCCCTGCTGGGCGTCGAGAACGCGGAGGCCGAGCGGCAGCTCACGGCGCTGGCCCGGGCCGGGCTGATCGAGCACGTCCGCGGCGAGCGCTACCGCATGCACGCACTGGTGCACCGCTTCGCGCACGACCGGCTGAGGGACGAGGAGGAGCCGGAGGAGCGCGGCGCGGCCCAGGAGCGGCTGATCCGCGGCTACGCGGAGCTGGCCGACTCCGTCATCCGGCTGGTCGACGGGCGCACGTCCACGCGCGCCGACCGCTTCGGCTCGCACGGCTTCACCTCGCTGGACGCGGCCCTGCAGTGGCTGGACGACGAGACCAGCTTCATCACCTCCGCGCTGCGCCACGCCGACCAGGGCGTGGACCGGGCGGCGGTCTCCCATCTGCTGGGCGCGCTGGCCGACTACTGCCTGCTGCGCGGGGACCTCTACCGCCTGGGCGAGCTGAACGAACTGACCCGGGCGGTCGGCGAAGGGCTGCTGGTCCGCTCCGTGCAGTGGCGTACGGGTGTGGCGGCCCGGCAGCTCGGCGAGCTGGACAAGGCACGCACGACCCTGTCGTCGGTGGTCGACCTCTACTTCGAGGCGCAGCATCCGGCGGGCGCCGCCCGGGCGCTGCGCGACCTGGGCATCACGCTCCAGCAGCAGGGCAATCTGGCGGAGGCCGCGGCCAAGCTCCGTGAGGCGTTGGATCTCCAGTCGGGCCCCGACATGCACGGCGACCGGGCCTGGACGCTGCACGCCCTGGCGGCGGTGGAGCGGGACCGCGCCCAGCTCGCCGACGCGGTCGCCATGCTGCGCGAGGCGCTGGACCTGCACGGGGAGAGCGAGAGCATCCACGGCCAGGCGTGGGCGCACTTCCAGCTCGGCCAGGTGTATCTGCGGCTGGGCGAGGTGCCGCGGGCGGAGAGCGCCCTGCACGCGGCGCTGGAGCTGTACGGCCGTACGCACGACGAGCGCGGCGCGGCCTGGGCGATGACCCAGCTCGCCCGGGCCCGGCTGGTGGACGGCGAACCGGGCCCGGCGGTCGACCGGCTGCGGCAGGCGCTGCCGCTGCACCACCAGCACGAGGACGCCCGGGGTGAGGCGTGGACGATGTACTACCTGGGCCAGGCGCTGGAGGAGCGCGGCGAGCACGACGCGGCGCTGCGGCAGCTGGAGCGTTCGCGGACGATGTTCAGCCGGATGCAGGACGGCTACGGCCTGGCGTGCGCCCGGCACCACTCCGGGCGGGTCACCCGCGACATGCGGGCGGAGCAGACCGGCTCGCTGCGCAACAGCGGCTTCGCCCGGCAGCTGCTGCAGGACGCCCGCAAGGACTTCCAGCGGATCGGGGTGCCCCACGGGGAGGCGTGGTCCTGCCTGGAGCTGCTGATCATCGACGCGGGCAACGGCCGGGCCGCGCAGGCGCTGGAGCTGGCCGACGAGGCGGCGCGGATATTCGCCGGTTACGGCGACCGGCGCGGCGAGGACTGGGCGCGGTTCCTGCGCTGCACGCTGCTGCCGTTCGCCTCGCCGGGCGGCTCCGTGGTGGGTGCGGCGGTCGCCCAGGAGGAGCTGGCGCAGCTGGTGCGGGAGAAGCACCCGAGCCGCGATTCCCGGCTGGAGGACTGCGCGGAGGCGTTCGGGCTGCTGCTGGACCGCGGGGTGGAGCCGGAGACGGGGTGGCAGGCATGGCGCCTGGGCATGGTGCCGAACCGCCATGCGCGCGAGGTGATGGGGGTGCTCGTCGCGGACAGCGCGGAGTGACCCGGGGCGCCGGAGTCGTGCCGGGCCCGCGGGGCGGCGGCTGACGGACGGGGCGGCGGCTGACGGACGGGCCGCGGCTCGCCGACCGCTCGGGCCGGCGAGCCGCCGGGGCGGTCGGCCGGCCGTTGCCGTGCGGCCGGCCGTCGACCGGCACCCGGTCCGTGCGCCCAGCGGGAAGGCACCGGCGGGCCGACGGCGGCGAACCACCGCCCGCCGCGGCCCGGGGCCTCGCCCTCAGCCGGACGTCGCCGGCCGGTCCGCCCGGCCGTCGTCAGCCGGACTCAGCCGGTCGCCGTCAGCCGGCCTTCGGCCCGGCGGCCGCGGAGCCGGCCGGGGCGTCCGCCGCCGGCTCGCCCTCCTCCGGCTGCTCCGCGAAGTCCACCTTCTTCATGTGCTTGTTCATGGACTTCATCAGCAGCCACACGGCGCCGCCGATGACCGCGAAGACGATGAAGCCGAGGACGCCGGGCGTCACCTTGTCCTTGTCGAAGCTGTCGGCAAGGGTGACCAAGTGCGTCATGGCGAGGGTGCTGGTCGCGCTCATCATGGGCTCAATTGTTGCGGATGCCCGCGAAGAGGTCGTCCTCGGGGAGGGAAGTGTCCACGAGCGACTTCGCGAGCTCGTACTCCTCCGTCGGCCAGACCTCGCGCTGGATGTCCATCGGGACCCGGAACCAACCGCCGTCGGGGTCGATCTGGGTGGCGTGCGCGATCAGCGCCTTGTCCCGGATCTCGAAGAAGTCGGCGCACGGAATGTAGGTGGTCAGGGTGCGCTCACGCTGCTCGAACTGCTTCCAGCGCTCCAGCCACTCGCCGTAGGGCGACTCCATGCCGCGCTCCAGCAGCGCCTCGTGCAGCGCGACGGTCCGCGGCCGGTTGAAGCCCTGGTTGTAGTAGAGCTTCTGGGGCTGCCAGGGCTCGCCGGCCTCGGGGTACTTCTCCGGGTCGCCGGCCGCCTCGAAGGCCACCATCGAGATCTTGTGGGTCATGATGTGGTCCGGGTGCGGGTAGCCGCCGTTCTCGTCGTAGGTCGTGATGACCTGCGGCTTGAACTCGCGGATCAGCTTGACCAGGCGTCCGGCCGCCTCGTCGACGTCCTGCAGCGCGAAGCAGCCCTCGGGCAGCGGCGGCAGCGGGTCGCCCTCGGGCAGCCCGGAGTCGACGAAGCCCAGCCATTCCTGCTTGACCCCGAGGATCTCGCGGGCTTCGTCCATCTCCTTCCTGCGCACCTCGTGGATGTGCTCCTCGATGTACGGGTCCCCCTGGAGCTTGGGGTTGAGGATGGAACCTCGCTCACCGCCTGTGCAGGTGGCGACCAGCACGTCCACCCCCTCGGACACGTACTTGGCCATGGTGGCCGCACCCTTGCTCGACTCGTCGTCGGGGTGGGCGTGGACCGCCATCAATCGCAGCTGCTCAGTCAAGACTCGATCCTCAGTTAAGGGCCGGAGAAGATGCCTCCTATAGTGACCGAAGCGAGGGGGCGCTGTATTCCCTGGGGCGGGGACCCCCCGGGGGGTTCACGGCCCGGGTCCCCGTACCAGGAGGAATGATCATGACCGCGGTGCGCGACGGGCTCCCCGACGGACGCTACGGCCGCTCCGCGGACCAGCGCGCGGACCGCAAGCTCAAGATCATCGGTGCGGTGCTCGGCACCGCGCTGCTGGGCGTGGTCGCCTGGTCCGGCGTCTCGTACATCGCCGGGCAGGACCTCAGCGGCCGGGTGATCACCTGGGACGCGGTCTCCGACCACGCCGTGAAGGTGCATCTCGAGATCGTCAAGGGCACGGACGACAAGGGCGTGTGCACGCTCCGTTCGCAGGCCGACGACGGCTCCGAGGTCGGCCGCAAGGACGTCACCGTGGACCAGCGCACGGAGCAGGTGGACACCGAGGTCACGGTGCGCACGACGAAGCGGGCGACCAACGCGGTGCTCGTCGGCTGCACGGCGTCGGCCGGCGGCTGAGGCCGTACGGCGGCCCTCGGCGGCCGCCCGCGCCGGGGCGGATACCGCGTCCCGGTCCGACGCGCGCCAGGTTCGTCACAGGGCGTGTCGCGACCGCCTCTGATCAGCGATGATGCGTTCCTGTGCGGTCCCTGTGAATTTCCTCTTCCCCGTTTTGTGCCGGAATTGTTAGGCTCGTGGTTTCGCCCACCCGAGAAGGCGCAAACCTTCCTGGTAGGGCGTTTGATTTATCCCCAGTACCGACGAGGAGCACCTGTGACCCAGACCAGCGAGAACGTCACCTGGCTGACCCAGGAGGCGTATGACCAGCTCAAGGCCGAGCTGGAGCACCTGTCTGGTCCCGCACGCGCCGAGATCACCCAGAAGATCGCGGCGGCCCGCGAGGAAGGTGACCTGAAGGAGAACGCCGGGTACCACGCGGCCAAGGAGGAGCAGGGCAAGCAGGAGGCCCGCGTGCGCCAGCTGACCCAGCTGCTGCAGGCCGCGAAGGTCGGCGAGCCCCCCGCCGCCAACGGCGTCGTCGCTCCCGGCATGGTCGTCACCATCGCGTTCGACGGGGACCCGGACGACACGCTTGAGTTCCTGCTGGCCTCGCGGGAGTACGCGAGCTCGGACATCGAGACCTACTCCCCGCAGTCGCCGCTGGGCACGGGCGTGAACGGCAAGAAGATCGGGGCCGACGCGGAGTACGAGCTCCCGAACGGCAAGAAGGCCAGCGTCAAGATTCTCGACGCCAAGCCGTACTCCGGCTGAGAGCCGGCACCGGCCGGTGCCGCACACCGGCCGGGGGCCGCGTCCCACGGCCCCCCCACCCCACGGATCGCGAAGCGGCCCGGAGCACCAGGCTCCGGGCCGCTTCCGTGCGCCGCCTCACCAGGGGCCGCCGTACGGGCGCGGTGGCCCGGCTGTGGCGGCCGTACACCCCAGGGGCTCAGGCGGTGGCCGAGCGGTACTTGCGGACCGCCAGCGTCCGGAAGACCGCGATGATCAGCACCGACCAGATCACCGACGCGATCACCGGGTGCTCCATCGGCCAGGCGCCGGTCACCGACGTGGTCCGCCCGCCGATGGTGTTGCCGAACAGCTCCCGGGCCGCGGCCACCGTCGCACTGAACGGGTTCCACTCCGCGACGTGCTGGAGGAACACCGGCATGCCGTTGACCGGAACGAAGGCGTTGGAGATGAAGGTCAGCGGGAACAGCCAGATCAGCCCGCCGGAGGTGGCCGCCTCGGGCGTCCGCACCGAGAGCCCGATCAGCGCGCCGATCCAGGAGAACGCGTAGCCGAGCAGGAGCAGCAGGGCGAAGCCGGCCAGCACCTCGGCGAGGCTCTCGTGGGTCCGCCAGCCGATCAGCAGCGCGACGACGGCCAGCACCACCAGTGTCAGCGCGGTCTGTACGAGGTCGGCGAGGGTCCGCCCGGTGAGCACCGCGCCGCGCGACATCGGCAGCGACCGGAACCGGTCGATGAGCCCCTTGTGCATGTCGTCGGCGATACCGGCGCCCGCCCCCGCCGTGGCGAAGGTGACGGTCTGCGCGAAGATGCCGGCCATCAGGAACTCGCGGTACGCCTGGGCGTCGCCGACCGGGGCGCCGGGGATGTTGATCGAACCGCCGAAGACGTACGTGAACAGCACCACGAACATGATCGGCTGGATCAGCCCGAAGATCACCACTTCGGGGATCCGCATCATCCGGATCAGATTGCGCTTGGCGACCACGAGCGAGTCGCGCACCGAGCGGCTGACACCGCTGCGGGCCTGCGGGGCCGGGGCGGGTGCGCCACCGGCCGTTCCGGTCACCGTGGTCACTTCACGCCCTCCTTCTGCCGTCCGAGGCCGGCGGTGCCGGCGCCCTCGCCGCCGGCACCCTTCGCCGGGCCGGTATCGCCGTTCCCGTCCGCGGCCCCGGCGGCCTCGGCCGTCTCCGCCGCGTGCCCGGTCAGCGCTATGAACACGTCGTCGAGGGTGGGGCGGCGCAGTCCGATGTCGTCGATCTCCACGCCCCGGGTGTCCAGCTCGCGGATGACCTCGGCGAGCAGCTTGGCGCCGCCGGCCACCGGAACGGTGAGCTTGCGGGTGTGCGGCTCGACCGTCCCCTCGCCCTTGCCGAAGCCCCGCAGGACCTCCTCGGCGACGGTGAGGTGCTCGGGGGCGTGCACCACGACCTCGACGCGCTCACCGCCGGTGCGCGCCTTGAGCTGGTCGGAGGTGCCACGGGCGATGACCTTGCCGTGGTCGACGACGCAGATGTCGTGCGCGAGGCGGTCGGCCTCCTCCAGGTACTGGGTGGTGAGCAGCAGCGTCGTGCCACCCGCGACCAGTTCCTGGATGACGTCCCACAGTGCCTGGCGGTTGCGCGGGTCGAGGCCGGTGGTCGGTTCGTCCATGAACATCACGGGCGGGCTGACGACCAGTGCGGCCGCGAGGTCGAGCCGGCGGCGCATGCCGCCGGAGTAGGTCTTGGCGGTGCGGTCGGCGGCGTCGCCCAGGTTGAAGCGCTCCAGCAGCTCGACGGCCCGGCGCTTGGCGTCCCGGCCGCTCATCTGGTAGAGCTGACCGACCATCATCAGGTTCTCGCGGCCGGTCAAGTACTCGTCCACGGCGGCGAATTGGCCGGACAGACCTATCGAGCGGCGCACCTTGTCGGGGTGGGCGAGGACATCGATGCCGGCAACGTGTGCCGTGCCCCGGTCGGGCCGGAGAAGGGTCGTCAGGACCCGTACGGCGGTGGTCTTGCCGGCACCGTTGGGGCCGAGCATTCCGAGGACGGTTCCTTCGGGAACGTCGAGGTCGACGCCGTCCAGTGCCCTCACGTCGCCGAAGGTCTTCACCAGACCTTCGGCGTAAATGGCGCCTGGCATATGGGTACTCCCATGGCTTGGGTCAGTTCCAGGTCGAATATTACGTTTGGCGGCCCATGCCTGCTCTGCGGGCATAAGTCGCCTCCGGAACGCCGTAGCCGATCGCCGAACACGGTCGGCGGCACCCCGTCACCGGGATGCTACTCGGAAACGCGATACATCGCGATATGAATGCGGGATTCCGTCACGCCATACGGCAACCACTCCGCCGGCACTCCCCCGCGAGCCCCGGGCGCCGCACCGGGCCCCCGGCCGACGGTCCCCGGCGCGCTACTCCGCTACTCCGCGACCACGTATCCCGCGTCCGCGAGCGCCGCGCGCACCTCGTCGCAGTGCACCGGGCCCTTGGTCTCCAGATGCAGCTCCACCTCGACCTCGGTCAGCCCGAGCCGCGGGTCGGTCCGCACGTGACCGATGTCGAGGACGTTCGCGTCGACCGCCGTCAGCACACTGAGCAGCGTCTCCAGCGCCCCCGGCCGGTCCGTCAGCCGCAGCCGCAGCGACAGGTAGCGGCCCCCGGCGGCCATGCCGAACCGCAGGATGCGCTGGAGCAGCAGCGGGTCGACGTTGCCGCCGGACAGCACCGCCACCACCGGCCCCTCGAAGGACTCCGGGTCGGCGAGCAGCGCCGCCACCGGGCTCGCCCCGGCCGGCTCCACCACCAGCTTCGCCCGCTCCAGACACAGCAGCAGCGCGCTGGAGAGCTGGTCCTCGGAGACCGTACGGACCTCGTCCACCATTCCCTGGACGATCCCGAAGGGCACCTCGCCCGGCCGCCCGACCTTGATGCCGTCCGCCATCGTCGACAGCCTCTCGACCGCCACCGGACGCCCGGCCGCCAGCGACGGCGGGTAGCAGGCCGCGCCCGCCGCCTGCACCCCGACGACCCGCACGTCCGGCCGCAGCGTCTTGACCACGAGCGCGATGCCCGCCGCGAGTCCGCCGCCGCCCACCCCGACGACGACGGTCCGCACCTCCGGGCACTGTTCGAGGATCTCCAGGCCGACCGTGCCCTGACCGGCGATGATGTCGCGGTGGTCGAAGGGGTGGATGAAGACCGCGCCGGTCTCGCGCGCGTACTCCTCGGCGGCGGCCAGCGTCTCGTCCACCACCTGGCCCTGCAGCCGTACCTCCGCGCCGTATTCGCGGGTCGCGGCCACCTTGGGCAGCGGGGCCCCGACCGGCATGAAGACCGTGGAGCGCACGCCCAGCAGGGACGCCGCGAGGGCGACGCCCTGGGCGTGGTTGCCCGCGCTCGCGGCCACCACGCCGGCCGCCCGCTCCTCCGCGGAGAGCCCGGCGATCCGCACGTACGCGCCGCGGATCTTGAACGAGCCGGTGCGCTGGAGGTTCTCGCACTTGAGGTGCACGGGCGCGCCGACCAGTCCGGACAGATAGCGGCTGCCCTCCATCGCGGTCGCACGGGAGACCCCGGAGAGCATCTTGTGTGCCTCGCGCACGTCCTCGACCGTGATCGGGGCGTCGGCGGCCGGCGGGGCGTCGGCGCGGTGGGCGGAGGCGGAGGTCTCGTGCGGCGTACGCGGCGATTGAGCGGCCATGCCGCCAGTCTCGCAGTTCGCCCCGCGGCGGGCCCGCCCGGCCGCGGGCACCACCCAGGGGTTACGGCGCGTTGTCGGAATGGACAGCGCAGGTACACGGTGCGCCGCGTCCGCGTACGCTGTCCCCCAATCCGTACGCATCCCATGAAGCGAGCACCCGGCCATGCCCACCTCTTCGGACATGACGACCCACACCGACCCCGCTCTTCTCGACGCGCTGCAGCACCAAGTGGCCGTCTTCGCCCGCCGCGCAGAACAGAGCCGGCTCGGCGGCGTCGGGCAGGCGCGCAACTCCATGGACCGCGCCGCCTACCTGCTGCTCAACCGCCTGGACCAGGAAGGTCCGATGGGGGTCAAGGCGCTGGCCGCCGGCATGGGCATCGACTCCTCGACGGTCACCCGGCAGGTCGCCCCGCTGGTCGACTCCGGGCTGGTCAGCCGCGCCACCCACCCCGAGGACGGGCGGGCCGTGGTGCTCCAGCTGTCCGAGCGCGGACACGCCCGGCTGGACGAGGTGCGCGCCTCGCGCCGCGCGCTGATGGCCCTGGTGACGGAGGAGTGGTCCGAGGAGGAGCGCGCGGCCTTCACCACGCTCCTGACGCGCTTCAACGCCTCCCTCTCCGACATCACCGCCTCCTTGACGCCTACGGGTCAGTCCTCCTGAGGGAGGGCGGCCGGAGACGCGCCGCCCCTCGGGCAGGACATCGGACGCCGGGCCGCGTGGCCGGGAGCACGCCGCTCCCCCGCCACGCGGTCCGTCACGTCTTCTGACCAAACCGTCACGCCTCTTGACCGGGTGGCCGCGCTGCCGTGCCATAGGAGCCCAGGGGTCGGGTGTCCGTCATCCGGGAGGCGCGGTGCGAGAGCGGCGGCCGGCGCGGCAACGCCGCCAGGACCGGGAGTTCGAGTCGTTCGTGGCGGGCACGGCGGGCCGGCTGCTGCACGCCGCCGCCCTGCTGACCGGTGAACCGGCGTCCCGCCCCGCCCCGGCAGCCGAGGAGTTGCTGACCTACGCACTGGCGCGGACGTACGCCGTCTGGCACCGGCTGCGCGGCGAGGATCCGTACGCACGCGTCCGCGAGGAGATGGCCGCCCGCTTCGCCCGCACCGCCCGGCGGCACCGCGGCCCCCGGGGCGGGCTCACCGGCCCGCTCTCCCCGCAGGAGCGGCTGGTGCTGGTCCTGCGGCTGCACGAGGGCGAGGCCGAGGAACAGACCGCGGCCCAACTCGGCCTGCCCGCGGAGCGCGTGCACGCCCTGTGCCTGCGCGCGCTCGCGGAGCTGCGCAGCCACCACCCGGAGCCGGCACCGGCCGGCGGACCGGATGCGGGGCGGCGAGGGGCCGGCGGACCGGGGGCCGGCGGACCGGACCGGCCGGATCCACGACCTCAGCCGGCCGCCTCGTGATCCCGCCCGGCTCACCTCCGCCCGGCGGCGCGGGGTCCTCCGGCCCGCCCGCGCTCGACCCCGAGGCCGTCGGTCTCCCCGGGGCGGGGGTACCCGACCGCAAGGAGACCGAGGTACGGCGGATGCTGGCCGGGCCGCGTCCGCCCGTACCGCCCGACCTCGCCGCCCGGGCCCTCGCCCGGGGCCGCCGGTTCCTCGCCCACCGCCGGCTGCTGCGCCGCGTCGGCTGGCTCCTCGCGGTGCTGGCGCTGGCGGCACTGGCCTGGCTCGCGGTGAGCCGGCCCTGGCTGCCGCCGCCGGCTCACACCACCCCTCCCGCGGAGGGGTGGTGAAGCACGGCCGCGACGCCGGTCAGCCCGCCGGGCCGGGCGGGCTCACCGACGCCGGCGTGCGTCCGACTTCCGGCTTCAGCCCAGCGCCTGGGTGAGGTCGGCCAGCAGGTCGTCGGCGGACTCGATGCCGACCGAGAGGCGTACCAGGTCGTTGGGGACCTCCAGCGCGGAACCGGCCGTCGAGGCGTGGGTCATCCGTCCCGGGTGCTCGATCAGCGACTCGACGCCGCCCAGCGACTCGCCGAGGGTGAACAGCTGGGCCCGGTTGCACACCTCGACCGCCGCCTGCTCACCGCCCGCGACCTGGAACGACACCATGCCGCCGAAGGAGCGCATCTGCTTGGCGGCGATCTCGTGGCCCGGGTGCTCGGCCAGTCCCGGGTAGTAGACGCGGGTCACCTTCTTGTGCGAGGCGAGCAACTCCGCGACGCGCGCCGCGTTCGCGCTGTGCCGGTCCATGCGGACGGCCAGCGTCTTGATGCCGCGCATCACCAGCCAGGCGTCGAAGGGGCCGGCGATCGCACCCATCGCGTTCTGGTGGAAGGCGAGTTCCTCGCCGAGGGCGTCGTCGTTGACGACCAGGGCGCCACCGACCACGTCCGAGTGACCGCCCATGTACTTGGTGGTGGAGTACACCACCACGTCCGCGCCGAGGGCGAGCGGCTGCTGGAGGTAGGGGCTGGCGAAGGTGTTGTCGACGACGAGCCGGGCGCCGCCCTCACGGGCGATGCCGGCCAGCGCCTCGATGTCGGTGATGCCGAGCAGGGGGTTGCTGGGCGTCTCCACCCAGACCACCTTCGTACGGGGCCGCAGCGCCTCGCGTACGGCCTTCGGGTCGGAGGTGTCGGCCACCGACCACTCCACGCCCCACCGCTCGACGACCTTGGCGAAGAGCCGGAACGTTCCGCCGTAGGCGTCGTTCGGGATGACCACGTGGTCCCCGGGGGACAGCAGGGACCGCAGCAGGCAGTCCTCGGCGGCGAGGCCGGAGGCGAAGGCCAGGCCACGGCGGCCGCCGTCGAGGGCGGCGAGATTCTCTTCCAGGGCGGTACGGGTCGGGTTGGCGCTGCGGCTGTACTCGTAGCCGCCGCGCAGCCCGCCCACGCCGTCCTGCTTGTAAGTGGATACCTGGTAGATGGGCGGCACCACCGCGCCGGTGGCCTGGTCGGGCTCCTGACCTGCGTGGATGGCGAGGGTCTCAAAGTGCTGGTGGCGCTGGTCGCGCTGTTCGCTCATGCCTGCCGAGGGTAGTCGCCCGCGCGACCGGCCTTCCCGGAACTTTCTGGTTCGCTTGATAGTGGATACATACGAGAAGCCGCCTCCCACCCCCGGCCACAGGTCAACGGCTCCGGATCACAGGTCTCAGGTACAGGACACCCCACATGGACGCTCTGCTGGTTCTCCTCGCCGCGCTCGCGCTCGGCGGCCTCGTCTTCCTCCCCTGGATGCGGCGCCGGCGAGCCGTCCGGGACACCCGGCAGGGCCTGATGGTGGCCTCCGACCCGATGGCGGGCTACGGCTTCGTACCGCTGGACCAGCTCGACGTACGGCTGCCGGGCCCCGACCAGGAGCTGGAGGACGCGCTCGCCGAGATCCGCCGCACGCACGACTGGCGCCCGGCGGCCGCCCTGCTGAAGTCCACCGGCGACGACTGGGAGCGCCGCTGGCAGCGGGTGCAGACGCTGGCCGGCGCCGCCGCCTTCGAGCTGGCCGAGGGAGCGCAGGACGGCGGGCGCCGCACCGGCGGCATCTGGCTGCGCACCTGGCGTTCGGAGGCGCCCAAGGACCCCGGCGGCGCCCAGACGCACGCCCAGTTCCTCGTCGTCCAGGCGCTGCGCGACCCGGGCTCCCAGGACTTCCGCATGATCCTCGAAGAGGCCCGTACGGTCTGCCGCGAGGCGGGCCTGCTGGCCCCGGGCAGCCCGATCCCGTACATCATCGAGCTCGCCGCCGCCCGCGGCCTGGGCGACCGCCCGGCCGACTACGAGGAGCTCTGGTCCAAGGTCGTCCAGCGCGCCCCGCAGCACATGGGCGCGCACCTCGCCGCCCTCCCCTACTGGTCGCAGAAGTGGCACGGCTCCCGCCAGGAGGCCGAGGCGTTCGCCGAACGCGCCGCCGCCGGCGCCCCCGCCGGCACCCTCCTCCCCGCCCTCCCCCTCTTCGCGGTGTACGAGCACCTCCCCGAGGCCAACATGGTCCGCAGCCTCTATCAGAGCGCGGTCGTCGAGCGCGCCATCGAGGGCGCCCACTTCGCCCTCCGCAAGGCCCCCGCCGACCACCCCATGGCGCCGCACGTCCGGCACCTGCTCGTCTGGTTCCTCGTACGCGCCGAGCGCTACGCCGAGGCCATGGAGCAGCTCCGCCTCGTCGACGGCCACGTGGGCGCGGTGCCCTGGTCCTACGGCCGCAGCCCCGCCGCCGAGTACGCCGCCTACCGTGCCCTGGCCATCGCCGGCTGGGAACAACTCGGCGGCACCTCCACCGGCTTCCCCCAGGACCGCCCGTAAAGCCCCGCAAGCATCACCGGCCACCGGCCCCCGGCGCGGAATGTCACCGCCCCACCCGACGTTCACGAGTGACCGGCCCCTCCCCACAACCACCACCGCCCGCCACGCACCCCCTCCCTCCCTCTCCTCCCCTCCCTCGCCCGTCCGTGCCGCCCCTGGAGCCTGATCCTGATGCTGTTCTCCCGCTTCAAGACCCACCTCCCCACCCCCGAGGAAGCGCTCGCAGGCCGCCCCGAGCGGGCCTTCGCCGTCCCCGACCGGCACACCGTCCTCGGCAACCCCCTCCTCGGCCCCTACCCGGACGGCCTGGAGATCGCCGATTTCGGCCTGGGCTGCTTCTGGGGCGCCGAGCGGAAGTTCTGGCAGACCGAGGGCGTCTGGACCACCCTCGTCGGCTATCAGGGCGGCCACACCCCGAACCCCTCCTACGAAGAGGTCTGCACCGGCCACACCGGCCACACCGAGGCCGTACGCGTCGTCTACGACCCGGCCGTCGTCCCCTACACGGCCCTCCTGAAGCTCTTCTGGGAGTCCCACGACCCCACCCAGGGCTTCCGCCAGGGCAACGACGTGGGCACCCAGTACCGCTCCGCGATCTACACCCACTCCCCCGCCCAGCAACAGGCCGCCGAGTCCTCCCGCGACGCCTACCGCACCGTCCTCCAGAACTCCGGCTACGCCGACATCACCACCGAAATCCTCCCCGCCGACACCACCCGCCCCTTCTACCCGGCCGAGGGCTACCACCAGCAGTACCTCGACAAAAACCCGGCGGGCTACTGCGGCATCGGCGGCACGGGGGTCAAGCTGAGTGCCCCGTCGGAGACGAACTGGGGTCGGTCCTGCCCCACGGGGATCGCGCCCGCCCCGGAAGTCACGGAGCAGTAGAACGCTCCAGGCGCCGGTCGGTCTCCGCCGCGCCCGCCAAGCCGGGACGGGCGCTGGTAGCCGTATTGCCTCTCCCTCACTCGTTCGAGCGGAGGGAGAGCACTCACGCCCGATACGCTGACGCACGGGACCAGAATCGCGCCCGTGGGAGCAGCCATGACCACCTCCGCCGCTGGGCAGCCACTCATTCCCCAGCCCCCTGCCACGGTTGCCGCGCTGCGGCAGGCCATCAGTCAGATCGCGCCCGCAGCGCTGCCGGCGTTCACCCGCGAGTTGGACCAAGCGGCCGACCAGTCCCGGCAGGGCTCCGACCTGGCACCGCTCCAGCGGTTCATCGCTCAGTGGGCTGTCTATGTCCACATCCAGCGTCGGCCCGACGCTGCAGCGGACCTCCGCCGGTGGGAGGACACCGCCGAGTCGGGCGACGCGGCTCAGGCACGGCAGGCCGCCTCCGAGATCGGCAGGATTCTGGACGAAGCCCACGCCGCCGTCGGCCTCCCGACCCGGTGAGCGCTGACTGGCGCTGGGAGTACAACCCCGACCACCGCCATGTATCGGACGGCATCCCCGTTCACGTGGTGGCGGAAGTGGAACGTCTGGCCGGCCAACTCGTCGACCTTGCAAGTACAGGCATCGACGTCAGCGACTTCGGCAAAGGTCCCCGACCGGGCGGACTGCGCCGCATGGACGCTGCTGGCGGCTGGTTCTACTTCCTGGTGGCTCCGCGCGACCCGCTGATCATCATCGTCCGTATCGTGCCACCGTTCAACGCTCTGTAGCCATCGCACTGAACATCTCTCGTACCAGGGGTTACCTGACACGAGGGCCCCGGCGGGACCGGGGTGTCCTGCCCGGTCGGCATCGCTCCCGTCGGAGGCTGACTCCTGCGGCCGCAGCCGGACACAGCCGCGCAGCGTCTCGCGACGGCTGAGGAAGAACACGACGCCATCGCCCCGATCGACGCCCAAGCTCCACGCATCGATCGGGGCGGCGCTGCAACAGACGCGCGCAAGCAGGCGTGCACGCAACTGATCCAAAGCGCACCCTGGTGTTATGCGTTCAGCGACGTTGCCCATCGGCCTGCCAGCCATGTCGAACGGCAAAAGCGCCCAGGGTGAAGGAGCGACGACTTGAGGTGAGCCAGATGCCCAATCGTCCTGACTGGCCTCGTTGGGCCCGAGATTCCGCGCCGACGGATCAGCGCCGGCCAGAGGCACTCCGTGCTTCGCGGCGATGGAAGATCGTTGCTCTCGTCTCCTTCATCATCTGCGTCGGCGCGCTCGTGGTGTATTTCGCAACCGGCATCACAGGCGGTGCGGCACAGCCCCCGGGATCAGCCGGCCCCACCGACCCCACCACCATCTGGGCACTGGCGATCGCAGGAGTGTCAGCCGTTGGCGTACTGATGGGCGGTATCGGACAGGTCATCACGGCGCGACACGCTCTCCGCAACGGGACACGGAAGCATGTCGCGCATTCCCGGCATGGGGGGCAGCGCCGCCCGGAGAGCCGTCAGCTTCACCGGGAGCGCGGCCACCGGCGATAGCCGTCGGGCATAGGCCGGAGCGCGCGATGGCCTCCTGGGCGTCGTCCTTCGTCGCGCGTGCCTGGATGCAAAAAAGCCCACGCTCCCTCACGACCAGACGTTGCTCGGCCTCCGGCCAGCCGACGAACCATTCCATGCCCTCCGCCATAGAACGAAGCCCTTGGGCAAGCTCGTTGACGACAACCTCACGCTCGTACACGCCCCCACCCCTCCGGCGAGGTAGCGCGTCAGGCTACTGGCCGGGAGGGAAACTGTTCGGACCTTCGCGACGAGCGTTGTGCGCTCGTCGCTGGCGGCTCTCGCGGGCTTTATCTCGCACGCGCCGGACGGTCTTGAGCGTGCCCGCTGGCCGCTCGGTCGTATACCGCCACCCCACAAATAGGACGACCAAGTTGATGGCCAAGCCAGCCATCAGTCCAATGGGGAACGGCACCACCCCGGCCGCTGCATAGAGGGATACATAGATCAACGTGACCATAAACGGCACCGCCAACAGGAGGTAGTGATTTCCGCGAGATATCACCCAGTCATGTTTCAGGGCTACCTGAAGCGCCCTCAGAGCGCCGCCTGTGATCAATTGAGAATAGGCAATTCCGCCCACTATGACAAAGATCTCGTCTAGATATCGTCCGCCCAGCCCGAATCGAGCGAGTAAGGATGCGACATTCGCCTTGAGCCACGGCCCGACAAGCAGGCCAGCCGAGTATGCAACCAGGATGAAGCCGACGCCCATCAAGTAGTCTGCCGCCCGCACAGCGGCTCGCCGTTTCCGGCTCCACGACGTCCTGCCTGAAACTTGGCTCGGGAGCGTCACTTGTCTTGTGGCAACTGGATGGGCACGGCGCCAGCGCCTCACTGCAAGCCATGCTGCGCCAACCGTGTAGCCCGGGGCGAGGCCCCACATGGAAGCGCTGTCGGTAGCGGATTTTCCTTGGTCCAGCGACATCCATCCAATGGCAACTGCCCAGAACACTGCACCGAAAATGATGAGAATTAATCCATGCATCTTTTGAACCATACGCCGCGTTGGGCCTCGTGTTACCCCAGGACGATAGAAGAGTGCGGTCACGAAAATTCCGACTACGGCTCCGAATACGAGCGACCACACAACCGTCATAACGATCATGACTCTCGGTGACCTTCTGATAGGCGGCCAGAGGGATGCCTTCCTCCATATAAAGGATCGCCCCTGGATAGCCAGCATGCAGTCTGACAGTCGACCGGGGATCGTTGAGCTCTTTCAGTGCCCCTTGGCGGGGTGGGCAGCTCTCTCTACGTCGACCGCCGCTCAAAGCAGCGTTGTCGCGTGCGCAAGAACCCCGCTGGTTATTGCGGCATCGGCGGCACGGGCGTGAGCTGCCCGGTGGGCGTGGCTCCGGCCGGGGACTGACTCGGGCTCGTCACCCCAGGTAGGGGCGGTCCCGATGCTCCAGGAAGTGCCGGATACGCAGCTGCTGCGTGTGGTGCATCGGGAGACCGCCGATCTCGTCGGGGTGGATGAACCGCAGCTCCGTGGACTCGTCCGAGAGGGCGAGCTGCCCTCCGACGAGGCGCGCGGTGAAGCACACGTTGAACTGCCGCCGCACCTCCCCGTCCGTATAGGCGATCACGTGACGGGGATCGGTGTACGTCCCCACCAGCCCCGTGATCTCCACATCAAGCCCGGTCTCCTCCTTGACCTCCCGGACCGCGGCGTCGGGAAGGGAGTCGGTCATCTCCATGCCGCCGCCGGGCAGCGCCCAGAGGTCGTTGTCCCGGCGCCGCTGGAGCAGGATGCGGCCCTCGTCGTCGGTCACCACTGCCGAAGCGGCAACGACAAGGCTGTTGGGCTCGGGGGCGTCGGGATCGTCGTAGTACTCGGTACGCGACAGGTTCACTCCTCGGCAGCACGGGATCGGATGCGGGGGCGGTGCGGCCTGCATAGGCTTAAGTGGTGAAGCGTGTCGTCGTCGACCACTTCGGCGGGCCCGAGGTTTTGAGGGTGACGGAGGACGACGATCCCGTACCGGGGCCCGGGGAAGTGTGCGTCAGGGTACTGGCCGCCGGTGTGTCGTTCACCGATGCGCAGTTGCGGGCCGGCACGTATCTCGGTGGGCCCAAGCCGCCCTTCACGCCCGGGTACGAGCTCGTCGGCGTGGTCGAGGAGCTCGGTCCGGGGTGCTGGAGGCTGCGCGTGGGAGACCGCATCGGAGCCCTGACGGTATGGGGTGCCGACGCGGAGCGCGTCTGCGTGCCGGAGGCGTACGCGGTCGAGGTGCCCGAGGACCTCGATCCGGCGGAGGTCGTGAGCCTCGTCTTTCCCTACATGACCGCCTACCAACTGCTGCACCGTACGGCGCTGGTGAAGCGTGGGGAGACGGTGCTGGTGCACGGGGCGGCCGGCCGGGTGGGCACGGCGGTCCTCGAACTCGGAGCGCCGGCCGGGCTTCGCCTCTACGGGACCGCTTCAGCTCGTGACCGCGCCGCGGTGGAGCGGCTCGGCGCGGTGGCGATCGACTACCGCACTGAGGATTTCGTCCGTCGGGTGCGCGAGTTGACCGGGAACGGCGTGGACGTGGTGCTCGACGGGATCGGTGGCGCGGTGTCGCTTCGCTCCTTCCGCGCGCTGCGGCCCGGCGGCAGGCTTGTCGTGTTCGGCCGCTACGCCACGCTCGCGCACGGGCACAAGGATTGGCGAGCGGTGATCGAGTGGTACGCGGCTACCGCGAGCGTCGCGCTCCTGGGCCTGCTCTCGCCCCGTCGGCGGGTGCTCTCCTACCGGATCCAGAAGCTGCGCCTCCGCCACCAGCATTGGTTCCGGGAGGACTTGCACGTGCTGCTCGATCTGCTGCGCCGTGGCGAGATCCACCCGGTCGTGGCCGAGCGCCTGCCGCTGACGGACGCTCGTCGCGCTCACGAGCTCCTCGACCGCTCGGCAGCCACCGGAAAGCTCGTGCTCGTGCCCTAGGGGGTGTCGGTCGGCATCCATGTCCTCCGTCCCGGGGCCGCCGCGGCGGGTGCGTGGCGCGGTCAGCCGGCGCCGCGCGGGGCGCCGTACCAGCGCCAGTCCGTCCGGCGGGGTCGCTCGGGTGTTTCGAGGCGGCCGGTGGCCCACAGGAGGGTTGACCACGGGGTACCGGTGAGGGGTACGTCGGGGAAGAGCCGGGCGAGGGCGCGCTCGCTCAGGTCATGCGGGGGCTCGCAGGCGCGGTGCACGCCCTGAGCGATGTCGTGGGTGTGGACGAGGGTCTCGACGACGCCCATCGCCGCGAATCCCTCCGGGTCGGCGGCGCCGAAGACGTGCGGGGCCAGGGCGGTGGGTGCCGCGGTGTCGACGGCGGTCGCGAGCAGTCCGCCGCACGCCGTCACGACGGTCAGCAGTCCCTCGGGCCCCGCCTCCTTGTCGCCGAAGATGACGTTGGCCGGCCCCTGGGGTCGGTCACGGGAGACACGCAGCGGCACCCGTGGCACGTCCATCGGCTGCGCGAGGCCGAACCGCAGTGCGTAGGTGAGCAGATCGTCCGCGAGGTGTTCCAGGGTCTCCCAGCACGTCCACTCCAGGCTGCCGGCCCTGCCCTGCCATTGGTCCGCGGGGACGCCGGTGAGGGTATCGACGCAGTGGGCGACGGCCCGGCGGACATCGCTCCCGCTCACCGGTATTGCTTGCGGTCCGACGAACTGTGACATCCGGGAAGAGTACAAGGCCGGGCGGCCGGTGCCCCTGTGGGTAACCGCCCGGGAGCCCCCGTCGTGCCCGGTGCTCGTTCGGGTGCGCACCTCGTGCGGGGGCCGGGTGGGGTGCGCAGGGTTGACCTTGCGATGTGTTTCCTCGTGGAGGTTGATGGACATGCCGACGTATGTTGCGTTGCTCAACTGGACCGACCAGGGGGTCCGGAACTTCAAGGACACGGCGAAGCGTGCTGACGCCTTTGCCGCGGCGGCTCAGAAGCTCGGGGCGAAGGTCCTGAAGCTTTACTGGACCGTCGGCCCGTACGACCTCGTGGCGATCGTCGAGGCGCCTGACGACGAGGCTGCGACCGCGACGCTCCTGCAGCTGGGTGGGGTGGGCAACGTCCGTACCACGACGTTGCGGGCCTTCGGGCAGGAGGAGATGGGGCGCATCATCGCCAAGGCCGCCGGCTGACGATCTGCCGCGCCCGCGACGGGCGAGTGTGTGTGGGGGGGAGAGCCGCCCCCGTGCCGTCCGGCGGGTGGGGGCGTGGAGGCGTGGAGGCGGATCGGTGCTGTCCGGTGTCGGGCCGGGGGGCGTTCGTCGAGAGGGGCCGTCGGGACGCGGGCTGGTTGCGGGTTGCCCGGCGAGGTGTCTTTGTGAGTCGTTGACTGTGCGTTTGGGGTGCGTGGCGGCGTCTTCACCGCCTGTGAGGGGAGTGTCCGCATAGCGGGCGTTCACGGCGTACGGGTTCGGGGGACGTCCAGACTCCTCGGGTTCAACGCACGTCTCGATCGATGGAACAGGCACGACCATGAGTCGGACATCAACCCGGTCACCCGAGGGCACCCCGCAGGCCGCGCAGGAGGGCGGGGCCGTGTTGTCGCACGGTCTCAAGCAGCGGCATCTGTCGATGATCGCGCTCGGCGGGGTCATCGGCGCCGGGCTCTTCGTGGGCTCCGGAGTGGGTATCGCCGCGGCCGGGCCGGCCGTCGTGCTGCTCTTCGTGGGGGCCGGCGCGCTGGTCATGCTGATCATGCGGATGCTCGGGGAGATGTCCGCGGCGCGGCCCTCCACGGGGTCGTTCTCGGTGCACGCCGAGGAGGAGATCGGGTCCTGGGCCGGTGCCACCTCGGGCTGGATGTACTGGCTGATGCTCTGCGCGGGGGTGGCCGCCGAGGCCACCGCGGCGGGCACGATCATGCACACCTGGGTGCCGTTCCTCCCCGCCTACGGCTGGGTGGCGGTCTTCATGGTGTTCTTCTGCGCCAGCAACCTGACCGCGGTCAAGAATTTCGGCGAGTTCGAGTTCTGGTTCGCCGCCATCAAGGTCACCACGATCGTGGCCTTCCTGGTGCTGGGTGTGCTCGGCATCCTCGGCGTCTTCGGCACGGCGCCCGGGACGAGCCACCTCACCGGTCACGGCGGCTTCTTCCCGACGGGTGTCGGCGGGCTCGCCGCCGGGCTGCTGACCACCATTTCCGGGTTCGCCGGTCTGGAGACCGTCACCATCGCCGCGGCGGAATCCGACCGGCCGAGCCAGAACGTGGCCCGGGCCGTCCGTACCGCGGTCTGGCGCATCGCCGTCTTCTACATCGGGTCCATGGCCGTGGTCGTCACCCTGGTGCCGTGGAACGACCCGAAGGTCGCCACGGCCGGCCCGTACGTCACCGTGCTGGACCACCTCGGTATTCCGGCGGCCGGCACGATCATGCAGATCGTGGTGCTGGTGGCGCTGCTCTCGGCGATGAACGCCAACATCTACGGCTCGTCGCGGATGGCGTACTCCCTCGTCAGCCGGGGTCTCGGCCCGCGTTTCCTGGGCCGGGTCACCAGGGGCGTGCCGGCGGCGGCGGTGCTGGCGTCCTGCGCGTTCGGCTTCGCGGCGGTGATCGCCGGGATCGTCTGGCCGACCACCGTGTTCGCCTGGCTGCTGAACATCGCCGGCTGCTCGGTGCTGGTCGTGTGGTCGCTCGTCTGCCTCACCCAGCTGAGGATGCGCCGCCGCCTGGAGCGTGAGGCACCCGAGCTGCTCTCGGTGCGGATGTGGGGCTTCCCCGTGCTGACCTGGGTCGCGTTCGCCGCCATCCTCGGGATCTTCGCCGTCATGGCCGCCAACGCGGACGGCCGTCAGCAGCTCGCCGGTACGGCCGTCGTGGTGGCGGCGCTGGCGACCGCGGGCCATCTCAAGCAGCGGCGCGACCGGCGGGCCGACGTGACCGGCACGTCCGACGGCGCGTCGTCCTCGTCCCCGGCCTCGTCCTCCTCCGACGCCGGCTGACGCGTACGGGCGGCCCGTGCCGCCCGCCTCTCCGACGCCGGCTGAGGTCCACGCCGCAACTCCCCGCCTCGCCGGCCCCGTTGGCCCCGTGGCCCCCTACAGTCCATGGCCATGGACTGGATGGAGCGGGTGGGGAATCTGCGGCAGTGGGCGCGGAACGGGGTGCGGGCGCCGCACAAGCCGTTGCTGCTGCTGTACGCGCTGGGGCGGTTCCGGCGGTGTCCCGACGACGACCTGCGGTACTCGGACGTCGAGCGGGACCTGCGGGAGCTGCTGCAGGACTTCGGGCCCACCCGTCCCACGTCGCCGTCGTACCCCTTCCATCATCTGGTCAGTGACGAGGTGTGGGAGGTGCGGACGGACGCCGGCGCCGGCAGTCCGGGGTCAGGGGTGCAGGTGCTGCGGGAGAGCGGTGCGCGGGGGCAGTTGGCGCCGGGGCTGCGGGCCGCGCTGGTGGCGGACCCGTCGCTGCTGGGGCGGCTGACCCAGCTGCTGCTGGACGTCCACTTCCCGCCGTCGATCCATCCGGACATCGCCGCCTCCGTCGGGCTCGACCTGGAGGGGGCCGGTCCGGCCCCGCTCGCGGCCGGCGCCGTACGCGACCGGCGGCGGCGCGCGGTCGAGCTGCGCCGGGACGTGCTCGTGGCGTACGAGTACCGGTGTGCCTTCTGCGGTTTCGACGGGGCGCTCGGCCGGGTGCCGGTCGGGCTGGAGGCCGCGCACGTCCAGTGGTGGGCGTTCCAGGGGCCGGACGACCTCGCCAACTGCCTGTGTCTGTGCTCCCTGCACCACAAGCTGTTCGACAGGGGTGCGCTGGGGCTGGACGCCGACCGGAACATCACGGTGTCGCGGGAGTTCGTCGGGCGCGGTGGCGCCGCGCGGAGTCAGGTCCTCGGGCTCAGCGGCCAGGGCCTCCTCGGGCCGCAGAGCGGGAGTGACCGGGTCGCCGCCGAGCGCATCGCGTGGCACACGGCGCAGGTGTTCCGCGGCGCCGCCCGGGTCCCGGAGCCTGCCTGAGCGCGCGGGGCGCGGGCCGGTGACGGGTCACCGGCCCGCGCCCCCCGGCCGGCTGCCGGGCGCGCGTCACACGGTCGCCGAGTGCCGGGGCGCGGGTTCCGTCGCGGGGGCCGTCCGCCGGAGGCGGCGGCTCTTGGCCAGGAGGACGCCGGTGCGGGTGAGGACCATGGCGAGGGACATGAAGACGAAGGCGTTGGCGTAGACGTCGGCGCCGCTCAGCCGGTTGTCGATGCTGAAGCGGATCAGGCCCGCGGCGAACCAGTGCTCGGAGCCGTAGGCGAACAGGACGCGGGCGCTGGACAGGACGATCCACAGGATCGCGTAGCCGGCGCCGCCGGTGGTGTGGACGCGGCCGTCGGCGCCACGGTGGGCGGGGAGCAGGGCGCCCGCGACGAGACCGCAGATGACTCCCACGCCGACGCCGATGAGCTGGAACGACGGGGCGTTGCCGGACGTCGGCAGGGAGTGCACGAAGAGCCCGACGACGACGGCGACGGCGATCACGGACCGCAGCATGCGCATCGTGGTGACCCGGCGCACGCCCAGATCGGTGGCAAGGATAATGATCAGGATCGTTCCGCTGGCGAGGAGCGCGGTCAGGAAGGGACTCATCGAGAACAGGGCCTTCTGATGGCGGTGGGTGGGTCGGCGGGACGCCCGCGCCCGGCCGGTGAGTGCACGTCAGCGGGCGGGTCCCGTGGGGCCGTTGGCGGCGGCAATGCTGCTGCCCGCGGCTGTCTTCGACGGTATGGCGGCGGGGTGCGGGGACGGTACGACCGGTCGGTTGACGCGGTGTCCACCGGCCGGTGGACACCGCGGCGCGGGGAGTGTGTGAGCGGTGGCGGTTGAGGCGGAGCGCGGGCCGCGGGCGCGGGTGCGGTGGCTCGGGCTGTGGGACGGCTACTTCGTGGTGTGTCATCTGGTCACCACGGGGCTGGTGTTCATGTCCGGCACTTCCCAGGGCCGTCGTGTCGCGGCGATCGTCGGGCTGACCGTGGCCGCCGTCTGGTACGCGGCCCTCGGCCGGCAGCTGCTGACCGGGCGCGGCGGCGGCGGACGGCGCAACGTGGTCTTCTGCGCCGGGCTGGTCGGGATCTTCGCGCTGGTCGCGTTCGCCGACCCGACGGGCTCGTTCGCCCTGTTCGGCGTGGTCCCGATGCTGATGATGAGCCTGCCGGCCCGGCCCGCCGTGGTGGTCGCCGTACTCGTCAACCTCCTGCCGCCGGTGGCGTGGTGGGTGCGGCGGGGCGCCGGCGACCCGCCGCCACCGGCCGCGGTGCTCGCCTCGCTGCTCGGCGTCGCCCTGTCGGCGCTGCTCGGATTGTGGATCAAGCGCGTGGTGCGGCAGAACAGGGAACACGCCGAGCTGATCGAGGAGTTGCAGCGCAACCGCGCCCAGGTGGCCCGGCTGTCGCACCAGGCGGGGATCGCCGCCGAACGGGAGCGGCTGGCGCGGGAGATCCACGACACCCTCGCCCAGAGCCTGACCAGCATCATCGGGCTGGTGCAGGCCGCCGAGACGGAGGTGGCGGACGCGCCCGGGCTCGACGGCTCCCGCCGGCACCTCGCGCTGGCGGGACGGGTGGCCAGGGACTCGCTGGCCGAGGCGCGCGCCTTCGTCGCCGGGCGGGCGCCGGCGCCGCTGGAGCGGAGTTCGCCGGCCCGGGCCGTACGACGGCAGGCGGACGGCCTGACCGCGCAGACCGGGGTGCCGGTGCGGTTCGCCGTGGAGGGTGCGGAAGGGCCGCTGCCGATGCAGGTGTCCGTCGTCCTGCTGCGTGCGGCGCAGGAGTCGCTGGCGAACGTACGCAAGCACGCCGCCGCGGGCCGGGTGGAGGTGACGCTGCGGTACGGCGCGGGGCGGGTCGGCCTCGTCGTCAGGGACGACGGCGGGGGCTTCGTGCCCGGGGAGACGGGGGAGGACGCGGTGGACGCGGCGGACGGCCGGTCGGCGGGCGGGTTCGGACTGGCCGGGCTGCGGGCCCGGGTCGCGGAGTGCGGCGGGGAGATGACAGTGGTCAGCGCGCCGGGTGAGGGCACCGTCGTGGCGGTGCACCTGCCGGTGCCGAGCGGCGGCGCGGCCGCCGGAGCGGGGACGGACGATGACGCCTGAGCGGACGGCCGCGGTCCGGGTGCTGCTGGCCGACGACCACCCCGTCGTACGGGAGGGACTGTGCGCGATGCTCGCCTCCGACCCGGGTATCGAGATCGCCGGGCAGGCAGGCTCCGGTGAGGAGGCGGTGGCGCAGGCGGAGCGGCTGGCTCCGGACGTCGTGCTGCTCGATCTGCGGATGGGCGGGATGGACGGGGTCGCGGCGACCGGCCACATCCTGCGGCGTTCGCCGCGCAGCCGGGTGGTCATCGTCACCACGTACGAGGACGACGGCGACATCCTGCGCGCGGTGGAGGCGGGCGCGGCCGGCTATCTGCTCAAGGGGACGTCCCGGGCACAGCTGGTCGAGGCGGTGCACGCCGCCGCGCGGGGCGAGACGGTGCTGACGCCGTCGCTGGCCGGAAAGCTGGTCCGGGCGCGGACGGAGGCGGCGCCGCTGCTGTCCGGCCGGGAGTGCGAGGTGCTGCGGCTGGTCGGTCAGGGGCTGAGCAACGCCGAGATCGGCCGGGCGCTGTTCATCGGTGAGGCCACGGTCAAGACGCATCTGCTGCGGGCGTTCAGGAAGCTCGGCGTGGCGGACCGGACCGCGGCGGTGCTCACGGCGCTGGAGCGCGGTTTGCTGACGTGAGCGGGGCGCCCGTGCCGCCGCCGGCTCACCCTCCGTCGAGTTGCGCGCGGTCCGCGGCGGCCCTGCCCTGGTGCCAGCCGGCGGCGTCGTGGACGCCGCGCAGGCGGACCGGGGCGGTGTCGGGGAAGAGGGTGCCGGTGGTCTCCTCGACGGCGAGTTCGCGGGCGGCGAGGACGGGGAGGAGGTCCGGGGCGGTGTCCGCGGACTCGGCGCCGGCCGCGGCGGTGGCAGCCTCGGTGGCCGCCGTCAGCCGGTCGCGGATGCGGTCCGCGTAGCCGACGAGGAAGGTCTGGCGGAAGTCGCGGGTGCGGCGGGAGCGGCCGCGGGCGTGGTGATCGTCGCCGGCCCGGTTCATCGCGGCGGTGGCCTGGAGGAGCAGCGAGGTGTAGAGCAGTTCGGCGGCCTCCAGGTCCGGCGGGAAGCCGACGAGGGTCGAGAAGCCGACGTCGGCGGCCCAGACGGACCGGCAGCGGTTGGCCGCCGCGACCGCGTCCAGGAGCAGCGCCTTGGCCTGCTCGTACGGTCCCTCGATGCCGATGCGGAGCGCCGACGGGCCGCCCGCGCCGTCCGCGGAGCCGTCCGCGCTGTCGAGCAGCGCCTCGTCGATGCTGTGCCGCGCCATCAGCTCCTGCGCCTTGGCGGACAGGGCTTCCGCCTCCTCGGGGTAGTCGGTGGCCTCGGCCTTGGCGAGCAGGCCGCGGATCCGGCCGAGCGCGCGGGAGGCGGCGGCGGTGCGGTCCCGGTCCCGGGGTGTTGTGCCGCTCGTGGTGCCGGCCGCGGGCGGGTCCGGGAGCGGGGAGATGCGGGGCAGCCGCGCGAGCGTGCGCAGCGCCGCCAGCAGGTCGTACGCGGTCTCGAAGCGGGAGGTGCGGCGGCGCCGGGCGAGCGCGTCGAGGTAGCCGCGGTCGGACTCCCACCAGACCTCGGCGCCGATCTGCCGCAGTTGCGCGTCCCAGCGGGCGCCGTGCGCGGTCCGCCGCCCGGACGGCCGGGCCGCCTCGGCGGCGATGGCGTCGACGACCAGTGCGGTGCGCGCCGGGTGGGGCGCGTCGCGCCGGACGATCCGCTCCAGGTCGGCGGGTTGCCAGCCGCCCGCCCAGCACTGCCGGACGGCCGCCGCGGCGGCGGCGACCAGTGCCGTGCTCACGGCCTCCCAGCCGGGCTCGGCCGCGGCCAGCATCGAGGCGCCCGCCTCGACGGCGTCCTCGGCCGGCGCGCCGTCCGGCGCGTAGCGGACGCTGCCGAGCACCCGTCCGACCAGTTCGTCGGCCGCCGACGGCGACGCCCCGCCGCGCTGCTTCTTTCCCCGCTCGCTCACCGGGTCACTCTACGAGCCGCGCCCCGCGGGGCGGGGCCGCCGGGCGTCAGCCGGCGGCGCTGCCCGCGAGCCACTGCGACCAGCTCATGTTCCAGCCGTTGAGGCCGTTGTCGGGCTTGACGGCGTGGTCGGGGGAGTTGATCACCTTGACGACGTCACCGGTCTGCGAGTGGTCGAAGAACCAGGCGCCGTTCGTCTTGGCGTTGTCGGCGCCCTTGACGTCCTCCAGGCCGATGCAGCCGTGGCTGGTGTTGGCGTGGCCGAAGATGCCCTTGCCCCAGTAGTTGCCGTGGATGAAGGTGCCGGAGGCCGTCAGGCGCTGGGCGTGCGGGACGTCGGGGATGTCGTACTCGCCCTTGCCGTCCTTCTTCTTGAAGCCGACGGTCGAGCCGTTCATCCGGGTCTGCTTGAACCGCTCGGAGATGACCATCGCACCGTCGTAGGTCGGGTGCTCGTCGCTGCCGGCGGAGATCGGGATGGTCTTGATGACCCGGCCGTCGCGCACCACGGTCATCCGGTGCGCCTTGGTGTCGACGGTGCTGATCTGCGAGTGGCCGACGTGGAAGCTGACGGTCTTGTTCTGGATGCCGGAGACGCCCGGCGACGCCTGGACGCCGTCGAGGCCGAGCTTCATGGTGACGTCGGAGTTCGGCTTCCAGTAGTCCCGGGGGCGGAAGTCCAGCCGGGTGTCGCTGAACCAGTGGCCGACGACCTGCTGGTTGCTGCTGGCCGAGACCTTGATCGCGGATTCCACGGCGGTCTTGTTCCTGACCGGCTTGTCGAAGTTGATCGACACCGGCATGCCGACGCCGACGGTCGAGCCGTCCTCCGGCGTGAAGTTCCCGATGAAGCTGTTCGCCGGGGAGACCGTGGTGAAGCTGGAGTTCTCCACCGCCTTGCGGCCCTGCGCGTCCACGGCGTGCGCGGTGACCTTGTACTTCGTCGCGCGGTGCAGCGGCTGGTTCGGCGTCCAGCGGGTGCCGTCGGCGGACACCGTGCCGGCGACGGTCTGCTTGGTCTCGACGGAGGTCATGGTGACGTCGGTGAGTTTCCCGCCACTGACCGTGACCTTGGCGTCGCTGTTGAGGCCCGCGCCCGCGGCGCCGTCCTCGGGCGAGATGGTGATTCTGGCATCCGAGGCGTCCTTGGCGGCGGCCTCGTCGACCTGCTGGGCGTTCTCGTGCCGGGTGCCGTCAGCGCCACCGCCGCCGGTCCCGCCGTCCGCCGCACTGCTGCCGCCACACGCCGCCAGCGTGAGTACGCCCCCGAGCAGCGCGGCGCTGGCTATGAGGCCCTTGCGGCGCTTGCTGTCCGTCATCACACGCATCTCCATTGCTACCGAGTTCGCAAAACATCCCCGAGCGATCTGCCCGCTGCGCGCAGGCATATCCGGACGTTGACATTCCGGCCGACGCCCAATTGAACGCCTTTTCCGTTTCGCCCGTTCCATTCCTCTGAAAAGTGTGGGGTAGGACACGTATGTCCTTGATCGTCCCCGCGGGCCCGGGCCCCGCACGCACACCGGCCCCCGCACGGCGGGAATGCCGTGCGGGGGCCGTGTCCGGTGGGCGGGCGCGGGGCCGGGGTCAGCCCTCCCCGTCCGCGTCGTCCGCCAGGTCCCACTCCGCCGCGTCCCACTCGGCGTCCGGGTCGTAATCGGTCAGCTCCTCACTGCTCCAGGACGCCTGCGCGAGCTCGACGCCCGGTACGGCGGTGACGAGGTCGAACGGGTCGATCAGCTGGGCCAGCGCCTCCGCCGGCTCCTCCTTCGCGGTCTCCTGCGACTGTCTGCGCTCCTCGTCCGGGAGCGAGGTGTCGCGGTCGATGTGCTCCAGGGCGGCGCCGGTCAGCCGGCCGGCGTCGGTGACCTCCATGATCAGTTCCACATGAAGGCGCACAAAACGTGATGTCTCACCATTGCTCATAGCACGGAGGTTAGGCATGGTCGGGTCCTGACTTCCCCGCGACCCGCGGCGGTCACTAACATCTGCGCTCAACGGCCAATTCGCCGGACCCACAAGGAGGATCGCTCCCGTGACCGCACGTCGACCACTACTGACCGCCGCAGCCGCGGGATCGGTGCTGCTCGCCCTGTGGTTCGTGCCCTCCGCCAATGCCACCGCGGAAGCTGACGGAGTGACATATTCCGGGCTGCGGGCGGCCTCCGCCCCGGCCGGGTCCGGTCTCGCCGACGCCACCGGGACCGGCCCGACGGCCGACGGCGCGCACACCGGCACCGCCGCCGACGGAAGCGGACCGGCCCGCGGTCCGCAGGCCGCCGGCTCCGCCGTCGCGTCGCACCACCTCGCCGACACCGGCAGCCCGGACACCACCCCGTACGTGATCGGTGGTGCCGCCTGCCTCGCGCTCGGCGCCGGGCTGGTCAGCTACTCCGTACGCCGCACCCGCGACGGGAGCGTTTGACCCGCCCGCCGGCGGGGCGCCCGGAGCTCCGTCCGGGCCCCCGCGCGGCCGTTACGCCAGCTCTCCGGTGACCGTCTGCACGGCCGCCACCAGCTCGCCGCTCCGCACGAACGCGTAGGCGGCCTCCAGGTCCGGCGCCAGGAAGCGGTCCTCGCCCGGGCCCTGGACGCCCGCCGCGCGGACCGCGTCGAGCACCGCGCGGGTGGCCGGGGCCGGGGTCAGTCCCTCGCGCATCTCGACGGCGCGGGTCGCGGCGTAGAGCTCCACGGCGACGACCCGGGTGAGGTTGTCGATCGCGGTGCGCAGCTTGCGCGCCGCGGACCAGCCCATCGAGACGTGGTCCTCCTGCATCGCGGAGGACGGGATGGAGTCCACCGAGGCGGGGGCGGCCAGCCGCTTCAGCTCGCTGACCAGCGCCGCCTGGGTGTACTGGGCGATCATCAGGCCGGAGTCGACGCCCGGGTCGCCGGCCAGGAAGGCGGGCAGGCCGTGCGAGCGGTTCTTGTCGAGCAGGCGGTCGGTGCGGCGCTCGGCGATCGAGCCCAGGTCGGCCGCGGCGATGGCGAGGAAGTCCAGCACGTAGGCGACCGGCGCGCCGTGGAAGTTGCCGTTGGACTCCACCCGGCCGTCCGGCAGGACGACGGGGTTGTCGACCGCCGACGCCAGCTCGCGGTCGGCGACCAGCCGGGCGTGCGCGAGGGTGTCCCGGCCGGCGCCGGCGACCTGCGGGGCGCAGCGGATGGAGTAGGCGTCCTGGACGCGCGGGGCGTCGTCCTGGTGGTGGCCGGTGAAACCGGAACCGTCCAGCACCTTCAGCATGTTGGCGGCCGAGGCGGCCTGCCCGGGGTGCGGGCGGATGGCGTGCAGCTCGGGCGCGAGGACCTTGTCGGTGCCGAGCAGCGCCTCCAGGGAGAGGGCCGCGGTGATGTCCGCCGAGGTGAACAGCCGGGTGAGGTCGGCGCAGGCCATCACGAGCATGCCGAGCATGCCGTCGGTCCCGTTGAGGAGGGCCAGGCCCTCCTTCTCGCGCAGCTCGACGGGCTCGATGCCGTGCGCCGCGAGCAGTTCGCCGGCCGGCCGTACGACGCCGTCGGGGCCCTCCGCGTCGCCCTCGCCCATCAGCGTGAGCGCGCAGTGCGAGAGCGGCGCGAGGTCGCCGGAGCAGCCGAGCGAGCCGTACTCGTGCACCACCGGCGTGATGCCGGCGTTGAGTATGGCGGCCATGGTCTCGACGACGAGCGGGCGGACGCCGGTGTGCCCGGAGGCGAGGGTCTTGAGCCGCAGGAACATCAGCGCGCGGACGACCTCGCGCTCGACCCGGGGGCCCATGCCGGCCGCGTGCGAGCGCACGATGTTGCGCTGGAGCTGGACCCGCAGCTCGGGACTGATGTGGCGGACGGCGAGGGCACCGAAGCCGGTGGAGACCCCGTAGACGGGCTCGGGCTTGGCGGCGAGTTCGTCGATGAAGGCGCGCGAGGCGGTGACGGCCGCGAGGGCTTCCTCGGACAGCTCGATCCGGGCCGCGCCGCGGGCCACCGCGATGACGTCCTGTGCGGTCGTGCCGGACGTCCCCAGCACCACAGTGTGCATATCCATATTCAGGCACCCTAGAGACTGAATCGCCGGATGTCACCACCGGATTTCGGGATCACCCCTTACCGGCAGTGAGCACCGCGGCCCGGCGGGCACGCAATCCCAGCCGCCTCACCTCCGGAAGCGCCGGCGTTCCGGCCCCGGCCGCCGGTCGGGGGCGTCCGCGAGCCGGACGACCGGATCGTCCTTGCCGCCGTGCCGGCCGGCCACCACCGGCTCGCCCGAGCCCGCCGCCTTCGCCTTGTACTGGGCGGCGTCCGCGAGCCGGAAGAGCCGGCGGCCGCTGCGTACCGGCCCGATCGGGTCGCCGGTCGAGGCGACCCCCACCGCGACGCCCTCACCGAGGTCCAACTCACCGGCGCGGTCGCACAGTTCACCGGCCACCTTGACCACCTCGTCGGCCGGCGGGCCCACCGCCAGCAGGCAGAACTCGTCGCCGCCGAGCCGGGCGGCGAGCGTGCCGGGCAGCATCGCACCGCACAGCGACAGCACCGAACCGAACCGCTCCAGCAGCCGGTCCCCCACCGCGTGGCCGCGGGAGTCGTTGACCCGCTTCAGCCCGTTGAGGTCGCACACCACCAGGCTGACCACCACGTCGGCCCCCCGGTGCAGCTCCAGCGCCTCGTCCAGCCGCATGTCGACGGCGCGCCGATTGGCGAGGCCGGTCAGCGCGTCGGTGAAGGCCAGCCGGCGGGCCTCCGCCAGCCGCTCGGTCTGGGCGATCCCGGCGGCCGTGACGGCGGCGAGCACGCTCGCGAAGTCGGCGTCCGCCCGGTCGAAGACCGGCTCGCCGGTGCGCCGGGCGACGTACAGCTCGCCCCACGCCCGGCCGTGCAGCACGATCGGCGCGACGACGCAGCAGCCCCGGCCGCGGCGGCGCAGCGCGGCCACCCGCTGGTGGTTGTACGGGCCGGCGTCGCCGGGCCCGCGCGGCGCCGGGTCCGTCTCGGCGGTCTCCACCCAGGCACTGGGCTCGCCGCCGCCGGCCCACTGCTCGTGCAGGAAGCCGACGATCTCCGGGAACTCGTGGACGGGGTAGCTCTCGTCCTCCGGGAACTCCTCCTCGCCCTCGGCGAGTTCGCCGACGTTGACCAGCACCCGCAGCTTGCCCAGTTCCCGCTCCCACTTCGAGATCGCCGCGAAGGAGCCGCCCAGGGCCTGGCGCACCCCTTGCGCCGCGGCGTGCGCCGATTCGCGCGGGGTGTGCGCGGCCGCCATCGCCTGCGCCAGTTCCACGACTGCCCGCAGCCTCGCATCGCCCTCGCCCGTCACCGGATCCTCACATTCCGTCACCGTGAGCACGCTCTGTACTACAGCGTAGGAATGTTTAGCCCCTTTCGCCCCTTTCGGCGTGGGAATGACACCGGGGCGTTATCCGCGTCCTGACTGGTAACGGGCCGCATCCCGGCCCTCGACCGCATCGATCACGGAGAGTGATCGAACGCCGCCGTCACTCCCCCGGCCACTGGGGGTCCCGCTTCTCGTTGAACGCCGCCACGCCCTCGGCGCGGTCACCGGAGAAGGCCACGCTGCGCCAGGCGCCGTCCTCGACCTCCAGGCCGGCCCGCAGGTCCAGACCGTGCCCCAGGCGCATCGCCCGCTTCGCGGCACGCAGCCCGACCGGCGAGTTGCGGGCGATCCCGGCCGCCAGCTCCAGCGCCTCGGCCCGGTCCTGCCCCTCCTCGGCCAGCCGGTCCACCAGGCCCAGCTCCGCCGCCTCGGGCGCCGGCACCCGCCGCGCGGTGAACACCAGCTCCGCGGCGCGCGCCGCCCCCACCCGGCGCGGCAGCAGCTGGGTGCCCCCGCCGCCGGGGATGACGCCCACCGACACCTCCGGCAGGCCGACCACCGCCGTCGGGTCCGCCACGATCAGGTCGCAGGCCAGCGCCAGCTCGAAGCCGCCGCCGAGCGCGAAGCCGTGCACCGCGGCGACGGTGGGCACCGGCAGCTCCAGTACGCCCGTGTAGGCGGCGCGGGTGTGCGGGCGCTGCCGCATCAGGTCCGCGTCGGTGAAGGAGTTGCGCTCCTTGAGGTCGGCCCCGACGCAGAACGCCCGCTCGTGGGTGGAGGTGAGCACCACCGCCCGTACGGAGTGGTCCGCGGCGAGCTCGGCACAGGCCCCCGCGAGGGCGTCGGCCATGGCCGTGGAGACCGCGTTCATGGCCTTGGGGCGGTCCATGACCAGCTCCGCCACGAAGCCGTGGCGCTCGATGCCGACCCATCCGTCCTCGCCGAACCGCTGCATGAAGCCCTCCTGGCGTCCTGTTAACGAGCGTTGACCTGTGTGACGGGACGGATCATGCCAGGTGAGGGCCGGGCGGGACAGGGGTACGGGGCGGCGCTCCGGGAACGGCGCCCGGGGACGGCGGCTCCGGGGCACCCGGACGGCCCCCCGTTCAGCCGGTGCCGGCGGTCAGCCGCGCCGGGTCAGCAGCCACGGCTCCACGACGCCCAGGCCGCGCACCGGCCGCTGCCACATCGGCTGCAGCGCGAAGCGGTACGACGGCGGTGCGGCGCCGGTGCCCTCCTCGGCGGCCTTCTCCGCGGCCGCGGCCTCCGCCTCGGAGATCGGCGCGTCACCGATCCGGCCCAGCTCCTCGGCGAACGCCTCGTCCACCAGCACGGTGTCCTTCGGCGCTATCGACGTCAGCCGGCTGGCCAGATTCACGGTCGTGCCGAACACATCGCCCATCCGGGTCGTGACCGTGCCGAAGGCGATGCCGACCCGCAGCTCGGGCATCGTCTCGTCGTTCGTCATGGTCTCGATCAGCCGCAGGCCGATCTCGGCGGCGACCCCGGCGTCGTCGGCGGAGAAGAGGACCTCGTCACCGAGGGTCTTGATGAGCCGGCCGCCGTGCGCGGCGACCAGGTCCGAGCAGGTGGTCTCGAACGCCTCGACCAGCTCGCCCAGTTCCTCCTCCTCCAGGCGGCGGGTCAGCCGGGTGAACCCGACCAGGTCGGCGAAGCCGACGGCGAGCCGGCGGTCGACCATCTCGGCGTCGTCCTGGGCCCGTACGACCCGGCCGGTGGCGGCGGCGAGCTGGCGCCGCCAGACGTAGACCAGGAACTCCTCCAGCTCCGGCAGCAGCAGCTCGACCAGCGGATAGGTGATCTCCGTACGGGTCAGGCCGGAGTCCTGGGGCTCGGTGAGGCCCTCCAGGAAGGAGTCGATCTGCCAGTCGGCGAGGCGGGCGGTGGTCTGCCCCGTGGAGCGGGCGACCTGCACGGCCATCGCCTCGCTCAGCAGGCCGGCCTCGACGAGACCGGCGAGCCGCCGCAGCGCCAGCACGTCGGCCTCGGTGAGCGCCTTGACCTGGCCGATGTCGGCGAAACCCATGGCCCGCCAGAAGCGGGCCGCGAGGTCCATGGAGACACCGGCGCTGCGGGCCGCCTGGAACGGCGTGTAGCGGCGGTCGGCGCCGAGGATGAGCTGTTCGAGGCGGAGGGCGATGCTGTTCTCCTCGCCCTCCTCACCCTCGCCGCCCGCCTCCGGCGGCTCGCCCTCCGGGACGTCGCGTACGGCGTCGTCCTCGGTGTCCACCCCGCGCGGGGTGGCGCCCGAGTCGTCGGCGGTCACCGGCCGCTCCCTGTCCGATCCCTGCGCACTGCCCTTCCGATCACTGCTCGCCCGAGGCCCGCTCCCTGGCGGACCGCCTCAACGATACGGCAGGTGTGCCGTGGCTCACTCGTCACGTGCATCGGGGTTACCCGCCGCGGCTACGCCGTGGTGGCCCGCCGCGGCTACGCCGTGGTGGCCCGGGGCGGAGCCGTTGGTGGTTGCTGTCGGTGCGGGGGCCGCCGGGAGTGCGGCGGTGCGTCACTGCGGACGGGCCGGGCCGTTTCCGTCCGTCGCCCGCAGATGGATGATGTCGCCCGCCCCCACCGGCTGCTGCACGCCCTCGCCGGTCGCCAGCACCAGCCGGCCGTCGCCGTCGATGGCGACCGCCTCACCGGTGAGCGAGGTGTCGCCGGGCAGTTCGGCGCGCACCTCGCGGCCCAGGGTGGCGCAGCCCGCGGCGTAGGCCGCCTGGAGGCCGCTGGCCCCGGGGTCGCCGTCGGCGGTCTGCCATTCGCCGTACCAGTGCTCCAGGGACCGCAGCACGGCGCGCAGCAGCGGGTCGCGGTCGGTGGTGCGGGCGCCGGCCAGGGCGAGGGAGCCCGCGGTGGGGACGGGCAGCTCGTCGGCGGTGAGGGTGACGTTGAGGCCGATGCCGACGACGACGCCGCCCTCGGTCCGTTCGGCGAGGATGCCGCCGGCCTTGCGTTCGGCGCCGTCGACAGTGACCAGGAGGTCGTTGGGCCACTTGAGTGCGGTGTCGACGCCGGCGGTACGCGCGAGGGCCGTCGCGGTGGCGACTCCGGCGAGCAGCGGGAGCCACCCCCAGCGCGCCACGGGCGCCCGCGGGGTGAGGTAGACGGAGAAGAAGAGGCCCGAGCGCGGGGGCGCCGACCAGGTGCGGTCCAGTCGGCCGCGGCCGGCGGACTGCTCCTCGGCCACCAGAACGGCCCCCTCGGCCGCGTCCTTCGACGACCGTTCCGCCAGATCGGTGTTGGTGGAGCCGGTGACGGGAACGACGTCGAGGGACGTCCAGAGGCTGCCGGGGCGCACCAGCGCCCGGCGCAGCGCGGTGGCGTTCAGCGGCGGGCGGCCCAGATCGCTCCAGCGACCGGCGTCTTTGTCCCGGTTTTCCGGCGGTTGAGGCGTCATGGCACCAGCCTAGGTGTGGTCAACGACGCACTGCCGCTGAGCAGCCCCGCCGATACGCTACGGGTTGGTAGCCACACACGTACCACCCTCAGTACGAGCACCAGTCCAGGACGAGCAGGAGCCGCATCCCGATGTCCGAGCCGGAAGCAAACATCCACACCACCGCGGGCAAACTGGCGGACCTGCAGCGGCGGGTCGAAGAAGCCACCCACGCCGGTTCCGCCAGGGCGGTGGAAAAGCAGCACGCGAAGGGCAAGTTGACGGCGCGTGAGCGCATCGACCTGCTGCTGGACGAGGGCTCGTTCGTCGAGCTGGACGAGTTCGCCCGGCACCGTTCGACCAATTTCGGGCTGGAGCAGAACCGCCCGTACGGCGACGGCGTGGTGACCGGCTACGGCACGGTCGACGGCCGCCCGGTGGCCGTCTTCTCGCAGGACTTCACGGTCTTCGGCGGGGCGCTCGGCGGGGTCTTCGGCGAGAAGATCGTCAAGGTGATGGACTTCGCGCTGAAGACCGGCTGCCCGGTCGTCGGCATCAACGACTCCGGCGGCGCGCGCATCCAGGAGGGCGTGGTCTCGCTGGGCATGTACGGCGAGATCTTCCGCCGCAACACCCACGCCTCGGGCGTGATCCCGCAGATCAGCCTGGTCGTCGGCCCCTGCGCGGGCGGCGCGGTGTACTCCCCCGCGATCACCGACTTCACGGTCATGGTCGACCAGACCTCGCACATGTTCATCACCGGACCGGACGTCATCAAGACGGTCACCGGTGAGGACGTGGGCTTCGAGGAGCTGGGCGGCGCCCGGACGCACAACACCACCTCCGGCGTGGCGCACCACATGGCGGGTGACGAGAAGGACGCCGTCGACTACGTCAAGGGCCTGCTGTCCTACCTGCCGTCGAACAACCTCTCCGACCCGCCTGTCTTCCCCGAGGAGGCGGACCTGGAGACCTCGGACCACGACCGCGAGCTGGACGCCCTGGTCCCGGACTCGGCGAACCAGCCGTACGACATGATCACGGCGGTCGAGCACGTCCTGGACGACGGGGAGTTCCTCGAGACCCAGTCGCTCTTCGCACCGAACATCGTCACCGGCTTCGGGCGGGTCGAGGGCCACTCGGTCGGCGTGGTCGCCAACCAGCCGATGCAGTTCGCGGGCACCCTGGACATCAAGGCGAGCGAGAAGGCCGCGCGGTTCGTGCGGACCTGCGACGCCTACAACATCCCCGTCCTGACCTTCGTGGACGTCCCCGGCTTCCTGCCCGGCACGGACCAGGAGTACGACGGCATCATCCGGCGCGGCGCCAAGCTGATCTACGCGTACGCGGAGGCGACGGTCCCGCTGATCACGGTCATCACCCGCAAGGCGTTCGGCGGCGCGTACGACGTCATGGGCTCCAAGCACCTGGGCGCCGACCTGAACCTGGCCTGGCCGACCGCGCAGATCGCGGTCATGGGCGCGCAGGGCGCGGTGAACATCCTGCACCGCCGCACGCTCGCCGCGATCGACGACCCGGCCGCGCTGGAGGCGCGCCGCCAGGAGCTGATCCGGGAGTACGAGGAGACCCTGCTCAACCCGTACGTGGCGGCCGAGCGCGGCTACGTCGACGCGGTGATCATGCCGTCCGAGACGCGCCGGCACATCGTCCGGGGGCTGCGCGCGCTGCGCAACAAGCGCGAGGCCCTGCCGCCGAAGAAGCACGGCAACATCCCGCTGTAGGAGGTCGGTCGAGGATGATCAAGGTCGTACGGGGCAACCCGACCCCGGAGGAGCTGGCCGCCGCACTGGCGGTGGTGCAGGCCCGGGCCGCGGCGGCCGCCGCCGGCCCGGCACCCGGCAGCGGTGACTCCGGCACCGAGTGGTCGGATCCGGCAACGACGGTCCCGGCCCGGTCCCGCATGCCGCACCCGGGGCCGCGGGCCTGGCGGACGAGCCACTGGCCGCGCTGACCGGCCGCGCCGGCCACGGACCGGCCCACCAAGTCGATGCATGATGCACCGACTAGTCCTTTGCGCCACGGCGCCTGAGTACGCGTACTCAGGCGCCGTGAACGTTCCGGGCACAGGATCGATACATGCTGTGGTCCGATCCGCCCGACGAACCGCCCGAGGAGCTGCGCGACGTGCAGGCCAAGCTCCGCCGGCTGGGCATCGTGCTGGCCGTGGCGGCGGTGCTGCTGATGTTCCTGCTCTCGGCGCGCTGACCGCCGACGCCCGCGCCCGGGCGGAGGTTCCCGCCGACGGGAGGTAACGCTCACACCCCCCGGCTGCAACCAGAGCCCCCGGAATCTCATCTTTCACTCTCGAAGAGCGCAATTCGGACGCTCGCCGTCCGCGGGCGGCGCGGCCGACGGGGAGTGGGAGAACGATGAACAGGCCGCTGAGGCATATAGCCGTCTTCTGCGGGGTGCTGGTGCTGGCCCTGCTGGCCCGGGCGACCTGGGTGCAGTTCGTCCAGGGCGACGACCTCGCCAACGACCCCAACAACCGCCGGGTCAAGATCGAGGCGTTCTCCTACCCGCGCGGCAACATCATCGTCGGCGGCCGGCCGGTCACCGGCTCCGTCGCCACCTCCGGCGACTTCAAGTACAAGCGGACGTACAAGGACGGCCCGATGTACGCGCCGGTCACCGGCTTCGCCTCGCAGGCCCAGGGCAGCACCTTCCTGGAGGGCATCTACAACAAGCTGCTCTCCGGCAAGGACGACAAGCTCGCCCTCAAGCACGCCAAGGACATCCTCACCGGCCAGAAGCCGCGCGGCGGCGACGTGATCACCACCATCGACCCCAAGGCGCAGAAGGCCGCCTACAAGGGGCTGACCGACCTGAACGCCAAGGGCGCCGTGGTCGCCCTCGACCCGCGCAACGGCAGGGTCCTCGCGCTGGCCTCCACCCCCTCCTACGACCCGTCGGTCTTCGCCGGCATCTCCAACTCCGAGAGCCGGAAGTTCAAGGCGCTGGACGCCGACAAGAGCAAGCCGCTCAACAACCGCGCGCTGCGCGAGACCTACGCCCCCGGCTCCACCTTCAAGATCCTCACCGCGGCCGCGGCCCTGGAGCACGGCGTGGTCAGCGACATCGACGCCCCGTCGGGCGCCCCCGCCCCGTACCAGCTGCCGCTGAGCACCACGAAGATCGGCAACGACGTGGCCGGCGCGCCCTGCGACAAGGCGTCCCTGAAGATCGGCATGCAGTGGTCGTGCAACAACGTCTTCCTGGACACCGCGCTGAAGGTCGGCAAGGACAAGATGCGCGAGACCGCGGAGAAGTTCGGCTTCAACTCGAACGTCTATGACAAGGAGTTCGGCGACCTGCTGGCCACCAAGAGCCTCTACCCGGACAAGCTCGACAAGCCGCAGACCGCGCTGACCGGCATGGGCCAGGGCAGCCTGACCAGCACCCCGATGCAGATGGCGATGGTCGCCGCGGCACTCGCCAACGACGGCAAGCTGATGACGCCGCACCTCGTCGACGAACTGCGCGGCCCCGACCTGTCGACGATCCAGAAGTTCGAGCCGAAGCTGATGTCCCAGGCCGTCTCCGCCGGCACCGCCAGGAAGGTGCAGGAGATGATGGAGTACACCGTCGACAAGGGCACCGCCTCCAAGGCCGCCATCGACGGGGTGACCGTCGGCGGCAAGACCGGCACCGCCCAGCACGGCGCGAACGTCAACGACGAGCGCCCCTACGCCTGGTTCGTCTCCTACGCCAAGCAGAGCGACGGCTCCTCCCCGGTGGCGGTCGCCGTCTTCGTCGACCCCAAGGACATGGACATCCCGCGCTCCGAGATCGCCGGCGGCAAGCTCGGCGGCCCGATCGCCAAGCAGGTCATGCAGGCGGTACTGGGCAAGTAGTCCGGCCGCACCCCGCCCGCCGCGGCTCCGTACGATGGCGGGCATGACCGAAGATGCCCGCCCCCGCCTCGTCCTCGCCTCCCAGTCCCCCGCCCGGCTGGCCCTGCTGCGCCAGGCCGGACTGGCGCCCGAGGTGATCGTCAGCGGCGTCGACGAGGACGCGCTGAGCGCCGACACCCCCGGTGAGCTGGCCCGCATACTCGCCGAGGCGAAGGCCGCCGCGGTCGCCGCCCGCCCGGAGGCGCACGGCGCGCTGGTCATCGGCTGCGACTCGGTGCTGGAACTGGACGGCCGGGCCCTCGGCAAGCCGGTGGACGCCGAGGACGCCACCGCCCGCTGGAAGTCCATGCGCGGCCGCTCCGGCGTCCTGCAGACCGGCCACTGCCTCATCGACACCGCCGACGGCCGGCAGGTGTCCGCGACCGCCTCGACCACGGTCCGCTTCGGCGAGCCGACCGACGCCGAGATCACCGCCTACGTCGAGAGCGGCGAACCGCTCTTCGTCGCCGGCGCCTTCACCCTCGACGGCCGCTCCGCGCCCTTCATCGACGGCATCGACGGCGACCCCGGCAACGTCATCGGGCTGTCCCTGCCGCTGCTGCGCCGCCTCCTCGCGGACCTCGGCGTGGCCGTCACCGACCTGTGGACCTGACCACCGGGACCGACGCACCACACATACGGGGGGAACGATGCACACCACGGCCGGACCGGCCCTCGCCCTGCTCGTCGTCGCACTGATCGTCCGCCGCCAGCTGCGGACCCGGCCGGTGCGCGCCGCGGCACCGCTGATCGGCACGGCCGTCCTCGGCGTCCTGGGGGTGGTCGCCCTCACCTTCGGCGTGGCGTCGGCGACGGCGCACCACCCGCTGACGGCGCCGACCGTCGCCCTGGTCGTGCTGACCCTCGCCCTGGCGGTGCCGCTGGGCGTCGTCCGGGCCCGGACCGTACGGGTCTGGCGCGGCCCGGACGGCGGGGCGCTGCGGAAGGGGACCGCGCTCACCACGGCGCTGTGGCTGGGATCGGCCGCCGTGCACGCCGCGATGGCGCAGTGGATCGACCACACCGCCACCGGCGGCCTGCTGGGCCTGTCCACCCTCCACCTCTACCTGGCGGTGACGTACACGGTGCAGGCCCTCCTGGTCCGGCGCCGGGCGGCCCGGCTCACGGCCGAACCGGCCGAACCGGCCGAACCGGCCGGCACCCCGACCGACACCGCGACCGACACGGCGACCGGGGCCGCGGCCTGACCCCGGCCGGGCCCGGCCCTCCGCCGGAACAGCATCCGGAAAGCCCACCGGGACCGGCGCATTCAACGTCCCGGCGCGGGGAACCGATTGATCCGATACGGCCCGATCACCCCCGATCAGACCGGTTGATGCGCTCACGAGGAGGAGGCAGCATGCCCAAGATCCTGCTGATCGCCGGCGACGCCACCGAGGACCTGGAGTTCTTCTACCCCTACCAGCGGCTGCTGGAGGAGGGCTACGAACCGCGGGTCGCCGCCCCGTCCCGCAAGAAGCTGCAATTCGTCGTCCACGACTTCGTCGACAGCTTCGACACCTACATCGAGCGCGAGGGCCACTCCTGGCCGTCCGACCTCGCACTGTCCGAGGTCGACCCGGACGAGTACGCGGCGCTGGTGCTCCCCGGCGGCCGGGGCCCCGAGTACCTCCGCAACGACGCCGACTACCGCCGGGTCGTCACCCACTTCTTCGACGCCGACAAACCCGTCGCCCACATCTGCCACGCGGCCGTCTCCCTGGCCCCCCTCGGCGTCCTCAAGGGCCGCCGCACCGCCGCCTACCCGGCCTGCGCCCCCGACGTCGAGATGGGCGGCGGCGTCTTCGTCGACGGCTCCGCGGTCGTCGACGGCAAGGTCGTCTCGGCCCGCGCCTGGAACGACCACCCCGACTGGATGCGCGCGTTCATGAAGGTCCTGCGGGAGCACGCCCCGGCGAACGGCTGAAACGGCGCGGGCCCGGAACCGGCGTCCCGGGCCCGCCCGCTCAGAACACCGGAAGGGCGTACAGCGACTCGTCGTTCAGCACGAAGACCCGGTTGCCGTCGGCCACCAGCCACTGGCGGTCCGCCTTGCCCACCTTGTACTCCCAGACCGGACTGCCGTCCCGCGCGCTGACCACGTTGACCGCGTACCAGGGGTCGCCCTCGATCATCCACAGGCCGTTGCCCTGGGGCAGCACGGGCGTGGCGACGTTGGAGCTGGCGCGGAGCTGGAAGACCTCGCTGCCGTCCCCGGGCTTCCACTTGAAGGGCAGGGTGGCGTCGTCGTCGACATACGCGTGGTGGGTGGCGTACAGGGCGTCCGCGGTGGCGGTCACCGGGCCGAAGGAGACGAAGGGCTGCTTCCGGGTGTCCAGTGCGCCCGCCAGGGCGCGCTTGCGTACGGTCCACAGCTCCTTGCCGTCGGCGGCCCTGCGGGCCGTCATCGACTTGCCGCCCAGGTAGACGGTGCCGCCGTGGCAGGAGGGCCGGACGAAGCCGTCGGACCGGCCGCGGAGGTCCCACACCCGCCGGCCGTTCGCGGTGTCGACGGCGAGGACGGTGCCGTCGTCGGTGCCGAGGACCAGGCGGCCGTCCGCGACGAGGCCGGGCGGGGTGACCTTGCGGAAGGGCTTGTCGAGGGGCGCCGTCCAGCGGACCTTCGCGTCGGAGCGGCCGACGGCGCGCAGCCGGTGGTCCCCGGTCACCAGGTAGACCGCCTCGTCGTCCGCGGCCAGCAGCTGGTGGGCCCCGACGTCGGCGGTCCACCGGCGTTCCCCCGTGGAGGGGACGAAGGTGCGCAGCGTCCCCTTGGCGTCGACGGCCGCTATCAGGCGGTCCGAGAGGGAGAGGTAGCGGCCGGTCGGCTTGATGTCGCGGGCGGCCCAACGCCGTTTGCCGTCCACGACGTTGTGGGCGGCGATCCCGCCGTCGCGGGTGCCGAAGACGATGACGTCCCGGACGGGCAGCGGGGCGGGGGTGTCCGCGCCGAGGCTGTGCAGGACCCACAGCGGCTTCGGCGAGCCGCCGACGATCATGTCGCCGTCGTTGTGGTCCAGCACGTGCGCCAGGGGCGTCTTGACGGCGGGCGGGAAGGCGAAGAGGTCGACCTTCTTCCTGGGCGCCGGCGGACGCGGCCACCACGCCGCCGCCGCGCCGCCGCCCGCCGCGAGGACCGCCCCGCCCGCGGCGAGGCCGGTGAGCAGCCGGCGCCGGGAGACCCGCTGCGGGGCGGCGCCCGCGACGAGCGTGGTGGTCAGCTCGTGGATGCCGCTCTCCCGCTGCTTGATCGCCTGGCTCACCGGGCCGCGCCGCCAGGCCCGTTCGGCGCCCCGGGGCGGCGCGAAGGCCGCGGCGATCAGCTCGGGCGTGGGGCGGGCGGCCGGGTCCTTGGCCAGGAGGGGGGCGATGAGCGGGCGCAGCACGTCCGGGACACCGGTCAGATCGGGCTCGTCGTGGACGACCTTGTACTGGAGGGCGGCGATGTGGGAGCCGTCGAAGGCCCGCCGGCCGCTGGCCGCGTTCACCAGGACCGCGCCCAGGGAGAAGACGTCGGCGGGCGCGGCGACCCGGCGGCCCAGGACCTGTTCGGGGGCGCCGTAGCCGGGCGTGACCGGGACCTGGCCGGTGGTGGTGAGGGTCAGGCCGTGCTCGGGCCGGGCGATGCCGAAGTCGATGACGCGCGGACCGCTGGACGTCAGCACGATGTTCGGGGGCTTGAGGTCGCGGTGGACCAGGCCGGTGGCGTGGATGTCCACCAGGGTGCGCGCGAGCGACGCGGCGAGCGCGCGCACGGCCGGTTCGTCGAACGGGCCGTACGTCTCGACGGCCTCGTCGAGGGTCGGGCCGGCGAGGAACTCGGTGGCGATCCACGGCCGTCCGCCCTCCGTGTCCGTCCCCAGGACGCGGGCCACGCCCTTGCTGGTCACGGCCGTCGCGGCCTGCGCCTCGCGGACGAAGCGGCGGGCGAGGTTCGCCTCGTCGGTGAGTTCGGGCCGGAGCACCTTGACCGCGGCGACGGTGCCCTCGCCGTCCTGGCCGACGTAGACCTTGCCCATCCCGCCCTCGCCGAGCACGCCGAGCAGGCGGTACGGGCCGAGGCGGAGCGGGTCGCCGGTGCCGAGGGGTTTCATGGGCGGTGTCCTTCCGGCGGGTTCATCGGAGCGGGAAGCCGGCGAGGAAACTGGGGCCGGACGCGATGATCATCCGGCTCTTCCGGTGGGCGACGAAGCGGTTCCCGCTGGTGGTGTACAGCTGCTCGGTGGTGCGGGAGGTGAGGCCGACGGCCCGCAGCACGCCGTCGGTCCTGCTGTACGTGTAGGCGTACTCGGAGCCGATCACGGGCCGCACCACGTACTCCGCCCGCGCCCCCTCCGCGCTCTTCTCCGCCCACCGCGGCTGCCCGCCGCCGGGGCCGAACGCCACCAGCCCGAGGCCCTTCTCCACCGTGTACACCGCACCGTCCTTGAGGACCGCCGGCCCGTACGTCTTCCCGGGGCGGGCGGCGGAGGTGTCCCACGCCGACCCGCCGTCGCTCAGCCGCAGCGCCCGCAACGGGCCGTAGCCCAGGTAGAGATGGCTGCCGTCGACCGCGAGCGGGTCCCGTACGAACCGGGGGTCGGCCCCCTGCCACGGCTTGTCCCAGGCCACCCTGCCGGTGCGGGTGTCGCGGGCGACGATCCGGACCTTGTTGTCGTTCGTCTGCTGGAAGAGGACCAGGCGGTCGCCGGTCGCCCCGGCGGCGATGAAGTGGTTGTCGTCGCTCTCGGCGGGGTGGAACGGCACCGGGTCCGACCACTTCCGGCGCCCCGAGGCGAGGTCCACCGCGATCACGAACCAGGGGGACTGGCGCTCGTACCGTTTGACCTTCCCGTGGGAGATCGCCAGGTAGGCGGTGCCGTCGGCGACCGCCAGCAGCCGGCTGAGGATGCCGTTGTGCCGGGCGTCCGACACCGGGGCGATCTGCTTGCCGGCCTTGCCGGTGGCGAGGTCGACCTCGGCGAGGAACCACGAAACGGTCTTCGTGGCCGGGTCCTGGCCGTGCTCGACGCGCTGGATCCGGTAGACGTGCGTGCCGTCCGAGGCGACCTGCCAGGAGTCGTCCGCGTACAGCGAGAACGTCCACCGGGACGCCCCGGACCCCGGGTCGACGCCGCGCGCCTCGGCGTTGGCGACCAGGACGACCTGGTCGCCGGCCACCATGGGCACGTCGGGCGACTGGTCGTCGGACGGCCCGCCCGTCTGCTTCTGCCACACCGAGTCCAGCTTTTTCTTCTTCAGCGCGCCGACGCTCGGCCCCGCCTTCGGCTGGGTGTACCCCGGCCCGGTGCCCGGCCCGGGAGCCGACTCACCCCGCCCCAGCCACGCCCACACCCCGGCACCGGCGCCGGCCACGCCGAGCACCGAGCCCGCCAGCAGCAGCCCCCGGCGGGACAGCCGGGGCGCGGCGGGGGCGTCGGCGGACGGGACGGTCGCCGGCTGGTCGGGCGGTGCGGGCAGCCGCTGCGGCGCGACCTGCCACACCTCGCTCGCCCGCCGCCCGATCTCGGCGAGCACCGCGTCCGGCAGGTGGTCGGCGAACTCCCCCGACCCGTCGTGCAGTAGGCCGGCCAGCTCGGTCGTGCCCGGGCGCTCCGCGGGGTCCTTGGCCAGGCAGCGGGCCAGGACCGGGACGAGGGCGGCGGGGACGCCGGTGAGGTCCGGTTCGGCGTAGCGGACCCGGTAGAGGAGGTCAGCGGGCTGCCCGTCGCCGAAGGGGCCCCGGCCGGTGGCGGCGAAGACCAGCACCCCGGCGAGCGCGAACACGTCCCCGGCGGGGTCGTGTTCGGCGCCGGTGGCCTGCTCCGGCGACATGAACGCCGGCGTGCCGACCGCCGCACCGGCGTGGGTGAGCCGGTCGTCGCCGAGCGCGCGGGCGATGCCGAAGTCGATGACCTTCGGGCCGAACGCGGTGACCATGATGTTCGACGGCTTGAGGTCGCGGTGCACCACGTCGGAGCGGTGCAGCTGCCCGAGCGCCCCGCACAGCGCCGCCCCCAGGGCGCGCACCGCGGCCTCCGGCAGCGGGCCGGCCAGCCGGACCGCCTCGTCGAGCGGCGGGCCGAGGACGTACTCGGTGGCGAGCCACGGGGTGTCGGCGAGCGGGTCGGCCTCGACGACCTGGGCGCCGTACCGGCCGCCGATGACCCGGGCGGCGTCCGACTCCAGCCGGAAACGGGTGCGGAACTCCGTCTCGGTCGCGATCCGGGCGTGCACGGTCTTCAGCGCCACGGTCCGGCCGCCCGCGGAACGGGCCAGATAGACGGTGCCCATGCCGCCGCTGCCCAACCGGGCGAGCAGGCGGTACGGGCCGAGGCCGGGCGGGTCGTCATGGGTGAGCGGCGAAGGCATGGCGGGCGTCAGTCCTGGCGTGCGGCGGGCGGAGGCGGGAGGGTCGCGGCGAGCAGCCCGGCGGACTGGCGGGCCAGCGCCGCGATGATCCGGCCCGGCAGCCAGCCGGGGCCGAGCGCGGCGGCCGCACGCCCGGCGGGTCCACCGCCGGAGTCGAGGGCCGTGGCGGGGTGCGCGGGCAGCGGGCTGAGCGCGTCCAGCACCTCGCCGGGGCGCGGCCGGGCCGCCGGATCCCGCGACAGACAGGACGTGACGACGGACCGCAGGGCGGCCGGCAGCTCGTCCCGTTCGGGCACGGTGTGGCCGGTGGCGGCGTAGGCGAGCGTCGCGCCGAGCGCGTAGACGTCGCCCGCCGGCTGCGGCGGCCCGCCGGCGGCCTGCTCCGGCGGCAGACTGCCGGACTCCAGGCCCGGCAGCCCGGAGCGCCCGGTGCCGTCCGCCGCCGCGGCCCGTACCGCCCCGAAGCAGGTCAACCGGGGCCCGTCCGCCGCCAACAGGACGGCGGCGGGCGACACTCCGGCATGGGTGAGGCCCTGCCCGTGCCCGATGATCAGAGTCTCCACGAGGGCCGCGCCCAGCGCCCGTACGGTGCGCTCGGGCAGCGGCCCGCCGTGCACGGCGAGCGCGGTGGGCAGCGGCAGGACGGGGAGGTAGGGGCGGGCGTGCCAGGGCGGCTCACCGGGCGCGGCGAGTTCGGCGGCCGGCCAGGACCACGGCCCGAGCAGATAGCGCGAGGCGTCCGCCTCGGCCAGGAACCGCCCCGGGTCGGCGCCGGGCAGCGGCACACCGATGAGGACCGTACGGTCCCCGTCCGCGCTCCGCCCGATCAGCCGCTGCTCCGGTACGGGCAGCCCGGGCGCCTCGCCGTCCAGCCGGCCCAGCACCGTGTACGGGCCGACCGTGCCGGGCGCTCCCGTCCGTGCCGGTCCCCCGGCACCCGCAACCGGCGCCCGCATGCGCATCAACCCCCGTTCGACGACACCGCGCGAAGAGACTACCCGGGCGTGTCGCGGAGCCGGGGACCGCCCAGGACCGGGGAGCGCGGGCGGGCCGAAACGGGCGCCGCGGGCGGGAGTTCAGCCGCCGGCCACGGCGGCCGCACCGGTCAGGCCGCGCCCGGTGCCGCCGGCCGCGGACCGGTCGGGGCACCGTCCGCGGCCGGGTCGTCGCCACCGCGGGCCCGCCCCTCCCCGTACGCCACCAGGGTGAACACCAGCAGCGCCAGCACCACCATCATCGCGACGAAGGCGAGCCAGCCGACCAGGCCGATGGCGAAGGCGCCCACCATGCCGTGCACCACCACGGCACTGATCAGCACGATCCGGGCGAAACCGCCCGGCGCACGGTCGCGCAGCGCGGTGCGGACCAGAATGCCGGCGCACAGCAGGAGGTAGAGGCCGAAGACGCCGCCGCCCACCCAGGAACCGGTGGACATCGCGCCGGGCTCCAGCCCGGCCAGCGACATCTGTTGCCGGTCCACCACGATGCTCAGGATCCAGTTGAGCAGCACGATCCCGCACGCCTCCAGGACCAGTACCACCGCCGCGACCAAGGCCACCGGCCGTCGTGCCACCACCGTCCACCCACTTCCGTTCGCCGCTCGCCACAGGACTGTCGCCGCGCCGCGGAAGAACATCCGTTACCGCGAGTACAGAAGACATCGGGCACGCTACTAATGGGTAATGGCCAGGGCAAGGGTCGCGCACGAGTGGGTACCGGCGGACCGCGGACGACGTCCCGCGGCACGCCCGGCGGACGGAGCCGCAGCAAAGTTTCCTTCGCCCATTCGTAGGGACTCCACAAAGAATTGACGATCCGCTGGACGTTGGAAGATCGAGACCTAGGCCACATCGCGTCCCGGCCACGGCCCCGGAAATCCGGGCCTACCCTGGGATACCAGAGGACTCAGGCCCCTCGCCGGCGCTCCGAGCACACTCCGTGTGGGCAAGCTCACCCCGGGGAACGGGTCGGCACGCGGTGTCGCCAGTCCCTAAAATCGCCGCATCCAAATTTGTTGCGGCGAAGCGCCAAGGAAGGACCCATCGTGCGCAAGGTGCTCATCGCCAACCGTGGCGAAATCGCTGTTCGCGTTGCCCGTGCATGCCGGGACGCGGGGATCGGCAGCGTAGCCGTCTACGCCGACCCCGACCGGGACGCCCTGCACGTACGCGCGGCAGACGAGGCATACGCCCTGGGCGGTGACACTCCTGCCACCAGCTACCTGGACATCGCCAAGGTCCTGGCCGCCGCCGCCGATTCGGGCGCGGACGCCATCCACCCCGGCTACGGCTTCCTCTCCGAGAACGCCGAGTTCGCCCAGGCCGTCCTCGACGCGGGCCTGACCTGGATCGGGCCGCCCCCGCAGGCCATCCGCGACCTCGGCGACAAGGTCGCGGCGCGGCACATCGCCCAGCGCGCCGGTGCGCCGCTGGTCGCCGGCACCCCCGACCCGGTCTCCGGCGCGGAGGAGGTCGTCGCGTTCGCCAAGGAAAACGGCCTGCCGATCGCCATCAAGGCGGCCTTCGGCGGCGGCGGCCGCGGCCTGAAGGTCGCCCGCACGCTCGACGAGGTGCCCGAGCTGTACGACTCCGCGGTGCGCGAGGCGGTCGCCGCCTTCGGCCGCGGCGAGTGCTTCGTCGAGCGCTACCTCGACCGCCCGCGGCACGTGGAGACCCAGTGCCTGGCCGACAAGCACGGCAACGTCGTCGTCGTGTCGACCCGTGACTGCTCGCTGCAGCGCCGCCACCAGAAGCTGGTGGAGGAGGCCCCGGCGCCGTTCCTGACGGACGAACAGAACGCCGAGCTGTACCGCGCGTCCAAGGCCATCCTCAAGGAGGCCGGCTACGAAGGCGCCGGCACCTGCGAATTCCTCGTCGGCCAGGACGGCACCATCTCCTTCCTGGAGGTCAACACCCGCCTCCAGGTCGAGCACCCGGTCACCGAAGAGGTCACCGGCCTCGACCTGGTCCGCGAGATGTTCCGGATCGCCGACGGCGAGGAACTCGGCTACGGCGACCCGGCGGTGCGCGGCCACTCCTTCGAGTTCCGCATCAACGGCGAGGACCCGGGCCGCAACTTCCTCCCCGCGCCCGGCACGGTCACCACGTTCGACGCGCCCTCCGGCCCCGGTGTCCGCCTGGACGCCGGTGTGGAGTCCGGCTCGGTCATCGGCCCGGCCTGGGACTCCCTGCTGGCCAAGCTGATCGTCACCGGCGCCACCCGCGCGCAGGCACTGCAGCGCGCCGCCCGCGCGCTGAACGAGTTCACCGTCGAGGGCATGGCCACCGCCATCCCGTTCCACCGCACGGTTGTCAAGGACCCCGCGTTCGCCCCCGAACTCACCGGCTCCGAGGACCCCTTCACGGTCCACACCCGCTGGATCGAGACCGAGTTCGTCAACGAGATCCCGCCGTTCGCCGCCCCCGGCGGCGAGGAGGCCGAGGCGGACAGCCGCGAGACGGTCGTCGTCGAGGTCGGCGGCAAGCGCCTGGAGGTCTCGCTGCCGTCCTCGCTGGGCATGCCACTGGCCCGGGCCGCGGTCGCCGGCGGCGCCAAGCCCAAGCGCAAGGCCGCCAAGAAGGCCGGCAGCGCCGCCTCCGGTGACGCGCTCGCCTCCCCGATGCAGGGCACCATCGTGAAGGTCGCCGTCGAGGAGGGCCAGCAGGTCACCGAGGGCGAGCTGATCGTCGTCCTGGAGGCCATGAAGATGGAGCAGCCGCTCAACGCGCACCGCTCCGGCACCGTCAAGGGCCTGACCGCCGAGGTCGGCGCGGCCCTCACCTCCGGCGCGGTGATCTGCGAGATCAAGGACTGACCCGCACCCGCGACCACGCGTGAGGGGCTCCCGGCACCGGCCGGGGGCCCCTCACCCGTTGTCCCGGCAAGACCCACCGCCCGCCTACGAGTTGCCGACCACGTCCTCCGGGAACGTCAGCTGCTTGTCCATCCACAGCAGCGCGGCGGGCAGTTCACGCCGCCAGGTCGCGAAGTTGTGACTGCCGTGGTCAAGGACCACCGCGTCCGCCTTCATCGGCGGCCGGACCGCAGCCAGGAATGCCTTGGCGGCCGGGTAGTTCTTCTCGCCGGTACGGCTCGTGCCCACCAGGACGTTCACCTGCGGCGCCGGCAGATGCCGCAGACGCCACATCAGGTCGTGCTCCTGACGGCGCCGCACCCGGCCCCGGCCGTCACCGAAGAGATTCCCGGTCGTGGGGTCGCTGCTGACCTTGTAATCGGGCGACAGGGCCGCCGCCGCGCTGTACGTACGGTCGTGCCGCATGGCCAGCTGGAGGGCGCAGCTGCCGCCCGACGAGTAGCCCATGACGCCCCAGCCACCCGGATCGTGGCCGACGCGGTAGTGCGAGACGAGCGCCTGCGGCACGTCACGGGCGAAGAAGGTCTCGGCCTGCGGGCCGCCCGGCACGTCGACGCACTGGGTGTCGCGCGGCGGCGCGATCGTCGGCCGCATCATCACGATGACGGTCGGCTGCATCCGGCCGGCCCGGATCAGCCGCGCGGCGGTCTGCGGCAGCCGCAGGTGCTGGCCCAGCAGGAAACTGCCGCCCGGATAGCCGCTGAGCGCCACGATGACGGGGAAGCGCTGACGCGCGAACTGCGGCTGGAAGTACTGCGGCGGCAGATAGACGTACGCCGGGTCCACCGCCCGGGTCCGCCGGCCCACGATCCGGACCGACTCCACCCGCCCCGCCTGCTCCGGCGGGCCCTTCGGCAGCCCGTGCACCTTCTCCAGACCGTCCGGCCCGGCCGTCTGCACCAGCCCCTTCGACGGGTCGCCCGCCGGGCCCGCCGTCCCCCCGTCGCCCCACTTGCCGACGGCGGCCGGCGCGTCGTCGTACAGGCCGAGCAGCTCGTGCCAGGAGGAGTAGAACTGGAAGTTGCCGTTCACCGCCAGCCCCAGCGCCGCCACGACGGCCAGCTGGGTACCGACGATCGACCCCAGCCGCCCCAGCAGCGCCCGCGGCCCCCGCCCGGCGAACCGCGGCCACAGCCAGAGCGTGAGCCCCACGCAGACCACGGCGACCGCGACCATGGCGTACAACAGCGACCGGCTGGTCAGTCCCATGACGTTTCCCCAGATGTCCCGCGCCGCGCACCGCTCCCCCGGCGGCCCGCCACGGCGTCCTTCCAGGTCCCCGGAAGCGCCCGGAAGACCTCTTTGCGCCAGGTTTGATGCCACTTGGAGGCGCCGCGTTGCGGCCCGCCGGAGGTGTTCGGCCACGCGACCACGGAGGTATTCCGGGACTTCACACCGGATCCGCCCGCCGTCCACCGGACGCGGCGGCAGCCCCGCACACCGGCAATCCGAGGCACCCTCCGGTAAGCCCGGGGTTCCGCGCCGGGACGGGCGCCCACGGCGCAATGGCATCCTGGAGCCACCGGGCCGCAACCGGCCCGGCCGAGGGAGGACGGCGATGGCGACCGAGACGGCAGGACGGCGGCACACGGCGCGGAGCCCGGAGGCGACCGCAGCGACGCGGGAACAGGACGTCCGCCCGATGCGGGCCGACGCCCGCCGCAACTACGAGCGGCTGCTGACCGAGGCCCGCACGGCCTTCACCGAACACGGCACGGACACCTCACTGGAGGACATCGCACGCCGCGCCGGCGTCGGCATCGGCACCCTCTACCGGCACTTCCCCAACCGCACCGCCCTGATGGGCGCGGTCTTCCAGGGCGAGGTCGACGCCCTGCTCGGCTACGCCAAGGAACTCGCCGACGCCCCGCAGCCGTGCTCCGCCCTCGTCGACTGGCTCCGCGCGATCATCACCCACGCCAGCACCTACCGCGGCCTCTCCCGCGCGCTGATGACCGCGTCGGCGGACGAGACCTCGGGGATGGCGCGGTGCAGCGTACCGATGCGGGAGGCCGGCAGCGCCCTCCTCGCCCGCGCCCAGCAGGCCGGCGCGGTACGCCCCGACGTGAACATCACCGACCTGATGCAGCTGACCAACGGCATCGCGCTGGCCGTCGAGGAGTCCCCGGACGATCCGGGGCTCGCCGACCGGCTGCTGACACTCACCCTGAGCGGGCTGAAGGCGGGCACCCGGTGAGGCGGAACCGTTCCGCACCCACCCGCCGCTGACACCACCGGACGCACCACGGGAAGGCCCCGCACGCCGTCCGGCGCCGCCTCCGCCCGCCGCGCTCAGCGCCGCCGCGGAGCCAGGTCGGCGACCCGGCCGCCCGGCGCCTCACTCAGCGGCGAGGCCGGCCGCAGCTGGGGCGCCCCGCCCCCGCCGCCCGGCGCGTGATTGCGCCGCTGGCCCGGCAGCGGGACGTCCCGCCGCGGCCCTCTGCGCTCACCGGCACCGTCCAGCCCCTGCTGGCCCGCCCCGTGGCCGGCGCCCGCGCCGCCCGCGACGGCGATCTGCACACCCTGATCGGCCAGCGCCTGGAGTTCGGTCGCGGCCCGGTCGTCGTGCCCCGGCGGCTCGTCCGTGACCAGACGGGTGATCACATCCGTCGGCACGGTCTGGAACATCGTGTCGGACCCGAGCTTGGTGTGATCGGCGAGCACCACCACCTCCCCCGCCGCCTGGACGAGCGCCCGGTCGACGCTGGCGGAGAGCATGTTGGAGGTGGACAGCCCGCGCTCGGCGGTCAGCCCGCTGCCCGACAGGAACGCGCGGGACACCCGCAGCCCCTGGAGGGACTGCTCGGCACCGCTGCCGACCAGCGCGTAGTTGGAGCCGCGCAGGGTGCCGCCGGTCATCACGACCTCGACGCGGTTGGCATGGGCCAACGCCTGGGCGACCAGCAGGGAGTTGGTGACGACGGTCAGACCGGGGACGCGGGCGAGCCGACGGGCCAGCTCCTGGGTGGTCGTTCCCGCGCCGACGACGATGGCCTCGCCCTCTTCGACGAAGCCCGCCGCGAGATCGGCGATGGCCGTCTTCTCCGCGGTCGCTAGATGGGATTTCTGCGGGAACCCGGATTCCCGGGTGAAGCCTCCCGGCAGGACCGCACCGCCGTGCCGGCGGTCGAGCAGTCCTTCTGCCTCCAGCGCCCGCACGTCCCGCCGTACGGTTACTTCGGAGGTCTGGACGACGCGGGCGAGCTCCCGGAGCGATACCGCCCCGTTGGCGCGCACCATTTCAAGGATCAATTGGCGACGTTCTGCAGCGAACACGAAACTGACAGTAACGCCAACGACCGTCTGTTTTCAGCAGGTTGCACCAATTAACGGAAGTTGTTCACACAGCACAGCGTGACGTGCTATGCGAGACGCATATGACGTTCGTCCGTCGAACTCCCGGCCGGAACGGGCCGCTTGCTGCCTGGTCAGCCCCCTGCCGCCCGATACGACGACCGGACCGCGGCGCACCGCGGTCCACCGGTCCGTGCAGGGACGTTTCATCCCAAGTGCTCACCGGGGGCACAAAGTTTTCAATCGGCTCCGGCCGGCCACCGCGACGCCCGTCACCCGGTCGCCGCAGCGGCTGCCTCCCCGCCCCCCCGCTACTCGCCGGCGCCCTTGCGCGTGTGCAGCTGGCGGGCGACCTCGGCGAGCGAGCCGGACAGCGACGGGTAGACCGTGAAGGCACTGGCGATCTGCTCGACGGTCAGATTGTTGTCGACCGCGAGCGAGATGGGATGGATCAGCTCACTGGCGCGCGGGGAAACGACCACACCGCCGACCACGATGCCCGTACCGGGCCGGCAGAACAGCTTCACGAAACCGTCGCGGATGCCCTGCATCTTGGCGCGCGGGTTGCGCAGCAGCGGAAGCTTCACCACCCGCGCGTCGATCTTGCCGCCGTCGACGTCGGCCTGCGAGTAACCGACGGTGGCGATCTCCGGGTCGGTGAAGACGTTCGCGGAGACCGTCTTGAGGTTCAGCGGGGTGACCGCGTCACCGAGGAAGTGATACATCGCGATCCGGCCCTGCATCGCGGCGACGGACGCCAGCGCGAAGACACCCGTGCAGTCACCGGCCGCGTACACGCCCGGGGCGGACGTGCGCGAGACCTTGTCCGTCCAGATGTGACCGGAGTCCTTCAGCTTGACCCCGGCACCCTCCAGGCCGATGCCCTCGGTGTTCGGGATCGAGCCGACCGCCATCAGACAGTGCGTACCGGAGATCGTCCGCCCGTCGGCCAGCGTCACCTCCACCCGGTCGCCGACCCGCTTGGCCGACTGGGCCCGCGAACGCGCCATGACGTTCATGCCGCGACGCCGGAAGACGTCCTCCAGCACGGCGGCGGCATCCGGGTCCTCGCCCGGCAGCACCCGGTCCCGGGAGGAGACCAGCGTGACGCGCGAGCCGAGCGCCTGATAGGCACCGGCGAACTCGGCACCGGTGACACCGGAGCCCACCACGATGAGCTCCTCGGGCAGCTCGTCGAGGTCGTAGACCTGCGTCCAGTTCAGGATCCGCTCGCCGTCGGGGAGGGCGTCGGGGATCTCGCGGGGGTGCGCGCCGGTGGCGATCAGCACCGCGTCCGCGATCAGCCCCTCGGTCGTACCGTCCGCCGCGGTCACCGTCACCTTGCGCGAACCGTCCGGCGCCTGACCCGGCTCCAGCCGCCCGCGCCCGCGCATCACCCGGCCGCCGGCGCGGGTCACGGAAGCGGTGATGTCATGCGACTGGGCGAGCGCGAGGCGCTTGACCCGCCGGTTGACCTTCCCCAGGTCCACCCCGACGACGCGGGCCGGCCGCTCGTTGTACGGGGTGTCGTCCTCGACGATGATGCCGAGCTCTTCGTACGACGAATCGAAGGTGGTCATCACCTCGGCCGTGGCGATGAGGGTCTTCGACGGGACGCAGTCGGTGAGCACCGACGCCCCGCCCAGACCGTCGCAGTCGACGACGGTCACCTCCGCGCCGAGAGAGGCCGCCACCAGGGCCGCTTCGTATCCGCCGGGTCCGCCACCGATGATCACGATCCGAGTCACGTACTCCATTGTCCCGCACGCCCGTACGTGCCTCTCGCCCGGGGGCGGGGAGGACGGCCGGGGGCGGGGCGGATGGGCGGGGGAGGCGTGGGGGGCGGTGCGGGGACGGGGTTGGGTGTTGTGGGGGGCCGGGGTGGGGCGGGGGTGGCGTTGGGGTGCCGGAGGGAGTGGGGCGGTGGATGGCACGGGGGTGGCGTAGAGGCGGTGCAGGGTCGGCGGGGGCATTGGGGTGCCTGGGGGGGGCGTGGAGGTGGCGTGGGGGTGCCGGGGACGGTGTCGAGGCGGTGCGGGGCCGACCCGGGGCTCCTTGCGCCGACCGGGCACGCTCCGCCCTGCCCCGTCGCCCGAAACTCCGGTACCACGAGCCCGACGGGCAACCTCCCGTACCCTCGGAACCATGTCGCTCTACGCCGCGTACGCCGGCAACCTCGACGCGCGGCTGATGTCCCGCCGCGCACCGCACTCGCCGCTGCGCGGCACCGGCTGGCTCAACGGCTGGCGGCTCACCTTCGGCGGCGAGCAGATGGGCTGGGAGGGCGCGCTGGCGACGGTCGTCGAGGACCCGGACTCCCAGCTCTTCGTCGCGCTCTACGACATCGCCCCCATGGACGAGGAGTCCATGGACCGCTGGGAGGGCGTCGGCATGGACATCTACCGCCGGATGCGGGTACGGGTCCACACCCTCGAAGGCGACGAGACCGCCTGGATCTACGTCCTCAACGGCTACGAGGGCGGCCTCCCCTCCGCCCGCTACCTGGGCGAAATCGCCGACGCCGCCGAATCGGCCGGCGCCCCCCACGACTACGTCATGGAACTCCGCAAACGCCCCTGCTGACACCGCCCACAGGCAGCGACCTCGGCTGGGGCTGAGGCTGGAGCTGAGGCTGGGACCGGGGTGACGGCAGCGACCTCGGCCGAGGGCTGGGGGCGACCTTCGGGCGGCAAGCGCGGGTCGTGCGCCTCCTCTCCTCATCCGGGAGCGAGCGAGGCGTACTGATGTACAGCGGTACGGGAGCACGCCGGGGCGCGGCCGGCGGAGACTTAGGGATGTACGCGGCCGGAGCCTGAGGGATGTGTCAGGGCTCACCCGAGCGCGCGGAGGCGCGCATACGCCGGAGACGCGCATCACGCCGGGAGCACGAGCCGAGGACCGCCCGGGACCCCGGATCGCCTCGCTCTTACCAGGCCAAGACACTCCCCCTCAGGGCCGGAGCACATCCCCAGGCCCCGAAGATCATCCCCTTCGAGGGCCGAAATCCATCCCCCTCGAAGTCCACCTCGGGCCCATGTCGAGGGCTTCCTGAAGCCCATTTGGCGGAAGCCACAAGACAACGATTCCAGGACCGTGAGCAGCGACATCTACGCGCGTAGGGGAATACCGGCTACCCTCGTCCGCGTGAACGCATCTGTTACCCCGGACATCGCGCGCGACCCGCAGGGCGCCGCCGACGCCGCCGCCGCCCGCCTGCGCGAGCTGACCGGCGCCGAGACCCACGACGTCGCCCTGGTGATGGGCTCCGGCTGGGCGCCGGCCGCCGAGGCCCTGGGCGCGCCCGAGCACGAGTTCCCCGTCACCGAGCTGCCCGGCTTCCCCGCCCCGGCGGTCGCCGGACACGGCGGCAAGATCCGCTCCTACCAGATCGGCGACAAGCGAGCGCTGGTCTTCCTGGGCCGGACCCACTACTACGAGGGCCGCGGTGTCGCCGCCGTCGCCCACGGCGTCCGTACCGCCGCCGCGGCCGGCTGCAAGACCATCGTGCTCACCAACGGGTGCGGCGGTCTGCGCGAGGGCATGCGCCCCGGCCAGCCGGTCCTGATCAGCGACCACCTCAACCTCACCGCCACCTCCCCCATCGTCGGCGCGAACTTCGTCGACCTGACCGACCTGTACTCGCCGCGGCTGCGCGCGCTGTGCAAGGAGGTCGACCCGAGCCTGGAGGAGGGCGTCTACGCGCAGTTCCCCGGCCCGCACTACGAGACCCCGGCCGAGATCCGCATGATCCGCACGCTGGGCGCCGACCTGGTCGGCATGTCCACCGTCCTGGAGGCCATCGCGGCACGCGAGGCCGGCGCCGAGGTGCTGGGCCTGTCGCTGGTGACGAACCTCGCCGCCGGTATGACGGGCGAGCCGCTCAACCACGAAGAGGTCCTCCAGGCCGGCCGCGACTCCGCGACCCGGATGGGCGCACTGCTCGGCCAGGTCCTCAACAAGATCTAGCCGCCTTGTCGGCCGGGCGGGCTTGGGGCAACCACCCAGCCCGGCCAGCGGGCCCGAAGCCGCACGCCGCACGCCGCACTGGCCATTCGCCGGCTCTGGCTATTGGTCAGCTCCGGCTGCTGGTCGGTTCTGGCTGCTAGTCGACTCTGGCTATTGGCCGGCTCGGGCCGTCGGACAGTTGCGGCTACGGGACGACTCCGGCTGAGGGTCGCTCCCGACTAGCGGTCGACTTCGACTGGGCGCCTGCCGTTCGTTCGTCGCCCATCATTCATCGTCGTTCGTCGCCCATCGTCCCTCGTCGTTCCTCGTCGCTCGCCCTCGCTCGTCTGCCGGGCCTTGGGCGCCGCCGCCTCCTCCCTTTCACTACGGCAACGATTACGGAACGTAGTTTAGTTCCGGAGATGGTTACATTCTGTGACGGCTCGGGGGGTGGGGTCAAGGCCGCGCGGGCGCAGGGCCGGGCGGGTGGCTGGTTGGCGTCGTTCGTCCCGCGCGCGGGGTAAGGGGTACGAGCCGGGCGCGCACGGCTCGGCGTACGCCCCGCAGTCCCGGGCGCACGCCGTGCTGAGCGGCGGACGTCCGGCAGCCCCAAGGCCCGCCCCGCATGTCGCCTCGTCACGCACCCAGCACCCACAGGCACATGTCACCTCATCACGCACCCACAGGCAGGAGCATCACGTGGCTACCGATCCCGCGGAGCTGATCAACCGGGCCAAGGCATGGCTGGCCGAGGACCCCGACCCGGAGACCCGGGACGAGCTGGCCAAGCTCATCGACGGCGCCGGCGACGCCGACATCACGGCCGAGCTGGCCGCCCGGTTCGCCGGCACCCTCCAGTTCGGCACCGCCGGGCTGCGCGGGGAACTGGGCGCGGGCCCGATGCGGATGAACCGCGCGGTGGTCATCCGGGCCGCGGCCGGCCTCGCCGCGTACCTGAAGGCGAAGGGCGAGGGCTCCGGGCTGGTCGTCATCGGGTACGACGCGCGCCACAAGAGCGCCGACTTCGCGCGGGACACGGCGGCCGTGATGGTCGGCGCGGGCCTGCGTGCCGCGCTGCTGCCGCGCCCGCTGCCCACCCCCGTGCTGGCGTTCGCCATCCGGCACCTCGGCGCGGTGGCCGGCGTCGAGGTCACCGCCAGCCACAACCCGCCGCGGGACAACGGCTACAAGGTCTATCTGGGCGACGGCTCGCAGATCGTGCCGCCCGCGGACGGTGAGATCGCCGCCGAGATCGCCGCGGTGCGCTCGCTGACGGACGTACCGCGCCCCGAGTCCGGCTGGGAGGTCCTCGACGACGCGGTGACCGCCGCCTATCTGGCGCGCACCGACGCCGTGCTGACCCCCGGGTCGCCCCGTGACATCGGCGTCGTCTACACGCCGATGCACGGCGTCGGCCGGGACGTCCTCCTCGCCGCGTTCGACCGGGCGGGCTTCCCGGCCCCCACGGTCGTCCAGGAGCAGGCCGAGCCGGACCCGGACTTCCCGACGGTCGCATTCCCCAACCCGGAGGAGCCGGGCGCGATGGACCTCGCGTTCGCGACCGCCCGGGCGAGGGCCGCGGCGGGCGGGCCTGACGTGGACATCGTGATCGCCAACGACCCCGACGCGGACCGTTGCGCGGTCGCCGTCCCGGCCCCCGGTACGCCGGACGGCTGGCGGATGCTGCGCGGCGACGAGGTGGGCGCGCTGCTCGCCGCCCACCTGGTCAGCAAGCGGGCGTCCGGCACCTTCGCCACGACGATCGTCTCCTCCCAGTTGATGTCCCGTATCGCCGCCGCCGCGTCGCTCCCCTACGAGGAGACGCTGACCGGCTTCAAGTGGCTGGCCCGGGTGGACGGCCTGCGGTACGCGTACGAGGAGGCGCTGGGCTACTGCGTCGACCCGGAGGGCGTACGCGACAAGGACGGCATCACCGCGGCCCTGCTGGTGACCGAGCTGGCCGCGGAGCTCAAGCGGGACGGGCGTTCGCTCAGCGATCTGCTGGACGACCTCGCGGTGGAGTTCGGGCTGCACGCCACCGACCAGCTGTCGGTCCGTGTGGAGGACCTGTCGCTGATCGCCACGGCGATGCGCCGGCTGCGCGAGCAGCCGCCGACCGTGTTGGCCGGGCTGTCCGTGACCCGTGCCGACGACCTGACGAAGGGCACCGAGACGCTGCCGCCGACCGACGGTCTGCGGTACTACCTCGCCGGTTCCCCGGACGCGGGCATCGAGTCCGCGCGGGTCGTGGTGCGTCCCAGTGGCACCGAGCCGAAGCTGAAGTGCTATCTGGAGGTCGTGGTCCCAGTGGCGACGGCGCAGGCACTGCCGGAGGCCCGGGAGAAGGCGACCGCGACGCTGGCCGCGATCAAGGCGGACGTGGCCGCGGCGGCCGGCATCTGACGAGCGAGGGGCGCACCGGGCCGTGAGGATCGATCGATCGATCGGTTCTTACGGCCCGGTAGACCCTCAAGGCTCGATCGGCCCTCACGGCCCCGGTAGACCGTCACGGCTCGACCGGTCCTTACAGCCCCGGCAGGCCCCTCCCCCGGCCCGGCCCCGCCCGCCCCGTCACACCGCGATCAGGACCGCCAGGCCGATCGCGCCCAGTACGGCCGGGGCGATGACCGGGTACGACCAGCGCACGACCGGTTCGTTCGCGCTCCGTCCATCCGTACGCCCGTCCGTCCGCGCGTCCGTCCCCGCGGCCGTCCGTACGTCCGCGCGCCGCTCGGCTCGTTCCTTGAGGTCGCGGAGTTCGTCGAGGGCCTGGTCGGCGGCGGCGCGCGGGGGCGGGCCGGCGTCGGCGTTCGGGCCGAAGCGGGGGCGGGTCCCGTCCGCGCCGCGCGTTGCCTGCCGGCCGGCCTTCTTGCGCTGGCGCAGCGAGACCGGGATGGCCCACAGCTGGTACTTGCCGGTGGTGGTGAAGACCTCGGTGGAGAAGGACGCCCGCAGGTCCTCGACGGCGCCCCAGGGCAGGGTGATCGTGCGGAACGGGTTGCGGACCGTCAGCGTGTCGTCGCCCGCGCGTACCAGGGGCCGCAGGGTGTAGGCGGTGACCAGGGGCACGCCGAGCAGCAGGGCGCACACGGCCGTGAGCCTGGTGTGGGTGTCGCCGCGCAGGAGCGCGTCGCCGGCGAGCCAGACCCCGAGCAGCAGGAGCAGGATGCCGCCGACGAGGGCCGCGGGTGAGCGGTAGGTGCGCTCGGCGTACCGCGGCGGGGTCGGGGTGGCGGGTTCCTGGCTCGTCATGTCGCCGATTCTGCCTGACCGTCCGGATGCCGGACATTGCGTTACGGCATCATTCGCGGCGGGGGACGGATTCGGCCGGGTGAGGGGGTGACATTGCGCTACGCGCGTAGATATGCTCCCCTCGTGACCATGCCCATCACTGTTCCCGCATACGGCAAGGAAGCCGCGGGGCGTCTGGCGTCAATGGCGGACGTGACCGCCGACGACGGTGCGCTGCGCCGCTTCCTCCACGGCCTCCCGGGGGTCGACGCGGTCGGCCTCGAAGCCCGCGCCGCCACCCTCGGCACCCGCTCGATCAAGACGACGGCGAAGGCGTACGCCATCGACCTGGCCATCTCGATGATCGACCTGACGACCCTCGAAGGCGCGGACACCCCGGGCAAGGTCCGGGCGCTGTGCGCCAAGGGCAGCAACCCGGACCCGACCGACCGGACCGCCCCGAAGGTCGCGGCGATCTGCGTCTACCCCGACATGGTCGCGACGGCCAAGGAGGCGCTCCGCAGCAGCGGCGCCCCGGACATCCACGTCGCGTCCGTCGCCACCGCCTTCCCGGCCGGCCGTGCCGCGCTGCCGGTCAAGCTGGCCGACACCCGGGACGCGGTCGCGGCCGGCGCCGACGAGATCGACATGGTGATCGACCGGGGGGCGTTCCTCTCCGGCCGTTACCTGGAGGTCTTCGAGGAGATCAAGGCCGTCAAGGAGGCGTGCGCCCGCCCGGACGGGAGCGCCGCGCACCTGAAGGTCATCTTCGAGACCGGTGAGCTGCAGACGTACGACAACGTGCGCCGGGTCTCCTGGCTGGCGATGCTGGCCGGCGCGGACTTCATCAAGACCTCGACCGGGAAGGTCGCGGTCAACGCCACCCCGCCGGTGACGCTGCTGATGCTGGAGGCGGTGCGCGACTTCCACGCCGCGACCGGCGTCCAGGTCGGGGTGAAGCCGGCCGGCGGCATCCGTACGACCAAGGACGCGCTCAAGTACCTGGTGATGGTCAACGAGACGCTCGGCGAGCCCTGGCTGACCGCCGACTGGTTCCGCTTCGGCGCCTCCAGCCTCCTCAACGACCTGCTGATGCAGCGCCAGAAGCTCAGCACCGGCCGGTACTCCGGCCCCGACTACGTCACGGTGGACTGAGGCTCCCATGACCTTCGATTACGCACCCGCACCCGAGTCCCGCGCGGTCGTCGACATCGCGCCGTCCTACGGCCTGTTCATCGACGGGGAGTTCGCCCCGGCATCCGACGGCAAGGCCTTCAAGACCGTCTCCCCCTCGTCGGAGGAGGCCCTCTCCGAGGTGGCGCAGGCGAGCGCCGAGGACGTCGACCGTGCCGTGAGGGCCGCCCGCAAGGCGTTCGAGAAGTGGTCGGCGCTGCCGGGCGCCGAGCGCGCCAAGTACCTGTTCCGGATCGCCCGGATCATCCAGGAGCGCTCGCGTGAGCTGGCGGTCCTGGAGTCGCTGGACAACGGCAAGCCGATCCGGGAGTCGCGGGACGCCGATCTGCCGCTGGTCGCCGCGCACTTCTTCTACTACGCGGGCTGGGCCGACAAGCTCGACCACGCGGGGTACGGCCCGAACCCGCGCCCCCTGGGTGTCGCGGGCCAGGTCATCCCCTGGAACTTCCCGCTGCTGATGCTGGCGTGGAAGATCGCCCCGGCGCTGGCGACGGGCAACACGGTGGTCCTGAAGCCGGCCGAGACGACGCCGCTGTCCGCGTTGTTCTTCGCGGACATCTGCCGTCAGGCGGGTCTGCCCAAGGGCGTCGTGAACATCCTCACCGGGGACGGTTCGACGGGCGCGGCGCTGGTCGGGCACCCGGACGTCGACAAGGTCGCCTTCACCGGCTCCACCGAGGTCGGCAAGGCCATCGCCCGTACGGTCGCCGGTACGGACAAGAGGGTCACCCTCGAACTGGGCGGCAAGGCGGCGAACATCGTCTTCGACGACGCCCCGATCGACCAGGCCGTCGAGGGCATCGTCAACGGCATCTTCTTCAACCAGGGGCACGTCTGCTGCGCCGGGTCCCGGCTACTGGTGCAGGAGTCCGTCCAGGACGAGCTGCTGGAGGCGCTGAAGCGCCGGATGCGGACGTTGCGGGTGGGTGATCCGCTGGACAAGAACACCGACATCGGCGCGATCAACTCCGCCGAGCAGCTGGCCCGGATCACGGCGCTGGCGGACGCGGGCGAGGCCGAGGGCGCCGAGCGCTGGGCGCCGGACTGCGAACTGCCCGGCTCGGGTTACTGGTTCGCGCCGACCCTGTTCACGGGTGTCACCCAGGCGCACCGCATCGCCCGTGAGGAGATCTTCGGGCCGGTGCTGTCCGTGCTGACGTTCCGTACGCCGGCGGAGGCCGTGGAGAAGGCCAACAACACGCCGTACGGGCTGTCGGCGGGCATCTGGACGGAGAAGGGTTCGCGGATGCTGTGGATGGCGAGCAAGCTGCGGGCGGGCGTCATCTGGTCCAACACGTTCAACAAGTTCGACCCGGCTTCGCCGTTCGGCGGGTACAAGGAGTCGGGCTTCGGCCGCGAGGGTGGCCGGCACGGTCTGGAGGCGTACCTCAATGTCTGATCGGCTGAGCGTTCTCAAGACCTACAAGCTGTACGTCGGGGGCAAGTTCCCCCGGTCCGAGAGCGGGCGGGTGTACGAGGTGACCGACTCGAAGGACAGGTGGCTCGCCAACGCGCCGCTGGCGTCCCGCAAGGACGCCCGGGACGCGGTGGTGGCCGCCCGTAAGGCGTTCGGTGGCTGGTCGGGTGCGACGGCGTACAACCGCGGGCAGATCCTCTACCGCGTCGCGGAGATGTTGGAGGGCCGCCGCGACCAGTTCGTCGCGGAGGTCGCGGACGCCGAGGGGTGCTCGAAGGCGAAGGCCGCGGCGCAGGTGGACGCGGCGATCGACCGCTGGGTGTGGTACGCGGGCTGGTCCGACAAGGTCGCCCAGATCGCGGGTGGCGCCAACCCGGTCGCGGGCCCGTACTTCAACATGTCGGCGCCGGAGCCGACCGGTGTGGTCGCGGTCCTGGCGCCGCAGGAGTCGTCGTTCCTGGGTCTGGTGTCGGTGGTCGCCCCGGCGATCGTCACCGGCAACACGGTGGTCGTGGTGGCCGCGCAGGACGCGCCGCTGCCGGCGCTGTCGCTGGCCGAGGTGCTCGCGACGTCCGATCTGCCGGGTGGTGTGGTCAACGTCCTGTCGGGCCGTACGGCGGAGATCGGTGCGCCGCTCGCCGCCCACCAGGACGTCAACGCGATCGATCTCGCGGGCGCGGACGCCGGGTTGGCGAAGGAGCTGGAGACGGCGGCGGCCGACAACCTCAAGCGGGTGCTGCGCCCGGGGGCGGTGGACTGGAGTGCCGTCCCGGGGACGGAGCGGCTGCTGTCGTTCCTGGAGACGAAGACGGTCTGGCACCCGATGGGCGTCTGACCGCGGCCTGCCGGCCGTGCGGCGGCGCGGGACCCCACCTGTGGTGGTGGGGTCCCGCGCCGTCGTCGTGGTGGGGCGGTCAGCCCGGCAGCACCTTGGTGGCCAGGCCGACGAGCGGTACGTCGCGGAGGGCGGCGCCGCGGGAGAGGGGGCCGGTCACGAGGGTGGTGCTCACCGGCTTGAAGTCGGCGATCTGGGTGGCGACGGCGTTGGCGAGCGGGTCGACGGCGGTGTTGGCGAGCGGGTCCAGTTGGAGGTTCTTGACCGGGCCGACGCCGCCGGCGACGGAGTGCAGGAGGGCGCCGGTCAGTGCGGAGGCCGTGGCGCCGGTGTCGGTGCCGTGCGCCGGGGCGGGCGCGGGGGCCGCGCTCGCCGTTGCCGCACCGCCCGCCGTGAGTGCGGCTCCGGCCGCGGAGACCGCCAGACCTGCGCGCAGCAGGGTGCGCGGGACGCGACCGGTCCTGGGACGTGCGTGGGAGGGCATTGCCACCTGCCTGTGGGTCGAATGGCTGTACGGGCGGAGTGATTTGGGTAATCGGTTGACTGCGTAGCGTAGTTGAGCGGAGGGGGCCGATCCACCTCGCGCGCCAGGGGTCCCCCACACGGCCGCATGGGCGACAATGAGTACCCGTGAGCTCTCACTCCTTCGCCCCGTCGCCCTCCGCCAAGCTCCCGGCTCCTCCTTCCCTCCCGGTTCCGGCCGGGCGGGGGGACGGCCATGAGCGGGGAGGTGTCCCCGCCCGTGTCGTGCTGCTGACGGGCCCGTCCGGTTCCGGCAAGACGTCGCTGGCCGCGCGCAGCGGCCTGCCGGTCCTCAACCTCGACGACTTCTACAAGGAGGCGGCGGACCCGAGCCTGCCGCAGCTGGCCGACGGTGGCGGCGCGGACTGGGATTCGCCGCTGTCCTGGGACGCCGGTGCGGCCGTGGCGGCGATCGACGCCCTGTGCCGTACGGGGCGTGCGGAGGTTCCGGTGTACGACATCGCCGCGAGTGCCCGGGTCGGTGGGTCCGTGCTGGAGCTGGGCGGGGCGGGCCTGTTCATCGCGGAGGGCATCTTCGCCGCCGATGTCATCGCGGCCTGCCGGGCGGCGGGGGTGCTGGCGGATGCGCTGTGCCTGCGGGGCCGGCCGTCCACGACGTTCCGCCGGCGGCTGGTGCGCGATCTGCGGGAGGGCCGCAAGTCGGCGCCGTATCTGATGCGTCGCGGGCTGCGGCTGATGCGCGGCGAGCGTGCCGTGGTGGCCCGGCACACCGCGCTGGGTGCGCATGCGTGCGCGGGGCCGGAGGCCCTGGCGCGGATCGCGGCCGCGCGGACGGCGGGCGCGCCGGTCAGCTCCTGAGGTCCGGCCGCGGGCTGCCGGATTCCCCGGCCGTCCGCGGCGTGGCGTGCGGCCGTAGGCTGCGGGCAGTCGACGAGGGGATGGCCCGATGCCGGGACAGCACAGCTACCGCGCCACCGTCACCTGGACCGGCAACACCGGTTCCGGGACCAGCGGATACCGCGCGTACGGGCGGGAGCACGAGGTGCGCGCCGAGGGGCCGCCGCCGCTCGCGGGCACCGCGGATCCGGCGTTCCGCGGCTCGGCGGACCGCTGGAATCCGGAGCAGTTGCTGCTGGCGTCGCTGGCGCAGTGCCACATGCTGACGTATCTGGCGCTGTGCGCGCTGGCGGGTGTGGTGGTGACGGGGTACGTGGACGACGCGGAGGGCTCGATGGCGGAGGACGGTGCGGGCGGCGGGCGGTTCACCGGCGTGGTACTGCGGCCGCGGGTCGAGGTGGCGTCGGCGGGCGACGCCGAGCGGGCGCGGGCGCTGCACGGTGACGCGCATCAGAAGTGCTTCATCGCCAACTCGGTGAATTTCCCGGTGCGGCACGAGCCGGTGGTGTCGGTGCGGGGCGCCTAGCGCGGGGCGCGGCGGACGACGAGGGAGCGGGTTCGGGCAGACCCCCCGGCCGCCCGAACCCGCTCCGTTTTCCCCGTGTCCCCCGTGTTTCCCCTCTTTTACGTATCCCCCGATACGTCTGGCTTCCGCGGATTGCTCCGTTTCTGCCGGTTTTCCCCGTATCCCGTTCCCCCTCCGGGATTCCCCCCTCGGGCTTCCCCTCGGGTGCGGGCCCCGCTTCCCCCGTGGGCCCGGTTCCTTCAGGCCACCAGCTCGCCGAAGGACTCCTCCTCGTCACGGCCGAAGCTGAGGACGTCGTCCTCGCGCAGCCGACGCAGGGCGCGCCAGATGCTCGACTTCACCGTGCCGACACTGATGTTGAGAATGTCCGCGATCTCCGGGTCCGTACGGCCCTCGTAGTAGCGCAGGACCAGCATGGTGCGCTGCGTCTCGGGCAGCCGGGCCAGCGCCTGCCACAGCACGGCGCGCAGTTCGGTGCCGCGCATCGCGTCCACCTCGCCGGCCGTCTCCGGCAGCTCCTCGGTCGGGTACTCGTTGAGCTTGCGCCGGCGCCAGGCGCTGATGTGCAGGTTGGTCATGGTGCGGCGCAGATAGCCGCCGAGCGCCGCCTTGTCGCTGATCCGGTCCCAGGCGCGGTAGGTCGAGAACAGGGCGCTCTGCAGCAGGTCCTCGGCCTCGTAGCGGTCGCCGGTCAGGTGGTAGGCGGTGGCGTACAGGGAGGCGCGGCGCTCCTGGACGTAGGCGGTGAAGGCCGCTTCGGCCTCGGCCGCCTCCGACGCGGAACGCCGTTCCCCCGTGGCCTCCCCGTACTCCGCTCCCCCGTTGTCTCCCCCGTGTGCGGCGGCTCCCCCGTGCGCCGCGTCTCCCCCGGTGACGGTGACCGTCGTCGCGTCGATGGCCACCATGTAGGGCGGCCGCTGACGCGGGACGCCGCGGGTGCAGCTGCGCGCGCCGCCGAGCCCCGCGGCACCGGACTTCTCGGTGGTCCGTACGACGTCGTGGAGTCGCGTGATAACTGCGCTGGAAGTCGTGCCGTGCAGTGTGTTCATCTCGCGCCCCCCGTCGTAGAGCCAGCTCGTTCGGTGTCTGCCGGGTTGTTGATCTCTCCCGGTGCCCAAAAGACTGCCAAGCCAGTTTCATCGCGTTGTCCGTCGACTGTCACAGCCCTGTCACAGGGGCGGGTGGCGGCCGCGCCGGTCCCCCGCGCGGGCGGGCCCTGTGCCCGGGGGCGCCACTGGTCGATGTCCCGGCGTCCCATGGGACAGAATGGCGAGGTGCCTTTCCTGTTGCTGATCGAGGACGACGACGCCATCCGCACGGCCCTCGAACTCTCGCTGTCCCGCCAGGGTCACCGTGTGGTGACCGCGGCGACGGGCGAGGACGGCCTGAAGCTGCTGCGTGAGCAGCGCCCGGACCTGATCGTGCTGGATGTGATGCTGCCGGGCATCGACGGTTTCGAGGTGTGCCGGCGGATCAGGCGTACGGACCAGCTGCCCATCATCCTGCTCACCGCGCGCAACGACGACATCGACGTCGTGGTGGGGCTGGAGTCCGGTGCCGACGACTATGTCGTCAAGCCGGTCCAGGGGCGGGTGCTGGACGCCCGTATCCGGGCGGTGCTGCGCCGGGGCGAGCGGGAGTCGAGCGACTCGGCGACGTTCGGCTCGCTGGTCATCGACCGGTCGGCGATGACGGTCACCAAGAACGGCGAGGACCTGCAACTGACGCCGACGGAGCTGCGGTTGCTGCTGGAACTCAGTCGCCGGCCGGGCCAGGCGCTGTCGCGGCAGCAGCTGCTGCGGCTGGTGTGGGAGCACGACTACCTCGGCGACTCGCGCCTGGTGGACGCCTGCGTCCAGCGGCTGCGCGCGAAGGTGGAGGACGTTCCCTCCTCGCCGACGCTGATCCGTACGGTCCGTGGCGTCGGCTACCGGCTGGACTCCCCGCAGTGACGGAACGTTCCCACGACGGCGGGGCGCCCGACGAGGGCGCGGACGGCGGGGCCGGGAGCGGCGCGCACGCGCCCGCCGGGCGCCGGGTGCCGCGGCTGCTGGGGCGGGCGTCGGGGCTGCTGCGCTGGACGAGTCTGCGGCTGCGGCTGGTGGTGGTCTTCGCGCTGGTGGCGCTGACCGCGGCGGTCTCCGCGTCCGGCATCGCGTACTGGCTCAACCGCAACACGGTGCTGGACCGCACCCAGAACGCGGTCCTGAACGACTTCCGCAAGTCGCTGGAGGACAGCACCCGGTCGCTTCCGCTGCGGCCGCGGTGCTCCGAACTCCAGGACGCGGCACGGCAGATGGCCGCCGGGCCGCAGAACTACGCGGTGCTGCTGATCGGTGTGGACCGTGAGGGCAAGGACTGCGCGGCCACGACGGACAAGAACCTGCTGACGCTCAAGAACGTGCCCGCGTCGCTGCGCAGCGCGGTCGAGCAGGTCCGCCCGGTCGACGAGTCCAACCGCTACTCCCACCACCTGTACTGGCAGCGCAAGGAGCTCGGGGACGCCCCGTACCTGGTCGCCGGGGCGAAGGTGATCGGCGGCGGGCCGACCGGCTACATGATCAAGTCGCTGGCGACCGAGCGGCAGGACCTCAACTCGCTGGCCTGGTCGCTGGGCATCGCCACGGCGCTGGCGCTGGTCGGGTCGGCCCTGCTGGCGCAGGCCGCCGCGACGACGGTGCTGCGGCCCGTGCAGCGGCTGGGGCACGCGGCGCGGCAGCTGGGCGAGGGACGGCTGGACACCCGGCTGCGGGTGACCGGTACCGATGAACTCGCCGATCTGTCGCGCACGTTCAACCGTACGGCGGAGCGGCTGCAGCAGCGGGTGGAGGAGCTGAGCGGCCGGGAGGCGGCGTCGCGTCGCTTCGTCGCGGACATGTCGCACGAGCTGCGGACGCCGCTGACGGCGATCACCGCGGTCTCGGAGGTGCTGGAGGAGGAGGCCGACTCCCTCGACCCGATGATCGCGCCCGCCGTCCAGCTGGTGGTCAGCGAGACCCGTCGACTGAACGACCTGGTGGAGAACCTGATGGAGGTGACCCGCTTCGACGCGGGCACGGCCCGGCTGGTGCTGGACGACGTCGACGTGGCGGACCAGGTGACCGCCTGCATCGACGCCCGCGCCTGGCTGGACGCGGTGGACCTGGACGCGGACCGCGGCATCGTGGCGCGGCTGGATCCCCGCCGGCTGGACGTCATCCTGGCGAATCTGATCGGCAACGCCCTCAAGCACGGCGGGTCGCCGGTGCGGGTGTCGGTGCGGACGGAGGAGGGCCGGGGGGCGGACGCGGGCGGCGGTGAGGCGGCCGGTGCCGGCGAGGACGGCGGCGGCGCGGCCGGGGCGGGCGCCGAGGGCCCGGAGGGCGGCGCGGCCGGCGAGCCCGCTGCGGAGACCGCGGGCGCGGACCGGGCCGGAGGCGGTGAGCTGGTGATCCGGGTACGCGATCACGGCCCCGGCATCCCGGAGGAAGTCCTTCCGCATGTCTTCGACCGTTTCTACAAGGCCAGCGCCTCGCGCCCCCGTTCGGAGGGCAGCGGCCTGGGCCTGTCCATCGCCCTGGAGAACGCGCACATCCACGGCGGTGAGATCACCGCGGCCAACCTCCCCGAGGGCGGCGCGGTCTTCACCCTGCGGCTGCCGATGGACGCCTCCCCGCTGGCGGACGGCGAGGAGCGGGACGGCGGCCGCGACCGCGCCGCCGGCGAGGGCCCGGAGGGCGGACGATGACGGCGACCGGCCGCGGGTGGCGGCGTACGGCCGCGGTGGCGGCGCTGGCGCTGACCGCCGCGGGCTGCGGGATCCGGGGCACGTCCGTGCCGGTCGACGCGGGCGGCGCGCCGTCACGGGTCAGCTGCCGGGCTCCGGCGAGCGAGACGGCGCCGGGCGCGTCGGACGGCGCCCAGGCCACCGTCTATCTGGTGTGCGGCTCGGCGCTGGCGCAGGTCGAGCGGGCGGTCCCGGAGGCGAAGGGCACGGGCGGCGCCGATCCGCGTCTGCGGGCCGCCCGCGCCCTGCTGGGCGAGCTGCAGCGCCGGCCGTCGTCCGACGAGGACAAGGCCGGGTTCAACACGGCCGTTCCGGTGGACCTGAAGGTCGCCGGGCCGCGTGCGGGCGATCCGTCGGACGCCCTGCGGCTGACCGTCCGGCCGGACGACCTGCCGTCGTTCGCACTGGCACAGCTGGTGTGCACGTACGGCGCGAGCCCGGCTCTGGGCCGCACGCACGCCGCGGTGCTGGCCGGCCCCGGTCACGACTCCGCGCACCGCTACGACTGCTCCGCCGACGTCCTGGCCAACCCGGACATCGCGCAGAACGCCGGGTGGGGGGACCCGCTCTCGGAAGAGGGTTAGCGGTGGCGGTGCAGTGGTGGTGGCGGCACGGGGGCCGTCGCGCGCACCGGCCGCCCCGGGGGCGCCGCAGGGCCGCCGCGGGCCGCCGCCCGGGGCCGTGGGCAAAGCCGGCGCACGCCGGCGGAACCGTTGCCACCGCTACCGGCGTCCTGGCCTGTGTGCAGCGTCATGGCCCCGGCAGCACCGCCGCCCCCCGTATGCGCGTCACCGGACTTCTCCTCCTCGTGGCGCATCTGTCGATCGTCGGCTGGCTCACGCTGCGACCCCGTACGGTGCCGTGGGTGCCCGCGGCGAATCTCGAACCGCTGGCGACGATCCGGGCGGAACTGGCGCACGGGCTGTCGTGGGACGCCGTGCAGCACCTGGGCGGCTCGGTGCTGCTGCTGGCGCCGCTGGGGGTGCTGCTGCCGCTCTCGGCCGGGCGCCTGAACGTTTCGCCGCTGGTGTCGCTGACCCGCACCGTGTTCGCCGGCGCAATGATCGCGCTGGCCATCGAGCTGCTGCAGTCAGGGGTGCCCGGCCGGGTCCCGGACATCGACTCCGTGCTGCTGGGCGCCCTCGGGGTGGCCCTGGTGCACCTCGCGGTGGTACCAGGGGCCCGGTCCCGGCTCCGCCGCCGGTACGAGCATGTCGGGGATACGACCCCGAGGATCCCCAGGGTCGGAGTAGCCCGGCAGGCTGACGTGCTGACGGGCAGCCGGACCTACCTTTGAGGCATCGGGGTACCCACCCCGCGAAAGCCGAGAAGGAGAAGATCGCCATGGCCGCCGCATTGGTCCGCCCCCGCAACAACCGAATGATCGCCGGAGTGTGCGCGGGCCTGGCCCGTCGCTTCGGTATGAGCCCGGCGACGATGCGCGTGATCTTCGTGGTGTCGTGTCTGCTGCCCGGCCCGCAGTTCCTGGTCTACCTGGCGCTGTGGATACTCCTGCCCTCGGAGGACAAGGCCGCCGCGACCGCCTGGTAGCCGGCCCGGACGTGACAACGCCCCGGCCGTCAGCACGAAGGCGTACGGCCGGGGCACGGCGCGCGCGTCCCCCGAGGGGGACGGAGCGGGATCAGCCCAGGGTCTTGCCGAGCGCGTTGGTGGGCAGACCGCCCAGGAGGCTGTTGCCCTTGGAGTTCAGCGGGGTCTTGATGTCGCCGCCGACCGGCTTGGACTGGGTGGCCCCGGAGAGGGTCTTGGTGGCGTCCTTGACCGGCAGGTTCTTGACCGGCAGGTTCTTGAGCACGCCGGTGGTGTCGGCACCGGTCAGCGAGGCGGCGCTGGCGGCGCCCGCGGCGGTGACGGCGATGGCGGCACCGAGGGCGGCGGCACCGAGAGTCTTGATGGTTCCCTGCTTCATCGAATTACGTCCTCATTGATGGGGGCTTGACCGGCCAATCAACCTAGTGATGCGGCAACCGGCCCCGCAAACAGCCACGAGGAATGAAAAAACGGCCGGTGGACATTCCACCGGCCGTTGCGCTATATGCTCGCGTTACCGCTTACGCACGGTCAGACTCACTGCTCAGAGGGGCCTTTGCCGGCGCCGGGCGGAAGAGCCATTCGGCCCGCAGTTCGGCGTATCCGGGCTTGATGACGTCATTGATCATGGCCAGACGTTCATCGAAAGGAATGAACGCTGATTTCATCGCATTGACTGTAAACCACTGCATGTCATCGAGCGTGTACCGGAATGTCTTGACCAGGTGCTCGAATTCCAGCGACATGTTCGTACCGCTCATCAGCCGGTTGTCGGTGTTGACGGTGAGCCTGAACTGCAGCCGGCGCAGCAGGCCGATGGGGTGCTCCGCGTAGGAGGGCGCCGCACCGGTCTGGAGGTTGGAGGTGGGGCACATCTCCAGCGGGATGCGCTTGTCGCGCACGTACGAGGCGAGCCGGCCGAGGGTGACCGAGCCGTCGTCGGCGACCTCGATGTCGTCGATGATCCGGACGCCGTGACCCAGCCGGTCGGCGCCGCACCACTGGAGCGCCTGCCAGATGGACGGCAGGCCGAAGGCTTCACCGGCGTGGATGGTGAAGTGGTTGTTCTCCCGCTTGAGGTACTCGAAGGCGTCGAGGTGGCGGGTGGGCGGGTAGCCGGCCTCGGCGCCGGCGATGTCGAAGCCGACGACGCCGGTGTCGCGGTAGCGGTTGGCGAGTTCGGCGATCTCCAGGGCCCGGGCGGCGTGCCGCATGGCGGTCAGCAGGGCGCCGACACGGATGCGGTGGCCGTTCTCGCGGGCCCGCCGCTCGCCCTCGCGGAAGCCCTCGTTGACGGCCTCGACGACCTCTTCGAGGGTCAGCCCCTGCTCCAGGTGCTGCTCGGGCGCGTACCGGACCTCGGCGTAGACGACGCCGTCGGCGGCCAGGTCCTCGGCGCACTCGGCGGCCACCCGGGCCAGTGCGTCGCGGGTCTGCATGACGGCGCAGGTGTGCGCGAAGGTCTCCAGGTAGCGCTCGAGCGAGCCGGAGTCGGCGGCCTCACGGAACCAGATCCCGAGCTTCTCGGGGTCGGTCTCGGGCAGGCCGTCGTAGCCGGTGGCGCGGGCCAGGTCGACGACCGTGGCGGGACGCAGTCCGCCGTCGAGGTGGTCGTGGAGCAGCACCTTGGGGGCGCGGCGGATCTGTTCACTGGTCGGAAGGGTGGTCTCGCTCGTCATTGCGGCACTCTAGCCCCTACGCGCGTAGATAGCACCGAACGATACGTAACAGTGACCCGTCCGCAGGGTGGCGGGGAGGTCTCCTTCTGCCATCGTTCTGGTCATGGCTCAGCAAGCGCTGCCGGAGCGTGAGGCCCGGCTCGGAAGACCGCTGGGATCGGGCGGTACGGAGCGGGCGGTGACCGGGGTCGCCCTCCTGCTGCCGGGCGGCGGCCCGACCGGGGTACGGCGCCCGTCCCCGGTGACCGCGCTGGCGGTGCGCCCGCTCGCGGCCCGGCTGGCGAGGGCGGGCCGGTCCGAGGGGCTGGCGACGCACGTCGTGCACTACCGCTGCCGCGGCTGGAACGGCACCGCGGCCCATCCGGCCCGCGACGCCTCCTGGGCCCTGGAGGAGGTGGTCCGCCGCTACGGCGACGTCCCGGTCTGCCTCGTCGGCACGGGCATGGGCGCCCGCGCCGCCCTGCACGCCGCCGGCCACCCGGCCGTCAACTCGGTGCTCGCGCTGGCCCCTTGGCTGCCGGCCCCCCGCACCCGCGACGAGCACCCCGATCCGGTGAAACAGCTCATCGGCCGCCGGGTCCTGCTCGTCCACGGCACCAACGACGAACGTCACGACCCCGACCTCTCCTACCGCTACGCCGAGCGCGCGAAGAAGGTCAACCGCGACACCTGCCGCTTCGAGGTCCACTCCGACGGCCACTCCCTGCACCAGCACCGCGCCGAAGTACACGCCCTGGCAACGGACTTCCTGCTCGGCTCACTCTTCGCCCGCGACTACGCCCGCCCCGTCCGCGACGCCCTGGCCGCACCCCCACCCCTCGGCCTCCGCATGCCCCTGGCCTCGGGCTTCGGCACTTCCCTGCGGCACTGAGCAGCCCCAACTCCGGTGCCCGGCACCCCGGTTACGGGTAGCCTCCCTGGCGGCAGGAAAAGCAACCGGGGGGATGACGGCATGCCCATTGGGCCGCGATACCGGCGGGTCTCCGCTCTGCAACGGCAGTTCTTCGACCGGGAAGCCGTGCTGGCCGCGTACGAGGAGGCCCTGCACGCGCTCCCCTCCTCCGGTGAACCGCAGGTCTTCAACATCGTGGGCATCGGGGGGATCGGAAAGTCCCGGTTGCTTCAGGAGCTCCGCAACCGGACCGGCCAGGGGTACCGGACGGCCCGCCTCGACCTGCAGATTCCGGCGCTGCGGCAGCAGGAGGACGCGCTGGCCGTGTTACGTACCGAGTTCGGTGCGCAGGGCGTGAAATTCGACCGGTTCGACATCGCCTATGCGGTCCTGTGGCAGCGGGTGCACCCTCAGCTCCGGATGGACCGCACGCGTACGCCGTTCGCGGAGGAGAGCGACGTCCTGTCGAAGATCCTCGACGATGCCATGGGCTTTCCGGTGTTCGGTACCGCGGCGGGACTGGTCCGGCTGACGGACCGGGCGCTGTCCAACCGGAGCCGCAAACAGCGCATCAAGTCCGACCCCACCCTGCAGGACCTCGACAATCTCTCCAACGCCGAACTCGGTTACGCGGTCTCCTACCTGCTCGCCGAGGAACTCCGCGAGGCGAGCACCGAGCAGCCCTTCGTGCTGTTCGTGGACGCCTACGAGGCGCTGGTGCCCACTCCGCTGCCCGGCGGGAAGAGCTTCGGTGCCGATGCCTGGCTGCGTGATCTGCTCGGCCAGCTGCAGGGCGGACTCGCCGTGGTGGCCAGCCGCGAGCCGCTGCACTGGGCGGCGTACGACGAGGACTGGGCCTCGGTGATCAGGCACGTGCCGGTGGAGGGCCTGCCGATGACCGCGCGGCTCGACCTGCTGTCCGCCGCGGGAATCACCGAGGGCGGCAGGCAGCGGTCGATCGCCGAAGCCAGCGCCGGCGTGCCGTTCTATCTGCATCTGGCCATCGACACCTACCTCCAGAATCCGGCCCGGCTGGAGACGACGATCACCTCCGAGCACATCGTCCAGCGGTTCCTGCAGCACGTCCCGCCGGACGAGGTGCGGATTCTGGAGCTGCTCAGCGTGGCCCGCACCTTCGACTTCGGGGCCTTCCGGGCGCTGGGCCGGGCGTTCAACCTGCCGACCCATCTGCTGACCTGGGAGTCGCTCACCGCGTATTCGTTCGCCTATCCGCTCTCCCAGGGCTGGTACCGGCTGCACCAGCTCATGGTGGCCGCGCTGCAGTCCCACCTCTCCCCCGCCGTGAAGCGTTCCGTCCACGACCGGCTGCGGGCGTACTGGGACGAGGTGGCGGACCGTCTCGAACGAAGCCCCGACGGTGGCGGGGTCTCCCGTTCGTCCCCGCTGCGCGAGGCCGTCCACCACGGTCTGCACGCCGAGACGATCACCGCGGAGCACATCCACGAGTACGCGGACCGCGGTATGGCGATGGGGGGCCGGCAAGTGGTCGACGGGATCGTGAAGGACCTGCGGGAGTACCTGGCGGCCCGCCCCGGGGCCGACAGTTCCGTCCGGGAGGCAGCCGACTGCCTGGAGGCGGAGTCGCTGCTGTCGCGCGGCGATGCCCGCGCGGTGATCGATCTGGC